>NZ_JBFPNN010000014.1:0-765 GCF_040815675.1 Microbacterium sp. LMI1-1-1.1 | reverse complement strand
GGCGGCGGTGCCCGTGCCCTGGGTGCGATCCGCGATGCGATCAACGCCACCGACCTGACCCAGGGTGTGAAGGTCGAAGTCGGCGAGACCCAGGCCGCGGCCGATGTGACGATCGTGGTCGAGTACGGCGCCCCGATCCAGGACGTCGCCGACGAGGTCCGCAACCGCGTCGCCGGCGCCATCCACCGCCTGGTCGGCCTCGAGGTCGTCGAGGTCAACGTCGATGTCAACGACGTCCACATCCCGGGCGACGACGACAACGACGACGACGACAAGCGCGTCCAGTGAGCCCGGCCCTGACCGGCGCGCTGGCCGGCCTCGTCCTGGCCGTCTCCGCGTTGATCTTCGGCTTCTGGGGCTTCATCCTGGTCGCTCTGTTCATCGCCATCGGCGCCGTGGTGGGCCGTGTGGTGTCGGGCCAGATCGACATCCGCAACGTCGTCAACGCCTTCACCGGGCGGAGCACGTCATGACCACCGCACTCACCGGGGCAGCGACTCCCGCTGCCCCGGCGGGTCCCGGGTCCGCCGGGCCCGCCACCGCGAACGGCCGCATCGACGTCGCCGACCGCGTCTACCGCAAAGCCGCCGAACAAGCCGCCGCCGACGCCATCGGCATCGACCGCACCGACGTGAAGATCGACATCACCGGATCCCGCGACACCGTCATCGTCCGCGTGTCCGCCCCATTTCCCATCCCCCGGCTGGACGACACCCCCGCGGTGAACACCACCGTCCCGGTGCTCGAGGCCGCCCGCGGCATCCA
>NZ_JBFPNN010000013.1:4233-5376 GCF_040815675.1 Microbacterium sp. LMI1-1-1.1 | reverse complement strand
CGGTCAGCTTCACGCATTACTGCGCTTCCACATCCGGCCTATCAACCCAGTAGTCTGGCTGGGAGCCTCTCACCCGAAGGTATGGAAGTCTCATCTTGAGGCCGGCTTCCCGCTTAGATGCTTTCAGCGGTTATCCATCCCGAACGTAGCTAATCAGCGGTGCTCCTGGCGGAACAACTGACACACCAGAGGTTCGTCCAACCCGGTCCTCTCGTACTAGGGTCAGATCCTCTCAAACTTCCTACGCGCGCAGCGGATAGGGACCGAACTGTCTCACGACGTTCTAAACCCAGCTCGCGTACCGCTTTAATGGGCGAACAGCCCAACCCTTGGGACCTACTCCAGCCCCAGGATGCGACGAGCCGACATCGAGGTGCCAAACCATGCCGTCGATATGGACTCTTGGGCAAGATCAGCCTGTTATCCCCGAGGTACCTTTTATCCGTTGAGCGACAGCGCTTCCACAAGCCACTGCCGGATCACTAGTCCCGACTTTCGTCCCTGCTCGACCTGTCAGTCTCACAGTCAAGCTCCCTTGTGCACTTACACTCGCCACCTGATTGCCAACCAGGTTGAGGGAACCTTTGGGCGCCTCCGTTACTTTTTGGGAGGCAACCGCCCCAGTTAAACTACCCACCAGGCACTGTCCCTGAACCGGATCACGGTTCTAAGTTAGATATCCAGAGTGACCAGAGTGGTATTTCAACAATGACTCCACGAACACTGGCGTGTCCGCTTCACAGTCTCCCACCTATCCTACACAAGCCACACCGAACACCAATACCAAGCTGTAGTAAAGGTCACGGGGTCTTTCCGTCCTGCTGCGCGTAACGAGCATCTTTACTCGTAATGCAATTTCGCCGAGTTCGCGGTTGAGACAGTTGGGAAGTCGTTACGCCATTCGTGCAGGTCGGAACTTACCCGACAAGGAATTTCGCTACCTTAGGATGGTTATAGTTACCACCGCCGTTTACTGGGGCTTAAATTCTCAGCTTCGCCTTGCGGCTAACCGGTCCTCTTAACCTTCCAGCACCGGGCAGGCGTCAGTCCGTATACATCGTCTTGCGACTTCGCACGGACCTGTGTTTTTAGTAAACAGTCGCTACCCACTAGTCTCTGCGGCCTCCAAACGCTTTCGGAGCA
>NZ_JBFPNN010000013.1:0-4133 GCF_040815675.1 Microbacterium sp. LMI1-1-1.1 | reverse complement strand
GTCCTAATACGTCGAAGGCCCCCCTTCTCCCGAAGTTACGGGGGCATTTTGCCGAGTTCCTTAACCACGATTCTCTCGATCTCCTTGGTATTCTCTACCTGACCACCTGAGTCGGTTTGGGGTACGGGCAGCTAGAACCTCGCGTCGATGCTTTTCTCGGCAGCATAGGATCACCCACTTTTCATCCGCATCGTGTCTCAGCCTATGTGAGTGACGGATTTGCCTATCACTCGGCCTACGCACTTGCACCAGGACTACCATCGCCTGGCTTGGGCTACCTTCCTGCGTCACACCTGTTAATACGCTAGCCGCACCAGCATGGGGTCGAGCGTTCACACGGACGACATCACCCCGAAGGGATCCGAACATTCCGAGCTAGGACTCTTAGCACCACTGGATTAGCTTGGGCGGTTCTTCGCCGGTACGGGAATATCAACCCGTTGTCCATCGACTACGCCTGTCGGCCTCGCCTTAGGTCCCGACTTACCCAGGGAAGATTAGCTTGACCCTGGAACCCTTGGTCTTTCGGAGGACGTGTTTCTCACACGTCTTTCGCTACTCATGCCTGCATTCTCACTCGTGTCGCGTCCACGGCTGGGTCACCCCGCCGCTTCACTCGCGACACGACGCTCTCCTACCCATCAACACGGCTGGACCACGAAGGCCTACCAATAATGTCAATGCCACAACTTCGGTGGCGTGCTTGAGCCCCGTTACATTGTCGGCGCGGAATCACTTGACCAGTGAGCTATTACGCACTCTTTCAAGGGTGGCTGCTTCTAAGCCAACCTCCTGGTTGTCTAAGCAACTCCACATCCTTTCCCACTTAGCACGCGCTTAGGGACCTTAGTTGGTGGTCTGGGTTGTTTCCCTCTCGACTATGAAGCTTATCCCCCACAGTCTCACTGCTGCGCTCTCACTTACCGGCATTCGGAGTTTGGCTGACGTCAGTAACCTTGTAGGGCCCATCGGCCATCCAGTAGCTCTACCTCCGGCAAGAAACACGCAACGCTGCACCTAAATGCATTTCGGAGAGAACCAGCTATCACGAAGTTTGATTGGCCTTTCACCCCTATCCACAGCTCATCCCCTCAGTTTTCAACCTAAGTGGGTTCGGTCCTCCACGACGTCTTACCGTCGCTTCAACCTGGCCATGGATAGATCACTTCGCTTCGGGTCTAGGACACGCGACTGAATCGCCCTATTCAGACTCGCTTTCGCTACGGCTACCCCACACGGGTTAACCTCGCCACGTATCGCTAACTCGCAGGCTCATTCTTCAAAAGGCACGCTGTCACCCCTACTAAGGAGGCTCCAACGGTTTGTAAGCAAACGGTTTCAGGTACTATTTCACTCCCCTCCCGGGGTACTTTTCACCTTTCCCTCACGGTACTTGTCCGCTATCGGTCATCTGGGAGTATTTAGGCTTATCAGGTGGTCCTGACAGATTCACACGGGATTTCTCGGGCCCCGTGCTACTTGGGATACTCTTCACGCCAAGAACAGGCATTTCGACTACGGGGTTCGCACCCTCTATGACCGGCCATTCAAAACCGTTCGTCTATACCCTCTTGTCACGTCGACTGCTCGGCAGAGCAATCAGAAAAGTCCCACAACCCCCAACATGCAACGCCTGCCGGCTATCACACACGCTAGGTTTAGCCTCTTCCGGTTTCGCTCGCCACTACTCACGGAATCGCTGTTGCTTTCTCTTCCTGTGGGTACTGAGATGTTTCACTTCCCCACGTTCCCTCTACCCGCCCTATATATTCAGGCGGGAGTCACTAGGTCGGCACGCCGCCCAGCGGGGTTTCCCCATTCGGACATCCTCGGATCAAAACTCGCTTATCAGTTCCCCGAGGCTTATCGCAGATTGCTACGTCCTTCTTCGGCTCCAGATGCCAAGGCATCCACCGTTTGCTCTTAAAGACTTGAAATCACATGAGTTGAATCGTCAAAAAATTGACTAATGATCTTTAAGATCATCTTCACGACACCATCCCGAAGGATCATGTCGAAGATGCTCGCGTCCACTGTGTAGTTCTCAAAGTACGGGCGGTACCCTCCCCCGCCACCGAACACCGGCGCAGGAAAAGGCCCTAGAGGAACAGCCACCAACCACCACCAGCCTTCCGACTAGCGCGATCAGCGCCCGGCCCCTCAGGACCCAACAGCGTGCATGTGCCCACCCCTCCGACCCGAACCGTTCCCACAGCAAGCTGCGTACTAGATCCAGAATCCTCAGACTGAGCACCCCATCAAATGTTCCACCCATGAGCTAACCGGCAGACACATTCGGTCTGATCCGGCGCCTGGACACCACAACCCGAAGACTGTAGCGCCAGATGCTCCTTAGAAAGGAGGTGATCCAGCCGCACCTTCCGGTACGGCTACCTTGTTACGACTTAGTCCTAATTACCGATCCCACCTTCGACGGCTCCCTCCACAAGGGTTGGGCCACCGGCTTCAGGTGTTACCGACTTTCATGACTTGACGGGCGGTGTGTACAAGACCCGGGAACGTATTCACCGCAGCGTTGCTGATCTGCGATTACTAGCGACTCCGACTTCATGAGGTCGAGTTGCAGACCTCAATCCGAACTGGGACCGGCTTTTTGGGATTCGCTCCACCTCACGGTATTGCAGCCCTTTGTACCGGCCATTGTAGCATGCGTGAAGCCCAAGACATAAGGGGCATGATGATTTGACGTCATCCCCACCTTCCTCCGAGTTGACCCCGGCAGTATCCCATGAGTTCCCACCATTACGTGCTGGCAACATAGAACGAGGGTTGCGCTCGTTGCGGGACTTAACCCAACATCTCACGACACGAGCTGACGACAACCATGCACCACCTGTTCACCAGTGTCCAAAGAGTTGACCATTTCTGGCCCGTTCTGGTGTATGTCAAGCCTTGGTAAGGTTCTTCGCGTTGCATCGAATTAATCCGCATGCTCCGCCGCTTGTGCGGGTCCCCGTCAATTCCTTTGAGTTTTAGCCTTGCGGCCGTACTCCCCAGGCGGGGAACTTAATGCGTTAGCTGCGTCACGGAAACCGTGGAATGGTCCCCACAACTAGTTCCCAACGTTTACGGGGTGGACTACCAGGGTATCTAAGCCTGTTTGCTCCCCACCCTTTCGCTCCTCAGCGTCAGTTACGGCCCAGAGATCTGCCTTCGCCATCGGTGTTCCTCCTGATATCTGCGCATTCCACCGCTACACCAGGAATTCCAATCTCCCCTACCGCACTCTAGTCTGCCCGTACCCACTGCAGGCCCGAGGTTGAGCCTCGGGATTTCACAGCAGACGCGACAAACCGCCTACGAGCTCTTTACGCCCAATAATTCCGGATAACGCTTGCGCCCTACGTATTACCGCGGCTGCTGGCACGTAGTTAGCCGGCGCTTTTTCTGCAGGTACCGTCACTTTCGCTTCTTCCCTGCTAAAAGAGGTTTACAACCCGAAGGCCGTCATCCCTCACGCGGCGTTGCTGCATCAGGCTTCCGCCCATTGTGCAATATTCCCCACTGCTGCCTCCCGTAGGAGTCTGGGCCGTGTCTCAGTCCCAGTGTGGCCGGTCACCCTCTCAGGCCGGCTACCCGTCGACGCCTTGGTGAGCCATTACCTCACCAACAAGCTGATAGGCCGCGAGCCCATCCCAGACCGAAAAATCTTTCCAGACGTTGACCATGCGATCACGCCTCATATCCAGTATTAGACGCCGTTTCCAGCGCTTATCCCAGAGTCCAGGGCAGGTTGCTCACGTGTTACTCACCCGTTCGCCACTGATCCACCAAGCAAGCTTGGCTTCACCGTTCGACTTGCATGTGTTAAGCACGCCGCCAGCGTTCATCCTGAGCCAGGATCAAACTCTCCGTAAAAAAGAAATGCATACAACACGGGGAAAAACCGTGCCGCAGCGAGTTTGAAACTGACCAAAGAGATACATCATTGCTGACTATCCGTTGCCACCCCCGAAGGAGTGGTCTTTGATCCAAAGGAATTTCTCGCAGTCCGAAGACCGACGAGGAATAAATTGGCATTTGACAAGTGCACGCTGTTGAGTTCTCAAGGAACGGACGCACCCACAGAAACGATCTCTCGACCTACCCGTGAGGCAACTTCACTACCTTAT
>NZ_JBFPNN010000012.1:0-32097 GCF_040815675.1 Microbacterium sp. LMI1-1-1.1 | reverse complement strand
TCGACATCACCGGATCCCGCGACACCGTCATCGTCCGCGTGTCCGCCCCATTTCCCATCCCCCGGCTGGACGACACCCCCGCGGTGAACACCACCGTCCCGGTGCTCGAGGCCGCCCGCGGCATCCACGCCGACCTCCACACCCGCCTGACCCGCCTGTTCGGACGCGAGGTCTCCCGGGTAGACATCACCCTCACCGGGGCCACCACCCCGAAACGAAAGCGAGTGCGCTGATGACCGACACCACCCTCCGCACCGTCGTGCGCCGCGAGACCCACTCGCCCCGCACCGGCGCCATGCTCACCGTCGTCATCCTCCTCCTCCTCGCCCTCGCCTACGCCGGCACCGAGATCGTCCTGGCCCTCACCGGCCAGAACCCCCTCCTGATCGCCCCCGGCCCCGCCCTCCAAGCCGCCGTCGACGCGCCGGACGCGCTCGCGCCCGCGGCGCTCTACGTCATCGGGGCCGGACTGGTCATCGTCGGCGTGATCGTCCTGGTGCTGGCGCTCAAGCCCGGGCGCCTGTCGCGTCACCAGATGACCTGGGGCGAGCGCGCCGTCGTCGTCGACAACGGGGTCGTGGCATCCGCTCTCGCCCAGCACCTCAGCACCGAGTCCGGCATCGCCCGCGACGACATCGTCGTGGGGGTCGCGCACCGCTCGGTCGACATCACGGTCCGCCCGCCGCTCGGCGTCCCCGTCGATCAGGCGCAGCTGCGCCGCATCGTCGAGCAGGAGATCGCCGGATACGAGCTCGTCCCCGCCGTCCGGACGCACCTCAGCGTGCGTCGCCCCGAAGACAAGGAAGCCCGATGAACGCCACGCGCCGCGGACTCAACCGCTTCATCCTCTTCATCGTCTCCGTCGCCCTCATCGCGGCGGGAGGACTGCTGCTCGCCACGGCCCTCCTCCCCGGCGGACGTGACGCCTGGACCTCCGTCGTCGGCGGGTTCCAGGGCTGGCTCGTCGGCATCGGCCGCGAGAGCGCCGGGTGGGGCGCCGTCGCCGCGATCACCGTCCTGGCGATCATCCTCATCGTCATCGCCGCCTCCGCCGTGCGCGGGCGCCGGGAGGCCCCCCTGCAGTCCGCGGGCAGCGAGAGCGCCGCGGGACGGATCACCATCACCGACGGCTTCGCGTCGCAGGCCTTGCAGAACGCCCTCGGCGAGCGCGACGAGATCCTCAGCGCCCGGATCACCTCCGGCGAGGTGGACAAGGAGTCCGTCCTGCACGTCGCCGTGACACCGCGCCAGAACACGTCGCCCCGCCAGGTGGTCGAGTACGTCGATACGCTCGTCGGCAACCTCGCCACGCTCACCGGTCGGGAGATGCGCACGTACATCTCGGTGCACTCCGGACTGCGCGCCAAGCTCGCCCGCGACAACACGAGACTGAACTGACATCCCCGAAGGAGGAGTCATGACCGACACCACCACCGCCGAGCGGGTCTCACTCGAAGAGCTCGCCGGCACCGTCGCCACGGCGGCCAGCGGCGTGGACGGGGTCCACGCGCTCGGCAACCTGCTGCAGCGCACGTCCGACGCCGTCCGCACGCGCGTGGGCCTGGCCGGCGCCGTTCCCGGCGTCAAGATCGACGACGACCGGGCCGCGGGCCTGACCGCCACGGTCTCCGTCGTCGTCGACTACCCGCACCCGCTGCGCGAGGTCGCCGACGCGATCCGCACCGAGGTTCGTGCCGCCCTCACGCCGCTCACCGCGCGCACCGTCGACGTGGACGTGGTCGTCGCAGGCGTCTTCGGCCCGAACGACACCGAGCCCGACCTCGAGGCCGTTGCGGGCACCGACGAAGAGGCTCCGGATGCCACCCCCGCAGCCCCCGCCCACGACACCGTGCCGGCCGAGGACACCGTGACCGCCGACGAGGCCGCCCGCATCGAGCCCGTGACCGCGGAGAAGGCCACGACCGACGACGAAGCCGCCGAGGCGGAGCTCGTCGACCGGGAGGCCGCGGATGCCGAGGGAGCCGGCCGCCGCGAGGACTCCTCCCCCGCCGAGATGACGGTCGAGGAGCGGGCCGACGTCGATGAGATCATCGCCGACGCCCTGGTCGACGCCGCCGCCGACATCGAGGACGCCGCCCAGCGCGCACGGGAGCAGGCGAAGACGGACGACGCCTGACATCGCTCCCCCGGGGCCCCGACCCCCGACCTTCTCCCGGTCGGACGTCGGGGCCCTCGTGTGGCTCTGATCGCCTGAGCCGCCCAGCGCAGACGGGCGTCATCCGCCGTCCGCAACCACGTGGACGGCAAGCGCAGGGTCCGCCGAAGGGGGCTTGAGTCGGATTGCCGCGCTCTGCACAGTGGAGCGCACGGTACGTTCCCGTCGGTACTGGCCCTCCGACCCCCCGGAGCACCGCACGGGCGCGGCTTCAAGGAGGCCACCATGGGTCGATTCATCTTCGAGCAGACGGTGAAGGTGGAGTTCGAGGACAGGTTGCTGTCGCATCTCGAGCACGTCATCACCTCGAAGCTGAGGCGGTCGGAGTCGTTCACGTTCTCGTGGAAGGAGGACGTCAGCGTCGGCGGAGGACGGACCACCATCTGGGTGCATCCGCAGTCCGTCCTGATGTTCAAGTTCCACGGCAGTCGTTCCCCGCGGCTGAACCCGTTATGGCTGCAGGCGCTCATGCACACGGCGAACGGCCCGCACGGACTGTACGTGGTGGCCGAGCCGCCGGCGTCGACGCGGGGAGCGGAGTCGGCGCCCCCGATGACGTTCCGCCTGGTGACGGAGGGGATGACATCGGAGGCGACGCCGGAGACGACGACATTGCATCGGCGCTGATCCTCGAACGTCCGAGGGACGGTTCGAGGCGACGGCGTTCCCGAGACCGTCGCGACCTCGTATGAGACGATTTTCTACGTGACCGATGAACTCGAGGACTCTCCGCCCCGACGCTCGCGCGAACAGCTCCAGGCCTGGGTCGAGGAGTTCCGCGCGCAGGGGCACGTGGTTGCGGGCGACATCTCCGTCGCGCAGCAGGAGGACGCCGACGGCCGTGACACCGGCCTGGTGGTCCTGAAGCTGTCGAACGCGAACGCGGCGATCTACATGCAGCCCGTCGGCTACGACGAGCCCCTGTGGGAGGCGACGCTGACCGGCCGCCCCGACGACCTCACCCTCTCGCCCCACCACATCGCCTCGCTCGCCGCCGAGCTTGTCGTGGCCGGCAACCTGTGCTCGTACCTGCAGTGGCGGTCGCTCGAGTGGGACCGCCGGAGCGGCACCCACCGCGCCTGACGCCGCTCGTTCGCGCCGCGTCACGGCATCCCGCCGGGGAGCTGTGCGCTGAGTTGGCGCAGATGTACGCCGCAGCGGGCGTCAGGCGTACATCTGCGGCAAGTCACGGCATCCCGGCGGGGTCGCGCGAGGTCGCGACGAAGGGCCCCGATGCGTCGGGGCCCTTCGCCGGCGGTCCGGCCGAGGCCGGTGCGCGCCGCTCTCGGTGGCAGTGCCACCGCCTTCGCTCCGCCCCCACGCGGAACGAAGGGCACAGTGCCGGCCGGGGCCGACCTGCGGTCTTCGACGCGGGATGTCGACCTGCCCGCCATCACCCCTGTATTGGGCATGTCTAACATCCTCCGCCATCCTATCCCCGTTCACTGCGGGGAGAAAGTCGACGTCTCGCGGCGTCACACGCTCAGAGGGAATGAGCCGCCAGGAACCGGGCCGTGGCGGCCTGCCAGGAGGCGGCATCCACGTTCCACCCCGTCGTGTGCCCCCCGCCCGAGGTCACGAGCTCGCCAGCCGGGGCGCCCTCGACGAAGCGGCGCGACGAGGCCAAGGGTACGGACCAGTCCCGCGTGCCGTGATGGACGAGCACGGGATGCCGCACCTCCGAGGCCCGCGCGACGAAGTCCGCGGCATCCAGGTCGACGGGGGCGTCCAGCCCCAGGGCCCGCGGGCGACGGAGCCAGCGCGCGGCGCTCGCGGCCGCCGCCCGAGGGAGGTGCGCCGCTGTGACGTTGGCCGCGAGGACGGCGCGCCAGTCGAGCACGGGCGAGTCCAGGACCATTCGGTCGATCCGCGCGGCCCAGGCCCCGTCGGCCGCCAGCCGCAGGCAGAGCTGGGCTCCCATCGACCACCCGAAGAGGACGAACCGGCGGGCACCGACGTCATCGAGGAGACGGAGCGCGTCGACGAGGTCGTCGGTCTCCCTCAGGCCGAGGTGGGACCGCCCGCGACCGAGACGGCGTCCGTCGAGCGTGTTGCGGTAAGCGGGGACGAGCGACGGCAGTCCCGCCGCGGTCGCCGCCGCCACCCCGCGCAGCGTGCCCGCCCGTGTGGAGCCCAGTCCGTGCAGGTGCACCGCGACCAGCGGGGCGTCGGCGACATCGCCCACCTGCCAGGCATCCCCGGCCGGGAGGCGGTGCGTTCGCGTGCCCGCGGGGGGAGAGGGATCGACGATCCCCGTCCAGGACACCCGCGACCCGGGCGGCGGCGGAGACGAGCCCGGGGCGAGGTCCCACGTCGCCCGCCCCGCGTCGATTCGGGGGAGGCCGTGGACGCGCGCATGCTCTCCCCCGGCGACGAACAGACCCCAGTCCCCCGCGACGGTCGTCGTCGGGGTGGCATCCAGGGTCACCGTCGTCGGCGTCGAGGAGTGGACGGTCAGGGGATGCCGCCGGGGATGCGGCGGCGCGGTCAGCCGGCGCGCGACGAGGTACCCGAGCACGGTCAGGCTCCGGCGAGCAGCCGCTCCTCGGCGGTGCGCAGGAGCTCGCGCTGGTCGTCGTCGAGGGCGAAGTCGTTCCGGCCGTCCATCGCGGCGTCCCGGATCTCGATGATCCGGCGGTGCAGGCGGAGCTCGGGGTCGGCACGCGCGGGTTCGACACCGGGAGCCGGGCGGGCGGACACCGCCTCGCTCCACAGGGGGGCCAGCCGGTCGACGAAGGAGCGGATCTCGCGGGATCGGCGCACCTCGGTGACCCATCGTCCGATCGGCGCGACGGCGAGCCCGCCCGCGAGGAACGCGAACGTCAGCACCTGGAAGAGGTAGTACGTGGGCCGCCACGGCTCGGCGGCGGAAAGGCCGCCCGCCAGCTGCGCCACGTTCATGACGAGCACGTTCAGCGAGAGCAGCAGGACGCAGAGCGAGCCCGTGATCAGCAGGACGGCGGCGACCCTCTCCCGCCGCAGGACGGCGGAGCGCAGCGTCGCCGCCGACGCCCGCGCGAGGGCGGTGAAGACGTAGATGAAGTAGACGTACTGGGTCGACGAGTAGACGGCCGCCGCCGGGTGGTCGCCGTAGACCCGCATGAAGCTGGCCGTCGTCCCGCCCTCGTGGGGCACGAGGACGAAGGCGACCGTCGTCACCAGGATCGCCGCGGTCAGCGCCGCGCGCGCGGGCCACCCGCCCAGCGACGGCTGCGCGCCCGCGCGGGAGATCCCCTTCGCGAGGTAGTGCACGCCGAACATCAGCGTGATCGCGCTGATCAGGTGGACGACGTCACGGGCGCCGAACCAGCCGTCCACGACGAAGTACAGATCGTCGTCGTTGAGCATCATCGTGACCGCGATCGTGACCGCCGCGTAGAGCACCGAGCGCTCCTTCCGCGCACGGCGGAACACGACCAGCACCCCCACCAGCGTCCACATCAGGGCGCTGACGACGAGCTCGACCATCAGCCGAACACCTCCGAGAAGGGGGTCGGCCGCTTGCGGCGCAGGGACGTCGCGAGGATGTCCGCCAGCCGCTCCGCGGCGATCTCGACGTCGTCGTTCAGGGCGTCGCGCGCGAGCGCCTTGATGACGGTGGCGTCCTCGTAGCTGGGCAGCACCGCGCCGGTCACATAGCCGGCCCCGTCGACGCGGTCGTGGAGCAGCAGCATGTGCGCGAGCTCGTGGAGGATGAACTGCTCGCGGTGCAGGGCCGACTCGCTGGCGGCGTGCAGGATGATGTCGCGGTCGTCGGCGGCGAGCCACAGCCCGCACAGCGCGTTGTCCTCGTGTGTGAGACCGGGAAGCTCGTGGATGGAGAGCGGCTTGCCCCGGGCCGCCTGCACACGCTCGATCAGCTCGGCGAGGGTGATCCCCGGCTCGATGGCGACGGGGAGGTGCGGGGTCTCGGGCGCGATCCGGTCCATGCTGCTACCCGGCGTCGAGCTTCGCGGTGTCGGGCCGGGCGGTGCGGGCCGTCTCCTCGTCGAGGAAGCGGGTGATGGCGCCGAGCGTCTCGGGCGAGAGGTCGCCGAGCGTGCGTGCGGCGTACGAGCGGACGCGCGCGGCACGCATCGCCCGGACGAGGTCCAGTTGCGCGGTCACGTCGTCGGGGGTGCCCGGCTCGCCGCGGAGGTACCCGTGCGGCACGCCGAAGAAGTCCGAGAGGGCGTCCAGCAGGGCGACGTCCTCGGTGTAGCGATGGCCGTTCAGGACGTAGGACCACCGCGCGCGCGACAGCGTCAGGCCGCGCGAGGTGACGAACTCGTGGATCTCCGTGAACGTGACCTCGCGCCCCGATCGCGCCTCGGCGACGTCCATGAGCGTGCGCAACCGGTTGGCCAACAGCTCCGTGGCACGGCGGGTCTCGTCGTCGTCGCGCGGGCTCATGCGTGCCGGCCTCGCGCAGCGCGCCGCGCACGCGCGACGGCGGTGCGGGCGTGAGCGGGGGTCATCATCCCAGCAGCCTAGCGCCGACCGGGCGGAGGGATCGCCGTGCGGCCCCGGCCCGGTGGCATCCATCGCCCGCGCCCCGCCGGGAAGCGCCCGCGCGTCTCAGGACGGCGGCGTCTCGGGCACGCCCTGGCGGCGCACGCGGAACCACACGGTGAGCTCGCGGACGGCACGGGCGACGGTCGACTCGTCCCCGGACTCGAGGTCGTCGAACGTGTCGCGGAAGCCCTCCGGCGCGTCCCCGGCCGGCACTCCGATGGGCTCGTAGCCCATCGTCCAGTCACCGAAGCTGCGTTCGGCGATCGGCTCGCGCAGCAGCACCCGCATGTCGGCGTGCCGGGAATCCTGGCCGATCGTCGCCATCAGGTCGTCGATGACGGCGGACGGCCCCTCCAGCACCTGGATGAAGCGCCCGCCCCGGTAGAGCAGCATCCCGGTGAGGTCGGCGGCGGAGTTGTTGGCACGGCTCTGCCGCAGCAGGTCCGACAGCGCGCTCGAGTCGAAGGGCTGAGTCGCGGTGCTGGTGTACACCACCGTCGCGAGAGCGTCCTGGGTCATCGCGTCGCCTTTCACCGGGTCTGTCGCAGCTCGAGGGGCGTCTCGGGCGGGGTGGCCTCGGAGACGGCCGACATGGCCGCCGTCAGCCCGCGGAACCGGCCCACCATGCGGGAGAACGAGTCGAAGGCGAGGAACGTGCCGTCCGACTGGCGGTCGATGTAGCCGAGGAACTCCCCTCGCCGACTGCCGACGTGGAAGCCGTCCTCGACGCGTGCCCACGTCACCCCCGTACCGGAGCGGGACATCGCCGTCATGCCGGACCTCTCTCGCTGTCGTACGGGGACCAGCCGACGATAACGCGCGGCCCTCCCGGCTATGGGGACTTGACATGCCCCTGCGCGATCCGTCACCGCAGCTGCGCGAGCACCTGCTCGGCATCGTCGGTGCCGGATGCCTCGGCGATCCGCCCCCGCGTCAGGCGGTACATCGCGAACGAGGCGATGTTCACGCGCCGCCGGGTCGGGGCCACATGCCGGAACGTCCCCGTGTGGGTGCCGGCGCCGCGGAGATGCACCGCGAGACGGTCGTCCTCGACGACGACCTGGATACGGCGCCATCGCCAGTCCGGGAAGCCGCGGACGAGCTCGGCGTAGTCGTCGACCCAGGCGTCCGCCCCCGCCGGCAGATGGGCGCGCCGCACGCCCGGCTCGAGGAGCGCGCGCAGGTCGTCGAGGTCGTGACGGTTGAGGACGTCGAGCATCTCGGCGAACCATTCGCGCGTCTCCCACGGTTCCATCGACTCATTATCGACGGCGCGTCCGGGCGTCCATCGGCGACGCCTGTCCGGTTCGCGCAGCGCGGCGCGAGCGCTCCGGCCCGCCGGTAGCCTGGCGCGGGATGCCGCAGGGTCGCGGCATCCGGAACCTCGAGGGAGAGACAGTGGCACGACGGTCGGCGGTGGTCGTACGCGGCGGGTGGGACGGTCATCATCCCGTGGCCGCGACGGAGATGTTCCTCCCGTTCCTGCACGAGAACGGCTTCGACGCGCGCATCGAGGACTCCCCGCGGGTGTACGCGGACGCGGCGGTCATGGACCGCGCCGATCTCATCGTGCAGTGCCTGACGATGGGCGAGGCGGACGCGGAGAGCATCGCCGGTCTGCGGCGGGCGGTCGAGGCGGGCACCGGCCTGGCCGGGTGGCACGGCGGAATTGTGGATGCCTTCCGCGCGAGCGCGGACTACCTGCAGCTCGTGGGCGGGCAGTTCGCCGCCCACCCCGCCGCGGACCCCGGCGAGCGCGTCGGCGACGGGTCCGACTTCTTCGTCGACCACCGGTACGAGACCACCGAGCGGGGCCGTGTCCACGAGATCACCCGCGGCGTCGGGGACTTCTCCCTTCGCACCGAGCAGTACTGGGTGCTCCACGACGATGCGAACGACGTGCTGATGACGACGACGCACCCCGTCCGGGCGCACGAGCCGTGGCACCGGCCGGTCGTCTCGCCAGCCGTGTGGACGCGGTCGTGGGGCGCGGGGCGGGTCTTCGTGGCCACGCCGGGGCACGACCCGGGAGTGCTGGCGGACCCGCACGTGCGGACCATCGTGGAACGGGGGCTGCTGTGGGCGGCGCGGTGACCGGAGCGCGCGACGGCGGGCGGCCGGTCGCCCGGCTCGGGCTCGTCGGCCTCGGCGTCATCAGCGAGCAGTACCTGGCGACCCTGCGCGACCACCCGGCCGTGGCCGTGGTCGCCGTCGCCGACCTCCGGGCCGACCGCGCGGCCGAGGTCGCGGCCTCCCTGCCCTCCTGCCGGGCGTGCACCCCGGAGGAGCTCCTCGCCGCCGACGACTTCGATCTCGTCGTGAACCTGACCGTCCCGGCCGCGCACGCCGACATCGCCCGCGCGGCGATCGCCGCCGGCACCGCGGTCTTCGGCGAGAAGCCGCTCGCGACGACGTTCGCCGATGCCGCGCTCGTCATGGCCGAGGCCCGGGCCGCCGGTGTGGCCGTCGGCAGTGCGCCGGACACGGTGCTGGGCACCGGCGTCCAGACCGCGCGGGCTGCGGTGGAGGCCGGGCTGATCGGCACGCCCACCGCGGCGAGCGCGACCTGGGTGTCGGCGGGCCACGAGAGGTGGCATCCGAATCCGGACTTCTATTACCTCGCCGGGGGCGGTCCGCTGTTCGACATGGGGCCGTACTACCTGACGTCGTTGGTGCACCTGCTCGGCCCCGTCGTGTCGGTGGTCGGCGAGGCCTCCCGCGGCCGCGGTCATCGGGTGATCGGCGCCGGGCCGCGCGCCGGCGAGCGCATCCCGGTCGAGATCGACACGCATGTCACGGGCGTGCTCCGGCACGCGTCGGGGGCGCTGTCGACGGTCGCCTTCAGCTTCGACGCGGCGGGCTCGGCGGGCAGCCCCATCGAGGTGCACGGGGAGACGGGGTCGCTCGCGGTGCCCGATCCCAACTATTTCGACGGCACGGTCCGGCATCTCCGGGCCGGGGCCGACGCGTGGGAGGAGCTCCCGGCGTCGGCCGGGTACGTCGCCGCCGGGCGCGGGATCGGCGTGCTCGACATGATCCGGGATGCCACCGGCTCGCGCCCCGGCTCCGGGAGCGGCGCGGGCGATGGCGGCAGCGGCGCGGCGACCGTCGCCCCCGGCGGACGCGCGAGCGGCGAGATGGCGCTGCACGTGACGGAGATCATGACGGCGCTCTCCGCGTCGGCGGAGCACGGGCGGCGCTGGATGCTCGACACCACGGTCGTCGTTCCACCGCTCGTGCCTCTGACCCCCGAGGAGGACTGGCGCCGCTGACGGGACCCGGCTCCGGTACCACACGGCCGCGCCGGTCGCCTCCCCCTCGGCCGGCCCTCCCCGACGTGGCACCGTGGCCGCCATGCCCTCACCGACGACGCTCCTCCGCGACGACTCGCTCTCGCTCCTGACCCGCGGCTACGACTTCGGCAGCCGCCTGTGGAGGCGCACGCGGCCGGGAGCCCGTGCGGTCCCGTTCCGCCTGCTCGGCAAGGAAGCGCTGTTCGTGCGCGGCGCGGAGGGCGTCGAGCTGTTCTACGACGAGAGCCGCACCCGGCGGCACGGGGCGATGCCGGCGTTCATCCAGGAGTCCCTCTTCGGCCACGGGTCGGTCCACAGCCTCGACCGCGACGAGCACCGTCACCGCAAGGCCACCTTCGTCGACGTGCTGTACGACGACGACGAGGTCGGCCGCCTGCTGCCGGAGCTGGAGCGCGAATGGCGCCGCGAGCTCGACGCCTGGGTCGAGGGCGGGGACCGCACCGCCTACGACGCCGCCGTCGGCGCGCTCGGCCGCGCGATCATGCGGTGGGCGGGCATTCCCGGCACGGACGCCGCCCGGACCCGGTGGGCCCGTCGGCAGGCGCAGATCGTCGACGGCTTCGGCGTCCCGTACTCGCCCGAGTTCCTCCTCGCGATGATCAACCGCGGCTGGTCGGACCGTCACGCGGCCCGCCTGATCGAGGCGACCCGGTCCGGGGAGCTCACCCCCGCCGAGGGCACCGCCCTGCACGCGTGGGCCCGCCACCGCGACCAGGACGGGCAGCTGCTGTCGGCCCGCCAGGCCGGGGTCGAGCTGCAGAACAGCTTCCGTCCCATGATCGCCGTCGCACGGTTCGTCGCCTTCGCCGCCAAGGAGCTGTTCGACCGCCCCGAGTGGCGGGCGAGGATCGCCGCCGAGGCGGCCGAGACGGGTGCACTGGTGGGCGGGCCGAGCGCCACCGCCTTCGCCCAGGAGGTCCGCCGCACCGCACCGTTCGTCCCGATGCTCCCGGCCTGGGCGGTCGACGACGTCGAGCTCGACGGCGAGCGCGTCGCGGCGGGAGGGCGGGTCGTGCTGGACATCCTCGGCACCGACACCGACGACCGGTCCTGGCGCGCTCCCGGGACGTTCGATCCCGACCGGTTCCGCGGCGTCGACGACTACGAGGCCATCGAGACCTTCGTCCCCCACGGCGGCGGCGACGTCGCCACGGGACACCGCTGCCCCGGCGAGAAGCTGGCGATCGCGGGACTCGCCGCGGCCGTCGCAGCGCTGAGCGACCCGCGCATCCGCATCTCCGGACGCGGGCTGCAGGTGAACCGTCGGCGGATGCCCACCAAGCCCCGCTCAGGCGGTCGCATCCGTCCGGCGGACGCCCCGTCGCGCTGCCCCTTCCACCGGGGGTAGGCGCGGCGGGCCGTGTCCCCGGGCGACGTCGGCGACCGGTGCGCGCGGGTGCCGCGGACGGCGGTGTACTACGGTTCACCCCGGGAGTACGCCGCGCCCTCTCGCCATCCGGCCCGGTTCTCGGTTGAAATGGAGGGGTCGCTGTCCACGCGGCGGCACCTTTCGCCCGACCGAGGAGACGTCATGCCGAGCAGGACACCCCGCGCCACCCCCGACCTGAAGGTGGCGCTGGTGTGCGACTACTCGCTCGACTACCTCGGCGGTGCGCAGTCCGCGTTCCTCGACGAGGCGCGCATCCTCGCCGCCGACGGCGCCCGCGTGACCGTCGTCGCACCCCGCACGAAGGCGTCCCGTCGTTCGGCCGCCGCCCACCCGGCGACCGAGAACCCCGCGATGCTCGACGTCGACGTCCGGCGCGTCCTCCCCGGGCTGGACCTGCCGCTGCTGCGGAACCGCCCGCAGCTGCGGCGCCGTCTCCGCGAGGAGTTCACCGCCCGCGGCATCCAGGTCGTCCACGTGCATTCCGAGTTCGGCCTCACCGCGGCCGCGATCGACGTCGCCCGCGAGCTGGGCCTGCCCGTGGTGCACACAGTTCACACGTTCTTCTGGCAGGCGCGGATGCCGGCCGTGTTCGAGCCGATCGCCGCGCTCATCACCCGCACCTTCGCCCGGTGCGTCCGCTCGCACCCGGTGTCGGGCACCGCCCTCGCTCCGTCGGCTACCGACTCCGCCCTCCGCGGCATGACGCTCTCGACCGCGGAACGGGCGGACGTGGTCGTCTCCCCCTCCGCGCATCAGGCCGACCGTCTCCGGGCGGCCGGCGTGCGCCGCGTCGCGGTGATCCCCAACGCCGCGCCGGAGGCGACGCAGGCGGAGCCCCTCACGTCCGTCGAGGGACCCGTGCGGCTCGTCTGGGTCGGACGGCTGGCGCCGGAGAAGCGCGTGCTCGAGTTCGTGCGCGCGGCCCGGACGGCCCAGGCGCTCCTCCGCCCCGGCGCCCTCTCGATCGAGATCATCGGCGACGGCCCGTTGCGGCGTGCCGTGGAGGACGCCGCCGACCCCGCCGGTCCCGAGCCGCGTCCCGACATCCTCGTCACCGGTCGGCTGTCGCGCGACGAAGTGCGCGCGCGTGTCCGCCGCGCCCATCTCGTGGCGCTGACCTCGCTCGGATTCGACAATCAGCCGGTGGTCGTCGTCGAGGCCTTCACGGAGGCCCGGTCGGTCGTCTACGTGGACGCCGACCTCCGCGAGGGGCTGTCCGAGGGCGGCATCCTCGTCCCCTCGGACGTTGCGGGTATGGCGGAGGCGCTCGTGCGGCTCGTGCGGCAGCCGTCCGACATCGTCGACGCCTCCCGTCGCGCCCACCGCGCGGCCGCCGTCTTCTCGCCTGCCCATCACGCCGAGCTCCTGCGTCGCGTCTATGCCGACGCGGGTGCTCCGGTGGCGGCGCCGGCGCGCTGACCGGCCCGCGGGGCGGGACAGGACACGGGATGCCACCGCGGTGGCATCCCTCCCCTCCCGACCCGCGCGGGTGAGGACTAGTCCCTGCGGTACGGGCTCGGCACCACCGGAAGCGTCCCGGTGTAGCCGTCGCGCTCGGCTGCGAGCGCCGCGATCCTCGACCGGCACGCGAACCAGCCGGCGGCGATGAGACCGCTGGCCACGACCGTCACGATGAGCGTCGCCGGCGAGTCGATGAACACGAGCACCAGGACCGCGGCGAGGAAGACGAGCGTCAGATAGCCGGTGTACGGCGAGCCGATCATGCGGAACGACGGCCGCTCCAGCTCTCCGCGGTCGGCGAGCTGCTTCAGGCGCAGCTGGCACAGCACGATGGTGGCCCACGTGACCACGATGCCGACCGATGCGACGCTGAGGACGATCTCGAACGCCTCCTCGGGGACGAGGTAGTTCAGCGGCACACCGAGGAGCGCGACGGCGGCGGTGATCGCGATGCCGCCGTAGGGGACGCCCGCCTTGTTCATCCGGCCGGCGAAGCGCGGGGCCGACCCGGACACGGACATCGACCGGAGGATCCGCCCCGTCGAGTAGAGGCCGGCGTTGAGCGAGGAGAGCGCGGCCGTCAGCACGACGAGGTTCATGACCACGTCGGCGCCCTCGACGCCGATCGACGCGAAGAACGTGACGAAGGGACTCTCCCCCGCCGAGTAGGCGGTGTACGGCAGCAGCAGCGACAGGAGCAGCACCGACCCGACGTAGAACACCGCGACGCGGAGGACCACCGAGTTGATCGCGCGCGGGAGGACCTTCTCGGGGTTCTTCGTCTCGCCGGCCGCCGTGCCGATCAGCTCGATCGAGGCGTAGGCGAAGACGACGCCCTGCATGAGGAGGATGGCCGGCAGCAGCCCGGCGGGGAAGAACCCGCCGTTGTCGGCGATGAGCGAGAAGCCGGTCGGGGAGCCGGAGGGCGTCCCGAACACGACGAAGTAGATGCCGACCGCGAGGAAGACCACCAGCGCCGCGACCTTGATGAGCGCGAACCAGAACTCGAGCTCGCCGAACACCTTGACCGAGACGAGGTTGACGCCCAGCACGAGCACGAGCGCCAGCAGGGCCCACACCCACTGCGGGACCGCAGCGATGAAGGGCACGTAGGCACCGAAGAACCGCATGTACAGCGCGGCGGCCGTGATGTCGACGATCGTCGTCGTCGCCCAGTTGATCCAGTAGAACCAGCCCGAGACGAAGGCCGCCTTCTCGCCGAAGAACTCGCGGGCGTAGGACACGAACGACCCCGAGGTCGGCCGGTGCAGGACCAGCTCGCCCAGTGCGCGCAGGATGAAGAACGCGAAGAGACCGCACACCGCGTACGCGACGACGATCGCCGGGCCCGCCGCGGCGAGCCGCCCGCCGGCGCCGAGGAACAGGCCGGTGCCGATCGCCCCGCCGATGGCGATCATCTGCACCTGCCGCGAGGTCAGGCGCTTGTGGTAGCCGGCGTCCTCGAGCGGAGGGGCGGGCGAGGTGTGCGGAATGCCGGCGTCCGGACGGGCGTTCTCGGGGGTCGTGCTCACCCCCCTATCTTTCGCGGAGGAGGCCCGGATGCGCCAATTCTTCACCCGCGCGCGGCGCGGCCCGCGTCTCAGAGCCAGCGCTTCAGCTTGAACACCGCCCACAGCGTCACCGACGTCACGAGCATGAGCGCCAGCGCGAACGGGTAGCCGTATGCCCAGTGCAGCTCGGGCATGTCGTCGAAGTTCATGCCGTAGATGCCGCCGATCAGCGTCGGACCGAACAGGATGGCGGCCCATCCCGAGATCTTCTTGACCTGGTCGTTCTGCTTCAGCGAGGTCTCGGTCTGGCGCTGGGTGACGAGCGTCGCGTTCACGGTCAGGGCGTTGTCGAGGATCGCGCGCATCGAGGCGAGCTTCTCGGACACCCGGATGACATGGTCGAGGACGTCCCGCAACGACCGCTTCACCTCGATGTCGACGTCGTACTTGTCCGCGCCGCGCAGCAGCGACTCGAGCATGTCCCGCAGCGGATCGCCCGCCCGCTGCAGATGGATGACCTCGCGCGAGAGCCGGTAGATGCGTTGCGACAGCTCCACGCCGTCCGCCCCGAACAACGCGTCTTCCATCTCGTCGATGTCGTTCTGCAGACCGCGGGCCACCGGGTCGTACCCGTCGACGACCTCGTCGAGGATGGCGTAGAGCACGGCCTGCGGGCCCTGCGCGAGGAGATCGGGCTGTCCCTCCAGCCGCTTCCGCACGTGCGAGAGGTCCGGCACCTCGGCGTGCCGGACGGTCACCACGTAGTCGGTGCCGACGAAGACGTGCAGCTCCCCGAACTCGATGGAGTCCTCCGCCTCGACGTACCGCGCCGGACGCAGCACGACGAACAGGTCGTCGCCGTAGCGCTCCAGCTTGGGGCGCTGATGCCCCGACAGGGCGTCCTCCACCGCCAGCGGATGCAGCGAGAACTCCGCCGCGACGCGCTCGAGCTCGTTCGCGGACGGCCGGAGCAGGCCGATCCAGCCCGTCCCCCCGTGCTCGCGCATGTACTCGAACGTCTGGTCCAGGCTCGTCGGGTTGTCGATGCGGTGACCGCCGACGTACACGGCGCTGTCGATGATGGCCATGCTTACGTTCTACCGCGCCCCGGGAGCGCCGGATGCCACCGCCCCCGCATCACAGCGAACCCGTCACTTCTCGGTGTCGTTGCCCCAGTTCATCAGCGAGTACCGCCAGTCGGTGTCGTGGATGTCGCCCTTCGGCTTCTGCGCGCTGTGGCGCTTGACGTAGCCGACGACCTTGCGCATGTGCTTCAGGTCGTCGTCGGTCAGGTCGGCCTTCTTCTTCTCGAGGATGCGGACGATGTGCCGCCCGCTCTCGTGACCGGTCGACTCGCCCCCGTCCTTCTTCTGGCCGACCGACTTCGACTCGTCGGTGTCGAGCCACTTCTTCAGCTCGCTCGCCGTCATGTTGACGGCCTCGTCGAAGTCCTTGCGGGTCTGGTCGTCGTCATCGCTCATGTCGACATCCTCGCCGGGGCCCCCGTCGCGCCCCGTCCCCTTGCGCGGGCCGCGACGCCGTGGCATCCGGTGTCCTCAGCCGAGCGGCTCGGCCAGGGGCTCGTCCGGCTCCGTGGTCCGCGCGGGCCGTCGGGCGGCCGCGCCCACCGCACCGATGCTCGCGGCGATGACGAGGGCGATGCCGCCGATCTCGAGCCAGGCGAGGTGCTGTCCCAGCAGGAGGAAGCCCGCCAAAGAGGCGGTGGCGGGGCCGAGGCTCATGAGGATGGCGAAGGCCGCGGCGGGGAGCCGACGCAGGGCGATGAGCTCGAGGGCGTACGGGACGGTGGACGACAGCAGCGCCACCGCCGCCCCGAGCGCGAGGATGTCGACGCGCAGCAGGGCGTCCTGCGCCTGCGCGACACCGAACGGCAGCGCGAGGACCGCGCCCACCGCCATCGCGAGGGCCAGACCGTCCAGACGGGGGAACTGACGCCCCACCCGTGCCGAGGCCAGGATGTACAGCGCCCAGCTGACGGCCGCCCCGAGCGCGAACAGGACGCCGACGGCATCCAGCCGGTCCCATCCGCCCGCGCCGAGCGCGACGACTCCGGCGAGCGCGAGACCGGCCCACAGCCAGCGCGCCGCCCCGGTGGCCGTGATGATCGAGAGCGTCAGCGGGCCGAGGACCTCGATCGTGACGGTGACCCCGAGCGGAAGCCTCTCCAGAGCGAGGTAGAAGAGCCCGTTCATGGATGCCAGGACGACACCGAACCACACCACGGATCGCCACGACGCCGCCGAGTGGCCGCGCAGCCGGGGGCGGGCGATCAGCAGAAGGAGCAGGGCCGAGAAGAGCAGGCGGAGCATGACGATGCCCAGCGGTCCCGTGTCGGGGAAGAGGAGGACGGCGAAGGACGCGCCGACCTCCTGGCACGCGAGGCCGACGAGGACCAGCAGGGCGGCCGAGCCGGATCCGCCGCGAGCGGCGCTCACCCCGCGGGCGGGGCGCAGATCGCGTTGCCGTTGATGGCGTCGCGCTGCTGCTGGGCCGTCCAAGGCAGGCCGGCCTCGGGCACGGTCTGCCCGTCCGCGGCCGGCGCCTTGGAGGCGATCGCCGCGAGCTCCCACGCGAGCCAGGCGCCGACCCGGGGAGTGGCGCCGGAGTTGTTGAGCACGACCGCGACCGACATCCCCGTCGCGGGATCGGCGAACGCACCGGTGATGTAGCCCGGGGTCGAGCCGAACTGCCCGATGAGCGAGCCGGCCTGGTACGCCCCGCCGGACGTGGTGAACCACGTCGGCTCCTCGGGTCCGACGGGCAGGGGGCGCGCGAACCGTCCGGCGTCCTCGTCCACGAGGGCGCCCGTGGCGAGGGCCTGCGCGTAGCGACCCAGGTCGGTGATCGTCGAGACCGCGCCCGAGTCCGCGCCGCCGAAGCTGGCGGACGCCACAGTGACCTCGCCGGGGTCGGTGCAGTTCCAGACGCCCTCGGCGTTCGGCATGGACCAGTAGCCCTGCAGCGAGGCGCCGACGGACGGTGCGGACGCGACGGCGTTCGGCAGGGAGGTGGCCGAGAGGCCGAGGCGGCCGGAGACGCGCTCGGCGATGAGGTCGTTGATCGACTCGCCCGTCGCGCGCTCGAGCGCGAGGCCGAGCAGGATGTAACCGGTGTCCGAGTCCGCCCAGGCGACGCCCGGGTCGTTGACGCGCGGGCTGGCGATGCCGAAGGCCATCAGCTCGCGCGGGTTCCACTCGCGGTCGGGGTTTCGCAGCCAGGAGGCCTGCAGCACGGAGGCGTAGGACCCGAGGCCGGAGGTGCCGTCGCAGAGCTGTCGGAGGGTGATCGCGTCGTACCCGGGCAGTCCGCTGACCCACGTCGTGACGCTGTCGTCGAGACCGACGGTGCCGTCGGCGGCGACCTGGTACAGCACGTCGCAGGTCATCGCGCGCGTGACGTCGGAGACGCGGAAGCTCATGTCGGTCGAGACCTCGCCGCCGCCGGGTCCCTGCGTCCCGAGACCGGTGACCCAGGTGCCGCTCCACGGCGCCCACACGCCGACGATGGCCCCGGTCGACCCCGTCGCGATCATGGCGGAGGTCACGGCGTCCTGCAGCTGGGCGATCGTGTCGTCCGGCAGAGCACGGTCGACCTGCGCCGGCACGTCGACCGGCACCGAGGTCGGTCCGGTGCAGCCGCTCAGCACGGTCGTCAGGGCCGCGACCCCGGCGAGAGCGATGGCTGCGGAACGACGCCACCCGCGCATGTGCACCCCCGATATCCGGCGCTCGACGAAACGCGCGCCCATCGATTCAAACACACGCCGCTCACCCCGGCCGTAGGGTGTAAGGCCCCGCCCGGTCACGTCTGCATCACATCTAGGCTGACCGCATGCCGCACACCTTCGACGACGGGGCGGTCCGTGCCGTCCTGGCGCACATGAACTCCGACCACGTCGAGGACAACATCCTCATCGCCCGGGCTTTCGGACCGGATGCCACCGCCTCCGGCGCCACGATGACCGGGTTCGACGGCGACGGGGCCGACTGGTCCGTCGCCGGCCACGACGGCGCGCCCTTCCCGCTGCGGGTGGCCTGGCCGGGCGGACCGATCGAGGATCGACGGGCCGTCCGCCGCGAGGTCGTGGCCCTGTACGAGCAGGCGTGCGACCGCCTCGGCGTGGAGCAGCGACCCCACTGAGAATCGAGGGCGAATTGGGGGTTAGGTTCACCTAACCGTTTGCGTATGATGGCCGCATGAACGCCGTCGTCCCGTTCTCCTCCGCTCTCCGCGAGCGCTCGAGCAGCGCGCACTCCTCGAGCGAGCACGCGGGGTTCATGGCCGATCTCATCAACGGGTCCGGCACCCGCGAGGACTACGTCGCGCTCGTGACGCAGCACTGGTTCATCTACGAGGCGCTGGAGGCCGCGACCGAGCGCATGCGGGCAGACCCGGTGGCATCCGTCTTCATCAGCGACAAGCTCACCCGCCTGCCGGCCCTCGAGGCCGACCTCGCGTTCCTCATCGGACCCGACTGGCGCGACCGGGTCGCGCCGCTGCCGACGACGCAGGCCTACGTCTCGCGGATCCGCCGCGTCGCCGCCACCTGGCCGGGGGGCTTCGTCGCGCACCACTACACGCGCTACCTCGGCGACCTGTCCGGCGGCATCTTCATCGGACGCCTCATGCAGCGGCGGTTCGGGTTCGACACGAACGGCATCGGCTTCTACCTGTTCCATGACATCGCCGACCCCAAGGCCTTCAAGTGCGTCTACCGGGAGCAGCTCGACGCGGCGCCGTGGGACGATGCCGAGAAGGAGCGGGTCATCGACGAGGTGCTCGTGGCCTACCGGTTCAACACCGAGCTGTTCGAGGACCTCGCGCGCGCGAAGGCGTCTCAGGTCGCCTGAGCCGCGGCCTGGCGCGCGGTCCACGCCTGCTTCATGAAGCGGCGCACGTCCTCGTCGACGCGGATGTCGCTCGGCCGCAGCGGGCGCGACAGATACAGGCCCTCCAGTGACGTCAGACGACTGAGCGCCACGTAGGTCTGACCGGGGGCGAACGCCCCCGCGCCGAGGTCGACGACGGCTCGGTCGTAGGTCTTGCCCTGCGACTTGTGGATGGTCACAGCCCATGCCAGCCGGAGAGGGAACTGCGTGAACTCGGCGACGATCTCGCGCGAGAGGTTCTTCGTGCCCGGGTCGTAGGCGTAGCGGTACCTCTCCCAGACGGCGGGCTCGACGTCGTGCTCGACGCCGTCGACCTCGACGCGCACGGCGCCGCCGGCGATCCGGGTGACGGTGCCGATCGTGCCGTTGACCCACCGCGCGACCTCGCCGAACTGGGCGCTGTCGTTCCGCAGGAACATCACCTGCGCGCCCACCTTCAGGGTGAGCTCCAGCTCGGCGGGATAGTTCGCCTCGCCCCGGCCGAAGTCGCCGGAGATCTCCGCGTTGGCGGTCTGCGTGCGCCCGACGAGCTCGTTCAAGTGGCGCCGGTTGATCTCGTTGACGCGGTCGTTCCGGGTGGCGAGCGTGATCACCGGATGCTCGCCGTCCGCGGGGTCGGGCGGCGTGCGCGCCCCGGCCGCGTTCAGCACGCCGGCCATGTCCGCCGTCACGCGCCCGTATCGCACGGCGTTCAGGAGCGCCTTGAACGCGGGGTCGGACTGCCGGTGGATCTCGACGAGCTCGTTGACGTGCAGGTCCGCGCCGTGGCGCCCGATGTCGATCAGTCCATCGCCTCCCGCGTCGCCGGACCAGACCTTGGCGTCGAAGAACCAGAACGAGCGGTAGTGGTCGCGGATGTACCGCATCTCGTCGCCGCGCGGCGGGACGGGCGCCAGCTGGTACGGATCGCCGAACATGACGATCTGCGTTCCCCCGAACGGCTCCGCGCGCCGGCCACGGGCCTGACGGAGGGAGCGGTCGATGGCATCCATCAGGTCGGCGTTGACCATGGAGATCTCGTCGATCACGAGGGTGTCGATCGCGTTGAGGATCTTGCGGGTGGCGTCGTTCTGCTCGATGTCGCCGTTCGCGATGAGCCCGATGGGCAGCCGGAACAGCGAGTGGATCGTCTGCCCCTCGACGTTCAGGGCGGCGACGCCGGTCGGGGCGCACACCGCGATCTGCTTCTTCGTGTTCCAGGCCAGATGCTGCAGCAGCGTCGACTTGCCGGTGCCGGCCCGCCCCGTGACGAACACGTGCTCGCGCGTGTCCTCGATCAGCCGGAACAGCGCCTGCTGCTCGGCGGAGAGGGTGGGCGTGCTCACCGATTCATGGTAGTTCGCGCAGCCTGCTCCGCGGGGAGGTGGGGAAGGTCGCCGGTCTGGACGGGCGCCCGTCCACGGGTTACTGTGAGCGGTAACACGCCGCACGACGACGAGCGGCGCCTCGATGGAGAGAGAATATGCGCCGAGCTTCCGCGAGCCGTTCGACGACGCCTGCCGCACCCGTCTCGCCCCCGGCTTCGCGCCGCACCCGCCTGAGCCGCACCACCTGGGGCGTCACCGCGGCGGCGGCCCTGTGCGCGAGCCTCCTCAGTCCGGGCGTCGCGACCGCCGCCGGGCCCGAGGACGCCCTCATCGCCGACTTCACCTTCGACAGCGGCACGACCAGCTTCACCGGCGCGGGCGCCACGGCCACCACGCAGGGCACCGCGCGACTCGTCCCCGGCGTCTCGGGCAACGCGGCGCAGCTGAGCAGCGGGTTCTGGCTGAACGTCACGAAGAACGGCGGCTCGCCCCTGCTCGCCGGCGTGAACGACGTCACCATCTCCTACGACAGCAAGCCCGACGCCGCCGGCAACACCGGGTGGACGGTCTTCGCCGCCCGCAGCGCGGCGCGGCAGGAGTTCGCGCAGGAGCACTATCTCGGCTACCTCGACCGGACAACCGGCGTCACCGTCGAGCGCTACGACAACGCGGGCTCCCGGAACACGGCGGGCAACCTCGTCTCGACCGCGTCCGCCACCGAGTGGAAGCACGTCGACCTCGTCATCTCCGGCGCGACCGCACGCCTGTTCGTCGACAAGAAGCTGGTGTCGACCAACACGTCGGGGCCCGTCCTGTCGCAGATCCTCGGCTCGTCGGGCGGTGTGCTGCAGATCGGCAAGGCCAACTGGGGCGGCGGGGAGTACTTCTCCGGCCTGCTCGACAACCTGCGCATCTACAACCGCGCCCTGACCCCCGCCGAGCTCGGACTGCCCGGTGTGCCGAGCGACGCGGCATCCGCCCTCGCCGTGCCCGCGCGCATCTCCGGCGACCTGCCCTCGTCCGTGCTCGGCAACGCCGTCACGTGGTCGGCGACCGGCCCCGGCGCGTCGCTCGTCTCCGCGGACGGTCGCATCGCACGACCGTCCTCGGGTCCCGTCGCGGTCGAACTGACCGCCCGGATTGCGGGCGTTGCACAGCCGGTCACGGCGTCGGCGCAGATCCTCGACGCCGGCGGCGACATCGCCACCTACGTCAAGAAGGTCACGACGACCGGGGGCGTCAAGGACGACCCCCTCGCCTACGACGACGACCGGCGGGCCGACGCGCTCTACGTCTCGGCCCGGCCCGCCGGCGCCACGGCGTGGGAGCCGCTGAACCGCGCGCAGGCGATCCTGTACGCGACGTGGGACGGCTCGCAATCCGCGAACCCCCACGCCCAGCTCGGGTCGCCGACGCTGGTGCGCTTCGCCGACGGCTCGCTCGGCGCCGTGGCCGCGCAGAACAACGCCACCGACTCCGTGTACGTGTGGGACGCACCCGACGGTGCCACCTTCCGCAACCAGCGCACGGTCAGGATCGCCGCAGACGGGTCGGTGGTCCGCGATCCCCGCATCGAGTACGACGCCGCGAGCAGGAGATACAAGGCGTTCTGGACGGACGAGCTGACGGGAGAGGGCCGCGTCGCCCAGCTCGACGGCCTCACCGGCTCGAGCACCCCCGGTTCCCCCACCCGGGCCGACATCCGCACCCTCGGCGTCAGCGGAACGGGACTTCCCGGCTTCACCGCTCAGAACGAGGCGAGCACCTTCAGCCTGTCCAGAACGGAGTTCGACGTCTTCTACAAGAACTACGTGGACCTGCAGAACACCGGGGTCCGCGCCCTCGCGGACGTCCCCGTCGAGAACGGCCGGAAGGTGGATGCCGGCACCCTCCCGTCATCCGTCACCCTCGACTACAACGACGGCTCCACCAAGAGCCTGCCGGTGCAGTGGGATGCCGAGGACCTGGCCGCCGTCGACTCGCGGACGCCCGGTGTGTACGAGGTGTCCGGCACGGTCCAGCAGACCGCCGAGGAGATGGTCAACGACGCCCGCGCCGACCCGCATCTCTTCTTCAACGAGGACGACGCGCACTGGTACCTGACGGGGTCGCACTACTCGATCCCCTCGAACGCGCCCGACGACCAGCTCATCGACGCCAACGCCTACCGCAAGATCGGCCTCAAGCGCGCGACCACCATCGCCGGTCTCGCGGACGCGCCCGAGCAGATCGTCATCGACCCCGACAGCGGCACGCCCGGGAAGCAGAGCCAGTACCCCAACACCTTCTACGGGTGGGGCGGGTACATCTGGGCGCAGGAGTTCCACAAGATCAACGGTCAGTGGTGGATCGTCGCCGGCATGAACCGGGGCTATGCGCCCACCAACGGCTGGTGCGACAACACCGTGCTCATCCCCTATATCGGCAGCGAGGAGTCGCTGCGCGACGGGGGACTGGTGAACCAGGAGAACTGGGGGGAGCCGACCATCCTCGAGGGCGCCGCCTTCGACGTCTCCTACCTCGAGCGCGTGGAGAACGGCGTCACGCAGGGCTACTGGGTCATGCCCAACGGCGGACGGCTGCTCATCGGCACGGCGAAGATGGGCCCGAAGGGCACGGTTCCGCTCCTCGAGGGCGGGCTGAGCGAGGTGTACGCGATCAGCCAGCCGTGGGAGTACGGCAAGCAGGCGCCGACCCCGTCCGACAGCGACGAAGGCGCCGACCAGGGTGTCGTCGAGGCTCCGTTCATGATCGAGCAGGGTGACAACATCTACCTCACCTACTCCGGGGGAACGGTCGACAAGTACTACGACCTGGGGATGCTGCGAGCGAAGAAGGACGCGGACCTGAAGAACCCCGCCAGCTGGACCCGCGTCCCGTCGCCCGTCCTCACCACGAACGACACCTCCACCGGCCGCATCGGCGGTCAGGGGCAGGGCGGGCCGGGACACAACTCCTTCGCCGTGGACCCAGCGGGCAACCTCGTGCTGGCCTATCACGCGCGCCCCTACCCGGAGCCGCACACCGGTCCCGCCGCGGGCGGTCTGTTCGACCCCGACCGCAACAGCTGGTTCAAGGCCGTGAACGTCCGCGCCAACGGGATGCTCGACCTGTCGCTCACGTCCCAGCAGGAGGTCGCTCCGGCCAACCGCACCGTGACCGCCCGCGTCGTCGTGGCCCCCGCACCGGCAACGGTGCAGGCGACCGTGGTGCCGCGGTGCACGGCCGGCCGGGTGACCCTGGTCGTGACGGTCCGCAACACCGGCACGGCTCCGGTGAGTGGGACGATCACGAGCCCGTACGGCTCGAGCGCCTTCAGTGATCTCGCCGCCGGACGGTCCGTGTCGAAGGCCATCTCCGCCCGCACCGCGTCGGTCGCCGCGGGGTCCGTGACGGTCGGCGTCCAGGGCTCGTCCACGCCGACGACGGCCGACTACCGCGCACTCAGCTGTCGATGACCGCCCCGGCGCGATGGAATCCCGACGGTCGCTCCGCGTCATCATCCACGAGGGGGCGGCCCCCCGCGGTCGCGGGAGAAGAAAGCGCGGTGGCGGGGGGCGGAGCAAGACCGCGCGTCGGACGACGCTGACAGAATGCAGGAATGCGCATCGGTGACGCCGCTCATGAGGTGGACTCGGCCCCGCACGTCCTGCGGCACTGGGAGAGCGTCGGGGTGATCCGCCCCGAGCGGGACCCCTCCGGACGCCGCGCGTACGGCCCGCAGGACATCGTCAAGCTCCGTATCGTCCGCGCCTGCCAGCGCCTGGGCATCAGCCTCTCCGACATCCGGACCGTCATCCGAGGGACCAGACCCGAGCGGAAGGCGGTCGTCGAGCAGCAGCTCGCCTGGATCGAGGAGCAGCGGCGACAGCTGGATGCCGCGGAGGAGTTCCTGTCGCACGTCGTGAATTGCAGCGCCGCCGACGTGACGCGATGCGATGGATGGCGGCGCTACGCGGGACTGCCCCCTCTGCACGAGCACCATGCCGGAGAGAACCGACCGTAGACGAGTCCGGGGTCAGGACGCGAAGCGCAACCCTGTCCTGTTTCGGCAACGTTAATTCCCGCCCGGAAGCTCCTGCTCGGGCGCCCTCCCGCGCGCCGACGGCCGTACGTTCGTCTCGTGACTTCCCCCGGAGTCAGCGCCGGTCCCCCGTCCACGCCCGCACCCCCCGGGCAAGAGAGGATCCCCATGTCCACGCGCACCCCCCGACGGTCACGGCTGACCGTCGCCGGCGCCGCGATCGCGATCGCCGGCGCCCTGACCGCCCTCAGCGCGGCCCCAGCGGCCGTCGCCGCGCCGGAGACGGACGACGAGTACATCGTCATGCTCCGCGACGGCGCCGTCGTCGACGACATCGTCCAGCGGCTCGGCGGCGTGCTCCCCGCCGGCTCGCTCACCCGCACGTTCGACGCCCTGGGCGGCTTCACTGCGACGCTGACCGGCTCCCAGGCCGCGCTGCTCGCGATGAGCCCGCTCGTCGAGACCGTCGAGCGCGACTCCGTCATGACCACCACGCAGGCGACGTGGGGTCTCGACCGCATCGATCAGCCCGACCTGCCGCTCGACGGCTCGTACACCCCGAACGGCACCGGTGCCGGCGTGACGGCGTACATCATCGACACCGGCATCGTGCCGGCGGATCCGGAGTTCTCCGGCCGGGTGACCCCGGGCTTCACCTCGATCGACGACGGACGCGGCACGGACGACTGCAACGGTCACGGCACGCACGTCGCCGGCACGGTCGGCAGCGAGACGTGGGGCGTCGCCACCGACGTCGACCTCGTTGCGGTCCGCGTCCTCGGATGCGACGGCTCGGGTTCGACGGCGGGTGTCATCGCTGGCATGGACTGGGTCGCCTCGCAGACCCAGCGCCCGGCCGTGGCCAACATGAGCCTTGGTGGCCTGTTCAGCTCGGCGACCAACGCCGCCGTCGACCGCATGACCGACCGCGGCATCACGGTCGCCGTCGCCGCGGGCAACAGCTCGCTGCCGGCCTGCACGTCCTCCCCGTCGTCGGCGGCGTCCGCGCTGACGGTAGCCGCGAGCTCACGCACCGACGAGCGCGCGTCGTTCTCGAACTTCGGCAGCTGCGTCGACCTGTTCGCGCCCGGCGTCGACATCACCTCGACGTGGCTCGACGGCACGACCAACACGATCTCGGGCACGTCGATGGCCGCACCTCACGTCGCCGGCGTCGCCGCCCTCGTGCTCGAGCAGGCTCCCGGGGCCTCTCCCGCAGACGTGACGTCGACAGTCCTCGGCGACGCCGTCGAGGGCAGGATCACCGGCGCGCTCTCGCCGAACCTGCTGGTGCAGGTGCCGTAAGGCCGGCAACATCCCGCGGGCGGCGCACGCCCGCGCATCAGCAGGGAGTCCCCTTCTCGCCACTCCGGCGCGGAGGGGACTCTTCTGTACAGGCGGCGCAAGCGAGAAGGGGCCTTGACCTCACGTCGACATGAAGTCGCACGATGGTGTCCGACCCCATCCGGAAGGAATCCCCATGTACGACACCATCGTCCTCGGCGGCGGACCGGCGGGCCTCCAGGCCGCCCTCACCCTCGGTCGCATGCACCGGCGCACGCTCCTCGTGGACTCGGGCGTCTTCCGGAACGGCACCGTCTCCCACGCCCACAATCTGCTGACCAACGACGGCCGCGACCCCGCCGAGCTGCGCGCCCTGGCCCGCGCGGAGCTCGCGGCCTACGCGACGGTGGAGATCCGGGATGCCGCCGTCTCACAGGTCCGTCGCGACGGCGACGCCCTGGTGGTCGAGGTGGACGGCGCCGAGCTGCGTGCCCGCACCCTCGTCCTGGCCACGGGTCTCCACGACGAGCTCCCGCCGATCCCGGGTCTCGCTGAGCAGTGGGGCGACCGCGTCGCCAACTGCCCGTTCTGCCATGGACACGAGTTCGCCGGTCGCCCCGTGGCGGTGCTGAACGCCGACCCGCACGCGCAGATGCTCGCCCGCATGCTCGGGCCGGTGGCATCCCAGGTCCTCGTCATCGACCCCGCGGAGGTGAGCGAGGTGCGCCGGACGGATGACGGGCTGGCGCTCCTCCGCACCGACGGCACGGTCCACGAGGTGGCCGGGGCCTTCGCCGCGCCGGTGTCCCGTCAGCGCGCCCCCTTCGCCGAACAGCTGGGGCTGGAGATCAGCGAGTCCGGTGGCGTGCGGACGGATGCCTTCGGACGGACCAGCGCGCCGGACGTGTACGCCGCGGGCGACATGGCGCACCCCGCGCACCTCCCCGGCCCGATGGCCTCCCTCGCGGCGGCGATCGCCTCCGGACAGCTCGCCGCCGTCGCCGTCGTGCAGTTCTTCGCGGCCGAGGAGGTCACAGCCGCGTGACGACTCCCTGTCACACGCGGCGTTCGTGGAGGTGGGATTCCTAGACTGGACGGGTGGACAACGCTGGCGGGGGGCCGACGACGCCCGAGGGGGTCGTCGCGCGTCGGGGTCGCGGACAGCGGCTCGTCGCCGAGCTGATCGCGCTCGGCCTCGTCGGCGTCCTCCTCCTCACAGCGCTCGGCGCCGGCGTCGGCGCGCTGTATCGCGACGTCTACGGTCCCCGCGCCTTCGTCACCCACTATCTCGACCTCCTCGCGGAGGGCGACGCGGCGGAGGCGCTCCTGGTGCCGGGCGTGGCGGTGGACTCGGTCGAGCTCGAGGCCGCGGGTCTGCCCGCGTCGGCGTCGGAGGCGCTCCTGCGCCCGGCCGCGATGTCGGAGATCTCGGATGCCACCGTGGTCGACGAGACCGCCGACGGCGATGTCACGCGGGTCACGGTCGCCTACACCGCGGGCGGCTACGCCGGACGGTCGACGTTCACCGTGCGGCAGGACGGGTGGATCGGCGTCGTCCCGCGGTGGACCTTCGCCGAGAGTCCCCTCGGCGTCATCGAGCTCACCGTGCGCGGCTCGATGAGCTTCGACGTCAACGGCTTCGAGATCGACAAGCGTCAGGTCTCGATCGACGGAGTGGATGCCGACCCGTCGGCATCCGTCCCCCTCCTCGTCTTCTCGCCCGGGCTCTACTCCGTCGGCGTGGACACCGCCATCTCGGCGACACCGGGGGTCGCCGTGCTGGCCGACTCGCCGCTCACCGGCATCCCGGTCGATGTGCAGGCGGAGCCGACGGACGAGTTCGTCGACGTCGTCCAGCAGCGGGTCAACGACTTCCTGTCCGAGTGCGCGGCACAACAGGTGCTGCAGCCGACGGGGTGCCCGTTCGGTCTCACGGTGCGCAACCGCATCGACGGCACGCCGACCTGGTCGATCTCGCGCCAGCCGACCGTCACGGTCGTCCCCGACGGGGCCGGGTGGCGCATCCCCTCGGCCGAGGCCGTCGCGCACATCGAGGTCGAGATCCGCTCCATCTACGACGGCTCCCTCCGCAACGTCTCGGAGGACGTCCCGTTCCTCGTCGACGGCGCCATCACCGTGCTACCCGACGGGACGGCCTCGATCCTCGTCGGCGGAGGCATGGAGAGCGACTGACCCCGGGTCTCGGTCCCTGTTCGCCCCGCCTTCCGCGGAACTCGCGCGACGCGGCATGCGATCGCGAACGGTTCGCCCGTCGCCGGGGATCAGACGCGGTTGCGGGCGGCCTCGCGCTCGGCGCGGCGCGCATCGCGGGCGGCGAGCTTCGCCAGCTCTTCGTTGTACGCGTCGAGCTCCACGTCCCCGACGCGATCCACGTGGCGGTCGCGGCGCTTCTGCTGACGCTCGTCGCTGCGCGACCACTGGATCGCGACGGTGATGGCCAGGATGAGCGTGGGGATCTCGCCGACCGACCAGGCCACGCCTCCGCCGATGTACTGGTCCTGCAGCGGCGTCGGACCCCACTGGCGGCCCATCGCGCCGAACCACTCGGCGACCATCAGGCCGGAGTTCATCATGATCGCGATGCCGAAGAACGCGTGCATGGCCATGATCGCGATGAGCACGAGCAGGCGCATCGGGTAGGGCAGCCGGTACGGGACCGGGTCGATGCCGATGAGGCTGAGCACGAAGAGGTACCCGGTGATGAGGAAGTGCGCCACCATCCACACGTGTCCGAGGTGGTCGTACAACGACCACCGGAAGAGGTCCGTGTAGTAGAACGCCCACAGCGAGCCGATGAACAGCCCGGCGGTCACGTAGGGGTTGGTGAGGATCTTCGCCGCCGGATTGTGCACGGCCCACAGGATCCATTCGCGCCCGCCGCGGGTGCCGTCCTCGCGCTTGCGGATCGCGCGGGCGGCCAGCGTCACCGGCGCCCCCGCGACGAGGAGGAGCGGGATCGCCATCGACAGCAGCATGTGCCCGATCATGTGCATGCTGAACAGGTAGTCCTGGTAGACGTTGATCGGTCCGGACGTCACCCAGAAGACGCCGAACATGCCGAGGCACCACATCACCGTGCGGTAGACGGGCCAGCTGTCGCCGCGACGGTGCAGCCGCCAGGCGCCGGCCAGGTAGAAGAAGACGGCGAACGCGACGACGAGCGCCCAGAGCAGGTCGATCTCCCACGCGGTGAACCAGCGGTCGATGGTGAACTCCGGCGGCAGCGGCGCCCCGGTCAGCACCTCCGCGGCCGTGGTGTCGACGGGAGGCAGCTCGTTCGCGGGCGGGGGCGTCCGCGCGAGAGCCGCGGCGACACCGCTCGCGACGCCCATGAACGCCAGCTCGAGGAGGATGACGCCCCAGAAGCGGCGCGACCCCGGCTCCTCCCCCATTCGAGCGATCAGCCGGCGGCGGTACCAGGCGCCGAGCACGCCCATGGCGAGGAGCGCCACGACCTTCACGAGGACGAGGACGCCGTACGGCGTCCAGAGGTTCTCCCAGCCGACCAGTCCGATCGAGGCGCGGACAGTCCCGGAGATCGACACCACGATGAACGCGACGAGGGCGATCGAGGAGTACCGCAGCAGCACCGTCTGGAGTTGCGACCGGGACATCACCGGGCGGACCGCGACGAGCAGGATGAGCCCGCCCAGCCAGACCGCCGCGGCGAGGATGTGGAGCACGAGCGACGTGACGGCAGCGGTGTGGCTGGCCTCGGTGCCGGCGTGGCCCTGAGTGCCCATCGGAACAAGCGCCGCCAGCGCGGCGATCGCGACGAAGAGCGTCGGAATCCAGGAGCGGACCGCGAAGGTGAGGACGGTGAGCACGGCACCGGCGATCGCCGTGATGAGCCAGGTGCGCCCGGTCTCCTGTTCGACCAGGAAGCGACCCAGCTGCTGACCGAAGACGGCGTCGGCGGTCGGCGTGGCCGGGATGACGTTGAGGAAGGTGAAGAACCCGGTGACGGCGGCCGCGAGCGTGAAGACGGCCGCTCCGATCGACGCCGTGTCCAGGGCCACCTCGAAAGGCCGCTCACCCGCCTTGAGGGAGAAGAGGGCCAGGACGAGCGAGCCGACCATCGTGGCTGCGCTGATGTTCACGACCACCGTGGCGACGGGCAGGCCCCAGCGGACGACGGGCCCGGGATCACCGATGAGCAGAGGAGCTGCTCCGCCGCCGTACGCCAGGCCGGCGATGACGGCGACGAGCGAGACCACGACGAGAAGGACGGGTCCCGCCACACGGAGAGCTCGGGCGTTCACCCTGCAAGCCTACGTCTCGCGGGAACGCAGAAGGGGGGATGCCGCTGGGCATCCCCCCTTCATCGACGCAGCTCGTCTTACTTGACGGCGGCCTTCAGCTTGGAGCCGGCGGTGACCTTGACGCGCTTGCCCGCGGGGATCGAGATCTCCTCGCCCGTCTGCGGGTTGCGGCCGGTGCGCGCCGAGGTGGCGACCTGCTCGAAGGCGATCCAGCCGGGGATCGAGACCTTGCTGCCCTTGGCAACCGCGTCCGAGACGGTGGAGAAGAGGGAGTCGAGCACGCTCGAGACGGCGGACTGGCTCTGCCCGGTCGCGCTGGCGATGCTCGCGACGAGCTCGGTCTTGGTGATGGACTTGTCGGCCATGGGGTTGTCCTCCAGACGACGCGACGGTCGCCTCTCTTTACATCGGACGAGGAGGATTCCTCCTCGGTGGTCGGGAGACCGCCTCGACAGTATCAACCGAACCGCGGAAAGACGCGGATTTTGAGCCGATTGGGCCGTTCCGGGCCGGCGTGTCGCGGTACACGTGGGGGGAATGGGGCTGACGGGGAGGCTGAGACGTCAGACTGACGGCCGCGCCGGGCGCAGCACCGCCACCGCCAGCGCGAGCGAAACGAGGCACATTCCCAGCACGACGGCGAGGAACACGTTCCATCCGGCTTCCCCGAAGATCACGCCCAGCAGCCAGCCGAAGACGCTCGAGCCGCCGTAGTACCCCAGGTAATAGAGGGACGATGCCTGTGCGCGGGCTTCGGGACGGGATGCCACCGGTGTCCATCCGGACGCGACCGCATGGGCCCCGAAGAACCCGGCGGTGAACACCACCAGTCCGACGACGACCACCGGGAGGACCGGGACCGCCATGAGGAGGACGCCCGCCGCCGCCACCCCGATGCTGGCGACCAGGACGATGAACCGACCGTGCCGCACGGCGAGGGCGCCCGCCCGTGGGGACGACACCGTCCCGGCCAGGTAGGCGAGGAACAGGAGAGTGACCACCACCGGCGAGAGGGAGAAGGGAGGCGCGGCCAGGTGGAAGCCCAGGTAGTTGTAGACCGCGACGAACGCCCCCATCAGAAGGAAGCCCTGCGCATAGAGGACCAGCTGTGCCGGTGTCCGGAGGTTCATCCACAGACGCGCGACCAGCGAGGGGCCTCGGTCGCCCCGCTCGCGTGACCGGCCGGCGACGAATCCACGCGCCCGGGGAACAAGGACGAGGAAGAGGGCGGCGGCACCCGCGCAGAGGAGAACGGCGGATGCCACTCCCCACCGCCATCCGACGAGCTCGCCGACGGGACCCGCGATGATGCGCCCGCTGAGGCCGCCGACCGTGGTGCCGGCGATATAGGAGCCGGCGGCGGCCGCGACGTGACGGGCGTGCACCTCCTCGCTGAGATAGGCCAGCGCGACCGCGGGAACAGCGCCGAGCGCGATGCCCTCCGCGAAACGGAGCGCGAGCAGCATAGTCACGTCCGTCGCGACGGCCGCCCAGCCGCCCAAAAGCGTCGCGGCGACGACGCCCACCCCCATAGCGGGAACGCGTCCGACGCGGTCCGCGACACCGGACCACGGGATGACAGCCGCCGCGAGACCGAGCGTGGACGCTGACACCGTCAACGCGGAGGTCGCCGGCGGAACGCCGAGGTCGGCAGCGATCAGCGGCAGCACCGCCTGCGGCGCGTAGAGCTGCGCGAAGGTGGCGATGCCGGCGAAGAACAGCCCCACGAGGAGCCGGCGGTAGTCGCGACTGCCCGGCTCATGCCCTGCGAACGCGCTCACCCTTCGACCCTACTCACGCGATGGCGGCGGCGTCGAAATGTGCCTGTAAATGCGAAATGGCCACCCAGCGTTGGGTGGCCATTTCGTTGAAGAAGTCCGGCGGTGTCCTACTCTCCCACAGGGTCCCCCCTGCAGTACCATCGGCGCTGAGAGGCTTAGCTT
>NZ_JBFPNN010000011.1:0-38876 GCF_040815675.1 Microbacterium sp. LMI1-1-1.1 | reverse complement strand
CGTACTCGACCACGATCGTCACATCGGCCGCGGCCTGGGTCTCGCCGACTTCGACCTTCACACCCTGGGTCAGGTCGGTGGCGTTGATCGCATCGCGGATCGCACCCAGGGCACGGGCACCGCCGCCGCCCAGGGCGTACACGCCCGAGACCTCACGCGCCGCGATACCCGCGACCTTGCCCACCACACCATCAGCGATCGTCGTCTTGCCGGCGGCAGGGGCCTCCGAGCCGCGGGTGGGGCGGTTCACGCGCGAACCGGACTGGGGGGTGGGGGTGGTGGTGTCGGTAGCCATCTCGGGTTCCTTTCAAGCTGGTCCCCGGACGGTCCGGGGGAGGCGGTGATCGCCTACAGACCTAAGACGTACCGGGTCCAACTTTCGTCACGCGGGGATTGCGGATCACTGACCGAATGTGTATTCGGCTACATACACCTGGCGATGCTCAGCGTCGCAGCGTCGCCGAGGGGTTCTCCCCGAACGCCTCGCGGTACGCGGCGGCGAAGCGCCCCAGCCCGCGGAACCCCCACGTGCGTGCGATCACTGCGACGGTGTCGTGGCCGGCGTCGGCGCGCAGCAGTGCGAGCCGCACGGCGTGCAGGCGCGCCCGCGCGAGGTACGCATGGGGGGTCACTTCGCGCTCGGCGCGGAACATCTGCTGCAGGGTCCGCACGCTGACTCCCGCCGCTGCGGCGATGTCGTGCACAGTGAGGGGCCGGGTGATGTTCGCCTCGATGAAGCGCACCGCTCGTTCCACGGCGCTCGAACCGCGGTGGCGGTCGGGGATGGACGGCGCGGCTCCGAACGCGTCGAGCACGACCGCGGAGAGATGGCGCAAGGTGGACTCGACGATCAGAGGCGACGCGCTGAGGTCGTCGGAGGCCAGCACGAGGCGGACCGCCCGGGCGGTGTGGAGGACGGCGGTCGTCGCGGCGGGGGATCTCGGCGAGGTGCGGCCGAAGACGACGCGGCGGGCCTCGGGGAAGGCCTCCCGTGCGACGCGCTCGAGCTCCTCGCCCCCCATCTGCAGGAAGTCGAGATCGGGGTGGTGGAGCTCCGCCCACGTGGCGCGATCGGGGGCGAGCAGCGCGGCGGAGCCGGGCGTCAGGACGGGCGGGCCGACGGGCGTCGCCCCCTGTCGGACGCTCATTCCCCCCGACCGGACCATCATGAGGAAAGGAACGGGATACCCGTCCGCGAGATAGGCGCTCGCCTGCGCACCGATCTCCATTCGCCCCTCGACGACGCCCTGGAAGCTGACCGCCGTCTGCGCGAACGGCAATCTGTCCTCCACCCCGGTGAACGACCCGCCGCCGAGGGCCGCCCGCGCGGCAGCGGTGGCCTCGGCGGGATCCGTGGTGCGGAACCGGGTGCGTTCCGGGCGCTGCATGCGTCCACACTGCGCGGTTCGGCCGGTCCGGGGATATCCGTTCCGCGCTGAGATCGGTGCAGATGACGCGAACGTCCGCTCGGCCGCCGCGCGGCGAGCGATGCTCTCGGACGGAGGAAAGATGTACGAGATCATGTACGGCGGACAGCAGCTCTGGACCTCGCGTGCCGTCGCCGAAGCGGTCATGGACTATGCTGCCGCCCTCATGTTCCGCGGCGGGTGGGACGTCGTCCGCCTCCCCGTCGTCATCGAGGGCGTAGCCACCGAGGCGCGTCTGTCGCTCGGACCCGCCGTGGCGCTCGGCATCGTCGCCCTTCCGGGGGAGCCGAACCCCAGCCTCTCCGCCGAGGGCGCGACCGTCCAGAACCTCCGTGAGCGGATGGCCTCCTTGCGCAGCGACGACGACTCGCGACGGAGCAACGCCGGCTGAGACCCCGCGGGGCTAGAGCGGGGGGTCGAGCGCGCGGAGGGCGGCATCCATCCGGGTCGCGAACTCGGCATAGCCCGCGTCGTTCGGGTGCAGGCCGTCCGCGGCGATCCAGTCCTCGGGCGAGCCCGCGTAGTGCCCGTCGAGCCACCGGCTGGCACCCGGGATCCAGTCGGCGTCGATCCGGGCGGCCGCGTCCCGGACCCATCCGATGATGACGTCGACCGACGCGGGTCGTTCCGCCGTGTACCAGAACGGCTCGACGACGATGATGCGTGCGTCGGGGAGCTCCGTGTCGAGCCGGGTGAGGTCGCGGTCGATCGTCGCGCGGATCCGATCCGCGGCGGCGTCGTAGCTGAAGTTGTCGTTCAGGCCCATCGTCACGAAGACGATGTCCGGGTCGTCGGCGATGATCTGCGCGGGGATGTCGTCGAGGCCGGCCCCCATGCGGTCCCGCCGGTTCACGAAGCCGAGCCCGTTCTCGCTGCGGTTGATCTCGGTCCACCCGCGATCGGTGCAGATGATCGTCGACCAGCGGAGGTCCGGCGACGAGGCCCCCGTGCCGCGGGTGTAGGAGTCCCCGTAGAAGGCGACGACGGGGCGGTCGTCGCCCGCGGCCTCCACCGGCGGCGGCGACGCCGTCGTCGGGGCGCACGCGGTGAGGACCGCGGCGAGCGCCGAGGCGAGCAGGACTGTCCGGACGCGGCGCATACGACCATTCTCGACCGCGCCCCCGGGGCCCGGGGTCGATCGGGAGGGACGGGTCTCAGCCGTCTGCGGGCTTCTCCGACGCGACGATGACGGGCCCGTGGGAGGGAAGGTGCTGCTCGGCATCCGGCGCCATCTGGAATGTCATGGGCTCCCGCGTCTCCGCTTCCGGCCAGGTGTCGGCGGGCTCGGGGACGACGTGGAGGCCCTGCGGCCCCGCCGCCGTCAGCGTCAGGGCCTGCACCCAGGCGCGGTTGATGTGCGGCGTCCGTGAGCCGTGGAACTTGTAGAGGATGTTCGAGTTGGGATGCAGCCAGATCGTCGTCCGCCCGCCGCCGATGCTGATGTCGTCCTTCCAGCTGAACGTGAACGACTCGTTCCGTCTCAGCTTCGTCGTGATCACGCGTTCGAGGTGACTCAGCAATCGGTCCTCGAACTCGACCCTGACCAGCGTCTCCACGATGAACTTCCCCATGCGGGCCTCCCCAGGATGCCGTGGCGACGTGTCCCGGAGGGGACGGCGAAGACGTCGCCGACGGTCATCGTGTTCCCAGGGTCCTCGGCCGAGCGGCCCGCGGCAAGAGGTGCGCCGAATGAGCACAGGAGTTGCGTTCCCAGGCCGGGTGGGAGGAGGTCACGGGCGCACGAGGGGCCGCGCTGATGGCGCGGTTCGATCTCGATCATCGGGAATCGTGCCGCCCGGGGGAGCTTCATCCGTCAGCATCGTCCCGACCCGTCGTCGAAGGAGACGCCATGACCCCTACCGTCCGTACCCGCGTCGCCATCGTGGGTGCCGGCCCCGCCGGACTGATGCTGTCCCACCTGCTGGACCGGGCAGGCGTGGACTCGATCGTGCTGGACAAGCGCTCGCGCGACGAGATCGAGAGCACGATCCGCGCCGGCATCCTGGAACAGGGCACGGTCGAGCTGTTGGACACGATTGGCGAATTCTCGCGGGCGCGAACCGTCGGTCGCCGCCACGATGGCATCGAGCTGCACGTCGAGGGGGAGCAGCACCGCATCGACTTCGCCGCGTCCGTGGGGCGCGCCGTGTGGCTGTATCCGCAGCACGAGGTGCTCAGGGACCTCGTGGCCGCGCGCCTCGCCGGCGGACAGGACCTGCGGTTCGGCGTGGACGTCGAGGGCGTCGACGGCGGGGACCGGCCGCGCGTCCACGCCCGTGACGCGGACGGCGTCGCCGTCGAGATCGAGGCGGACTTCGTCGTGGGGTCCGACGGATCGCGCAGCGTCGTGCGCTCGGCCGTGACCGGCGACCATCAGAACGGATACTTCCGGGAGTACCCGTTCGCCTGGTTCGGGATCCTGTGCGAGGCGCCCCCGAGCGCCGACGAGCTGATCTACAGCAACTCGCCCGACGGCTTCGCGCTCGTCAGCCAGCGCTCGCCGGCCGTCCAGCGCATGTACTTCCAGTGCGATCCCGACACGGACACCGCCGCGCTGACGGAGGACGAGATCTGGGGCGAGCTGCAGAAGCGCGTCCCGGGCACGGTCCTGCAGACGGGTCCGATCTTCCAGCGCGACGTCCTGCGCTTCCGCAGCTTCGTCGCGGGCGAGCTCCGCCGCGACCGCGTCGCCCTCGTCGGCGACGCGGCCCACACCGTGCCCCCGACGGGGGCGAAGGGCATGAACCTCGCGATCGCCGATGTCCGTCTGCTCGCCGACGCCCTCGCGGCGCTGCTCCTCGACGGCGACGAGCGCCTCATCGACACCTACTCGGAGCGGGCGCTGCGCCGCATCTGGAAGGCGCAGCACTTCTCCTGGTGGATGACGACGATGCTGCACACCGCCCCGGACGCGTCGGGGTTCGACCGCGGCCGGCAGCGGGGCGAGCTGCGCAGCCTCGTCGAGTCCGCCGCGGGTCGCGCCTACCTCTCGGAGGGCTACTGCGGCTGGCCGCTGGACGCGTGATGCACGGCATCACGACCTCTTATGTCTGAATGAGGCAGAAGGCGGGTAGCGTCGGACGCGACACAGAGAGAGTGAGCGACGATGCTTCTCGAGAGAGACCTCATCCAGTCCGTCGGCTTCCGGAACGTGCGCGAGGGCGACGAGATCACCGTGTTCCTCACGAAGAGCGTCACCCTCGCACCTGAGGCGTCCGGGGCTCCCTTCCGCTACGGCGTCGGCGAGCTGCCCGGGTAGCGTCCGGCGTTCCTCGACGGCATCCATGTCGACCCCGCCGACCGGATCTAGGAGACACCCATGCCCAACGGACTCATCCACGACGACAGCCTGCGCCCGCACCCCGACGGGCTCGCGCTTCGCCTGACGATCCCCTGGTACCGCAGTCTGTGGCTGTCGTCGGTGACGACGCTCGCGCTCACCGTCGACGGGGAACAGGTGGATGCCGCGGACGTGCGCTTCCAGCTCGGCGACAACTCCTACGGGCTCGCGGAGCTGCCCGCGCAGAGCGAGACGCTCTGGTACCTGCAGGAGCACCCGCTGCTGGTGGTCCGCCGGCCTGTGCCCGTCGCGCTCGGCGAGACGTACGAGATCGTGCTGCACGGCGAGCTGCGCCTGCCCTACATGCAGATCGCGCCGGGACAGGACGGCGGGCCGGGGATGTACGTGCCCAACGTCGTGCACGACGCGCGCGCGCTGACGGTGGTCGGGACGGATGCCGCGCCTCCCGCACTCGTGCACGACGTCGCCCCGCCACCGCCGGCCGCCGACGGGGACCCGTTCCAGCTGGGGCTGACCCTGTACTCGGCCAGCGCCGAGTTCCGAGCCGGCTGGTACGGCTTCGACGGGCTGCTCGACCGGGTCGCGGAACTGGGCATCGGGCCCGGGATCGAGATCGTGGCATCCCAGGTCCTGCCCACCTACCCCGTCGTCTCGGACGCCTTCGCGGACACGTGGCGCGCGGCGTTCGACCGTCACGGCTTCGTCGCCAGCTCGTTCGGCGCCAACCTCGACATGGGGCGCCGCCGGGATCGCGACATGACCCCGGACGAGGAGTTCGCCTTCTCGAAGCTGATGTTCGAGGGCGCCAAGAGGCTCGGCTTCCCGCTCGTGCGGATCCAGAGCGCCAAGCCCGACCTGCTGCGCCGGCTCCTGCCCGTCGCCGAGGACCTCGAGCTGAAGCTGGCGTACGAGATCCATGCGCCTATGGGGCCGAACGCCGATCCGATCCTGCGGGTCCGCGAGACGTACGCGGAGCTCGACTCGCCGCTCCTCGGGTTCGTGGCCGACTTCTCGTCGACGATGCACGCGATGTCACCGACCCTGCTGCGCGCCGTGCGGCGGGCGGGGCTGGACGAGGAGGCCGTCGCGCGTCTGCAAGAGATCTGGGCGACGGATGCCGCCATGCAGGCGCGTCAGCAGGAGTTCATCGCGTATCTGCGCGGACGCGGCTTCGACCCGGGCCGGCTGGGCGCCTTCGCGCACCTCGCGTTCAACATGCACGGGCACGTCGACCCGCGGGAGTGGGCCGACATCATGCCGCAGATCCTCCACGTGCACGCGAAGTTCTACGACATCGACGACGACGGCCAGGAGCCGGCGATCGACTACCCGGAGCTCGTGCGCGTGTTCGTGGAGGGCGGGTATCAGGGCTTCTGGTCGAGCGAGTGGGAGGGCCACGCCTTCGCCGAGCTCGGCGAGGTCGATCCGCTGCTGCTCGTGCGCCGGCAGCACGACCTCATCCGCGCAGCGATGCGGGCGGTCGCCCCCGCGGTGTGAGTCAGGCCGGGGCGTGGCCGGCGGCGATGATCCGGCCCGCCTCGGCGAAGAGCCCCCGCATCCATTCATGCTCGGGGTCCCGGGCGTGGGACGGATGCCACCACAGCGCGCTCACGAGGGGCGTGGCCGCGAACGGCAGCGGCACGACGCGGATGCCGCCGATCCGCAGCAGGTGCGGGGCGAGGGCGGACTGCACGAGCCCGACGCGACGCGTGCCGCTGACGAAGTGTCCCACCGACAGGAAGCTCTCGAGCACGACCTCGATGTGGGGCTCGACGCCGAGCTGCTGCACCTGCCGCGCGGCCGAGGTGAAGGCCGACCGGGACTGGAAGGTCAGCACCCAGGGGAGGTCGGCGAGGTTCTGCATGGTGAGCGCCTCGCCGACCTCGTCGTTGTCCTCGGAGACCACCGCGAGCCAGTCGTCCTGCCACAGGTCGAGATAGGGCAGGCCCGACACGGGCCCGTGCGGGATGACCATCCCGTCGGCGGAGCGCAGGCGGGTGGCGGCGTCTTCGACGATGCCGGGGTTGTGGAGCATGTACCGGAACCGCACGCCGGGCGCCCGCTCCGCCGCCAGCTGCGACACGATCGTCCCCACCGTGACGAAGCCGTAGTCCGAGCCGTAGATCGAGAACTCGCGCGTCGACTCCGCGGGCGACCAGGAGGCCTGGCTCTCGAAGACGCGGCGCGCCGCCTCCAGCGCCGTGGTCGTGTGCTCGGTGAGGCGGATGGCGAACGGGGTCAACTCGTACGTGTTCCCCCGCCGCGCGAGGATCTGGTCGTCGAAGTGCGCGCGCAGGCGCGAGAGCGAGGCGCTGAGCGCGGGCTGACTGAGGTGCAGGCGGTCGGCCGCGCGGGTCACGCTGCGCTCGGTCAGGAGCGCGTCGAGCGCCACCAGCAGGTTGAGGTCGAGGCGCGAGAGCACCGCATGATCGGTCACCACGTCGTGATCCTTCGCTCGGGAAAGCTGTTCCCCGACTGTATCAACGTGATCTATGACCCGGCTAGGAGGTATATCCGCGGGCGATGCGGCGACAGCGGGCGCGCCTTATGCCCCACATCGCGAAGACTTATGTGCTTTTCCGGCGCATCGCGCGGATACTGAGTCACACAGCACAGGCGCTCCCACCGAAGGGCTCGCCGACAACGTCGTCAGAAAGGCTGGCCATGACTCAGCGCCGTCGCCGCGTCACGCGGTTCACAGGTCTTCTCGCTCTTCCCGCCACCGCCGCCCTCGTCCTCGCGGGCTGCTCCGGTTCCGGCTCCACCGGTGACGCCGGCGGTGACGCCGACTCCTTCACCTTCACGTTCGCCACCTCCAACAACCTGGAGAGCCCCTACGAGACGCTGGCCAAGGAGTACATGGCGGCCAACCCCGGCGTCACCATCACCACCAACCCCACGCCCAACGACAAGTACGGAGAGACGATCCGCACGCAGTTCCAGGCGGGCAACGCCTCGGACGTCGTGCAGACCACCCCGGGCTCGGGCGACGCTCGCGGGCTCGTCCCCCTCGCCGAGGCCGGTTTCCTCGAGCCGCTCGGCGAGACCGCCGCCTCGCTCGTCCCGTCGGGCAGCGAGACGCTGTTCGAGGTCGACGGCGAGACCTACGGCCAGCCGCTCGACTTCACCATCGGCGCCGTCGTCGCGAGCATGGGCACCGCGGGCATGAACGGCATCACGACCTGGCCGACCACGATGGACGACTTCTACGCCGACTGCGAGAAGCTCGCCGGCGACGGCAAGTCCATGATCGCGCTCGCCGGTGCCGCCGGCCCCAACGCCGGTCTGACCGCCCAGGGCATCGCCGCGACCCGCGTCTACGCGGAGGACCCGGAGTTCAACACCGAGCGTGCGGACGGCTCGACGACCTTCGCCGAGAGCGAGGGCTGGGCCGACACCCTGCAGACCATCGTCGACCTCAAGGACCGCGGCTGCTTCCAGCCGGGCGCCGAGGGCGGCGGCTTCGACGCCATCACGAACGGTCTCGCGCAGGGCACGTCCGTGGGCAGCTTCATCCCGTCCGGCTCGGCGGTCGAGATCGCCGCGGCGGCGCCCGCGGAGGCGGACTTCAAGGTCCAGCCCTTCCCCGCCGCGGACGGCGGCAAGCCCTACGTCCTCGCGAGCTCGAATTACACGATCTCGATCAACGCGAAGTCGACGAAGAAGGACGCCGCGACGGCCTTCGTCGAGTGGATGGCGACGCCGGAGGCGCAGGAGAAGTACTACGAGGCATCCGGCCTGCTCCCCATCTCGGAGTACAAGAACCTCGACCTGAGCGACACCATCTACTCCGAGGTCGTGACGGACATCACCAACGGCTCGTACACGACGCTGCCGAACAACGTCTGGCCGAACCCGGCCGTGTACGAGGCGCTGCAGGTGGGCGTCCAGGGCTTGCTGACCGGCCAGACCAGCATCGACCAGGTGCTGCAGAACATGGATGCCGCCTGGACCGACTGAGCGATCCCGCCGCCCGGGCCGACCGGCCCGGGCGGCGGACCCGCACCCATCGAGGATGACGAGGACCTGATGAGCACCACCTTCCGAGCCGGCGAGGTCGCCGCCACAGAGACCGAGCGTGTGGTCCTGCCCCGTCGCGCGGGACGCCGACACCCGGTGCCCGCGCCCCGGCGAAAGGGCCTGCTCAAGTTCGGGTACTGGTGGTGGGCGCTGCCCGGCATCCTCTTCGTCGTCGGCATCCACTACGTCGCCACCAGCATCGGCGGCTTCTTCTCCTTCACGAACTGGACCGGCATCGGGGCGTTCGAGCTCGTCGGGCTCGACAACTTCGTGCGCATCTTCCAGGACCCGACCAAGCTCGGCGCCCTCTGGAACACGCTCTTCCTCGCGTTCGGCTCCGTGATCCTCAGCAACATCCTCGGCCTGGGGGTGGCGCTCGGCCTCAACCGCGGGTTGAAGAGCCGGTACATCCTGCGGACGCTCTTCTTCATGCCGGTGGTGCTGAGCCCGCTCGCGACGTCGTACATCTGGAAGTTCATCTTCGACTTCAACGGCCCGCTCAACCTGATCCTGCGCGGGCTGGGCCTCGACACGGTGGCCCGGGCCTGGATCGCCGACCCCACCTGGGCGATCTGGACGATCCTCGTCGTCCTGGTGTGGCAGAACATCGGCTTCGCCATGGTGATCTACATGGCCGGCCTCGCCGCCGTGCCGGTCGAGATCGAGGAGGCCGCCGCGATCGACGGGGCCTCCCTCTGGCAGCGTTTCCGGCACGTGACGCTGCCCTCCATCCGCCCCGCCGTGGCCATCGCGACGACGCTGGGTCTGGTCAACGGACTCCGCGTCTTCGACCAGATCATGGCCCTGACGGGCGGCGGTCCGGCGGCGGCGACCGAGACGCTCGCGACGCAGGTCTACAAGCAGTCCTTCGCGCTCGGCAACTTCGGCTACGGCGCCGCCCTGGCGCTGCTGCTGACCCTCATCATCCTGGCCTTCGCCGTCGTGCAGCAGCGCGTCACCGCCGGCCGCAGCAAGGAGGACTGACGTGTTCCGCTACACCAAGCTCACCGGGCTCCGCGAGTTCCTGTTCTGGGTCGCCGCGCTGGTCTTCCTGCTCCCCTTCTACTTCCTCGTCACGACGGCGCTGAAGTCCGACCGCGAGGTCATCACCTCGTCGACGCTCGCACCGCCCACGGCGCCCGACTTCGGCAATTTCGTGAAGGTGCTCACCGCGACAGGCAACTCCAACGTCGTGATGGGCCTGATCAACAGCATCATCATCACGGCCGGCAGCATCGTGCTGCTCGTCCTGCTGGGGTCGCTCACCGGGTACGTGATCGCCCGCAGCACCCGTCGGTGGAGCCGCGTCGTCTACTACCTCTTCCTCGTCGCGATCGTGCTGCCGACGCAGCTGGGCACGGTGCCCCTCTACATCGGCGCCCGCGCGCTGGGTCTGACCGGCTCCGCCTGGGGAATGATCGTGCTCTACACCGGCATGCTGCTGCCGCTGTCGATCTTCCTCTACGCGGGCTTCTTCCGCGGGCTCGGCACCGAGTACGAGGAGGCCGCGACGATCGACGGCGCCTCGCGCACGCAGATCTTCTTCCGCATCGTGCTGCCGCTGATGTCGCCGGCGACGGGGACGGTCGCGATCCTCGCCGGACTCATCGTCTGGAACGACTTCTTCACGTCGCTGATCTTCCTCGGCGGCTCCGCGAACCAGACCCTCCCGGTCGCCATGTACTACTACATCGGCTCGCTGGTCTCGGCCTGGAACCAGATCTTCGCCATCGTCATCGTCTCGATGATCCCCATCCTCGCGTTCTACCTCTTCGCCCAAAAGCGCTTCATCCAGGGTTTCGCCGGCGGCCTCAAAGGCTGAGCGAACCCTCCCGGGATGCCGCATCGGGCGGCATCCGCCGGTCGTCGCGCCCGCGTCTTCGAAAGGACACCCCGTGTACCACCTCGCACCCAACATCGAACTGCTCTTCACCGAGGCCGGCGACTACCAGGACCGCGTCCGCGCGGCCGCGGCGGCGGGCTTCGACGCCGTGGAGATGTGGGGTCCGACCGGCGTCGACGCCCCCGCCGCCCCGAAGGACCTGCCGGCGCTCAAAGCAGCGCTCCAGGAGACCGGCGTGCAGTTGACCGCGCAGCTGGCTGAGCCGCGGACGCAGTTCATGATCCCGCCGTGGGACCACTCCGAGTTCTTCCGCAAGCTCGACGAGGGGGTGGCGATCGCGCAGGACCTCGGCTGCCCCCGAATCGTCGTCGGCAGCGGCACCGGCTTCGGCGGGTGGAAGCGCCAGGTCCAGCTCGACAAGCTCGTCGAGATCTACCGCAAGGCGATCGCGCAGATCGACGGCTCCGGCGTCGGCCTGGTGCTGGAGCCCGTGAACGTCCGTGTCGACCACCCCGGCTCCCTGCTGGACCGGACCGCGGAGGCCGTCTACGTCGCGCGGGGCGTGGCCTCGCCGCAGTTCGGGATCCTGTACGACATCTACCACTCGGCCGTCGAGGGCGAGGACATGCGGGTCGAGCTCGAGAACGCCGGCGACCTCGTCCACTACGTGCAGCTCGCCGACGCCCCCGGTCGCGGCGAGCCCGGCACGGGCGAGCTGGACTGGGCCGAGCGCTTCGGCCTCCTCCGCGCCAGCGGCTACGGCGGGCCGGTGGGCCTGGAGTACTACCCGACCACCGCGTCGGAGGCCTCCGTCGCCCACGTGGTCGAGATCGCGCGGGCGGCATGAGCGCCCGCTCCTTCCCCGCAGCCGCCGACGTCGTCGTCGTCGGCAGCGGCCCGACCGGGGCCGCGTACGCGCGCGTCCTGTCGGAGCAGGCCCCCGGTGTCACGATCGCGATGTTCGAGGTCGGACCCACCGTCTCGGACCCGCCCGGCGCCCACGTGAAGAACATCGCCGACCCCGCTGAGCGTGCTCGTGCGCAGGCGGCGTCGGAGGGTCCGGGCGAACGCGGCGAGAAGGTCGCGAACCCCGGTGCCGCCAAGGCGGGCGTCCGCGGGGCGCGCCCCGGCACCTTCCTGCTCGAGGAGGGGTACGCCTTCGACGGCGAGGACGGGATGCCGGTCGCGGCGATGTCCAGCAACGTCGGCGGGATGGCCGCCCACTGGACGGGCGCGTGCCCGCGGCCGAACGGCACCGAGCGCATCGATTTCCTACAAGACCTCGACGAGCTGCTCGACGAGGGGGAGCGCCTGCTGGGCGTGCGCACCGACGCGTTCGACGCCGCTCCCTTCGGGGCCATCGTGCGCGAGCGGCTGGCCGCCGCCGTGGACGAGGGACGGATGGATGCCACCCGGGTGCAGCGCATGCCGCTGGCCGCCCACCGTCGTGACGACGGTCGACTGGTGTGGTCGGGGTCGGACGTCGTGCTCGGCGACGTCACCCGGGAGAACCCCGGGTTCCGCCTCTTCGACGAGGCGCTCGTGACGTCGGTCGTGCTCCGCGACGGGCGTGCCGCCGGCGTGATCGTGCGCGACGTGCGCTCGGGCGTCACGCACGAGGTCGCCGCCCGGTTCGTCGTGGTGGCGGCCGACGCCCTGCGTACGCCGCAGCTGCTGTGGGCGTCGGGGGTGCGCCCGCCGGCGCTCGGGCGCTACCTCAACGACCAGGCGCAGGTGGTGTTCGCCGCGCGCCTGCGCGACATGCCGCCGCTCGGCGCCGATGCGCCCGCGACGGGGCTCGCCGAGTACAGCGGCGTCAGCTGGGTGCCGTTCACCGACGATGTGCCGTTCCACGGGCAGATCATGCAGCTGGACGCGTCACCCATCCCCCTCGCCGAGGACGATCCGGTCGTGCCGGGGTCCATCGTGGGGCTCGGGCTGTTCTGCGCCAAGGACGTGCAGGCCGACGACCGCGTCGTGTTCGACGACGCGCACGTCGACGGCTACGGGATGCCGGCTCCCCGCATCCACTACACGCTGACGGCCCGCGACCACGAGGTGATCGAGCGGGCCCGGCAGGAGATCGTGCGCCTCGGCGCGGCCGTCGGGGACCCCCTCGACAGCCGTCCGTTCACGCTGCCGCTGGGTTCGTCCCTGCACTATCAGGGCTCCACGCGGATGGGCCTCGTCGACGACGGGACCAGCGTGTGCGACACCCACAGTGAGGTCTGGGGCGTCCCGGGCCTCGTCGTCGCCGGCAACGGGGTCATCCCCACGGCGACCGCCTGCAACCCGACTCTGACGTCGGTGGCGCTCGCCGTCCGCGGCGCGCGCCGGATCGCGGCCGAGCTCGTCCGCGACGGCGCCGAGGCTGCGGCATCCCTCGTCTGATTCCTTGCTTACGCAGGAATCAGACATTAGTATGTAGGAATCAAGACAAAGAGGTCTGCGGCTCCGGCCGCACCGACGAGGAGGTCATCGTGATCCCGGATCGCATCATCGAGCAGGGGACGCTCACCGCCCGGGGCGGGCGCGCGTCGGTGGAGGTGCGCCTGCCCTGGTACCGGGCGCTGCCGGCATCCTGCATCTCCGGAGCGCGGCTCGCCGTCGACGGCGTCGAGGCCCCCGCGGAGTCGCTGCGGTGGGAGATGAACGGTGAGGAGCTCACCTTCGCCGAGATGAAGACGAACACCGCGCAGTGGTGGTTCCCGACCGACTCGGCGGTCCTCTCCGGCGACATCGCGATGGATGCCGGGGAGCACGAGGTCCGGGTCGACCTCGAGCTCTACATCCCGTACATCATCATCGCCGACGACCAGGTGCTCCACATCGAGGAGCACGACACGAAGACGATGACCGTCCGCCAGGTCGAGGAGGCCCGCGCATGACCGACTCCGCCCCGAAGGGCACGCCCATCCAGGGCGTCACGCTCTACAGCTTCACCCGCGCGTTCCATGGCCGCGAATACGATCTCGACCAGCTCATCCGCAAGACCGCCGCCGAGGGGTTCGGGCCCGGCCTGGAGATCATCGGGTTCTCCAGCTTCCGCGGGTTCCCCGAGATCGACGACCACTTCGCCGGCCGGTTCGACGACCTCGTGCAGGAGGTCGGACTCGTCCGCACCTCCCTCGCGGTCAACGCCGACATCGGGCTGCGCCCCGACAAGCTCATGGGCCAGGACGAGCTCATCGCCTACATGCGCCGGCAGATCGCTGCCGCGGCGAAGCTCGGGTTCCCCATCGCCCGTGTGCAGATCTCGCTCACGCCCGACTCGATGGAGGCGCTGGCCCCCATCGCCGAGGAGCACGGCGTCACCCTCGCCCTCGAGGTGCACGCGGACCAGTACGCCTCGCACCCGCGCATCCTGGCGCTGCGCGACCGCTACGAGAAGGTCGGCTCGCCCTTCCTCGGCTTCACGATGGACTGGGGCGCCACCGTCTCGGGCTTCGCGCCCTCGCTCATCGAGGCCTATCGCCGCCGCGGGGCCTCCGAGGAGCTCCTGTCCGCCGTCGTCGCCCTGTGGGACGAGTACTACGAGCAGGGCCCGCCCGCCGACCAGGCCGACCACGGCCAGCGCTTCGGCCGGTTCATCGGCCTCGGCCACCAGTACGGGCGTCCGGACCTCGGCATCGACTTCGGCATCAACGGCACGGGCCTGTTCGGTCCCGCCCGCGTGGACGACTGGCTCGAGATCTTCCCCTGGATCAGGCACGTGCACGGCAAGTTCTTCGGCATCGACGAGAACGGGAACGAGCCGTCGGTTCCGGTCGCCGACCTCATCACGCTCCTCGTCGAGAACGGCTACAGCGGCGCCGTCTCGAGCGAGTACGAGGGCTGGCACTGGAACCACTGGCAGAGCCCGTTCGAGATCATCCGCGGCGAGCAGGTCATCCAGCGCGCCGCCGCCGAGAAGGCCGGCTCCCGCATGATCACGGATGCCGCGGAGGCCCGCCGCATCCTCGACACCCACCTCGCGCACGCCGTGCGCGCCTGAAAGGACCCCTCATGAGCGATGGCATCGCCGGGACCGGCATCAAGCTCGGGACCACCCTCTACTCCATGACCAGCGAGTTCGCCGCCGGTCAGTACACTCCCGAGACCCTCATCAAAGAGGTGCACGACCAGGGCATCGGCCCGGGGGTCGAGTTCAACTTCGCGCAGCTGCTGCGCTCCTACCCGGACGTCGACGCCGACTTCGTCACGCTTTGGTTCGACTCGCTCGAGAAGTACGGGCTCGAGGCCAGCGCGGTCGGGACGAACCTCGACATGGGTCGCATCAAGACGCGCGACATGACCCCCGACGAGGAGCACGAGTTCCTCGCCCGCCAGCTCAAGGCCGCCCATACCCTCGGGTTCAGGAGGATCGTGATCCGCTCCCACGGCAAGGAGCTGCTGCGCAGCCTCCTGCCCCTGGCCGAGAAGTACGACCAGAAGCTGGGCTACGAGATCCACGCGCCGTCCGGCCCCAACGACCCGCACGTCCTGCAGATCCGCGAGATGTACGACGAGCTGCAGTCGGACCGGCTGGGGTTCACCGCCGACTTCTCCTCGACCATGCACTCCCTGTCGCCGACGCTCCTGCGCACGCTCGGACAGATGGGCATGGACGAGAAGCACTTCCCGGTGATGGAGGAGATCTGGCACGGGCCGACGCCCATGCATGTCCGCAACCAGAAGTTCGAGGACTACCTGTCCGGTGAGGGCGTCGACTTCCTGCGGTTCGGGCCCTTCACGCGTCTCGCCTTCAACATGCACGGTCTCGTGCCGCCGGAGGAGTGGCTCGACATCATGCCGCAGATCTTCCACGTGCACGCGAAGTTCTACGACATCGGCCCCGACGGTGAAGAGCCGGCCATGGACATCCCGCGGATCGTGAAGCAGTTCGTGCTCGGCGGGTACGAGGGGTACCTCTCCAGCGAGTGGGAGGGCCACGCCTTCAGCGACCTGGGCGAGAGCGACCCGATCGACCTGGTCAAGAAGCAGCACGCCCTCATGCGGGCGGCCATCGAGGACACGGTCGCCGAGCAGTCCGTCACGACCCCCGGCGCGGCGCAGCCGGCGTGAGCAGGGCGCCCCGGATCACGAACCACCCCTCCAGCCCCCAGACCACCCAGAAGCTCGACCCCGTGCCGCCGGTGGCGCACGACCGCTTCACCGACACGTTCGCCTAGGAGTCACCATGGCCACTCACAATTCCCTCTTCGCCGAGAAGGACGTCCGTCGCACCGACGACGGCCTCGCGGTCTCGGTGCAGCTGCCCTGGTACCGCAGCCTCTGGCTGTCGGCCGTCGACGACGTCGCCGTCCGCGTGAACGGCGTCGACGTGCCGAAGGGCGACCTCCGGTTCTCGCTCGAGGGCCGCGAGTACCGCGTCGAGGAGCTGCCCGAGCAGTCCGAGACGCTGTGGTTCGTCGCCGACCGTCCCGACGTGCTCATCCACCTCGACACCCCGCCGGCCGCCGGCGAGAAGACGACCGTCGAGGTCGTCCTCACCATGCGTCTGCTCTACATGCAGATCATGCCGGGCGTCGACGGCGGCCCCGGACGCTACGTCACCAACCGCGTCCCCGTCGAGCGCGAGCTGGTGCTCGCGTGACCACCGCCCGGCCCCTGCGGGTGGCCATGATCGGCTACGGCTTCATGGGGGCGGCCCACTCCGTCGGCTGGCGCCAGGCGCCGCGCATGTTCGACCTGCCGCGCGCGGTCGAGATGACCGTCGTGGTGGGGCGGAACCGGGATGCCGTGGCATCCGCCGCCGCGAAATGGGGCTGGGCGGAGTCGGCCGTGGACTGGCGCGATGTGGTCGCGCGCGACGACATCGACATCGTCGACATCGTGACCCCGGGGGAGTCCCACGCCGAGATCGCGATCGCCGCCCTCGAGGCGGGCAAGCACGTGCTCTGCGAGAAGCCCCTGGCCAACACCGTGCCCGAGGCCGAGGCGATGGCCGAGGCGGCGGAACGCGCCCGGGCCCGTGGCATCCGGTCGATGGTCGGCTTCACCTACCGCCGCGTGCCGGCGGTGACGCTGCTGCGCGACATGATCGCGGAGGGCGCCGTCGGCACGGTCCAGCAGGTGCGCGCGGCGTACCGGCAGGACTGGCTCGTCGATCCCGGGATGCCGCTGGCCTGGCGTCTGCAGAAGGAGCACGCCGGATCCGGGGCGCTCGGCGACATCGGCGCGCACATCATCGACATGACGCAGTTCGTCACCGGCCTGCGCGTGGAGCGGGTGTCGGGGACCGTCGACACGATCGTGAAGGAGCGTCCGCTGCAGGCGGCGGGCTCCGGTCTCTCCGGCGCCGCGGGCGAGGGCTACGGCGCGGTCACGGTCGACGACGTGACCATCTTCACGGGACGCCTGGCCAACGGCGCGCTCGCCGCGTTCGAGGCGACGCGCTTCGCGACCGGGCGGAAGAACGCCCTCACGATCGAGGTGTCCGGCGACCGGGGGGCGCTCGTGTTCGACCTCGAGGACCTCAACAGCCTGAGGTTCTACGACCGCACCGCGCCCGAGGGGCGTCAGGGCTTCACGCAGGTCCTCGTCACGGAGCCGCAGCATCCCTACGTCGCGGCGTGGTGGCCCGCGGGCCACATGCTCGGGTACGAGCACGGGTTCACCCATCAGGTGGTCGATCTCGTGCACGCGATCGACGCCGGCACGGACCCGCACCCGTCCTTCGACGAAGGGCTCGCCGTGCAGCGGGTGATCGACGCGGTCGAGCGCAGCAACGACAACGACTCGGCCTGGACCGGCGTGGCCGCCGGCGTCCCGGTCGCCTGACGAGGAGGAGCCCCATGGCGCGCCCCATCACCCTGTTCACCGGCCAGTGGGCCGATCTTCCCTTCGAGGAGGTGGCCCGTCTCGCCGGCGAGTGGGGCTACGACGGTCTCGAGATCGCCTGCTGGGGAGATCACATCGATGTCTCCCGCTGGGACGACGCCGACTACGTGCAGTCCCGGCTCGACATCCTCGAGCGCCACGGCCTGAAGGTGTGGACGATCTCCAACCACCTCGTCGGACAGGCGGTCTGCGACGACCCCATCGACGAACGCCACCACGACATCGTGCCCTCCCGCGTGTGGGGCGACGGGGATGCCGAGGGCGTGCGCCGGCGCGCGGCGGAGGAGCTGAAGGACACTGCGCGCTTCGCAGCGAAGCTCGGCGTGAAGACGGTCACCGGCTTCACCGGGTCGAGCATCTGGAAGTACGTCGCGATGTTCCCGCCCGCCTCCGACGCCATGATCGAGCGGGGCTATGCGGACTTCGCCGAGAGGTGGCATCCCATCCTCGACGTGTTCGAGGAGGTCGGCGTGCGCTTCGCGCTCGAGGTGCACCCGTCCGAGATCGCCTACGACTACTGGACGGCGAAGCGGACGCTCGAGGCGATCGGCCACCGCGAGAGCTTCGGGTTCAACTTCGACCCCTCCCACTTCGTCTGGCAGCAGCTGGACTCCGTGGCCTTCGTGCTCGACTTCGCCGACCACGTCTTCCACGTGCACTGCAAGGAGTCCACGACCAACCTCGACGGCCGCAACGGTGTCCTCGGCTCCCACCTGTCGTGGGACAACCCGCGCCGCGGGTGGACGTTCGTGTCGACCGGCCACGGCGACGTGCCCTGGGAGCCGCTGTTCCGCGCCCTGAACGCGATCGGCTACGACGGCCCGACGAGCGTGGAGTGGGAGGACGCCGGGATGGACCGCCTCGTCGGCGGTCCCGAGGCCCTTGCCTTCGTGCGCCGGCTCGGACGGATCACCCCTCCCCACCAGCTCTTCGACGCCGCCTTCTCACGCAAGGACTGACATGACCGACGTTCTGAACGTGCTCATCCTCTCGGGGCACATGACCATCGAGCACGACAACGCCCACCGCAGCTTCCGGCAGCACAACCAGTGGATCACGACGCTGCTGGAGGACACCGGGCGCTTCAAGGTCCGGGTCGTCGAAGATCCCCGGGGACTTCCCGCCGCGGTCATCGACAAGTACGACGTGCTGATCGTCATCTTCGAGGGACGCGACGGCTACCACGACACGGCCGTCGGATTCGGAGAGGAGACGGATGCCGCGATCCTCCGCTTCGTGCACGACGAGGGCAAGGGCATCGTCTGGTTCCACGGCTCTGCCGCGCAGGAGGACCGCTGGGGCTACCCCGAGGAGTACAACGTCATGCGCGGCGCCAAGCTGAGCGCCTGGGAGACCGGACTGCGGCCCCGCCCGTGGGGGGAGGCGCTGCTGCGGACGGCCGAGCCGCGGCATCCCATCACCGAGGGCATCAACGCGACCTGGACCGTCACGGGAGACGACATCCTCGTCGGCGTGCAGATGTACGACGGCGCGCAGGTGCTGCTGACGACGTTCGACGACCTCGAGGCGTACGAGAAGGCGCCGGTCTGGCCGATGTCGCACTATCCGGTCGACATCCCGGAGGGCGGGATCGCTGAGCTGCCCGGCATCAACACCGACCAGCCGCTCGCGTGGATCAACGAGTACGGCGCGGGGCGGTCGTTCACCATCACCATCGGCCACGACATCGACACGTTCCGCCGCATCGAGTTCATCCGCATGTTCCCGCGCGGGGTCGAGTGGGCGGCGACCGGCGAGGTCACGCTCACCGGACCGGACCGCCGAGGAGACCGGCGCATCAACCCGTGGCCGTACTACAACGGCGAGGGCTGACAGTGGGCCGGCGGCGCTGAGGCGCCGCCGCGCGGGGAACGGGCATCGGGGCGAGGACAGGTGGATCCTGGGGAGATCCGCCTGTCCTCGCCCCGTCGCCTGCCCTGGCGACGCCCGCGCGGCGTCAGCTGACGGCGGGGGTGCCGTGCACGGCGGCGACGGTGGGGCGGCCCTCGGCGAACCACCGGGGCAGCGACACCTCGAACAGCTGCTCGAGCGCGAGGTCGACGCCCCCGCGGACGGGCTCGCTGCGGTCGTTCTCGGAGGTCTTGATCAGGAGGTCGCGGGTCGCGAGCGGCAGGGAGAGCTCGTAGACGCGGTGGCGGACCTCGGCGAGGAACAGCTCGCCGGTGGAGGCGACGGCGCCGCCGATGACGATGATCCCGGGGTTGAACATGTTGACCAGGGCGGCGATCGCCTCGCCGACCTGACGCGCGCTGGACTGGATGAGCGAGATCGCGAGCGGGTCGCCCCGCTCGGCGGAGATCGCGATGTCCTCGGGGGTGAGCTCGGAGCCGGATGCCGCGATGTCGGCCAGCATGCCGGTCGCTCCGTCCGCGACCCGGGCGCGGGCGTCGCGCACGAGCGCCCATCCGCCGGCGACGGCCTCGAGACAGCCCGTCTTCCCGCACCGGCAGACGTGTTCGACGCCCGGGACGCGGACGTGACCCATGTCGCCGGCGGCGCCATTGGCGCCGCGGTGCAGACGGCCGCGGGAGACGAGCCCGGCGCCGATGCCCGTGCCGACCTTGCAGTAGATGAGGTCGACACCGTCTTCCCGACGGCGCGCGCGCTCGCCGGCGGCGAGGAGGTTCACGTCGTTGTCGACCCAGACCGGGGAGTCGTAGCGCTCCTCGAACGCACGGCGGACGTCGAAGCCGTTCCAGCCCGGCATGATCGGCGGCGCGACGGGACGGCCGGTCTCGAAGTCGACCGGGCCGGGGAGGCCGACCACCATCGCCCACACCGGGGTCCCGTCCCCCGCGGCGAGGAGGTCGTCGACCATCGTCGTGGCGCGGCGCAGCGTCTTCTCGGGGCCCTCGGAGATGTCCCAGGCGCGGTGCGCCTCGTCGAGGATCTCGCCGTCGAGATCGGTGATGCCGACGTGGATGTGCAGACCGCCGAGCGCGCAGACGACGATCCGTCCCCGCTCCGCGCGGAACCGCAGGGTTCGGGGGGCGCGGCCGCCCGAGGACGGGGCGTACTCCGCATCCTCCAGGAAGCCCATCTCGACCGCGCGATCGATCCGCTGCGCGACGACGCCGCGACCGAGGCCGGTGACGCGTCCGATCTCGGGCCGGGTGACCGCCTCACCTGATCGGACCATGTTCACGATGCGCAGCAGGCTGGTGACCTCGTCGGTCTGAGCGCCGAAACGGAGGGTGGACACGTTGGCCATGCTCGATCTTCACATAAGCGGCCGTCAGCGACGGCGATCCGACGACCCGAATGGTCCGAAAACGATGGTCTTATGCTTCAATGACGCGGAAGTGGCCCACAGTGGCCGTGGCCCGGATAAGCGACACCGATGTGCGGCATCGACACGATCGGCTTCCCTGATACGGACTTCGGTCGGATAGTGGAAGAAGAGTCGGAACGACCCGATTCACCGAAAGGATCGAAGATGATCAAGCTTCTCTCTCATCTGTCGTTCGTCGCGATCACGACCCCGGATGTCGAGGCGTCGGTGGGCTTCTACGTCGACCAGGTCGGTCTGACCGAGGTCGCGCGCGAGGACGGCCGCGTGTACCTGCGCTGCTGGGGGGACTACTACGCCTACTCCGTCGTGGTCGTGAAGGGCGACGAGCCCGGCCTCGAGACGATGGCCTGGCGGACGTCCTCGGCCGAGGCGCTCGAGGAGGCGGCGAAGCGCGTCCAGGCCGCCGGCATCGACGGCGAGTGGATCGAGGGCCGCGGCATCGGCCGGGCCTTCCGCTTCACCGGACCGCAGGGACACGACATGACCCTGCACTGGGACGTCGAGCGTCACCGCGCCGAGCCGCACACCGCCTCGATCTACCCCGACCGGCCCGAGAAGCGCAGTCCTGTCGCCGGCGCCCCGCGACAGCTCGACCACGTCACGATCGCCGCGCGCGACGTCGACGCGTTCGTGCAGTGGTACGTCGACACCCTCGGCTTCCGCTTCATGGCCCGCACCGTGCTGGACGAGGCGCCGGTCTCGGTGTTCTCCGTGCTGACCACCAACGAGAAGTCGCACGACCTCGGCGTCGTGCTCGACGGCTCGAGCCGCGACGGCCGCATCAACCACTACGCCTTCTGGGTCGACACCCGCGAGGAGCTGCTCATCGCCGCCGACACCCTGATGGAGAACGGCATCCCGATCGAGTACGGTCCGAACATCCACGGCATCGGCGAGCAGACGTTCCTCTACTACCGCGAGCCCTCGAGCCTGCGCATCGAGCTCAACACCGGCGGGTACCGCAACTACGTGCCCGACTGGGAGGCCAACACGTGGAAGCCGTCGCAGGGATCGAACAACTTCTACCGCAACGGCCGCATGCCGATGTCGATGACCGAGTCCTTCCCGCCCGCCGACGGCCCCAGCGCCACCGAGGAGGGCGTGCCCGACGAGATCAAGGACGCCCTGCTCAACCCCTACGCCGTCGAGGGCCGGGGCTGACGATGACGACCGCCCCCTACGCTCTCGCCCGTTTCCGGGACGGGGATGCCGTGCGCGTCGGCCTCGTGGCCGGCGACCGCATCCGCCCGCTCGACGCCGACGAGCTCGGGGGCGGTCTCAACGCCTTCCTCGCCGACCCCGACTGGGAACGCCTCGCCGCCCTCGCCTCCGGGCGGGAAGACGCCCCGGGGCAGTGGCATCCCCTCTCCGACGTCACGCTCACCGCTCCCGTCGAGCCGCGGCAGGTCCTGCAGACCGGCGCCAACTACCGGCAGCACGTGATCGAGCTCGTGGCCGCGGGCCTGACGCAGAACACCGACCGCACGCCGGAGGAGGCGCGCGCGTTCGCCGCCGACATGATGGACGAGCGCGCGCGCAGCGGCGAGCCGTACTTCTTCATCGGACTCACCGCGTGCGTGGTCGGCGACGACGTGCCGCTCGTGCTCCCGGCGTACAGCGAGGTGCACGACTGGGAGCTGGAGCTCGCCGTCGTCATCGGGCGCGAGGCGTTCCGCGTCTCGCGGGAGGACGCCCTCGACCACGTCGCGGGCTACACGATCGTCAACGACATCACCACGCGCGACCTCGTGTTCCGGAAGGACATGAAGGAGATCGGCACCGACTGGTACCGGGCGAAGAACTCGCCCGGGTTCCTGCCGACCGGTCCCCTGCTCGTGCCGGCGGACTTCGTCGACCCGTCCGACACCGCGGTGCGCCTCGAGCTGAACGGGCAGGTGATGCAGGATGCCAACACCTCCGACCTGCTGTTCGACGTCGCGGCCCTGGTGTCCGCGGCATCCCAGACCCATCCGCTCCTCCCCGGCGACCTGCTGCTCACGGGCAGCCCGGCCGGCAACGGGCAGCACTGGAAGAGGTTCCTGCGCCACGGGGATGTCATGACGGGGACCATCGGCGCCCTCGGCACGCAGGTCGTCCGGTGCGTCGCGGAGGAGGCGAAGTGACGCTCGAACAGGCGCAGGGGACCCTCCCGTCCGAGGACCCGGCCGACCTCGACCGGCAGAACCCCGAGGCCGAGATCGCCGCCCGCGCCGAGGCCTTCCGCAACTGGGGGCGCTGGGGCGAGGACGACGTGCTCGGCACGCTCAACCTCATCGACGCCGCGAAGCGGCGCGAGGCCGCGGCCCTCGTCCGGGACGGCGTCTCGGTCTCGCTCTCGCAGCGCTTCGACACCGACGGTCCGCAGAAGGGCTGGCGGCGGCGCACCAACCCGGTGCACACGATGACCGACACGGGAACGGATGCCGAGCGCGGCAGCCAAGGCTTTCCGCACGGCATCGGCGGGGCCGACGACGTCATCGCGATGCCGCTGCAGTGCTCGACGCAGTGGGACGGCCTCGGCCACATCTTCGACCACGGCTACGCCTGGAACGGGCGGCGGGCGGGCGACGTCGTCACGAGCGACGGCGACCTCGTCACGGGCATCGAGCACGCGGCATCCGTCATCGTGTCGCGCGGCGTGCTGCTCGACCTGGGGCGGCACCTCGCTCCCGCGAGCGGCGAGCTCGCCGACGGGTACGCCATCACGGCCGCAGACCTGGACGCGTGCGCCGCGGCGCAGGGGGTCGGCGTGGGCCGCGGCGACATCGTGCTCGTCCGGACCGGCCAGTTCACCCGCGTGAGCCGAGAAGGCTGGGGCGACTACGCCGGCGGCCCGGCGCCCGGGCTCTCGCTGACCACCGCCGGCTGGCTGCACCGCACCGAGATCGCCGCGATCGCCACCGACACCTGGGGCTTCGAGGTGCGGCCGAACGAGTTCGACGTGCCGGCGTTCCAGCCGCTGCACCAGGTCGTCATCCCGAACCTGGGCCTGACCATCGGCGAGATGTGGAACCTCGACGTGCTCGCCGAGGCCTGTGCGGCGGCCGGCCGGTGGGAGTTCCTCCTCTCGGCGCCCCCGCTCCCCATCACCGGGGCCGTCGGCTCGCCGGTGAACCCCGTCGCCCTCCTCTAACCCCCCCCACATCCCAGAACAGAGAGGTTCTGACATGACCGCCGTCCAGAAAGTCGCGATCGCCGGAGCCGGTGTCGCCGGACTCGCCACCGCCATCTTCCTCGCGAAGGCCGGCGTGGAGGTGGACCTCTACGACGCCCAGCCCGCGCTCACCACGCGCGGCTCCGGGATCACGCTGCAGGGCAATGCGCTGCGCGTGTTCGACGAGCTCGGCGTGTGGGACGAGGTCGCCGCCGCCGGCAAGGCCTTCGAGGGGCTCAACCTGCGCGCTCCCGGCCCCGGCGCCCCCGTGGTGGCCGCCCTGCCCGACCTGAAGACCGGCGGCCCCGACTACCCCTCCACGATGGGCATGTCCCGTCCTGACCTCGCCCGGATCCTCCTGGATGCCGCGGAGTCCCACGGTGCGCGCGTGCACTTCGGCCACCGGGTCACGGGCGTGCAGCAGACCGGCGACGGCGTGGCCATCGACGTCGACGGGGAGCCGGCGGGGACGTTCGACCTGCTCGTCGGCGCGGACGGCCTGCACTCCGCGGTGCGCGAGATGATCGGCATCCATGTGTCCCCCGAGCAGACGGGGATGGGCATCTGGCGGACGTTCGTGTCGCTGCCGCCCGACGTCGACCGCAGCGAGCTGTACTACGGCGGGCCCATGTACATCGCCGGCTACACGCCCACCGGCGACGACACCATGTACGCGTTCCTCGTGGAGGCGGCGCAGGACCGCTCGCAGGTCTCGCCCGAGGAGGCGCGGCACATCATGGTGGAGCAGTCCCGGGCCTACGACGGCCCGTGGAACCACATCCGCGCCGACATCGAGGCCGGCGCCGACGCGAACTACACGTGGTTCACGCGGCACCTGGTGGACGCCCCGTGGAACCGCGGCCGCGCCGTCGTGATCGGCGACGCCGCACACAGCTGCCCGCCCACGATCGCGCAGGGCGCCGCCCAGGGCCTCGAGGACGCGGCGGTGCTCAGCGAGCTGCTCGTGACCCGGGATGCCGTCGACCAGCAGCTCTGGGACGAGTTCCACGACCGCCGGGTCGCGCGCGCGAAGGCCATCGTCGACGCCTCCGTGCAGCTGGGGCAGTGGCAGCTCGACGGCGTCCGCGACGCCGACATGGGCGGTCTGATGTTCGGTGTGGCGCAGCTGACGGCGGCCCGCGCATGACCGGGATCGTCGACGACGTCCGGCCGGCCGAGACCGACGCCGGGACGCGGGGCGGGGGCGATGTCACGGACGTCCACGCGCACCTGCTCATGCCCGCTCTGCACGCGGAGGTCGAGCGGCGGGTGCCGGAGGAGGTGCAGGCGGCCGCCGACCTCGAGCTTCGGCGCAACGGCCTCGCGAGCCTGCAGGCGTCCGGCCGGATGATCGGGGAGCGCTTCCCCCGCCTCACGTCCGTGGCCGCGCGCCTCGACGCGATGAACGCGCAAGGCGTCGACCGTCAGTGGGTGAGCCCGTCGCCGAACCACTTCTACCCGTGGGCGAACGAGGGTCTCGCGACGTGGACGACCGGGGAGGCCAACCGCCTCATCGCCGAGCATGTGGCGCTCGCGCCCGACCGCCTCGTCGGCCTCGGCGCCGTGCCGCTGCAGCACCCGCATCTCGTCGTCGACGCGCTCGATGACGCCGTGCTCGGGCGGGGTCTCGCGGGCGTGGAGATCTCCTCCTTCGCGGGCGACGTCGAGCTCAGCGACGAGCGGCTCGAGCCCTTCTGGGCGCGGGCGGCGGAGCTGCGCGCGGTCGTGTTCCTGCACCCCTTCGGCTGCTCGCTGGACGAGCGGCTCGACCGCTTCTACCTGTCGAACACGGTCGGCCAGCCGACGGAGAACGCCGTCGCGCTGTCGCATCTCATCTTCGCGGGCGTGCTGGACCGGCATCCGGGGCTCCGCATCGTCGCCGCTCACGGCGGCGGGTATCTTCCGACGGCGATCGGGCGCTCCGATCGGGCGTGGGCGGTGCGCCCCGAGGCGCACGGCTGCGCGCACGCCCCGTCGACGTACTTGGCGAAGCTGTGGTTCGACACCGTCGTGCACGACGAGCGGGCGCTGCGCTGGCTCGTGGAGACGGCCGGCGCGGACCGGGTGCTGCTCGGCAGCGACTTCCCGTTCGACATGGGTCTCGACGACCCGGTCGCCTTCGTCCGGGGGGCGGGGCTGACGGATGCCGAGACCGCCGGCATCCTGGGCGGCAATGCCGCCGAGCTGCTGCGCACACGGGTGCACGCGTGAGGATCGCGCGCTGGGTCGACGGCGCGGACGTGGGGGAGGGGTTCGTGGTCGGCCACGACGTCGTGCCCTTCCCCGACGGCCTCCGGGTCGCGGAGGTCCTGGCGCAGGGCCTGGATGCCGCCCACGCGCTGTTCGCGCGGCGCGAGGACGCCCGTTCCCGGCCGTTGGCGGAGGTGCGGCTGCTCGCCCCGCTCGTGCCTGCGTCGATCCGCGACTTCGTGGCCTTCGAGGAGCACGTGGAGGGTGTCAGCGCCTCCGTCGACGGCAAGAGCGAGGTCGTACCCGAGTGGTACGAGGCGCCGACGTTCTACTTCACCAATCCGCACACCGTCCGCGCGACGGGGGAGGTCGTGCCGATTCCCGAGACGCAGCGCCTGGACGTCGAGCTGGAGCTGGCGGTCGTGATCGGCGCCGTGCCCGGCTCGGACGGGGAGAACCTGGATGCCACCGCCGCGGCATCCCACGTCTTCGGCTACACCGTGATGAACGACTGGTCCGCCCGCGACCTGCAGTCCCGGGAGATGAAGGTGCGGCTCGGGCCCGCGAAGGGCAAGGACTTCGGGATGACGCTCGGGCCGTGGATCGTCACGGCCGACGAGCTCGCGCCGTTCGTCGACGCGGAGGGCTTCCTGGCGGTCCGTGCCGAGCTCTTCGTCAACGGCGAGCTGATCGGCGAGGACCTGGTGTCGAACATGGGATGGCCGTTCCCCGAGCTGGTGGCCTACGCCGCTCGGAACTCGATCGTCGTCCCCGGCGACGTGCTCGGCTCGGGGACCGTCGGCAACGGCGGGTGTCTCGGCGAGCTGTGGGGGCGCCGGGGGCGGCTCGACCCGCCGCCGCTCGAGCCGGGCGACGAGGTACGGCTGGTGATCGAGGGTGTCGGTGAGGTCGTCAACGTCGTGGGCGAGCGGGTTGCGGCCCCCTCGGTCCTGCCCGCCCGGCAGCGCCCGCGGTCCCGGACCCGCTCCTCGCTTTAGTTGCTTTTCAACATAAGTCGGCTATCATGGAGGAGACGTCGGGGCTCTCGCAGCCCGTTCGCGCGGTGAGGGAGCCGTCGCGGCACATCCGGTCGCGTCGATCGCCCGGTCGTACGGGCGCCCCACGCATGTCACTCTCCCCCGCGCGTCTGCGCATCCTCGTCGCCGCCCTCCTGTCGGTGTCGTTCCTCGGCGCCCTCGACCACACGGTGGTCTCGACCTCGCTCGCCACGATCGCCGGCCAGCTCGGTGCGCTCGAACACATGAGCTGGATCATGGTCGGCTACACGATCGCGGCCACCGTGATGCTCCCCGTCCTCGGCAAGCTCGGCGACATCGTCGGTCCGCGCCGTGTGTTCCTCTCGGCGCTCGTCCTGTTCCTCGTCGCCTCGCTCGCCTGCGGCTTCGCCCCCGACCTCGGCTGGCTCATCGCCGCGCGCGTACTGCAGGGGCTCGGCTCGGCGGGGCTGCAGCTGATGTCGCAGACGATCATCGCCCGCGTCACCAGTCCGCGTCAGCGGCCGCGCTACATGGCCGTCATCGGCACGGCGTTCCCCGTCGCGATCGTCGTCGGTCCCGTCGTCGGCGGCCTCATCACCGACTTCTGGGGCTGGTCGTGGGTGTTCTGGATCAACATCCCCGTGGGCGTGGCCGCCCTCGTCCTCGCCGCGATCGCGGTGCCCCGTCTGCCCGGCGGGGCCCACCCCCGCTTCGACGTCGCCGGGTCCGTCGTCTTCACCGGGACCCTCGTCGCCGTGGTGCTGGCGGTCACCTGGATCGGCGACAGCATCTTGCGCCCCACGGCGCTCCTCTGCGCGGCGGTCGCGGTCATCGGCATCCTGGCCCTCGTCCTCATCGAGCGGCGCGCGGTCGAACCGATCCTGCCGCCGCGGATCCTCCGCAACCGCACGATCCTCGCCTGCCTCGGGCTCTCGCTCATCATCGGCGCCGGACTGTTCGCGGTCGTCGCGTACGTGCCGACCTACATCCAGATGGCGTACCGCACGTCGGCCACCGTGTCGGGTCTCGTCCCCATCGCGACCGTGCTGGGCATGCTCGTCAGCAACCTGCTGACGGGCTGGCTCGTCAGCCGCTCCGGCCGGTACCGGGTCTACCCGGTGGTCGGGACGGCGCTCGGCGCGGCCGGGCTCGCGGTCATGTCCACGCTGCCGGTCGGGGCGCCCCTCTGGGTGCCGATGATCGTCATGGCGACCGTCGGCATCGGCACCGGCGGCTTCATGAACCTCATCTTCGCCGTGGTGCAGAGCGCGGCCGCCCGCGCCGACCTGGGCGCCGTCACCGCCACGACCAACCTCGTCCGGCAGATCGGCGCGGCCGTCGGGACCGCCGTCATCGGCGGCGTCGTCGGCTTCGGGGTGGCCGCGGGGCTTCCGGAGGGACTGGATGCCGACACCCTCACCCCCGCCGTGGCGCGCGGTGCCGCGGCGGCGGTGCAGGACGAGATCGCCGTGGTCTACCACGACGTGTTCGCGCCCGTCTTCCTGGGGCTCTCGATCGTCTACGCCTGCGGCGTCGTCGTCGCGCTCCTGCTCCCCGCCGGGCGCCTCTCGGACGAGGCCCCCGCGGCCGTCGCGGAGCCGTCCGACGTGGACCGCCAGCCCGCCTGAGCCGCCAGCCCGTCGACACCCGGCTCCGTCCACCCGACCCCGAACCCGCCCCCGACCCGCCCACCCGTCATCGCCGTCCCGTCACGGCCGTCCCGAAGCTCGAAGGAGAGACCATGTCCGACCACCCCACCATCGCCGTCGTCGGCAGCGGGCCCATCGGCTCCGCCTACGCCCGCGTGCTGCTCGAGACCCTCCCGCACGCCCGCGTCATCATGTTCGAGGCGGGCCCGCAGGTGACCGACCGTCCCGGTGAGAGCGTCCGCAACATCGCGGACCCGGACGAGAAGGCCCGTGCCCGCGAGCGGTCGCAGGGCCCGCAGGCCGGCGCGTTCCGCGAGTCCCTCGGCCTCCCGGCCGGGGCCGTGGTCGAGGGGATGTTCACCGCGCGGCAGGGCACGCACCTGCTCGACTTCGGCGGGGAGGGGTCGGCGCACGCGCCGACGTTCCCCGCGGCGGCGGGCGCGACCAACGTGGGCGGACAGGGGTCGCACTGGACGTGCGCCATCCCGCGCCCGGCGTTCAGCGAGAAGCTCGACTTCATCGCGGACGACGAGTGGGAACAGCTCATCTCCACCGCCGAGCGTCTGCTGCACCACCAGAGCGCCGCGTTCGCGGACTCGCCCATCGGCGCCGCCATCCGGACGCTCCTCGACCGCGAGTTCGGCGCGGAGCTGCCGGACGGGTACGGCGTCGGCACGCTGCCCGTCGCGGGCGACCCGCAGCCGGACGGATCCATGCGCTGGGCCGGTGCCGACACCGTGCTGGGACCGCTCATCGCCGAGGGGACCGACGTCGCCGCGCGGTTCACGCTGCGCGACCTGACGTTCGTGCGCCGCATCGAGCACGACGGGACCCACGTCAGCGGCGTCCTGGTCGAGGACCTGCGCACGCGCGAGCAGACCGTCGTCCCGGTCGACGCCGTCGTCGTGGCCGCGGACGCGTTCCGCTCTCCGCAGCTGCTCTGGGCGTCCGGCATCCGTCCCGCCCCCCTCGGGCGATACCTGACCGAGCATCACGTCGTCATCAGCACCGTCGCCCTGGACGACGAGCGCATGGCGGCGCTGGTGAGCCCGGAGGAGTTCGAGGCCGAGCTGGCGCGCCGCGCGAAGAACGCCGCCGATCCCGTCGCGGCGGTCAACCGCATCCCCTTCTCCGAGCCCGAGCACCCCTACTCGGCGCAGATCATGTACGCGGAGAAACCGCCCTTCGCCCTCGACCCGGATCACCCCGCCGCCGGCAACCACTGGGGCTATGTGAACATGGGCTTCGGCGTCCGCAAGTTCCCGCGCGTCGAGGACGGGGTGGCCTTCTCGGACGACGAGCTCGACTACCGCGGGATGCCCAACTTCACGATCGAGTACGCCCTGACAGAGCGCGAGGAGAAGGAGATCGCGGAGGCGACCGAGCGCCTGCGGCGCGCGGGCGAGGCGCTCGGCACGTTCGTCGCGGAGCCCCGGCTGCTGCCGAACGGCTCGAGCCTGCACTACATGGGCACGATGCGCGCGGGCACCGACCCGGCCACCTCCGTCGCCGACCCGTACTCACGCGTCTGGGGCTTCGACAACCTCGTCGTCGGCGGCAACGGGCTCATCCCCACCGCCAACACGATGAACCCGACGCTGACGAGCGTGGCGATCGCGGTGCGGGGCGCACGGCGACTGGCGGCGCAGCTGCGCGCGGCATCGGCTGTGCTCGCGCGATAGGGATGCCGCGGGCGCGGCGCCGTCACGACGAAGTGTCGGCGCCGCGCCCGCCCCCTGGACGAGATGGCAGTGCGCGGCCCGCGATACGGCGTCTTTACTGGGCGCATGACCGACAACGAGCTCCCCGTCATCGCGCATTGGATCGACGGCGCCGCCACGACCGGTGCCGGGGACCGCACCGCTCCCGTCTACAACCCCGCGACCGGCGCCGTGCAGGCGCACGTCGCCCTGGCGGACCAGGCGGACGTCGACGCGGCCCTCGCCTCGGCCGAGCGCGGGTTCGCCGAGTGGAGCGGCTACTCCATCGCCCGGCGGCAGAGCGTTCTCTTCGCCTTCCGCGAGCTGTTGAACGCCCGCAAGGGCGAGCTGGCGGAGATCATCACCGCGGAGCACGGCAAGGTCCGATCGGATGCCATGGCCGAGATCCTCCGCGGGCAGGAGGTCGTCGAGCTGGCCACCGGCTTCCCCCACCTGCTCAAGGGCGCGTACTCCGAGAACGCCTCCACCGGGGTCGACGTGTACTCCCTGAAGCAGCCCCTCGGCGTCGTGGGGATCATCAGCCCCTTCAACTTCCCGGCGATGGTGCCGATGTGGTTCTTCCCCATCGCCCTCGCCGCGGGCAACGCCGTCGTCGTCAAGCCCAGCGAGAAGGACCCGTCGGCATCCCTCTGGGTGGCGCGCCTGTGGAAGGAGGCGGGCCTGCCGGACGGGGTGTTCACCGTGCTCCAGGGCGACAAGGTCGCCGTCGACGGCCTGCTCGCGTCGCCGATCGTCCAGTCCATCTCGTTCGTGGGCTCCACCCCCATCGCGCAGTACATCTACGAGACGGCGGCCCGGAACGGCAAGCGCGTGCAGGCGCTCGGCGGGGCGAAGAACCACATGCTCGTCCTGCCCGACGCCGACCTGGATCTCGTCGCCGACTCCGCCGTCAACGCCGGATTCGGTGCCGCGGGGGAGCGGTGCATGGCCATCTCGGTCGTGCTCGCCGTCGAGCCGGTCGCCGACGAGCTCGTCGCGAAGGTCCAGGAGCGCATCGCGACGCTGCGCATCGGCAACGGCGCCGGTGCCGACGAGCCCGACATGGGCCCGCTCATCTCCGCCGCGCACCGCGACAAGGTGTCGTCGTACGTGGACACCGCCGAGTCCGACGGAGCCCGCGTCGTCGTCGACGGTCGCGGATTCACCGTCGACGGGCACGAGGACGGCTTCTTCTTCGGGCCCACGCTGCTCGACGCGGTGCCGACCACGTCCCGCGCCTACACCGAGGAGATCTTCGGTCCCGTCCTGTCGGTCGTCCGCGTCGCGTCCTACGAGGACGGGCTCGCCCTCATCAACAGCGGCGAATTCGGCAACGGCACGGCCATCTTCACCAACGACGGCGGTGCCGCCCGCCGCTTCCAGAACGAGGTACAGGTCGGCATGATCGGCATCAACGTGCCGATCCCCGTCCCGGTGGCCTACCACTCCTTCGGCGGATGGAAGAAGTCGCTGTTCGGAGACGCCAAGGCGTACGGCACCCACGGATTCGACTTCTTCACCCGTGAGAAGGCCGTCACCAGCCGCTGGCTCGACCCCGCCACCCACGGCGGCATCAACCTCGGCTTCCCCCAGAACGCCTGATCGCGTCCGCCCGCCACAGAACGGAGCACCCCATGGCCCTGCCCCTGGACACCCCCCGCAACGCGTCCGTCAGCGAGCGCGACCGCCGCAGCGTCTTCCACTCGTGGTCCGCGCAGCGCGCGCTGGCCCCGCTGCCCCTCGCGGGCGGCTCCGGCGTCGAGGTGTGGGACGAGGACGGCCGCCGCTACCTCGACTTCTCGAGCCAGCTCGTCAACGTCAACATCGGGCACCAGCACCCCCGGGTCGTTGCGGCGATCCAGGAGCAGGCCGCGACCCTGACGACCGTCGCGCCCGCGCACGCCAACGACGTCCGCGCACACGCCGCGGAGCTCATCCTGCAGCGTGCACCCGAGGGCTTCTCGAAGGTGTTCTTCACCAACGGCGGAGCGGACGCCAACGAGAACGCCATCCGCCTGGCCCGCCTGACGACCGGGCGCGACAAGATCGTGTCGCACTACCGCTCGTACCACGGCAACACCGGAGCGGCCATCACGGCGACCGGTGACTGGCGACGGATGCCGAACGAGTACTCCCGCGGTCACGTCCACGTCTTCGGGCCCTACCTGTACCGCTCGGAGTTCTGGGCCGAGACCCCGGAGCAGGAATGCGAGCGCGCCCTCCGGCATCTCGAGCGCACGGTCCAGGCCGAGGGCCCGGACACCATCGCGGCCTTTCTTCTCGAGACCATCCCGGGCACCGCGGGCGTCCTCGTCCCGCCGCCGGCGTACCTCGCCGGCGTCCGCGCGATCGCCGACCGCTACGGCATCCTCCTCATCCTCGACGAGGTGATGGCCGGCTTCGCCCGCACCGGCGAGTGGTTCGCGTTCGACGCGTTCGACGTCCGGCCCGACCTCATCACCTTCGCGAAGGGGGTCAACTCCGGATACGTCCCCGTGGGCGGCGTGGTCATCTCCGACCCGATCGCGGCGGTGTTCGACGACCGCGTCTTCCCCGGGGGTCTGACCTATTCCGGACACCCGCTCGCCGCGGCATCCATCGTCGCCGCGCAGCAGGCCATGGCGGACGAGGGCATCGTCGAGAACGCGCGTCGCATCGGCGCCGAGGTCATCGGGCCCCGCCTGGAGGCGCTCGCCGCGGAGTCGTCGCTGGTCGGCGAGGTGCGCGGACGCGGGGTCTTCTGGGCCGTCGAGCTCGTCGCGGACCCGGTGACGCGCGCGCCGCTGGCGGCCGCGGACATGGGGGCGATCAAGGCCGCGATGCTCGACCGGGGCGTCCTCGGGTTCTTCGCCGACAACCGCGTTCACGTCGTACCGCCCGCCGTGATCGAGGACGCCGACGCCCATCGCGGGCTCGACGTGCTCGCCGACGTCCTCCGGGCGCACGAGGGCTGAGCGCGTGGTGCGGGGGCGTGCCGTGCGGCGGGAGCGCACCCCGCCGACCGCGTACGGCCATCGTCCGCGCACGGACCCCCGCCGCATCGAGGAGTCCCTGAAGGATGCCGCGCCGGTGCCGTTCTGGCTGGACGACGTGCCGGGCCCCGTGCCCCATCCGCCCCTGGCGGGCGCGCACGAGACGGACCTGCTCATCGTCGGGGGCGGGTTCTGCGGCCTGTGGACCGCGATCATCGCGAAGGAACGCGACCCGCAGCGGGAGGTCGTGCTGATCGAGGCCGTTCGCACGGGGTGGGCCGCCAGTGGCCGTAACGGCGGGTTCGTCGAGGCGAGCCTGACCCACGGCGAGGAGAACGGCGCCCTGCACTTCTCCCGCGAGCGGGATGTGCTCGCCCGGCTCGCGACGGAGAACTTCACCGCCCTGCGGGACACGATCGCGCGCTACGGCATCGACGCCGAGTGGGAGGAGACCGGCATGCTGACGGTCGCCACGGAGCCCCACCAGGTGCCGGGGCTCCGCGACGCCGCACGTGACGGCGGGGGCGACTACCTCGAGGGGGAGGCGTTGGACGCGTACGCGTCGTCGCCGGTGTACCGCGCCGGCCTGCTGACCCGCGACGAGCACGCCTACGTCCATCCGGCCAAGCTCGCCTTCGGTCTCGCGCGGGTCGCCGAGAAGCTCGGGGTGAGGATCCACGAGCACACCCGGGCCACGGGGCTGCGTGCGCCGCGGAGCGGGCGGGTGGAGGTCACCACGCCGGACGGTGTCATCCGCGCCCGCCGGGTCGCCCTGGCGACGAACGTCTTCCCGTCGCTCCTCCCGGCCCTGCGGCTGTTCACCGTACCGGTCTACGACTACGTCCTCATGACGGAGCCCCTGTCCGCCGAACAGCTGGCCGCGATCGGGTGGACGGGGAGACACGGCATCGCGGACTCGTCGCGCGAGTTTCACTACTACCGCAAGACGGCGGACGACCGGATCCTGTGGGGCGGATACGACGCCGTCTACCACCGGGGACGACGCGTCCGCCCGTCGCAGGACCAGCGCCGGGAGACGTTCGAGCGGCTCGCCGACCACTTCTTCCTCACCTTCCCGCCGCTCGACGGGGTTCGGTTCACGCACGCATGGGGCGGCGCGATCGACATGTCGACGCAGCTCGTCGCCTTCCACGGCGCGGCGAAGAACGGACGAGTCGCCTACAGCGCCGGGTACACCGGCCTGGGGCTCGGGGCCACGCGTTTCGGCGCCGAGGTGATGCTCGACCTGCTCGAGGGGCGGGACACGGAACGGACCCGCCTGCGGATGTCGCGCCGGCTGCCGGTGCCGATCCCGCCGGAACCGTTCGCCTTCCCGCTGATCCAGTTGATACGGCGGGCGGTCGCCCGGTCCGACCGGAACGGCGGCAAGGACGGCCTCCTCCTGCGTCTCGCCGGCCTGTTCGGCGTGGGCTTCGACTCCTGATCGCCGTTTTGGCCGTCAGGGGGAGCCGGTCGAGGCCCGGCGCGGGTCAGGCGTCGCGCTCGCCCGTGGGCTCGGCGTCGCCCAGCTGCCGGAGGGCGAGCGGGAGGAGCATCTGCACGGCGGCGTCGACGATCTCGTCCAGACGGTCCGCGGGGATCCGCCCGGCCGCGGTGAGGGCGCTGATGCCCTCGGTGGTGGCGGCGAGCAGATAGGGGAGCGGGCCCAGCGCGTCCGGATCCTTCTCACCGAGGAGCTCCGCTCCCAGCGCGAAGAAGCGGGCGGCCGAGGTCTGCGCCGCCGGTTCGCGCTCAGGGCGCGTGCCGCCCGCGGGGGTCGCGAACATCAGCTGCATGAGGGGTCCGTTGCGGTGGGCGAACCGCACATGCGCCCTCACGTACGCGGCGAAGCGCGACGGGAAGTCCTCCGGGCCGCTGGCCGCGACCAGCTCGTCACGAAGTTCGTCGAAGCCGTCGGCCGCGATGGCATCCAGGACGGCATCCCGGTCCGGGAAATGCCGCAGGGGCGCTCCGTGGCTGACGCCGACGCGCCGGGCGAGCTCGCGGACGGTCACCGCCTGCGGACCCTGCTCGATCAGGAGCGCACGACCCTCGCGGACGAGCTCCTGGCGGAGCGACCCGTGGTGATAGGAGCGCGCCGCCTCGGTCATCCGCCCAGGGTAGACGTTGACAGCAATGTAGACAATGTCTACATTGAGCGTCATGGCCCCTGAGAGCACCGGTCGCGCGGCGACCGACACCACCGTCGTCATCACCGGAAGTACGAGCGGCATCGGGCGGGCGACCGCCGTGGCCTTGGCGGACGCGGGGGCGCGGATCATCCTCGCGGTCCGCGACGTCGAGAAGGGGCGCGCCGTGGCGGCCGCCCTGCCCGGGGTGCGGGGGTTCCACCGAGTCCGTCGGCTCGACCTCGCGCGGCAGGAGACGATTCACGCGTTCGCGGCGGAGACCGACGAGCAGATCGACATCCTCGTCAACAACGCCGGCGTCGCGGCGAAGGACCTGCAGCGAACCGCGGACGGGCACGAGCTCCAGTTCGGGACGAACCACCTCGGCCACTTCCTCCTGACGACGCTGCTCCTCCCGCGGATCACGGACCGCGTCGTGACCGTCGCGTCGCAGGCGGAGCGCATGGGGCGGCTGGATCTCACCGACCTCGACTGGCGTCGCCGGACCTACCGGTCGGGCCGGGCGTATGCGGATTCGAAGCTCGCCAATCTGCTCTTCACCTACGAGCTGGAGAGGCGTCTGCGCCGGGCCGGATCGCCCGTCCGAGCCTTGGCGGCGCACCCGGGACTCGTGCGGACCGCCATCTACGACCGCCCCGCGGGGGAGCGTCCGAACGTCTGGGACCGTCTGCTGCCGGTGTTCGGCCAGGACGCGGAGGATGGGGCGCTGCCGTCTCTGCTCGCGGCATCCGGTGACCTGCCCGGCGGCACCTTCGTCGGGCCGAAGCGCATGATGCACATGCGCGGGGGCGCCGAGGTCATCGGCAGCTCGGCACAAGCCCAGGACCCTGAGCTCGGGGCGGCGCTGTGGACCGCGTCGGAGCAGCTGACGGCGGCGGACGCGCGTCGCTGATCCCCGCCCTCGACGGGTGTGAGGGCCGACGGCTACGCGCCGCCGCCGGTGAGCCGTGTCCAGAGGTCCACGATGAGCGGCCCGATGTCGCCCGCGCGGTCGGCGGAACCGACGGCGACGGCGACGAGCGGGTAGACCGTCACCGCGAGGCTCAGGAGAACGGCCAGCACCGCGAACACCCAGGCGGACCCCGCCCGCCGACGGGTCAGTGCCAGGAGCAGCGCGCCGGCGACCAGCAGGATGCCGAGGAGAGCGACGACCGTCACGCTCACCACGGGGAAGGGGATCAGCCCGGCGGTTCCGGCCGTCGTCGCGGCGAGGAATCCCGTCAGCGGCAAGAACAGGCCGAGGCCGATGAGGACCGCGAGCACGACGCCCACGCCCGCGGCGATGAACACTCCACGGGGCCGTCGCGTGCTGCGGGAGACCGTCCTCATGCGCCCGATTGACGCGCGCGGTCGCGTGCGTCATCGGCCGCCGCCGCGATGTCGTCGGCGACCTCGTCGAGGGCGTCCGCGACGACGTCGTGCGCATCCGCCGCGTCGTTGTTCGAAGCGGCGTCGGGGTCGGCATCGGCCGCCGTCGACCGGCGGGGAGCGTTGCCGTCCTCCTCGGCCGCCTCGTCGACCGCCCGCCGCGTCGCCGATGCGACGTCGTCCGCCGCTTCGCGCGTCGCCGATGCGACATCGTCCGCCGCTTCGCGCGTCGCGGTGGCTGCGTCGTCCACGGCGTCACCGGCCGCCGTGAGGGCATCGTCCACGGCATCCTGGCCCGCCTCCACGGGATCGGTGTCGAACGGTCCGAAGACATCCGTGACGGTCACGGTGACCGCGACGCTGTTCGAGCCGAGCTCGGCGGCGACGGTCCGCGCGGCGTCGCGGACCGCGTCCGCCACGTCGCGGATCTTGTGGGGGTACTCCACGACGACGGAGACGGCCACGGTGACGTGTCCCGATCGGTCCTTGTCCACCTTGACGCCCGGTGCGGAGGTCGTCGAACCGATGCGCTGACGCACCGCGTCGGCGGCTCGCATGAGGACTCCGCCGAGGGCGTGGACGCCGTCGACGTTCGCGGCGGCGTCGGAGATGGCGACGGCGGCGTCGTCCAGGGTGGTGCGGGCGGTGGTGGTGGTGGTCATGGTGCGATCCTCCCGGGGATCAGTTCACGCGGGTGTTGTCGTGCGCCAGCTTGGCGCGCAGGCCCGAATGGATGGAGATGAAGGTGCGGACGTCACGGCCCGTGAGGGTGGCGAGGTTGCTCACCAAGGTGTCGGCGTACTCGGCGACCTCCCGCGGGGACGTGTTCTGCCGCGGGGTGATCGCGACGTGCAGCACCGACTCCTTGCGGACCTCGCCCGAGGTGACGCGGGCGGAGAGGATCTCGTCCCGTCCGTCGAACGCGTTCTTCAGTGCCTGCGAGGCGAAGCCGTCGGTGATCGTGATCCGGCCCTCCGTGCTCTCGCTGCCGGTCGACTGCAGCGGTGCCGGTCGACGACCGCGGATCGCGGAGGCGGCGATGACGATGAGGATGATCGCCAGGACGGTGATCGCGGCGACGGCGCCCCACCCGGCGCTCTCGCGGCCGATGCCGACGAGCCAGCCCTGGAATCCTCCGACGACGGAGGTCCAGGCATCGGTTCCGCCGGGCAGGAGACCGACGGCGAGGAGGAGGGCGCTCACCCCGAGGAGCACGACCCCGAAGAGGAGGACGAGGAAGCGGTTCAGGCCGCGCCGTGTGGCGTTCATCAGGACTCCTCGGTGTTCGGACGCGTGATGCGGAGGTGGGTGGTCACGCGTGGGACGAGTTCATAGGTGCCGATCTCCGCGTCGACGATGCGGCGCAGTTCGGACTCGTCGACAGGGATGCCGACAGGCGGGCGCACCGTGATGTCGACGGAGCGGTGCGCGACCCCGACCTCGATGTCGTCGCGGGCGATGCCGGACTCGTTGCTGAGGTGCTGCGCGAGGGCGGAGGCGATGACCCCGTTGTCGACGACGACGGCGCGGTTCACACCACGCGTCATCTCGTGACGCGAGAGGCGTCCCGGCGCGACGGCGACGACCAGCACGATGAGAGAAATGACCGCGAGGACGGCGCCGCCGAGGATGAAGGCGACGGGCATGAGGGCCTGGGGCGCGTCGACGGCGGCTTGGAGGGCGGGGCCGGGGGCGATCAGGAGGGGGTTCTGGCCGGTGAGGGTCAGGACGATCTCGGTGCCGGCGTAGGCGAGGGCGAGGAGGAGGAGGATGACGACGGTGAGCATGGCGCCGGTGCGGGGCGAGTGGGTCTCGCGGCGTACGACGGTGCGGAGGGTGGTGTCGGTCATCAGCGCACTCGCTTTCGTTTCGGGGTGGTGGCCCCGGTGAGGGTGATGTCTACCCGGGAGACCTCGCGTCCGAACAGGCGGGTCAGGCGGGTGTGGAG
>NZ_JBFPNN010000010.1:0-125087 GCF_040815675.1 Microbacterium sp. LMI1-1-1.1 | reverse complement strand
GACTACGCCTACATGGACCCCTCCCGGATCGTCGCAACGACGATCACGGGGCCGCCCGTCATTACCGACGAGACGAGCGCGTACGTCGCCTACGTCGACGTCCCCACCGACGCTGGCATGTACGGGCTCATCCTGAGCCGCGTCGACGGAGACTCCCCCTGGCTGACCAGCCGCTTTATCCTCCCGGATGGAGTGAATTAACGTGGTCGACCCAAAGGGGGGTGGGACCTACGCAATCGCCGCGGTGCCAATCCTGGTCATCGGCTTATTGCTCGGTTTCGTCGTCGTCGGCAGCGACAACTGCGAGCCGGCCTCCGCTGCCGACACCGGGTCGAGCGTCTCGATTGACCCCGACTCGGTCCCGCAGACAGAAATAGCCGGCTACGGCCACGAACAGCTCGTGAACGCTGCGAACGTAATTCAGGCCGGGAAGGACCTGGGCCTGAACGTGCGCGATCAGACCATCGGCGTCATGACGGCGATGGGCGAATCAAGCCTCCGCAACATCGACTATGGCGACTGGGAGACAGGAGGTGTCACCAACCCGGACGGCTCCCCCACGACGTCAATCGGCCTGTTCCAGCAGCAGGACGGATGGGGCACCCGCGAGGAGCGGCTGAACCCCTACATCTCGTCGACAAAATTCTTCCAGGCGATGATCCAGAAGGTTCCCGACCGGGAATCGCTGGAACCCACCATCGTCGCCCACCGCACCCAGGTCAACGCCGACCCGTACCACTACACGCGATTCTGGGACGGCGCAGTGCAGATCGTCGAGGGGCTGACCGGCGCCAGGACCGGGCTCAACCCCGGCGACGGCAGTGCCAGCGGTGGCGCGTGCGACCCCACCATCCCCGGCGGCGTCAACGCGCAAGGCTGGGCCTCCCCCGGCGCCGGACCCATCACCAGCCCCTACGGCTTCCGCGTGCACCCGATCACGGGCGACGTGCGACTGCACGCCGGCACCGACCTGGCTGGCGGCGGATGCGACGGCCCCATCTGGGCCGCGCAAGACGGAACGGTCACCTTCCGCGGCTTCGACAGCGGCGGAAACGGAGTGCTCGCAATCGACCACGGCGGCGGCGTCACCACCCGCTACCTGCACATGTACGACTCCGGGATGCTAGCCAACGTCGGAGACAAGGTGAAAGCCGGCCAGCAAATCGCTCGAGTCGGCAGCAGCGGCGGATCAACCGCGTGTCACCTTCACTTCGAGGTGATGGTAAACGGCGAGAACATCGACCCCGAGCCCTACATGGCCGCGGTCGGCATCCAGCTCGGACAGTGAACGAGGAGACGACGATGACCAGCACCGACGTAGCACCTCAGCGGGCATGGCTCACTGCCGGCGCAGCAGTGTGGCCGAGCCTGTGAAAGCTACACAGCCCGCCTCCGGGCTCACACGCGTACCGACCTGGCCTCGCCTAGTCGCAGAGCTGCACGGGGATAACACGGGCACCCTAACGGTCAACGGCGCCGGCCGTGCGTGCGTGGCCGAGTCCCTCGCCGCGCTTAGAACCGGGCTCATCGCTCGTGCAGTGTCCTACGCCGTGCAGCTCCGTCGGCCCGTGCGCCTCGACGTCACCGAGGACTCGACTGGCTACCAGCTCGCCGTGCGCCCCGAGGGGTACGTTCAACTCATCGACGACGAAGGCTTCATCCCGGCCCCGGATGGCCTCAGCATCGACGAAGGCCGCTGCCGGTACTGCCGGCGGCTACAGCCCGTCACGTCGGCGACGTGCATCCAATGCCGCATCGAGGAGCCGTTGCAGGTCGAGGCGCCCCCGCACGGCGAGCCCGTCGACGCACCGCCGATCCCCGTCGACGCGCCAGAGGATGTGCCAGCCAACCTCAATGGGGCGGTGCACCTTGCCGAGATGTCAACCGCGCTGGCTTCTGTGTCGGTGCCCGTGTCGAAGACCGTTCCCGGTCCGGAGCTGAACGACGACGTGGAGGCAACGCGGATGCGCCGCGCGACCATTCCCGTCCTACACCTCGCGTTCACCACGCAGCGCAGCGTCACCGCCCCCGGCCGCGTCGTCATAGGCCGTGAGCCGATCGCCAAGGCCGACGAGCACGCCGTCACCGTTGTCAGTCCCGGTCGACAGCTCTCGCGCACGCACGCGGCGGTCGAGCTTGACCGGGACGCGCGCATCATCGTCACGGACCTCAACGCCCCCAACGGCGTTGAGCTGCGGACGACACCGCCGCGCTGGCTCACCCCCGGTCAGCCCACCGTCGTCCCCTTTGGAGCGAAACTGATGCTGGGCGACGTCGAGTGCGTTGTCACCCTCGCATGACGGTGACGCGATTCGGCTACCGGCGGCACTGTCGAGGCTGACGTCGCGTTCTCCTGGCGGCGGTAGCCGCTCCGTCGCTGATGCCGATTTGGGTTTCCTCGGCTCGTTCAGCGGCAGACGGGCGCGCCTCTCTCTCGACGCCGCGCATAGTTGACATAGTTGACTCCGTCGTCGCTGGGCGGCGAGTTGACGCGGTTGACGCTAAAGGTGAGCATGAGCGACTTTCGACCCCAGGTTGAGGCTGAGGCGCGGGCGGTCGACGCGCTCCTCGGCGCGATTCGCGAGCGGCTTCTGAGTCTGGTCGGCGACGGCGCGAAGGTCACGGTCCTTGGAGATCCTGGCTCTGTGGCTGCTGACGTCGTGGCGCGCCTTGGTCTCGTGAAGAGTCCGTGGGCGGACATCGTCGGTCCCTGCTTCACCAGTGGCGGACTCCAGCAGGAGCTCGGTGTCGGGCGCGCGGCGATCTCGAAAGCGGTACGCGAGGGGAGGGCTATTCGGCTGGACACCACTGACAGGCGCACGCTCTACCCCGCGTTTCAGGTGCGTAACCGCGCGCTCGTCCCAGGATTGAGTGAGGTACTCCCGATCCTTCGTAGCCATGTGGACGACGCGTGGGCTTGGGCACAGTGGCTGAACACTGCAATGCTCAGCGATGGTGGCCACACGGAGCGCTACATTGACCGTCTCGCCGCGGGCGACGTTGCGGGAGTAGCCGCCGCCGCCCGTCACGCTGTAGCAGCGCACAAAGCGTGAGTCCCCCGACGCGCCCGGGCGATGCCCGTCTTAACACGTGGGCATCTTCTCGCGAGATGCTCGCAGCATGACCTCCCACGTGGCGGCCGCAGTGAACGCGGAGGTGAGAACGGCGACTACTCGCCGCGGTTTTCCTCTCCACATAGGTTTCGACACGCCGCGGGAGTTTCCTCTCAACAAAGGTAACGCGGTCCATGCTTGTCCACATGGGACGACCAAGCAAAGGTGATCGAGTACCGATCACGACGAAGCCGCTGCGGCCTTTCGCTGACGTCATCCGCGAGAACGCGGACAAGCTGCACATGAGCTATGGCGACTATGTGCTGCATCTTGCCGCCCACGCCTACGGGCGCCCGGAATGGGCGCCGGAGCCCGGCGTGACCGGCGACATGTTGGAAGAGCTCCTCCTGGAAGACTTCCCGCAGGTAAACGCTCCCGTAATGGTGCCGCCTCTCGCGGCACTCCCGCGCCCCACCAGCAGGGAGCTGCCGACGCAGATCGCCAGCTAACGAACAGAGGCCCCGTCCGCAGACGGGGCCCCTCATAGGTAATTCGCCAGACCGTAGCGACCAAACCAAAGTCTGGAACCCACCCAAGCTGCCTCAGGAGGTGCCTTTATGATAACCGAAACCCCGCGTGGCGGGGTGGATTCGTGTACCCACATCGGCGTGTCGCGCGAACATCCCCTCAGCATGGCCCGGTCGGGCAACGCTCCCGGCACCTCTTCGTCGACTTCGGAGGATCGAGGCACCCTGCCTCTCCCCCGCCGCGCTACGGCGTGCTCGCTGGCCGGTCTGCCCGCTGAGACCCGCATCCTCGGCTTGGCAGGTCGCCGGCCTGCCCTCTCTGCGCTGAAGGGAGCCCGTCATGTGACCCGCCCATAAACGACATCAGGCCCCGAGCACTTTTGGCGAAGTGCGCAAGGCCTGTCAGTCGTAAGACGTTCGCTCGATCCGACCAAGTGGTTGGCGCCCGGCAGTCGGGTCGAGCTGTATTCAGTTCATCCCCTTGGCGAGGGGCGTTTGCTGTACCTCCGAGGAGGTGATATGGCCATGGTAACCCCAATCCGGGGGCGCGGTCGAGCATGGACGCTCACCGACCCCACCGGCGTGTCGCCGTACTCCCTCGACGAGGTCTGGGACATCACCCGCCGCCTCTCTCCCAGAGATGACGTCCGTGCGGCTGCACGCGCGTCCAGCGGTGAGGTGCTCAATGCTTACGACAAGCTCTGGCCCCTCAACGAGGCTCCACCGTCGACGACGTGGGCGATGTTCCTCGCCGACGACGACCTCCGCTTCCGTTACCTCTGCTTCGACTTCGATGCATCCGCCGGCGACGCCGCGAACGATGCAGACCGCTTCACCTACTGGCTCGAGCAGCTCAACATCCCCCACCTGCTGTGCCTATCCGGCCCCACCGGCGGACGCCACGTCTGGGTCCACCTCGACGTGCCCGCTGACGCCGACGCCGTACGCGACATCGCCTATCTGACGAGGAGTCTGTTCCCTTCCCTCGACCTCGCGCCGTTGACCAACCCCAAAGCTGGCTGCGTCCGCCCGCCCTACGCTCCCCACCGCGCCGGTGGACACTCGACGCCGGTCGCCGACTTGGCCGCGATCACCGACCACGCCGCCGACGAAGACGCCCCCGGCCAGCTGCACGCCCTGCTTGTAGACCTCGGCGCGGAACTGCCCGCCCCGTCTACCGAGGACCTGCACAACATCGTTCGCGACGACGCCGGAAAGCCCCGTGTCCGCGGCCGCCGTCGGCCCCTGTCGATGGCCATGGACTCGGTGCTGCACAGCGAAGCAGGACCTGACGCGTCTCACACGCTGGTGAGGATCCTCGCGGCCGCCGCTCATGCCCGGTGGAGCTACCAGGACATCCGCGTGCAGGTCCACAGCGCACCCGGCCTCGAACACGCCCGGACCCGCCGCGTCGGAGCCACACGCCAGCGGCGAAGCGAACACCAAATCGACAAGGTGCTGACCGCCGCGTGGGAGTACGCCGTCCGCTACGTCGCCTCACACCCGCTCAGCGCCTCAGGAGACGACGAGGACTACCGCCAGCGCACCGCGACAGTCACTGCAGCCGTTCAACGCGCTCTCACGCGCGCTGACGCCCTCCCCGGCATCTGGGCGACGCACAACAGCCGCGTCGAAGGCTCCCACGCGCAGCGGGTCGTACTGGATGCCATCTGCCTTTACATGCTGCAGAGCTCCCAGCACACCGTCGAAGTCGACGTCCGCCGACTCAGCGCCGACACCGGCTACGGGCGGACAAGCGTCTCCCGCGCCCTCCGTGCCCTTACCGGGGAAGACGGAACCGGAGGCTGGCTTGAGGTCGTCGCTAACGCCGAAGGAGTACACGCGAAGCGATACCGGTTGGCCACCCGCTTCTCCACAGACGAGTCAGCACACGAGCGGACACAAGCGCATATGCGCGCCATGGCCAACGCCCTCCCACTCTCGCAAGCCCTCATCAGAGAGATCGGCACACGGCTGGAACTGTTCGCACACGACGTCTTCATAGCCCCCCACAGCATGGGCAAGAACGCGGGACTGATCTACAAGCACACCCCCGCGGAGGGCAGCGCCACTTTTGACGACCTCACTCATCGAACGGGCCTGGACTCAGATGTCCTCCGCCGCCGCCTCGACGAGCTGACCGCAGCTGGCCTCGTCGAACGGACTGGCGGGGGATGGCGGCGCCTTCCCCCCGTTGTACGGGACTTTGTCGCCCGCGCACGCGGTGTGGATGGGTACCTCGACGACCGCGTGGCCAGATACAACGAAGAACGCCTTGTGTGGGCGTGGTGGTTGGCTGAGGTCACTTGGATGGAGCGACGCGCGAAACACCGGCGAGGCAAGAAATCTCACTGGAACGAATCCGACCGACCCGACTATGTTGCGTACCCACGAGGGCCCACCAAACGGCGAGACCACAAAGTGGCACTTCAGTTCGTCCGCGCCGGCTACCTTGAGCAGGGACTCGTTCTGGCCGCTTGAGGTCGAAGACGGAGGTTGTCATCACGAGGCAAGAAATTCTCGACAGTGTGTGCACCCTTCGATGCCAACTTCCCCGAGTCCCGATAAGGACTTCGCGCACAACAGGGGCGGCCGGCGACTGGGCTGGCCGCCCCGCGAAGGGTGTAAGTGCTCCCCTATTCGGCGGGCAGGTAGTGATCCAGCGCGACGCAGATCATGAAGTTCCTGGATGGCGACGACACCTCGGCCGCGACGTCGTCCAACATTGATCGGTTTGACACCGTGATGCGGATCGTGTGGGTTATGCGATCCTGACGACCGCGGACGGGGACCGGCGGGGGGACGAACGTACGTTCGAACAGCTTCACCTGCGGGACGGCGGCCTCTCCCCCACGGCCAAGCGCTTTTGCCACGAGGTCACCCAGCACAGGATACGAATGTTCAACCGCGTCCAGGATGATCTGGTGATAGCTGAGCCGAGTCGCATTCCTGAACGCAACGAACCGCGCGTTCAGCGCCGGCTCTACGTCAACGCCCATCGCTGTCACGGGTGCAGCGGCGGACGGTTCCGGCCGAGCGGCAGGCTTCGCTACCGGTGAAGGCTTACGAGTGCTCGGGTGACGGCGTGAGGGTGTCGTCACAGCGGGGTCAATCGCGCCCGCTTCCTCGTCAACAGCGACGTTGGAGTCGCGGTTGTCTGCGACAGCAGCGACTCCGTCATCCGTCGGGGTGCTTTCGGCAACGGGTTCCACCTCATCGACCAGGCGCAACTCGGGCATGGACTCCCCCGCCAGCTTGCTCGCGTCCAGCGGCGTAACGGCGCCAGCCAGCGCCTTTCGCATGTCGAGCTTGGCCATCAGGCGGTCTTCCTCTCACGTGCCCACAGATTCATCAGCTCTAGCGCCACAGAGGTGTAGTCGCTGATCGCGGCACGACTGTTTCGGGTATCCGAGTAATCAGTGATGACGGTGCCTTGCAGCGGCATCATCTTCATCACCTTGGCTTGCCGAATGTAGTTCTTGAACCGCGGGATACCGACCTGTCCGTCGAAGAAACTGCCGGTATCGAGCAACTCCTCGAAGCTTTCGAGATCGCCTTTGCCGTCTCGAAGATCCACCTTGTTCATCAGAACGCGATACGGGATACCGCGCGGAATGACGAAGTCCTGCAGCGTCCGCTGCACCGGTTCAATTTCCATGAACGACGGTGACAGCGGTGCGATGGCGTAGTCGGTCTGGTCGAGCAGCGCCGACAGCACATCCCGATCCGCGAGGCTCCCGGGCGTATCCACGATAACGACGTCGTAGTCCAGCTGTCGCATCAGCGAGAGCATGCTGATGTCGGTCTCGCTCGTGAAGTCGAACGGCAGGTTCTCCCCCGCGCGCTCAGCCCACTTCGTTGTAGACGCCTGCGGATCGACGTCGATCACAGCGACCGACGATGATCGAGACATGCATGCGGCCAGGTTCATGACAGTGGTGGACTTGCCGATGCCGCCCTTCTGACCGACCACGGCTAGGACGCGCATTGACTTCTCCCAGAGCAAGGCATGCGCAAGGTGTGCGCAAGGTAGTTGCGAGGCGAGTTCGCGGTCATGCGCAACACGCATGCACGCTGACTCAGGACTCGAACGTTCATTATTCAAATCTAACGGTGGAGACAGCGAGGCCAGCGCATTGAACGCCGTGTCGTTGTCCGACACGGCTGCATTCACTATCGAAGTCCGATCCCGAATGTGTACGGACGCGTCCTCTTCTCCATCTGGTTGGCATCTCGCACGCTCGCATGGTGGGTGCAGCGTTGCACCGGCCGCGGTAGAGCCGTGAGCCGTTATGTGCGCAGACCTGGTACACCGGTCATCGTGACCTGGCGCGTTGAGGATGAAAGACTCATCAAGCACTGCGTATTGCAAGAGCAAGCAGGGACTTCGACGTGCTGAGCTGTGGATTGGGGTCGGCTCTGGTTATGATGCGGAACTGGTCTATAGGTTACGCTTAGTTGCTCACACCTTGCACCAACCTTGCGCAAGGCCTGCGTTCAGCCCGCATGGAACCTACTCGCCTTGACAGCGCGGGCCACAACACAGATTGAACGGGGAGTGGCGGCGACCGCCGGGGGCGCGCCGACAAGAAGCCCTTGCGTCGTATTTCGCTTGGGCGGTGGCGGCTGACTCTAGATTTTCCGCGGCGTCCCGTCGCAGGGTAGGCGGCCTGACGGAGCGGGCGCTCGCACGCTTCGCCTCGTGAAACTGCCGGGGCTCTTGCAGTCGACATTGTCCGCCGGAACGAGGAGCTGGCCATGGCGGAAGCCAGCGCCACCGCTTTGCGACCCCGGCGATCACGATCCGAGTGATGGCTGAAGCCACCGCCACGTCCGCCAGCTGCCGAGCTAGACGGCAGACGGAAGCCCTTTGGCATGAGGGTGAAGCGCCAGCCGCGGAGGTACAGCATCAACTCGATGCGGTGCTACCGGAGGTCGAGGACCCGAAAGCGATTCATGACCGCTTCGTCATAGAGGGCGAGCCATCTCGAACCGGCTGCAAGCCACGATGAATACGATCGACCCGCTCGACATCTGCGACCAGCGCCGCATGCGGGCCGCCATCCGATTTGAGGGGGAGCTGAACCAGCGCCGGGAGAGGCTGCCCGAGGTGACCGCGGACGCTAATCCCCGGTCCGCTGGGCCGTCTGTCACGCCTATGCCCCGCTTAGCGCGCCGTACACGCTCGTTCCGGGGACGCGAGGACACTCGCGTCGCGGCGCTGTACGCCGCCTTGGGGAGGCCGCACAGCGGCCCAATCCTCGAGGTTTTCTTCACCTCTCCGCGGTCTCAACCTATTTCGCTCACGCCTCCGTGCCACCAATTCCGGACGCGCCCTACGGGCTTATTTCGCCCGGAATCGGCGTCACTCCGCCGCCTCCGCTTAAACGGTCATTCCCGCCGGAGAGGCAAAGAAAAACGATCAGCCAGAGGGAAAGACACATGAGCGAGAAGCGCGGCACACGTACCGAAGTCATCGTCAGCGTGAACCACGGACCGGGGGAGGAGGGCATGAGCCGCACCGCCCGTCAGGTGGTCATCATCGGCGCCGGTGGGAACGACCCGGTGATCGAGCAGACCCCGGCCGTGCGCCTGGTCACCCGGGAAGTCACCGGCATGACCTTGCAGCACTTCGAGCCCGCGGAGCGCGTGGCCGCGGATCGCATCGGCTACATGGCATCCGGCGCCTACGTCGTCGTGCCGGTCGCGGTCGCGCGAGCGCTCGACCTGTACCCCGCCGCCTACCCGCTGCACGACCGCAGCGAAACCCGCGCCGACTACCTCACCAACGACTGACCCCCACACCCAAGGAGAAACGACATGCTCACCATCACCCACGCCCCCGAAGCCGGAACGATCCTCGAGGGCACCAGCCGCGGAGACGGCACCGCCGACATCTTGAAGGCGGGCGGCTGGCGGTGGGGCCGATCCATCGGCGCCTGGTACGTCCCCCAGTCCCGCGACTGCCTGCCCAAGTGGTGGAACATCAACCGCGCCGCCGCAGCGCTGCGCGAGGCCGGCCACGACGTCACGATCGAGGCCGACGAGACGTTCCGCCCGACCGCCGAAGTAGAGGCCGACAAGACCCGGCGCCAGGCCGCCCGCGTCGACGCGCTCGAGGCGAAAGCCGACCGACGCGCCACGGAGGCCGACACAGCCGACGCGGCCGCGCGCCGAGCGCTGGACCGCCTGCCCGAGGGCGGAGAACCGATCAAGGTCGGGCACCACTCCGAAGGCCGCCACCGTAACGCGATCGCCAAAGCGGATGCCGCGATGGGGCGTAGCGTCGAGGCCGACCGCGAGGCCACCCGCGCCCGCGCCCGCGCCGACGTTGCCGCAGGGACGACCGAGGCCCGTTACGCGCCGGGGATGGTTGCCCACCGCATCGAGCGGATCGCGACCGACATTCCCGCGGGTACACGCGGAGGATCGAGGGCAGCTCGCACAACTTCGGAGGCGGGTACATCGAGACGACCACCCCCTGCCACGGGCGCCTACCGTGAGCGCCTGCTGACTCAGCGCGCGCAGTCCGAAGACGAACACACCTACTGGACTGCCGTGCGCGAAGCCCAGGCCGCAGCCGGACAGGTCACGATCCACAGCCGCGAGACGATTGCCAAGGGCGACATGATCAAGCACCGTTTCGGCTGGCACGTCGTTACCCGCGTGAACCCCAAGAGCGTGACCGTCGCGCTCGACTGGAACGACACGACCCGCCCATACAAGGTCGATTACACGGATGTGCAGGGGCATCACACCGCCGCCGAGGTCGAGGCCGCACGAGCCGCCGCCGCCGAGAAGGCCACCACCACGGAGGCCGCCGCGAGCTGACGGGTGAGGGCCGGCCTTCGGGTCGGCCCGTGAGGGGCGGGCCCCTCACACTCCCCGGTGTCCCGTTCCGGGGGCGCGAGCTGCGCTCCCGCAGCGTCGACGGAGCGACGCCCAGAGGTCGACCGGCTCCGCCGACCGCCGAGGATCGCCCTACGGGCTCGCGCTCTTTGCCGTGAAGCCTGCGGCAGCTCGTCCGCTTCGTTCCCTCGAAACTACCTACGGGCTCCGTTCAAATGGCTGCGCCACCGAGTCCTCCGAGACTTTCGGCACGCGGTCGCTGCGCTCCCTTATTCCGCGCCGAAACTCCCTCCCCCTCGCCTCGCGGGTTGCACTGCGCCCTCCGGTTGCTGTGGCGGAAAACCGCCTTCACGGCAAGAAAACGATGAGGAGGAGAGAGAAATGCACCAGCAGATCACGACCGTCAGCACCTTCGTTCCGGCCACCCGCACCACCCATCGAGGAGGAGACACCATGCCCGACACCACCCACACCAACTGGACGCCGGATCGGCCGACCTTCCTCGATGCGGTGGCCGAGTTCGCCCTCGTGTTCTCCCGCCCGGACACCGCCGCCGATCTGGCAACGCGCCGCAGGTGCCGAGAGATCGACGCGCTGGCCGAGATGCTGCGCGCATGCGGGCAGGTCGAAGCGGCCGACCGGTGGATCGAAGAATACGCCACCGATGATGACGAGGGCGACGCCCACCACACTGAGAGAGGATCGGAGCAATGAGCCTCGTCGTCTACTCGAAGCCGTCGTGCGTGCAGTGCACGGCGACCTACCGCGCGCTCGACGCGAAAGGCATCAAGTACACCGTCGTAGATCTCACCACCAACCCCGCAGCGCTCGAATACGTCATGGACGAGCTGGGGTACTCCGCCGCCCCCGTCGTCGTGGCAAGCGATCAAGACCACTGGTCGGGGTTTCGCCCCGACCTCATCGACAAGCACGCCGCATGAGCGAGCCCGACACCACCAGCGACGACTACCGAGCCGGATACACCGACCGACAGGGAGAGGTGGACCGGTTGGAGAATGACGCCGACCGGTTCTACCGCGCCGCCTACGGCGAGGAACGCCGCATCCCCGGGCACTACGTCACACGCGCCGAGCTCGAGCAGCGGCGATGGCTGACTGAGCCGCCAGTAGAAATTACCCGCCGCGACGCGCTGGCCTCATGGGGCCTAGACGCTCCTGAGGATAACGCTGCGCCAACCCCCGAGGCCGATCCGAGGACCGGCATCCCGTCGACGTCGACGGGGAGAACGAACCGCACGAACGGGCGACGACAGATGAGCACCAGGACCATCACCGGCAACCTCGCCGTCGACCCCGAGGCCGTGCAGGCGGGTCGCGTGCAGATCGTGAAGCTGCGCGTGATCGAGAACACCGGCGAGTACCGCGCGGGGGAGTGGACCCCGCACGAGGCCCCGACAACGCATTTCGTGGAAGCAAAGTTCGAGCTGGGCGAGCACGTGCTCGCGTCGCTGCACAAGGGTGACGCGGTGATCGTCGTCGGATACGAGCGCACCGTGGCATGGGGCGAAGGGGAAGACCGCCGCCACGGCCGCGTCCTCGAAGCTGACGCAATCGGCCCCGACCTCTCCCGCGCGACCGCCGTCGTCACCCGCTCACCGCGCGCACCGCGTCGCGGCGCCGCGGCCGAGTAACCCGTTAGGGGGGGCGAGGGCGACTAGCTCTCGTCGCGTTCGACCTCGAGCACGTAGAGGATCACGTGATCCTCCGGCATCGAGGCCCGTACCTCTGCGATCGCCGCGTCGCCGGATGCTGCGCTGCTGCGAACCACCGTCGCCGTCGCCGCGTCACGTGTTCGATGCGCCAGTTCCCACATCCGGCGATCATCGCACCCACCACCGACACCGCCCACGTGAACCGGCGCGGTCGTGGGGCCGGCGCCGCCGGCCCGTGAGGGGCGACCCCTCACACTCCCCGGCATCCCGTCCCGGGAGGCGAGCTGCGCTCGCCCGGCGGCGACGGAGCGCCGCCGGGCGGAGCCGCTGCGCGGCCTGTTCCCTGGGTTTTCTTCACCTCTCCGCGGTCTCAACCTATTTCGCTCCAACGGCTACGTGCCACCGATTCCGGACGCGCCCTACGGGCTTATTTCGCCCGGAATCGGCGTCACTTCGCCGCCTCCGCTCAAACGGTCATTCCCGCCGGAGAGGCAAAGAAAAACGATCAGTCAGGAGCAGTCATGTCCACCACCCTCGAAGCGATCCTCCGCGATCAGATGGTCACGTTTCTCGTCAGCAAGAACATCGTGTGCCCGCGCACCGGGGGCGCGCTCGACGCTCGGACGTGCGTCGTTCTCACCGACCGCGACGGTGATCCCGCGGCCGTCGTCTCGCCCGAGGGCTGGGAGCAGATCACCGGCGACCCCGACACCCTCGCCCGCCTTGCGAAGCACGGGCTGACCGTCGACCCGACCACCGTCCGCTGACAGGAGTGCGCCATGACCACCATCGACACCGGCCGCGCGACCGCGGCGCAGCTCGCGCTCATCCTCGACACCCGCCGTGCGGAGTCCGGCGATGACGCCGCGGCCACCGACGCCGAGATCCTTGCGCACGTGCGCAACACCCTCACCCTGCCGGGCGAGGGCGCGCCGGGCGGGCATCCCGTCACCGACAACGGCACCGAATACGCCGCGGCGCTTGTCGCGTTCCTGACCCCGACCCCGAGCGCTGACGCCCTGCTCGCCACGATCGAGCAGCTACAACAACAGGTGTGGGCCGCGGCCCCGGTCCTCATGGTCGTCACGGTGACCGATGACGGGGAGACGTACCGCGCGCTGCGCTGCCCGGTCTGCGACCAGCTCGTCACCGACTCCTACGGCGACCTGTACGCCGTGGACGTCTCGACCAGGTGGAACATCGCGGAAACGGACGACGATCACCAGCAGATGAGCGTCAGCCGAGGGGACGACGATTACAGCAGCACCCTGTACTACCTGCACACGACAGGCCAGCCGCACGCCGTCGTCCCGCCCGAGGACTGGACCGAGAGCTGGAGCTGACCCAGCGGGGGAGGGGCCGGCCTCCGGGCCAGCCACGAGGGGCGACCCCCTCGCGCTCCCCAGTGTTCCGCCTGCGGCGGGGCGCGAGCTCCGCCCGCACAGCAGTGACGGAACGCCTTGGTGAGGCGTGCCGTTGTGGGCGGGTTTTATTTGAAGGTCGCCGTCCGAAGCGTCGCAGGTTCGATCATCTTCCCCGTCGTTCGCCCGAGAAGCCGTCTCGTCCCGTGATCAAAGTGACCAGTGCATATAGGTCGAGACAGATTCCTACGAAGATCAGCCCTCCTGGGGGGCGGGTCATCGGCTCAGGAAGCATTCCTTGGCTTCCCAACCACATGCCGAGGATGCCAAGGCCGATGAGGACGAAGCCAACCGACATGACCACGAAAGACCCGAACCGAGGGCTGCGTGCACCTCCCATGAGGTTGCCTCCGTCCCCGTCAGCTCAGGCCTTCCTCTGGAGGAATAGTGTCGACCGGCGTCGTTGACGGCAATCGGTTGACTTCGACTTTCGTCGGCCGCAAGCGATGGCGTTCGGGTACGAGGGTTCGTTGGTTCCGCACCACAACCGTCCGTCGCGCGCTGGCTCGGCTCTATATGCGAGGGCTGGCCGGCGGCACCGGCCACGAGGGGCGACCCCCTCGCGCTCCCCGGTGTTCCGCCTGCGGCGGGGCGCGAGCTCCGCCCGCGCAGCGGTGACGGAGCACCGCCGGCAGGAGCCGCTACGCGGCAGAATTCCCCGTTTTCTTCACCTCTCCGCGGTTTCAACCTACTTCGCTCCAACGGCTACGTGCCGTCTTTCTCGGACGCGGTCGCAAGCTCCCTTATTTCGCCCGAGAAAGACGTCACTCCGCCGCCTCCACTCAGTTGGTTTTCACTCGCCGGAGAGGCAAAGAAAAACGATCTGGAAGACGACAAAAGCCCCGTAGTAATGGAAGTACCACGGGACCCGTCGCCTTCATGATCGCACACCGATCAAGGAGAAACCATCGTGAGCATCACCACCGGAACCGGGACCATCGAGCACATCGACCCGACCACCCTCGTCATCGAGGCGAACGTGCGCACCAGCGCTCCCGTTACGAAGGATTTCATCGCGTCGATCCGCGAGAACGGCGTCATCACCCCGATCCTCGCCCGCCGCGACGAGCACGGAAACGTCATCGTCCGCGCCGGTCAGCGCCGCACCCTCGCCGCCCGCGAGGCCGAAGTGCCGACCGTCCCCGTCTACGTCGTGGAGGGCGACGACACCACCGCGGACCGGATCATTCAGCAGATCATCGAGAACGACCAGCGCGCCGACCTCAGCACCGCGGATCGCACCGCCGCATGGGCGCAGCTGGCGTTCGAGGGCATCAGCGCCGCGCAGATCGCCAAGCGCACCGGCACCAAGACCGACGCGGTGAAGAAGGGCCTCGCCGTCGCGGAGTCCGCGACCGTCACGTCGGCTCTGCACGAGCACGCGCTGACCCTGGACCAGGCCGCGGTGTTGTTGGAGTTCGAGGGCGACGCCGATGCCCGCGCGCACCTGATCGAGGTCGCCACCACCGACCCGACCCAGTTCGAGCACACCGCGCAGAGCCTTCGCGAGGACGCCGCGGAGAAGGCCCGCCTCGCCGCCGTCGAGCAGGAGCTGACCGCGGGCGGGTTCCAGGTGCTCACCCGTGGTGAGGCGTACGGGGAGGAAAGCCCGTGGGTGATCCTTCGCAAGCTCCACACCGCGGACGGCGTACAGGTCACCGCCGAGCACATCGCCACCGTCGCGGAGCGCGGCGCGCTCATCGACGTCAACTGGCGCGGCGAGATTGACGTGACCTACTTCGTTCAGAACCCCACCGATGCGGGCTTCACCTACGCCTGGGGCGCACCCGGCACCCCCGCCGAGCCGCTGACCGCGGAGCAGATCGAGGAAGAGCGCGTCGAGAAGTCCGCCGAGCGCAAGGCGCTCATCGCCAACAACAAGGCGTGGACCGCCGCCGAGACGGTGCGCCGCGAATGGATCGCGACGTTCCTCTCCCGTAAGACGCTCCCGAAGGACGCTGACCGGGTGATCGCGCTGGGCCTGACCGCTCACCGGTTCTCGGTGTCGTCCGCGATGTCGGGCGGCAACGACCTCGCGCACACGTTCCTCGGCGTCGAGCGGCCCTCCGGTTACCGCATGGACGCCCTGGCCGCGCTGGTGGAGGCCAACCCCGGCAAGGCCCGCCTGGTGGCCCTGGCGGTCGTTCTCGCCGGTGCCGAGGCAGGCACCAGCAAGGAATCGTGGCGACGCGGCGACGAGCGCGCCGCCGCCCTGTTCCGCCAGCTCGCCGCGTGGGGATACGCCCTCTCCCCGGTCGAGCAGATCGTCACCGGCGACACCACCCCCGCCGAAGCCGCGGGCCTCGCCTGACCAACCGGACGGGGACCGGCTCACGCCGGTCCCCGTCACCCCCGGCATCACCCCGCCTCATCACCCTTTTTCTCACCCCCCGGCATCACCCTCAGCTGCACAGAAAGGCTCACCATGACCACCACCACGACACCCGCCGTCGACGTCGACGAGTGGGGACACACCGCGGCCCTGCGCGAAGCGGAAGCCGCCGTCGACGCCGCCACAACATCCGGCGACGTCGACCAGATCGCCGCGGCCGCGCACGCGCTCATCGTCGCCGCGGCCGCGCACGGCTGGCACACCGCGACCGCCCTGGTGTTCACGTACGAAACGACCGGCCCCGTCGCTCACCTGTGGGGGCTGTGGCGCGTGGTCGACGTCGACGGGCGCGTGCTGCGCGAATGGGAAGACGAACCCGGCGACATGACCGACGAGTCCGAGGAAGAGCTAGTTGCGCTCGACCTCATCACCAACCGCGCCGCGACGCTGCACGCCACGGACTACGGCACCCCGACGGGCACCGCGGCGACGGTGCTGCACACGCTCACGCTTTGAGCATGGCGGCGGGCCGACCCTGCTCGGGCCGGCTCCCGCACGAGGGGGAGACCCCCTCGACCCCCCTCCAACGCAGGTCGCGGGTTCCCCGCTCGAGCGCGCTCAGCTGCGCGGCCGCGGCTTGTACTTCTTACCCGCCCGGATGTTGACGTTCTCGATGACGCCGACAACGGCCAGACCCGTGGCGACGAGAAGGATGATCGTCCACCCGAGCACGTTCAGCCACGTGCCGGCGAACACCGCCGCCGTCTGCTCCGCCGCGATAGCGACAAGCATGAACGACGCCCCAAACCACACCATGCCGTTGGAGACCAACGCCGCTTGAGCGAGCTTCGACCGCTTCTTAGACATGCGCACACCATCCCACCGGGCGCGCATGGTGTCCACGGGGTGCGGGGCTACCGCGCCCGAGGCTCCGCCCAGCTTGTCCATTTCTTTCGCTGCGATTGCTGCGAGGAGTTGCATCAACCTTCTCGGTGACGCCGGAGCATGTTCGAAGCTGGCACACGTCGTGTGGCCCGCGATGTCGGGTGAGAATGAGCACCGTTCCCAACTCGGTTTGAAAGCGACGGCGACGGTGCCCGGCGATATCATCGTCTTATGGCGATGATTGAAGAGGGCGGTCTGCTCGACTCCCGCGCGACCGCCGTGTATGCGCACCTATTCGACGCACTGGGGGACCCCACGCGATTGGCGGTCCTCCAGCATCTGGCTTCTGGCGAGCACCGTGTCCGCGATCTCGTCCAGCACCTCGGACTGGCTCAATCGACTGTGAGCAAGCACCTCAGCTTTCTGCGGGACTGCCGCTTAGTTACTGTTCGCTCGGAGGGGCGCGCGTCCTGGTTTGATCTCGCGCAACCTGTCGCGACTGCGGCCCTCATCAACGCCGCCGAACTCTTGCTGAAGGACACCGGAACGCGTGTCACGCTATGTGCCCACCTCCATCAGCCTGGTGAACACTTCGCCGTCGGAACGGACGCGGCCTGATGGGCGCCGGTCACACGCACGCACCGTCTGCCGGCGCAGCCGGAGAACCCACCGACCACCGCGTGCGTCTTTGGATTGCCTTTGGAATCACCGCGGCAATCACCGCGACTCAAGCGATTGGATCCTTTCTCACTGGCAGTCTCGCCCTCCTCACGGACACGGCCCACGCGCTCACTGACGCATCCGGACTTCTTGTTGCACTCATTGCCGCGACGCTGATGCTGCGCCCAGCTAGCGCGCGACGCACCTGGGGGTTCCGTCGTATCGAAGTCATCGCTGCCTTCGGGCAAGCGGCTTTGTTGATGGCGGTAGGGGGCTACACCGCCATCGAAGGGATACGACGGCTCTTCGAGCCCCCTGAGGTGCCAGCTGCCGAGCTGCTGGTTTTCGGAGTCATTGGGCTAGTCGCGAACATCATCGCCATCTTCGTGCTGTCGTCCAGTCGTGGAGCCAACTTCAACATGCGGGCGGCGTTCTTGGAAGTGCTGAACGACGCGCTGGGATCGCTTGGGGTCATTATTGCGGCTGTTCTCATCTGGACCACAGGTTTCCTTCAAGCTGACGCCATCGCCGGTCTCTTCATCGCTGCACTCATCGTGCCGCGTGCATTCAAGTTGCTGCGCGAGACGTCGCGGGTGCTCATGGAGTTCACCCCCGACGGTTTGAACCTGGACCATGTGCGATCACACATCCTCGAACTCGACCACGTCATAGACGTCCACGACCTACACGCCTCGACGGTCGCCACCGGCCTACCGACGATCAGCGCGCATGTCGTCGTCGAGGACGAATGTTTCACGGACGGACACGCAGCCGCTGTCCTCAGGGACGTCAGAGCCTGCGTGGCCCAGCACTTCGAGGTATCCGTAAGGCACTCCACCTTCCAGATTGAGACAGCCGACCTGCAAGATTCGGAACCCGGGGATGTCCGCCACGCTTAACCGCACACGGCGTCGATCCTCTGGGACAGGCGTGGTCGCCGCCCGAATCGCATGTCAGCATCAACGTCAGCTGTTTCCAGCATCTCGTGCGGAACCGCTACGTACACTGGCTACCGATGTCTATTGACGCTCGCTCACGGCGCTCCGTGCTGATGAAAGAGCACGGTGCGATAACGCGACTCATTACCATCATCGCCCTCGGGGCACTCATGCTGCTCGGGTTCGTGGCGCTCAGTCACGGCGACAACGGCCCGGTAAGCGGTACGGTCGTGACGGCATCTGACGCTGCGCCGCAAGAACCCGGCGCACCCGTCTCTACTTCAATCATTGAATCGGGCGTGTACGACGTGTCGCCGGGAATGGCGCTGTGCGTTCTCGGGGTCGTCTGCGGATTCGTTCTGTACCTCGTCATCCATCTCCTGGTACGTCGCCAACGGGCCGGGCTCACACTCTGGCGCGCCCTTCCGCCGTCTTTCATCCACGCTGTAACCGTCAGACGTGGGGGCCACGCCCTCACAATCGCGCAACTGGGCATCTCCAGAACCTGACATCGGCACGTCGCCCCCGCGGCGACACTCATCCCGGGCAACCCGGGCTTCCTTGTGCCGTTAAGTGCTGGAGTACCCATGAAAATCAATTGGAAGGCGACGGTCATTACCGCCGCTGCTGCCGTCGCCGTCGTCGCGGGGGCTGTCATCTACATCCTCGTCGATCAGAACAACACTCGCGTCGCCGCCGAGGAAAGGGGAGGAGGGACGGTAGCAGTCGTTCGAGACGACTCCCACGTCCTCGACGACGCCGGCGACGACGCCATCACCATCGTGGAGTTCTTGGACTTCGAGTGCGAAGCTTGCGGCGCTTATTACCCCGTCGTGGAAGAGCTCCGTGTGAAGTACGCGGGACAGATCAACTACGTCGTCCGCTACTTCCCTCTTCCCGGCCACCTCAACTCCGAAAATTCCGCGGTCGCCGCGGAGGCCGCGGCACAGCAGGGACGCTTCGAAGAGATGTATAAGCGTCTCTTCGACACGCAAGCACAATGGGGAGAATCTCAGCAAAGCCAAGCGGAGCTGTTTCGCTCGTACGCGACCGAGTTGGGCTTGGACATGGCGAGCTACGACGCAGCTGTCGCCGACCCTGCCACTCTCGAGCGTGTTCGATCCGACCTCGACGACGGACGCGTCCTTGGCGTGGACCGAACCCCCACCTTCTTTGTCGACGGTGAACCCCTTGTCATTGAACGATGGAACGACCTCGAAGAAGCCATCACTACCCGCCTGGACGGCACCCCCTAGTGGCGGGCCTGTCACACCGACGAGTCATCATCGTGGGCGCAGGGCAGGCTGGACTGGCAACTGCAGCGGCACTGATCGCTCGCGGCATGGAACCGCAACGCGACTTCGTTGTCATTGACCGTTCCCCGCGGGCACAACGCGCGTGGAGTGAGCGCTGGCCTTCCATGCGGTTGCTCAGCAACGCTGAGCACTCCAGCTTTCCCCGCAGACCGCTGGAGGGTGACCCGTACCGGCACCCCACCCCGGGAGACATCGAAAACTACCTGCACAGATTCGAAGCAGAGCTCGGCGTAGACCCCGTCTGGGGTGTGCGTGCCCTCACCGTCACCCGCTACGGAACCGGCCCGACGCTGTGCTTGAGAACCACCGTCGGCGAAGTTCAGACCCGCAATATCGTGTGCGCCACTGGCGCCGCAGCACGTCCCCGATTTCCGGAATGGGCTGCAGATGTCGAAGTCGAGGGGGTGCAGATGCACACCAACGCCTACAGAACACGCGAGCAAATCCCGCACGGCCGGGTCCTTATTGTCGGCGGCGGAAACGCCGGGGTCGAGGTCGCCTTCGACCTAGCAAACTCGCACGACGTCACTCTGGCGGTTCGCTCCGGTGGCACTGAAGTACAAGCGAGACGATTCCCCACCCACCCGCGGTTTTCACCGTGGCGACGCAGAAATGTCGCGCAAGAACCTCCCTACGACGCCCTCCGAAACAGAGGGGTCCGCATTCGAGACGCGACGACAGGGGCACAGGGAACCGAGTTCACCTTTTCGGACGGGTCTCGGCAGACCTACCAGTCAGTCGTCTTCGCCACGGGGTACGTAGCGGGCGATGAGTGGTTGCCCACGCTGCCGCAGCTTCAGCGACGCATCCCCACCGTGACGGCGCTGCCCGGTCTATTCGTTGCCGGAATCCCCACACACAGCCACGCCAAAGCCAACACCCTCCCCGGGGTATGGACGGACGCGACTCGTATTGCCCGGTTCATCCACGCCCGACCTTGAAAAAGATTGATGAGACTTTTACATATTTCCAGACATCGCCATCGCGCGTTGCAGATCAGGTCGACGCTGTGCACCACCGTCGCTCTTGGCACCGCCCTCATCGTTGCAGGACCCGCGGCACCGGCCTTCGCCGTCGTGGCCCCCGCGTGGGGCTTGGCCGCGGATATCAGCCCAACCATTGCATCTCGGAGCATCGAACGCTTAGAGACCTCCGACGCTCCGTCACCCGGTCATCAGACCCACCCTCACTCCACGGCGACCCCACGCACGGACGGTCGAGGAGTGCCCACCGGCGGTGGCGAGGCCGCTCCCGTGCTGGGAGTCTCCGCAGTGGCGCTCATTCTCGGGGGGGCGTTGGTCACGCTCTTGATGACAGCGCGGCGAACCCGCCACCTCAGAAAGGGCGAAGAAAGTGACCGCTGAGAAGACGCGGCCGTTCGCCGTCGCCTGCATGGTGGCAGCGGCCGCGGTGTTGACAGATCAATTCAGTAAGGCCCTTGCCTTGACTGCGCTTGCAGACGGGAGACGGGTGCCCATTTTCGGAGACGCATTCGGTCTGCAACTCGCTTTCAACCCCGGCGCGGTGCTGGGAACGGGTTCGGGCATGACCTGGGTCCTCACGCTAGTAGGCGTGGCAGCCGTCGCCGGTCTTTTCGTTATGGCGGCCCGCGCGCGAACGGTGGGATGGGCGGCTGGTTTGGGGCTGTTCCTCGGCGGAGCTGTCGGCAACCTCATCGACCGCTTCATGTCGCCGCCCGGATTCGCAATCGGCCACGTCACCGACTTCCTTGCATACGGGGATCTGTTCATCGGCAACTTGGCAGACATCTTCCTTGCCGCTGGAGCGATAGCGGTCGCGGCGATGCTGATGCTTCGCCAACGCGCCACCAGTGGCACCAAGGTTGCGCCTGCCACACCACCCACGTTCGACGTTCCCCCGGAGGCTAAGCAATGAAAAAGACAAAGACGCCATCTCGGTACCAGCGGAACGCCCTTGCCCCCGGGCTGATCGCTGCGGCCGTCTTGTTCGTGGCGCCGGCGCTGTTGGACAGCGGCTGGTTCACGGTCGTGCGCTTCATCGTGGCAATTTTGGCGCTCATCGTCGCCTCATTTGCCTACCAGGAGCGTCAGCTGTGGTGGGTGCCGGTGTTTGCCGTGATCGCAGCGGTATGGAACCCGGTGCTTCCGATCCCCGCTGAAGGTGCCCTTTGGACCGCGGCGCAACCCGTAGCCGCAGTCATCTTCCTTGTTGCGGGAGCCATCATCAAGAGGGAGCGGGCATGAACCACAGACTCATCGCTCTGAGCGCGGCACTCATCATTGTGGGCATGGTGACCGGTTGCACCGCAACGACTCCATCATCAGACGCCGGCGCGGGCGCTTCGTTCTCCGAAGGAGATTTCCAGGTAGCCGAGATCGCCGCGTCGGACAGAGGCGGACCCGTTCAGTTCGAAGGCGTCATCGAAACCGGTGAAACCGTCACCAGCGACGACTACCGAGGTGAGGTGCTCGTCGTGAACTTCTGGTACGCCGCCTGCGGACCGTGCATCGTCGAGGCTCCCATGCTCGAAGAAGTCTTCCTACGCTTCCAGGGCGAGGGGGTCAACTTCCTCGGAGTGAACACCTACGACCAAGCTGAGACAGCACTCTCTTTCGCGCGCGAGAACAACGTTACCTATCCCAGCGTCATCGACGTCAACGACGGTCAGGTGAAACTCGCCTTCGCGCAACTCACCCCGATCCAAGCCACACCCACAACGCTCGTGATGGACCGCCAAGGTCGCCTCGCCGCCCGCATCATCGGCCAACTTCCCAGCGCGTCCATCCTGTCCACCATCGTCGCGGACACGCTTGCGGAGGGACCATGAGCGCCGGGGCGGTCGTCGTCGACGGCGCGCTCTGGCTTGCCATCCCGCTCGCCCTGCTCGCCGGTCTCATCTCCTTCTTATCGCCCTGTGTCCTGCCGCTGGTGCCCGGCTACCTCGGGTATCTCGGCGGTGTGGCTGCCCCTCCCACCTCCACGACCGGAGAAAATGGTGCGACAGCGGTTACCGCACGCCCCCGGCTAGTAGCAGGCGTCCTCCTCTTCATCGCCGGATTCACCGTGGTCTTCGTCGCCGTCACCGTCCTGGGAGGATTCTTCGGAATCGCGCTGCTGCGCTACGCCGATCTCCTCACTCGCGTCTTCGGCATCGTGAACATCGTCCTGGGGTTGATCTTCATGGGCGCAATCCAGCTCGGACAGCGCGGCATCCGCCCAACCTTCCGCGGTCGAGCCGGGCTCGTTGGCGCCCCGCTTCTCGGATTCTCACTCGGTGTGGGCTGGACACCGTGCATCGGCCCCACACTCGCAGCAATCTTGTCCGTGTCGTGGAACCTCGGTGACCCCGCCCGAGCCGGGCTCCTCGGTCTGTCTTACTCACTCGGCCTCGGAATGCCATTCCTCGTACTGGCACTCGGATGGGGATGGGCCGCGCGGTCCGTCACAGTCCTTCGTACTCACATCCGCACACTCAACCTCATCGGAGGCGCCGTGCTCATCCTGCTCGGGCTGCTCATGGTGACGGGCGTATGGACCTTGCTCATGTCACTTCTGCAACAGGCGGTAATCAATGTCCCCCTCCCGCTCTGATACTCGCCACGTCGATTCAGACCCGCAGCGGCCGGCGGATCATCCAGACGGAACCCCGGACGATCAAGACAGCCCGCAGTGGAAGCTCGACGGCAAAGGATGGCTCCGCTGGACATGGCGCCAGCTCACCAGCATGCGCACCGCGCTCATCCTCCTGCTGTCTCTCGCCCTGGCCGCAGTACCCGGCTCACTATTTCCCCAACGAGGCGCCGACCCCAACGGTGTCATCCAATGGGAGCGCACCAACCCCGAATGGTTCCCGTTCCTCGACGCCGTCGGACTATTCGACGTCTACTACTCACCCTGGTTCTCGTCCATCTATCTGCTGCTATTTGTCTCCCTCATCGGCTGCGTCGTTCCGCGGGCAAAACATCATTACCGCGCCCTCAAAGGACACCCGCCGCGCACACCAATCCGGTTCGCTCGACTTCCCGAACACCTCGAGCGAGCCATCCCCACCGACCTCATCACCCCTGCAATAGCGCTGGATCTTGCCGAAACAGAACTCACCCGGCGTCGCTATCGCGTGCAGCGCTACGACGGGAAGGGGTGGACCTCCGTTTCGGCCGAACGCGGATATCTCCGCGAGACCGGAAACCTGCTCTTTCACATCGCCCTGGTCGGCGTGCTCGTCTCCGTCGTCGTGGGCAAGGCGTTCGCCTACACCGGCCAACGCGTCGTAGTGGAGGGAACAACCTTCGTGAACACCCTCAGCGACTTCTCCTCCTTCGACCCCGGACGGTTCGCGGACGGGTCCAATCTGTCGCCGTATTCCCTCACACTGGACCGTTTCGACGTCACCTACCAGCCGGCCGGGTCCCCTGGCGGTGGTCAAGCGGGCGACTTCGCCGCCAACGTCACCATCAGATCCCCCGGAGCGGACGACAGAACCGAGCGGGTGGTCGTCAACTACCCCATCACTGTAGGGACGGACCGCATTCATCTCCTCGGGAACGGTTACGCGCCTACCCTCACCATCCGTGATGCAGAAGGTCAGATCGTTTACAGCGACTCACTGCCCTTCCTCCCGCAGGACTCCAACATGACCTCACTAGGCGTTGTAAAAGTCCCGGACGGGTTACCACAGCAGCTCGGGCTGATTGGTTTCTTCTACCCCACACATGACACCTTGCCCTCGGGTGCCGCCACCTCGATCTACCCCGACGTGATCAACCCCGTCATCACCCTCAACGCCTTCGCAGGGGACCTGGGCATTGACGATGGAACCCCCCGTTCCGTCTACGCCCTGGAAGTCGACAAACTCACCCAGCTCACCGGCGGCGACACCGGACAGAATTCGATCGAACTTAGGCCCGGTACTACCGGTGCGCTGCCCAACGGGTGGGGCACCATCACCTGGGAGCAAGCAGACGGCGCCCCGGTGAAAAGGTTCGCGTCCCTGCAGATACAACGCGACCCCAGCAGTGGCTGGGTCCTCGCGTTCTCTGTGCTGGCCTGCGTTGGACTGTTCACCGGACTTCTCATACCCCGCCGCCGAATCTGGGTGAAAGTGCAGTCGTCGACCACAACTGACTCGACGATCCAGGTGGAGTACGCCGGCCTCGCCCGAGGCGATGACCCTGGACTCGCCCGCGCCGTCGAGCACCTAGCGGAGGTCCACATCCAAGCGTGTGAGCGGGCGAATACGGCCGCGCAGCCACGATAGGTCCAAAGCTATGAATGCTCCCCTCGGCCTTGGCGACTACTTGCTGCCCGCAGCGAACCCCTTGACCCCTTTGCCGGTCGCCGCGACGGTGATGGCCACCGTCTATCTCCTCGGGGCGCTGTGTCTGTGGAGGCAGCATCGACGGTGGTCGGTGTTGCGCACGATAAGTTTCGTTTCCGGCTGCGCGGCCCTTACAGCTGTCACGGGACTCGCGGTAGAGGACTACGGCAAAGCTCTGCTTTCGGTGTTCATGTTCCAGCAGCTGACCTTAATGATGGCCATACCACCGCTGCTCGTGCTTGGTTCCCCAGGTACCCTTCTGTTGCGCGCCACCCCGCACCGCGGCGTCGGTAAAAGTGCCTTGAGAGTGGCGCACGGGGCGTTGCGGTGGAGAGTGTCGAGATGGGCTCTAAGCCCCTGGGTCGCATTACCTGCCTACCTTGCGGCCTTCTACGGCCTGTACATCGCCGATCTGCTCGATCTCGTTCTGGCCGTGCCTGGCGGTCACACCGCCTTAGAGGCTGCGTTCCTTATCAGCGGGATCCTATTCACCATCCCGGTGCTTTCCGCAGATCCGCTGCCGGTTCGCATGAGCCACGGAGGCCGGGCGCTGGACCTGTTCGCTGAAGCGGCATTGCACGCTTTTTTTGGGGTGTTCCTCATGATGGCGACCAGTCTGGTGGTTACAACATTCGCTGAATCGACCATGTCCCTAGGGATCGATCCGATCGAGGATCAACGCGTAGCCGGCGGTCTCGCATGGTCCTACGGCGAAGCGCCCACGCTCATCATGATCCTGATTGTGATGCACCGATGGTTCCGGCATGACTCCGTTCGTGACGCCGCCGCCAGCAGATGGGCCGACGCGCACGGGGATCCGGAGCTTGACGAGTACAACGATTACCTGCGCCGTCTGGAAAGAGGCGGGTCCGCATGACAGCACTTCGCTGGACAACCGGCGCATCGCGCAACTCTCAGGTGTGCGTCAGTCGGACGGATGCCTTGCCCTTGACGGCGGCGTTGCCCGCGGCGGCAGTGGCGGGGTGGCTGATGGATGCGGCCACACCAGACCGCGGATGGTGGCCTCTCGCTTTCGTCAGCGTGACAATGTTGCTCCCAACTCTCCTCGGGAGAGGCACGCTCGCATCCTTCATCGTGGGATGCGTCTTCGGGGCCGTGTTCAACCTCGCCCACCTCATCTGGGTGGCGCAGTTCCTCGGACCCGTGCCCTGGCTGGCCCTCAGCGCCCTGCAGACAGTCCTGATCGGTGTCGGCAGCGTAAGCATCACCCTCGTCTACCGTTGGGTGAAAATACGTCGTCTCAGTGGAACCCTAGACCTGCTGGGTATCCCCGCGCTGATAGCCACCACGTGGAGCGCGCGGGAAGTGCTCGTCGGAATGTGGCCGTACTCGGGTTTCCCCTGGGCGCGGGTAGGAATGACGCAGGTCCCGGGACCTTTCCCTGAAGTGGCGTCGTGGGTGGGAACGACAGGTCTGTCCTTCTTCGTCGTGGGCGTGTGCGCCGCCATCGTGCAGGCGCTCAGGCCGGGGCGTCGCACGCTCCGTGCTGGTGTGCCGGCTGTCGTGGGGGTCCTGCTCATGGCGGTCATACCCCAGTACCCCACTCAAAGTGTCGGGACGTTCACCGTCGGGTGGGTCCAAGGCAACGGACCTGCAGGCTATTTCGACGACCGCGACGAAGGCGACATGCTCCGAGCCCAAGCATCGACATCGAAAGCGATTCTGGGCCAGCTGATGGATGTGCTCGCCTGGCCAGAGGGCTCTGTGGACATCGATCCGGCGTCTTCAGAACTCACCCGTCGACTGCTGAGCGAAATCGCCGCCGTGTACGGTGCCCCGCTCCTGATGAACGCGGCAACCACGAGAGGCGAGCAAACGTTCAACTCAACCATGCTGTGGACGGCGGACGGCAGCGAGCAGAGCTACGACAAGATCAACCCGGTCCCGTTTGGCGAATACGTGCCCGACCGGTGGCTGTTTGAACGTCTCGCGCCTGACCTTGTCGGTCTGATCCAGCGGGAATACACCCCAGGCACATCGGCGCCGGTGATGGACGTGGGAGACACCCGCATCGGCCTGGCGATCTGTTTCGACGTCATCTACGACGACGTGATCTTCGATGCAGCACGGCGAGGCGCGCAGATCTACATCTTCCAGACAAACAACGCCGACTTCCGCGGAACAGACGAAAACGTGCAGCAGCTCGCCATCGCTCGCATGCGAGCCATCGAAACGGGGCGCGCAGTGGTCAACGTCTCCACTGTGGGAACAAGCCAAGTGATCAACCCCGATGGGTCGACCGCAGAGACCATCGGGGTGGACACTGCCGCTGGGCGAGTGAGTGAAGTGCCGCTACGAACGGGGGCCACACCGGCCAGTCTGCTCAGCCCCACCCTTGAGACCGCGATGGTCGTCGCGTCGGCCGGTGCGCTCTTGTGGGTTCGCCTGCGCATCCACACCCAGAAGAGGCAATGAGCTGCACAGGACGGAGGACTGCATCGCACCCCGCACGAGCCGCGCACGCTGTACGACCGCGAGCTGCCCCGGCCCGGCTGTGACGGGCAGGTGGGATTGGTACTATCGCTGCAATGCCGGTGACCGCGGGACGCGCCCCACTAGGATCCACTACCGCCTCCGTCGTGAGAATGAGGATCATAGCCAGCCTCGTCCTGCTCTTGATGTGTCTCCTTGCTATGTGGTCGAGCAGCCACTCTGATGCTTCCGCGATCTCCGACGTGCCCTCCTTGACCCTCACGGGAGAGAGCGGTCAAGGTAGCCAAACAGTCCTAGATGAGCCCGCCGGTGACGTTGTTACCAGCCTGACGCAGGCTCTCCCGGCGGCGGCTGTAGCCCTATGCCTGGTCGGAGTGTGTGTTGGGGGAATGCTGCTGGAGCGTCGCTTCCGCCTCACGCGGTCCCAACTCAATGCCATTTGCTCACATCGACGCGATCAGCCTCGTCCCGTGCGGACCGTCCGTCCACACCCCACGACGCTGAGCTTGACTGAATTGTCTCTCTCACGGACCTGAGCCATGCCGGTGCTCTGAGACACTACGCCAACGAAGCTGTAGTCAAACGCATCATTCCCACCTCACAGGGCGGGCCGTACAGATGCACTCAGAGCGTTCAAGGTCCGATTGATCGACGACTGCCATAGGTGACCAGTCCCAGGCGCCGCAGTCCCACTGAAAGTCGCCATGCACACGCTTTTTGCCACCCGTTCGCCTCGCTGGTTCGCAGCCGCCGGCATTATCGCGACGGCACTGTCAGTAATGCTCGTCCTGTCTAGTTCCCCGCCGGCTCGTGCTCACGACGCTTTAGTCCAGTCCTCTCCAACAGCAGACTCAGTGGTCACGTCAACTCCTGCCGAGGTGTCAATGACCTACAGCGGGGAGGTCTTCGACGCCTCCAGCGCCATCGCGGTAGAAGTGATTGACTCCTCTGGAGCGAACGTTGCACGGACGCCTCCGGTCGTCACTGACACGACGGTCACTCAGGCGGTGGAGCCGGTCCTCTCTCCAGGCATAGTCACGGTGCGCTGGCGCGTGGTCTCCAGCGACGGTCACCCCATCAGCGGTGAGTATGCGTTCACAGTTGACGCTCCCGTGGCGCCTACGTCCTCCGCCGAACCGGACCCTTCTCCTGCCACGGGTGCCCCCTCCGCACCTGGGCAGAGCCCTGCCGTCTCTTCGACACCAGAACAGAGCGCGACATCAGGCGCCATGGCGGAGGTCGAAGAGCCGCACAGCGGCATCGGTCTCCCGCTGGTAGCGACTGGAACCGCCGTCGTCATTCTGGGGGTGGCAGCGCTTGTGCTTTTTTCGTTCGGACGGCGTCAACGACAGCAGATGGAGCAGCAGCGACAAGGGGGCACTGTCGATGAGCAGTGAGATTCAGCCAGCTCACCAGCCACGCCCCCTGACCCGCAAGGAACGGCGCCACGCTAATGGGTTCAGGATGCGTGACGCGTGGCGCTCCCGCCGGCCCAAGGCCGCGCACTCATCGCGCGCTCGCCCGCTGGTCGCAAGTGCGTTAGCGGTGGCCCTGATGTGTCCTCTGGCGCTGCCGGCGTACGCCGCTTCACCCGTGGTCACCGAGCTCACTCTGCAGCAAGCCGGTGCGGGCGACTCACAACAATTCACCGCATCCCGCGCGCTGCCCGCTTTCCCCTTGGACAGGCAAAGCTACGCCGCAACCTCCCAGGAAGAAATCGAACAAAAGAAGGCGAAAGAGGCTGCGGCAGCTGCGGCCGCCGCAGCACGCGCCGCAGGTGCAGCTCGACCCGCCACCACCTCCGCCACCGGACGTGCAGTCCCTGTCCTCGCCACCGGTAGCGGCGTCGTGCGCTGGCCACTGACCTCGACGTTCAATGTCACCGACCGATTCGGGGCACGAGGCGGGGCGCACATGGGCACCGATATGGTCACCGCGGGAGGCACGCCAATCTACGCGTCCGTGGCCGGTACAGTCGGCATCTCGAGCGAGAGCTATGGCGCCTATGGCGTCGCCGTCACCGTAGATTCCGTCGTCAACGGCCAACGTATCCGGGCCGTCTACCCGCACATGCAGTACAACAGCCGACAGGTCGGCAGCGGCCAGCAAGTGCAGGCGGGTCAACTCCTCGGCCTCGTCGGAAGCACGGGCCGCTCCACCGCAAACCACTTGCATTTCGAGGTGTCCGTCAACGACGTCACCGTGGATTCCCTGGCGTGGTTGGAAGCGAATGCTCAGTGACTAAATGCGCCCCTACAAAGCGCGGCGGCAGGCGCCGCGCCGCACCGCAGCGAACGGCACTGCAAACGAAACTCGACGATCGATACGGCCGCACTGCGCTTCCCTGGCGTCGCCGAGCTTTCTGGGTCAGTGTCGCTGTGTTCGCGGTGGCTGCCATTGCCTACCTGGTCTGGATCACACTTCAAAACAGCTTGGACGACATCTCCATCGCCGAGACCGGCTACCTCGTCGTCGATGAGCGGGCTGTGACGGTGTCCTTTCAAGCCACCCCTCCCTCCGGCGCACGGTTTGCGTGCGCCATCCAAGCCCTGGACGAGGATTTCGGCGTCGTGGGGTGGCGGGTCGTCGAGTACGGCCCCTTCCCCGAGACCACTCGATCCTTCACCGAACGCGTTCCGACCCTCGCCCTAGCAACCACCGGCACCGTCAAAGAGTGCTGGACAATCTAAGGATTCCACCCGTGACCGAATCATCCGCCCTCACCCTTGATGGGCTGTCCCTGCTGATGGTGTGGACGGCCATCGGCGTTTACGCGCTCGCCTTTGCGGCGTATGCCATCGACCTTGCCGTGCGCGTGTCTCGCGTCGAGGCGCGCGCTGCGGAACTCGTAACGGTCGGGGACGGGGCTCCCCCGGTGGCGACCCCGGCGGCCGCGGTGCAATTGCAAGTGCCGCCACGTGAGCGCGAACGTCTCGTATGGGCTCGTATTGGAACAGCTCTCACCATTTTGGGATTCGCGCTGCAGCTGAGCGGGGATGTCCTCCGAGGCATCGCCGCAGCCCGTGTGCCGTGGGCGAACATGTACGAATTCGCACTCACCGGCACCCTTCTCATCGTCGGCGTGTTCCTTTTCGTCCTTCGGTGGTACGACCTGCGTTTCCTCGGCTCCTTCTTGCTTGGAATGGTCGTCCTTCTTCTGGGTGGTGCGACCTTGGCGTTCTACGTCGAAGTCACCCCTCTGATGGACCCGCTGCGAAGCGTGTGGCTTGTCATCCACGTCTTCGTGGCCTCCCTTGCGACTGCGCTGTTCGCCATCGCGTGCGGCCTGTCCGTGACGCAACTTCTGCAACACCGGCGCGAGAATCGCCCCTCCGTCAACACGCGGCGGGGCCTGCTTCGAACCCTGCCCACCTCTGAAGATCTGGAAGCCCTGGCTTACCGGTTCGCCATCATTGGCTTCATCTTCTGGACCTTCACCCTGATCGCCGGAGCCATCTGGGCAAACGACTCCTGGGGACGCTTCTGGGGTTTTGATACCAAAGAGGTGTGGACTTTCATCATCTGGGTGCTGTACGCCGGGTACATCCACGCCCGTGCCACCCGTGGATGGCGCGGTAACCGTTCTGCGTGGCTGTCCATCGTCGGGTTCGCTGCGGTGCTATTCAACTTCACTGCCGTGAACATGTTCTTTAAGGGTCTGCATGCCTATTCGGGGCTGAACTGATGCCTACTTCCGGCGCCAAGCTTGGGCGCGCCCACCCGACGGTGACGGTGGGGTCACCTGGCTCCACGCGGCTTCCGTCTCTGCAACCGCGCCGTTGGAACGTGTACCGCGTGATTGCGCTCATCATCCTCGTCGTCAGCGCAGTCGCTGCCTTGGTGTGCGCTCTCGCAGTCGGCGGTGGCGCTGCCCCCTTGCAACTAGCCGACGCAGGGCCCCTCGCAAGGTGGGGGCTGCCAGTGTCAAAGCTCGTCGTAAACATGAGCGCCGCGGGGATGGGAGGGGCGCTCTTTGTCGCCTTGTTCACGTTGCGCGTCGAACAGCGCGGGTTTGAATTGGCGTTGGATGTTGCCGCGGTATGTGCCGCCATCTTCACTGTGGCATCTGCTGCTACTGGCTTCTTCAGCTTCATGGTCATCTTCAACCCCGCGTTCAATGCCGGTCCCGAATTCGGGTCTCAGCTTGGCCGGTACCTCGTGCAGACCGAGGGGGGACGTGTGTGGTTGATGACGACCATCGCGGGTGCCATTCTCGCGGTGCTCACATTTGCGGTGCGTTCGTGGGGCGGGACAGCAACCGTGGCACTTCTCGCGCTGGCAGCGCTTGTCCCGATGGGAACACAAGGCCATTCAGGTGATGAGGCCTCTCACCAGCAAGCCACGACAGCCATCGTCATACACCTCATCGCCGCAGCGGTCTGGCTCGGTGGTCTGCTGCTGCTGGCGATCATTCGTTCCGTCACTTCCAAGAGTGAGATGGCGACAGTTCTGATGCGGTACTCCACCATCGCCGTTATTGCCTTCGCGCTCGTCGCGTTCTCGGGCACGGTTCGAGCCGCCATCGGCCTAGAAACTCTCGGTGCTCTCGCCTCCCCTTACGGCCTCATCCTCATCGTCAAGGTTGTAGCCCTCACCGCCATCGGTGTTCTGGGGGCGATCTACCGACTGCGTCTACTCCGAAGGATGCGCGCCAACCCCAGCGACGCCAAGACTTTCTGGCTGCTGTTGTGTGCGGAGTTGGGATTGATGGGGATGGCTAGTGGAGCGGCTGCCGCTCTCGCGAGAACACCGCCGCCGATTCTCCCCGAACCTGCAGGCGCGCTCACACCCGCTGAGGTACTCACCGGCGCTCCGCTACCTCCTGAGTGGACTATGTCGCGTTGGTTCACGGCGTGGAGCCCCGACCTGCTGTGGTTAGTTGCCGCCGTGCTCGGACTCATCTTCTACGTGAGCGCTGTGCTGCGGCTAAAGGCGCGTGGGTACCGATGGAACCCCTGGCGGGCGACCGCGTGGGTGGCAGGGACGCTCCTCTTGGTATGGGTCACTAGCGGAGCGTTGGGCGCTTACCGTAGCTACATCTACAGTGCGCACGTTCTTGGGATAGTCATTCTCCTTGTCGGGGTGGTGCCCCTTCTCGCAGCCGGGGCGCCAATCGAGCTCGCCCGCAAGGCAGCCCATCGCCGCGAAGACGGCAGCAGGGGAGGGTATGAATGGGCGCAGGTGCTCATGCATTCGCGAGGTGTGCGTTTCGCTTCGGCACCCGTGGTCGCTGTCCCGGCCACCGCGATGTTGATTTGGCTGCTTTTCAGTTCTGACCTCCTCCGTTGGACAGTAGGGGATCTCCTAGGGCGGCAAATGGCGACGGCAGCAACCCTCGTCGTGGGATCTCTGCTCGTGCGTGGCTTGATAGGTGGTGACGGGTCCAGCCGCCGGCCGACACAGATGAAGCTGCTGATGGTCGTCGGTTTAGCTGTGGCGATGGCGGTTGTATCTGTGTACATCTCTACTGCCGGTCTAGTAGCCGCCGACTGGTTCGGTGCGATGGGCCGCACCTGGGGTAGAGCACCAGCCGAAGACCAAGACTTCGGTGGAGTGGTGCTGGCTGCTGGCTCCGCGATCGCGGTCGTTCTGGGTGGGTGGGTGGTGTTCCTCTCCCGTGCGCGGTAGAACGACGTCCTAGATTCCTCATGCGGCGTGCGACAGAAGCCGTCATGGCTGATCTGAGGTGCTCTACCCGCTCAGCGGTGATGGTCGTCGTCGTGCTCTTCCTCGAGGAGCATTCCCACGGAGGTGGCGCAGGCGTCGCCGCGCCATGCCTCGATACCCTCTCGGATTGCGAAGGCGGCGATGACGAGTCCGGCGATCGCATCGGCCCACCACCAGCCGAACAGGCTGTTGACAATGAGGCCGACGAGAACCGCGGCGGACAGGTAGGTGCAGATGAGGGTCTGCTTGGAGTCGGCCACAGCGGTTGCCGATCCCAGCTCGCGGCCCGCGCGTCGTTCCGCCAGCGAGAGGAATGGCATGATGACGACGCTGAGCGCGGTGAGCACGATTCCGACAGTGGAGTGCTGCACGTCGACTTGGCCCACGAGCGCGAGCACCGACGTTGCGGTGACGTAGGCGGCAAGGGCGAAGAACGCCACGGCGATAACGCGCAGCGTGCCCTTCTCCCACCGCTCGGGGTCGCGGCGGGTGAACTGCCAGGCCACGGCTGCCGCCGAGAGGACTTCGATCGTGGAGTCCAGGCCGAACCCGATCAGCGCAGCCGATGAGGCGACGGTGCCGGCGGTGATGGCGACGACGGCCTCAATGAGGTTGTAGGCGATCGTCGCGGTGACGATCCACTTGATGCGGCGTTGGAGAGTGTGCCGGCGGTCGTCTGTGGGGCGAGGGGTGGTGGTGGTCATGCGCAGGTGCAGCTTTCTCCGGCGCAGCAGCCCGGTTCGACATAGAGGACGACGCGTAGCAGCTCGTCCAGGGCGGGTGAGAGGTGAGAGTCAGCAAGCCGATACCAGGTGCGCCGCCCATCCGGCACAGCCTCCACGAGCCCGCACCCTCGAAGGCACGCGAGCTGGTTCGACATGACCTGTCGGGAGACGCCGAGAGCGTCCGCTAGGTCGGAGGGGTAGGCGGGTGCTTCCCGCAGTGCCAGCAGCACGCCCGCGCGCGTGGAGTCGGAGAGCGCGTGGCCGAGGCGCGCGAGCGCGGCGGTATGCGTCACGGTGGCAGTCGCAGTGGCTGTGGACACGTGTCGACAGTACAGGACTTGCTGAATAATCATCCCCGGTTGGGCGGCCCACTCCGGTGGACGCGCGCAGGGGGATGAATAGGAGTGTTGCGCTACATACCCTAGGGGGGTATGGTATCTAGGTGAACGGATACGAGGGCAACAAAGACGACCTCCAGAAGCGGCTGCGTCGCGTCGAGGGTCAGGTACGAGGGATCGCCCGAATGGTCGATGAAGACAAGTACTGCATCGACATCCTTACGCAGGTCTCCGCCGCGACGAAGGCTTTGGAGACGGTTGCTCTATCCCTGCTCGGGGATCACCTCCGCCACTGCGTCGCGGAGGCGAGCGCAGAGGGCGGCCAGGTTGCCGCAGAGAAGATTCGTGAGGCCAACGACGCGATTGCACGGCTCGTCCGTTCCTGATCCCGCACCAACCCCAGAGGAGCAAATCATGACCGACCGCATCGACCTCGGCCTGAAAGACACCAACGCCGGCTGCGCTTGCTGCGCCACGTCCGCAGCGACAGACGCACCCGCGTCCACCGCGGCGACGGTGACAGAAGACGTCCTGGTGACCGGAATGACATGCTCGCACTGCGTGTCGAGCGTCACGGAGGAGCTGACTGCGATCGACGGTGTCGAGAACGTCACGGTAGACCTCAACGCCGGCGGTACGTCGCGCGTCACCATCCACAGCTCGACCCCGATCGATGCCGCCGCAGTGCAGGCCGCGGTGGAGGAGGCCGGCTACACCCTGGCCGGCGCACCCGCATGAGCGCGGTCGACGTCGAACTCGATATTTCCGGGATGACATGCGCGTCGTGTGCGACCCGGATTGAACGCAAGCTGAACAAGCTTCCCGGTGTGGAAGCAACGGTGAACTACGCCACCGAGAAAGCACGTGTTCGCGGGAACGACGTCGACCCTGCCACCCTGATCGCCGCCGTCGAATCCGCGGGGTACCAGGCGGCTCTCCCCGCACCGCCACCGAGCGGTGACATCGATGAGAACACCCCAAACCGAGAGGACGGCGAGGTCGGGGCGCTACGGCGGCGTCTGCTGATTAGTGCCGCCCTGTCGCTGCCGGTGGCAGTGTTGTCGATGGTCCCGGCGTTGCAGTTCGAGTACTGGCAGTGGCTTGCCCTCACTCTCACCGCCCCGGTGGCGGTCTGGGGCGCGTGGCCGTTCCACCGGGCCGCGGCCGTCAACGCCCGACACGGCGCGGCGACCATGGACACCCTCATCAGCGTTGGCGTCATCGCCGCATTCGGGTGGTCCCTTTACGCGCTGTTCTTCGGTGGCGCAGGCATGCCCGGCATGACGATGACGTTCACCCTCGTCGGTACCCCGCAGGCCGGGGGCCACGAAATCTATCTGGAAGTGGCCGCGCTGGTCACCGTCTTCATCCTGGCCGGGCGGTATGCCGAAGCGCGCGCGAGGAAATCATCGTCGGAGGCGTTACGGGCGCTGCTGGAGATGGGCGCGAAGCACGCCACGCAGCTCGTCGACGGCGCCGAACGGATGGTGCCGGTCGCGCAGCTGTCGGTCGGAGACACTGTGCTCGTTCGACCGGGGGAGAAGATTCCCTCCGACGGGCTGGTGATCGATGGTGCCTCCGCCGTCGATGCCAGCATGCTCACCGGAGAATCAGTCCCCGTCGAGGTGACGACTGGGTCGCGTGTCATAGGAGCGACGGTGAATGTCGGCGGCCGCCTCACCGTAGAAATCACCCGGGTCGGCGCCGACACCGAGCTCGCGCGCATGCGCCGGCTGATGGAGGAAGCCCAAACCGGCAAGGCCAAGGTGCAACGCATCGCTGACCGGGTGTCGGCCGTGTTCGTCCCGATCGTCATCGGACTTGCCGCCGCCGCCTTCGTCGGCTGGATGATCGCTGGGACATCGCTGGAACAAGCGTTCACCGCCGCGGTCGCGACACTAATCATCGCGTGCCCGTGCGCGCTTGGCCTCGCCACCCCCACCGCCCTCTTGGTGGGCACCGGCCGGGGCTCGCAGCTGGGAATCTTGATCCGTGGACCGCAGGTGCTGGAGCAGACCCGCACCGTCGACACCATCGTGCTCGACAAGACCGGCACCGTGACCACCGGCAAGATGACCGTCACCACCGTTCACCCCGCCCCTGGTGTCACCCGGGACGAGCTGCTGCGGGTCGCCGCTGCGGTCGAGGCGGGCTCCGAGCATCCCGTCGCCCGCGCGATCACCGCCACCGCGCCTGGTGCATATGCGGACAGCTTCGCCTCGCACGCCGGGTTCGGTGTGCAGGGGATCGTGGACGGCGCCGCGGTGGTCGCGGGCCGCGCCTCCTGGCTGGCCGAGCAGTGGGGCATCCGCCCACCGTCGGAGGCCGCAGCGGAGCTGAACACGCTCGCTCGTACCAGTACCGCAATCGCGGTCGGCCGCGACGGGCAGTACCTGGGCGCGATCGGCGTGGCGGACACGGTGAAGCCGACCAGCTCGACCGCCATCGCACTGTTCCGCGCACTCGGGCTGCGCCCGGTGCTCCTCACCGGCGACAACGACACCACGGCCGCACGGATTGCCGCTGAGGTCGGCATCTCCGACGTGCACGCCGGCGTCACCCCCGCCGGGAAGCTCGAAGTGATCCGCCGGCTCCAAAACGATGGCCACGTGGTCGCAATGGTCGGTGACGGCGTCAACGACGCCGCGGCCCTCGCCGCAGCCGACCTCGGCCTTGCGATGGGGGGCGGCACGGACGCGGCGATCGCCGCCAGTGACATCACGATCGTCTCCGGCGACCTGACCGTCGTGGCCGACGCGATCCGACTTTCCCGCCGCACCCTCCGCACCATCAAGAGCAATCTGTTCTGGGCCTTCGCCTACAACGTCGCCGCCATCCCGATCGCCATGGCCGGGCTGCTGAACCCGCTCGTCGCCGCGGCGGCCATGGCGCTGTCGTCGGTGTTCGTCGTGACCAACAGCCTCCGGCTGCGCCGGTTCCGCCCCGAGCCGGCACCCGTGCACATCGCCCGCACTCCCATGCCCCAACCGGCCTGAATCGTGCGCCGTGGCGGCGCACCCAGCGAAGGAGGCTCCCATGAGCCAGCACGAACATCACAACCACTCGGCCCGCACGAACCACCAGGGCCACAACGCTCCGGCGGCAACGGCAGTACACGACCACGCAGCGATGGGCCACCCGCACGGCACGGATGATCGGGCACCTGCGGCGGGGCACGCCGGGCACGGTCACGCCGACCACGGCGGTCACGCCGGTCACGGTGATCACGTCGCCCGGTTCCGGCGGCTGTTCTGGATCATGCTGGTTCTCGCGGTGCCGGTCGTGGCTTTCTCCAGCATGTTCTCGATGCTGATCGGCTACCCGCTGCCGGACGCGGCGTGGGTGGGATGGGTGTCCCCGATTCTCGGGACCGTCATGTATGTCTGGGGTGGCGCCCCGTTCCTTACCGGCGCCGTCAGCGAGCTGCGCGCCCGCAAGCCCGGCATGATGCTTCTCATTGCCCTCGCGATCACCGTCGCGTTCCTCGCGTCCTGGGGGGCAAGCCTCGGGCTGTTGCACCACGAGTTGGACTTCTGGTGGGAGCTGGCGCTGCTGGTCGTCATCATGCTTCTCGGGCACTGGATCGAGATGCGATCCCTCGCCCAGACCACCTCCGCCCTCGACTCCCTCGCCGCGCTCCTGCCCGACGAGGCCGAGAAGGTGGACGGGGAAACCACCGTCACCGTCGCCCCCGCTGAGCTGCAGGTCGGTGACGTGGTTGTGGTCCGCCCCGGTGGGCGGGTTCCCGCGGACGGGCGGATCGTGCAGGGCTCGGCCAGCATGGACGAGTCGATGATCACCGGAGAATCCCGCCCCGTTCGCCGCGGCGACGGCGATCAGGTCGTCGCCGGCACGGTCGCCACCGACTCCGGAGTTCGCGTAGAAATCACCGCGGTCGGGCAGGACACCGCCCTCGCGGGCATCCAAAAGCTCGTCTCTGAGGCTCAAAACTCCTCCTCTCGCGCGCAGCGGCTCGCGGACCGTGCTGCGGGGTGGCTGTTCTGGTTCGCGCTCGGCGCGGCCGCGGTCACCGCTGTGGTGTGGTCCCTGGTGGGATTCCCCGACGAAGCGGTCATCCGCACCATCACCGTTCTGGTCATCGCCTGCCCGCACGCCTTGGGACTGGCGATCCCGCTCGTCGTGTCGATCGCCACGGAGCGTGCCGCGCGCGGCGGTGTTCTGATCAAGGACCGTCTCGCGCTGGAAAGCATGCGCACCGTCGACACGGTGCTGTTCGACAAGACCGGCACACTCACCAAGGGAACGCCGGCCGTCACCGCGATCGACCCTGCCGAAGGGGTCGATGCAGACGAACTGCTGGCTTTGGCCGCCGCCGCCGAGGCGGACTCTGAACACCCCCTTGCTCGGGCGATCATGAACGCCGCGAAAGAGAAGCAGCTCACCGTGCCCTCCTCCAACGACTTTGAATCGTCCCCGGCCGTCGGTGTCCGCGCGCACGTCACCGGGCGCACCGTCCAGGTCGGCGGCCCCTACATGCTCGAGCAGGAGAAGGCCGCTGAGCGGTCGATCGCGAACGAGTGGCGCAAGGAGGGTGCGATCATCCTCCACGTTCTCATCGACGGGCAGGTGGCAGGAGCGCTGCGCCTGGCGGATGAGATCCGCCCCGAATCGCGCGCTGCGGTCGACGCGCTGCACCAGCGGGGCGTGCAGGTGGTCATGATCACCGGAGACGCCGAAGCGGTTGCCGCCTCCGTCGCCGCCGACCTCGGCATCGACCGCTTCTTCGCCGGGGTCCGCCCAGAAGACAAGGCATCCAAGGTCAAGCAGCTCCAGAACGAATCCCGCAAGGTCGCCATGGTCGGCGACGGGGTGAACGACGCACCCGCCCTCGCACAAGCCGATGTCGGTATCGCCATCGGCGCGGGCACCGACGTCGCCATCGCGTCCGCCGGGGTCATCCTCGCCAGCGACGACCCCCGCTCCGTGCTGTCCGTGATCGACCTGTCGCGGGCCAGCTACCGGAAGATGAAGCAGAACCTGTGGTGGGCCGCCGGATACAACCTCATCTCCGTCCCCCTCGCCGCCGGAGTGCTCGCCCCTATCGGGTTCGTCCTCCCCATGTCCGTCGGAGCGATCCTGATGTCGCTGTCCACGATCGTCGTCGCGCTCAACGCGCAACTCCTGCGTCGGCTCGACCTCAGCCCGCAAGCCGTCGCCGCGAAGTAGTTTCCCCGCGCCCGCAACCCCCCGAATCGTCCCCGTCGCCCGCTCGTATCGTGGCAGGCGCCGGGGACGGTCCCCGGGAAAGGACCAGCGAACATGACTGCTATCGATCAGATGCTCACTACTCACCCCAAGGCCGCGTCCATTGAGGCCGCGGACGTACTCGCCCGCTGCATTGAGGCCTGCATCGAATGCGCGCAGACCTGCACCGCGTGTGCCGACGCGTGCCTGTCAGAAGACATGGTGGCCGAGCTGGTGACGTGCATCACCAAAAACGCCAACTGCGCCGACATCTGCACCGCGACCGGTGCGGTGCTTTCTCGACAGACGACGGTGGACGTCGAGGTGGTTCGCGCTGTTGTGGAGGCATGCCGCACCGCGTGCGCCGCGTGCGCGCAGGAATGCGAGCAGCACGCCGACATGCACGAGCACTGCCGGGTCTGCGCAGAGGCATGCCGCCGCTGCGAGCAGGCGTGCAACGACCTCCTCGCGGCGTTGTAACCCACCAGTTCCCGTCACCCACTCGCGGGCAAAGCGCGCGTTGGCCGTCAAGCGGCCCACCCGCCCTCGCCGGCGAAAGTTAGCCTAGAAACCGACCAGGAGGTGAAGATGTCGCTGATTACCCTCGCGCAGCATGTGCGTGGCCAGCGTGCATTCACCCGCACCCTGCTGATGGTGATCGCTGTAACCGGCGCCGTCATCGTGGGGCTCCTGGCAATGCACTCCCTCAACACCCACACCACCGCCTCCGGACATGGCGACACGGTGGCTGTCGCGGGAGAGGTATCGACCCATCACGATGCGTCGCCCCTCTCCGCCCAGCTGAACACGACCGCCGCCCACGACGACGGCTGCGGCGACTGTGGCGACGATCACGCCATGGCCTGGATGGCGTGCGTGTTGGCGCTGCTTGTCAGCGTGCTCGTGCTCGCACGTCACCGTATCGGGTGGCGCATTACCGTCCGAGACGACGTACTCCGCGCGGTACAGGCCCGGTGGCCCGCGCCCGCACAGATTGTCCCGCCACCTTCCCTCACGGTTCTCTGCATCAGTCGCACGTGATGACGCGTACGCCCGCCTTCCGCGCGGGCAACGCATCTTCCCGCACGACAACCGTCGTGCCTCATCACCGACCGATGGAGACAACCACCATGAAGACCCGCGCCGCGGCGACCGCCGCGTTCACTCTCGCCGCCCTGCTCACTCTCGCCGGATGCTCCGGCGGGACCACCTCGGGCGGCAGCATGCCCGGAATGGACCACGGCAGCAGCAGCAGTGCTAGCCCCGCGCAGTCCGCGGACGCCAACGAGGCGGACGTCATGTTCGCCAGCATGATGATCGAGCACCACACTCAAGCGATCGAGATGTCCGACACGCTCCTGTCGAAAGACGGCATCGACGAGCGCGTCACCGCCCTGGCGGAGCAGATCAAGGCCGCTCAAGAGCCTGAAATTGCGACCATGGAAGGGTGGCTCGAGGACTGGGGAGCCACCTCCTCCGACATGGGCGGCATGGACCACAGCGGCGGCGGCATGATGAGCGAGGACGACATGCAGGCCCTCGAGCAGGCCACCGGCACGGACGCCGCCCGACTGTTCCTTCAGCAGATGATCGAACACCACCGCGGCGCGATCGAGATGGCCCAGGAAGAGGCCAGCAACGGCCAGAACAGCGACGCCGTCGCCCTGGCCAACCAGATCGTCGAATCGCAGACGTCCGAAATCGCGACCATGGAGGAGCTTCTGGCAACTCTCTGATCACCCGGGTGGGGCGCGGAAAACCACCGCGCCCCACCACCCGATCAGACGAAACGCACCCCCAATGCAGCACCACCACACCAACCTCACCGCGCCGGGCTCCCGCACCCGCGCCTTGTCCTTGGTCACCCTCGTCCCCATGGTCGCGCTCGCTCTCGCAGGCTGCGCCGGTTCACCGTCCCTCACCGGTGACGACCACCCTGAGCAGCCGCTCACACACGTGCACGGCATCGTTGATGACCCCGCCACCGATGGGTTCCTTATCGGAACCCACGAGGGCATCTTCACCGTCACCCGTGACGGTGAGCTGGGCGCCCGCCTGGCGAAGACGGACTTCGACGCGATGGGCCTGACCGTCCTTGACGACACACTCGTGGCATCTGGCCACCCCGGTCGGACCACCCCGCCCGAGCTGGGAGCCCCCAACCTGGGCATCATCCGAAGCTCCGACAACGGGCAGAGCTGGCAACCCACCGCATTCACAGGCGAGAAAGACTTTCACGCCCTCGCCGCGGACCCCCGCGGAACGCTCTACGGCGTCGCCACCGACGCCAATGAAATGCTCACCAGCACAGACGGCGGTGTCTCCTGGCAGCCCACCGGGGCACCCGTCTACGCCATGTCGCTCGCCGTTGACGCAGCAGGGCGAGTGATGGCCTCCACCGCGGATGGTCTGCTGGTCAGCACCGACCGGGCTGCCACATTTCAGGCGTGGCCGGATGCTCCCCTTCTTGCCGGGCTCAGCGCCTCCCCGGACCACAACCGCGTGGTCGGTATCGGCACCCAGGGACGGATCTGGGCCACAACCGCGGGAGCGCAGAACTGGTTCGAAGTCGGAACGATCCACGGCACCGCCCAAGCCGTCACCATCACCAACAACGGCGACATCCTCGTCGTCGATGACAGCGGCCTGAGCCTCATCCCCTACCAGCAGTAACGCGCATCGCGGCGGGCACCGCCCTCCGCCACCCGCGAAGGGCCCGCACGAATACCCGTGCGGGCCCTCCTCGTTCCCAGATCAGCCGCGGTGCTGGGAACCGTCACCGGTGCTCCCGCTGATGGGAGCGTGGTCTCGACGGAGCAGATACAAGGCTGCCCACCCGAGCAGGCCGAGCGTTGTGAAGATGTCAGCCACGTTGAAGATGGCGAACCAGTCGACAGCGATGAAGTCGACCACCTCTCCGCTGAGCGGTCCGGTTTCAGCGCGTGTGGTGCGGTCCCACAGGTTGCCGATCGCGCCGCCGAGGGCGGCAGCCAGCAGCGCAGTAGCGCCCATGCTCTGCCTCCGCAGCACTCGGATGACGATCCACGTGAGCAGCGCGGCGACAAGGACCATAACGCCGACGACAAGCGGCGCTCCCACATCGCCGCCGAGACCGAATGCGACCCCAGGGTTGAACACGAGGCGCAGGGATACGCCCAGCCCAAGGTCGATATCACGGCCTCCGTCGAGGTAGGACAGGGCCCACGCTTTGGTGAGTTGGTCGACCGTGAAGGCGGCAACTACGGCAGCAGCGGCAGCGAGGAGGCGTGTGAACCTGCTCACGACAGGACTTCGATGAGACGAACGATCACGCCGGACTCGACCAGGATGTACAGACCCAACCCGATGAACACGGCCGGCACGAGCCAGTGCTCGATCTTCTCAAGAGCCTCTGTGACAGCCTTGCTGGTACCCACGAAGCGGGCGATAAGACACCACACGGCAACGAGTACCAAGAACACGATGATGGTAACGATGGTGTCCGGAACCGGGTTGGTGCGGAAGACAGGTGTGTACAGCGAGATGTTGTCGGCACCGTTCGCGATGGTAATGCCGGCAACTCCGAGCAGGCCCCCGGCGCTGATGGAGCTTTCGTCGTCGTCGTCATCGTCGCCGCGATGTCGGAGCGTACGAATCAGCCCGTACACACCGATCGCAAGTGGGACCAGGCCCAGCAGCCCGACCCATTCATCCGGAACGATGGTGAGGCCTGCGGCGGCGAGGCTGCTGATTGCGACCAGAGCGATGAAGCCGAGGTACTGTCCGGCCACGACCTTCCATCCCGGGAGGGCTCCGCGTGCGGACGCGAGAAACAGAACGGTGAGGACGACGATGTCGTCGATGTTCGTCGCCGCGAACAGGCCGATGGCGGCCACGATGGTTCCGATCATCGGGCGTCGCTCCCGTACGTCTTGCACAGATCGACCTTGAAACCCGTCGCGGCGAGGAGTCGCTCGGCCGCTTCGAGAACATCGATCACCTCGGGAGTGGAGACAGAGTAAAAGTTCTGTCGGCCCTCACTGCGGGCAACAACGAGTCCGCATTCGCGGAGGCATCCAACGTGCTCTGACACGGTTGACTGCGCCAAGCCGAGTTCGTCGGTGAGGTCCCTCACCCGCGCTTCACCAACGGACAGCCGACGCAGGATCGTCAGGCGACTGTGATCGGCAAGAGAGTGGAACAGAGATACAGCAGCTGCGAGCTCTTGTGTCATCGGCATGTGACGATCATATCGGTAACTGCCGATTAATAAGTGGTGCGAAACCGATCGGTTTTGCACCGCTCCCGAGCTCATCGACGAGGTGCCGGAAATCCGCCTCTCGCTGTGGTGTAAAACCCCGTCGCAAAATCCGAAACGATGCAAAAACGAGAGGAACCCTTTTGCATCATCTAGTAGAGTCGAGGACCGAGGGGAGCAACCATGGCCGAGTCGCAGACGAAGATCGAGCAGCAGTACCCGGAGCTGATCGCGCAGCTCACCGACAAGCAGCGTCGGGCCGTGGTGCAGTCGCTCGCCGCCTTATGACGAACGTGATTGGGTACGCCCGCGTCTCACGTCGGGAGCAGAACCCGGCAGCGCAGGAGGCCGAGCTGCGCGCGGCCGGCGCTACCCGTGTGTTCGTCGATCACGGCGAGTCCAGCCGGATCGCTGCGCGCCCGCAGTGGGTCGCATGCCTCGATTACCTCCGCGAGGGTGACACTCTCTTGGTGCGCCGCCTCGACCGTCTCGGCGGCAGCGAACGGATCATCCTCGACACCCTCAATGAGCTGCGCGAACGCGGCATCGACATTCGCAGTCTGACCGAACCGCAGATCGACACGACAACCCCGATGGGCCGTGCCTTGTTCGGGATCGTCGCTGTGTTCGCAGAGCTGCGCATCGACACGATCCGAGAGAACACGCAGCGCGGCATGGATCACGCCCGCGCGCAAGGAAAGGCGATTGGTCGACCCTCGAAGCTCGACGCCGACCAGCTCGCGCAGCTCCGCCGCATGCGCGAGGAAGACGGGCTCAGTTTCGCGCGGATCGGAAACGTGCTCGGCGTCGACAAGTCGACCGCCTCTCGCGCTTACGCCGACATCATCCGCTACGCGGACGAGCAGCCCGTTTCTGGCGGCGTCTCGTGAGGTGGCTGGGGTGGATGAGGTCGCCCCGCGTGTGGCTGGTCCTCTTAGTCGTCGACGTGCTTGTCGTCGTTGCGTCGGCCGTCGTTCTTGCGTTGGGTGCGGCTGAGTTCCCAACGCTCCTCGTGGTCGCTTTCTGGGTACTTCTCTCGATCGGGCTCAGCAACGTCGTGACAAGTTCGGTGCAGCTGCGGCGGACACGCCGGCTCCGTGCCGAGCAGCCGCCAGCGTTCTGACCGGACGTCATCGCCACTCTTTCCCCAGCCCCCTGATAAATGCCGTCCTTCACAGAACGGCACCCCGTCAAGGGTGCGGCGTGCCGCATCACGGAGTGACGCGAAGCGCTCTTGACGGAGTGCTGGGCTGTGACAATCCCGGGCATCAGGGGGAAGGGGGTCTCCCCAGCGAGGCCGCTGAGCGGTCGGACAACTAGGGTCCCGCTGTCCACCTGTGGGCGGGTGGAGCCCGGAGGTAGCTCGGGCCGTCCACAGGTGGTCAGGGGGATACGTCAGCCGCCGTACGACTGACTCTCGGAGGCGTCGGCCGGCGGCGTGGCGGCGGCCTCGTTGGACGATGACTTGCGCGCTGCGCGCTGTCGCGGTGCGCGCTTCTTGCCCGCCTCCGTGAAGCCGATCTTGCGCAGCTCGGCGGGCGTCCAGCCGGCGTCGATCGTCGAGCTGTAGGCGCGTGCGTCGTCGCGCTCAGCGGCGGCGACTTTCTCGCGCTCTTCGCGCTCGACCTCAGCGATGCGCGCCGCGGATGCCTCGCGCACGTTTGCGAGTTTCTGCCGAGATTCGGCCAGCTCGCGTACCGACGTCAGTCGATCGTCAAGGGCGCGCTGCGCGCGCTCCATTGCTTCCTGGGGGGAGAGTTCCTTAGCCATGCAAGCAGCCTACGTATGCTGCACCGTCCGCGTGAGGCTCCTGGCACTTCGTACACCCCACACACGCAATTGACGGAGCAAGCTATACATTTAGGTGCCCTAAATGGTCTCGACCTGTCGACATGCGTCGAGAGGTGCGGCACACTTGACGTGTGCGGTCCCCGCAGGTGCGGGGGCGCTGCGCTGGGCCGAGGGGAGGGTGAGCATGTCTGATGAGACGCCTACGCCTCGCCCGTCCGAGCGTCGTCGTCGCCCGAATGTGGCCGGCGGTCGTGTGGCGCGTCATGTCGTGAAGGCCAGCCCCGAAGAGGAGGGCGTGCTGTTGCGCCTGGCCCTCACGCAGGGCGTCACGATCCCACGTCTTCTCGTGGAGAGCGCGCTTGCGCAGGATGCCGGTGAGACGGCATCGGAGCGGCGTGCGACGATCACGAAGCTGTACGAGCTGCATCGGCTGCTCGCCGCTATCTCGAACAACGTGAACCAGATCGCGAAGGCCACCAACGCCACGCATGAGCTGCACCCCGAGACGTTCGCGACGCTTGCCGCGGTGCGCAAGACGGCGATGCGGATTGACGAGCTGACCGACGAGCTGAGCGTGACGTGATGCCGAACATCACGCGGGGCGATCGCATGTCGGGCCTCGTGACGTATCTCGTCGGTGGCGGTCGCCACAACGAGCACAGCGAGCCCCACCTTGTCGCGGGCGACGATGCGCTCATGGCGTGGTACGACGATGCCGAGCTGAGCCGCGACAGCGGCCTGGCGATCGCGCGTCACCTGGACCGCCCGCACAAGCAGCTTGGGGTCGACGTCAAGGGCGGTCACGTCTGGCACGCTTCCCTCTCGCTTCGCGCGGAGGAGGGCATCAAGACCGACGCCGAGTGGAACGCAATTGCCACCGACTTTGTGGCCGCGATGGGGTTTGACGACAACGGCGGAACCAAGGCACCGTGTCGCTGGGTGGCTGTCCGTCACGGCCTCTCGAAGGCCGGTAATGACCACGTGCATATCGCCGTGAATCTCGTGCGCGAGGACGGTACGAAGGCGTCTACTCACCTCGATTACGTGCGCGCCCAAAACGCCGCGCGAGCGCTCGAAGTGAAGCACGGTCTCGAGCTGTTGGAGTCGGCCAAGGGGGAGCGCGCGACGCGCGGCTACAGCCCCGCCGAACAGGCCAAGGTCGAGGAGCGTTCGGCGCTGTTCGCACAGCGCAAGTACGAAACGCACGCCGCGCAGATCGCCGGCGACGTCACCCCGTGGCACCAGCTCGACCCCCGCGAACGGCAGACCCGGATTACCGCTGAGATTCGTCTCAACGCGCCCCGGAACGACCTCGCCCGCAAGGTGCGCGCGTGCGCGAGCGCGAGCGAGAACGAAGCTGAGTTCGTGCGCCGTCTGCGCCGCTCCGGGGTCGTCGTGCGGCCCCGCTACGCGGAGAGTCAGTTCGACGTCATCACCGGGTATTCGGTGGCCGCGAAGCCCGCACAGGGGGAGCGTCCCATTTGGTACGGCGGCGGTCACCTGGGCCGGGACCTTACCCTGCCAAGGCTTCGCGCCGAGTGGCCTGACAGTCCGACGGGTGCAAAGGACGCCGCGGCCGAGTGGGACGCGGCGCAGCGCAACAAGCGGCCCGTCGCACCGGGACGCGAGACGGCGGAACCTGACCCCGAGTTGTGGGACCGGTACACCGCCGAGCTAGCAGAGCTGCACGAGACGTTGCGCTCGGTTCCGCTGGATGACCGCGACACATGGGCGCGCGTTGCACGGCAAACCTCAGGGGCGTTCGCGGCGTGGTCCAACGCCGTCGAGGACATTCCCGGCGACCTCGCCGCAGCCTCGGACGAGTTGGCGAAATCGGCGCAGACCTACCGCGGCCAAGGGACGCCGAAGAAGGCGCGCCGAGTTTCTGCCTGCGGTGCCGCAATGCTCCTTGCGACCGCCGTCCGAGGCGGTCAAGGAACCGCCGCACAGGCGGCGATGCTGCGTCAGCTCATGGGGCTCACCCAGGCCGTCTACGAGGCCGCGAAAGCCACGCAGCAGGCACGACACGCGGAAGCAATCGCGACCGAAGTCCGCACCCGTTTGGGTCGGGTGCGCGCCGCTCTGCCGGCAGCGTCAACGAGCGCCGCGCCGACCGCCGCCCAGGCAGCCACCAAGATGGCACCGCGGCGCATCGACATGTCGGCCGTCATTGACGAGGCAACTCGCGAAGCACTGGACAAGATGAACCGGGCCGAGGAGAACCGTCGCGAGGGAACGACCTCGCCGCTTCCGTCGACGATCGAATCGAACCGCCCCAGGACTACAACCCCCGGTCTCGACGGAGGCGTGGAACGATGAAAGGAGCACGCCATGGTCGATGAGAGCGACGGTATTTCGGAAGCTTTCGAGGAGCAGCTCCGCGTCGCGGTGACAGCCGGCGGACGCGTGGGCGAAATCATCGCTCGACAGCGCGAGAAAGCAGCCCGACGCGCACAGGCCGCGAGCCAGCAGCACGCGCGCGAGCTGGCATCGCGGTTCGATGCCGAACGACAGTCCGCCCGCGCTCAGCTCAGCGTCGTTCACCGCAATGAATGGTGGGAGCACGCCACCCCCAAGCAGATTGGCGCGACGTTGGCCACGGCCCGCGCGTGGGGCGGGGAAGACCCCGAGGCTATGCGCGCCGAGGGACGCATGCGCGAAGAGCTGCGCACCCGCTACGGCCTCAACGCTCACCAAGCCGGCGGTGACCCTCAGGCGGTGGGAGCAGCCGTCGACGCCGAGCTGTCGCGGCGGCAGTCCGAGACAAAGCAGCAGCACGGCACGAGCGAAGAAACAAAAGCGGCGCTACTGATGCGTGAAGCCGACCGCGCCGACCGCCAGGCCGACACGACGGGCGAGCGCGTAAGGGACGTTCTTGCAGGCTCGGACGAGCGAACCCAGGCCCGCGAGGAGGCGCAGTCGTACCAGCGTGCAGCCACGTCCGCCCGCGTCGCGGCCGGCAGCACGTACGACTCCGTAGAACGCCGCAAGATCGAGGCGAGCAAGCTTCATGCCCAGGGCGTCGAGGGGGAGGCCGTGGCTGCCAGAATGAGCGCTGATCTTGGCAACGCTAAGCCAGCTACCGAGGCCGTCAAGGGCACCCCCGGGGTCGGTGTCAGGGCGCGGCCGGCTCAATATGGGGCGGCCCGCGTACACCGCGATGAGCGGGCGCGATAGTGAAGGCACCAGTCGCCGGCCGATCAGGTGAGCAACGGAGGGCCAATGGAACTTCGCCTCATCAGATGGAGCGCGTCTTCGATGTCAAGGGAGTCGCCCCTCACCCCATCATCGGGCTGGCCTCCATCTGGTCCGCCGGCTCCGGGACGATGTAGAGACCCACTGGCGAGCTCGCGGTGTGCATAAGAGCCTCCAGCCAAGCGCGATTGAGAGACGGCGCCCGCCCGCCGTGAAATTTGAACGTGAGGGAAGCCCCCTGATGCACCCACACGCTGACACGGCCGCCGCCCGTGCTCTGATAGTCCCGAAATGTGAAGTAGAACGGCTCACCGCGGCGCAGCTTGTTGCCAATGACAACCTGCAGATGCGCTAAAAGGCGGCCTCAAAGTCCGCCCGCACATCCTGCTCGTAGACAAACTTACCCATGCAACTATCTAACCGTCGGCTCCACGGGCCCCAATCACATCGCGGTGGTGGGGGAGGAAGTCACTGCAATCCCCGGACCGGGTCAGCTATCAACGAGACTCACCCGACCCGCGCGCGAGCAAACCCGGTCGTGGGGTAAGGCGGCAATGTGGTTGGCCATAAGCCGTCGCGGTTCTGCGTCGTTGCCCCCGCACTCCTCCTATCCCGACGGCGCCGCACTTGTCCGTGAACGATATCGGGCAGGTTCACCCCGCCCAGGACAGCCCCAACCATCACTAGCGTTGACAGATTTAGATTAGGAAGGGCTCGGTGGCCGGCTTCTCGCTCGTGAGGCTCGAGATCCTCGATTGTGAACCAGCTCACATGGGATGTGGTGCTCTCATCGACGTTGTCCCTCACCCGTTCACCGTATTCCAGCTTCTTGTCCGGCGACGAGGAACGCGCCACCCGCCGGGCGGTTAATCGACTACCAGGACGCCTATTGGGGGTCTGCTGGCGGCGGAGCGGCACGATGCCATTCATGAAGCCGTGGTGCGGTAGCGCTGACGGTACTCGCCGCCTATCAGTCGGCTTGCAGTGCCCAGCTTGCCCTCACGTACGGCGACCGCCGTGTCGAAGTTTGCCGTGTCGTACATTCATGACGGGTCGTATGCCCCGACGAAGGCGCCACCGTAGGGCCCGCTGCTTGTCCCCGTCGTCCCTCGGATCGACACCTCATCCACTTCCGCGCCGACCTCGTCCCTCGCCGCCTCCTCCACTTCCGCGCCGACTTCGTCCCTCGCCGCCTCCTCGAACTATGCCGGTCGCTGCCCGCAAACCTGGCCCATCCCGGAAATGTCGGTGGCGGCTTTCGGAGTGACCTCCAATGCAGCGGCGGGCGCGCGCGACGTGAGTAGAGGAGCACAGAAGTACATGTCAACTGGGCTCGTTGGTTCGTCATGTCCCCTATTTGGGGGACATGATTGGGGGTGGGTCCTCTTCGTATCGACGGCACCTCGTGCGAAGAGGACCCACTTGCAGCATCTCACCTGCACAGTGGCTGGGCGAGGTCGCGGTTGTGACGGAACAAAAGCCCGCCCGCGGGGCGCGACGATTACCCCCGTCGAGCCCGTAGCGCGGCCGTGACAAAGGCGATGGCAAGAACGCTCAGCACAAGGGTGGTTTTTCGAGGGTGCCGCCGATAGCTCGCGTGGATCCGCGACAACGCGTCAGAGACGGATCGGACGGCAACGTCAATTGCCTTGGTTGCTCCCTTCGCGGCGGTGTCGAGGGTTAATGCCATACCGTCCGCGGCTGTCTTACCCGCCCGGGGGAGGAGGTGAAATCGCCGATGTTTAGGTGTGGGCGTGTTTTCTCCTCGGAGGGCGTTGCTTGCTCGGGCGAGGTGTTCGCGAGCGATGGTGGCTGCGTCTTCGTCGGAGACCGTCACCGACGTGTTCACAGTTCGCGGTCTGATGCGAGCGTGTGTGCTCGTCGGTCCTGGCGCCCGGCGGGTGGGGTGTGCGGCAGGGGAGGCCGGCTCGGCACGGGGCGGGGTTTGGTGCGCCTGGAGCTGGTGATGGCCGCGTGACGGCCGGTGCCGGGCGTCATCGTGTAGCCACCTTGCCGTGCGCCTTCTCCTGGTCCTCCCAGGTGGCGGCGCCAACGATGATGCCGCCGCTGGAGTTGGCTTGGGCGGCAAGGTTATGCAGGTAAGCGGGGTGGAGACGCTCGGGCTGGGTGCCGTCGTAGACGAAACGGATCTGGATCGCGGGTTGGAGCCAGATCGTCGTGCGTGCTTCGGGCGCTCCGGGCGCAGAAGTCCACGAGAGCGTGAACGACTCGCCGCGGCGCATCTTGGTGGCAATCACCACCTGCAGGTAGGCGAGGAGCCGGTCGTGGATGGGAAGGGAAGTGTTTGCGGTGCCGTAGAACAGCTGGCCCATGTACGTCCTTGGGAAGCGGAGGAGGTCGCGTTGGGGTAATACCTTGCCGCGGAAGCGGTCGAATCGCTCCACAGATAAGAGCACGGGGGACGGCAATCGTCACAAAAAAGATGTGAGAAAGTTGGGCGGTGAGGGCAGACCGCAGCGCCGTGGCACTTCATGCCGCCGATGATGCGATTTTGGTGGGGCGCGCTGCCGCTGGAGACACCGCTGCCTTCGCTGTGCTGGTACGGCGCCACTTGCCTCTTCTTCGCGTTCTCATCACCCGCATTGTGGGTAGCTCCACCGACGCGGACGATGTTGTGCAGGAGTCGTTCGTGATTGCCTGGCGAGAGATGTCTCAGCTTCGAGACGCGTCCGCGGTGCGTGCCTGTCGATGAGGGATTCGTGTTGCGTACGAAAGGTTCTCGAGCTCAGTGCACATTTCGTAAATGGTGTGCATGGTCTGAATCAACGTGGCCATGTCCGAGGTGGTGAGGGTGACGTCGACGTCGGACGTTTCCATCACCGTGTGCCACGCGTAATCGCGGTCAGGGTCGGGCTCGATGAGCAGGTCCCACCCGGTGGGGCCGACCCTTACATGAATTGACGGGGTGTTGCGGGATCCGTAGGACTGCTCACGCACCCTGGCGGTGGCCTCGAAGATGACCCCGCGCTTCAGATAGCTGGTGAGCCAGCGGGCAAGGTCATCAGCGTTCAGCACACTCCCCAGGCTAAGTACAGGCACCACCCGCGGGTCGTCCTCAAGGAAGCGTGCTACTACGGCAGGTCCCCGGGCTGCGTTCCCGTACGTCACTTCCAGCGGTGGAGTGTGGCTCACTGACCAGTGTCGACGATCCCGCCACGGATGGGCGCTTCGCGCAGGGCTTTAAAGAGTGCACGGGCCCTCTCCTAAGGGCGGGGAGGGGGCCCGTACACCTGCCGGCACAGGGGTGGAGCCGACGTATTCCAAATTTAGGGTGCACGCGCGTCGATCAGGTCGCAACACGTCACGTCGCGGGGCGAGTTAGGGACGCGCGCGGGTGGGATACCTAGTGCGCCCTGCAGTGCTCGGGCTTGGCCCCTAGCGCCAGCGACGTCGCGGCCGCATTTCGTGCCACGTCATGTCTGCCCGAGCGAGTCTGAGACGCGCCGGTGGCCCCCTGGGGGTCACCGGCGGGGGTGGCCACGTTACGCAGGATCCAACCCGAAACGCCGCCCGGTCCGAAATACTTGATGTGGCCCTCCCGTTCCGCGCCCCTTGCACTCGGGAGGGCCACACCAGCATTACCTTCCCATCCGCTGCAGCGCTTCCTCATGGGTTTCACCGTGCCTGTAGCCGAGCGCCGACATGGGGATGGCCGCAATTGAGGGCAATCCGTAAACCGCGAGGGCTGGCTTCACTGAGGCGACATGCCTGGCCGACGGCCTCTGGCATAGCAGTGATCGTGAAGCCGGCAGACGCTGCATACCGCGCTTTCTAGGGACGGGCTATCTAAGAAATGGCGGGTCTGTGTAGGGGTACCAATGGCCGGTAGATTCACCGTCGGCGTTGTCCGAGTCCAGGTCGGCTGTTTCCACACCAACGGTCACCTGCGATGTGGCCGTAATCAAAACGCTCAGCTGGATGCCGTTGTCAAGGTCGAGTTCGACAAAACCGCCTCCAGCCCGCACGGCGTCCATGACGGCGGTCTTGATCTGTTCGGCGTGCTCGGTGGGGGCTAGGGTGTACGGCACCCCCGCCACCGAGACGGATACCCGCTCGAGTGTGTGCGTCACCCGCCGGAAGCTAGCCTTCCTCGTTCTTGCACACCATCCCCGTTGCACGGATGTGCAAAACGTGGCATGCCGTTGGAGTGAGGACAGGTTTCGCGAGCCGAGGATGCGCCGCGAGATTTGCCACGGTCTCGACCCAGTGGCCGTCAGCCGGATTGTCACGCCTGCCCGGTGAGGGATGGGCCGGGCTGCGCGCGGCGATGTCTACCGTGGCGGGCGCTCGCCGATTGCCGGCCAGTCGCTGGTGAGGAACGCCTCGATGGCGCGGTGGCGGAAGGTGTAGACCTTGCCGCGCCCGATGATGCCCCGCACGCGGTCCAGGCGTTGAGAGGGTGTGCCGGCGTCGGTGGCTTTGGCGAAGCCTGCGCGAGCGGCGATCTGGCCCTGACTTCTGTCCCGCGGGGGAAGCTCTGCCATCGCGGTGACGAACTCGCGTTCTCTCTGGGGAAGTCGCTCCAGGATCCGTTCGACGTGCGAGACGGCTTCGGGTTGCGCTTGACGCCACCCAGTCAGCACGTCGCCGCGGGTGATGACATCGCCGTCGCCGGCGTACCATGCGCGTTGCCCGGCCAGCTGGAAGAGGAATGGCTCCCCCCGGCATACGTCAACGATGGTCTCCGCTGCGTCAGGGGCAAGCCGCACCACCCTCATCTCACCTGCGGGGGAGGGCAGCTCCCATCCGGACACGATGAGCGGACGAAGAGCACTTCTCAGGTCGTCATCACCGATGGGTTCCAAAGTGGTCGTGGCAAAGCGTCGCGCGAACGTCGCGCCTTTGCGGGCGCCCGAGCGGTCATCGAACTCGGTTAGACCGGTGAGATACACCGCGATAGGCAGCGATCGGGTGACGACTCCCACTGCCGGGACATCGACATCGACTTCCCGGGTGATGGCATCGCCGAGGGAGATGAGAATCTGCGACAGCAAGCTCTCATCGGTGATGTTCTGAACCTCGTCGACGTGAATCAACACCACCGCGCCCTGACGGATGGCTGCGTAACCAATCTCGACCAGCAGCTCGGTCAGCGCGATATGCGGTTCCACGCCCACCCGATCACGCAGGCCCACCGACACGCCGCTGGCCGCGACCGACTGCACCCGGTCCAATAAAGCCGTGATCCGGTTTTCCCGCGCCGCCGGCAGACCCGCCATCTCCGCGAGCCGCAAGACTTCCGTAGCGATCCGCTTGACCGGGTCCGTGCCGAGCGCCAGGCGGATCTGAGGGGTGACCCAGTCGCCGTCTCGCTCAGCCTGAGCCGCGATCCGGCGCACAAGAGATGACTTACCCAGTCCAGGTTCACCCAGGATTGTGCGACCACGCTCGAACAGCCCGGCCTGCAGCCGGGGCCGCAACACGTCGCGCCAGTCGCTGAGCTGCTCGGTGCGGCCCGCCCAGATCTCAGGCACCACGTCGGATCCCGGCTGAAATGGGTTCGAAAGCGCATCCCGCATGTTGTTAAATTTAACATGTAATGCTGGATCAAGATCTAAAGGTCAGGCATGCAGACGATGCCCCTGCCTCAACTCCGCCGCTCGTCAACCTCAAAGCACGTACAGAGGACGTCGACGCGGAGATCTCGAAGACTGAGTCGACACGACCGTCGATCCCCTGAGAGGTGGGGGGAGGGCGGGGGAGCCCAAGGGCGATGCACGCAAAGTCAGTCCTGCGCCGCAGTCACCCGCCCGCCGGACTGACATACGACCGATTATCGGCGCCGGGGAGTAGGCGGACGCCTTCGCCATCGACGGGTCAACTATCGAGGTCGTCGATCGCTTCGACTTCGATTTGACGAGCTCACCAGTTCCGGTCGCTCCTCACCGCCCGCGGTTTCATCCGGTGGCGCAAGACCGAGCAGTCGTACCTCACGGCGTCTAGCCGTCTAGGTTCCCCGCGCATCCCCCCACGCGAGGATATGCAGCCGTGCAGAGAGACGCACCCCAGCGGCGATGGCGGCAGGTGCAAGCGTAGCGATGAGCGGCCCCACCTCGCTCGCCGACGTGGTTTGCGGCATGACCCATACCCGCGATGTCGCGTAGCCGTTCGAGCGCGCGACCTCAACAGCTTCTGCAACATCAATTGGTGCTTCGACGACGAATTTCACTACGGAGGGAAGTGCGGCCAGCGCGCTTAAAAATCGCGATTTCAGGCGCAGCTTCTGGGGCATGCCGGAGTTCGCGAGCTTCGGACTGACGACGAAGAGGTGAACGAGCGCCGCAAATTTCGGGTCAGGCGGGATAGTGCCGTTTGTCTCCACTTCTACTCGCACGTCCGGGCGACTGATTCGGAGCGCGGAAAGTAGAGGCGCCATCGGCCGTTGGTGCAGAAGCGGTTCCCCGCCCGTTAAAACTAAAAGGTGGACGCGGGGGGGAATTCCTGCCTCGAGCCGGTGGAGCAGTATGTCTGCCGGGACGTCTTCCACCTCTTGTGAGCGGTCAAATTGTTCCCAATCCCAGCTGTGCTTCGTGTCGCACCAGGAACATGAAAGGTTGCAGTGTGCCAGTCTGAGGAAGAAGGCGGGCTCGCCGGAGCTGGGCCCTTCCCCTTGCAACGAGACGAACGTCTCGATGACGGGCAGCGTCGCGCTCATGCTCGACGCACAAGAGCCGAGGACGTGCGGGTCTCCCACAGACGAACGGCTTCCACAGGCAGCGGTGTATCCGCGACGAGCGTGAAGATGAAGGCAGCGATTCGCTCGGCCGTGGGGTTGTCGAGTACGTCATTGAGGTAGGTGTGGTCCAGGCAGGCCATAAGCGTGCTCTCGACGAAGACCGCGACGACGTCGAAGTCGACGATGACGCCATTGGCGTCAAGATCCCCGCCGAAGGTGAGCTCGCAGCGGTAACTGTGGCCGTGCATGGAACGGCAGGGTCCTTGATGCCAGTGAAGTTGATGAGCCGCCTGGAACTCAAACTCGTACGTGATGGTTGAGACAATACCTTCGCTCACGTTGGGCCTTTCGACAGGGTCAGTGCGCCGACATCGACCAGGTCATCCGCCGCGCCTCGGAGCGGGAAATGCGTTGTCTCTGTAATTCCCGCGATGCAGGACTGTAGCCCCATGCTCGCCGCGACCAGGTGGGCCATCGTGAGAAAGGCGCCTGCGTCCCGCCACACCAGCGAATGCCCGTCGGGGTACTTCGACAGGGTCCGACGAAATCGCGCGAGGACAACGATTACGGTGGATGGCACCTCGACGGCGCGCACGGCATGTGCGGTTGCGTCTAGCACTCGTTGCACCTCTGCGTGATGGTCCGTCACTTCGAAAAGGGTGGGGATAGTGGAGGGGCTAACAGCCCATGCCCGGTGGTCGGGCGTGTCCGCGGCTCTGTGGATGAGAAGCGCCGTCAGTGGGTGCCGCGCTCCAGCAGAGGGGACCAGCGTTCGGAGTTCGATGTACCCGTCGGCGCCAGCCCAGGCTGAGCGGGCAGTCAGGATGGGGGCAAGCACGTTGATTGCATCGGCGGCGCTGACTGGTGCGCTCGAGTACTCACTACGACGCATCGCCGGTCCTAGGCGCAATCCGCTGAACGTGGAGTGCACCGGCTCACCTACGGCAGTTGCGGCTGCAAGGGTCTCGGCGTCGGTAGTGGTGAACCCTGTGGCGTCCCGCTCAGCGGGTGGCAGAGGCGATCTCACCCGTTTAGCCTTCCTGCAAGTATTCCGCGAGGACGAGTTCGCGCTTCCAGCACCCGGGACAGTCGCCGCACGGTTCGTTTGCACGGTGGCAGGACACGGTCCAGCCGAGGAGCGCGCGGTCTGCCGTCGCTTGGCGCAGGAGGTCGACCGTCGTGGTCTGGGCTGCTGGAGCAACAACCTCTATCCCTCCTTCCTGCATCTTCATGAGCGCATTCAGCTGCCGATAGAACGCCTGAGACCCGTCAACGTGTCGGTCACCGTCGCCTTCGACGGAGGCGAGGGCGACCCGCGAGAGGCCGTGGCGGAGGGCAACGGCCGCGCCGGCGGTGGCGAGGAACTGGTTTCGGTAGGGCCACCACTCTGGACTCGGGCTTCCCGGGAGGGGTGTGTCATCCATCATCAAACCGCCGCCAAGCTCGCGCAGGGGCAGTCGGACCCGCTCGAAGGGGAGGCCCAGGTGCGCGGCAACCGCGCCCGCGGCGCGTGACTCGGCGGTGTGGGGCAGCTGACCGTAATCGATAAACACGGTGAGGGCCGGCCTTAGAAGCGATGCCAGCGCAGTGGAGTCGAGGCCGCCCGACAGCAGCACAAGGGCGGAAGGGTCAGCTGCGATGGTGCTCACTGTGGATTCCTGGTATCAACTTGAGTCCTTGGCCGGCCCAGATAGCCCGGTACATTGCCGTCGTCAGGTCATCGTGAATTTCGGCTCCCATCCCAACAAGCATCTTGGTCTCTTTCGGATGACGTTCTGAACTGAAACCCACAATGGGGATGTTCTGCCGCGCAGCCCAACCGGTCTCGTAGACGGTGCCAGGGTCGAACCCGTCGAGCAATGCGAGGACCACATCGCAGCTGTCCAAGCCGTCCAGGTCTTTCTGTGCTACCTCGATGTCGCCCGGGCCCACGTCGTGAATAGGGCTGAATACACGGGCGCCGAGCGCATCGAGTACGACGCGGGCGCGCTCCACGAGCCACCTTTCGGCAAGGGTGAAAAAGGGGCCTGCAAGGTACACCCTCGGTGCGTAGCCGGGGTGCAGGGGAAGCGTGTTGCCGTGAGATGTCGAGTCGCCTGCAACGTGCCGCGACACCTCCGTGTTTGCCCGGTGAGCGGCGTCGAATGCTGTTTCCCCGGCAAACCATTCGCGGGCAAAAATGCTCGAGAACACGTCTCCGGAGCCAAGCGAATTGACGGTCAGGCTCGGCGCGGCATGTTGCCAGTGTGCGCTTGACTTCTCTGCGACGACGTACCCCAGGGCGCCGCATTTGACGACAGCCGTTTCGACGCGGGCGAGGTCGAGAAGCGCGATCGCTGCGTCTCGTGGCGAACTGCAGCCAGTGAGCATGCGGGCTTCCGCGCGGTTAGCGCACACCGCGATTTTCTCCGCGTTGATCCGACCTAGCACTTCCGGGTGCAGTTCACCGGGTGATTGCGGGTCGAAGACGACGCGTTCCGCGGCAACGTCGTAGCCGTGCGGGAACTCCGCGAGACCGAATGCGAGAACATCGTGGTCCGGGTACGACACCAGCGGGACGTCACCTGACAAGGCGGTCAGCCCGATGACGCGTGGTCCGAGAGCGGGGTCCAGATACTCGAACTCAACCCGAGACTGCCGACTGATCACTCGCGACGAGACGCGCCTGTAGATCTCTTGCTGTTCGTCTGTGGTCGCCACGGTCACGAGAACCTCGACCTCGTCCCCCAGGATCTCCGCTGAGCGAAGCCCGCTTCCCATGAAGACGCTCTCTCGCGAGGGGTATAGCACCGTCTCCGTATAGCTGCCGCCGACGACAATCACGGTGTGGGCTCGACGCGGACGCGGATATCTCCCCCGTGTGCGCTGAAGACCTCTGCCTGAAAGGGCACTCCGGCGTTCAGGCATCGCACAAGAGCGGGGTACGGATGCAGAGCGCCGACCGGATTGCCGCTTGCACGCAAAACGATGGTCACGGGTGCGGCCTGATTGACGACAACCTCGAGCACAGCACCGACCATGAAGGCAAACGCCGGGTCCGGAGCGGCGACCGTGTCATCCAGCCTCACGGCCGAGCAATCGTCGCCCACCGGACCGCCGTTGAACATCCCCCCGCCCGTGGGGCCGTCGCTTCCGCTCATCATCGAGATCCTTTCGTGTACCCGTACCGTAGCGGATGGCGCGGTCAGGTCGAGAGCCTTGCTCGTTAAAACGGACGCCGCGCGCGGTCGGCTTCCTCAGCCCAGATCGTCGCGTCCAGATCGGCGGTGTGAACGTGTTCCTGCCCCGCCCAGGCGACAAAAAGGGCCTCCAAGTAGTGGTACGAGGACTGCGCGGCGACGCCCCGGGGAAAAACCTGTGCGCGCGCGCCGGCGCGAAGGACATGAACATCCAAGATTGCCACCTGGGCTTCGGGCCATCGGTTTCGTACTATCCAGCTCGCCGTCTTGAGGCCAATGCCGGGCGCCCCTGTCAGGAAGTCGCGCATTTCCAAAGCTGAGGTTGGGTGAACGTTGGCGTTTAGGTAGGTAAGCGCGGCGGACAGCCTCTGCGCCCGCTGATGTGGGAAGCGGTAGCGCCTCATCGCCGCTCCGACGCGCAGTGGTTGCAGCAGCACCTCGGCGATGTCGGCCTCGGAGGGCGCGCGGGTGTGGGAGAGCACGCGCGCATGCAGCTCGGTGTAGGCCGCGAGAGCAAGTTCGTAGGGCATTCCGAAGCCCCCGAGCATGCACAGCGCCACCTCGTCGCACAACGTCTCTGTAAGGCGGTGGCGGTCGGGTTGTTGTGCTTGGGTGGCGCGGCGCGTTGCTTCGAGCCAATAGGCGGCGGTCCCGTGCTCCCACGACAGGCCCCACTGCACATCTCTAGTGCCCCAGGGACCCGCGTCGAGGGTGATGACTCCGGTGTCGACGGGTGCGGTGACGGTCAGAGTCACGGGTGCTCCTGGGGGGAAATGAGGTGAAGAGGGTCCATCGACAGTACCCAACCGTGCGCTGCTCGATCCAGGTCAGCGCGCAGCGCCCGTGGGGGATCGTTGATCGTGGCAATCCGCCCGTCAGCATGGACGATCTGGATTGCAACCGCCCCCTCCGGCATCGGGTGCCGCGGCTGTTACCGCCTGGTCCGAGAAGCCGCCTTTGCAATCGTCAGCATGTCTGAGGTGCCCGCCGCGACCCTGTCGAGAAGGAGAGCCAACCGGTCTGATTGAGTGGGGCGTCTACGCCGCAGTCCAAAAGCCGCGTCTACTGCGGTATCCAGGTCGGCGTGCGCCGTCAGCAGATTGCTCGGCATCGCGTCGGGGGAGTAGAGGTCGGCAAGCGTCGAACCAGGATGCTCGGCCCGCTCGCCTTCCACGTGGGCCCATGCCTCCGACAGGCGAGCCTGCGCTGCGTCGTTTAACGTCGGCCACGGAATTGGGAAGTACGCGAGTGCGGGCGAGATAGAGATGTCCGACTTCAAACGACCCGCGAACACAGAGACCCACGCCATGAACATGGAGGACTGCAGAAGAGCAGCGTGATGGGGGAGGGCGCCGGGAAAGATGATGAGTTTGTTGCCCGCAACGACGTCCGGGGTAAAAAAGCGTCCCGGGACCCACCGCCGAACCGAGGAAGATACCTCCGGGAGGGCGAAGAAGGGCTCGGGCGGCTGTCGGTCTTGGGTGAAGCGGGCGGGGCGCTCCGCGTATTCGCGGACAGACGCAGTCGGGGACGTTTCGCGCGATCGTCGAACGGATGCGAGGCGCTCCCGTAAGACTGGGGAGTTGCGGAGATCCCTGGGCTCGGCGTCACGCAGCCACAGGCACCACCGTGCGGGGCTGCCTTGGAGCATGTCCTGCCCCTGGACGAAGCGGCGGAGGTACCGGGCCGCCTGCGGGTCGGCGAGGACCAGCGGGTACTCCTCCTCTGTGACGATGAGCCCGCCACCGTCCGTGGGCTGGCTGCCCTTATGTGCATTGGGCATCGCAGGACTTGCCGGGCGGGTGAGCTTCTCGGGTACGACGTCGGGACCGTCGGTGAGGTAAAAGTTCAACCGCCTCACCGACTGCTCGATGGGGTCGGACTGCAGGGTGGGGTAGGTGAACAGGCGAGGTCTGCGTCGTGTACGGAATTGTGGGGAGAATCCGACGATGATGCAGTGAACCGCAGCGGCGCCAGGGGCCTCCGAGGTCCACCGGAAGGTCTGATGCCCGAAATCGACCGCGAAGCCGTTACGCGCGAGCAGGGGCAGCATGGTCCGCGCCTGCTCACCTTGGGTGAGGGAGTTGGTGGAGACAAACGCGATTTGTGCGGAGCGGGTGGTGCGTGTGTAGGCCATCGCTTTCGCGTACCAGCATGCAACGTAGTCGAGTCGGCCGGTTCGCAGTCCCGCCGAGTCCACTTCGGCGAACACGAGGCGGTTGTCTTCTTGTTGTTCTGTGCTCATTAGCGCCATGCCGATAAACGGCGGGTTACCGAGAACGTAGGTGTCGTCGGTGGGGGTCAGGACCTCGGACCACTGCATGCGGAGGGCGTTTCCGACGATGATGGATTCGACCTTGTCCAGGGGCAGCAGCTCGGGCGCGTGCCCGAGCGAGAGCTCCATCGCCTGGTTCGCCTGGTGCTCCACGAGGTGCAGGGCGGTCGCGGCGATGCGGGCTGGCCATTCCTCGAGTTCGATGCCATGGAAGTGCGCGAGGCGGACGGGGAGGTCGTCCACGTTGAAGTACAGCGTGGGGGCGGCTCCGCGCGCTCCGAGCTCTTGCAGGCGTTGCAGCACAGCCAGGTCCAGGGCGCGCATCTCCCGGTAGGCGACGACAAGGAAGTTGCCGCACCCGCACGCGGGGTCGAGAAAACGCATCTTGCTCATGTCGTCGCGGAGGCGACGGAGCTTGCGTTCATCGTTGGCGGCGTCGGCAAACCGCTGGCGCAGCTCGTCAAGGAACATGGGCCCGAGGACCTTCATGATGTTTGTCTCGGTCGTGTAGTGCTCGCCGAGCTCGCGGCGGGCCTGCCGGTTCTTCACGGCCTGGAACAGCGAACCGAAGATGGCAGGGGAGATCGCCGACCAGTCGAACAGGCACGCTTCGATGAGGCGGGTGCGCATCGCGGTGTCGAATGAGGGGATGCTCAGTGGCTCCTCAAAGATGCCGCCGTTGACGTACGGGAAGGACGCCGTCAGCTCATCGAGATTGCGCTGGCGGGCGTGGGCCGGGCGGGCCATCACCTGGTAAAGGAAGCTCAGCTGAGACCCGAGGTCGTGCCCGTCGGTCGCGGTGCGGGTCTCGATGAACTCGTAGAACAGCCCGCGCGGCCACACGCCCGCATCGTCTGCATAGAGCGCGAAAAGGGTGCGCACGAGGAAAATGCTCGCCTCGTGGTCGCTGTAGCCAGAGCCTTCTAGCTCCTCCCACAGGCCGGCCATTATCTGCGCCGCCTTGATGGACGCGCGTTCTTGTTCGGCGGAGCCGAAAGAGCGGGTGCCGTACCCGGCGATAAATGCGAGGCGATCAGCCTGAGCGGGGAGCTCGTCGAGGGTGAAGGTCGTGACGGCGTCGTCGGTGCGTGCGTGCAGATCAAGAAGGCGGAAGGTACGGAAGTCGCTGGTCAGAACCCAGCGCGGTAGCTCCACCTCGGCGAGGCGAGGCAGATAGTCCAGAGCCTGCTGCTCAGCTTCAACGAGATCCTTCCCGGCTGACTTCATCTCCACGAGCAGGAGCCCGGGGATGAGCGCGTCGATGTAGCCCGCGGCATCCGTCGACGCGCGTTTCACACGTCTCTCGTACACGGCAGCGCGGCTCTCCGTGACGCCGTAGACCTGAAGCAGATCCCGCAGAAAGGACTGAGCCTCACCGCGCTCATACCCCTCCGCATCGCGCCACGCGAGCGCCAAGCCCGCGGCTCGTTGGCGAATCTCGTTCAGGGAGAGCGGCTTGGTCACGATGTCACGTTATCGGGCGTGCCGACCGGGCCAAATACGGGGGACCCGGCCCGGTCAAGCATCAGTGGTCGAAGATACTTCAGTCGCGCTAGTGCGGAACTGCTCTGACCCCAGGGTGCGGCGGCCGGATGTCCCATGTCCGCTCTACGCTATGGACTAGCTACGAGCCATGGGAGATGTGCGGTGCCCGAGATTCAACAGTCGCTAATCGGCTACGCCGTTCTGCGCGCCAACTACAACGCCAGTGCGCCCAGCTTCCTGGATAACTTCAGCGGATTCGTCATAGAGGCGGTCTCCTCGCTGGACTCAGGTTCAAGTAGCAGTTCGGACATCGCGACGATGATTTCCAAGAGGTTCGGGATAGTAATACCGACGCTCGTTGTGAAGCGACTCGTAAAGCGGGCTATCACCGCCAAGATTGTGGAAGGCAATGACCGATCGGGGTACCGGCTCTCCACTCGGGGTGCACGAGAGGTGCCTCGCATTTCCGAACAGATTGTGCGGTTCGAGCGAGAGCAGTCGCAACTTGTGGCAAAGTTCCGCACCTTTCTTGAATTGGTTTCTCCACAACATGCGTCGGAATCTGATTCCGACCTGGCGGAGCAGCTGAGCGCCTACTTCCAGTCGCACTCAACGGTGCTGCTTGCGCAGGCGCTTAGGGGCGAAAACGCTTCGGCGGCACATAACGAACCCGGCTATGACTACTTGATCTCAACATTCGTCGCCCATTTGAGCACGACTGACCAGGTCGCATTTGGGTACGTGGAAAATGCTGCGAAGGGGGCAATTCTTGCGAGCACTGTTTCGCTTGACACGTCCAGCCTAAAGCAGGATCTGAAACAGTTGACTATCGTTCTGGACACGCCTGTCATGATCGATTTGATGGGCTGGCACGGGGAAGCGGCCGAAACTGCCACTAAGCAGCTCATCGCTCTCGCTTTAGCCGTCGGTGCGACGGTGGCAACCTTCGAGCATTCTGTGCGGGAGCTCGATGGTGTCCTCAGCAACGCGGAGCACGCGCTGCGGCCGCACAAAGGTACCCGGCGATCAACGGCGCGGATTGAAGCCCACTTCATCAGCACCGGTTGCCGGCCCGCAGATCTCGCCGCGATGCGCGGTCATCTCGAGGACGACCTCAAGTCTCGCGACGTTCAAGTGATCGAGAAGCCACAAGAATACGCCAGGTATGGGCTCGACGAGGCTGAACTCGGCGACCGCCTTGATCAGGCGATTGGGTATCGCAGTATCGGTACCCGGAACTACGATGTCGACAGTCTTTCTGCCGTCCACCGCATGCGACGCGGCTCCACCGCGCCTCAGATCGAGCGGTTGCGCGCGATCATGGTCACATCGAACGTCGATGTAGCCAGGGTCGCCAACGACCTTGCCCGCCCCGATCGCCAATGGCCATTAGCAGTGACGGATTTTGCACTCGCTGCGATCCTCTGGGTTCGACGGCCGAATGCAGCAGAGAGCCTGCCGAGGAAGCAACTGATCGCAACAGCGTTCGCGGGCATGCAACCGGCGCCGCATCTCTGGTCCGCCTACTTAGACGAGATAGATCGCCTCGTCGATCAGGGAGCTGTCTCTGCAGACGATGCTGTCATCTTCCGATCTGGTCACGACCCCCGGCGAGCACTGATGGAAGTCACACTGGGGGAGGCCGATGAGCTGGACGCCGACACTATTCAAGACGTTCTGGTCAGGATCCGAGAGGAGTACCGCCGTCCAGGCGAAACTAGAGCCGCTCAGGCCGAGAGGGACACCTCCGCGGCTCGCGCCGCTACCGATTCCGTCACACTCGACTGGCTAAAAAGCGAGGATGAGAAGGTTGCCCTGCGTGGCCAAGTCGCCCGCCTTGAGGCGGAGCGCGAGGAAGCTACTGCCGAGAAAGTCCGCAGGCGAGAGGCGGATGAGCAACGGATTGCGTCAATCGAATCTAGGGCGTCGCGACGTGCCCGAGGTCTTTTGCGCATCCCCGTTTTCTCGGTCGCCGCTATCATTATTCTGGGAGCGCTGCTGAGCTGGGTTTTTCCCGACGCTCTCCCTTCGGAACTGGACTGGCTCAGCATGCCTCTCAAGATCGCAGCTGGCTTGATCCTCGCGCTCACGATCGCACAGCTCTTTTTCCCGGGCACCCTGCTGGATTGGTTGCAACCCGTTGAGCGTCGCATGCAAAAGTGGGACGCTGAACGCGGGTTGAAGCAGGCTGGGTTATACGAGCAACGTGGACCCTAATCGCGCGTGGTGCCAGGGGAATCATGCAGATCTGCGCAACCGGTTAGCGCGCCAAACTGACATAATATCCATTATCGGCGCTCATACACGCTGCACAAGTAGTCCATCGGCGGCTTTTCTTTGTGTCGTAAATAGGGGTGTGGTGGAGCGTTCTCAACCCGCGGGGTCCGGGGTAGCACCAGATGTCGGACACCCCACCGGCTCCTGTGCTGGTACCACCCCGCACCCCGCGGGCACGGGTTCTACGCCGGTTTTCGTGCGCGCCGGGCGGCGTCGCCGGCGAGGATTAAATACACGGCGGCGGTCCATGTGTAGGCGCGGTCTCGGAGGCCCTCGCCGGTGAGCGCGTCGAAGTTCTCGGCGAAGCCGTGCTGTCGGCAGAGACCCCGGAAGCGTTCGCTGATGTCGTCGGCCATGCCGACGTGGCCCGAGCGCCGCAGCCCGTCCTCGATGAGCATGGTCGAGGGCGCCCAGATCGGGCCGCGCCAGTAGCCGTCGGATTCGTAGTGTTCGCTGTCGGGTCTCTCGGTGGCCAGTCCCCAGGGCGTGAGGAACGGCGTAAGACCCTCGGCTAGGGCGTTGCGCGCCTCCTCGGGGAGAAGCGGCCCCGCCGCGATCGCGATGGAGGTGAGAAGCGTCGACCGGCCGGCGTCCGCGCCGTCGGCGACTCCGCGGGCCGTGTAGCCGTCGCCCCGCCACAACTCGGTGTCGAGGGCGGCGGCGATGCGTTCTCCCTCCGTGCGCCAGCCCGACCCGTCGAGTCCGAGCTCGTCTGCGAGGCGGGAGAGAGTGTCGAGCTGCAGGAGAAGGAATGCCGCCAGGTCGGGGGACTCGATCAGACGCGCCCGGTCGAAGGCGGTGGAGTTGTCCCATCCGCTGTCGTTGCCGTGCTGGTAATACGGCAGCGCGCGGCCGGGCACGCGTCGCTCGTCCAGCCAGAAGCGCGTCCACCTGCTGAGCTTGTCGTAGACGACCTCCCGCTCATCGCGGCTCAGTTCGAGACCGTCTCGGCGAAGTCGATCCAAGGCCCACCCGTGGATGGGCGGCTTGACGAAGTTGTAGAGCCGCTCGGAATGCGCGATCGAATCGGGGAGCGCGCCGGCAGCATCCTGATGGTCGAAAGGAGCGAGGAACTGATCCAGCGCGAGACGCGGATCACCCCGGACGAGTGCGATGGCGTTGAAGCAGTGATCCCAGCTCCAGACCTTGTCCATCCAGTGCTTCGACATGAGGACCGACTCGCGCTCGAGGAATCCGGCGGGTGCCACGGTGGCCGACCAGATGACGTAGGCGGCCAGCATCGCCGTGTCGCGCTCCTCCGGCGAGCGTTCGTCATCCTCCGTCCAGGGAGCGACCCCCGCGGCGAAGTCCACGAACTCCGTCTGCACCGTGGCGACGGCCTCGTCGAAAGTCTCCGTACGGCGATACGGCGAACGAGACGCTTCGAACTCCTCGAGGGCGATCTCCCACTCCCCCTGGTCTTCCGACGCTTCCACGATCACCGAACGGCGCGCCGCACCGAGCGCCTCGGCGCCCTCGATGCGCAGCGCGCCCTCCAGGGCCGTGACCCGGTAGCGAGCTCCCGTCTCATAGGCGGTGAAGATCGCGCTTCCATCACGGGGATCCCGGAAGAGGTACATGCCGGTGAACGGTGTGAGCTCCTCCGCGACCTCGGCGATCTCGAGTCGCGTGCCCGCGGAGCCCCGGACGCGGACGACGTCGACCTCGGCGAACACCGCCTCGACGCCAGCGTGGCCGTCGGACCACTGAAGGCGAGCGGCATCGGCATCCGTGGTCCACGCGCTGCTGATCAGACCGGTCGTCGCCGTTCGCGAGGGGATGAGCGCCAACACGGCGTGCATGCCCGTCCTGTGCGAGACGAGGTGCACGTCGTCGACCGTGCGGTGCGCGGCGACGACCGGCGAGAGGTCGAGCCACGACCCGCGACGGCTGAACGGAACGCTGCGCACATCGAAGGTGGGGACCGCGTGGGACATGTCTGCTTCCATGACGAGGGGTGAGATGCCGGCGCGTCAGCCGACCCGGGGGGTCCGAGCGTCGCTCAGGGGCAGGAAGACGCGCATCGTCGAGGGACCTCGGCCCGCCCAGCGGTGGTACGGGATGAGGCCGACCTCGACGGTGCCGTCGGTCTCCGTTCGGGTGTCGCCGCCGAAGGCCGGGCGGAAGTCCCCGGGCGATGCCACCCGTCTGACACGGGCGCGGATGCGCGCACCGTCGAGAGTGCTCTCGATGGGACCCCCGGCTTCAACAGAGATCTCGTCGATCCCGACCCCCTCGGGGAGGTCGACGGATTCCGCGCACAAGACCACGGGGCCCCGTTCGATCGCCACGGCCCCCCGGACGGCGTCGACCCGCGGGTCGGGGAAGGACATTCGCGGGGCCATCGGGAGGTCCAGGTCGATGACGTCGCCGGCGGCGAAGCTGCGGCGGACGTCCGCCCATCCCCGCGCCAGCAGGCGCTCGGCGCCGTCGGGCCCGCGCAAGACGGCGCCGTCCGCCCACTCCGGTACCCGGAGTCGCACGCGGCGCTCCTCAGCGGGAGCCGTCACAACCACGACCCGGATGGACCCGCTCCGGGGGTAGTCCGTCTCGACTCGCAGCCGGAAGCCGCCCGCGTCGATCTCGCCCGCTGCGTACTGGAGGAGTGAGACGCCGTCCTGATCCTCCGAAGCGAAGTAGGCCGGCAGCGAGGCCAGGGTGCGGGCGACGTTCGTCGGGCAGCACGACACGTCGAACCACGGCGCACGGGTGCTCCCCTCGGCTCTCGTGTTGACGCCTGCGACGGCCTCGCTTCCCGCCTCCCGCTGATGGAGGGTGTTGGCGTAGAAGAAGGCCCGCCCGTCGAGGCTCGGCGAGACGGCGATCACGTTGAACAGCGTGCGTTCGATGAGATCGGCGTAGTGCACATCGCCCGTGGACAGGTAAAGACGCCACGAGAACATGATCGACGCCACCCCCGCGCACGTCTCGCAGTACGCCCGGTCGCTGGGCAGCTCGAAGTCTTCGCCGAAGCCTTCGTCCTGGTGCCGCGACCCCATTCCCCCGGTGATGTACGTGCGCCTCTCGACGGTGCGCCGCCACTGCGCCGCCAACGCGGCGAGGAGCGGTTCGTCCCGGTCCTCGACGGCGACGTCGGTCGCGCCCGCCGACAGGTAGAGCGCCCGCACCGCATGACCGCGCAGAACGGCGGCCTCGCGCACGGGGATGTCGTCTTGGAAGTACTCCGCCGACAGAAGCGGACGCACCGGCAGGCTTCCGCGACCACGCCGCTCCACGAACAGGCGGGCCTGATCGAGATAGCGGCGCTCCCCGGTCGCGCGAGCGAACTCGGCCAGCCCCACCTCGATCTCGGGGTGCCCGCAGATCCCCTCGCGTCGGCCCTCTGCGAACTCCCGGCAGACGTGGTCGGCTGCTCGCCGCGCGACATCCACCAGGAGGTCTTCACCCTCGGTGCGCAGGCGAGCGACGGCGGCTTGGAGGAGGTGTCCGATGTTGTAGAGCTCGTGCCCCATCGCCAGGTCGCTGTAGCGCGGCGGGAGACCAGGGTGCCCGAAGGCGGTGCCGACGTATCCGTCCGGGTCCTGCGCTGCGGCGACGCGGCTGACGAGCGAACGGTACTCGGCGCTCAAGGCCTCGGTCGGACGCACCGCCAGCTCCCAGGCCATCGCCTCGAGGAGCTTGTAGATCTCCGAATCGGAGAACATCCACCCGGCGCGCTCGTCGGTGCGCGCGCCCCGGGCGATCCGGTCGAAGTTCTCGATCCACCCGAGCTCCCCCATCCACTGCAGGCAGTGCGAGAGGGTCGCCTCGGCGTTGACGAGCTGGCGGGAGCCCCAGAATCCGTCGGGATCCAGCACCACCTGCGAGAGGGAGACCCCGTCGCGGTCCGAGCGCGAGGGCGATACCGGTCGCCCGGAGGAACGGGATCCTCCGGTGGTGAACGTCGATTCGGAGAGGGAGAGAGTCATGGGTCAGTCCTTCACGGCACCGGCGGTCACACCGGCGGCCACATAGCGCTGCGCCATCACCAGCAGGATCGCGGCGGGGATGGAGGCGACGACTGCGGTCGCCATGATCGCGTTCCACTGGGTGGTGTTGTTGCCGATGTACGCGTAGATACCGAGCGTCACCGGCTTGAACGGACTGTTGCGGGCGAGGGTCGAGGCGAAGATGAAGTCCGACCATGCCCAGAGGAACGCGAAGAGGCTGACGGTGATCACCGAGTTGCGGCTCATGGGGAGCACGATCGAGACGAAGGTGCGCCAGGCGCCGGCGCCGTCGACACGCGCTGCCTGCAGGAGTTCACGCGGGAGGCCCGACATGAAGGCCGTGAACAGCAGCACTGCGAACGGCACCGCGATGGTCGAGTCGGCCAGGATGAGGCCGCCCAAGCTGTTGAGGAGCCCGAGCCGCACGTAGATCGCGTAGAAGCCCATCGCCATGACCACTGCGGGGATCATCTGGGCGACGAGGAGGATGAAGTTCAGCGACCGCCCTCCCCGCAGGTTGAGCAGAGCGATGGCGTACGCGGCCGGCGCGGAGATGACGACGGTCAGGATGACGCATCCCAGCCCGATCAGCAGGCTCGTCCCGAGGTTCGGGAGCTGCTGGCGGAAGACCGCCTCGAAGCCTTCGAAGGTCGGGTCGATGGGGAAGATGTGCGGCGGGTTCGCGCGCAGGTCCTGCGTCTTGGTGAGCGAGACGTTCACCATCCAGTACACGGGGAAGAGCATGAGCGCCGTCAGAACGACGCCGACGATCACCCTCCACCAGGAGCGTTGAAGAGTCATGAGTTCACCTCGCGGCGCTGGATGCGCAGGTACAGGAAGCCGAAGATCAGGGCGATGACGATGAGGAGGTTTCCCACGGCCGACGCGGGCGACAGGTCGGGCTGACCCGTGCCGAACGCCTCGCGGTAGGACCAGATGGCCAGAGTGGTCGACGAGTTGGCGGGGCCGCCCGTGGTCATGATCCAGATGATGTCGACGACCTTCAGGGTGTAGACGAGGCCGAGGAGCAGGGTGATCGCGGACACCGGGCGCAGAAGCGGGAACGTGATGCTCCAGAACTTCCGCCACGCGCCGGCGCCGTCGAGTGAGGCCGCCTCGTAGAGGTCGATCGGGATGTTCTGCAGCCCCGCGTAGAGGATCACGAGGTTGAACGGGATGCCGAGCCAGATGTTGGCGATGATGACGGACATCAGGGAGAAGTCGGGCGAGGTCAGCCAGTTGATCTGCGGTCCGCCGAATGCGGTTAGCACCGAGTTGATGATGCCCGAGTCGCTGTTCATCATCCACGACCAGGTGGAGGCGGAGACGATGAGCGGCAGCAGCCACGGCACGAGGAACAGTCCGCGAAGGACGCCCGCCAGGGGGAAGTTGCTGCGGAAGAACACGGCCAGTGCGAGACCGAGCACGTACTGGAAGACGAGGGAGACCAGGACGAAGACGGCGGTGTTCGCCAGAGCCGTTCCGAAGAGCGGCGAGGAGATCACGTCGATGTAGTTCTTGAGTCCGACGAACTCGGCATTGCCCTGCACGAACGCTCGGACCGTGTAGTCGTGGACGCTCAGGTCGATGCTGCGTATCAGCGGGAAGGCGTAGAAGACGAGCAGGTAGGCCACGAGGGGGGCGGCGAACGCGAACGCGGTCCATCGCGAGCCGAGCAGTCGGGCCGGCCGTCGCTTGCGGTCGTCGGGTACGACGATCGAAACGGTGTCGGACGTGGTCCGCTGCGGGTGTGTGAATGATGTTGCGGTCATGGGTCTTTTCGCTTGTCTTCGAGACGACCGGGGTGCTCGGGGCGGGCGAGGTACGCGGGCCCGCCCCGAGCGCGGGGAGCCCGGCTTACTCGCCGGTCTTGGCCGCGGCCTCTTGCTGGGCGGTGTCGAGTGCCGCCTGCGGGGTGGTCGCGCCCGAGAGAGCGCTCTGGACCGCGGTCCACAGCTGCTCGGAGATCACCGGGTACTTGGTGCCGAGGTTGTCGCTCGTGCGCCCCTTGGCCGCCTGCACGGCCGAGACCCAGGTGTCGAGCTCGGGGTGCTCGGCGAGCAGGGCCTTCTGGCCGTCCTCGGTCGGCGGGATGTAGTACGCGAAGGTGTTGGCGGTCTCGACGAAGCCGTCGGAGGTCGTCATGCACTCGATGATCTTGCGGGTGGTGTCGTAGCGCGCGGTGTCCTGCTGGACGGGCGCGATGATGAATTCACCACCGGTCGGCGCGGGGGCGGCTCCGCCGTCTTTCGCCGGCAGGGTGATGATGCCGGTCTTGAACGGCGCCTTGGCCGCGCTGTTGACCTGCCAGGTGCCGTTCTCGGCGAACGCGAATCCACCGGTCAGGAACTCCTCCCAGACGGTGTTCTGCGAGTTTGTGATGACCGAGTTGGGGGCGTACCCCTTGTCGAGCCATCCCTTCCAGAGGTTGAGCGCGTCGACGGCATCGCTCGAGTTGAGCTCGTCGAGATTGGCGCCGGCGCCCCAGAACCAGGGCAGGAACTGGAACGAGCCCTCTTCCGTGTTCAGCGCCGAGAACGTGATCCCCTTGTTGCCGGTGGCCGAGACGGCGGCCAGCGCGGCAGTGAGGTCGTCCCAGTTCTTGATCGACTGCGGGTCGACGCCGGCTGCGGAGAGGATGTCGGCGTTGTAGTACAGCGCGAGGGTGTTCGCGCCGATCGGGATGCCGTACGTCTTGCCGTCGAGCTGGCCGGCGGCGAGCAGGTTGGCGTCGATCTTCGACGTGTCCAGGCCCAGCTCGTCGGTGGTCGAGACCATGCCGGTGTCGGCGAGGGTCGACACCGCGGGGTTGTCGAGCAGGATGATGTCGGGCGAGTTGTTCTCCTGCGCGGCGAGCAATGCCTGGTTGGTGAGCGCGGTGGTGTCGTACGCGGTGCGCTGGATGGTGACTCCAGCCTCTGTGCCGCACGCCTGCACGCGGTTGGCCCAGTCGGAGCCTTCCTCGTGCTGCGGGTACGGATCCCACCAGGTGTAGGTGCCGCCGGCGTCGGTCGAGTTGGCGTCGCCGCCGCCCGTACCGGCGCAGCCGGCGAGAGCACCGACGGCGATGGCCGCGGTCGTCAGTGCGACGAGGCGTCGCAGGGGTCGGTTGATCATCAGTTCCTCCTTGAACGTGCGGCCAGACGGGTGCAGGCCGCGGTGCAGTTGTGCGGTGTGTGGTGGGGTAAGGGGCGACGGCGAAGCCGTCACGCGGGAGGGGCAGCGGTGGAACCGCGGTCCAAGATCTTCGGGGGCGTCAGGTCGACGACGTGTGCGTCGGCCTCGCCCTGGATGTGGGCGACGAGCTGCTCGACGGCGCGGCGGCCGAGCTCAGCCGCCGCGCTGTCGACGGAGGAGTAGGGCAGCGAGAAGGTGCGTGCGAAGTCGTCCGAGTAACGACCGATTACCGACAGGTCCGCGGGAACGCGCAGACTTCGTGCCGACAGCACGCTGGGGAGTGCGGCGGCGGCGGCTTCGTTATTCAGGAGCAGACCCGTGGCGTCGGGGTACGTCTCGAGGAGGTTGGCCAGGTCGCTGCCGACCTCCGGCTGGCTCGACGCGCTGTGGTGGGCGTGAAGTCGGATGCCGAGCTCATCGCCGCGCGCACGGGCGGCGTCTGCGAGGCGCCAGACGTAGGCACCGCCGCGCTCCACGACATGCTCGGGCTGCGACACGAGGATGATCTCCCGGTGGCCCAGGGAGTGAAGGTGGTCGACCATCAGCGCACCTGTCGCTTCGAAGTCGAGGTCGAAGACGTCGAGTCCTCGCGGGTCTCCGGGCAGACCGACGAGAGCGCCGGGCTGGCCGGCCTTGCGCAGCACGTCGAGTCGGCTGTCGTGCTCGGCCACGTTCAGCAGCACGAAACCGTCCACCATGCGGGAGTTGGAGATGCGCCGCAGAGCGGCGACCCCGTCGGGTTCCGTCACCAGCAGCGTGTCGTATCCGAGATCACGCGCCCGGTCGGTGACGCCGAGGATGTACTGCATCATCGCCGGAGCGAATTCGTCCGCGTAGAACTGAGCGAGGAGTGCGATGACGTGAGTCTGCGACGTGGCGAGGGCCCGCGCGCCCGCGTTCGGGGTGAAGTTCAACGACCGGATGACCGAGTCGATCTTGTCGCGGACCTCAGGTGAGATCGGTCGCTTGCCGGAAAGGGCGTACGAGACCGTGCTGCGGGAGACGCCCGCAGCCTTCGCCACATCACCGATCGTTACCACTGTCTGCTCCATCGCTGTCGAACCGGTTCTACTTCGAACCGGTTCGACCATAAGTCACGAATGTCATGAAGGCAAGACCGATATTTCGAGCGCGTCCTCTCGGTTCGACGCGGGTCTTCCAGGGCCGTTTCGCGTAGGTCGGCACTACTTATGTCAGTAACCTGACATAACTTCAATTATCGGCGATGTGACTCGGATCGAAGGGACGCCTCACATCGCCCATGCAACCACTCTTGTTCGCAGCGGAACGCGACTCTTCCTTGGAGATGTCGAGTGCATCATTGCTCTCGCGTTTAAAGAAGAGCGCTAACCCGTCTCGAGAACGCCCGAAGCTGGGGCAGTAGTCAGGTCGGTCAGATGGTTGGCCGAGACATGCGAGTCCGCAGCGCCAACGTTGCGTACCGTGCGACCTCCGGACGAGAGGATTTCAGCCGGCGGATGAGTCGCACGAGGATTTCCCGCGCGTCATCGGCCTCCAAGGCTTGCAAGAGGTCAACCGGCACCCAAACGCCCTCCGTTGAAAACGGTCGCACCCCTTCAAGCGAATCGAGGAGCGCAGTCGCTCCCGCGTTGCCGCCGCGATAAGCTTCTAGGGCAGCTCGTAAGGCGACTACCGACTCACCACCCGTCAAGCTGCGGGGTCTGACATATCTGCGCCCCTCGGAGAGGGTGATGCGAGCCTGCTTCGCAAGGTCGTCCATTCCCGTGGAGTTGTCGCTGAGCACCTTTGCCGCCAGGCTCGAAAGGTCGGCGCGAGCGTGGAGGTGGAGAGCTTCGAGAAGCATCGCTTGTTCTCGCGAGTCGCCGGTCGACTTGACAGCCTCGAGCAGCCGCCTGGGCACCGGTCCAAGTTCGGGACTTGGGTCCGAGAAGAGCGTGAGCGCGCTGGAAAGCAGCGCGCGCCTCAGACGCGGGAACTCAGTTGCGAAATTGTCGAGATACAACTCGCGGGCGAGGTCTGCTCCGACGCACGTGATCGAGGCTTCCACGCTCTCCTGGTCGAACTCGGTGATCATCTCGACCAGGGGTTCTCCGAGGTGCTCGCGTTTGCTGAGCAGCCGCTCAGCTGCCAAAAGCCAAGTGTTGCGCCAGTGACTCACGGGTAGTAACTGGCGCAGACCCGTGATGATGGCCGCGTCTTCCCCCGTTGTGAGCGCACGCGCGGCCATGTATTCCTGGAGCGATCGCACGTCGAACTCGTACTTGCCCGTTCGACGAGACACAAGCAGCACCAAGCGCTCGGTCGAAAGTCGGATCAACTTCTCCGCGAGGCTGTCCGCGTCGCTGTCTTCGAAGCCCGCGGCGCTGAGCCTGCGCGCTAGTAACTTGCGGATCTCACGTTTGGCGACTACGGGGTCAGATCCCGAGGGCCGTTGAGCCGATCGCTGCAGGCGCACTCCCGCCTCCTCGTGCAGATGATCAATGTGGCCCCGCAGCGTCTTCAGCTCGCCGACCGCTCCTGGCTTCGAGACCTCCCGGTCGTAGACGACGCGGTAATAGCGATCGAATAGTTCGAAACGATCACTTGGCAGATCGACCGCGTCCTCAGCGAGCGCTGTCATGATCGTGACTTGCAGGGGCGTCGTCATGAGCTTCTGTGTGACTCGGCCGTGGACGGCCGTAATGAGGCGATCTGTGACCTGATCAGCCAGAAATGGGTCGTCTGCCTGCCGGACTCCGGTAAGCGCCTCTGAGTAGGCCAGGGCCTCGGTTTCGGTCAACTCGACGAGGCGGAACTCGGAGCAGTCCACTGCCTCCCCAAACTCTCCGTTATAGCCCTGGGGACGACTGCTGGCGATGATGAAGAGGTCGACGCCCTCGCCTGCTGCGTCGGTTGCAAAGGCTCCGATCGCGGCTACCAGTTCCGCACGGACCCGCGAATCCGGGACTTCGTCGAGCCCGTCCAGAATGAGGCAGATGGGCCAGCTCTTCATCCAGTCAAGGAGCGAAGCGGGCGGTGTCGTTCTGCCTTTGATGTTGAGTTGCGACGCCAGGTAGTGAAGGAGGGAGAAGGTCCCCTCCTGGCGAGAAATCGCCGCGCCTACCTTGGCGAGTTCCACCAACACCGGCCATCTCCGCTTCACGGGCATACTGATTTCTGCGTGGGCGAGCCGGGACCTCAGCGCGAGGACCGCTTCCTCGGCCTTGGGGCCGAACACCGTGAGGTCCGTCTCGGCGAGAAAGGCGAGTCGGTAGGTATGGGCGACGAGCTGACAGAGCGTGCTCTTTCCCTGTCCAGGCCCTCCAACGAGGACGACCCCGGCGGGTCCTCGACCGGACACCGACGTGTACGTTGCGTTGCCTCGTGCTAGGGCTGCTGCCGCAGCCTTATAGCGCCGAACCTTAGGACCGGTAGACGGCTCTCCGATCGAGCAAGGCAAATCGACCGCGATGTCAGCCAGCCGCATCTTGGATCCGTCACCATAACCCACGTCGCCAGTGCGAACCCACTGACGGGAAGTCAGTTCGGACACCGTGTAGGCGGCAAGCCGATCTATTTCGAGTGCAGAGGGTTGTGGGAGTAGCTGTCGCAGTTCCTCTAGAAGATCTCCCGTGATGATCTGCTCTAGATACCGCTTCCGTATGTCAGTGTTGTTGTCCAGCATGGTGCGGAGCTCGGAGTAGTCCCACACATACCAGCCGCGCAGGCCAAGTTCTTGAGACCACCGCTGCATCGTTGTCTCAAACTGGTCCTTGCCTCCGACCTCCTCGACACCAGACAGCGAAACGTTGGTCGCGAAGAGCAGGTATGACGGCACGTTCTTGCTCTGCAGCTTCTTGAGTTGCCATCTCTTCAACTCTTTCTGCACTTCGCCCAGGAACCATTTGGAGTCGCTGAGGGTTCCGGCATGCTGTTCTCGATACTTGGCCTGTACGACCCCGTGACCGTTCCAGGTGCGCCCCGCCCCCACCGGAAAAGCCACTCGTCCGCGAAAATCGGCTTCTCGTTGACCGTCGCGACCCGACCCGAACGGACGAAGACCGTTCCCCAGAACATCCTTCGCAAAGGACTGCACCATGTGCTCGAACTGCTGCCAGCCCATGCGGTACATGTCGTAGTGCACCATCGCCCCCCCTGATGCGTAGTCAGACCAGCATGCACGAAGCCGTAGGTCTCTGGCGCCTACTCGCCCCCACGGCAACCCGAGTCGGTTGAGGTAGGGACCCTCACGACAGTGTTCCCCTAAGTGTTACAAGACGAGTCCTGCACCGACACGCGCTACTTCATCGCAGCGGCGCTGGGAGACCCCGGTCAGTGGGCGTTCGTCTCGGCGAAGCTTGGATCTATTCGGGGGCGGGACCACCTCGAGCACGGCCCCCCGTTAGAAACCGAGTTTCACGCTGACGAACTCATGAATGGGCGCAGAAGCTGGGGACCCCATGCAGGAAAGCATCGCGAGGCCGCGCATCTCCGGTACTGTTCTGGATGCCGCGGTAGGCTGCGGCATTCAGCTGATCCTTCGTGGACTAGACATCTCGCGGCTGCATGCGCGGTACAGCTACTCGGATCAACCGCTCAAAGTCGTTCTGGGCAACACCCTGAAGCGCATCCATGAGTGCGCACGCTCGTGCTCGACGCAGAGACGCTCGAACCGTCTCGCTGTTAGGCGCCACACCTTCGAAGCCGTAGGGCGCGCCTGGTACGACGTCGAGCTCAACCCTCAACGGTCGCTCCGCCAGGCGACGGGCGTGCCGTACCTCTCCCAGGGCTGCCTAGCGGACGTGTGTGGCGCGGACGCTCGGCGCAGAGCCATCGTTCCTTGGCGCGCCACTTGTAAAGTCGAGAGGCGCCCCCCACGTATCAGACGGGGCGCCAAATGGGAGGCTTACCGTGGCGGACAGCATCGAACGCACGTCCCCCGTTCCTTACTACGAGCAGCTTTTCATGATCCTGCGCGACCGCATCGTATCCGGGGCAGTCGAGACGGATGCAAGGCTGCCCAGCGAGTTGGAGCTGGCGCGAGACTTCGGGCTTTCTCGGGCTACCGTGCGCCAGACCATGTCACGCCTCGAATCTGAGGGGCTTGCTCGCCGGGTGGCCCGACGGGGAATGTTTGCCGCCGCGCAGGACGCCCCCACAGGCTGGACCGTACAGGAGGGGTTCCTGGAGTCTCAGGTTCGTCAAGGGCGCACCGGTGTCACCACCGAGGTCGTCTCCGCCGGAGCCGTTCGTCCACCGCACCACGTCCGCGACGCTCTTCGTCTCTCCGCCGCGGAGGAAACCTTCGCGCTGGAGCGTGTCCGCTCGATGAATGGTCGCCGTGCGATGTTCAGCACGAACTGGTTTCCCCCCTCCGTGGGCGAGATACTCGCCAGCGCTGAGGACGTGCTTGACGGCACCGCCTCAGTGAATGACACCCTTCGACGTCACGGGCTGGTCGCGAGTGGGGCGCGCAGGGTGATTCGGGCCCTGGGTGCCCCCGCATCAGTGGCGGAGCACCTCGAGATCGACCCCGGCACCCCCATCATGCGAGTCCGCTCCCTGAGCTGGGACTCGAACGACGTGCGCTTCGATTACTACGAGACGTGGGTACTCACCGACGTAATTCCGCTCGAGGTCAACGTCTCCGCGAGCTGAGCGCAGTCCTGGCGCTCAGCTGGTGCCGTGCTCCAGCCACTTCTCAGCAAGGTGGTCGGCGCTGATGCGGCGGATCGTGCCCGACCGGGAGCGAAGGACAATGCTCTCGGTGCTGATGACGCGACCGCGCCGACGCACGCCCCTCACCAGGTTGCCGTCCGTCACGCCAGTGGCGACGAAGAGCGTGTTGTCGCTGGTAACTAGCTCGTCAACCTCGTAGACGTGGTCGAGCTTCAGTCCGGCCTTGGCACCGCGTTCCGCTTCCTCCGCGTTCTGTGGGGCGAGCCGGGTCTGGATGAAGCCGCCAAAGGCTTTCACCGCGCATGCAGTGGCAACGCCTTCCGGGCTCCCGCCGATTCCGATGCAGAGGTCCAGCCGACCGTCGTAGCTGGCTGCGTCGATGCCTCCGGCAACGTCGCCGTCGAGAAGGAGCCGGGTGGCTGCGCCCGCGCGCCGGATGCGTTCGATGAGTTCCGCGTGCCGCGGGCGGTCGAGCACGCCGACCTGGAGCTCGCTCGCGTCTTTGCCTGTGGCCTTGGCTAGCAGAGCGATGTTGTGCTCGATGGGGTGACGGATGTCCAGCACACCGACCGCCTCGGCGCCGGCGACGATCTTCTCCATGTAGTAGACGCTGGAGGCATCCAGCATCGACCCTCGGTCAGCGACCGCGATCATTGAAATCGCGTTGCGGCGGCCCGCCGCGGTGAGTGATGTCCCGTCGATGGGGTCGACGGCGATGTCGCAGACGGGTCCGTTGCCGTTTCCGACGATCTCCCCGTTGAATAACATGGGAGCGTTGTCTTTCTCCCCCTCACCGATGACGACCGTCCCCGAGAAGTTGACGGTTCCGAGGAACTTCCGCATTGCATCGACTGCGGCCCCGTCAGCGGCGTTCTTGTCGCCGTGCCCGATGAACGGGCTCGCTCGGATGGCGGCGGCCTCGGTGGCTCGGACCAGTTCGAGCGCGATGTTGCGGTCGGGGTGGAGGTAGAGCTCTGCTTGTTCAGTCATGGTGGTGTGCGGCCCGGTCAGGAGACGACCTGAACCTTGATCTGGTCGGGACGTGTGGCCGCGTCCATGGCCTGCGCGTAGTCCTCCAGCTTGTAGGTGGAGGTCACCAGCGTTGCGAGTTCACCTTGCAGGTCGATCATGCGCTCGGCGGACTCCTCGTACTTCTCGGCGAGCGAGTTGGAGCCGATGATGCTGATCTCCTTGGCGAAGACGTCGTACGGGCTCAGCGCGATGGTGGCGGTGGGCGACGCCACTCCCATCTGGATGAGTCGACCGCGGGGCCCGAGCGACGAGATGGCCTGCGCGATGGCAGCTGGGTGGCCGCTCGCGTCGAGAGCGAGGTCGAATCCATCGACGTTCAGCTCGTCGGCTGAGGCGACGGCCTGCAGGGCTCCGAGGTCGGCCGCGGCCTGACGCCGAGCGGGGTTGGGCTCGACGACCCGAATGCCGCTGACACCCTCCGCACGTCCGAGGATGATGGCCATGAGTCCGATGGAGCCCGCACCGAAGATGACGAGTTCCTGCTTTGACCAGTCGGGAACGCGCTCGAGCGCATGCAGCACGCAGGCGAACGGCTCGATGAGGGGTGCCGCCTGATGGGTGATCTTCTCGCTGATCGGGTAGGTGATCCGGGCGGGTACGGACACGAACTCGGCCACGGAACCATCGACCGCGACACCAACCGGGCGGAGATTGACGCACAGATTGGTCGCTCCACGCTGACACCATTGGCAAACACCGCATGAGACGTTCGGGTTGACTCCGACGTAGTCGCCTTCCTTGAACTTCGTCACCCCCGCACCGACGGCGGTGACGTAGCCCGCGAACTCGTGCCCGGGGACCACGGGGAACCGGCCGTGGGGGTAGTCACCGGACGCGAGGTGCAGGTCCGTTCCGCAGACTCCTGTGCCCACCGGCGCGATGACGACTTCACCTTCGCCCGGGACAGGAACGGGGAGTTCCTTGATGTCGATGCCGCCGGCACCGTCGAGTACTGCTGCGCGCATGGTCGTCATTTCACTGCTCCAAACAAGAGACCACGGACAAGGGACTTTTGTGCGAACCAGCCCGCGATGATGACTGGAATGCTGACGAGGGTAGCCACGGCTGCGACCTGAGCTGTGTACAGCTCCCCGAAGCTCAAGAACTTCTGCAGGAACAGCGGCAGCGTTGAGTTGGTGGTGGTGAGGTTGGCCGCGTAGAAGTATTCGTTCCACGAGAAGACGGCGCACAACAGTGCGGTCGAGGCGATGCCGGGTCGCATGAGCGGAAGGACGATGGAATACCCCACGCGCCACGAGTTGGCTCCGTCGACGGCGGCGGCTTCCAGGATCTCGTTCGGGATCTCCTGCATGAAGGACCGCAGCATCCAAATACCGAGGGGCAAGTTCATACCCAGGTGGAGGATGACGAGGATGGTCGTGGTGTTCAGCAGATCGAGCTGGCTGGCGACGACGTAGATCGGGATGATGCCGGCGGCAATCGGCATCATCTTGGTGGAGATGAAGAAGAACAGCGAGTCCTGCGGGTTCTTGATGGCCCGGACCGAAAGTGCCCACGCGGCGGGCAACGCCAAGGCGACGACGAGGATGGTGGAGACGGCCGTCACGATGAAGGAGTTGAACGCAAACGACCAGATCCCGGCGTCGAACGCCTCGACGTAATGCTCGAAGGTGGGGACGAAGAACAGCTGCGGGACAGCTGATGCGGCCACCGTCTCCGTCTGGAAGCTCTTCAGCACCATGTAGGCGATGGGGAAGAAGAGCACGAGGCTGCAGACCCAGGCGCCCGTTGCCATTCCAATAGATGTCCAGCGCTTTCGAGCGGAGCGCGCCTGCTCGCCCTGGCGGGCTTTCCTCGCGCTCCCGGTGACCACGACGCTTGTGTGCGTCAGTTGCGTCGTCATCGACGTCCCTCCGTCTTGAAGATGCCCGACAGCAGGCGCAGCATGGGCATGACGAGCGCGATGGTGAGGATGAGCGCGACGATGCCGAGGGCCGAGGCCTGTCCGAAGTCGAACGAGTTGAATGCCGTCAGGTACACGTAGTACGTGATGTTGGTCGTGGCGAAGGCCGGGCCGCCGGCGGTGAGCAGTGCGATTTCGCCGAAGGTCTGGATGAGGTTCATCGCGAGCAGCAGCGCGGCGAGTTCGATAAAGGGTCGCAGATGCGGCAGGGTCACGTGGCGGAAGCGTCCGACGATCCCCGCACCGTCCATCTGCGCAGCTTCGAGCTGGTCCTGCGGAGCGCTCTGCAGACCGGCGATGAGGATCAGCATGGCGAAGGGCACGAAGCGCCACGTCAGGAGGATGATGAGCGCGGCCATCGGCTGCTCGGAGAGCCACGACACTGTGGGGAGCCCGAGGGTCCTCGAGACGAAGCCGAAGAAGCCAAAGCTGGGGTCGAACATGGCCGACTTCCAGAAGAGCGTCACGGCGACGGGCATCACGAAGAACGGTGTGATCGCGAGCGTGCGAGCCAGTCCTCGTCCCGGGAATGCGTGGTTGAGAAAGATGGCGATGATGAGGCCGAGGACGAGGCACGCGATGGTCGTGCCCCCCGTCATGACGACGGTGTTCACGACGGACTGCCAGAAGGTGCCGTCGGTGACGACGGAGACGTAGTTCTGGCCCCAGTTGACGGAGGTTTCTCCCGAGCCGAGCAGACGCCAGCGCTGGAAGCTAAAGATGAGCGTCAGCAGGAACGGAATCTGCGTCAGCACCAGCGTGAAGACCAGCGCGGGCAGCAGCGGCCCGCGTCGTCTCCAGGCCTCGGCCCGGGTCATTGGCGGTGCGGCGACCGGCTCGATGGCGACCACGTTCGTGGTTTCCTCGACCGGTGGGGCGGCAGTTGTGCTCATGAGTGCTCTTTCGAGGAAGGAAGGGGGTGGCTGCCCCGGTTGCCCGGGGCAGCCACCGAAAGGGGTGTTACTTCCCGTACCCGGCGTCGGAGATGATGCCGCTGGTGTAGGACTCGCTGTCCTCGAGTGCCTGGTCGACGGTCTGGGAGCCGCTGATCGCGCCGGCGATCTGCTGCGAGACGTAGTCGCCGATCTCGACGAACTCCGGGATCTGGACGTACTGCACGCCGCTGTACGGGACCGGGTTCTCGGTCGGCTGCTGGGGGTTGGCCGCCTCGATGGACCTCAGCGTCAGGTCGGCGTACCGTGCGGCCGCTTCCTGGTACTCGGGGATCTCGTACGTGGACTTGCGCGAGCCCGGAGGAATCGCGTCCCAGCCAGCCTTCTCACCGGCGAGCTTGATGTAGTCCTTGCTGGTTGCCCACGAGATGAACTTCCATGCAGCGTCGGGGTTCTGGCTGGACTTGGTCACGGACAGACCCCAGGACCAGAGCCAACCCGACGCGATGTCCGCGGGCCCGGTGGGCGCCATCGCGAAGGCGATGTTGTCGGCGATCTCGGGCGTGGCCGCCTGGTCGATGGCGGAGCCGGCGAAGACTGTGTCGTCGTACCACATCGCCGACTTGCCCTGGCTGAAGGACTGCAGGCAGCCTTCCCAGCCCTGGGCCGCGGCGTCGGGCTGACCGTAGTCACGCAGGAGGTCCACGTAGAACTGGACCGCGTCTTTCGTCTCGGGCGAGGTGAGTTCGGTGTCCCAATTCTCGTTGAACCACTGTCCGCCGAAGGTGTTAATCACGGTGGTGATCGCGGCGAGGTTCTGACCCCATCCGGGGAGCCCGCGGAGGCAGATGCCCGAGACACCGTCGGCGTCGTCGTCCATGGCTTCGGCCGCGGCCCGGATCTGATCCCAGGTGGGGTTCTCGGGGATGGTGACTCCGGCCGCCTCTGCCAGGTCCTTGCGGTACATGAGGAAGGAGGATGAGCCGTAGAAGGGTGCCGCGTAGAGGGTGTCGTCGGCGGAGACGATGTTCTTGATGGGTTCGGTCAGGTCAGCCTCGTCCCAAGCGGTGTCGGCGCTGGCGTAGTCGTTCAGCGGCACGATCCAGCCGCGCTCGGCCCAGATCGGGACCTCGTAGCTGCCGATCATCGCGACGTCGTACTGCCCCGCGTTGGTGGAGACGTCCTTCGTCACGGCCGGGCGAAGTTCGTTCTCCGGCAGGACGGTGAAGTTGACCTTGATGCCGGGGTTCTTCTCTTCGAAGTCCGAGATGAGGGACTCCGCCGTCTGCATCTGCGGGTTGGCCGCCAGGGCGACGGTGATCGTGACGTCCCCGTCGCCGGACGCGCCGTTGCCGCCCCCGCTGCATCCGGCGAGGACGCCGGCTGACAGACCCACGACGCCGACGGCGGCGAGTCCCTTTTTCCAGTTCACGTGGACCACGTGCAAACCTCCTCGTTTGACTGCTGGATCGCTCTCGGTGCTGAGTGCGATGTGCGTGCGCCGGTGGCGCGAAATTGAAGGTAGCGCACACAGACCGGTATGTCTAGGCTGTACGTACATACCGCAACGATTCGTCGATTTGCGAGGTGTCTCCAACACGCAAAGGAGTGTGACGGTGTCCGACACCATCGAGCGACAATCGCCCGTCCCGTACTACGAGCAGCTCGTGAGCATCCTGCGAGGGCAGATCCTCGAGGGCCACTACCTCGCGGATGAGCGCCTTCCCAGCGAGCTGGAACTCTGCCGCGCGTTCGGCCTGTCCCGCGCAACCGTCCGCCAAACGATGCAAAGCCTGGAGAAGCAGGGGCTAGCGAAGCGCGTGCCCGGGCGAGGCGTCTTCGCCACCGTGCCAGGGGAAGCGCTGGGGTGGACCGTGCAGGACCATCAGGGCTTCCTCGAGAACCAGGTGCGCCACGGCCATACCGGTGTCGCGACAGAAGTGCTCGACGCGGCCTTCGTTTCACCGGCAGAGCACGTCAGAGTCGCCTTCGGCATCGACCCGCGGGAGAAGGTCTTCGCCCTGACGCGCGTGCGCTCCCGGGACGGCAGTAAGGCGATGTTCAGCACGAATTGGTTCCCGCGAGAAGTGAGTCCGGTCGTCACGAACGCCGCGGACGTGTTGAACGGCAACGGATCGGTGAACAGTGCGCTGCGCCAGGCGGGGTACATCCCCCACCGTGCACGTCGCGTCCTCGACGCCCTGGCCGCGCCGACGGACGTGGCCTCGCATCTGGGCATCCCGGTCGCGCACCCCACTCTCCGCATCCGCTCCTCATCGTGGGACCAGAACGGACTGTGTTTCGACTACTACGAGACGTGGGTCCTCACCGACGTGGTGCCCCTCGAGGTCGAAGTCAGCACTGGAGTCTGACGAGCTCCACACAGCGGCTAGACGTTGAACGCCAAGTGCTCCCGGGTCTCAGGCAGCTGGGGTTTGCGCCGGCCAGCCGCGGAGGCTCCGCGGACTGAGTTGGAGCTAGGCGCCGGAAAAGATCATCTTTGGATCGGGCGACCAGCCGAGGGCGGTCGCCGCGAGTAGCGCCGCACTGGCGGCCGTGACTTCCGGCTCGCCGACGGGCACGGCCGCGTAGCCGCTAACTGACTCCTTGATTCGAAGCCAACCCGGCGACCTCGACCACCCGCCTGCTGATCGTACGACGGGCACTGTCGTTGCCTCCGCTCGAACAGCCTCTACCGCTTCGGCGCCGGCAATTGCCAGGGCGCCGAGCACGGCGGACGCTCGCGCATGTGCGTCACGCGGAGCGTCCAGGGAATAGGACGGCCGGCCGCCCCCACGACCACCCGGCCGAAAATGCCTCGCCTGCAAGACGGAGGCGGGCTTAAGGCCCCCATCGATCAGCGCGCGGATACACCGCCCGACGTCTGGATCTTGTGACGCCCATGCCACGTTCCTGCTGAGCTCCTCGACGCGCATCAGCGTCCGGCCGTCGGAGCGAATTCCCGGGGCGAAGTCGACACCCTCTTGTCGATGATGCTGCTGCTCCGGCGCCTGCAGGACGACGACTTCTGCTGTGCCCATGGAGTCCAGCACCGCACCTGGGCTCAGCTGGTGGACACCCCACCCGCCGATGGGATGATCGTGCCCACCTGCCACCACCAGAGCCGAATCGACGACAACCCCGGCGGCCAGCAGCGAAGGTATGCGGAGGTTACCGACAACTTCCCCCGCAGCTAAGACCGGCGGGAGGAGGCTCATGGTGCCGAGTGTCAGCTCTACGCGTTCGCGGTCCCAGCTCCGGTCGCTGGTGCGCCACGCGCCGGTCCGAGAGGCCAGAGTGTCGCTCATGAAGGCTCGACCCGACCATCGGCTGCCGGGGAAGTCTGTCACCGCCAACCAATGTGTTGCGGCTGCGTCGAGCTGCTGCTCACGCGACCATTTCCATCCCGTCATCGTCCGTGCGGGGTCTGTGTAGGCGTCGAAGAGCTCATCGTCGTGCAGTGCCCGCTTGAAGCTGCGGAAGATGCGCTTGCGGCGAGGGTCGAACCACGAAAGCGCGTCCGTGAGTACCCGCATGCTGCCGTCGACCAGGACGCCGTCCTCACCGATGCCGGCAACACTCACTGCGGCGACTGCGTAGGCGTCGCCGCAGGCGGCAAGGATCATCTCCTCGAGGCTTCGCATCAGTGCCGCGGTGTCTATAGACAGGCCAGCGGCGTCTCTCGGTGTCGCCACTCGTGCACGACGAACAATGGTCCCTTCATCGTCAAGGAGCACTACCTTGAGATTGGTGCTGCCGATGTCGACGCCGCAGGCGACCGTTCCGCGCAGTCCGCTTCCCACTGATGCCTTCCTTAAGGGGCTGCTCTTATTCTCGGCATTCTGTTGCAGCCACGCCACTCGCTGCGCTCTACGTCAGCGGCGCTACCTCTCTCGACGACTCGATGTATCCCATCGTCTTCTTCGCATTGCGGTGCTGCAGAGCGATCTGCTCCTGATGCGGCTCCCGCGGAAGCGCGGAGAGATGCGACTCCCATTTCGGGAACTCCCCATCGACAGTGACGGCCGCTTGCATCGCCGCTCCCTTCGTCACGTACTCGTCCGGCTCGGGTACGGAGATGGGGACGTCCACCATTTCGCTCAGGACGCGCTGGACAGCGAGGCTCTGGGCTGCTCCCCCGATGAGAATCAGCTCATGCGTCTCGACGTCCCGCGATGCGAGGGCCTCGAGCATGTACACCTGGCTCGCAATGGTTCCCTCGATCACGGCACGGGCGAAGTTCGCTCGCGTGAGGTTCTCCAGCGACGCCTCGAGAAGCGACCCTCGTGCTCGCGGTAGGTCGGGCGTTCGCTCGCCTTCAAAGAACGGGAGGAGGGTGAGCCCGCCGGCACCTGGTTGAGCTTGAAGGGCGAGCGCGGACAGCTCGGCGTGGCTACATCCGAGGAGACGGGAGCCGACATCGAAGTTGCGGGCGGCGTTGAGGGTCGCCACCAGCGGGAGGTGGTCGCCCGTGGCGTCTGCGTAGCTGCAGACATAGCCGCCGAAGTCGTGGACGGTGTGTGGGGATCTGGCGTACACGACTCCCGACGTGCCGAGGGAGAGGACGGTCTGACCCTCCTCGATCCCGAGGGCGAGAGCCGCCGCGGCATTGTCGCCGCTGCCCACCCCGATGGGGATACCGGCGGGGATACCGGGCAGCCCCCGCGCGGTGAAGCCCGCGGTGTCTTGCGGACCGAGGATGCGAGGGAGGACTGCGGACTTGCCGAGCGCGAGTTCGAACAGGTCGTCGCAATAGTCGTTGGTGTCCCCGGACCAGTAGGCCGTGCCGCTGGCCTCGGAGCGATCCGTGACCAGCCGGTCGATGCCGCCCGTTCCGGGGCCGAAGCCCATCAGCCGCCATGTCAACCAGTCGTGCACAACGGCCACCGCCGCCGTGTGCTGCGCAGCGAGGGGGTTCGTGTCTCGAAGCCACCGGAGCTTCACGACCGTGTCGGACAGGGTGAGTGGAAGGCCTGTGCGGCGAATCCACTCGTCCGCGCCGAGCTCCTCGTTGAGGGCGAGCATGTGGGGGTGGGACCCGACGTCGTTCCATAGCGGCGACGGGCTCACAGCATGGCCGAGGTCGTCCATGAAGATCGGTGTGTGCTGCTGACCGCTGACGGAGATCGCGGAGACGTCTTCGAGCCCGCCAGCGTCTTCGACGGCTGCGAGGAGGGCGTCCCACCACACGTTCGGGTCGACGACGGTGAGCGGCGGGTGCGCGGCTTTCCCGCATCGCACTTCACGGCCGGTCTCGATGTCGCGGACGGAGACCTTGCAGGATTGGGTCGAAGAGTCGATCCCAGCTACCAGCGTCATGTGACCCTCCTCAGCAGGGGTGCGGGCTCGCTGACAACAGGGGTAGCGAGAAGATGGTTCCACACCGGCCGGTGTCGGCGCGCCCAGGACGCCAGCGCTTGGTGTCGGTGTGCGTCGGGCTCGATGTGGAACGGTTGCAGATCGCTCCAGGACACGGTTCGCTGCGTAGCGAGGAGCTGTGCGCCGCGCGACACGACTTCTGGGAAGCGGGACGCGGCGAGTGAGACGCCGAGGAAATCTGCTTTGAGTTGCATCCACAGTCTGTTGCGGCTCGCCGGCCCGATGACTTTCACCAGCCGGGGCTCGATACCGAAGAGGTCCAGGACGTCCGCGAACTGCATGACGAGTCCAAGGAACGTTGCGAAGACGAGGTCGCGTTCCGATGTGTCGGAGTGCACGCCGGCGATAAGGCCGCGCGCGAGAGCGTTCTTGGTCGGCGGCGGCGCGCCGCGGAACTGGGGGACGACGACGGGGATGAGCTCGAGCTCGATCCGTCCTCCGAGGTAATCCTCGAGGAGCTCATCCATTAGGGCGATCAGGTCGCTCTCGCTCAGGTTCGTCAGGCTCTGGAGCGTCGCGAAGGCCGAACCGCCCGTGGGGATGGACGCGAAGAGGGTGTTCGATTCTGCGGTGCAAGCAATGCCGTTGGCGAGCTTGCTCTCCTCGAACGTCTTCTCGAGCGAAGCCCGCTCCTGAAGGACGAGTATCCCCTCTGTGGTGCCCGTCGAGTTGAGAACCTCGCCCCGACTCAGTTCGGCCGCGACGGCTCCGACCATGTGATCATGGCCGGCCACGTGCACGTGGGTCTCAGGGTGCAGGCCGAGCTCGGCCGCCACATGCTCGAGCAGCGGCGCGCCGTAGCTCGCGGGTCGGATCTCGGGGAAGTCAGCAACGGACAGACCGAACAGGGCGCATACGGCGTCAGACCACGTTCGTGTCCGGAGATCCAGTGCCAGGGTGCGGCTAGCGAGCGACCATTCCGACCAACGTTGACCGGTGAATGACGCGGCCATGTACTCGGCCAGATTCATCCACAGGGCACCATCAGCGTCGACGGCGTGCTCGTGGGCCCACGCCGCTTTGGAGATGCCGTAGTTTGCGTTCGCAGGCAGCCCGGTCACCCGGTAGATGAGTGATCGGTCCTGGGGGCGGAGAGTGGCGAGGTAGTCCGCACCGCGGTGGTCGTGCCACAGGATCATCGGCGATGCGAGAGAGATGTCTTCTCGCACCAACCCGCCCGACTCGCCAGTCCCCGCGAAGGCGATCCTCCGCACCTCCGCCCGCAGGGTCGCTCCAAGACCGCCCACGAACACCTCGAGGAGCTCGAACAGTGCGGGGAGGTCGTACACCTCCCCCCACGCGTCTCTCCTTGTGGGAGTGGGGTGACTGTCGGAGGCCAGCACGGCGCCATCTTCTGCGAACACACAGAGCTTGACGCCCGTGGTGCCCACGTCAACGGTGACGGTTGCGGTCATGTCCCTTGCCTCAGGAGATGCGCGGGTTCAGCATGTGGATACGACGCTCGACCACGTCAGTGATCGCTGCAACGGCGTCTTTCGACACCCGGATGAGCGACACCTCGTTGGGGTTAGCAACATAGGCCTCCCCGAACGTCTTGATCATGGCGTTTCGGAGGTCGCTGGCGACGTTGACCTTCACCACGTTGAACTCGGAAAGTCTGCCGAGCTGCTCGACGGGCAGCCCCGACCCGCCGTGGATGACCAGGGGGACGGCGCTCGCATCGCGCACCTGCGCCAGCAGGTCGAAGTCGATACGGGCGTCCGGCGCGAACCCGTGGACGTTGCCGACCGACACAGCGAGCATGTCGGGGCGAACGGCTCCGACAAAGTCGGCTACCTGCGACGGGTTCGTGCTGAGCTCCTGCTCGGGCCCGTGGTCGTCTTCTTTGCCGCCGATGCTGCCCAGCTCGGCCTCGAGCGCGAGGGACCCAGGCGTCAGTTCTCGGGCGATCTGCGAGATCCGCAGGTTCTCTTCGTAGGGCTCCTCGGAGGCGTCGATCATGATCGACGTGAACTCGGCTGCCAGTGCACCCTCGACCGATTCGAGCGTCTTTCCGTGGTCGAGGTGCAGGGCGACGGGCACGTTCGTGTCCGCGAGACGTCGGCTGACCATGTCGTAGATGTACTCGTAACCCGACAGCGCGACATTCGTGGGGGCGACTTGGATGAACGTGGGCACGTTCGTGCGCTCTACGGCTGCGATGATCCCCATCGTCGTTTCGATGTTGGTGGTGTTGAACGCACCGGCGACGAGGCCGCGTGAGGTGCAGTCGTTGATGACGTCGAGTCCGCTGACGAGAGGCATGTGTGTTCCTTGTCGAGTGTGTCGTGGGCGGCTTGGCGAGGTTTGACTCTTAATTGGTGTCGCCGGCGATGGGGGCCTGTAACGGCTGGCCCGCGTCGATGAACTCCTGTGCGTCCTCGGGGACCCTCAGCCAGCGAACGGCGACACCGGCGAGCACGTACAGGGCCGCGAAGATGATGGTCACGCCCGCTCCGCCGACAAGGTTGAGGAAAAGAGCGACGATGAGAGGCCCGACGAAGGTCGCTGCGCCGGCGCCGAGGTTGAGCACGGCGATGGCGTTGCCCTTCTGTCCGGGGGCCATGAGGGACATCAGGACGGAGATGGGGGTGAAGCCCGCGAGGGAGACACCGAACAGTGCCGCGCAGAGGACCGAGACCCAGTACTGGTCGCCGGCGACCTGGGGGAGGAAGTAGAACATGAGCACGCTGACCGCAGAGCCAATGCAGCCGAACCAGCGAAGCGTGCGGTGCCAGCCGAGGCGGTCGCTGAGGACGCCGAAGAAGAGGTTGGCAAAGATGTTCGCTGCGCCGAGGACGAAAACCAGCTGAAGCCAGCCGGACGTCCCGAATCCAAGGTCTTCGGCGAAGATCGTCGGGAAGAAGACGAAGAGTCCGAACTGCGGCGCGGTGTTCACAACGCGCACCAGGCACCCGAGTCCGACGCGCGGGTTGGTGAAGGCGATGGCGACGCTGTTGATCAGGCTGCGTCCGGTCGAGACGTCGGGCGCTGCGAGACGGCCTCCGCCTTCTGCTTTGCGCAAACCGACGAGGGTGATGATGCCGCCGAGGATGACGAGACCGAGCGCCACCCAGAACGTGAGGTACGGCCCGATCAGGGGGACCGACCCGCTGGCGACGAGGGAGCCGAGGGTCGGAAGGCCGCCCGTGAAGGCGAAGTAGAACCAGCCGACGGCGGAACCGAGTCGGTGGGCAGGGCTAGCCCCCAGCACCCAGACGAGGAAGCCGTAGGCGAAGAGCGGGTAGGCGATTCCGCGCAGACCGTAGATGACGAGCATCAGGGTGAAGTTCTGTGTTGGCAGCGCGATGCTGAGGAAGAGGACCTGCAAGACCGCCCACAGGCCGAGTCCGATGATCATCACCCGGCGCGGGCCCCAGACGTCTGAGAGCGCCCCAGCGAGCCAGGAGCCGATGGTGACCAGCAGACCGTAGACGGAGATGATCACGGCCGCATTGGTTGCGGATCCGGCGCCGTTGTCCGCGAGGTAGGGGGCAATGTAGCCCGACTCCACCCCGTCGCCGATCATGAACAGCAGGAGCCCGACGAAGCCCCAGAGGAGAGCGCTCGGCAACCCGAGCTTCTCAATCAGCCGGTTCTCGCGCGGCCGTCCTCTACGGATGGTGGTCGTCGTCGACATATTGTTGCTCCTCGCATCTCCGCGACATCCGCCGTCGATGGCGGTAGCCCGCGCCATGAGGCGCTGGACATACTGTACGTGTTGTACGTACCAGAAGCAACGCCGTCAGTCTAGAACTGCGCCGCCGCAACAGTCATCGAGTCGTTGATCCCCTGCTGTCCTGCGCTCGTAGGCTCAGATCCCGCCCCGTTCGCTGATGAATAGGTCGGGCTGAATATTCGTCCGGGGTGGCGACGGTATGGCAGAGATTGGCCAGGGCGGTTCTCGTCTATGAAGCCCGAGAATGGACCGCCTGGGGGAAGAGTCGCCTTGACAAGTAATTGCACGCGTGCAATATTGCACGTATGCAAATCGGTGTTCTGGGGTGGCGATCTTGACTGGGATGCGCGCGGTCAGGCGCGAGACGACGGCGCTGAGGGTGCAGCAGATTGCCGTTGATATGGCGCTTGCCCGCGGCAGCGACGCTGTCACGGTCGAAGCGGTCGCCGGGCAAGCATCGATCTCAGTCAGAACGTTTTATAACTACTTCCCCTCGAAGGATGCGGCTGTCCTCGGGGACGCGTTGAGTGGCCCCTCCCCGGCCGCAGCGAAGGCGTTCGTCAGCGGAAGTGCGGGCGACCTTCTCACGGAGATCATTGGGATATGTGCGCGGGACGCCCCACAGTCGCCCGAGCTCGCAGAACTCGCCGCGAAGCGCACATTGTTGCTACGCCAGGAGCCAGAGCTTGCGTCGCGCACCTCCCGCAACTTCGCCACCCTGATGGATGACCTAACCGAACTCGTAGCCGCCCGGCTGAAGGCACAAGGACGCGAGGCTGCGGACACGCAGGAGATCTCCGAGCTCATCGTGGCGATCACCGGCGCCGTCATGCATTGGGCGATGCTGAAATACCCGACTGCTGCTTTCGAGCGCGGCGCTGACACGGCGGACATTCGCGCCCGAGCGCGCACCGCCATGCACCTTCTCGCGGGCTTCGATGACGCCCCACCGGAGTCTTCGTCGCCATCGTCGGGGCAACCGTCACCGAGCGATGAGCGGGCACCCCGTCACGAGGTCGAGAGCCATCCTGAGGCAGACCACACCCCGCATCCAGCATGAAAGCCGCGATCCGATTGTTCGCCGGCTGTTAACCCCTAACCGTGCCCATCGCCTCGTCCACTGCGACGGGGCGCTATCCGCGCGCCCAACGAAAACGCACGCTCACCGATTGGATAAATACATGAGCAATCCCGAACACGAACTCACGCTCGTCGTAGGCGGTACCGGCAAGACTGGCGCCAAAGTCGTCGAGAGATTGACATCGAGCGGCACGCCGGTCCGCATCGCGACCCGGTCCTCCTCCCCCGCGTTCGACTGGAACGCTCAGGAAACGTGGACTGCCGTCACCGATGACGTGGCCAGGGCCTACGTCGTTCACCCTGGCGCCGGGGGTCTCGAAGACCAAGAACAGATCGCGGCGTTCATCGCACACCTCCGCAACTCCGGGGTGAAGCGCGTCGTACTGCTGAGCGTGTACGGGCCGGATTCGGTCGCTGAAGAAGCCGTCGTCCGCTCAGGAATGGAGTACACCATCGTCCGGCCGGGATGGTTCAACCAGAACTTCAGCGAGGACTTCTTCTTGAACTTCCGGGAGAGCATTCAGGCGGGCCGGCTCGAACTGCCCTTCGGGAGCACACGGTTCGCGTTCGTCGACGTCGATGACATTGCCGATGTCGCTGTTGCCGCCCTCACGGGTGCGGCGCACAACGGTAAGAGCTATGACCTGACTGGCCCGCGCCAGATGACGTTCGAGGAGGCGACCGGCGAGATCGCTCGTGCCACCGGGCGGGAGATCCCCTACACGAACCTGTCCCCCAATGACTACGCGGCGCTTCTGGTATCGCGGGGAATGTCTGTGGAGGAGGCGCAAGGATTTGCTGCCGCGTCGGACGCTCCTGATGAGCAGCTCCGCAACGGTGTGCAGGAAGCGCTGGGACGCCCCGCGACCGACTTCGGCGACTACGCGGCTCGCACCGCGAAAACGGGCGTCTGGGACGCTCGCTAAGCACTATCAGAAGGAACAGATCCATGAACGACATGAACGGCAAGGTGGCCATCGTCACCGGAGGCAACAGCGGGATTGGGGAGCAGACCGCCCGGCTTCTCATCGATAGAGGTGCGCGAGTCTTTATCACGGCTCGCCGCGAGCAGCAGGGCGTCGCGGTTGCGGCCGACCTCGGTGCAACCTTCATCCGACATGACGTCACGCAGGAGCAAGACTGGGAACGCGTCATCGAGCAGGTGATGACCGAGGCCGGGAAGATCGACGTTCTGGTCAACAACGCCGGGGTCTCGGGGGGCGCACCCATCGCTGAGGAGACCCTCGAGCAGTTCGAGCGGATTATCCGCACGAACCTCTCCAGCGCATTCCTGGGCATCAGATCCGTGATCCCCGGCATGCGGGGCGCCGGCGGCGGTTCGATCATCAACGTGGGGTCAATCACAGGACTCACCGGAGTGACGGGCGTGTCCGGGTACGGCTCTTCGAAGTGGGGTCTTCGGGGCCTAACCAAGATCGCCGCGGCCGAGCTCGGACCGGACCGGATCCGCGTCAACATCGTCAACCCCGGTGTGATCTACACACCAATGACGTCGATCCACGGGGCTCAGCCGGGAGAAGGCTCGTTCCCATTGTCACCGCTTCGGCGCATCGGTTTGGCCGAAGAGGTCGGCGAAGCGATCGCATTCCTCGCCTCCCCGGCGGCGGCGTACATGACGGGCGAAGAGATCACCGTCGACGGCGGCTGGATGGCCACCGAGGTGTCGATGACCAGCCATCAGGACTGAGCGGACCTGTCGGTTCCACCGACATGACCGGCGCGTCTTGGTAAAACGCCTCCGCCCAGGTGCCCGGAACGCACGGCCAGCAATTCACATGCAAACGGACGAGAGAAGGAAGATCCCATGACCACATTTGATGCCACCTCCACCGCCGATGACGTGCTGGCGGGCGTGGACCTGCGCGGAAAGCGTGCCCTGGTGACCGGTACGTCATCGGGGATCGGTCTCGAAACCGCGCGGGCACTCACCGCGCGAGGCGCCGACGTGATCGGCACCGTCCGCGATCTCAGCAAAGTCACCACCGAGTCCGCCCAGATCCAGGCCGCGGGTGCCGTCAACGGGGGGACATTCGAGGCGATGGAGCTGGAGTTGGGATCGCTTGACAGCGTGCGCGCCTTCACGGACCGTCTCCTGTCCGATGCGGCACCGCTGGACATCATGATCGCCAACGCCGGCGTCGGACTCCCACCTTTCGGACACACCGCCGACGGATTTGAAACCCAGTTCGGTGTCAACCACCTGGGCCACTTCGTTCTCGTGAACCGGCTGGTGCCCCTCATGCATGAGGGCACGCGTGTGGTTGTGCTCTCTTCGGTGGCGCACCGTTTCGCCGATGCCGATTTCTCTGACCCGAACTTCGAGAACACTCCTTACGACCCGATGATTGCGTATGCCCGCTCAAAGACCGCGAACGCGCTGTTCGCTGTCGAATTCGACCAGCGCCACCGCGGCGAAGGGATCCGTGCGGTGTCGGTGAACCCCGGATCAGTGCAATCCAACCTCGAACGTCATCTGCCCGCCGACCAGCGAACCCCTCCTCCTGGCGAAGCACCCGAGGGCGTGATCGGCATCCGGAAGACCGCCGCGCAGGGCGCCGCGTCATCGGTATGGGCGGCCGTCGTTGCCGATATGAACGAGATCGGCGGTCGCTACTGCGCCGACTGCGCGGTCTCCCCGGTTAACGACGATCCCAACGACTTCGCCGCTGTGACGTCGGCCGCGCAGGATCCCGACCGTGCCCGCGCGCTCTGGGAGCACAGCGAAAAACTCGTGGGAGAGCGGTTCCCCCGCTGAGCATTCCCGTCAGTTGGCAGCAGCGCGGCCGTGCGTCACTGGGACAAGCCATCCTGGTCGGTGTGCGCCAGGTCCGCGCTGCTGCCACGGCGACGGGACAGATGCACCGCCTCGAAACGCCAGATCTCAGCGGCCAGCGCCGCATCCTCGGGAGTGGTTCCACCGAAGCCCCCGTGCGGCATCGCCTCGAACACGTGGAGCTCCGTTTCCACACCGGATTCCAGCAGGTGGCGGTGCATCCGAACGGTGTTCGACAGAAACACGTCGCGTGTACCGGTCTGCAGGAACGTAGGCGGGAACCCGGTGACGTCAGCGAACAGCGGCGACACGTACGGGTGTCGGAGGTCGACTCCGTTGGCGTACAGCTCATTGACCGCCATCAGCGACTCGAGAGCGTCGATCCCGTTATTGGTAGCGAACGAGTCCCCAGACTCGGTCAGGTCCAGCTCGGGTGAGATCAGCACGAGGGCGGCCGGCATCGGCAGTCCTTCGTCTCTCGCGCGCACCAGCAGGGCGGCGGCAAGATTTCCGCCCGCAGAAGAGCCGCTGACCACGACACGCGACGCACCCACGTCGGCGATTGCAGCCTTATACACCGCGAGCACATCATCCAACGCCGCCGGGTACGGGTCAGTTGGTGGCAGGCGGTAGTCCGGCGCCCACGTGATCCCGCCGCGCCCTACCGCGTACGGGGCCGCTGCCATCCACGCAAGCTCACCCTGCCCAAGATAGAGAGCCCCGCCGTGGATCTCGATGAAGACCGGCAGATCCTCCGCCTCGTCGACGTGCGAGGGGCGGATGACGTAGTTCTTCACTGGACCCACGTCCGCACTGGAGACGACGAAGGTATCCGCCGGCGGCAGGAGCGACTCCAGGTAGGGGCCCACAGCAGCATCCATCGTCTCGGCCAGCGCTAGCCATGCGGCCGTATCCGACGCTGCCGGATAAGCGGCTCCGAAAGACTGGGCTTCCACGTTCAGGAAGCGTCGCGCCTGCTCACTCACGCTCTCCGGAGCCGGCGGTTTCACCTGCTTGAGGCGGGTCTGGTTTTTGTCCGTCTCGCTCGGCTGGCTATCGGTCATGATCTCTCCTTGCCACGACACTGTGGTTTCGCAATAGTTTGCCCGCGCGTTTGCGCCCGGGCATCCGACAGATTCAACCTGTACCGAACTGCCCATCCGACATTTGTCGGGTGTTCGGTGTACTGTCGCTGCGTCGGCGCACTCCCGAGCCGGGGATCGCCATTTCGCTGACCCGAGGAGGTGTTATGCGTGAGCTGGCGGGGCGGCTTGCCGCCCTGGATCCCACATCACGTCGGGACATCCTCATCATTGAATATTTCGACCGGCTCACGACGTCGAAGGCGCCCATCGTCACATTAGTGCGGGAGGCAGCACTGCTGTCGAAATCAATCGTGGGTTATGATTCCGCCGCACAACGCTACTGTTACCTTCCCTCCGGTGTCGCTGCCGCGACCGAACCCCCACCCGCGACCCAGGACCGGACCGTCGTGGGAGCGCGAGGAACTGTGTGGCTGACGCTCACACCCGCATCCGTCCCTACCGCGCCGATGATCCTGGACAGGCTTGCGGTGGCCGTTGAGCTGGCCGACGATACCCTGCTCCGCGGTGACCCGGCACCGTCAGCCGTTGAAGTTCTGCTCACCCCGCCCCTCCCCAACGACCCCCCCGAGCAGCGACGGGGCGCAGCAGCACGACTGCGGTTAGAGCCAGAAGGCTACTTCAAAGCAGTGGCAGTTCCCCTGTCTCAGGCGCCCCCACTCGCCGGCCCACACGTTCTCATGAACACCCTCCACGGCCCGGCGTGGGGCGCCATCATCCGAGACGAGGGCGGCTGGAAAGCCGTCGGTGGGGTCGGAACCCGAGCACGGGCATCCTCCCTCCACATCTCCTGGCGGCACGCGCTAATCGCGATGCGCCTGGGAGGCTCGCAGAGCGCATTCTCCGCGGATGACCTCGGGTCGCTGCTTCTGGCCGTCGACGGTGCCTCTGAAACCACCTCGGACGTCACCAGCCTCGAAGTGAGCCGGGTGCGTCGCGCGCTCGATCACGGGTGGTCGATCAGCCAACTGAGGGCTCTCGCAGACGGCGATAGTCTGCGAAAGATCGCCTCTGCGGCACGACAGCATCATTCAACGGTCGACGCGCGACTGACGAAGCTGCCCGGGCTCCTCGGGTACGACCCACGAACACCATTAGGACGGCACCGGCTCGCCGTTGCCGTGATGCTCTACCACGTTCACACGCCCAAACCCGGCGACCGACCCTCACCCTAACCGCCTCGCGTCCTCACGTCTCGCCGTCACTGACGCGTTGTGGACAAGGCAGCCGTGCTCCGCCCCACATCGGTCAGCAGCCGTCAGCGCGGGGTGACGCGCAACGTGGTCTGTCGTGCCAGAGCACTCGTGATCGCCCGGGTCGCCGAGCCCGTACCATACTTCTGCTCGTAGGCAGCGTCGATTACGCCGTCACGCGTGGAGTCGAGTGAGAAAGTGACAGCGCGTGTCGACGATCCCCACCGCAAGAAACCCTCGAAGGAGCGGGCAACACCCTTGTACCACTGACCATCGGGGCCGTTGACCGATCGGAGGTAGAGCTGACCATCGACGACGACGTGCCAGACGATGACGAGAGTGCGTGAGGAGCCGTCGCCTCGCCGGCCCGCCACGCGCACCTCGTACGCCTGGGCCAGGTTGGACAGCTCAGCACTGGTCCACTCGGTCATCGCGTGGCCCCGTCCGCGCTGCGGCCGGCGTATTGGTCCTCGGTGATGTGTTCTTTCCAGACGGTGGTGCCCGCCGGGTCGTCTGCCGATTCGAGCATGGCAATGTGTTCCATGAAACAGTCCGGCGCCGCAGCGTGCCAATGGTCCTCGCCGGGAGGCGTGTACAGGGTCTGTCCGGGGTACACCTCGAGGACGGTACCGTCCCGCTGACCGAAGCGGGCCACTCCCTCAGTGACACGAAGGTACTGCCCCCGGGCGTGTGAATGCCATGCGGTGCGGGCGCCGGGCGCGAATCGCACGGCGGCGACCGTCATCCGCTGGTCGTCATCGTGGGGTGCGGCGATGACATCCACCCACACGTCCCCCGCGAACTGTTCGGGAGGATTCTTCACCGTCGGTGCTGCGGGCTCGATCTTCATTCGGGGCTCTTTTCTGCCGTGACGGGGAAGGTGGCGGGACCATTTTCGGGGGAGGATGCCGCCCAACTTGCGAGCATTCTTAGACCGTCAGCCGACGGTGACCCAGGTTCGGCCGTGTAGGTCGCGAGCGAGAGACCGGGATCAGCGGGCAGCTCGAATGCTTCATAGGTGAGCTCGAGGTCACCGACGACCGGATGGCGGAGGCGTTTGATGCCGGTGCGGTGGTAGCGGACGTTGTGGGCCGCCCAGAGGGTGCGGAACCGTTCCGACCGGGTGGAAAGTTCACCGACAAGATCGGTGAGGCGTTTGTCGTACGGGTTCCGGCCCGCCTCCCCCCGCATGGTTGCCACCAGCTCCTGCGTGTTTTTCTCCCAATCCACGTAGAAATCGGGTGCAGCCGGATTGAGGAACGTGAAGCGGGCGTTGTTCGGACAGGGTTCGGCGAACACCGGCGAGTACAGGGCGCGGCCTAGGGGGTTGGCAGCGACGTAGTCGAAGTAGTTGTTGCGGATCATCGCTGGCGCGTCGGTGATGGCGTCCAGCAGGCGCAAGATGCTCGGGCGAACGCTCTCCGCCCGCTTACGGGGCTTCCGTGTTCCCGGTGACGTGTTTGCGGTACGGGCGAGGTCGAACAGGTGAGCTGTCTCTGCGTCGTCCAGTCGAAGAGCGCGCGCCAGGGCGTCCAGCACGCTTTCGGACGTTCCGGAAAGATCGCCTCGTTCCAGGCGGGTGTAATAGTCCACGCTCACTCCCGCAAGGAGAGCGACCTCTTCTCGGCGCAGCCCCGGCACGCGCCGGTTCCCACCGAACGCGGGCAGTCCGGCCCGGTCGGGGGTGATGCGGTCTCGGCGCGTGGAGAGGAACTCGCGCACTTCGCTGCGGTGATCCATGTCCCTGACGGTACGCGCCCCGCAACCCGTGCGGGAGGGTCTGTCAGTACCGGGCACACTGGCCACTCCCCCACCCGTCCCGACAGCGGTTGTCTGGAACCACCCCGAGAACCGAGGAGCTCATCACATGCTTGCCACTTTCATGTACGGCGCCGGCGACGTGCGCGTCGAGACCGTCCCCGACCCAACCATCAAGAACCCGACCGACGCGATCGTCCGCACGGTGCGGTCCTGCATCTGCGGTTCCGACTTGCACCCGTACCACTTGATGGACGCCACCAGCGAGGCAAGCCCGATGGGACACGAACTCATCGCCGTCGTCGAAGAGATCGGTGCGGAAGTCACCACGGTGAAGCCAGGCGACTTCGTCATCGCGCCGTTCGCGTTCCAGGACAACACCTGCGTGTTCTGCCGCGAAGGCCTCCAGACCGCGTGTATCCACGGCGGCTGGTACGGCTCGGCCGAGACCGGCGGCCTGCAGGCAAGCCTTGCCCGCATCCCCCTGGCCGACGGCAGCCTCGTTAAGGTCCCGGACCTGAACCCCGCTACCGCAGACGACAGCATGCTGGCGTCCTTGCTCACCCTCTCCGATGTGTACCTCACCGGGTACCACGCCGCCCACATGGGTGACGTGCAGGCTGGGAAGACGGTCACCGTCATCGGGGACGGTGCGGTGGGACTGTCCGCGGTGCTCGCGTCCAAGCAGCTCGGCGCGGAGCGGATCATCCTGATGGGCCGCCACACGGCCCGCACCGACCTGGGTGTCGAGTTCGGTGCCACCGACGTTGTTGCCGAACGCGGAGACGACGGCATCGCCAAGGTCATGGACCTCACCAACGGTGAAGGCTCCCACATCGTCCTCGAGGCGGTCGGTCACATGCCCGCCTACGAACAGGCCTACGGCATCGTCCGCCCCGGCGGCATCATCTCCCGAGTCGGTGTCCCGCAGTACGAAGAAGCCCCCATCGGCTTTGGATCGCTGTTCGGCAAGAACGCCCGCCTCGCCGGCGGCCCCGCGCCCGTGCGTGCCTACATCGAGGCCGCGATCCCGCAGGTGCTGTCCGGACAGATCAACCCGGGCCGCGTGTTCGACCGCACCGTCACCCTCACCGAAGTGCCGGCGGGATATCAGGCGATGGACGACCGGACAGCCCTCAAGGTGATGGTCACCCCGTAAGCCGACCCTGCGCTCAAGGCCCGGCCGTCCCCTTCGGCCGGGGCCTTGAGCTCCGCGACGGAGAAACCATGGATGCTCTTGAAGTCATCGTGCTGGTCGGCGCGCTGGTTCTCAGCGGCGTATGGCTCAGTCCACGAATCCGGGTACCGGCTCCACTTCTCCAACTTGCCCTGGGGCTGCTGGCGGGGTTCATCCCCCTCGTGCGCGAGATTCACCTGCCCTCTGAAGCCGTGCTGGTGCTGTTCCTGCCCGCTCTGCTGTTCTGGGAAGCTCTCACAACATCGCTCCGTGAAATCCGGCGAGATCTGCGCGGCATCCTCATCCTCAGCACGCTGCTCGTTGTGGCTAGCGCGTTCGGTGTCGCCGGTATTGGCGTCGCCCTCGGCCTGGGATGGGGAGCCGCTCTGATTCTGGGAGCCGCACTCGCCCCCACCGACGCCACCGCCGTCGGTGCAATGGCGCGCACCCTGCCACACCGGAACATGACCATCCTCCGCGCGGAAAGCCTGATCAACGACGGCACCGCCCTCGTGATCTACTCGATCGCCGTCGGTGCCGCTGTCAGCCATATCGCCTTCACCGGGTGGCAGATCACCGGCCTGGTCGCCATCGCTTACCTCGGCGGTGGGGTCATCGGCGCCATCACCGGCTGGGCCGGCACCCGACTGCTCCGGCGCATGGCAGACCCCATCGTCAACAACACCGCGCTCATCGTCATCCCGTTCGTCGCCTTCCTTCTCGCCGAACTCATCCACGCGTCCGGCGTGATCGCTGTCGTGATCGCCGGGCTCATCCTCAGCCAAACCGGCCCGCGTATCAGCACCCCCCAGTCGCGACAGCAAACCTTCGCGTTCTGGTCGTTGAGCACGAACCTTCTCAACGGCGCACTATTCGTGCTCATCGGGATCGAAGCGCAATCGGCGATCCGCGCCGTCCCCACCACGGAGATCCCCGCTCTGGTCGCACTGGCTGTGCTGGCGTGGGGCGCCATCATCACAATCCGGTTCGTCTTCCAAACGGTGACGATCTACGCAATTCGGCTACTAGACCGCCGCCCGTCTCAGCGAGCACGCCGAATGTCCTACCGCGCCCGCGTGGTCTCCGCCGTCGCCGGGTTCCGCGGCGCCGTCTCCCTGGCCGTCGCCCTCGCCGTCCCCGCCGCCCTTGCCGGACGTGCAGAAGTCATCTTCGTCGCCACCGCGGTAGTGATCCTCACCCTTGTCGTTCAAGGTGTGCTACTGCCACCGGTGGTCCGGTGGGCCGAGTTCGCGCCAGACACGGCCCTTGGCGACGAACTAGCAACCGCCGAGCACACCGCGACCGAGGAAGCCGTGAACGCCGCTGCCGCCCTCGCCGCGCAGCTCGGCGTCGACGATCCGGTTCGGGACCGCGTCCTCGACGAATACCGGGAGCATCTGCAGGTCATGGACGCCACTGACCACGACGAGAGCAGCGCCGTGGCGATCCGCGATGAACAGTACACACGGTTGCGGTTGGCCATGCTGGAACGCAAACGCAGCGTGGTTATCCGCCTTCGAGACGAAGCCACGATCAATGACACGACATTACGGATCATGCAATCACGGCTCGATCGTGAAGCGCTGCGGTTAAGCCAACCCGAACTCCTCGAATAGGAGGGGGGTTCCGGCAGTACCTGGGACACCCGCCACTGCCACCGGCATACTGCCGGTGCTGACATAGGTGTGGGAAGGAAACCGATGACCTCCACAAGCGGTGCGATCCGCACCACACCACTCCATAAGGGCGCGATCCTGACGATCATTCTCGTCAGCTACTTCATGATCCTGCTGGATAACTCCGTTATCTTCACCGCGCTGCCCAGTCTGCAATCCGATCTTCAGCTCACCGGCACGGAGCTCGCCTGGGTACAAGACGCCTACACTCTCGTCTTCGGAGGCCTGCTGCTACTCGGTGCCCGCGCCGGCGACATCCTCGGCCGCAAGCCCGTGTTCATCTTCGGGCTCATCGTCTTCTCCGTCGCCTCCCTGCTCATCGCCCTGTCCCCCGCGGGCTGGTGGATCATCACCGCCCGAGCCATTCAGGGCATCGGCGCCGCGATCGTTGCCCCATCTGCCCTGTCGCTGATCACCGCGACCTTCCAAGGCGAGGAACGCTCCCGCGCGGTGGCCTGGTACTCCGCCACCGCCGGCATCGGCGCGAGCCTGGGCCTGGTCGTCGGGGGTGCGATGGCGTCCTGGATCTCCTGGCGCGCCGGGTTCTTCATCAACGTCCCCATCGGACTGGCGATGCTGATCCTCGCCCCCCGCTTCCTGCCCCGCACACCGAAACTGCCCGGCCGATTCGACATCGCCGGTGCCATCACCTCCACCAGCGGCGTCGGCTCGCTCGTGTTCGCGATCCTGTACGCCGCCGAATTCGGGTGGGCCAGCATCCCCACCCTCACCGGCTTCGGGGTCGCCGTCGTCGTGCTCGTCCTGTTCGTCGCCGCGGAGGCCAGGGCCGCGCAGCCCATCATGCCGTTGCGGCTGTTCGCCAGCCGGGTGCGCACCGGCGCGTACCTCACCCGGCTGCTGTACCTCGGCGCGATGATCGGGTTCTTCTTCTACACCAGCCAATACCTGCAAGAAGCTCTCGGGTTCACCCCGCTGCAGGCGGGACTCGCGTTCCTGCCCATGACGCTCGTGAACTTCGCCGTCGCCTTGGCAATCCCCCGCCTCACACGCCGGTTCGGGAACACCCTCCCCCTGCTGGCCGGAGTTGTGCTGACCCTCGCGGGAATGTTCTGGCTCAGCGGCATCACCCCCACCAGCGACTACCTCACCGCCGTGGCCCTGCCCATGCTGTTCATCGGCGCAGGCCAAGGCCTCGCCTTCGCCCCCCTGACCACCTACGGCATCAGCGGCGCCACCGCCTCCGACGCAGGCGCAGCGTCCGGCGTGGTGAACACCTTCCACCAGGTCGGCTCCTCGCTGGGGCTGGGCATCATCGTCGCCGTTGCCGGCACCGCCGTGTCCGGAGCCACCACCACGACAGCGGTCACCGTCACCGCCGAGGCGAGCGCGGCACTCACCACGGGAAGCACCTTCCTGCTGGCCGGCCTCATCCTCGTGCTGGCGCTGGTCGCCCCCGGCGCCGCCGCCCTCCGTCGTCGCTCAGCCGCACCCGACGATGCGATAACTCGGGCCAGCTAGATCACAGCCCATCCCACGAAAGGACCGCAGTCATGTCTGAGCCCACCCCCGCACAACGCGCCATCGGCGACTTCGCCCCCAAACTCGTCGAACTCACCGATGAGGTGCTCTTCGGAGACATTTGGGAACGCCCCGGCCTGACGCCCCGGGATCGCAGCTTGATCACCGTCGCCGCCCTGATCACCAACGGGTCTACCGAGCAGCTCGTCGGGCACCTGCGCATCGCCCGTCAGAACGGTCTCAGCGAGGCCGAACTGAAGGAAGTGATCATCCACCTCGCATTCTACGCCGGCTGGCCGCGCGCGATGAGCGCCATCACCGTCGCCCAGCAGGTGTTCGCCGAACCCACCCACTGAAGCCTCCCGCAAAGACCGCCCACGAAGGAGTCACTCATGATCGATTTCACCCTCAACAATGGCGTCACTCTCCCCGCACTGGGCCTCGGTGTGTTCCAGAGCCCGCCAGAGGAGACCGCAGCCGCAGTCGAAACCGCCCTGCGTGTCGGCTACCGGCACATTGACACCGCCGCCGCCTACGGTAACGAACGCCAGGTCGGGGAAGGCCTCCGCGCCTCCGGCATCGACCGTGACGCTGTGTTCATAGAGACCAAGGTGTGGGTCACCGACTACGGGCACGACCAGACGCTCCACGCGTTCGACAAGGCCACCGGCAAGCTCGGCATCGACACCCTCGACCTGCTGATCCTGCACCAGCCCATGCCCCCCCGATTCGACACCACCATCGCGGCGTACAAGGCTCTCGAGCAGCTCCTCTCAGACGGCAAGGTGCGCGCCATCGGCGTCAGCAACTTCATGCCCCACCACCTGAACCGCCTCCTCGCCGAGACCGAGATCGCGCCTGCCGTGAACCAGGTCGAGCTGCACCCCTACTTCACCCAGCCGGCCGTTCAGGCCGCGAACGCCGAAGCCGGCGTTCTCACCCAGGCATGGTCACCCATCGGCGGGATCACCTTCTACCCCGGGTGGGGTGGCGACGAGCGCCGCAGTGTTCTCGGCGATCCCACCATCGCGGACATCGCCCGTGCACACGCGAAATCACCCGCCCAGGTGATGCTGCGCTGGGGCATCCAGCAGGGCCGGTCGGTGATCCCCAAATCCACCAATCCGGCACGCATCCAGGAGAACTTCACCGTGTTCGACTTCGAACTCACCCCCGGCGAGCTCGCCCGCATCGACGCGCTCAACACCGGCGTGCGCGGCGGCCCCGACCCCGACCAGCCCAGCGACTCGTACTACGACCGCGAAATCCCCGAAGCCTGACCCTCACGCACCGAAGGAGAACCCCAATGGACTACCGCCCACTCGGACGCACCGGCGTTCAGGTCAGCCCCCTCTGCCTGGGCACGATGATGTTCGGCCCCTGGGGCAACCAAGACGAAGCCGACAGCATCCGCATCATCCACCGCGCCCTCGACGCCGGCATCAACTTCGTCGACACCGCCGACGTCTACTCCAACGGCACCTCCGAGGAGATCACCGGCAGAGCCCTCGCCGGCCGCCGAGACGACGTCGTGCTCGCCACGAAGTTCTTCATGCCCATGGGTGACAACCCCAACCACCGCGGCGGGTCCCGCCGGTGGATCATTCAAGAGGTCGAGAACTCACTGCGACGCCTCGGCACCGACTGGATCGACCTCTACCAAGTGCACCGCCCCGACCCCGCCGTCGATATCGAAGAAACCCTCGGCGCCCTCAGCGACCTCGTCCATCAGGGCAAGATCCGTTACATCGGGTCCTCGTCGTTCTCCGGCTCGCAGATCGTTGAAGCCCAACGGGCATCCCGGGAACGCAGGCTCGAACGTTTCGTCACCGAACAGCCGCCGTACTCAATTCTCGTCCGCGGTATCGAAGAAGACATCCTCCCCACCGCCCAGCGGTACGGGATGGGCACCCTCACCTACAGCCCCCTGTCCGGCGGGTGGTTGTCCGGGAAGTGGCGCAAGGATGCCGCAGCCACCCCCGCTTCCTCAGCGCGACCCAGTGCCCGGTTCGACATGAGCAGCCCCGCGAACCAGCGCAAGCTCGACATCGTCGAAGACCTCGCTCAACTCGCCGAACGCAACAGCATGACGCTGATCGAAATGGCCATCGCGTTCGCAATCAACCATCCCGGTGTCACCTCCGCAATCGTCGGCCCCCGCACGATGGAGCAGCTCGAGTCCTACCTCCCCGCCGCCGAAATCCACCTGCCCACGGACATGCTGGACCGCATCGACCAGCTCGTAGCGCCCGGCGTCACCATCAACCCGGACGACAACAGCTACGGCACCCACGAGCTGCAGCCAGCCGCTCGCCGCCGCTGACCAGGCAGAGAATCCCGCCATGTCGTTGCGTTCTGTCTCTGTCGGCTCCGCAGTCGTCGGGGTCGCGCTCACCAGCGCGGCCCTGACCGGCTGCACCGAAAACACCCACTCCCACACCATCACCACCCCAGGCCCCGGAAGGCAGTCCGTGAGTGAATACACGGATGGCACCTACTCGGCGACCGGCTGGTACGGCTCTCTGCCCTCCCATCACGACGTCACGCTCACCCTCCACGACGGCACCGTCACCGACGTTGAAATCACCACACCGGCGACCGACCCGACGTCGCTGGAACATCAGCAGCGGTTCGCGTCCGCGCTGCCCGCCGCAGTGATCGGCCGCGACATCGACACCCTGAACATCGACCGCTTAGCCGGCGCCTCCGGCTGCTCCGAGGGCTTCATGAACGCCCTCGATCAGATCAAGAACCACGCCACAACCTGAACCCGTCAGGAAGCACACCCATGAGCACCCACACTCCCCTCACCATCCTCCTCGTCGGTGGCACCGGCAGCATCGGCCGCCACGTCGTCGCCGCCGCCACCCGCGCAGGCCACCAGGTGCGCATCCTCACCCGAAGCGCGTCATCCGCTGACGCGGTGACCGGCGATCTGACCGATCCGACCACCCTCAGTGCTGCGGTGGACGGGGTAGACGCGGTGATCTTCACCCACGGCACCCACGGCGGCGAGCCGGGCGTCCGTGACGTCGACTACGGCGGAGTCCGCAACATCCTCACCGCAATTGGCTCACGCCCCGTCCGCATCGCGCTGATGACAGCGATCGGTGTCACGGTCCGCGATGGGTCCTACAACCGTTCCAGCAAAGCCCACGACTGGAAGCGCCGCGCCGAACGACTCGTCCGCGCCAGCGGCCACCCCTACACGATCGTCCGTCCCGGCTGGTTCGACTACAATGACCCCGACCAGCACAAGCTCCATTTCCTGCAAGGCGACACCCGACGCGCCGGCAACTCCTCCGACGGCGTCATCGCCCGCACGCAGATCGCCGACGTCCTCGTCGCATCCCTTACCTCACCCAGTGCCGACCGCAAGACGTTCGAACTCGTCGCTGAACGAGGCCCGGCCCAGGCGGACCTTGAGCCGCTGTTCGCCGCCCTCACCCCCGACACGCCGCTGGACGGGCCCGGCGACCTGGACAACCAGCCCCTCGCCGCCGAACCCGCACAGGTCCGAAGCGATCTCGACGAGCTCACCGGGATCGCTCAACCATGACCGCGGACGACGAGCGAGAGATCTCTGAACAGCTCCGCGCGAACTACCAAGCGCAATGCGACGCTATGGTCAGCGCCGACGTGGGCACGCTCCGCGACCTCCTGGCAGCAGAATTCACCCTGACCCACATGACCGGGTACCGGCAGCCAAAAACCGAGTGGCTCGACGACATCGCGACCGGACGCATGGTCTACCACTCCATCCACAACATGGAGATCACCACCGACATCTCCACCGGCCAGGCCACGCTCACCGCCCGCTCACACACACACGCCACCATCTGGGGCGCCGACGGCACCTGGCCGCTGCAGCTACGCATCGACTACAGCCGCACCCGCACGGGATGGACCGCGACCCACACTGTTGCCAGTACCTGGTGACATGCCTCAGCTGCCGCGACGACCGGCCACGTCGGCGTTAGACGTAGTGCGTTTAGGAGGTCTACCGGTACCTGGGCCCGTAACACCGGGAAAAGCGGCCCCTGCCGTCGCCGGCCAAACGGCGGTTGCATGGGAAGAGAAGGCCGGCCTGATCCGGTCCGCCACCGACACGAAGGAAGTTCCCCATGTCTCTTGCAATCCTCGAGGCCAAGACCCAGCTCCGCGAGCTGGTCGATGAGTTCGCCAACCTCGCCGACGAAAAGCGCATCAGCGACCAGATGCCGCTGTTCACCCCCGACACCAAGGTGAAAGTGTTCATGGGCGACACCCTTGTCTTCGACATCTCCGGCACCACCCAGCTGGAAGAGACGTTCACCGGGTTCACCGCGAACGTGAAGCGCTCATCCCACATGAACGGCCAGCACGACGTCCAAGTCGACGGCGACACCGCCACCGGCATCGCCTACTGCCAGGTCAAGCTCGTCAGCGACGAAGATGGCCATGAAGTCATTCAGGACAGCAGCATCCGCTACGACGACACCTACGTCCGCGAAAACGGCATTTGGCGCATCGCCACCCGCATCTCTCACTTCACCATCAACGAGAAGCGAACCCTCCGGAGCTGACCACCCGCAGCGCCCCACCGGGGGCGATGATCAGCACCATCCCCTATGTCAGGCCAGCGGTCCGTTGCTGGGATGGGCACGATGTACGGCAACGGGCCGCCCAGCTCGCACGAGTCTTCCGCGCGCGCAGCGCCCGTCAGAACTCAGCAGGACCAACATGTGATGATCGACGTCATCCCCCCGTCAAGTTGCCGTCGACCAGAGTGAGCTGCAGCAGCACAGCAATCGCATGATCAAGCGCTCCAGGGGCTGGATCGAGATCCCACTGCAGACTCATTGACAGGCCCTCCGCTGCGTGCCGGGCCACCAGGATGCGGTCCGGATGCAGGCCGTCTTCGGCGAAGCCTGAACGCCAGAACATCGCGTCCGCCTCGAGCTGTGCCTGCACACCTGGCACGACACTGAGTGTCGCCCACAGCCCGGGATAGTCATAGGCGGACTCGGTGCGCCAATCCTCGCCGAAGAGCGCGCGGATGTAGCCGCGCAGAAGCTTCCCAGGCTGCGTCTCGGAGAGGTCCACAAGAGCGAAAACGCGTCGACGGAACTCTTCGAGGACGTCACTGGCCACTGCTCGCAGCAGAGCGTCACGACTGGGGAAATGATGCATCAGCCCACCCTTAGTCACTCCAGCTGCGGTCGAGATGTGGCTGAGGCTGGCGCTGGTCCCGCGGTCCCGGATCACCTGCAGTGCAGCGTCTAGGATCGCCCGTCTCGTTCGCTCCGGGTTGCGGGTCGACGTTTCGTCATTCATCCCCTCATCCTTTCCCACCGGCTGGCCGTGGTCAGTGCTAACATACCAAATGGTTTGTTGTAGAGACTGGTCGTTATCTAGAAGAGGGGATCGCCCATGACGCAGCAGGGATCAACCACGACGGCGCCCGCACGAGCAGGAGCGCGCGAATGGATCGCACTCATCGTGCTCACCCTTGCGGTCACTCTTCTCGCCGTCGACGGAACGGTCCTGGCGCTAGCAGTGCCCGCCTTGACGGAGGCACTTTCGGCAACCTCAACGCAGGTGCTGTGGATCGGCGACGTCTACTCGTTGGCACTCGCCGGGCTCCTGGTGACCATGGGGAACATGGCCGACCGCATCGGCCGCAAACGTCTGCTGCTCATCGGCGCGATCGGCTTCGGTCTGTCATCCGCCCTCGCGGCGTTCGCCCTCAACGCCGAGATGCTCATCCTCGCGCGCGCCGTCCTCGGCATCAGCGGGGCAACCATCATGCCCTCAACCCTTGCGATCATCCGCTCGACCTTCCTCGACGCGCGTCAGCGCACCCGCGCGATCGCCATCTGGTCGGCCGGAGCCACAGCGGGAGCTGCCCTTGGCCCGCTCGTCGGCGGTGCGCTCCTGGAGAACTTCTGGTGGGGATCGGTCTTTCTCATCAACATCCCCGTGATGCTGCTCGTGGTCGGCCTGGGCATCCCGCTACTGACCGAGTCGCGAAACGAGGCGCGCGCGCCGATCGACCTGGTGTCGGCGCTGCTGTCGTTCGCGACCATCGTGCCGATCGTCTATGCCATCAAGACCGTCGTCAAGGACGGGCTCACCCTCACCGTCGCCATCGCCGCCATTGTCGGAATCGCCGCGGGGGTCGTCTTCGTCCGTCGTCAACGCCGACTGACGCACCCGCTGATCGACGTGCGCCTGTTCGGTAATCCGGCCTTCAGCGGCGCGGTTGTCGCAAACGCCGTCGCGATCTTCGCGCTCAGCGGCCTGCTGTTCTTCTTCTCGCAATACCTTCAGCTCGTCCGGGGATACTCGCCGCTGGTCGCCGGTCTGGCCGAGCTGCCAGCCACCATCGCGTCAATGCTGGCCGCCGTCGCCGTCGGGTGGGTCCTCGGCCGCCTCGGTCGAGGCCGCGCCATCGGCATCGGTCTGCTCGTGACAGCACTGGCCATGGTCCTGCTAGCGCTGGCCGAGGGGCTCCCGAACTACATATGGCTGGCGCTCGCACTCGCGCTCGCCTCGGGCGCGCTCTCGATCTCCTCGGCGGTGTCGGTCGACACGATCGTCACCGTCGTGCCGCGATCACGCGCCGGAGCGGCCTCATCAATCTCTGAAACCGCCTACGAGCTAGGAATCGCGCTGGGCATCGCGGTGCTCGGCTCAGTACTTAACGCGGTGTACCGGGGCTCCGTTCATGTGCCCGATCACCTCGTCACCGACGACCGCGCCGCGCTCACCGACTCACTGGCGGCCGCGAATCAGGCCCTCGCGGAGCGGCTCCCCGAGGTGTTCGCCGCCGCGCAAGAAGCGTTCACGACCGCCATGCAAATCACCTCCGTGGTGGCAGCGGTCATCATCGCCGCCGCCGGCATTCTCGCTCTCATCCTCATCCCCAACACGAAGATGCAGGATGCCGACTCAGCACGTTGACCCCACCGCGCGCTCATCGCGGGTAGTGATCTTCGGAACCGCAAGAGCACGCCGCGACAAGATCGCCAAAGCGCTGCACGCCGAAGGGATCGGCGTCACCGTGCTCGACGACATGCACGAGACGGAGACGAGCAGCTTCAGCGGGCTCGTCATCGTCGAGGAATTCCCGCCGCTCATGGACTGGGACCACTGGTGGGAAAGGGAAGCCGACACCTGGGAGACGTTCGAGGCGATCCTCCCCCGATTGCGCGCCTCATCGCGAGGGCTGCTCGTTGCCTTCAGCATGACCGACCGCCCCCGCAAGCGCGCGCACATGCGCGGCGGCATTGCACACCTCATTTCCCAATTCGAGGCGACGGCGGCGATGGAGCGCGGGATAGATTTCGGGATCAACGCGCTCGAGGTGCCCCCGTCGGCCGATGCCAAACTTGTCGATGACCGAATCACCGCCCACATGCGCACACAGCATTCCACGCTCGCCAATAGAGTCGTCGTCAAGTACGAACAGCTCCGCAAAGCATCGATCGCCGAGGCTACCACCGCCGAGTTCATCTGAGGCGTGGCAGTACACATTCAGCCACGATGCCCTCACCGATGGGTGCAGTGAGCCGCGCCGACCGTCACGCGCGGCTGCCTCGAGGGCGGGAGCAGGTCCCCTCCACCATTCAGGTAGGAAACAGCATTATCTCTTCGTGTCAGGGAACCAACCCGCTGGCGGCTTAGCGTACGGCAACGGCTCCCCGGGCTCGCACGAATCCTTGGAGCGAGCGAACGGCCCATCGGGGCTCAATAACACAGACATGTGATGGTCGGCGTGATCGCGCCACCAAGTGCTTGCTCCTGTCGCGGCATCCTGGCGAAGGTGCTCCCAAGAGCGCCAGAGAGCTTCGAGACGCGCGATCGCTTCCGGGTAATGCCACCACTGCGCGGCCCACCTGTAACGGGCGTTTCCCGGTCCCGCAGGCCGCGTATAGACGTGGCGCAGGTACTCGCGCACAAATTCGTCAACGGAGCTGTAGAACAACTCGGGCAGCTCGGCGGGCGTATCAAGTGACGCCGAAGCATCGTCACTGACGATCACGTCCTCATCGTCGCGGAAAGCGTCGATCGCATCACTCATCGTTCGTCCTCTCCGTCTGGGCTTGTGCGACCCACGCGGGCGCCGGCGCCGATGTCTTCAAGGGATCGTGCGCTGCGATCGAGGCGCGCAGCGCGTCAGCGTGCGGGCCGTTCATCCACGGCACCGTCTCTACGAGAGTCGCCGGGGCGCCTGAGGCGAGCACCACGGCGCGGCCGCGAGGCAGCGACCCCAGATCCGCGACGTCTAAAGTGCGCTCACGCTGCACCCCGTGGGACGTGGAGCGGGTACCGCGGCCGACGCTCGTCGACGTCGTGCGGCGGTCGTAGTCACCGATCATCTGCGACAGCTCGTTCAGGAACTCCGGTTCCTTCACACCGCCGCCGTAGATCGCGACGTTCGAGGCGCTCCAGAGCTTGCGCATCCCGTCGCGACCCCACACCTGAACGCCCTGCGACCACGACTGCAGAATGGTCATCAGGACGATTCCTCGGGAGCCGTAGTGGCTGTAGAGGTCCGGGAGGTCGTGCCACCTGCAGACGTTCGCGGCCTCGTCGAGGATGCCAAGCATGGGCGTCTGCAAACGCCCGCCCGGCAGAGTCGTCGCGTACTCCTCGGCCGCCTCGACCGTTGCCGCGGTCAGAGCGGTCACGAGAGGGCCGGCGGTGCCCTTGCCCTCCTTGGACAGGCTGTACAGCGTGTCCGAGCTGCGCACGAACGCGTGCGGGTCGAACTGCGGCCGCGGATCGTGGCCGTCGCCCTGCGGGGTCACCCACTGCGCGATCGCGCGGACCTACAAGCACGACGCCATTTGCGCCGCGGTGCCGTACACGCTGTCACGACGGCGAGACTCGCCGTTGACCTGCCCGGAGACGGCATTGGCCATTTGCTCGTACCCGTGCCGGCGGAGGATGCGCACCGGCTCATCGTCGCCGGGCGTCGTCGTCCAGGTGAACGCCGTGGTGATCGGGAGACCCCCCAGCGCGGCCGCGAGCAGGAGCCGGCAAGGAGGTCCTGGCCGGCGTTGTCGAAGTAGGCATCCCCGCGGCTGTCGCCCGAGAGGGGTGGACAACTGCTCATACGAAGCGGCCATCGCCGGCCTGCGTGAGTCAGGCATCCGTGCAGTATTCGGCCACGGCTGGCCAACCTCGTTCGACGACTCCTGGACCGAGAAGACGAGCACCAAGCCTCACCCCGCCGACGTTCGACGCGTGCACGCGGAGTACTTCAGCGCCGGAGCGTTGGATGACCGGATCACCCTCGCCATGGCCGTGCGCGGTCCAGAAGAGTCCGCGCCGGAGACGAGGAAGGCGGATGTGGAACTGGCCCGCGAGCTCGGCGTCCGCATCTCCGTGCACACGGGCGCCACCCTCCGCACCGCACAGACCACGCGGTCAAGCAATACGCCGACGCGGGGCTGCTCGGCCCGGATATGACGTTCGTGCACTGCAACCACCTCTCCGACGAAGAGCTCGACCTCATCGCGGCCGCGGGTGGGACGGTGTCGCTCGGCATCCAGTGTGAGATGAACTCTCGCGGGATCGGCCCCATCCCGCTGTTCCGTCTCCTCGAGCGGGGCATGCGACTCTCGCTCAGCGGAGACACCGAGACGAAGTGCACGGGCGACATGTTCACCCAGATGCGGATGCTGTGGGCTTTCTACCGGTCGCAGCTCACCCAGATGGGGCTGGAGAGGGCGGCCACCATGCCGGTGATGACCCTCCGCGACATCCTCGGCTACGCCACCCTCGACGGTGCCCACGCTGTCGGCATGGGTGACGAGATCGGTTCGCTCACCCCCGGCAAACGCGCCGACATCACCCTCATCGACCGCAACGCGATGAATTTCGCACCCATGCAAGACCCCGTCGCCTCCCTCGTCCTCGCCGCGCACGAAGGAAACGTCCACGACGTCCTCGTCGGAGGCGAGTTCGTCAAAAGGGACGGCCGGATGGTGCACCTGAACCCCGCCGAGCTCGTCAGCCGTGCCCGCGAAAGCCAGCACGATCTCCTCGAACGCGCATCCCGCAACCGCTCGAACGGAGCAGCGCAATGACCAAGCCCACCACGACCACACCGGCCCTCCCGCTGGATGGGATCACCGTCGTCGACCTCAGCCGCGCCCTGGCAGGACCTCACTCCGCCATGCAGCTCGGCGACATGGGCGCCCGCGTCATCAAGGTCGAAGTCCCCAACACCGGCGACGACACCCGCGGATGGGGCCCGCCCTTCGTTGGGCCCGAGGACGACCTGCAGTCCACATACTTCCTCTCCTGCAACCGCAACAAGGAATCCATCGCCCTCGACCTCAAATCCTCCGACGGTGTCACGTCCTCCGCCGCCTCATCCTGAGCGCTGACGTGCTCGTTGAGAACTTCCGCCCCGGAGTCCTCGACCGCCTCGGGTTCTCCATGGCGGAACTCGAACGGCTCAATCCGCGCCTCATCGTCCTGTCCATCACCGGTTTCGGTCACGACGGCCCGGAAGCCGCACGCAGCGGCTACGACCAGATCGTCCAGGGCGAAGCGGGCCTGATGTCCCTCACCGGACCGGACGCCGACAACCCGCAACGTGTCGGCGTTCCCATCGCCGACCTTCTTGCCGGCATGAACGGCGCCCAAGGTGTACTCGCTGCCCTTTTCGAGCGCACCCGCTCAGGACGCGGCAAGGTCGTTCGCACGTCCCTGCTGTCCTCGGTGGTGGGCGTGCACGCCTTCCAAGGCACCCGCAACACTGTCGCGGGTGAAGTCCCACCACGCGCAGGGCAACCACCACCCCTCCATCGCGCCGTACGGGCTCTTCCACTGCAAAGACGGCCAGGTGCAGATCAGCGTGGGCAGTGAGGGGCTGTGGCGAAAATTTGCCGAGGCTTTCGCCATCCCGGACATCAACGGACACTTCAGCACCAACGCCGATCGCGTGCGCAACCGCGACGAATTGCGCGGAGTGATCGAGACTGTCCTCGCGTTTTGCGAGCCCGCACGCCTGCTCAACACGCTCGACGTCGTAGGCATCCCCGCCGGCCGTGTCCGCACCCTCGACGAGGTCTACGGCTGGGAGCAAACCCTCTCGCAGGGTCTCGTCGTCGACGTCGAACACAAAGTCCTAGGTCGCATCAGCATCCCCGGCCCGCCCGTCCGCTTCTTCACCGCCGGGGACACCAGTGAGACCACCCGCAGTGAACACGGCCCCGCCCACCCTGAACCAACACGACACCGCCATTCGCCGGTGGCTGCACGCAGAAGCGGTTCTCGACACGTTCGGGAGTCTCTCGTGAGCACCGCAGCTCCCCCAGCGACGCGTTCCGCGCTGGACTACATCGAGTTGCTGACCGACGACGGGTCCTTCCGAACCTGGGATGCAGAACCCGACTATAGCGACGTCAGCATCTCCTACGGTGAAGAGCCGCAGCGAGTGAGGGCAAGCCCCGGGCAGAACGAGGCGCTCCTCACAGGTGAGGCCATGATCCGGGGAACAAGGGTCGCTCTGATCGTTAGTGAGTTTGCGTTCCTCGGCGGTTCGGTGGGGGTGGAAGCAGCCCATCGGTTGGCGGCGGCATTCGAGCGCGCGGGGAAACAGCAGCTGCCGGTCGTGGCACTTCCGGCATCCGGGGGCACACGCATGCAGGAAGGCACACGCGCCTTCCTCGCCATGATCGATGTCGCCGCAAGCGTCGCGGAATACCGAGAACTCGGCCTGCCCTACATCGTCTACCTCCGCCATCCGACAACGGGCGGGGTCATGGCATCTTGGGGCTCGTTAGGACACGTGACTCTCGCTGAACCGGGCGCCCTCCTCGGCTTCCTAGGCCCACGCGTGGTCCGAACCCTGACCGGGGCGGAGATACCCGACGCGGTGCAACGAGCTGAAAATCTACTCGGCCATGACCGCCTGCACGCGGTAGTGCGCGTCGACGACCTGGCCGAGTACCTGGCCAAACTTCTGCAGACGCTCAAGCCCGCATCTGATTCGCAGCAGCTGGAACCAGTTGCAGAATCCGCAAATCCCGAACCGGACGGGTGGGAGGCTGTGCTCGCGACCCGAGAGCGCTCTCGACTCACACCAGAAGCGGCACTCAGACTAGGCGGCGTTGAAGTGCTGTGGGTGATGGCTGATGACGCGGAATGCCATGGTGTTGTAGTAGGCCTCGCACGCATCGCTGACACCGCCTGTCTCATCGTCGCGCACACGCGGCGAAGCGTGACAGCGGCGGATCTCGCCCGAATCCAGAGTGCTATCCGGATTGCCACGGGGCTTCGCATCCCCCTTGTGGCCATGATCGACACCGTCGGGGCTGAGCTGTCTCAGGCTGCTGGGGAGGCGGGCCTTGCGCAAAATATCGCATCGGCAATGAGCGCTCTGCTCACAGCGGACACCCCGACTGTTTCGGTGCTGATCGGCCAAGGTAGCGGAGGTGCAGCGATCGCACTTCTCCCTGCGGATCGAACCGTCTGCTTACAGAACGCATGGCTTGCTCCACTGCCCCCGGAGGGAGCGAGCACCATCCGCTTCCGAACGCCTGACCACGCGCCCAAAATGTCGCGGGATCAGGGCATACGAGCCGTGGATCTGAACGCGCTAGGAGTAACCAATGAGATCGTTGCGGAGGGGACCGCGGTGTACGAACCTGCGACGTTCGCACACAACATAGTGCGCGCCATCGCTCGACAGGTTCGTTACGCACGTGCCGTGAACGGCGACCGACTGAGCCAGCGGCACTCGCGCTATTCCGGTCTGTAAGGGGCAGGCGCGAGCGACAGAGTCGCTGTCTATAGGCGCGTCGTTTCTTCGTCCTATTCCCCTAGCGGTTGCGTACGTCGGGGAATAGACCCCCAGGAGGGGCCATATAGGGCAGTTGCTGCCCCTTCTCGTTCGTGTTCTCGTGGTTCTTCCCCTCGCCGGCCGCAGCGAAAGGACCGTCCGCGCTGAGCAGGATCGACATGTGGTGCTCGGCGTGATCGCGGAACCACACCGACATGCCCATTTGCGCGTCCTGGCGCAGGTGCTCCCACGCTCGCCAGAGCGCATCGAGACGCGCGACCGCTTCGGCGTACTTCCACCACTCCGCAGCCCACATGACGCGCTGGCCGTCGACACGGCGCTTGTAGTTGGGTAGCAGATAACCGCGCACGAAGTCGTCGACCGACCCGAAATATAGCTCGGGCTCCTCGTCGGCCAGCTCCTCATCCAGCTCGTCGAGAGCGGCGCCGACCGATCCACGCGCAGCGGTGGCCGCTTGCGCTTGCAGCTCCTCGATCACAGAAGGGTCGAGCTGTTCGGCCACCTCCGCCTCGACAACCTCTTTTATGACGTCGCGGACTGCCTTTTGCAGCGTCTGCGCGATCGTCGGCCGCACCATACTCTCGACGACCTCCGCGACGTCGAGCCCGAACATGCGTCCGGGCTCGCGCTCCTCGCGCTCCGCGGTCGGCTCCTGGTCGACGTCGAACGGCTCGGCCTCGATCCCGTCGTCGTCGCCCCAGTTGTCGCTCATCTGGCGGCTTCGCTTTCGTTTCCCGCGAGTGTCACGGCGCGCACGGACTCCTGAGCCTCGTTGATCGTCCGCTGCGCCGCCGGGTCGTGCGCGGCGATCGACGCCTTCACCTTCTCGGCGTGCGGGCCGGTCATCCACGGCTGCGTGCGGATCAGCGTCGGGCGGTTTCCCGACGACAGCACCACGGCGCGACCCTTCGGCATCGCGGACAGGTCCGCGACGTCCAAGATCCGCTCACGGTGGAGCTGCTGGTTCACGCTGCGCCCACCGCGACCAGACGACACTGACGACGCCTGGCGGTCGTAGTCACCGATCAGCTTGGACAGCGACTCGAGGAACGATTCTTCGGCCACTCCCCCGCCGTAGACCTTGACGTTCGAGGCCGACCAGAGCTTGCGCATGCCCGACTCGCCCCATACGTCGATGCCTTGGGACCACGACTGCAGGATGGTCATCAGGATGATGCCACGCGAGCCGTAGTGGCTGTAGAGGTTCGGCAGCTCACGCCACCGACAGACGTTCGCGGCCTCATCGAGCACCCCGAGCAGGGGCACCGCGAGACGGCCCCCCGGGGATGCCGCGGCAATCTCCTCCGCGGCCTCGACGACGGCCACCGTCAGCGCCGTTACGAGCGGGCCGGCGGTGCCCCGGCCCTCCTTGGACAGCGAGTACAGGGTGCCGCCGCCGCGCACGAACGCGGCGGGGTCAAACTGAGGCCGCAGGTCGGACTGCATAAGTGGGTTCACCCACGACGCCACCTGGCGGTTTGTGAGGCACGACGCCATTTGCTGCGCAGTGCCGTAGATGCCGCCGCGCTGCTTCTCGGGGGCGGTGATGACACCGCGCACCTGGTCGGCGGTGAGCCGATAGCCGTGCCGGTTCAGTATCGACACCGGCTCGTCCTCCGTGGGGCGTGTCAGCCAGGCGTACACGCCGGTGATCGGTCGACCATCCAGCGCCGCGGCGAGCAGGAGACCCGCAAGTAGATCCTGCCCCGCGGGGTCGAAGTAGGCATCCGTCTTGGCTCCGGTATCGCGCGAGCCTGAGGCGAAGTGATCGGCCAGTTTGGCCGCTCTCACCTCGTCGGTGACGTAGCTGAGCGGGTTCCACCACCACGACGGATTCTCGAGCACGATCCCCTGGGGATCGAACACCCACACCGGGCCGGCGTCGGCGCGGACGTCGCGGGTGGCATCCACCACGTCGCGCTTGTTCGAGGTGACCAGGACGCCGCCGGGGGCGTCCAGGATCGCCGGCACCGCGCGCGAGGTCGTCTTACCAGTGCGCGGCCCCCAAATGTCGATGTGCATGTCCTCCCACGTGCCCCACAGCGGCATCCCACCGATCGTCTTCCCGATCGGTACGCCCAGCACCGGCTTGCCGTTGACGCCTCTCACGCCGAGACGCTCGGCAGACTGCACGGCGTTCTGTCGGCTCAGGCCGGCGACGTCCTTGCCGCGGCCCATGTACGAGCTGGCGCGGTCGACGCGGGTCCAACCCTTCCGGTAACGCACGACACCGACGATCACGAGGACCGTCAGCACGAGCAGGACCGCGCCGAGCACCGCGACGATCAACGTCGCGGATGCCGGCCACGCCACGCGCCCGAGGATGAGTCCGAGGGTGAGCCCGAACGGGTCGGACGGCAGCTCGGCCGCGGTGCCGTCGAGCTGCGCGCCCAGTCGCACCGCGATGTTGGTCACGACCAAGCCGCCGACGACGACGACGATCAGGACGAGCAGCATCAGCGTCTCGCCGGCGAAGCCGCCGGGATCGCGGCGACGGTTGTTCGGAGTGCTCACAGCGCTGGCTCCTTCTCGCGCTCTTCGTGCCCCTCCACCAGTTCCTCCACCGCGCGCACGGCACGGCGGGCGGTGCGGGACTGTTCGTACCACCGCTGATTGGTGTCGCGGATGGAGCGCTCAGCCTCCGTGAGCTGCACCTGCACCGGGATGCCCGGTCGGGTGCCGACCTTCACGAGGAACTTGCCGCGGCCCGGAGGATCGACCTCACGGCCCGTCGCGGCATCCCACGCGGGCGGATCCTGCCACCCAGTCAACAGTTCTTGCTCGGCCTCAGAGAACGGCACGACCGTCGTGAGCTCCGGCATTTCGGTGTACGGCAGACCCGCGCACATGACCATGCCGGCGCGCTCGACGAAGCCCTTGGCCTTCAAGCGGTCCTCCTCCGGAAGGGCGCTCAGGTCGGCCATGGTGTGTGAAATCATCGCCGTGCCGACGCCCACCTGGCGGTTGAGCCGGGTGAGGAAGTCCACGCGGTCGACGATGCCGTTACCGGCACGGAGGGCACGCCACAGCTCATCCATGATGACGAAGTAGTGCCGGCGCGGTTCCAGGCCAGCATCCGCAAGGACGTTGGCGATGTTCACCGTGGCGAAGCCGTTCGACCAGCACGCGAGTAGCGTCGCCGCACGCAGATCGCCCTCAGCCTCTCCGATCGCGGAGATGTCGTAGACCACGGGCCGGTCGAGCGCCATGGGGTTCGTCGTGTGGTGGGAGAACACGCCGCCGAGGCGCCCGCTTCCAGTCGCCAGGGCCATCAACGACGCTTCGAGGCCGCGCGTGATCTCTTGGTACTTCGTGAAATCGCCGCGGTCGACGGCGACCTGACGCAGCTCGGACGGACCTTCCTCCACCACCGCCAGCAGATCGGCCAGCACCGGGATGTCCTCCGCGCTGCGATCGAGGACGCGGAGGGCCTGGTCGATGATCGACTCCTCGACGTCGGTCGGCGCGGATTTGCGCTGGATCGTCAGCAGGGACGACACCATCGCCAGGCGGCGACCGTGGGCGTCTTCCAGTACCTCGCCTGCCTCCTTCTGAAAACCGGCGTCGATGAGGCGCTGCGCGGCCTCCTTGGCCTCGCCGGGGTCGAGCACGTTAAGGTATCCGCGCCCGCGGCCGAGGGTGATGACCTGACCGCCGAGCGCGCGGATGACCTCCACGTAGTCGGGGCGCAGATCACCGAGCACGAGGGGCTGGACGCCGTAGCCGGCGAGCCCGGTCGCCATGCGGGCGATGACCGTCGACTTGCCGAGTCCGGGTTTGCCGAGCACGAACACGGACGGGTTGCTGATGAGTTTCGCCCGCTGGAACCACGAAATCGGGTCGGCGCAGAGCGTCGCGCCCGTGTGAATGTGACGGCCCAGCGGCACGCCCACCATCGGCGTCCCGGCACCGATCGCGTACGGCCACAAGCCGCAGGTCTGCACCGTCGTGCCACGCCACTCCGGGACGGGTTGCAGGTACGTCGACAAACCGCCGCCGGGGCCGCTCCACCCGCGAGAGGTGAGCGACCCACCGGACGCGGACGCGCCCGTGGCGATGTTCTTTCGTCCGGTACCGACAAAGACGAGCGCGCCCAACACGACGAGCACGACCAACCCGCCCAGCGCGAGCAGCGCTACAAGGTCAGGGCTCATCAGATTCCCTCTCTCAGCATCGCCGGGACGGCTACGTGCTTGGTCAGCACGAGCCCGAGAGGCAGCGCCGCAGCGAAGGCACTGTCCTGTGATCCGTACACCGGTCGCAGCCGCAGACGCGCGGTCGCGCCGAGGTTGTCGACCGCCGCGCGAGCGTCGGCCTCCTTGCCCGGGTCGATCACGGTCGCGGTCACGAGGATGCCGAAGTTCACCAGGCCCGCGCCCGATGCTTCCTCGGACTCTGTGGCTTGAGCCGATCGCAGCGCGAGTGAGTCGCGCGCCGCGGGCTTCCGGCTGGACGTGGCCTTGAACTCCGCAGCTCGTACGTCCGCCTGCACAAGCGCCGCCGCCCGCGCGGGATCGATCGGCTTATAGAGCAGCGTCACCCGCTTGCGCGCGATATCGCGGTGCGGGGCGAGCAGACGCGCCAGCACACCCGACTGAACCAGGCCGCGAGGGGCCTGAGTCATCTGCCACGTGATCGACGTTGCCGAATCGTGCCGGTAGCTGTCCCAGTTCGCCTGAGCAGCCGTGGGGCCGACGTCGGACCAGCTCAGATCGGGAACGTCGCCGTTCGCGTGAGCGTCGTCGATCAGGGACGCCGCGGCCGGGTCGTAGGCGACGAGGATCGTCTCGCACAACTCCTGAGCGGTCAGCGGGTGCGCCGCTCCCGCCCCGGTCGCTTGCAGCGTCGCGGTGAGGCCAGGAAGACGAGCAGCCAGCTCGCGCCCCATGTCCTCAGGCGTGCGCGGCTTCACACCCTTGCGGGGTGCCGCCGCAAACGTCAGCGCCACATACGCCTTCACCGTCGACGAGCCAGCGGGGTAGTTCATGACCACCTCACCGAGCATTGCCTTCGCGAAATCCGGTGCGTCGGGATCGGTGTTCGTCTCTACCTCACGGCGCAGACGACGGCCCGAGTCGGGGGCCGTCTCGATCGTCACCTGAGCGGCCTCCATCCCCGGCTCATCGGCCAGGTTGCGCAGCCAGTGACCCCAGTCGGCCACCCAGAGGTCGACCTGTTCCTGGTCGACGAGAGCTGCACCGTCAGGCTCGGTGCCGAGGACGATCGAGTACGTCTTCGCGTGGGGGTTGTAGATCATCGCGAACGGGCGAGCGTAGGAGTCTTCGTGCTCGGAGAGCCGGGACTGCGCCGCCAGACCAGGGAGCTGGTTCGATCCCCACTCGGAGCGCCCCAGGGGGCCGGAACGGTAGAGGTTCGCTTTCCGCCGCTTCGTCGACGACCACGCAATACGGTTAGCCGTGCGCGAGAGCACGCTGCGACCGTCCGCGTCGCGGATGGTCAGCAGCAGGATCATGCCGCCGAACACCGCCGCGGTGATGAAGGCGTTGATGATGTTCGTCGTCATCAGGACGACGATCACGATCAGCAGCGCAGCGAACATCAGGCCTGTGCCGACGGTGCCGAGACCGAGGAGCCCCGGCGACGTCGGCTGACGCCAGTTCCCGTACGTGCGGACGCCCTTACGACTTGTCTCTACGGTTGCCATCAGCTCCCGCTCCCCTCACCCGTTGCTTGATCGCCCACGTTTTTCGCGGCTCCCGTGGCTGCTTGCACGCCCTGAGCCGCTGCGCCGATCGCGACGCCCGCGGTCATACCGACAGGGCCACCCGCAGCGCCGGCAGCAGCTCCACCTGCAGCACCGCCGCCGGCAGCAGCGCCGCCCGCGGCAGCTCCACCACCCGCAGAGGCCGCAGCAGCGCCCGTGCCGCCGCCAGCGGCACTTGAGGACGCCGCGGCCCCTGTCGTGCCGCCGCCGCCGCCACCAGCGGCGCTAGAGGCCTGTGCGGCCTGAGGGGCTGAGCCCCCGCCGCCGTTCGAGCCAGACGGCCCGTTTGCGCCGGTCGAGCCCGGGCCGCCCGTTGCGCCCGGTCCACCCGCCGACGACGAGCCACCGCCTGAGCCGGTAGCGAGGCGACCAGCAGCAGTAGCGCCGGAAGGCAGCGCCATAACCGCCGCAGCTCCCAGCGCACCGCCGGCACCGGCCGAGAGGGAGCTGACGAGAGGTGTGACGAACCGCATCAGAGCGGGCATCGCGAACAGCGCGAGCACCATGAGGATGAGGCCCGTGAGCACGGCGATAAAGCCCGTTCCGTCGTCCTGGAAGATGTTCGTGCCCACGAGCTGGAATGCCGCGGCGTATACGATCGCCGCGGCCGGCTTGTAGAGGATGAATGCCGCCAGCCAGCCCACGTTCTTCTTGAACCAGCCTTTACCCATTTCGGTGTTGGTGGCCGCCGCTGACAGCGGCAGGATGCCGGTCAAGATCACGAGCATGCCGCCGCGGGCGATCATCAAGACGATCTGGGCAGCTGTCGCGAGAATCGCGATGATGCCGAGGATGATGACCAACAGCGCGCCCAGACCACCCGTGTTCGGGTTCGTGGTGAGGGCGAGCAGGTAGGCGATGTTCTCTCCGAAGCACGCGGAGTCGGCGCCGACGTCGCAGCTCAACGCCCCGTTGAGAATCCAGACGGAGAACGAGTCGAACGCCGACACGAGAAGGCCAACGATCGTCACCCCGGACCCGGCGACGACGATCAGCGTCAGAAGGCTTTTGATCGTCTCCTTACCGGGTTCTGCGCGTTGCTCCCACACCATGCGGACGCCGCCGATGATGACGGACACGACCGCCGCAGCCCCCATGTACCACCACAGCGAAGACTGCAAGAACAGCACCGCCCCGCCGGCCCCCTGAGGCCCGCGCGGCAGCAGCCCCGAGACAAGCGCTGTAGCGCCCGACATGAGGAAGATGCCGCCGAGCACGAAGCCGAGCGGGCCGACCGCGCGGAAGCCCTCGCCCGCGCGCATCCTCGTGGCTACGAGGATGCCGAGCAGGATGATCGAGATTGCCGCGAACACGATCGCGATCCAGGTCACCCAGCCGAGCACCTGAATGATGCCGTCCGAGTTTGGAGCGGTCGTGCCGGCAGCGATCGACGAGCTGCCGCCGGTTCCCGTGAGGTTCGGCGTTCCCACGTTGACCCACAGGGTGCCGAGCGAACCGACAGCCTTACCGAACGCTTCCAGTACGGCGTTCGCCAGGTTCTCGATCGCGTCACCCACGGCCCCCTCGACTATGTCGCCGACGCACTCCGATGGAGTGAGAATGTTGCAAGCCATATCAAGCAGCCCACGTGACGTATCCCGAGGTGTCAGGGATTGAGGAGAAGTCGAACGGGTTCGGGACGTTCGCGTTGATCTTCCAGTCCCCGTCCTCCCAGATCAGTTGGTACACGACTGATGCCGTGACGGTCTGGCCCTGAGTGGAGCCGCGCACGGCGAGGTCGATACTCGCCGTCTTTCCGTCGTACGACAGCACCTTGAAGCCGACAAGCTGCAACCGCACACCCGAAGTCTCCGAGCCGCTGACGGCCTGAGAGAGGAGCTGGCTTCGGTACGTGCCCGAGCTGAGCGCCGTATCGATCCAGGCATTCGCCAGGGCGGGATCGGCAGGAACGGCCAGAGCGGTCGCGGCGGCGAACAACGCGCCCGTAGGCGAGTGCTGGAAGCATGTCGGCACGCCCTCCGAGCTGGTCGCCCCGGGGCCGTACGTCGTCGACGTCGGGTAGGCGACCGTACGCACGTAGGCCCACTCCGCGGTCGGCGGCGTGGTCACCTTTCCGGAAAGTTCCACACCGTCGAGCCCACACACGCTGACGCCGCCCGCGACCGCCAATTCACTCGAGGTCGGGGCGGCGCTAGCGGCCGAGATGGACGACGGAGTGCCCTGAGGGGGCGCGGCATCATTCCCGCGGTTGAGGTTCAATACCGTCAGGAAGATGGCGGCAACGATCAGCGCGGCCACCACCACCGCCCCGACGATGAAGCCGGGACGGCTAAACGGGTTCTGCGTGGAGTCGTTGTCGTCAGCCATGACGGCTCCTTCCTTACGCTCCGGCAAGAATGCCGATCAGGGCGGCACCGCCGCCGATGACGATTGCGCCGGCCATGGGCCAGATGACCTTGGGGAGGGCGTCGTGACCCTCACCGCGGCGGAAGCTGACGGCGATGAGGATTCCGCCGACGATGATCGCGCCGCCGACGACGACGTAGCCGATCCACTTCAGCCACGACAGGATCGTGGTCACGCCCTCGGTGCCCGGCGGCTGCTGCGGCGCGGGGTTTGGGATGACGCCGGCCAGGACGTTGGCCGTCTCGTTCACGGAGTGAAGCATTTCGATCGCGGACATGTTTGCCTTTCAGTTGAAGTTGCTGGCGGCACCGATTCCGGGGAGTGCGCTCAGCTCGTCGATGACTCGCTGGACTTCGCGCGGGGTGGGTGACGCGCTGGGCTCGTCGAGCCGCCAGGCATCAACCCACGGCACCACCCACGTGCGAGGGCCACCGCCACCGACCACGGTGAGCAGGTCCCGCAAAGCGCGAGGCATCCGACCGGGCGCGTCAGCCATGACGACAAGCCCGAGAACGTTGGAGGGTGTCAGCCCTGCCCCCCACTGTCGGAGGGCGTTCTGTGCGGCACGCAGGCCAACGGCGTTCGATCGGGCAACAATGACCACGGGCGTCGGCTCATTCGTCGAGCTGCGCGGCCAGGCGTGGCCGGCCGCGGCTGACCACCTCGGCGCGAGAGCTGCCAGCGTGGACTCCCCCGAGCCGCCATGCGCGCCCAGCCACCAGAGCGCGGGAGTCGCCCGCTGGTCTTTGATCGGGAGTTGGTCGGCCTGATCGGGCGCGGGGACGCCTCGCTGCGGTGCTACAGGTCCGAATGTGGATGGAACGACCGCGATCGGGCCGTTCGTATCCGGTGTTGGCGTCGCCGGCCGCGACAGCCACGGGTTGATTGGATCGCTCATCGTGCCCCCAACGAACTGACGATTATTGGTCCATTCACGCTAACTCGACACATGAAGGATCATGAAAAGCGCGACGTTAGAAACCTTTAATGTTCTTTCTCGCGCGTCCCTGTACCCTTCTTGTGGGGGCTAGGAAGGGATGCCGCCGTGGCAGACGCACTTGACCGGCTATTCGAGCACGACCCACCCACAATCGGTCCGACCGAGGTCGCTGCGCGACTAAACACGACCACGCGAACCGTCTACACCTGGCTCAAAGAAGGAACCATTCCCGGCTACAAGCTGGGCACCTCGTGGTTCGTCATCGTGGACGAACTCAAGGCCGAGCTCCGGAAAGGCGCGAACAACAGGCGCGATACCGGACATACGGCCAAGCCTGGATCGGAGACCGTCTGAGGGGGAACTAGTTGTGAGGAAGATCGGGACCGTCATCGTCGTGATCACCGCCGCCGTCGTACTTGCTGGATGCACGGGGACCACCGAGCCCCCCAAGCCCGCGTCGACGCCCAGTGCGAGCACGTCAGGCCCGATCTTCCCCGACTCCTCCACATTCACCCCCGCGCCTCAGGGGGCGATCGACGAGGACTCGGGGGAAACCCACGGCCCACGCACCGTCCCGACGTGGGATGACAGCTCGCGCCAGAGCGCGATCGCCGCCGCTCAGACCGTCATGCTCGCGTACGCACGTCCCGGTCTTCGATTCGACGAGTGGTGGGCGAATCTACAACCCCTCCTCGATCAAAAGGCCACGCAGGACTACGCCTACATGGACCCCTCCCGGATCGTCGCAACGACGATCACGGGGCCGCCCGTCATTACCGACGAGACGAGCGCGTACGTCGCCTACGTCGACGTCCCCACCGACGCTGGCATGTACGGGC
>NZ_JBFPNN010000009.1:0-347105 GCF_040815675.1 Microbacterium sp. LMI1-1-1.1 | reverse complement strand
CGGGGCGTCCCCCCCCCCGGCGGCGCCCCCCCGGGGGGGCCGGGGGTTTTTCCGGTTCCCCCCCGGGGGGGGGGGGGGGGGGGGGGGCGGGGGCGCGTCGGGAGCCGTCGTGTGGACTCCGCGGCCGACACGCCGCCCCAGTCAGGGGTGCAGGCGGCGTGTCGGCCGGATGTCCGCACGACGGCGCCGGGTCCGAGGGCGTGGAACCCCACCGGTAGGATGGATGCCGGTGCGTCGGGAAGTCTGGTCGACATCTCATCGACCGACCCCTCTGGAGGCTTCATGAGCCACGACACCGCCCGCGCTCCGCACTGGCCCGGCTACGCCGAGGTCCATCGCGTCACCACGCTCCTCCGGCGGGAGTCCGTGGGCGGCATGCTGCTCGTCGTCGCCGCGCTCATCGCGATCGTCTGGGCCAACTCCCCGGCCTCGGACGTCTACTTCGCGCTGCGGGACATCCGGGTCGGCTACGAGCCGTGGCACCTGGAGCTCAGCCTGGGCGCCTGGGCGGCGGACGGGCTGCTCGCCGTCTTCTTCTTCCTGGTCGGCCTCGAGCTCAAGCGCGAGATCGTCTCGGGCAGCCTGCGCCGCCTCGACACGGCGATCGTCCCGGTCACCGCCGCCTTCGCCGGCGTCGCGGTGCCGGCGCTCATCTACGTCGCGATCGTGCACACCCAGCCGAGTCTCCTGGCGGGGTGGGCGATCCCCACCGCGACCGACATCGCGTTCGCGGTGGCGGTCCTCGCCATCGTCGGCTCGCACTTGCCCGGCCCCCTCCGCATCTTCCTGCTGACCCTCGCCGTGGTGGACGACCTCATCGCGATCGCCATCATCGCGATCTTCTACACGAGCGACATCTCGCTGCTCCCGCTGGCGGTCTCCGCCGCGATCATCGCGCTCTACGGCGTCATCGCCCACCGCGGTCGCGCCTGGTTCGCGCGCAACGGCGGGGCCGCGTGGGTCGTGCTGCTGCCGATCGGCTTCGCAGCGTGGGCGTTCCTGCACGCGTCCGGCGTCCACGCCACGATCGCCGGCGTCGCGCTGGCCTTCACCATCCCCGTCGCCCCGTCGCGCCGGCAGCCGGTGCATCGCGGCATGGATCTCGCCGAGCAGTTCGAGCACCGCTTCCGCCCGTTGTCGGCGGGCATCGCCGTGCCCGTGTTCGCGTTCTTCGCTGCGGGCGTCTCCGTCGGCGGCGGCGAGGGACTCGTCCGTGCGATCACGGATCCCGTCACCATCGGCGTCGTCGCCGGCCTCGTGCTCGGCAAGCCCCTCGGCATCCTGCTGGGGGTGCGCCTGCTCACGCTCGTGACGAAGGTCCGCCTGGACCCGGCGCTCAAGTGGATCGACCTCGCGGGCGTGGGACTGCTCGCCGGGATCGGCTTCACCGTGTCGCTGCTGATCGCCGAGCTCAGCTTCCCGGAGGGCTCTGTCCACACCGACGACGCGAAGATCGCGATCATGGCCGCGTCGCTCCTGGCATCCGTCCTCGCCTCCACCGTGCTGCTCGTGCGCAACCGGCGCTACAAGCAGCTCGCCCTCGCCGAGGCCGTGGATGCCGACGGCGACGACATCCCGGACGTGTACCAGCAGCCGCGGCGCGCGGACACGAACTGAGTCCGTCGTCACGAGGACAGGCTGCGCGCCGAGCACAGGACGATCGGCGCTGCCGGGGCCTGTTCCCGTGGCATCCCCTGTCCTCGCGGCAGCGCTCGCCCTGGTGAGGGGGCGGCGCGCGCGTCAGGCGGAGGCGCGCTCGACGATCTCGGTCGGCAGGATCGTGCGGTGGGCGGTGGGGCGTCCGGCCAGGATGTCCAGGAGGACGGATGCCATGTGGCGGCCCTGCGCGAGGGAGGGCTGCCGGACCGTGGTGAGCGCGGGCGTGACCGAGGTCGCGGCCGACGAGTCGTCGAAGCCGATGACCGCGATGTCCCGGCCGGCGACGAGGCCGTGCTCCTGCAGCGCCGTGTAGGCGCCGCGGGCCATGAGGTCGCTCGCCACGAAGAGCCCCTCGGGCGGCTCCCCCACCGCGAGGATGCGCCGCATGGCATCCGCTCCGCCCTCCTCGGTGAAGTCGCCGTCCTCGACGGCTGCCGGTCGGAGGCCCGCCGCCGCGAGGGCGTCGTGGAAGCCCTGGAGCCGGTCGATCGACGCCGTCATGTCGGACGGCCCGCAGATGGTGGCCAGCCGCCGGTGGCCGCGGGCGAGGAGGTACTCCGTCGCGGTCCGCCCGCCGTGGACGTTGTCGACGTCGACGAACCAGTCGCTCGGGCGCAGTCGCCCGGGCCGCCCGCCGTAGACCACCGGCACCACGTCGGCGACCCGCTCCATGAACGTGTCGCTCGTGTGGTGCGACGCGACGATCGCCCCGTCGACGCTCCCGCTCCGCAGGTAGCGGACCGCCTTGCCGTCCGCGTCGTCGCTGGCGATCAGCATGTTGACGACGTAGTCGGACGCGCTGATCACCTCGCTGATGCCCGCGACGATCGCGGCGAAGAACGGGTCGCCGAAGAAGCGGTCCGTCTGCTCCGGGATGACCAGCGCGATCGCGCGGGTCTGCCGGCTCGCGAGCGAGCGCGCCGCCCGGTTGGGCACGTAGTCGAGCTCCGCGATCGCCCGCTGAACGGCCTCGAGCGCCGCAGGCGACACCGCGGTGGAGCCGTTCACCACCCGCGACACGGTGGAGCGCGAGACCCCGGCCCGCGCCGCGACCTCCTCGATGGTCGCGGCACCTCGCACCGGTGCGACCTCCATGGGCCCTCCCTCGGGCACGGCTTACCGCGCAGGTACGGGCACCAGCGCGCGCTCAGCGATGATGCGAGCGTACTCCCGGCCGGAGTCCTTCACCGTGCGCTCCTGCGTCTCGTAGTCGACATAGACGATGCCGAAGCGCTTGGCGTACCCCCAGGCCCACTCGAAGTTGTCCATCAGCGACCAGTAGAAGTAGCCCCGGACGTCGACGCCCTTCTCGACGGCATCCAGGACCGCCGCGAGGTGCGCCCGCACGAACTCGACGCGCGCGTCGTCGTGCACCCGCGTCTCGCCCTCGTCCACGACGGGCTCGTCGTCGTAGGACGCACCGTTCTCGGTGACGTAGAGGGCGACGCCGGCGGCGGCCGAGTACTCCTCGCTGACGCGCTCCAGCAGACGGGTGAGGCCCTCGGGCTGCACCTCCCAGCCCATGTTGGTCCGCGGCAGCCCGCGGTCGTGCCAGTACAGGTTCTCGTGCGCCGGGAAGGGCTTGCCGATCGGACGGGGCGTGGGGGCGTCGCCCGCGGGCGGGTCGATCTCGGGCGGCGTGCCGCCGACGAACTCGCCGTGGTAGTAGTTGACGCCCAGCGTGTCGATCGGGGTCGAGATGACGTCCAGGTCGCCCGGCTGCACGGCGGCCTGCCAGCGCACGACGGCCTCGGCGTCGGTGTCGCGGAAGTCCTTGATGATGTCGGCCGGGTACTCGCCGCGGAACAGCGGGTCGAGGAACCAGCGGTTGAACTGCCCGTCGATGCGACGGGCGGCATCCAGGTCCGCGGAGTCCGCCGGGTCGACGGCCTCGGCGACGGTCAGGTTCAGCGTGAGACCGAGGTTCAGCGACGCGTCGCGGGAGCGCAGCTCGCGGACGGTCTGTCCGTGGCCGAGGAGCAGGTGGTGCGCGGCGAGCATGCCCTCGGCCTGCGAGTAGTGCCCCGGCGCGTGGGCGCCCGCCGTGTAGCTGAGGAAGGACGAGCACCACGGCTCGTTGAGGGTCGTCCACACGTTCACTCGGTCGCCGAGGGCGTCGTGCATGTCGAGCGCGTACTCGGTGAAGCGCTCCGCGGTCTCGCGGACGGTCCAGCCGCCGCGGTCCTGCAGAGCCTGCGGAAGGTCCCAGTGGTAGAGGGTGAGCCACGGCAGGATGTCCGCGGCGAGCAGCTCGTCCACGAGGCGCTTGTAGAAGTCGACGCCCTTCGGGTTGAGCGCCCCGCCGTCCGGCCGCACGCGCGACCACGACGTGGAGAAGCGGTAGGTCTGCAGCCCGAGGCGCTTCATCAGCTGCACGTCGTCGGCGTAGCGGTGGTAGTGGTCGCAGGCGACGTCGCCGTTGTCGCCGTTGATGACGGCGTCGGGCACCCGCGAGAAGGCGTCCCAGATCGACGCGCGACGCCCGTCGTCGAAGGCCGCGCCCTCGATCTGGTAGGCGGCGGTGGCGGCGCCGAACAGGAAGCCGTCGGGGAACGAACGGGACTGGGACATGGTGTTCCTTCCGTGGGCGCGAGGGTCGTTCCTCGACCGCCCCTTGCATGATGCCATCGACGCGCGACCGTGGAGACGGGCGGCCGGCGCCCCGGGCGGCGCGGCAGCGCGCGGCGTGGGAGCGCTCTCACGGCTCTGCTCGAAGGTAGGGGATGACCTCGCGGGCGTCAAGACGGGATGCCGTGGGGGCGACCGTCGTCGGAGTCGCGGTCGGTCCCCGCGTCGAGGACAGGCGGTGCAGCGAGGACAGGCGGGGAACGTCGGGATCGGCCTGTCTCCGACGCGTCGCCTGTCCTCGATGCTGCGCCGCGGACGGTCGGTGCCCGCGTCGAGGACAGGCGGGGCAGCGAGGACAGGCGGGGAACGTCGGGATCGGCCTGTCTCCGACGCGTCGCCTGTCCCCGGCGCATTGCCGTGGCCGGCAGGGGGCGGCGGCGCAGCGCGGGGAGCGGGCGCTGCGTAGAATGGCATCCACACCCCTCCCGACCCTGGAGCTGCAATGCCCACCATCGTCGTCGACGTCATGCCCAAGGCCGAGCTCCTGGACCCGCAGGGGAAGGCCGTCGCCGGCGCCCTGTCGCGTCTCGGCGAGGACCGCTTCTCCGACGTCCGCATCGGCAAGCGCTTCGAGCTGACCGTCGCGGGCGAGGTCGACGAGGCCACCCTGGCCCGCGCACGCGAGCTCGCGGACGAGATGCTGTCGAACTCGGTCATCGAGGACGTCGTGAACATCGAGGTCGTGGAGTGACCGCCCGTATCGGCGTCATCACCTTCCCGGGGTCGCTCGACGACCGCGACGCGCAGCGCGCGATCCGCCTCGCCGGCGGCGAGCCCGTCGCCCTGTGGCACGGCGAGCACGATCTGAAGGGCGTGGACGCGCTCGTCCTGCCCGGCGGCTTCAGCTACGGCGACTACCTGCGCGCCGGCGCCATCGCCGCCTTCGCGCCGATCATGGCCGAGGTCAAGGACGCCGCCGCCAAGGGCATGCCCGTCCTCGGCATCTGCAACGGCTTCCAGATGCTCGTCGAGGCGCACCTGCTGCCCGGCGGACTGATCCGCAACGCCCACCAGCAGTTCATCCGCCGCGACCAGCGTCTGCGCGTCGAGAACGCCTCGACCGCCTGGACGAGCGACTTCTCCGAGGGCGACGAGATCGTCATCCCCCTGAAGAACGCCGACGGCGGATACATCGCGGATGCCGAGACCCTGGCCCGCGTGACCGGCGAGGGCCTCGTGACGTTCCGGTACCTGGGCGTGAACCCGAACGGGTCGCTCGACGACATCGCCGGCCTCACCAACGAGCGCGGCAACGTCGTCGGCCTCATGCCGCACCCGGAGCACGCCGTCGAGCCGGGATTCGGTCCCGCCACCCCCGCGGCCATGCGCTCCGGCGTGGACGGCCTCGGCTTCTTCACCTCGGCGGTCGCCGCGGTGGTCGGCGCCGCGGCCTGACGTCGTCCCGCGGTCCTCTTCGGGGGCCGCCGCCGCGCCTCCTTCATCCCCGCGCCCGTCGGCGGACAGGGGGCGCGACTTCGCGGCATCCTGTCTCCCTTCTCTCGTGGGCGCCGTAGCGCCGCCCGCTCCTACCCGACAGGGAAGACCTGCTCGCAAAGACCTCGTCTACGGACCTCCCGCTGGGATGAATCAGGCGGCGGCTGCAACATGGATCCGTCCGCTGACGGGGCGGTTGGTGGGAGCGAGCGGCGCACCACTGACAATGAGCGGTTGTCCTATCCGGATGTCCACTCTCTCGGCGCGGGGCCGTCAGTCTCGCGACCGTGCCACGCCCGCGATGACTGTGGCATGCGCGACCAGCGCGATGACGCAGAGAATTGCCGATAGCGGAGCTACGGCGGCCGGAATATCACCCGCCGTGAAGGTCGCCGCCACGATCGCCGGCAAGGTGAGGCAGACAAGCATCGTCACCCCCGCCGACAAATTCAGCAGCGCAATCCACATGACCCGTTCGCGAATCATTTCGCCTCAACACTTGTAGGTGTGCAGCGTGTAGTTGAATGTGTCATTTATCTTGTGCCATTTTCCGTCGCCTGTGATGTAATTTTTTGCTTGTGTAGTTCCGCCCGAACCGTAGAACCAGGCGCAAACCCCCCGGACGAGAAGGTAACCGTCCACATCTCTGATGAAATCGCTTGAACTCTCGCCAGGACGCAAGTTGCGGGTGCTTCCAGTAGGCCTACCCTGGCTGGCATCCCAATCTGCGCCGATGAGAATGGTGTAACGCGAGTCATTTGCGTTGGTTATCCGACCGCAGAATATCCCTCTGCAATCTCCTGCATAAGCGGCCGGGGCAGTGAACAGCAGCGAGCCCGCCGCCAGAGACACTGCCAGAAGGACAACCCTCGCCCTCCTCAGAAGCCTAAACCGCGTGTTGCAAATACCCATGTGAAGGATCCTTCCCAGCACCCTCACCAGTAATTCCCCGAGCGCCATTATCCGGACAGCGTCCCGTGGAAGCACCGGAGCGTCGCTCAATTCACCAGCCCGTTCACCCGCCCCCCTCGGCAGCCGGCGCGGCCGCGCCTCCGCGGCATCCCGTCACGCCCCGGGCGAGGCCTCTGTCCCTCTGCCGCGGGGTGAGGGGAGGAGATGTCGGGAGCGGAGGATGCCACCGCCGCATACGGCCCTCCCTTCGCGGCATCCCCTCCGTCCGACCCGCTCGACTCCCGCCGCAACCCCCGCCGGGGTCCGCAGGGCGCCGAGTTAGCGTGGACGTGTGACCTCCTCCACCCCCCTCGTCGTGTCCGTCCCCTCCACGCAGCTCGCCGACGACCTCGGCGACCTCCCCGACGGCGTCGAGGTGGTGGTGTGGGACATGAAGAGCCCGGCTCCGCGTGAGCGCTTCGACATGGTCGTCCCGCCGTACATGTCGATGGACAACGTCATCGAGAGCCTCTCGTCGGTCGAGGTGGGCTTCGTGCAGGGCCAGTCGATCGGCTACGACAACATCGAAGGCCGACTGCCCGAAGGCATGGTCTTCGCGAACGCCTCGAGCGTGCACGAGACCGCCACCTCGGAGCTCGCCGTGACGCTCGCCCTGGCCGCCCAGCGTCGGATCCCGGACTTCGTGCGCGCGCAGGACCGCGGCGACTGGACCGGCGGCAGCGCTGCCGGCCTCGCCGACGCCCGCGTGACCCTCCTCGGCTTCGGCGGTGTGGGCCGCGCGATCGCCGCCCGGCTGAAGCCCTTCGAGGTCGAGCTGCGCGCGGTCGCCTCGCACGGACGCCTGCAGGACGACGTCGAGGTCTTCCCCCTCGGCAAGCTCGACGAGGTGCTCGCCGAGACCGACATCCTCATCGCCTCGCTCCCCGGCGGCGACGCGACCCGCCACGTCATCGACGACCATGCGCTGTCCGCCCTGCCCGATGGCGCTCTGGTCGTGAACGTCGGCCGCGGCCCTCTCATCGACACGGACGCGCTCGTCGACCACGTTCGCCGCGGCCGCATCCGCGCCGCCCTCGACGTCACGGACCCGGAGCCCCTCCCGGCCGACCACCCGCTGTGGAGCCTCGACGGCGTGCTCATCGCCCCGCACGTAGGAGGGGCGACGGATGCCATGCGCCCCCGCATCGCCCGGCTCGTCCGGCGCCAGATCGAGCGACTGCACCGCGGCGAGGAACCGTTGAACGTGGTGATCGGCGGCTGACGCCGGGTCCTTCCGGGTCCGTCCTCCGGAGTCGGTCGGGCCCGCGGCATCCATTCGGGTGGCTTCGAGAACCGTCGTGCGGACTTCGGGACGACACGCCGTGCGGCAGGACGGCCCTCACGGCGTGTCGGCCTCCGACTCCGCAGGACGGACGTCGACGCCGGGAAGGAGTCGGGCCCGCCGGGGTCAGCCGCGGAAGCCGGCCGGGTTGGACAGCAGGTCGGCGAAGGCCAGCTCCGCCGGTCCGACGAGCATCAGCCGCGACCGCAGGTGCGCGCGCTCGAGGCGGATCGCCCGCCCCTCCGCGCCGAGCGGGTGCACCCGGACGGCGTCGGCCAGACGCTCGCGGCTGACGGACAGCAGCGCGCCGAGGTAGCCGGAGAGCACCACGGTCTCGGGGGCGAAGGCGTTCACGAAGTTCGTCAGGGCGAGCGAGAGCATCTCGACCTGGCGGGTGACCTCGGTCATGACCCGGGGGTCGCGGGCCACGCCGAGCTCGACGTCCAGCTCGTCCTCGTCGAGCTTGCGCCGACCGAGCAGGGGCTCGAGGATGTCCAGGCTCACCTCGGCCTCGAGGCATCCCCGGCGTCCGCAGACGCAGGCACGCCCTCGCGGGTCCACCACGGTGTGACCGAGCTCGCCGGCGTAGCCCGACGTCCCGCGGAGGAGGGTGCCGTCGATGATGAGACCCCCGCCGATGCTGTGCATCGCGCCGCCGAGGTAGAGCAGGTTGCCGACGCCGACGCCGACGCCGAAGCGGGACTCGGCGAGTGCGCCGATGCTGGCGTCGTTGCCCGCGGCGACGGGCATGCCGAGCTCGTCGGACAGGCGCGCAGACACGGGGTCGCGCTTCCAGCCGAGCGTCGGCGACACGAGCACCGAGCCGTTGGCGTTGACGAGGCCGGGGACGGCCAGCCCGGCGCCGACGACGCGGTAGTGGCGGTCGATGTCGGCGCGCATGGCCTCGACCGACGAGGCGACGATCTGCACGAAGCGGCGCGGGGAGGGGGCGCTGGCGGTGTCATGGCGGAGACGCGCGTGCACGACGCCGCCGAGACCGACGAGGGCGACGGTCACGGCGTGCGGCTCCGCCCGGACGCTCAGCGCCGCGACGTGGTCCTCCGGCTCGATGTCGAGGATGGGGCGCCCGACCTTGCCGGTGCGTTCCCCGCCCGGCGCCTCGCGGACGAGCCCCAGCTCGGTCAGCTCCATCACGAGCCCCGTCACCGTCGAGCGGTTGAGACCGGTCGTAGCCCCCAGCTGCGCGCGTGAGAGCGCTCCCTTGGAGTGGAGCAACGACAGCACGGACGCGAGGTTCTGCTGGCGGATCAGGTCGTTGGTCGTACGACCGGCCGGGGGTGCGAGCGGCGTCGCGGGCTCGAACACGGCAGGGGTCATGAGGGGCGCACCTCCCCCATCATCCCACCCACCGGAAGCCGAACGCCGCCGACCCGATGATCGGCGTGGCCGCGGACCGCAGGGACCGACGCGGGGAGGGATGGGGAGCGCGGCCCGCGGCCGCGCTCCCCATCCCCGTCAGACACCGCCGTTGCGGCGCTTGTTGAAGATGTCGAACGCCACCGCCAGCAGCAGGACGATGCCCTTGATGGCCATCTGCCAGGCGGCATCCACGCTCAGGATCGACAGACCCATGTTCAGCACGCCCATGACGAGGCCGCCGACCACCGCTCCGACGACCGTGCCGATGCCTCCCTGGACCGCGGCGCCGCCGATGAAGACCGCGGCGATGGCGTCGAGCTCGTAGTTCTGCCCGGCGGCGGCGACGGCGCTGCCGGCGCGCGCGGTGCTGACCACGGCGGCGAGACCGGCGAGCGCACCCATGTTCACGAAGATGAAGAAGTTGACCCACTTCGTCTTCACGCCGCTCATGATCGCGGCGAAGAGGTTGCCGCCCATGGCGTAGATGTGCCGGCCGAACGTCGTGCGATTGAGCACGAACGTGTAGGCGAGCACGAGCACGGCCAGGATGATGAGCACGATCGGGGTGCCGTTGTAGGTCGCGAGCGTGAAGGCGGCGGCCATGATCACGACGACCGCGGCGGCGTTCTTCAGCCAGAACGACCAGGCGACCTCGCGCGGCAGGTCGAGGCGGCGGAGCGTGGCACGGGTGCGCAGCTGCTGGACGACGAGCGCGGCGCTGGCGATCGCGCCGAGCACGAGCGTCAGGGCGTCCCAGTTGCCGAGGTAGCCGAGCGCGGGCGGCAGCCAGCCGGCACCGATGGCCGTGAAGCCGTCGGGGAGGCCGCTGATCGTGCCGCCGGTCAGCAGCACGAGGGTGAGTCCGCGGAAGAGCAGCATGCCGGCGAGGGTCACGATGAAGGCCGGTATGCCGACGAACGCGACCCAGAAGCCCTGCCACGCGCCGACGATCGCACCGACGACCAGCGAGAGCACCACCGCCAGGTACCACGGCAGGCCCCACTGGTTCATCGAGATCGCCGCGATCGCGCCGACCATCGCGACGACGGAGCCCACCGACAGGTCGATGTGGCCCGCGATGATGACCATCACCATGCCGATGGCGAGGATCAGCACGTACGCGTTCTGCTGGATGAGGTTGTTGACGTTGCCGGGCAGCAGCAGACGGCCGCCGGTGAGCACCTGGAACAGCGCGATGATGATGACGAGGGCGGCGAGGATGCCGAACTGACGGAAGTTGATGCGCGCCAGGATGCCGCGACGTCGCGGCCCCGGTTGCGTCGGCGCCTCGACCGTCTGGGTGGATGCGGTGGCCATTGCTGTCAGTTCCTTCCGGCGGTCATGTGCCGCATGAGGTTCTCCTGCGTGGCGTCGTCGCGGCCGACCTCGGCCGTGATGCGTCCCTCGGAGATCGTGTAGATGCGGTCGGAGAGGCCGATGACCTCGGGCAGCTCCGACGAGATGACGATGACGGCCTTGCCCTGGGCCGCGAGCTCGTTGATGATCCCGTAGATCTCGTACTTGGCCCCGACGTCGATGCCCCGGGTGGGCTCATCGAGGATCAGCACGTCGGGTCCGGTGAACATCCACTTGGACAGGACGACCTTCTGCTGGTTCCCGCCGGAGAGGCGTCCGGTGATCGCGGCGACGCTGGGCGCCTTGATGTTCATCTTGTAGCGGTACGAGTCGGCGACCTTGTACTCGCGGTAGCGGTCCACGACCCCGAGCCGGGCGAGACGGGCCAGGGCGGATGCCGAGACGTTGACCTGGATGTCGCCGATGAGGTTCAGCCCGTACCTCTTGCGGTCCTCGGTCGCGTAGGCGATGCCGTGTTTGATGGCGGCGTCCACCGTCCGCACGTCGATCTGCCTGCCGTTCTTGTAGACCTCACCGGAGATGCCGGTGCCGTACATGCGGCCGAAGATGCTCATCGCCAGCTCGGTGCGGCCGGCGCCCATGAGCCCGGCGAAGCCGACGATCTCGCCGGCGCGGACCATGAAGGACGCGTTCTGGATGACGACGCGCTCGGTGTCGACGGGGTGGTGCACCGTCCAGTTCTCCACCCGGAACAGCTCGTCGCCGATGTCGGGCTCCCGCGGCGGGAAGAGGCTGTTCAGGTCGCGGCCGACCATCGCGCGGATGATGCGGCCCTCGTCCGTCTCGGGGTCGGAGCGGAGCATCGTCTCGATCGTGCGGCCGTCGCGGATGATCGTGATGCGGTCGGAGATGCGGAGCACCTCCTTCAGCTTGTGGCTGATGATGATGCACGTGATGCCCTGGGTGCGCAGCTGGTCGATGAGGTCGAGCAGATGAGCCGAGTCGTCGTCGTTGAGGGCGGCGGTGGGCTCGTCGAGGATGAGGAGCTTGACCTCCTTGGCCAGCGCCTTCGCGATCTCGACCAGCTGCTGCTTCCCCACGCCCAGCTCGTAGATCTTGGTCGCCGGGTTCTCGCGCAGGCCGACGCGCTTGAGCAGCTCGGCCGCGGCGGTGTTCGTCGCGTTCCAGTCGATGACGCCGCGCCGGGACTTCTCGTTGCCGAGGAAGATGTTCTCGGCGATGGAGAGGTACGGGCTGAGGGCCAGCTCCTGGTGGATGATGACGATGCCGGCGGCCTCGCTGTCGTTGATGGAGCGGAAGGCCATCTCCTCGCCCTCGAGGGCGATCGTCCCCTCGAAGCTGCCGGCGGGGTAGACGCCGCTGAGCACCTTCATGAGCGTCGACTTGCCGGCGCCGTTCTCACCGCACACCGCGTGGACCTCGCCGCGGTACACGTCGATCGACACGTCGGCCAGCGCCGGGACCCCGTTGAACGACTTGGAGATCCCCGTCATGCGCAGGATCGGTTCGGTCATGGTCTTTCCTCCCTCGCCCGCCGGGCGCAGGGTCGAGCGGCGGGGCGGGATCGCTCCCGCCCCGCCGCGGAACGGATCAGAGTCCGACGTCGGAGGCCTTGAGGAAGCCCGAGTCGATGAGCTTGGACTGCACGTCGTCCTTGACGACGACCTCGGGCGTCAGCAGGAAGGACGGGACGACCTTCTCGCCGTTGTCGTAGGTCTCGGTGTCGTTGACCTCGACCTCGTCGCCGTCCTTGATCTGCTGGATCATCTCGAAGACGCGGTCGCCGAGGGCGCGGGTGTCCTTCCAGACGGTCATCGCCTGCGTGCCCTCGAGGATCGCCTTGACGTTGGCCTTGTCGGCATCCTGGCCCGTGATGATCGGGTAGTCGGTGCCCGCGGTGTAGCCGGCCGACTTGAGGGAGGCCTCGATGCCGATCGCCAGGCTGTCGTTCGGGGACAGCACGACGTTGACCTTCTTGCCGTCGCCGTAGAACGACGACAGGCGGTTGTCCATCTCGGCCTGCGCCTTGTCGGAGGCCCAGCCCTGGATGCCGATGGAGGCCCAGGCGTCGTCGTTCGCGGGCGACTTGCCGCTGGGGACCACGAGCTGGCCCTTCTCGACGTAGGGCTGGAGGACGTCCCAGGCGCCGGCGAAGAAGAACTTGGCGTTGTTGTCGTCGGGGCTGCCGGCGAAGGGCTCGAGGTTGAAGGGGCCCGCGCCGTCCTTCAGGCCGAGCTGCTCCTCGATGTACTGGCCCTGGAGGGTGCCGACCTTGTAGTTGTCGAAGGTGGCGTAGTAGTCCACGTTCTCGCTGCCGTTGATGAGGCGGTCGTAGGCGATGACCGTGGCGTTCTGCGCCTTGGCCTCCTCGAGGACCGGCCCCAGGGTCGAGCCGTCGATCGCCGCGATGACGAGGATCTTCGCCCCGCCGGAGATCTGGTTCTGGATCTGGCTGATCTGCTGGTCGGTCTTGTTATCGGCGTACTGCAGGTCGACGGTGCAGCCGGCGTCGCTGAGCTTCTGCTGCAGCTGCTCACCGTCGTTGATCCAGCGCTCCAGGCTGCGGGTCGGCATCGCGATGCCGACGTTGCACTCCCCGCTGCCGCCGGCGGCGGCGCCCCCGTCCGCCGGACGGGTGGAGCTGCACGCTCCCAGACCGACGGCGAGCGCGGCGATGGCCGCACCGGTCAGGATTTTCTTGAGCATGTGATCTGCGTTCCTCTCTGAACGGCAGGGACCCCCGAGGTCGTACCCGCGCCTCCCGGGCGTCGGATCGGGTACGTCTATGTCCCGGCTCTGTGGACCGTCGGATTATGACGGCTCCGAAAAATTATCCCCGCCGAGGGGTTTTGTCTAGAGGCACGACAAAATTGCCCCGGTCCGTGGCCGGACCGTGATCTGCGACCTCGGAGGCTCAACGCGTGTCGCGGTCGACGCCCGTCCACAGGTCGCTGCACTCGACGGACTCCGCCCCCTGAGCGATGAGGTAGGGCCGGGCGCCGACGTCGCCGCGCACGCTCGCGGCGAGCGGCGACCAGTGCGCGCGGCCGAGGAGCACGGGATGACCCGGCGCCCCGGCGTACGTCGCCTGGACGAGGGCGTCGGCGCCGGCGCGACGCACGATGCGGGCCACGGCGGCGACGGGCAGGTCGGGGGTGTCCACCGGGACGACGACCGCCGCCACGGCTCCCGACGACTCGAGCGCGGTGACGCCGGTGCGGAGGGATGCCGCGACCCCGCTCTCCCATCCGCTCGCCGTGACGGCGGTCGCTCCCTCAGGCACGAGGCCCCGCGCCTCCTCGGCACCGGCGCCGAGGACGACGACGACCTCGGCGCATCCCCCGTCGCGCAGTGCCCGGACGGCGAGGGCCAGCCACGGCGTACCGGCGGGAGTCCGGGCGAGGGCCTTGGGGCCGCCGAATCGGCGCCCGGCACCGGCGGCCAGCACGAGACCGAAGACGGGTCCAGCGGGCGCGGAGGGCATGGTCACGACAGCGTAGCGTGCGCGAAACACGCCCCGACTACCGTCGCGTCCATGCTCGAACTGGCCGCCGACCTGGTGCCGCTGCTCGACGCGGGCGTCCCCGTCGCGGCCGTCACGGTCACCCGTGTGGCGCGCAGCGCACCGCGCGGCGTCGGGGCCAGCCTCGCCGTGACGCGCGATGCGCGCGTGCTCGGCTCGATCTCGGGCGGGTGCGTCGAGAGCGACGCCGTGATGCTCGGGCTCGACGTCCTGCGCACCGGCGGCATCCGACGGGCCCGGTTCGGCTTCACCGACGACGGCGCCGTCACGCCGATCGCGGCCGGTCTCGCCTGCGGCGGCGCGGTCGACGTCGTGGCCTACCGCCTCGACGAGACGATGCGACCGGCCCTCGAAGACGTCCGCGCCGGGCGCGAGGCGACGCTGCGGCTCGACCTCGACGGCGTCCCGCTGGAGCTCCATCACGCCGCTCCCCCGCGACTCGTCATCCTCGGCGCCGGTGAGCACGCCGCCGCGCTGTGCCGCCTCGGAGCCGCTGCCGGCTTCGCTGTCACCGTCTGCGACGGCTGGGCCCTGCTGGTGACGCGCGAGCGCTTCCCCGACGCCACGGAGCTGGTGGTCGCCGCGCCGCACGAGTACCTCGCCGGCCTCCCTTCGCCCGACGCGCGCACGGCGGTCTGCGTCCTCACCCATGACGAGCGGCTCGACGTGCCCGCCCTGCGCACGGCCCTGCGCCTGCCGGTCGGCTTCGTCGGTGCGATGGGGGCGCGGGCCACCGTCGCCCGGCGCGCCGCGCTCCTCCGTGGGGCCGGAGTGACGGATGCCGAGCTCTCCCGCCTCCACTCCCCCCTCGGCCTCGACCTGGGGGGCTCGACCCCCGAGGAGACCGCCCTCTCCGTGATCGCGGAGATCGTGGCATCCCGCAACGCCGCCGGCGCCCGCCCTCTGCGCGAGCTGCCGGGGACGCGTCTGCATCTCATCGCGGACGACACGGCGCCGGAGAGCTCCTGCGCGGTGAGGAGCGCGTGAGCGTCGTCGTCGTGCGCGTCCCCGCGGCGTTCGTCGCGCGACCGTCCGGGAGGGTGGCACGATGACCTCTATGGCCTCGGCGACCCCCGTCTCCCCCACCAGCGACGAGCGACTCGGGGCGCATCTGCGGAGCCTCCGCAAGGCGCGCGGCCTCACCCTGATGCAGCTGGCGGAGGCGGCCACCTTGTCGCACCCCTTCCTCAGCCAGCTCGAGCGCGGCCTGGCCCGCCCGAGCATGGCCAGCCTGGAGCGATTGGCGCGCGCCCTGGGCGCCAGCCGTGTCCAGCTCATCGCCGGCTCGGAGCCGCCCCGCGCCGACCACGACCCCGAGCCGTCGTTCGTCGGCGCGGACGAGGGCGTGATCGGCCCCTACGCCGAGGGGACCGCCCGCGTCCTCGTCACGGGCCCGCGCCGCTTCGAGCCGCTCGAGTTCACCGGGTCCAACGCCGAGCCCGGCGACCACTACGTCCACGACGAGGACGAGTTCCTCACGGTGCTCGAGGGATCGATCGTCATCTCGTTCGGGGCGTTCGGGGAGCGGACGCTCGTCGTCGGCGACTCGGTGTACTGCCGCTCGGGCACGCCCCACCGGTGGCACTCCCCCGACGGCACGACCTATCGGCTGCTCATCGTGAAGGACATCGTGCACGCCGACGGAGGGGACGCGCCCGACGGCGACGCCTGACGCGGGTGCGGCCGCCCGGTCCCGCCGTGACGGCGACCGGAGGGTCACGCGGGGGAAACGCCCCGGAAACAGGTGGTTCCTAGCATCGGAGAAGCACCGGATGTCGGGTCCATCACCACCCGGTGTCGCCGCTTCCTCGGGAGGACACCCATGAGCATCACCGCTGCCGACGTCGTCATGTCCCCGCTGTCGGAGCCCGCGGCATCCCTTCCCCCCGTCGAGCCGCCGCACCCCCGCGCGGAAGGCGGGCGACGGGACTTCGGTGCGCGCGCCGTCCTGCTGGGGACGGCGGCGGCCGTGCTCGTCGTCCTCGTCGGCGCCTGGTACGCCGTCTCGATCATGCTCTCCACGGCGGGCGCGGGCTTCGTGCTGCCCATGCCGCACGAGATGTTCGCCCTCGGGTCCGTCGACCTGCGGAGCGCCGAGCTGTTCGCCGCCGCCCTCGCGGCGTGCCTGGCGGGAGTGGGCGTGTTCGCCCTCGTCGGCCGGCTGTCGACGGCGGTCGCCGGCCGCCGCGCCGGCCGCACCCCCTGAGCCGCGCTTGGGAATCGGGGCCGCGGAATCCGGGGCCACGGAGTCGGGGCCACGGAGTCGGGGCCGCAGAGTCGGGGCCACGGAGTCGGGGCCGCAGAATCGGATCGACGCCGCAGAGTCGGACGGGATCTGTCTCCCGGTCCGACTCTGCGGCCGTCATCCGATTCCAGGACGGCTGGTCGCCGCCCGCCGACCGGTCAGGACGGCTGGTCGCCGCCCGCCGACGGGTCAGGACGCGTCGACGCTCTCGCGCTCGGGCGTCCGGGCCGCCGCGCGGCGTGCGACCACGCGGTTGCGCACGGCCACGGCGAGCACCACGACGAGCACGGCGTAGATCGTCAGGACGATCGGACCCTGGAAGAGCGTGGTGAGGTCGCCGTTGGCGCTCATCGCGGCATCCCGGAGGCTCGTCTCGGCCAGCGGTCCCAGCACCATCCCGATGATGAGCGGCGCCAGCGGGAAGTCGTTCGCGCGCAGCAGGAAGCCGAGCAGACCGATGCCCAGCAGCAGGACGAGGTCGAACGTCGCCCCCGACGTGGCGTAGATGCCGAGACCGCAGAACAGGGCGATCGAGGCGTACAGGTACGGACGCGGGATGAGCAGCAGCTTCGCCCACACCATCGCGAAGGGGAGGTTGAGGATCAGCAGCACCACCATCGCGAGGAAGAAGCTCGCGATGAGTGCCCAGACGAGGTCCGGCGCCCGCTCGAACAGCAGCGGCCCCGGCTGCAGACCGTACTGGCGGAACGCCGCGAGCATGATCGCCGCGGTCGCCGACACCGGCAGCCCGAGCGCGAGGAGCGAGCCCATCGCCATGCCCGTGGTCGAGTTGCCCGCCGCCTCCGGCGCCGCCAGACCCCGGATCGCGCCGGTGCCGAAGCGCGGCTTCCTTCGGCGGGAGTCCAGGCGCTTCTCGAGGCCGTAAGCGAGGAACGTCGGGATCTCCGATCCGCCGGCCGGGATCACGCCGAACGGCAGACCGATCGCCGTTCCGCGCAGCCAGGCGGGCGTCGCCTCCTTCAGCTCCTTGCGTGAGAGCCACGGCCGACCCGTCGGACGGATCATGGTCTTGTTCGCCACATGCCGTTCGAGGCATGCGACGTAGATGACCTCGCCGAGGGCCAGGATGCCGACGGTCACGGTGATGAGCGAGATGCCGTCGAAGAGGTTCGGGGAGTCCATCGTGAACCGCGGCGCCCCGGTGACCCCGTCGACGCCGATCACGGTGATGCCGAGCCCGAGGAACAGCGAGGCCAGGCCCTTCACGGCGCTGTCCGTCACCACCGACGAGGTCGCGGCGAAGGCGAACACCGCGAGGGCGAAGAACTCCGCCGGCCCGAAGCTGCTCGACAGGTCCGCGAGCAGGGGCGCGAAGAACACGAGGAGGATCGACGCGATGATCCCGCCGATGAAGGCGCCGATCGCGGCGGTGGCGAGGGCCTGCGCCGCCCGTCCGTTGCGCGCCATCTTGTGCCCCTCGAACGTCGACGCGATGGCGGATGCCTGCCCGGGGGTGTTCAGCAGGATGCCGGTGATCGAGTCGCCGAACAGGCCGCCGAAGTACACGCCCGAGAACATGATGAAGGCCGCGGTCGGGTCGAGCGAGAACGTCACCGGCAGCAGCAGGGCCACCGCCATCGACGAGCCGAGGCCGGGCATGACGCCGACCGCCGTGCCGAGCACGCATCCCACGAGCACCCAGATGAGGTTCTGCCAGGTGAGGGCGCCGGCGAATCCTTCGCCGAGGAGAACGAGAACGTCCATGTCAGAAGGCCCATCCCAGGATGCCGGAGGGCAAGGACAAGCCGAGCCCCATGTCGAACGCGATGTAGGTGAGAGAGCTGATCGTCACGCCGACGAACAGGGCGAACAGCACGTTGCGCTGCCCGAAACCGCGGGCGATTCCCGTGAACAGCAGGGCAGCGGCGATGATCCAGCCCAGGATGCCGAGCAGGAACGCGAACGCGAGGAACGACCCCACGACCCAGGCGAAGGACCGCCAGTCCACCCCGACCGCCCGTTCGTCCGGCTCCGCGGCATCCGGGGTCCCGCCGATGGCGCGCACCGCGCCGATGCCGAGCACGATCGCGAAGACGTACAGGCCCGCCGCGATGATGCCGGGGAAGAACTGCGGACCGGGGAAGGCCGCGTTCGGGGGCACCCGCATCGTGACGATCCCGACGATGAGGTAGGTGGCGAACGCCGCGAGCACGAGCGGCATGGCCAGCGACTTGGCGAGACCGACGAGTCCCCCGCCGCGGCTGAGCCGCAGCCGGTTGCCGACGGTCGCCGACACGGACGTGGGGTTGTTCGCCGGCATCACAGGCCCATCTCCTCGTAGAGGCGCTCGATGCGCGTGCGCTCCTCGGCGAGGAACTCCGTGAGGTCGTCGCCGGTGATGATGCGCTCGGTCCAGTGGTACCGGGCGCGGGCGTCGGCCCACTCCGGGGTCGCCGTCGAGTCCAGGACGAGGTCCGTCAGCCCGGCGACCTGCTCGTCGTCGAGGCCGCTCGGAGCGGCGAGCATGCGCCAGTTGGTGAGGCCCATGTCGTACCCCTGCTCGACGGCCGTGGGGATGTCGATGCCGTCGAGGGGCTCGCTCGCGACCAGGGCCAGCGCGCGCAGACGCCCGGACTCGATCTGGTCGATGTTGTCGGGGTAACCGCCCGCCGCGGCCCGCGCCGTGCCGTTCAGCAGGGCCTGGATCGCCTCGCCGCCGCCGTCGGACGAGATGTAGGTCATCTCGACGGGAGGGATGCCGGCGGCGAGCGCCAGCTCGGCCACGACGAGCTGGTCGAACGAGCCGCCGCCGGTCCACGGCAGGGCGCGGGGGTCGGCCTTCCACGCCGCGACGAGGTCGTCGAGCGTCTGGAACGGCGAGCTCGCGGGGACGACGATGACGTCGTACTCCTCGACCATGACGGCCAGGGGCGTCACGTCGTCGAGCGTCGCCGCGGAGTCGAACTGCACGGTCGCCGCGAGCAGGCCGGTCCCGCCGACGAGCAGGTTGTTGGCCTGCCCGTTGAGCACCGAGACGTTGCCGAGGGCGATCGTGCCGCCCGCGCCCGGCATGTTGACCACCTGCACGTTGTTCACCAGGCCGTTGGCCTTCTGCGCCTGCTGCAGCTCGCGGGCGACGCCGTCCCAGCCGCCGCCCGCGGCCGCCGGGGCGATGATCGTCATCGAGGCGTGGATGTCGTCCCCCGCGGATGCCGAGGTGATCGAGCCGTAGGACGCGATCGCGATCGCCGAGACGGCGACGGCGCCGCCCAGGACACGGCCGATCCACCGGCGCCGGGCGGGGGGACCCGTCGGCGTGTGGTCTGGGACAGATGAAGGCGTAGGCTCCGTCATCACAACTCCTCCTTGCGAACGTCGTCGTCTCGCAGAATGTGATGACGCTCCCAGGAGGACGCCCGCGGCGCACCCCCCGCCCGCTTTGTGCTCATAACTCGCGTCAGAGAGGACCCGGCCGTGCGCGATGCCCGCTCGACCGCCGCGCGCGCGGCGCGGTGGGGACTCGTCGTGCTTCCTAGCGTCATCGTCCTCGCCGCGGTCGGCCTCACCACCGTCATCGCCGCGGGGGTGCAGGAGCGGCGGATCCACGACGACACCGCGCAGCGCGTCTCGGAGGTGGCCACGAGCATCGCCGAGCTCGACGAGGTGCGCGGCACCGTGGCATCCATGTCCCCCGCCGGGAGCGCGACGGACCTCGCGGATGCCGCCGACCTGGCGCCCGCGACGGCGGCGTTGCAGCCGCTCACCGACCTCATCGAACGGACCACCGGCGTCTTCTACGTCGTCATCACCGATGACGAGGGCGTGCGCATCACGCACCCGTCCGCGGACCAGCGCGGACGGCAGGTGGAGACCGCCAACGCGAGCGTCCTGGCGGGGACACCGTTCTTCGGCGTCGAGACCGGCCCCTCGGGCAGCTCGCTGCGCGCGAAGGTGCCCGTCCGCGACGGCGGGGACGTGGTCGGCATGGTCGCCGTCGGCGTCCTGCAGTCGAGCATCCTCACCGAGCGCGACGAGGCCCTGGGCGAGCTGATGCCGTGGGCCCTCGGCGCGCTCGTGGCGGGCACGCTCGCGTCGTCCGTCCTGGCCGCGCTGATCGAGCGGCGCTTCCGCCGCCTCGACGCCCTCGCCGCCGAGCAGGAGCAGACCGCGCGCACCATGGCCGCGCTGCGGGAGCAGGCCCATGAGTTCGGCACCCGCCTGCACGTCCTGCACGGTCTCGTCTCGCACGGCGACACGCAGGATGCCGTCGCCTACATCTCCGCGGCGATGCCGGGTCTCGAGCCGCGTCCGACCGCGGACAGCCGGCTCGGCGCATCCCTCGTGAGCGCGAGCGTCGAGGCTTTGCGCAGCGAGGTCGCGGCCCTCGGCGCGCGGCTGGAGACGCAGATCGACCCGGACGTCGCGATCGACGAGACGGTCGTGCTCATCCTCAGCAACCTCTGCCGGAACGCGGCCGAGGCCGGCGCCACGAGGGTGCGGTGCTCGCTCGCGCAGGTGGGTGGCATCCTCCACGGCGCCGTCGACGACGACGGCCCCGGCCTGGACCCGCGTGAGCAGGAGCGGGCGTTCGGTCTCGGCTTCTCGTCGAAGCCGGACCGGATCGGGACGGGGCGGGGCATCGGACTCGCCGTCGTCCGACGCGCGGTGACCGACCGCGGCGGCGAGCTGCTCGTCTCCCGCTCGGCGTGGGGCGGGGCGCGGTTCGCCTTCGACATGGAGGCGCGGGGATGATCCGGGTGCTCATCTGCGACGACGACGCCGCCGCGCGCGCCCTGCACGGCCGGTTCGTCGCCGCGGCGCCGGGCTTCGCGGTCGTCGGCTCCGCCGGGACCGGCACGGCCGCCGTGACGCAGGCGCAGGCGGGCGTCGACCTCGTCCTGCTGGACATGCGGCTGCCGGACATCAGCGGTGTCGAGGTGCTGCATCGGCTCCGCACGCTCGGCGCGGACGGCCCGGACGTCCTCGTCATCAGCTCGTCCCAGGACCAGGTGACCGTGCGGCAGGCGCTGGCCGCCCACGTCGTCGGCTACCTCGTCAAGCCGTTCACGGAGGAGGTGCTGCACCGGCGTCTCGAGGCGTACCGCGCGGAGCGCCGGGAACGGACGGATGCCGCCCGCGAGCGGCGTCTGAGTCAGGGCGACATCGACCGGCTGCTCGACACCGGGACCGTGCGGGTGCCCGCGCCGCGGGCGGCCCCGGCGCTGCCGAAGGGACTCGCGACCGTGACCCTCGACCGCGTGCAGGCGGCCCTGAACCCCGTGACCTTCGTCTCCGCCGAGGACGTCGCCGCGGCCAGCGGCGTGTCTCGCGCGACGGCGCAGCGCTACCTCGAGCACCTCGTCGCCGCGGGCGTCATCGACCTGGCGCACCGCTACGGCGCGCGCGGTCGGCCGCGGCTGCTGTACCGGCTCGCGCCGGCCGCGTCGGGGTGAGCCGGGGGCGTGGTCGCGGGCGGGTCGTGGGCGGGCGCCCGGCCGCGGAATCGGAGCGGGGCCGCGGAATCGGACCGGATCGGCTGCGGCGTCCGAATCTGCGGCCGTCATCCGATTCCGGCGCGGCCGGGCACCCGGCCGCGGAATCGGAGCGGGGCCGCGGAATCGGACCGGATGGGCTGCGGCGTCCGAATCTGCGGCCCACGTCCGATTCCGGCCGCGCCTCCGACGTGTCGGACCCGGCCGCCGCGAGGCCGCGGGTCAGAGGATGATGCCGTACTGGTCGACCAGCGCCGGCAGTTCCTCGTGCAGGACGCGCGACGCCTCCTCAGCGAGCGGGTTGGTCGAGACGCCGTTCTCGTTGACGAGCTTCCCGCCCACGTAGACCTGCTGCAGGTTGCGCAGGCCGCACGCCAGCACGTAGCTGCGGACGGGGTTCCACAGCGGCCCGACGTCCGGCTTGCGGGGGTCCACGACCACGAAGTCGGCGAACTTGCCCACCTCGAGGCTGCCGACGCGGTCGTCGACGCCCATGATCTCGGCCCCGCCGAGCGTGTGGAGGCGCAGCACGCGCTCCGGCATCATCGAGAGCGGGTCGTGGGTGCGGGCCCGCTGCATGAACATGCCGGTCCGCATGTTCTGCCACGGGTCGGCGACATCGGTGCACGCCTGGTCGTCGAGGCCCATGCCGACCTTCATCCCGGCATCCAGCATCTCCGGGACGTGTGCGACACCCGACGCGAGACGTCCGTTCGACGCAGGCTGCCAGGACATGCTGGCGCCGGCGGCGGCGGCATCCTGGATGATCTCCGGCGTCGTCTGGATGAAGTGGCCGAACATCATGCCCGGGCGGAGCGCGCCCGCGCGCTTGTAGAGCTGGAACTTCGACTGCTGGTGCTCGATGGCCTCGTACGTCTCGAGGAAGTGCGCCTGGTTGGTGACGCCGAACCGGTCCATGACCGCGACCTCGATCTCCGCGGCATCCGGTCGGGTCGACCACTGCACCTGGCCCATGATCGAGGCGCCCAGCGCGATGTCGGGATCCATGGCGAGCACGTGGTCGAGCGAGGCCTCGAAGCGGGCGAAGATCTCCTCGTCCGTGCCGACGGTGGCGTCCAGGGCGATCGAGTCGACGAAGCGGAGGCCCGCGTCGAGGCATCCGTCGCTCTGGCGCGTGTGCCAGGCGTGGTCGCGCAGGACGCCGCCGCCGTCGGCGCGCTTGCCCTCGACCATCGGCTCCCACGGCAGGAGGGGATCGGTGAAGTTGTAGGCGGTCGTGACGCCGTTGGCGAGGAAGTCGAACGAGCCGTGCAGCGTCGCCCAGTAGATGTGGTCCGGCGAGCCGTTGGTCAGGACGCTGAACATCGACGTGCACCACCCGTAGAGCGTCTGGTCGACGCCCAGACCGCGCGAGCCGCTGGTGAAGAGGTGGCTGTGCGAGGAGACGAATCCGGGAGCGACGAACTTGCCGTCGACGTCGAGGATCTCGTCGGCCGTGACGCCCGGGTCGGGGTCGCCGGCGCCGATCGCGGCAATGCGGCCGTCCCGCACGAGCATGTACCCGCGCTCGATGTAGCCGGGGTCGTCCGTCCCCGCGGGGACGGTGATCAGACGGGCGTTGAGGACCAGGAGCGACATGTTGATGACGGTAACAATCGCGTGTTTCGGCGGTGTTCCACGCGTGCGGCGGGGGTTTTGCGGGAGCCGCGGGCGGGGCTGCGGGGGCTGCGGGGTCTTGCCGGGCGGTGGCGCCCGCCCCGCGGCGACAGCTGGCGCTGCGGCGCGGCGGGCGGGCAGCGCCCCGCGGCGAGAACAGGCGATGCGGCGAGAACAGGCGGACGCGGCGCAGATCGCCCTGTCCCGGTGCCATCGCCTGTTCTGGCGGCGGCCGGCGGGGGGATGCTGAAGGGGCGCGACCCTTCGGCCGCGCCCCTCGGCTCCGACTCAGTCCTCGCCGACCGGTGACCACGCCCCCGTCGCCACCGGCTCCGAGACCGTCTCTCCGACGAAGCGCGCGAACCGGAAGTCGTCGAGCAGCGGCGACGGCGCGCCCGCGACGATCTCCTCGGCGACGAGCTCTCCGAGGATCAGCCCCAGCGTCGCCCCCGAATGCGTGAAGAGGGCGGACAGGTTCCGGATGCCGGGGACCTCGCCCACGGCCGGGTCGCCGTCCCCGGGAATTGGCTTGAGACCGGCCCCGACGCGGGACGCCGTCAGCGTGGGGTGACCGGCGAGCACGCGCGAGGCCTCCTCGAGCAGGCCCGCGACCGACTCCTCCGGCACCGTGAGCGAGCCGTCGTCGGCGACCCGCACCGACTGCTCGGCCCAGTCGGCATCCAGCACGAGACGCCCATCGGGCGTGGGCCGCACGGCGACGCGCGGGGTGTTGAGCACGGTCTGCACGGGCACGTCGACCGGGTCGGTGAAGAGCACGAAGGCCGCGGGGGTGGCATCCGGAATCGTCACACCGAGAGCGGCGAGGTCGGCGGGGACCGCGGGGCCGGTGGCGAGCACGACGTGGTCGGCCTCGATACGGCTGCCGTCCGCGAGCACGACGCCGGTCGCGACACCGTCCTGCACATCGACGCGCGCGCGGCCGACGTTCTCGTGAACGATCGCGCCGGCAGCGACGGCGTCGGCCACCAGCGCGGCGATGAGGTCGGGCATGCTCACCCATCCCTCGCCGGGGTTGAAGATGGCGCCCTCGGCGGCCACGGAGTCGGGGTCGACATCGGGGGCGATCGTGGCGATGTCGGCGCGCTCGACCCAGACCGCGTCGTAGCCGTTGCGGCGCTCGAAGTCGAACGTCTCGCGGAAGCTCTCGTCGGGTCCCGCCCACTTGAGGGCTCCGTCGAAGCGCAGGTACCGCTCGCTGCCCGGGTGGTGCGCGCCCCATGAGCGGTAGCGGTCGATGCCCACGATGCGCAGGTAGTGGTAGGCAGCGGAGCGGTCGCCGGAGGAGTTGAGCCAGGCGATCGAGCGCCCCGAGGCGCCGCTGGCCCAGGAGCCCTCGGTGAGCAGGGTGACGCGTGCGCCGGCGCGGACGAGGTGCGCCGCAGTCGAGACGCCGAGGATGCCCCCGCCGATGACGGCGACGTGCGTGGGAGTGGTCATGAGGATGTCTTTCTCTCGGGGGAGGATCAGGCGGTGACGGATGCCGCGGCGTGCACGCGCTCGATGATCTCGAGCACCGCGACGGCATCGTTCGGGTCGACGGGCAGCGGCCCCTTGCGGCGGAGGGCCGGGGCGAGAGCGCGGTAGAAAGCGCCGTAGTCGCCCGCGAGGGTGGGGTGAGTCCGCGTGTCGTCGCCCGCGCCGACAGTGCCCCAACGCTCCTCCGGAACCTCGCCGAAGCCGGGATCGCCGGGGAGGGCGCCCGCGATCAGCGCAGGTTCCTGCGGGTCGAGGCCCCAGCTGGTCCAGCCGGCGAGCGAGCCGAGCACGTGGAACCGCGGGCCGCTGAGCGGAGCGACGGCGCTCATCCACAGGTGCGACGTCGTGCCCGAGGCGTGCCGCAGGGCGACGAACACGTCGTCGTCGGCCGCGGTGGCCTGCCGGCGACGGTGCACCTCCGAGGCGACGTCGTCGACCGGACCGAACAGCTGCACGGCCTGGTCGATGAGGTGCGTCCCCAGGTCGTACAGGATGCCGCCGCCCTCGGCCACGTCGGCCTCGGTCTTCCACGAGGACGACGGGTCGGGATTCCACCACTCGAAGCGCGACTCGAAGCGCCGCACCTCGCCGAGCTCCCCGCTGTCGACGAGGGCGCGCAGGGTCCGGAAATCGCCGTCCCACCGACGGTTCTGGAACACGGTGATCGTGCGGCCGAGACCTTCGGCACGCGCGATGAGCGCACGGCCCTCCTCGGCGGTCACGGCGAAGGGCTTGTCGACGACGACATCGAGGCCGGCATCCAATGCCCGTTCCGCCAGCCGGGCGTGCGTGCCGCTGGGCGAGCCGATGACGACGAGGTCGAGCTCGTCGGCTGCGGCCCACACGGCCTCGACGTCGGAGATCACCCGGGCGGACGGATGCCGGGACTCGGCCTCCGCGCGACGCTCGGGGTTCGCGGTGACGATGAGGTCGAGCCGGTAGTCGGGGTCGGCGTCGAGGAAGGGGGCGTGGAACACCCGCCCCGACACGCCGAACCCGATGACCGCGGTGCGGAGGGGGGCGCTGTCGGTGTGCGCCGTCATCACAGCACCTCCGACAGGAAGCGCTGCAGGCGCGGGCTCTGCGGCCGTTCGAACAGGTCGGCGGGGGCACCCGCCTCGACGACGCGGCCCTCGTCCATGAAGACGACCTGGTCGGCCACCTTCCGTGCGAAGCCCATCTCGTGCGTGACGACGAGCATCGTCATCCCGCGCTGCGCGAGGCCCGCCATGAGGGTGAGCACGCCCTTCACCAGTTCGGGGTCGAGGGCGCTCGTCGCCTCGTCGAACAGCATGACCTCGGGCTCCATGGCCAGGGCCCGCGCGATCGCGACGCGCTGCTGCTGGCCGCCCGACAGGTCGCGCGGACGGTGATCGCTGCGCTCCGCCAGGCCCACCTCGGCGAGACGCTCGGCGGCGATCCGCCGCGACTCGGACGCCGAGAGCCCCTTCACGTGGCGTACGGCGAGCGCGACGTTCTCGAGCGCGGTGTGGTCGGGGAAGAGGTTGAAGTGCTGGAACACCAGGCCGATGCGCCGGCGCACGGCATCCGGCTTCTGCGTCAGCACGCTCTTACCCGCCAGGAGCACGTCGCCCGACTTGGGCTCGTGGAGGCGGTTCACGCCGCGCAGCAGCGTGGACTTGCCCGAGCCCGAGGGGCCGATGATGCAGGTGGTGGTGCCGGGCTTGACCTCGAGGCTCACCCCGCGCAGCACGTCGATGTCGCCGTACGCCATCGTGAGATCGCGGAGCTCGAGGCTCGAGCCTTCGTAGAGGTGCCCGTCGGTGACGGGGACCGGGGAGGTGTACGTCATGTGTTCGCTCCGTAGGTCAGGGCGGGGCCGGGGGTGGTCTCCTCGACCTCATCGAGGCCGCTCTTGGGCGGGGTCGGCTTGCGCCGGCCGGTGCGGAAGCGGTTGTCGAAGTAGTTGACGAGGTGCGTCAGCGGAACCGTGATGACGAGGTACAGCACGCCCGCCGCGACGAGCGGCGACAGGTTGCCGGTGAGAACCGCGGCATCCTGTCCCACCCGGAAGAGCTCGCGCTCCGACACGAGCAGACCCAGGAAGTACACCAGCGAGGAGTCCTTGACGATCGCGATGAACTGGTTCACGAGCGCGGGCAGCACCCGCCGCACACCCTGGGGCACCACGACCAGGCGCATGGCCTTGCCGTAGCTCATCCCCAGGGCGCGGCACGCCTCGAGCTGACCGCGGTCGACGCTCTGGATCCCGGCGCGGAAGATCTCGCCGATGTACGCCGAGGCGATGAGCGACAGGGCCAGGATGCCGAGCGGATACGGTGACGGTCCGAACAGCTGCTGGCTCAGCCGGGCGAAGCCCTGACCGATCAGCAGGATCGTGAGGATCGCGGGGAGCCCCCGGAAGACGTCGGTGTAGATGCGCGCCGGGGTGCGCAGCCACCGCGAGGGCGAGATGCCCAGGATGGCCACGACCATGCCCAGCACGATCCCGATCACCGTGGCGCAGACGGAGATGACGAGGGTGTTGACGAGGCCGGTGCCCAGCAGCTGCGGAAGCACCTGCGCCATCGCCTCGAAATCGAGGAACGTCTTGACGAGGTTGTCGAGCCAGTCCATCGGGGGCTCCTTTCAGATGGCCGCGAAGCGGCCGATCAGTTGCTCGCCGACGGCGAGGGGCTCGAGGTCTGCTCCGACGAGGGCAGGTACTGCTCCGGCATCGGCGAGCCCGGGAACCACTTCTGGTACAGCTCCTTCCACGTGCCGTCCTCCATCGCGGCGTGCAGACCCTCGTTCAGGGCGTCCTTGAACGCCTCGTGGTCCTTGGCGATGGCGAAGCCGGCGGGGGCGTCGAACGAGGGGATGTCGATCGCGTTCACCAGGCCGTACTGGGCGGCGTACTCCTTGGCGGCCTCGTAGTCGAGGAAGTGCGCGTCGATGGAGCCGCTGTTCACCGCCGAGATCGCCGAGTTGTTGTCGGGGAAGCGCACGAGCTCGGTCTCGGTGAAGTTCTTCACGGCGTAGGCCTCCTGCAGGGTGCCCTGCACGACGCCGAGGCGCTTGCCGGCGAGGCCGTCGACGTCGTCGATGCCGGCGGACGGGCTCGCCATGACCGTCAGGTAGCCGGCGAGGTAGCCGTCGGAGAAGTCGACGGTCTGCTCCCGCTCGGCCGTGATGCCGATCGCGGCGACGCCCACGTCGAACTGACCGTTGGACACGGCCGCGAGCAGGCCCGAGAAGTCCTGGCCGGTGAAGACGACGTCGTCGATGCCGATGCGCGACGCGACGTCCGTGAACAGCTCGACGTCGAAGCCGGTGAACTCACCGTTCTCGTCGGTGAACGTGTAGGGCTTCGAGTCGCCGAGGCTGGCGACGCGGATCTGTCCCGGCGTGATGAGGCCGTACGGGTTGTCCTCGCCGGACGACGAAGCGGCGGTGCCGCTGCACGCGGTGAGGGCGATGGCGGCAGCGGCGGCCAGGGCGCCGACGAGGGTGCGACGCAGGTTCTTGCGGGTGATCACGGTGGGTCCTCTCGGATGCGGGGAGGTGGTGCACGGGATGACGCGACGGGGCGGGAGGCGCGGATGCGTCGCGGGTGGAGCGGCGGTGCTGTGGTGGTGCGCGGTTCCGGAAGGCGGTGCGGGGTGGTGCGACGCCTGGCGGCCCCGAGGTGCAGTCGTGATGCGGGTGGTGCGATGGAGCGGCGGTGCTTCTCGACCTGAGACCGGTCTCAATCCGGTAGGCTGAGACCGGTCTCAATTGGTTTCCCGCAACGTACGCCAAGATGGCGGGGATCGTCAACTCACGACACCGGAAGCGAAGCGATGTCTCACGACAGCGACACGGGTACCTCCCGCCGGGAGGTGACGGTCGCCGACGTCGCGGAGGCCGCCGGGGTGGCGAAGGCGACCGCGGCGCGTGCTCTCGGCGATTACGGCGCCGTGAGCGACAGCGTGCGCGACCGAGTCCTGACGGCCGCCGATCGTCTCGGCTACCGCCCCAACGCTCTGGCCCGCACGATGAGCACCGGCCGGTCGAACACCCTCGGCATCGTCGTCGGCGACATCGAGAACCCGTTCTTCGCGCAGGCCACCCGGGGCGCATCCGACGTCGCGAGCGCCGCCGGGCTGGACTTCATCCTCTCCAACTCCGACGAGGACCCGGGCGTCGAGGCGCAGGCCATCGCCGTCCAGCTCGCCAAGCGCGTGGACGGCCTGCTGCTGGCCCCCGCGTCGTCCACCGACCCGTCGAATCTCCGCAGCGTCCTCGACGCCGGGCGCCCCGTCGTGCTGTTCGACCGGGTGGTCGAGGGCGTCGAGGTGGATGCCGTGATCGCGGCGAACCGCAGTGGAGCCCGCACCGCGACGAGATTGCTCCTGGATGCCGGCCACCGGCGCATCGCGATGATCTCGACGCTCGAGCACGACGACGTCTACCGCGCCGGGGCGATGCTCACGATGTCGTCGGTCGCCGAGCGCGTCGACGGGTTCGTGAGCGCCCTCGCCGAAGCCGGTGTCGCCGATCCCGCGTCGTTCGTCCATCTCAACGCGCGCCGCGACGGTGTCGACACCATCGCGCGGCGGCTGCTGACCGACGGCTCCGGGATCACGGCGGTCATCGGATCCGACAGCCTCATCGCATTGCAGGTCTTCCGTGTCGCGCGAGAGCTGGGGCTCGGCATCCCGAACGATCTGTCGCTGATCGCCTTCGACGACGCCGACTGGACGTGGGTGTCGACCCCCGGTGTCACCGTCATGTCGCAGCCCATCCATGAGATCGGCGCGGAGGCCGCTCGTCTGCTGCTGCGTCGCGTGCGGGGCGATGCGGGCCCGCCCGTGGTGCGCGTGCTGGACCAGAAGCTCATCGAGCGGGGGTCGGTGGCGCCGCCGCGGTGACGCTGCTGCCGCCGCCGCGCCGAACTCCGGAGAAACCGGCGGCGGGAACTCGCGCGGTCGGGCCTCGGCCCGGGAAGACGGGGAACCCCCGAGCCCGGCACGGCGCTCCGCGTCAGAACTCAGGAGTTGGGCGAGCCCCGCGCCGGGTGCGCCACCCACCGGCGTCGCCGTCGATGCAGGAAATGTTCGTGGCGGCAACATCGCCGAAACGCGGCCTGCCTACGCTCGGCACTGCTGCAGCTTCCCGGAGGTGGACATGATCACGGCCGGCATCCCGTTCGGTCCCGACGTCGTCGAGACCGTCGCGCTCGTCGACGACCCGCTGACGCCGATGCGGCGGTCGCCCGTCGACGTCGCGCGCCGTGCCCACGAGACGGCGGCGGACTGACATGGACATCACCACCGTCACGTCGTATCGCGCCGCCCGCACCCGCGCCGACCTCGCCCTGCGCCCGGGAGAGGTCGTCATCGCCGGCGGGACCTGGCTCATGAGCGAGCCGCAGCCCGAGACCACCGGCTTCGTCGACCTGACCACGCTCGCCTGGCCCGACATCGAGATCTCCGCCGACGGCCTCCGCATCGGCGCGACCTGCACGATCGCGCGTCTGCTCGCGTGGGTGGAGCGCGAGGCCCCGGCGGACTGGACGTCTCTCGCCCTCGCCCGGCCCGCCGCCGATGCGCTGCTCGCCTCCTTCAAGATCTGGAACACCGCCACCGTCGGCGGCAACGTCTGCCAGGCCTTCGCGGCCGGGGCGATGATCTCCCTCTTCTCCACCCTGGATGCCACGGCGGTGGTGTGGACGCCCGACGGTGGCGAGCGCCGGGTCGCCGTCGCCGACCTGGTGATCGACAACCAGGCGACCTCGCTCGCACACGGGGAGGTGCTGCGCGCGCTCGACGTCCCCGCGCACGCGCTGCGGTCGCGGGTCGGCCTGCGCAAGATCGCGCTCGCCGAGCTCGGCCGTTCCGGCGCCGTCGTCACCGCCCGCGTCGACCCGGACGGTGCCGCCGTGTTCGTCGTGACCGCCTCCGTGCGCCGGCCGCGCGTGCTGCGGTTCGCGCGTGTGCCGGGACCGGGAGAGCTACGGGATGCCGTGGCCTCGGCCACCGATTTCTACACCGACCCGCTGGGCAGCGCCGACTGGCGCCGCGGGGTGAGCGTCGTTCTGGCCGAGCGGCTGCGCACGCAGTTCGCGAAGGAGGCCGCCGCGTGAGGTTTGAGGTCAACGGGGCCGTCGTCGAGACGGATCCCCGTCCGGGTCAGTGCGCGCGGACGCTCCTGCGCGAGACCGGCCACGTCGAGGTGAAGAAGGGCTGCGACGCCGGCGACTGCGGCGCGTGCTCGATCCTCCTCGACGGCGAGCCGACGCATTCGTGCATCGTGCCGGCCATGCGGCTGGACGGGCGGTCCATCACCACGGCGGCGGGCCTCGCTCCCGGCGACGAGCTCCACCCGGTGCAGGAGGCTCTTGCGACGGGCTTCGGCTTCCAGTGCGGATTCTGCACGCCGGGCATGAGCGTGACGGCATCCACGCTCACCGCCGACGACCTGCCGGACCTCGATCGCCGGATGAAGGGCAACCTCTGCCGCTGCACCGGGTACCGGCCGATCCGCGAGGCGATCCGCGCGTCGGTGCTCGGGCCGGTGCGCGAGACCGGCGGCGCCGCGTCCGGCGGCTCCGCCTGCGTGACCCCCGCAGCTCCCGAGGCTGCGCGCTGCAGCGATGGCTTGGCGCAAACGCACGCCGAACCCGGCGCCGGGCGTACATCTGCGCCAAGTCACGGCCATGGCATCCCCGGGGCCCCCGGCGATGGCTTGGCGCAAACGCACGCCGAACCCGGCGCCGGGCGTACATCTGCGCCAAGTCACGGCCATGGCATCCCCGGGGGAGGAAAGGTCGGCAGCTCCGTCGTTCCCGAGGCCGCCCGCCGGATCGTGCAGGGACGCGAGCCGTACACCTTCGACGAGCCCGTGCCCGGCGGGCCCCCGCTGGTGCTCCGCGTCGTCACGTCGCCGCACCCGCACGCGCGGATCGTGTCGATCGACACGGCCGCCGCCCTCGCCGTCCCGGGCGTCGTCGCGGTGTTCACGCACGAGGACGTCCCGGACGTCCGCTACTCCACCGGACGCCACGAGCACCGCACCGACGACCCCGACGACACGCGCATGCTCGACGACGTCGTGCGGCACGTGGGGCAGCGCGTCGCGGCGGTCGTCGCCGACACGGCGGAGGCGGCGGACGCAGGATGCCGCGCCGTCACGGTCGCATACGAGGTCCTGCCCGCCGTGTTCGATCCGGAACAGGCCCGCACGCCCGGCGCTCCTCTCCTGCATCCCGACCGCACGCCCGAGGAGCGGGTGATGGATGCCGGCCGGAACGTCGTCGCCGGATTCCACCTCGGCCACGGCGGCGACATCGACGCGGCCCTCGCGGCCAGCCACACGACGGTGACCGGCGAGTGGCGCTCGTCGCGCGTCACGCACGCCGCCCTGGAGACGCACGGCGCGGTCGGCTGGCTCGACGACGACGGCCGGCTCGTCGTCCGATCCTCCACGCAGGTGCCGTTCCTCGTCCGCGACGAGCTCGCGCACATCTTCGACCTCGCGCCCGACCGCGTCCGCGTCTACGCCCCCCGCGTCGGCGGCGGCTTCGGGGGCAAGCAGGAGCTCTTCACCGAGGACCTCACCGCCCTGGCGGTGCTCGCCCTCGGCCGGCCGGTCGCGTACGAGTACGCGCGCACCGACCAGTTCGTCCGCGCGTCGCTGCGGCATCCGATGCGCGTCCGGGCGACCCTGGGAGCGGACGCCGACGGCACCCTCACCGCCATGAAGCTCGACGTGCTCAGCGACACCGGCGCCTACGGCAACCACGCCATCGGCGTGCTGTTCCACTCGTGCGCGGAGTCGACGACGCTGTACCGCGTCCCGACGAAGTGGATCGACGCCGAGGCCGTGTACACGAACAACCCGCCGTCGGGCGCGTTCCGCGGGTACGGCCTCGGGCAGGTCGTCTTCGCCGTCGAGTCGGCAATGGACGCCCTCGCCGTCGAGCTGGGCATCGACCCCTTCGATCTCCGCCGCCTCAACGCGGTGCGCGAGGGCGACTCGCTCCACCCCGATGTCGGCGAGGAGTCGCACGAGGAGGACCTCGTCTGGGGCAGCTACGGGCTCGACCAGTGCCTCGACCTGGCGCAGGACGCGCTGCGGCGCGGCAACGGCGTCGACGCCCCCGCGGGATGGCGGGTCGGTGTGGGCATGGCCGCGGCGATGATCGCGACGATGGCCCCGCGCGGACACATCGCGCACACGACGGCGACGCTCCGCCCCGACGGGACCTTCCTGCTGCGGGTGGGCACAGCGGAGTTCGGCAACGGCACCTCCACCGTGCACCGGCAGATCGCGGCGACCGTCCTCGATGCCGCGCCCGACCGACTGGAGCTGTGGGCCGCCGACACCGACGCCGTCCGGCACGACACGGGAGCGTTCGCGTCGGCCGGGACCACCGTCGCCGGCAAGGCCCTGCACGCCGCGTGCACCGTGCTGCGCCGTCGGATGATCGACATCGCCGCGGAACTCGTCGGGGCGGATGCCGCGGGGGCCACGCTCGTGGCATCCGGGGTCCGCGTCGGCGACGAGGTCGTCCCGTGGGCGCGCGTGATCGCGGCCGCCCCGGCGGATCAGGTGGATGCCACGGGTCTCACTGCCGACGGTGCCGAGTTCGGCGACTTCCGCTCGCTGGCGTTCAACGTGCACGCGGTGCGGGTCGCGGTCGATCCGGAGACCGGGACGGTGAAGGTGCTGCAGTCGGTGCAGACCGCCGACGCCGGCGTCGTGATCAACCCGGCGCAGTGCCGCGGGCAGATCGAGGGCGGCGCCGCGCAGGCCCTCGGCGGCGCGCTGTACGAGGAGGTGTACGTGGAGGACGGCGTGGTGCTGAACCCGGTGTTCCGCACGTATCGGGTGCCGCAGTTCGCGGACGTGCCGGACACCGAGGTGTACTTCGCCGAGACCGACGACAGCCTCGGCCCGTTCGGCGCGAAGTCGATGAGCGAGTCGCCGTACAACCCGGTCGGCGCGGCGATCGGCAACGCCGTGTCCCGCGCGCTCGGGCGGCGGGGATACGAGCTCCCCTTCTCGCGCGACCGCGTGTGGCGGCTGGCCGGCGGCGCCGGGGCCCCACCCGCTACCGTGTGGCCGATGGCCGGCGAATCCTCACCCGCTAGCGTGTGACCGGCGGCGGCGGGTCCCCACCCGCTACCGTGTGACCGGCGGCGCCGCCCCGCCGACGACCGAGAGGCCGCTGTGACCGCATTCCCGCCCCTTCCCCCGCCTCGGGCCGAGGGCGAGAGCCTGCGAGTGCAGCACGGTCTGCTCCGTCATGTGCGTGAGGCCGCGGCATCCGGCGCACCGCTCCCGGGCGAGCTCGATCTGACCGCCCGGCTGGGCTGCACCCGCCAGCAGCTGCGCCGCGCGATGGCCGCACTCGAAGCCCAGGGGATCGTCCGGCGGCGTCAGGGGTCGGTCACGACCGTCGACCCGATCGCGCTGCGTCTGAGCGTGCGGCTGGAGGAGCAGTTCGACCACGCCGAGCTGCTGGACCGGCTGGGGTACCGGGCGGAGGTGGAAACCCTCGCGGTCCGCCAGGTGGAGCTCGGCGCCGACTCCGCGGCCGTGATGGAGCTCGCCCCGAGCACCCCCGCCCTGGGCGTCCGCAAGCGCTGGCGGGCCGACGGCACCGTGGCGATGATCGCCGACGACGTGGTGCCGCTCGCGGGGGAGATGCCGGAGGATGCCGCGGAGTCGGTCTTCACCGTCGCCGCGCGCGTCTGGGGCGAGCCGATCATCTGGGAGGTCGCCACACCGGGGGTCTTGGCGCTCGATCCCGCCCTGGCCGACCTCTTCGAACGCCCCGTGGGCACCCCCGTCATGACCCTGGAGGTCATCGGCATCGGTGCCAGCGGCCGGCGGCTGCTGCACAGCCGGGAGTATCACGACCCGACGCTGGTGTCCTACGCCGTCGTGCGCACGGTCCGCCCGCCGTGGGGCGGGGCGGCGCGGCCGCCGCGGGGCTGACGGCCCGGGGGCTCCGGCCTGCCGCGGGGTCCGACTCGGACCGCTCCGACAGCGACCAGGGCTTCTGGGTCTGCGGCGCGACCGCCTCAGACCCAGAAGCCCTCGTGCGCCCGGGCGGCCTCGTCCTCGAGCAGAGGCCCGACGACCTCGATCGTCCGCTGGCCGCGGGCGAAGACCTCGCGACAGGGCAGCGAGAAGGTCGGGTTCTCGGGGTGGTCTCCGGTCAGCACCAGCAGACGCTCCTCGGACAGGGCGTAGACGACCCGATCGATGCCGCACCAGTAGACCGCCCCCGCGCACATGGCGCACGGCTCGGCACTGGTGAAGAGGGTGGTCCCCGCCATGTTGTCCGGTCCGAGCGCGCGGAACGCGGCCGCGACGGCGCGCATCTCGGCGTGCTGCGTGGGGTCGCCCTCCGGGGGAAGCGAATTGTTGCCGGCGGAGCTCACGACCTCGCCGGCCGCGGTCACCACGATGGCGCCGAACGGGTGGGCGCCCTCGTCGCGGGAGCGTTCTGCGACCGCGATGCTCTGGCGGACGAACGCCAGATCAGCCGGGGCGAGGTCGTCGGTGTGGTCGGTCGTCACGGGGCTCCTTGTGAACAAGTCGGGTGGGGCGAGGGGGATGTCTCCCATCCTGTCCGCCCTGTGTTGCAGTGTCATTTCGCAGGGCGAACGGTTCGGGCCCCACTTGTCGACAAGTGCCGGACGGGGTGAGAGGGGGCGTGTCCCACTTTGTGCAGGGAACAGCCCTCCCACCTGCACGAAGTGGGACATGCCGGTCCGGGCCGGCGCGGGGTCAGAGGGGCGTCGCCGTCCCCCGCACATGGATGCCACCGGATGCCGGGACCTCGACCTCCAGCACGCTCGGCCGGCCGATGTGCCGACCCTGCCGCACGGTGAAGCCGAACGGCGCCGGGACGCCGACGCGGTCGCGAAAGTACGCGCCCAGCGAGGCCGCGGCGGAGCCCGTGGCGGGGTCCTCGGTGATGTCCGCGACGGGGAACAGATTGCGCGCCTCGATGACGACGCCGTCGGCGATGTCGGCGTCGACGTGCACGACGATGACCGTGCCCTTCCAGCCGCGTTCGTCGAGCAGGGCGCGAACGGCGGCCGGGTCGAAGGCGAAAGAGTCGAAGACGACGCGGGAGGCGATCGCGACCACGGGGTGCAGGTTGCCGGCGAAAGACTGGGCGAGCGGCATCCGGTCGTCCAGGTCGTCCCGGGTCAGTCCGAGGAGCGTCAGCAGGCGGTCCGCCACGTCGTCCTCGAGGTCGATGACGTAGGGCTCCACGCTGGTGAACCCGGCGGTCACGTGCCCGTCGTCGGCGCGGGCGGTGATCACCTCCACCGTTCCGGCCGCGGTGTCGAAGAGGAACGCCCCGGGGCCCTCCGCCTCGGCGAGCGCGACGGCGGTCGCGATGGTGGCGTGCCCGCAGAACGGGACCTCGGCGTCGGGAGAGAAGTAGCGCACGTCGACGCGCCGTCCGTCCCGGGCCCCGACGAAGGCCGTCTCGGGATGTCCGAGGTCGGCCGCGATGCGCTGCATGTCGGCCACGGTGAGGGTCCGCGCGTCGAGGACGACGCCGGCCGGGTTGCCGCCGCCGGGTTCGGCGGCGAAGGCGAGGAGCTCGAGCAGGGCGGGGGCGTCGGTCATCCGTCGATTCTCCCGCTCTCGCAGCGATAGGCGAGGGGCCACCGGCCGACGCGTGGACGTATCGGTCAGCGAGGCTCGGCGGCGAGGTGCAGCACCGCCTCGGCGAGGGCCTGGATGCCGACGGCGACGTCGTCGCCGGAGACGGCCTCGTCGGGATGGTGGCTGATGCCGTCGGGGTTGCGGAGGAAGAGCATGCCGACGTCGGTGATCGCGCCGATGGACATCGCGTCGTGTCCGGCGCGGCTGAAGAGCGTCGGGGCCTCCCCGCCGATGCCGGCGCGGACGACGTCCTGCAGCAGCGGGGCGCAGAACACGGCGGGGGCGCTGTGCACCTCGCGCGCCTGCCAGCTCAGCCCGCGGCGTCCCATGATGGCATCCAGCTCCCGGGCGATCTCGTCCCAGGTGTGGTCACGGGTGTCGTCGAACTCGCCGCGCAGGTCGAGGGAGAAGTGCGCCTCCCCCGGCACGACGTTGACCGCTCCGGGGAACGCCTCCAGCTGCCCGACGGTGCCGACGATGTGGTGCTCGCCGCGGCAGATGCGTTCGACGGCGAGTGCCGCCTCGCTCGCCCCCAGCAGGGCGTCGCGGCGCATGTCGTAGGGGGTGCCGCCGGCGTGGCGCGCCTCCCCTTCGACGATCAGCTGGAACCGGCGTGCCGACGCGATCGACGACACCGCGGCGAGCGCCTGGCCGCTGCGGTGCAGCTCCGGTCCCTGCTCGATGTGGGCTTCCAGGTAGGCGACGAGCTCGTCCGGTCGCCGCGCGGCCTCGCCGACGCGCCCCGGGTCGAGACCGAACTCGCGGAACGCCTCGCGCAGGGTCACGCCGTCCTCGTCAGCGAGATCCCACCACGACGCCTCCCATTGCCCCGCGACGGCGGAGGAGCCGAGCAGCGCCTTGCCGAAGCGCGTGCCCTCCTCGTCGCTGAAGGCGATGACCTCGAGCGCGAACGGGAAGGGACTGGATGCCACCCCGTCGTCGTCCCGTCGACGGACGAGCCGCACGACCTCGAGCGCCATGAGAACGCCGATGATGCCGTCGAAGCGGCCGGCATCCGGAACCGTGTCGAGGTGAGATCCGAGGAGGAGCGCCGGGGCGTCGGGGATTCCGACGGGCGCGAGGCGTCCCACCTGATTGCCCGCGGCGTCCTGCCGCGTCGTCATCCCGAGCTCGCGCATCCATTCGGCCGCGAGCCGGTTCACGCGGGCGTGCTCGGGCGAGAGGTAGACCCGCGTGATGCTCCCGGGCGTGGACGTGACGCGCGCGAGCTCCTCGCACCGGGCCATCACGCGCCGGGCCGCCGCCGCGATGAGCTCGGGCGGCACCTGCAGGCGCGTGGCGAGCGCCATCAGAGGGCCGCTCCGTAGACGTCCTGAGCCGCCTCGACGCCGCCGCCCGCGGGGACCGCCGCGCCGTGCCGGCGGAGGACCGCCTCCAGAGCGGCGAGCGTGGTGAGAACGGCGTCCGTGCGGGCGTTGTATCCCATCGTGCCGATGCGCCAGACCCGGCCGTGCAGGGGCCCGAACGAGGTGCCGATCTCGATGCCGAAGTCGGTCAGCAGCTCGGCCCGCACGGCGTCGCCGACGACGCCCTCGGGGATCTCGACCGCGACGACGTTGGTCATCTTGTGCGCGACGTCGCCGAAGACGGTGAGGCCCAGACCCTTCACCCCGGCGAGCATCGCGTCGCCGTGCAGGCGGTGGCGGTCGATGACGGCATCCCGACCCTCGAGCAGGAGGACGCGGGCGCATTCGCGTGCGCCGTACAGCATCGTCGTGGCCTCGGTGTGGTGGTTGAGGCGCCGCGGACCCCAGTAGTCGAGGATCATCGCCAGGTCGAAGTAGTTGGAACGGATGAAGTCGGACGACACGGCGTCCCCCTCCTCGCGGATCCCGGCCTCGACACGGGCGCGCGAGCGCGCGACCTCGACGGCGCGCTCCGACAGGCTGATGGGCGCCGAACCGGACGGCCCGCCCAGGCACTTCTGCAGGCCCGCGGTCGCGGCATCCAGTCCCCATCCGTCCATCTCGAAGGGGTTGCCGCCGAGCGAGGCGGTGGCGTCCGTGTAGAACAGGGCGCCGTGCGCGCGGCAGATCTCGCCGATCTCGTCGAGCGGCTGCAGCATCGTGGTGGACGTGTCGCCCTGGACGCAGGCGACGAGGTGCGGCTGCACGCGCTCGATCGCCTCGCGGATGGCGGAGACGGGGAACACCTGCCCCCACGGCACCTCGATCGTGTGCACCTCGGCGAGCGCGCGCTCGGCGATCTCCGCCAGAAGGTGGCCGAACCGGCCGAAGACGGGGACGAGCACGCGGTCGCCGGGGCGCACGAGCGACACGATCGCCGCCTCGATGCCCGCGCGGCTCGTGCCGTCGATGAGCAGCGTGGCCTCGTTCCGGGTGCCCCAGACCTGGCGGTAGAGCTCCTGCGTCTCGTTCATCGTCGAGGTCATGAACGGGTCGTACTGGCCGACGAGCGGCGCGCCCATCGCCCGCAGGACGCTCGGGTAGGCCGAGATCGGTCCCGGCCCCATGAGCAGGCGGGCGGGCGGGTCGATCGGGCCGGGGATGGTGCTGTTCACGAGATCTCCGTGGGACGAGAGCGGATGGATGCCACGAGTGCGGCGACACGTCGGGCGAGGCGGACGAGGGCGATGTCGGTGCCGGCGCGCGAGACGAGGCAGACGCCGACGGGCGCGGGGCCGGCAGCGGTCGGCAGGGTCAGCAGCGGCACCGAGATCGACGGCAACCCCGCGACGGCGGCGGGCGCCGTCATGCGCAGCGTCGCGGACCGCGCGGCGTCGATGTCGGCGGTGCGCTGGGGCGCCGGACCGGGAACGGTCGGGAACAGCATCACGGCCCCGTCGACGAGCTCGGTCAGGTGCGCGGCGATGGACTCCAGCTCGCCCCGCGCGGCGGACTCCTCGGCGGCGGTGATGCCGGACGCGAGGCGGAAGCGGTCGGCGACGGCGGCACCCATGGCGTCCGGGTGGGCGCGCACCCAGTCGCCGTTGTTGCGCCACGCCTCGGCTCCCTGCACGATGCGGAACGCAGCGAAGGCCGCATCCAGGTCGCCGGTGTGGACGGCGCGGAACGACGGCGGGTCGTCCGAGGCGGAGAGCGCCGCCAACAGGCGCGAGAAGGCCTCCCGGGTCGCGGGCTCGGCGCACGCGAGGATTTCGTCCGGCACGAGGAAGCGCCACGGCAGGTCGTCCTGCGAGGCGCCGAGGACGTTCTCGGTGGATGCCGAGGAGTCGTAGCTCAGGCACCAGTCGGCCACGCGCTGCAGCGTCTCGCCGTCGCGGGCGAGCCACCCGATCGTGTCGAACGACTGCGCCAGCGGCAGCATGCCCTGACGCGGGACGAGGTCGTGCGTCGTGCGCAGTCCCCAGAGGCCCTGATAGGAAGCGGGGACTCGGATGGAGCCGGCGGTGTCGGTCGCGAGACCGATGTCGGCGTGCCCGGCGGCGACGGCCGAGGCGGGTCCGCTGGACGAGCCGCCGGGCAGCGCCCCGACCACCGCGCCGTTGGGCGGGGTGCCGTAGTGGACGTTGTCGCCGGCGATCGAGTAGGCGAACTCGTCGGTGCGGGCGATGCCGCGGAGGGAGGCTCCGCCGCGCAGCAGATCGGCGACCGCGGGCGCCGTCGCCTTCTCGGGGCGCGCCTCCTCCAGGAACGCGGGGTTGCCGGCGCCGATGCGGAATCCCGCGATCGCGAAGAGGTCCTTCACCGCGACGGTGAGCCCGGCGAGCGGGCCCTCCCACGCGCCCTGCAGGAACGGGTCGCCGACACTGCGCCAGATCGTGCGGTCCAGGGCGGGCGTCCGGGGCGTCACGTGCGCGGCCGTGATGAGCCAGTGCCCGTCGATCCGCTTCCACACCTGCGTCTGCAGGCCCCGACCCCCGCCGTGGAAGCGCGAGACCGACACCAGCAGGGCGACGTCGCCGTCGCTGCTGGGACCCCCGACGGCGGCGGTGGAGAGCGGGCGGTAGTGGATCTCGGAGATCTCGCGCGGCGGCACGCCCCCGCGCAGCGAGCGGAAGCCGCTGATGGCGTCGTGCCCGACGAGCAGCCCCGCCGCGTCGCCGCGCAGGGTGTCCGTGCCCGGGGCGAAAGACGCGTCGAGCGCATCGAGGTCGTTCGCGATGATCGCGCGCTCGTACGCGTCGAACGCCGCCTTGAGGTCGTCGGGCAGGGACGGGTGCGGCCCGGTGGACGGAGCGACGGGCGCTGCCGGCGCCGCGACGGCGGAGTCCTCGCTGCGGAGCGTCATCAGGCCTCCTCTCGGCCGGGGACCTCCGGCGTTCCGGCGGCCTCGCGCGCAGCAGTCGGCGTCCCCTCGCGGAGCGGCTCGGGTTCGACGGCGGGGACGCCCGCGAAGTCGGACTCGCGGATGCGTGCGTGGACACCCGAGACGATGTCGACGACCTGCGAGATGTCGAAGTCCGTCGCGGCGCTGAGATACGCGTAGGCCAGGTGCTCGTCCATGCCCCAGCGGCCGTCGATCAGGGCGAGCGACGCCCGCACGCACGCACGCATCGCGGCATCGAGATCGGGATCGAGGCCGGTCGGCACGAGGTATTCGGGGGTACGGACGAGCGGTCCGGTGACCTCGCCGAATGCCGCGCGGGCGGCATCCGCGGGGATGACGTCGAACCGCAACGTGGCCCGCAGCGACGCCTCCAGCGCGGTGAGCGCGACCTCGCCGTCGCCCTGCGCGAAGTGCGGGTCGCCGACGTAGGCGAGCGCCCCCTCGACCTGGACGGGCAGGAACAGCGTCGTCCCCTCCACGAGCAGGTTGATGTCGATGTTGCCGCCGTGCGTCCCGGGCGGGACGGAGTGCGGCCGGTCGTCGCCGGCGACGGCGACGCCCATGGTGCCGAGGAACGGCGCGAGCGGGAACGCCACGACCGGTTCGGCGCCCGCGGCCACGGGCAGCGTCCCGTGCAGCACGCCGTCGCGCACGGCCACCGCGGAGAAGACGCTGACGTTGCGCTCGCTGCGGGGCAGCTCACCGACCAGGGCGCCCTTGCCGTGACGGTTCGAGATGACGCCGTACGGCACGCGCGGGACCAGCGCCTCGACGGTGATCCGCAGCAGATCGCCCGGTCGCGCACCGCGCACGTGCACGGGGCCCACGACCACGTGCGGACCGTCGGCGAAGGGGTCGCGGGCGACGGATGCCGCGATCTCGATCGCGTCGTCGAGGACCTCGTCCGCGGGGACGCCGTGCCCCGCGAAGAACCCGCGCGGGTCCTTGCCCTGGTCGTCGAGGATGCCCTCGTGGCTGACGGTGTCGAAGGTGACGCTCTCACCGGAGGCGATCTCGAGGACCGCCGCGTCGGAGGCGCAGGGCAGTCGGCCCCACAGCACGGTCTCCGGGGTGGCGCGCACGTAGTGGTCGCCGGGGATGGGGCCCACCCCGGGCTGCAGGATCGGCACCGGTCCGGCCGCCGGGCGGGAGACGGCGTTTCCTGTGGACCCGGCCACTGCGGTCTCGGCGGCGCTCACGCGTCCACCACGGAGGCCGCGCTCAGCAGCTCCCGTCCCGCACGACGCGTCACCGCGTCTCCCCGACGGTAGACGGGCTCCCCGCGCAGCCAGGTCTCGCGGACCACACCGGTCAGCGTCTGGCCGTGCCACGGCGAGACCGGGTTGCGGTACTCGAGGGCGGCGGCATCCACGACGAACTCCTCTTCGGGGGCGAAGACGGCCAGGTGCGCCGGCGCGCCGGGGGCGATGACGCCCAGACCATCGAGTCCGGCGATGCGGGCCGGGCCGGTGGTCAGCAGCGGGAGGAGGGTGGATAGCGGGATGCCGCGGGACAGCGCGGCCGTGTGCACCGACGAGAGCCCCGTCTGAAGTCCCGCGATGCCGCCCCAGGCGAGCCCGAAGTCGGGGTTGCCCTTCAGCTCGGCCGTGGCCGGCGAGTGGTCGCTGACGATCGCGTCGATGGTCCCATCGACGACGCCCGCCCAGAGGAGGTCGCGATTGCCGGCGCCGCGGATGGGCGGGCAGCACTTGAAGGCGCCCGCGCCGTCCGGCACCTCCGCGGCATCCAGGGTCAGGTAGTGCGGGCAGGTCTCGACGGTGAGCCGGACGCCCTCCGCCTTCGCCGCACGTACGTCGTCGAGCGCCTCGCCGTCGGAGACGTGCACGATGTGCGCTCGAGCGCCCGTGCGGCGCGCGGCGTCGATGACCCGCCGGATCGCCGCCCGCTCGCTCATCGGCGGGCGGCTGGCCTCGAAGTCCCGGTAGCGCGGGCCGAGGGCGCCCTCGTCGTGAAGGTGGGCGGGGTCCTCGGCGTGGACGATGAGCAGGCCGTCGAACTCCGCGAGCTCGGCGAGGCATCGGTCGAGCTGCTCGGCATCGAGGTGACCGAACTCGTCGATCCCGCTCGGGGACAGGAAGCACTTGACGCCCACCACGCCGGCGTCGGCGAGGGCCCGCAGGGAGCCGAGGTTCTCCGGGACGGCGCCGCCCCAGTAGGCCACGTCGACCGCGAGCTTGCCCACGGCCGCGGCGCGCTTGGCATCCAGGGCCTCCACCGTCGTGGTGACGGGCGAGCTGTTGAGGGGCATGTCGACGACCGTCGTCACTCCCCCGGCCGCCGCGGCGGCGGTGCCGGTGGCGAATCCCTCCCACTCGGTCCGACCGGGCTCGTCGAGGTGCACGTGCGAGTCGACCAGGCCGGGCAGCAGGACCTCGTCGTCGGCCAGCACCCGGTCGGCGGCGGGGTCGAAGGGCGTCACCGCGGTGATGACGCCGTCGTCGACGACGACCGTCGCGGGAGAGAAGACCCCGTCGACGAAGACCCGTCGGGCGGCGATTCGTGTGCTCATGCCGACCACGCTATGCGCCGTGCGTTTCGCAGATGTAACCGTCATCAACATTCATGCGAAAACCGCCGCATTCTTCACCTGGGGAGGAGAGGTGGGGCCACCCGGCGACGTCGAGGCCGTGACGGCAGGCGGCGTCGCACCGTCCGAAAGTGGCCCCGGGGCGCCGGAGGTGGCCGCGGGGCCACCCGCGAACGCGCGGGGCGGCAGCGCGTACTCGTCGCGCTTGCTCGTCCCGAGGCCCATGCGCACCATCCCGGATGCCATCCCCACCGCGGCCGCGACCCCGTCGACGACCGGCACGCCGACCCGGAGCGTCAGCTCCGCGCACAGGTCGGCCATTCCGGCGCAGCCGAGGACCACGACGTCGGCCCCGCCCGCGACGGCCTCGGCGCTCGCACGCTCGATGGTCGTCACGGCATCCGATCCGGTGTCCTCGAGGTCCAGGACCGGGATGCCGGTCGCAGCCAGCGACACGCAGGCTCGCTCCATCCCGTAGCGCGCGACGAGGTCGTGCGCGCGCCCGAGCGTGCGGCTCAGCGTCGTCACGACACCGAAGTGCCGGCCCGAGACCGCCGCGAGGTGCATCGCCGCCTCCGCGATCCCCACCACGGGGACGCAGACGAGCTCTCGAGCGGCATCCAGGCCCGGATCACCGAAGCAGGCGATGACGTACGCGTCGGCCGGGGCCCCGCCGTCGCGGTCCGCCGCGATCAGCTCGACCACCGCGGCGGCGGCCGCGATCTCGTCGGTGTGGCTCTCGATCGCGTCGGCGCCCGTCAGGGGACACACGGCATCGATGTCGACGTCGGGTCCCGCCACCCCCCGGGCGGCGTCCGCGATCTTCGCGGTCATCGCCCGGGAGGTGTTGGGGTTGATCAGGAGGATCCTCACGCCGGCGCGCCCGTCGCCGGGGGCGTCGCGGCGGAGCCGACCGGCGCCGCGGTCGAGGTCGACGCGACCGGGACCGCTCCGGAGATGGCCGCCGGCTCGGAGGCCGCGGTGGCCGCGGCCCCGTCGACGGTGCCGTCCGAGATGCCCTCGGTCTCGCCGTCGAAGGTGGGGATGCGCGGGTCCATGCGCTCGAAGAGGAGGAACAGGACGTAGCCGAGGCCGCAGCCGATGAACCAGCTGTAGTCGCTGACGGCGGCCACATTGAAGAGGCCGAGGTCGGCGAAGAGCTTCGGGAAGATCGCGATCGCCACGGTCGGCACACCGGCCGCGATGACGGCCTTGACGGCGTTCGGGTTGAAGCCGTTCCGGTACCAGTAGGGGCCCTTGGCATCCATCGTGAACATCGCATCCACCTTCACGCGCTGACGGGCGGCGATGTAGTAACCGGCGATCAGGATGCCGAAGAGGGGGCCGATCAGCGCGCCGAGGACGCCGAGCGAGTAGTGGATGGCGTCGGCGTTGGAGTACCAGTTCCACGGCATGAGGAAGGTCGAGCCGACGGCGGCGATCATGCCGCCCGCGCGCCACGAGATCTTCTTCGGGGCGACGTTGGAGAAGTCGAAGGCCGGCGAGATGAAGTTCGCGACGATGTTGATGCCGACCGTGGCGGTGACGAAGGTCAGGCCGCCGAGGAGGATCGCGAAGGGCGTGTCGATCTGCTCGACCGTCTTGATCGGGTCGGTGATCAGCGCGCCGAACACCGGAACCGTCGCGGATGCCGTGATGACGGTGAGCAGCGAGAAGAAGAGGAAGTTGATCGGCAGGCCCCAGAAGTTGCCCTTCTTGACCGCCTCGAAGCTCTTGCCGTAGCGGGCGAAGTCGCCGAAGTTCAGCATCGGCCCCGAGAAGTAGGACACCACGAGGGCGATCGCCGCGAACATCACCGGGATCGAGGCCCAGAAGTCGAGCTGCGTCGTCGACAGGGTGAAGGAGATGTTCTGGATGCCGGCCTGCGAGACCAGGTAGACGGCGAGCACGATCATGACGAGGTACACGGCGGGACCGGCCCAGTCGATGAAGCGGCGGATGACCTCCATGCCGTTCCAGAACAGCAGGAACTGCGCGAACCACAGGATGCCGTACGAGATCCAGCCCAGCGCCGACAGCCCCGCGAACGAGACGTCGAGCAGCGCGGCCGAGCCCGGGACGAACTTGAGGAACACGATGTTCAGCGACTCCGCCGCGAGGAAGGTCTGCACGCCGTACCAGGCGATCGCGATGAGCCCGCGGATGATCGCCGGGATGTTCGCCCCGCGGATGCCGAACACCACGCGGTTGATGACGGGGTAGGGCACGCCCGTCTTCTGGCTCGGCTTGGCGACCATGTTCGCGAAGACCTGGACGATGACGATGCCGGCGATGAGGGCCACGAGCACCTGCCAGGACTGCAGGCCGAGCGCGAACAGCGAGCCGGCGGTGACGTAGCCGCCGACGGAGTGCACGTCGCTCATCCAGAACGCGAAGATGTTGTAGCTCGACCACTTCTGCTTCCGCAGCGGGGCGAGGTCCTCGTTGGCGAGCCGGTCGTCGTACTGCGGCTTCATGTTGCCGCCCCCGTGGGGGTGTCCGGCCGCCTCCACGAGATCGTGGGGACCGGTGAGCGGTGTCGTGGTCATGTCTTTCCTCTCAGGACGATGGATGCCACGACGTGGAGTCCGCGGCCAGAGTGGTGCACTGATGTGAAGTTATGGGTTCACGCCTCTCGGTCGGTTTCGCGTGTGTAACGAGCATGTGAAGTCGGGCCTTCACGCTGCGGTCGCTTCTAGACTCGGGGCATGTCGTCGACCGCCACCGAGGCCCCCGCGAGCGTGGGGACGCGGATCCGCGAGCTCCGGCAGGCGCGCGGCATCTCGGCCCGCGCCCTCGCCGCTGCCCTGGACATCTCCCCCAGCGCCGTCTCGCAGATCGAGCGCGGGGTCCTGCAGCCGAGCGTCTCGCGGCTCATCGCCATCACCGACGCCCTCGGCGTCCCCCTCGTGGCGGCTTTCGATCCGGCATCCGGTCGCCCGTCCGAACCGGTGGGTCCGTCCGGGTTCACGCTGCAGCGTGCCGGGCAGTCGGCTGACATCGTCCTGGACAGCGGGGTGTCGTTCCGTCGGCTCACCCCCGGCACCTCGCCCGGCGTCGACTACTTCGAGTCGATCTACCCGCCGGGGGCGTCCGCGCACGGGGCGGACGGGCTGTTCCACCACGAGGGGTACGAGGTCGGCACCGTCGTCGCCGGCGAGCTCACCATCGACTTCGAGACCGAGCGCGTCGTCCTCCGCGCCGGCGACGCCATCAGCTACCCCTGCTCCGTGCCCCACCGGCTGCACAACGCCGGGGACGTGGATGCCGTGGCGCACTGGCTCATCGTCCACGCCTGAGCCGCACCGTCGCGCGGCCGCAGGTGGCCCCGGGGCCACTTTGCGCGCCCCGGGGCCACTTCGACCCGCGCGACCCGCGCGACCCGCCGCGTCCGGCATGCCGCCGACCGCAGGCGACGCGCGGCCGCAAGCGACGCGCGGCCGCAAGCGACGCGCGGCCGCAAGCGACGCGCGGCCGCGCGTGGCCCCGGGGCCACTTTGCGCGCCCCGGGGCCACTTCGACACAGCGACGAGCCCCCGGAATGTTCCCCACAGCAACATCGCCGACACATCGCGCCACAGCGCCGTAACGCACGCGGCCTAGCGTGGACGGCATGCACCTCTCCGACTTCAACGTCGCCGACGACGCGGAAGCCGTCGCCGTCGTGCGCGTCTGGGCCGACGTCCCGGGGTGGGTCGACGCCGTCGTCGCGGCCCGCCCGTACGCCGACGTCGACGCTCTCGCCTCCTACGCCGGCGCCCTCGCCGAGGCCTGGTCCCCCGACGACCTCGCCGCTGCGCTGCACGCCCATCCGCGCATCGGGGCGAAGGTCGCCGGCGACGGCGCCGAGGCGGCGGCATCCCGTCGGGAACAGGGCTCGATGAGCACCGCCGCCGACGACGACGTCGCCGCGATCGCCGCCGGGAACGTCGCGTACGAGGAGCGGTTCGGACGGGTCTTCCTCATCCGCGCCGCCGGTCGCACCCCCGGTGAGATGCGCGCCGAGCTGGAGCGCCGGCTGCACAACACCCCCGACGCCGAGACGATCGAGGCGACACGGCAGCTCGCGGAGATCGCGCTGCTGCGCCTGCGCACCACGTTCGCCGACGACGCCACGGCAGAACCGGAGCCCGCGGAATGACCCACCTCACCACGCACGTCCTGGATGCCGCGACGGGAACGCCCGCGTCCGGCGTCGCGGTCACCCTCGCGCACCTCGACGGACCGACCATCGACTCCGCGACGACGGACGACGACGGCCGCCTGGCCCTCGGCCCCGACCGTCTCGAGGACGGCGACTACGCGCTGACCTTCGGCACGGGGTCCTACTTCCGGGAGCGGGGCGTCCCGTCGTTCCATCCCGTCGCGACGATCGCATTCACCGTCTCGGGCGAGGCGCACCTGCACGTGCCGCTGCTGTTGAGTCCCTTCGCCTACTCGACCTACCGCGGCAGCTGAGGAGAACGCCCATGAAGGTCATCGTCATCGGCGCCGGCGTCGGCGGCACCTCCGCGGCGCTCGCGCTGCAGAAGCTCGGCCACGAGGTCGTCGTCTACGACCGCATGCGCGAGAACCGCCCCGTCGGCGCGGCGCTGTCGCTGTGGTCGAACGGCGTGAAGGTGCTCAACTGGCTCGGTCTCGGCCCGCAGGTCGCCGCCCTCGGCGGCCGCATGGACGACATGGCCTACTACGACGGCCACACCGGCGAGGAACTGTGCCGCTTCAGTCTCGCCCCGGTCACGGCGCAGACCGGTCAGCGCCCCTACCCCGTCGCCCGCGCCGACCTGCAGCAGCTGATGATGGATGCCGTCGGCCCGACGAACATCCGCCTCGGCAAACAGCTGGTCGGTCTCGCCGACGACGGCGTCACGGTCACCGCCACCTTCGCCGACGGCTCCACGGACACGGCCGACATGCTCATCGGCGCGGACGGCGCCCGGTCGATCGTCCGCGACTACGTTACCGAGCCCGGTGGCATCCGTCCGGAACGCCGGTACTCGGGATACGTCAACTTCAACGGCCTCGTCGCCACGGACGAGCGCATCGGCCCTCTCGACCAGTGGACCACCTACGTCGGCGACGGCAAGCGCTGCGCGGTGATGCCGGTGGCGGGCGACCGCTTCTACTTCTTCGTCGACGTGCCCGGACCGTCGGGCGTGATCGAGGACCGCATGGCGGCCCTGGAGGACGCGTTCGGATCGTGGGGTGCGCCGGGCGTGCGGGCGCTGCTGGACGGCATCGACCCGGACGAGTCGCTGAACCGCGTCGAGATCTGGGACATCGACCCGTTCAACACGTGGGTGCGCGGACGCGTGGCGATCCTCGGCGACGCCGCCCACAACACCGCGCCGGACATCGGCCAGGGGGCGTGCTCGGCGCTGGAGGACAGCTTCGCGCTCGGCATCGTCTTCGCGACGTCGACCCTCGGCATCGAGGACTCGCTGACGCGCTACGCGCGCATCCGTGCCGAGCGGGCGGGCGACCTGGTGCTGCGGGCGCGCAAGCGCGCCCACGAGACGCACGCCTTCGACGTGGCCGCGACGCAGGCCTGGTACGACGGCCTGCGGCACGAGGACGGGACCGGCGTCATCCGGGGCATCGTCGGGAACATCGAGGGCAGCCCCGTCGAGCTGGGGGCGAGCGTCCTGCGCTGAGAGGGTCCCCGCGCCGGCATGTCCCACAATGTGCGACAAAGCAGGGCACTTCCTGCACAAAGTGGGACACACCAGCAGGGGCAGGGGCACAGCACAGCGGCTCTCCGGCAGCATGTCCCACTATGTGCGGCCCCGCGGGGCCTGATCTGCACAAAGTGGGACACGCCAGCAGCGGCAGGGGCACAGCAGGGGCGGCAGGCCACCCCGGCGTGTGTCGGCGTGTGACAGGGGCACGCTGACGAGCGACATCGGGCGTGACAGCGTGGGGGGAGGCATCCATCACCCCTCTGGAGAGAACGTGACCGAGTACTTCGACCGCACCGCCGACAAGACCTACACCAAGGTCTACAAGGCCGAGACGCCCGACATCCTCGCTGCGTTCGCCGCGTTCGACCAGGCGGTGTTCGCCCCCGAAGGCCGCGCGATCCCGTTGAAGTACCGCGAGCTCATCGCCCTCGCCGTCGGCATCACCACCCAGTGCGTGTACTGCATCGACGGGCACTCGCAGAACGCGGTCAGGGCGGGCGCCACCGAGGCGGAGCTGGCCGAGGCGGCCTGGGTCGCCACCGCGATCCGCGCGGGCGGCGGCTACGCGCACGGGCGCCTCGCGTTCAAGCTCGCCGACGACGCCCGCCCGCACCAGCACTGATGGCATCCGTCGTCTCCCCGCTCGAGGCCGAGGCGCTGGAGTTCATCCGCGCGCTCATCCGCATCGACAGCGTCAACACCGGCGAGGCCGCGACGATCGGGGACGGCGAGACCCGCGCCGCGCTCTTCGTGAAGGAGCGCCTCGAGGAGGTCGGCTACGAGACGGTCCTCGTCGAACCGCGCCCCGGGCGGGCGAGCCTGATCGCGCGTCTGGCGGGGGCGGATCCGGATGCCGGTGCCCTCGTCGCCCACGCCCACCTCGACGTCGTACCGGTCGAGGCGGAGAACTGGTCGTACCCGCCGTTCGGCGCCGAGATCCACGACGGCATGCTCTACGGACGCGGCGCGGTGGACATGAAGGACTTCGCGGGGATGCTGCTCGCGATCGCGCGCGCCTTCCGGCGCGAGGGGGTCGTCCCCCGCCGCGACCTGATCTTCGCGTTCTTCGCCGACGAGGAGGCCGGCGGCGTCTGGGGCGCCCGCTGGATCGTCGAGAACCGTCCCGAGCTGTTCGCCGGGGCGACCGAGGCGCTCAGCGAGGTCGGCGGCTTCTCCCTGCCGCTGCCCGACGACCGCCGCGCCTACCTCGTCGCCACCGCCGAGAAGGGCGTGACCTGGGCCACGCTCACCGCGCGCGGGCACGCCGCGCACGGATCGCTCCCCACGGCCGACAACGCCGTCGTGCGCGTCGCGCAGGCTGTCGCGGCGGTCGGCGCGCACCGGTTCCCGGTCGTTCGCACGGCCACGCTCGAGCGGTTCCTGGACCTGTACGCCCGGGCGGGCGGCGATGTCGACGACCTCGGGTTCGCGACATCCCTCCTGGATGCCGGGACGCGCACGACCGCGTCGCCGACCGTGCTGCAGGCGGGCGGGAAGACGAACGTCATCCCCTCGTCGGCCTCGGCGCGACTCGACATCCGCGTGCTGCCCGGGCAGGACGACGCCCTGCGGGCGCAGCTCGCCGAGCTCGTCGGTCCCGACATCGAGATCGCGTGGGGGCGCGAGGTGCGGGCGATCGAGTCGCCCGTGGACACCCGGCTCGTCGGCATCCTGCAGGAGGCCGTCTCGGCGGAGGACCCGGGCGGCACCGTCGTGCCGTACCTGCTGCCGGCCAGCACGGACAACAAGCACCTGGCCCGGCTCGGCATCCGCGGCTACGGCTTCGTGCCGCTCCGCGTGCCGGCGGACTTCGACGTGTTCGGGCAGTTCCACACGGCTGACGAGCACGTTCCGGTCGAGGCCCTGCACTTCGGCACCCGGGTGACCGCGCGGATCCTCCGCGACGCCTGACCCGGGATGCCAAGGGGGCCGGGCTCCGGAGGAGCAGCCCCTGCCGCGGGGTCCTCCGCTGCCCCCGCCGCCGGTCGGTCGACTTCTCCGGAGCCGGGCATACGACGACCCGGGCGGGGCGCGAGGCCGGACCCGGGGTCGTCGCCGCGGTCAGGCGGAGACCGTGGGCCGGACCTTCTCGCGCAGCTTCCGGGCAGGCGCCGTCTTCGCGTGCGTGACGTAGATCACGAGCCCGACGAAGGTGAGACCGCCGACGAGGTTGCCGAGGACCGTGGGGATCTCGTTCCAGATCAGGTAATCGCCGATGGTGAAGTCGGCGCCGAGCATCAGGCCGATGGGGAACAGGAACATGTTGACCACCGAGTGCTCGAAGCCCATGTAGAAGAACAGCATGATCGGCATCCACATCGCGATGACCTTGCCGGGGAGGCTGTCGGACATCATCGCGCCGACGACGCCGGTCGAGACCATCCAGTTGCAGAGGACTCCGCGGACGAACAGGGTCAGCATGCCCGCGGCGCCGAACTCGGAGTAGCCGACGGTGCGCCCCTCGCCGATGTGGCCGATGGCCTGACCGACCTCGCTCACGTCGGTCGAGAAGCCGTACGTGAAGACGATCGCCATGAGGAGGGCGACGGTGAGGGCCCCGCCGAAGTTGCCGAGGAAGACGAGGCCCCAGTTGCGCAGCATGCCGCGCAGGGTCACCCCGGGCCGCCGGTCGAGCAGCGCGAGCGGCACCAGCGTGAACACACCGGTCAGCAGGTCGAAGCCGAGCAGGTAGAGCATGACGAAGCCGACGGGGAACAGCAGGGCGCCGATCAGCGGCGACCCCGTCTGCACGCTGACGGTCACGGCGAACACCGCCGCGAGGGCGAGGATCGCGCCGGCCATGTAGGCGCGGATGAGGGTGTCCCGTGCCGAGAGCGCGACCTTGGCCTGCCCGGCGTCGATCATGCGGACGGCGAAGTCCTTGGGTGCGACGTAGCTCATGGTCGTGTCCTCTCCGCCGTCACCACTGGTACTTCAGGAACTTGCCGTCGATGACGATCCGCACGCGGTCGCCGTCGGGGTCGCTGCGCCGGTCGATCTCGATGTTGCAGTTGATCGCGCTCATGATGCCGTCGCCGAACTCCTCGTGGATCGCCTCCTTGAGCGCCGGGCCGTAGACCCCGAGCAGCTCGTAGAAGCGGTAGATGGTCGGGTCCGCGCGCAGCTCGTCGCCGCGGGTGCGGTACGGCTGCACCTGCAGAGCGGCGACGGTCTCGTCGTCGAGCCCGAGCAGCTCCCCCGCCTGGACGGCGAGCTCCGCCGGGAGGGCGTGCGAGCCGAGCAGCGCCGCGATGGTCCACAGCAGCGGCCGGTCGAGCGCTCCGGCGAGGTCGGCCCACGAGTGCTCGGAGCCCGCGACGGCCCTCCGGACGGCGTCGGTCGCCTGGTCGCGGCGTGCGTTCCACTCGGTCATGTCTGGTCTCCTCGGGTCGGTCGATCGGACGGGTCGTGCGATCGGTCAGTGACCCCACTGTCCGGCCGGCGGCGCCTGGTCGAGCAGGCTTTCCGCGCACGGCATCCGACGATCTGCGCACGGCGACGAAGCATTCACACGCACGAAACGACACCGCAACAGGGCGGCGCCGGAACGGCGTTTACGGTGATCCCGTGGCAGGCCCGGCGACCGATGACGCGACGCGTCCGCAGGACGCGATGTTCCTGTCGACCGTCCTGCAGAGCGCCCCGGTGCCGCTCTGGGTCATCGACGAGGACGGCCTGGTCGCGCTCGCGAACGACGCCGCCCTCCGCTTCCTCGGTCACCGTCAGGGCACCGACCTGCGCGGCGGCGCGAGCCACGACCTGCTGCACCGGCACCGTCCGGACGGGTCACCGTACCCGACGCACGAGTGCCCGATCATCCACGCGAAGCAGCCGCTGGCCTCGTCCGAGTGGTTCGTCACCCGTGCCGGCGACGTCCGTCCGGTGCAGTGGTCGACCCGGCCCGTGGCCGGCACCGGCAGCGTGCTGCTGAGCTTCGCCTCCCTCGGCCCGCTGCCGGCCGGCCCGGGCGGCGGACGGCGAGCGCTCGTTCCACCCCGCGCCACGCGGGAGGAGACCCGGGCGCGGCTGCTCCGGCAGATGCAGCAGGCGATCACCGCCCGCTTCACCGACCCGTCGTTCTCGCCCGCGACCCTGGCCGACGACGCCCACCTGTCGGTGCGCTCCGTCCAGGCCATCTTCGCCGAGGTCGGGACCTCCCCCGCCGCCGAGATCCGCCTGCACCGTCTGGAGCACGCGCGCGTCCTGCTCGCGCAGGGGCAGAGCGTGCAGTGGGCGTGCCACGCGTCCGGCTTCCAGGACGTCGGCAGCTTCGCCCGCGCCTACCGCCAGCACTTCGGCTTCGCGCCCAGCCGCACCCGCGGGGCATAGCGGCTTCGCGCCCAGCCGCACCCGCGGGGCATAGCCCCCGCGCCGAGCCGCACCCGCGGGGCATGGGCCCCCGCGCCGAGCCGCACCCGCGGGGCGCAGGTCTCCTCGCGCCGGCGGGCCCGCTGCCCTTGCACGTCCGCCGCCGATCCGCCGCCGTGTTACCTCGCGTGGCGATCCGTTTCAACGGATGACCGGCCGTTTCGACGTGTGAAACGGCGCCTCGCCGACCCTCGGACGCGGTCGTAGCGTTCCCCTGACCCGCCGGCCCCGCGCCGGTCCGACTCAGAGGAGCACGCCATGACCACCACCGCGCCGGCCGCCGCCGCCGCCTCGGCGACGCCCGCACCTCGCGCGAAGGTCGACCTCGGCACGATCGCCGTCGTCCCGACGCGCCACTGGTGGCGCTGGATCCTCACCGCGCTGCTCGTGTTCGTCGTCGCGCAGTTCGCCTGGAGCCTCGTCACGAACGACCGCTACATGTGGGGCACCTTCGCGCAGTACTTCTTCTCGGAGCCGGTGCTCATCGGGATCGGGTACACGCTGGCGCTGACGGCCATCTCGACCGTCGTCGGCTTCGTCCTCGGCACGATCCTCGCGCTCGGCCGGCTCTCGCCGTCGCCGCTGCTGAACGCCGCCGCCTGGGGTTACATCTGGTTCTTCCGGTCCGTGCCCCTCGTCGTGCAGATCATCGTCTGGTACAACCTCGGCTACCTCTACCCGACCCTGGGCCTGGGGACGCCGTTCACCACCGACTTCTGGATCGTCGAGTTCCCCACGGTGCAGCTGATCAGCGCATTCGCCGCGGCCATCCTGGGGCTCGGCCTGCATCAGGCCGCCTATTCGGCCGAGATCATCCGCGGCGGGCTCGTCTCCGTCGACCCCGGACAGCACGAGGCTGCGGCGGCCCTCGGCATCCCGGCATCCCGTCGCCTGTTCCGCATCATCCTGCCGCAGGCCATGCGCTCGATCGTGCCGAACGCCACCAACGAGGTCATCGGCCTCGTCAAGGGCGCATCGGTGGTGTTCGTCATCGCGATCCCCGAGCTGTTCTACGCGGTGCAGGTGATCTACAACCGCAACAGCCGCGTCATCCCGCTGCTGCTGGTCGCGGTGGTCTGGTACACCCTCATCACCACGATCCTCAGCGTCGCCCAGTACTACATCGAGCGGCATTACGCCCGCGGGTCCGCGCGCGCACTCCCCCCGACCCCGCTGCAACGCGCCCGCCGCTGGGTCGGCACGCAGTGGGCCCGGCTCGGCGACGACCCCGCTCCGCCCGGCGGGACGAGACACGAGCCCCGTTCGCGGGCCACGACGGGGACGGATGCCACCGCCGTGGCATCCATCCGCGACACCGCCGAGGCGAAGGAGAGCCGCGCATGAGCATCACCACGGAGGCACCCGCCCGGGGTCTCGTCGAGATCCACGACGTGCACAAGTCCTTCCACGGCGCCGAAGTACTGAAGGGCATCGACCTGACCGTGCGCCCCGGGGAGGTCGTCGCCCTGCTGGGTCCGAGCGGCTCCGGCAAGTCGACGCTGCTGCGGACGATCAACCACCTCGAACGGGTGGATGCCGGATCCGTCACGGTCGACGGCGAGTTCATCGGGTACCAGCTGCGGCACGGCCGCCTGCACGAGCTGCACGAGCGCGAGATCCTGCAGCGGCGGACGCGGGTGGGGATCGTGTTCCAGAACTTCCACCTGTTCCCGCACCTCACGGCGTTGGAGAACATCACGGAGGCGCCCCTCGCGCTGCGGCGCCTCACCCGGGCGGAAGCGCGTGAACGCGCCCTCGGCCTGCTCGAGCGGGTCGGCCTCGCCGAGAAGGCCGACGCCTACCCGCGGCAGCTGTCCGGCGGGCAGCAGCAGCGGGTCGCGATCGCCCGCGCCCTCGCGCTGCACCCGCAGGTGCTGCTGTTCGACGAGCCGACCAGCGCCCTGGACCCGGAGCTCGTCGGCGAGGTGCTCGACGTCATCCGCGACCTGGCGAAGCTCGGCACGACCCTCGTGATCGTCACGCACGAGATCGGCTTCGCCCGTGAGGTCGCCGACCGCGTCGTGTTCCTCGACCAGGGCCGCATCGTCGAGCAGGGCACGCCGGACGAGGTCCTCAGCCGTCCGCAGCACCCCCGCACGCGGGAGTTCCTGGCCAAGGTGCTCGGCTGACGCCTCCCGGCGGCAGCCTCCTCACTCACATCCCACTCGCACAAGGAGACACAGCATGGCACTGAGCAAGAAGCAAGGCATCGCGGTCGGCGTGATCGCGGCGGCGGTCGTCGCCGTCATCGGCGTCGGCGTCGCGATCGGCGTGAACCGCCCCGCGGAGGCGGTCGCGGCGCCCGAGCCGGCGGCATCCACCCCTGCCCCCGACATCACCTGGGTGCACACCGAGGAGGTTCCGGAGGCGGTCGCCGCGCTGCAGGAGAGCGGCTTCCAGCCGATCGAGCCGGGCAAGCTCACCGTCGCCGTCGGCGCGTTCGTCCCGCCGCTGAGCTACGTGCCCGACGGCGAGACGCTCCCCGCCGGGACCGAGCCGAACATCGGCTCGCTCATCGCGGAGGGTCTCGGCCTCGAGTACAACCCCGTCGTCGTCGCGTGGGCGGACTGGCCGCTCGGCATCCAGTCCGGCAAGTACGACCTCATCACCTCGAACGTGACCGTCACCGAGGAGCGCAAGGAGCTGTACGACTTCGCCAGCTACCGTCAGGACCTGCTCGGCTTCTACGTTCGCGCCGACAGCCCGATCGAGAGCATCGAGAATGCCGCGGACATCTCGGGGCTGAAGGTCGTCGTGGGCTCCGGCACCAACCAGGAGAAGGTCCTCCTCAGCTGGAACGAGGAGCTCGCCGCCGCCGGCGAGGCCCCCGCCGAGCTGCAGTACTACGACGACACCGCCGCGGCCACCCTCGCGCTCCAGTCGGGCCGCGCCGACGCCACGTTCGGTCCGAACGCCACCGCCGCGTGGGCCGCGAAGGAGACCGGCGAGACGAAGCTCGTCGGCATCATCCCGGGCGGCTGGCCGCTGCAGGCCGACATCGCCGCGGGCACGAAGAAGGGCAACGGCCTCATCGAGCCGGTCCAGATCGTGCTCGCGCAGCTCATCGAGGACGGGACCTACGCCGAGGTGCTCGAGGCGTGGAATCTCGAGTCCGAGGGCGTCGAGTCCTCGCAGATCAACCCGCCGGGACTGCCGAAGTCCTGAGCGCCCGTGCGGCCCGGTCTTCCGCGGACCGGGCCGCACCCGCGTCCCGCCTCGGAGAATGGATGCCATGACCTCCTCGCTCACGACCCCCGACACCGCGCCCGCCGGGAACCTGACCATCCGGCTCGTCGCCCCCGAGGAGTTCGACGAGGCCGGGCGGGTGACCGCCGAGGCCTACCGGCAGAGCTACAACGGCCTCACGGAGGGGTATCTCGCGTCGCTCGCCGACGTGGCGGGCCGCGTCGCCCAGGGGGAGGTGTGGGTCGCCGTCGACGGCGACGCCATCGTCGGCACGGTGTGGGTCCCCCGCCCCGGCGAGCGCCTGTCGCCTCTCGCGCAGGACGGCGAGCTCGACTTCCGCCAGCTCGCGGTCGCGCCGGCCGCTCGCGGCCGCGGTGTCGGGGCGGCCCTCACCCGCCACGTCATCGCGCTGGCGCGCGAGCGCGGCGCCCGTCGCGTGGTGATGAACAGCGGGCCGGAGATGCTCGGCGCGCACGCGCTCTACCTCAAGCTCGGCTTCCGCCGCCTGACGGAGCGCGAGCATCCGGTGGAGGTCGAGCCGGGCCGCTTCCTCGACCTGCGGGCGTTCGCCCTCGACCTCTGACGGCGCGGCCGGGACGCGGCGCCGACCGGGCCGGCGCACCCGCGCGCAGCGCTGCCGCCCGGGATCAGCTGTCGTGCACCACCGCGGTCAGCTCCGGCAGCAGATCGCGTGCGAGGTAGCCGATGCCGAGCCGCTCGGTCAGGCGGTCGCCCGCGCGGGCGTGCGTCCACCCGCCCCAGACCGCCGCGCGCTCGGGCTCCATGCCGAGCGCCGCGAACCCGGCGATCGTCCCCGACAGCACATCGCCGCTCCCGGCGGTGCCGAGCCCCGACCCGCCCGGCTCCGCCTGCCAGCAGCGCCCGTCCGGCGTCGCCACGGTGCCGAAGCAGTGGACCACGGCGGCGTACCGGCGGGCGATCTCCGCGACGTCCCGTGCGCGGTCGTCTCCGAGATCCCGCCCGAGAAGCAGCGCCGCCTCCTCCTCGTTGGCGTTGATCAGCAGCTCGTCCGGGAGGGTGGCGCGATCGACGTCGGGCAGGATGCCGAGGGCGAACGCGTCCAGCACGAGCCGACCCACGTCGGCGGCGGTCACCGCGGCGAGCGCTGCCCGGGTGGCATCCGGATCATCGAATCCCGGGCCGAGAAGGACCGCATCGGCCGACTCCACGGCGGACCGGAGGGCGTCGTCGAGCGGCTGCGACCCCGCGGGCAGGACGTACACGCCTGCTTCGGGCATGGCGGGGCCGAGACCGGGCGCGACCTCAGCCGGGCCGACCAGGCCGACACGCCCCGCGCCGACACGGAGGGCCGCCTCGCCGGAGAGCAGCAGCGCGCCGGCGGACCGCGGCGATCCCCCGACGACCACGACCTGGCCGCGGGACTTCTTCGAGCCGGTCGGATCGGGACGCCCCCACTCGCGCAGCAGCGCCAGGGTGACCGGCTCAGGCGGGGTGGGCATCGTCTTCTCCGGCGTGGACGGTGATGTCGGCGCCCTCGCGGGCGAGGTGCTCGACCGAGGAGAAGGCGGCCAGGGACCACCCCTCCGCGGTACGCACGAGCTCCGTCACAGAGGCGTTGCGCACGGTGCGGGTCGCCGCGAAGTCGAGCAGCGCCTCTTCGTCGAGGGGAAGGAGCACCGACACGATCAGCATGATCACCGCGTCGTGGGCGACGACGAGGACCTCGTCCGCCGGCCGATCCAGCTGCTCGCCGAGGAAGGACCGCAGCCGCAGGGCGACGTCGGCCCACGACTCCCCGCCGGGCGGTCGATAGAAGTACTTGCCCAGGTGGCGGCGCCGCGCCGCCTCGTCGGGATGACGCGCCTCCACCCCGCGCGAGGTCAGGAGATCCAGGATGCCGAGCTCCCGGTCCCGCAGCCGTTCGTCGACGATCACCGGCACGGCGTCGTCCCCGACGGCCAGCTCGAGCGTCTGACGGGCGCGACGGTAGGGCGACACCCAGCACTCGCCGACGGACCGCCCCGACGACGCCCACCAGGTGCGCAGCGCCTGCGCCTGCTCGCGCCCGACGGCGGAGAGCTCCACGTCGGCGTCGCGCGCGGCGAGGTCGATCACCTCCGCCCCCGCCCGGTCGGCCGCGGTCGCCGCGACGTTCCCTTCGCTCTCCCCGTGTCGAACCAGCCAGAGTCGCTTCACCGCCATCGGGTCACCGTACGGCGACGGCGGCGGGCTCCGTTCGGGCGTTGACAGGACGGGATGCCGTGCGCGACAGCGGCCGTCCGGTTCTCGTCCTATGAGGCGGTGTCCGCGAGCGGCTTGGCGAAGCAGCGCGAGGCCGGGAAGCGCGTGTACGGCGGGAAGACCTCGATCGGACGGTAGCCGATCCGCTCGTACAGGGCGATGGCCTCGGGCTGCCGGTCGCCGGTCTGCAGGATGAGCTGCGACGCGCCGCGCGCGAGGGCGAGGCGTTCGAGTTCGGACATGAGGGCACGGCTGGCGCCCTGGCCTCGAGCACGGCGCTGCACGAAGACCCGCTTGACCTCCAGCTCGCCCCCGAGGGCGCGGAGGGCCGCGTGGCCGACCGGCTCCCCCGCGGCATCCCTCACCAGGACGACGTCGACGATCGTCGCGGGATCGACGGCGAAGTCCTCCGCCAGGACGGCCCGGGTCTGCTCGTCGAACTCCGCGAAGACGGGGGCGTACCGGGGACCGATCTCGTCGTCCATCGCCGCGCGCAGCGCGACGGCGCGCTCGTCGTGCCAGTCGACGCGTTCGATGATCCAGGTCGCGTGCCCCGTCGTCATCCCGTCAGTATCGCCGGGGCCGCGGTGTCGCCGTGCGCGCGCGGAAACGGCGGGTAACACCGGTCGCGCTCCGTTCGACGTCTCGTCACGCGGCGACGCGCGGGTTCACGGGCCGACACAGAACGGACGCCCTCGCCGCGCCGGTTTGCCCGCCGCGGCAGAGAGGCGCAGAGTGGCCCGGTGACCTGTGCCTCGACCCTCGACATCCCGCACGCCGACGCCACCGTCCTCGACAACGCCGCCTGGCACTCGCTGGCCGGCCCGCACGCGTCGTTCGCGATCGGCGGGGACCTCGTGCGGCGCTACCCGGCCGACGTCGCTCCCTTCGTCGCGGTGCGCACGTGGGACGAACCCGGCGTGTGGGACGCGCTGCGCGACCTCGTCGGACCCGGCGCCGACGTGGGCCTGTCGGGGTACGACGGCGAGATCCCCGCCGGCTGGGAGTACGTCGGCGGCGGTGAGGGCGTCCAGCTCGTCGAGACCGACGCGCTGCAGACGCGCCCCGACGACGAGGCGGTCGAATTGGATGCCGCGGACGCGGCCGACATGCTCGCGATCGTCGACCGCAATCAGCCCGGTCCGTTCCGGCCCCGGACCTACGAGCTCGGCCGCTACATCGGCATCCGCCGGGAGGGCCGACTCGTCGCCATGGCGGGCGAGCGCCTGCACCCCACCGGGTGGACGGAGATCAGCGCCGTCGCGGTCGACGCAGATCACCGGCGCCAGGGCCTCGCCTCGCGCCTCGTGCTGGACGTCGCCTTCCACATCCAGCAGCGCGGCGACCGGGCGCTGCTCCACGCGGCGGCGACGAACGTCAACGCGATCGCCGCGTACGAGAAGCTGGGCTTCGCGCTCCGTCGCCGCAACCGCTTCGCCGCGGTCCGCACCCCCGCCTGACCCCCGCGCGGGTCCCCTCCAGGCCCGTCACTTGGCGCAGATGTACGCCAGAAGCAGCCCCGCGCGTACATCTGCGACAAGTCAGCGCCGGGTGCGACCAACGCGGAACAGGGGCCGTCACTTGGCGCAGATGTACGCCAGAAGCAGCCCCGCGCGTACATCTGCGACACGTCAGCGCCGGGTGCGACCAACGCGGAACAGGGGCCGTCACTTGGCGCAGATGTACGCCAGAAGCAGCCCCGCGCGTACATCTGTGACAAGTCAGCGCTGAGGGGGGCACCGCCGCGGCTAGCGTGGCGATGTGACCCGACCGCTGCGCTCCCTCGGCTTCCTCACCATCGGCCTCTTCGACCGCGACGACCCCCGCGCCGGGCACGAGACCACGCTGTCGATCATCGAACGCGGCGAGCGCCTCGGCTTCGACAGCGCCTGGCTGCGCGACCGCCACCTGCAGTACGGCATCTCCTCGCCCGTGGCCGTGCTGGCCGCGGCATCCCAGCGCACGAGCCGCATCCGCCTCGGCACCGCGGTCATCCCGCTCGGATGGGAGAACCCGCTCCGCCTCGCCGAGGACCTCGCGACCGTCGACGTGCTCTCGGGCGGCCGGTTGGAGCCCGGTTTCTCGGTCGGGCCGCCGCGTCGCCTCGAGGAGATCGCCCCCGCGCTCTACCCCGACACGGCCGACCGCGAGGACTTCGGGTACGAACGCCTCGCGCGCCTGCGCCGCTTCCTCGCCGGCGCGCAGGTCAGCCCGTTCGCGGGGACGGAGGGCATCGAGGAGTACTCCGAACGCATCGAGCCGCACGCCGCCGGTCTCTCCGACCGCCTCTGGTACGGCGCCGGCAGTCCGACGTCCACGGCCTGGGCGGCCGAGAACGGCTTCCATCTGCTGACGAGCAGCGTCATCCAGTCCGTGCACTCCACCGACTTCGACGCCGAGCAGGACGCGCAGATCCGCCAGTACCGCGAGACGCACCCGGACGGCGAGCGCGCGCGGGTGTCGCAGGGCCTGGTCGTGGTCCCGACCGACTCGGCGACCCCGGAGCGGGTCCGACGCTACGAGGCCTACGCCGAGGCGCGACGCGGACGGGTCGGGATCCCCCAGGGCCCCAAGGGACTGCTCTTCGCGGAAGACATCGTCGGCACCTCGGAGCAGATCGCGGAGCGGCTGCTGTCGTCGCGCTCCTTCCCGCAGGTCGACGAGGTGGCGTTCGCTCTGCCGTTCGACTTCGCCCCCGACGACTACGCGCAGATCCTCGAGGACATCGCGGGACGGCTCGGACCTCTGCTCGGCTGGCGATCGCCCGCCGCCTGACCCTCAATCCCCGACGCTTCCGGAGAGGAGAATCCGCATGTCGCTTCCCACCAAGGCCCTCGTCACGCTCCTGCACCTGCGGCCGAAGCCCCTCGCCTCCGCCGAGGCGATCGCCGCCGAGGTCGCCCACGACCGTGTGAACGCCGATGTCCCGTCGAGCCTCGAGCGCAGCCACGACATCGTCCGTTCGGTCGTGGACGGGATGCCGGTGCTCACGCTGTCGCCGAAGGGCTCGGCGCCGACCGGCGAGCTGCTGTACCTGCACGGCGGCGCGTACGTGCACCCCCTCATCGACCTGCACTGGCAGATCATCGAGCACCTCGCCGCAGAGACACCCGTGCGGGTGACCGTCCCCCTTTACCCGCTCGCGCCCGAGCACACCTGCGACGAGACGTTCCCGGCGCTCCACTCCGTCTACGACGGCCTCGCGTCGTCCGGCCTGCCCCTCGTCGTCGCGGGGGACTCGGCGGGCGGGACCCTCGCCGTGGCATCCGTCTTCCGCGCTCGCGACGAGGGACTCGGCTCGCCGGCGGCGCTCCTGCTGTTCGCCCCGTGGGTCGACGCGCGCATGACCAACCCGGCGATCGCCGACATCGAGGCCCACGACCCCGTCCTCGGCAGGGCCGGGCTGGTGTGGGCCGCGCAGAAGTGGGCCGGCGGCCGGCCCCTCGCCGACCCGTGGCTGAGCCCGCTGACCGACACGCTCGCAGGCCTCCCGCCGCTGGCGGTCTTCCAGGGCGGCGTCGACATCTTCGCCCCCGACGTCCAGCTCTTCGCCGAGAGGGCGGCGGCGGCCGGGACGCCGGTCGAGCTGCACCTGTACCCCGACGCGTTCCACGTCTTCGTCGCCGTGCCTCAGCTTCCGGAGGCGAAGGAGGCGCTCGCGCGGGCGCAGGAGATCATCGCCTCGGCCGCCGCTGGACCCGCCGCCTGAGGCGACGACCCGGATCTCGCAGAATCGGCCGCTCCTCGCAGCTTCCGGCCGACATTCTGCGAGGTCCGCGCCTTCCTGGGAGGTCGGCGCCCTTCTGCGCGTTCCGCCCCGCGGTCGGCGCCGCGCCGCCACGGCGCGGTCAGCGCCGCGCCGCGCGGACGGTCATCGCCCCACCGGCGACCCCGGATGCCGGCTCGCGACCACGGCCGCAACGCGACCGCCCGCACCGCCCTCACCTCTGCCGCGCCACCGCCCTGGCCAGCCGCGCCGCCGCCTCGCGCAACGACTCCTCCGACGTGTCTCCGTAGGCGAGGCGCAGGTGCCGGTCGGCATCCGTCCCCGGTCCCGAGGGGAAGAACGACCCCCGCTGGTACTCCACGCCCTCGACGGTCGCGTCGGCGGCGAGCCGGTCGGCGTCGAGCGCGTCGTCGGTCAGCCGCGGCCACAGGAACAGCCCGCCGTCGGGAACCGTCACGTCGAAGACTCCCGGCGCCGCCGTCGAGAGCGCGTCCGCCAGCGCGTGCGCGCGGGAGCGGTACAGCGCCCGCGCCTCGCTGAGCACCCGCGGGAACAGCCCCGTGTCGCTGGTGAGCAGCTCCGCCACGACGGCCTGCACGAAGGTCGAGGAGTGCCCGTCCTGACGGCTGCGCAAGGCCACGGCATCCGGGATCAGACGGTCCGGCAGGACGACCCACCCCAGGCGCAGGCCCGGGCCGATGGTCTTGGTGAAGGTGTTGACGTGGATGACGTGATCGGAGTCGTGGAACGGCGCGAGCGACTCCGCCTCGCCGTGGAAGCGCAGCTCGCGGTAGGGGTCGTCGGCGAAGACGACGAAGCCGTACCTTTCGGCCAGCTCGACGAGGTCGCGGCGGCGCGCGGTCGGCAGCGACGACTGCGACGGGTTGTGGAACTCGGGCACGGTGTAGACCGCGGCCGGGCGGGCGCCGGCGCGCAGCTGCGCCGCCAGCGCGTCGACGTCGAGGCCGTCGGCGCCCACAGGGATCGGCAGCACCCGCGCGTCCGCGAGCTGCAGACCGCGCAGGAACAGCGGGAAGACGGGGTTGTCGACCGCGACGAGGTCGCCGCGCTCGAGCACCGTCTGCACCGCGATCGACAGACCGTGGAAGCCGCCGTTGGTGACGAGGACGCGGTCCACGGCGACGCCCTCGTGCGCGGCGATCCATTCGCGCAGCGCCGGGATGCCCTCGGTCCGCGAGTACTGCAGCGACGGCGCACCGGGCTGCGCCAGCACCCGGGCGGTCGCCTCGGCGAGCTCGGCCGTCGGCAGCACGGAGGGATCCGGAATGCCGCCGAGCAGCTCGATCGCGTCGGGACGGCGATCGCGGAGGGTCTGGTCGCCGAACCCCTTCGGGGCGGTGAAGGCCGCGACGAGCGCGGGGCGGGAGCGGGGAGGGGAGAGCAGGGTCATCGGGGGCTCCGGAGGTCGGGGACGGGAATGGCGTCGACGAGCGCCCGCGTGTACTCCTCGCGCGGGTGCGAGAGCACGTCGGCGACGCGGCCGGCCTCGACGACCCGTCCGTCCTTCAGCACCGAGACGGTGTCGGCGATCTGCCGGACGAGGGCGAGGTCGTGCGAGACGAACAGGTAGGTGAGGCCGCGCTCGCGCTGCAGGCGGCGGAGCACGTCGAACACCCCGGCCTGCACGGTGACGTCGAGCGCGGAGGTCGGCTCGTCGAGCACGATGACGTCGGGCTCGAGCACAAGGGCTCGAGCGATGGCCACGCGTTGACGCTGGCCCCCCGACAGTGCGTCGGGACGGCGTCGTGCCAGGTGCGGCGACAGGCCCACGGCATCCAGGGCCTCCGCCGCTCTCGCCGCGCGCGAGGTGCGCGTCCCGACGCGGTACTGGTCGAGGGGTTCGCGGACGATGCGCCCGACGCTCCAGGTGGGATCGAGCGAGGTGAACGGGTTCTGGTAGACGAGCTGGAGGTGACGACGGATGCCGCGGAGCTCCGCCGGCGTCCGCCCGCCGACCGCCGCCCCGTCGACGTGGATCTCGCCGGCGTCGGGCGTCTCGAGCCCGAGCAGCAGCCGCACCGTCGTCGTCTTGCCCGAGCCGGACTCGCCGACGAGGGCGTGCGTGGTGCCCGCGGGGATGCGGAACGACACGTCCGATACCGCCGCGCGGGCCGTCCCGTCGACGACGAAGCTCTTCGAGATCCCGCGGACCTCAACGCGGGCGGCGGTGGTGTCGGTGGTCCACGCGTCGACTCCGCGCTCGTCCAGGTCGCGGCGGTAGCGGTCGGGGTTCAGGGCGGGGGCGTCGGCCTGCAGCTGGACGGTGTACGCCGACGCGGGCGCGGCGAACACCTCGCGGGTGGGTCCCGCCTCCTGCACCCGCCCGTCCTTCAGCACGACGATCTCCTCGGTGCGCTCGGCCGCGATAGCCAGGTCGTGCGTGATGAGCAGCAGGCCGATCCCGAGGTCGCGACGCAGCTCGTCGAGCAGGTTGAGGATGCGCTTCTGGATCGTGACGTCGAGGGCGCTCGTCGGCTCGTCGGCGACGAGCAGCTCGGGCCGCGGGAGCACCGCCAACCCGATCAGCACCCGCTGGAGCATGCCGCCCGACAGCTGGTGCGGATACGAGTCGTACACGCGCCGCGGGTCCGGCAGCCCGACGCGCGCGAGCACGTCGAGCACGGCCGCGCGCGCGGCCGCGTCATCCGTGAGGCCGGCGAGCGCAGCGGCCTCGTGCGCCTGCGAGCCGATCGTGCGCACCGGGTTCAGGGCGTGGGCGGGGTCCTGCGGGACGAAACCGATCCGGCGTCCGCGGAAGGGGCGGAACCGCGCCTCGGCAAGGCCGAGCACCTCGGTGCCGTCCAGTTCGACGCGCCCGGTCGCCCGGCCCGCGGCGCGTGGCAGCAGCCGCAGCACGGACCGCGCGATCGTCGACTTGCCCGAACCCGATTCGCCGATGAGCGCGAGGCTCCCCCCGCGCGGGATCGCGAACGAGACGTCGTGCACCACCGGGGTGCGCCCGTAGGCGACCGAGAGGTCCTCGACGCGCAGAAGGGGGTGAGCGGTCATGACGTCCTCCGGAGCCAGCGGCTGATGCGGTTGATCGAGAGCACGGTGGCCACGGTGACGAGCGCGGGCCACACGACGAGCCAGGGCGCGCGCGGGTAGTCCTTGCCCGCGGAGATGAGCAGGCCCCAGTCGGATGCCGGCGGCGGGTCCCCGTAGCCGAGGAACGCGAGCCCGGCGATGACGAGGATCGACAGCCCGAACTGCAGGACCGCCAGCGGGATGAGGGAGCGCGAAGCGTTGGGCAGCACGTGACGGAACAGCACGTGCAGGGTCGAGCCGCCCTGGAGGCGTGCGGCCTCGACGAACACCGACGACCGCACCCGGAGCACCTCGGACCGCATGACGCGGGCGAACACGGCCACGGCCGACACCCCGGTCGCGATCGCGGCGTTGATGGTCTGGAACCCGAGGGAGCTGACGATCACGACGGCGAGCAGGAACGCCGGGATGGCCAGCAGCACGTCGACGAACCGCGCCAGCACCACGTCGGTCCATGCGCCGAGGAAACCCGCGAGCAGTCCGATGAGACCGCCCACGACGACCCCGATGGCCACCGCCACCAGAGCGCTGGTCACCGAGGACTGCGAGCCGTACACGATGCGCGCGAACAGGTCGCGGCCGAGATGGTCCGTCCCCAGCAGGTGGGCCGCGCTGGGCGCCTGGAGCTTGTCGGCCGGCACTCCCTGAGCGGGGTCCTGGGCGGTGAACAGGCCCGGCGCGAGCGAGAACACCAGCACGACGCCCACGACGACGAACGACACGACGACGCCGACGGGGACGGACCACCGGATGCCGCGGACCCGCGCCCCCGCCGAGCGCGGCGCCGAGGTGAGCAGGGCGGTCATACGACGCTCACCTCCTCCCGCGCGAGAGGGACGGGGTCGGTCCGGGGGACAGCCGCCGCGGCCCGGCCGGTGCGCCCCACGGAGACCCGCGGGTCGAGCAGCGGGTAGGCGAGGTCGGCGAGGAGGTTCACGACGACGAAGACGATCGCGGCGAGCGAGACCACCGCCTGCAGCACCGGCAGGTCCTGGCTCGCAACGGCCGACTCGACCAGCGTGCCGATCCCCACTCGACCGAAGATGGCCTCGGTGATGAGCGCCCCGCCCAGCAGCTCCCCCACGATGAGGGCGAGCACCGTCACCGTTGGCAGCGCCGACGGCTTCACGAGGTGGCGGAGGAACAGCGCCCCCGATCGCAGGCCGCGCGAGCGGGCGACCGCGACGTACTCCTGGCGGGACTCGTGATCGAGCGACGAGATCAGCACCTCCGCCAGTTGAGCGGACACCGGGATGCCGAGGGCCACCGCCGCGAAGAAGGTGCCCCAGGGCGTCTCCGTGTCGATCATGCTGAACAGCCCGAGACCGAACGCGAAGACGTGGATGAGCAGCAGGCCGATCACGAAGTTGGGCACCGAGAGGAACAGCGACGGCAGCGCGCGCAGCACCCCCTGCCCGAACCGCGCCGGCAGGAACTGCGTGCCGTAGGCGATGGCGACGGCCAGCACCACGGCGACGGACAGGGCCGCGGCCGCGAGGCTCAGGGTGGACCCGAGCGCGTCGAGAACGAGGGTGCCGACGGGGAGGTTCGACCGGAGCGAGACCCCGAGGTCGCCGGTGACGAAACGCCCGAGCGACGACCCGAGCTGCACCCACCAGGGCTGATCGAGACCGTAGTACGCCACGATGCGGGCGATGTCGTCCTCCGTGAAGCCGTTATCGGGGTTGCGCAGCGTGCTGGTGACGGGGTCGCCGGGCAGGATGCTGATCACGAAGAACGTGAACAGGTACGCCAGCAGCACGACGACGGCCGCCTGGCCCGTGCGCCGCAGCGCGAACCGGCCGTAGGTCCGGAGCATGTCGTCCTCCTCTCGGTGCGGGAATGGAGGTCGCCCGCGGATGCGGCGACCGGGCCGGGGAGGGAGGCCGTGGCATCCCTCCCCGGGTGTTCAGTCGTTGAGCCAGGCGTCCAGGTAGTACGCGTAGGCCAGGCCGTTGTAGCTGACACCGCTGACCTCCGGCGCCTGGACGTACACGCGCTGCACGATCTGCGTGAGGGGCACGAAGTAGCCCTGGTCGAGCACGTACCCCTGGAGCTCGTCGGCGACCTGCGCGCGGGAGTCGCGATCGGTGGCGGTCGCGATCCTGGTCGACAGGTCGTTCAGGGTGGCGTCCGAGGTGCCGACCTTGAACCAGTCCTCGTCGCCCTTCTTCTGCGCAGTGAGCACACCCGCGACCGTTCCGACGTCGACGAAGCTGCGCGTGATCTCGGTCGCCGGGATCGCGGCGTTGCCGATGACCTTCTGCCCGTAGGTGGGCACGTCGTAGGTCTCGAGGTTCACCTCGAAGCCGAGGGCCGTCAGCTGCTGGTCGACGAGCTCATCGACCGCCTGGGAGGCCTGCAGGTACGGGTTCGGATACAGCGTGAACGAAAGCTTCTCACCGTCCTTCGTGCGCACCCCGTCGGCGCCCGGCGTCCAGCCGGCCTCGTCGAGGAGGGATGCCGCCTGCTCGGGGTCGTAGGCGAACTCGGCGCTGTGGTCGGTCGCCTCGGGCACCGTGCTCTGGATGAACGACTCGGCCGCGTGCCAGTCCTCGGTGTAGACGGTCGAGAGGATCTCGTCGCGGTCGATGCCGTGCTGCACGGCCCGCCGCACCGCGATGTCGTCGAAGGGCGCGACGGTGGTGTTCAGGGCGTAGCCGTTCACGAAGCCGAGGTAGCGCGGCGTCTCGACGGTCAGCCCCTCCTCCTTCAGGGCTTCCAGGTCCTGGGGGCTGGCGTTGTAGGCGACCTGCGCCTGCCCCGACTCGACCGAGGCGGTGCGCAGCGACGGCTCGGCGACCTGCTTGTAGGTGATGGTGTCGAGGTAGGCGGCACCCTCGTGCCCGACCGCCTCCGGACCCCAGTCGTAGTCGTCGCGCTTCTTGAGCACGACGCTGTCGCCTTCGGCGACCTTCTCGACGACGAACGGGCCGCTGCCGATGTCCTGGGTGAGGTCGGCCTGCTGCTCGGCGGGCAAGGCGAGGGTCTCGGGCGACAGGAGGATCGACCCGTGATACGCCAGCGTCGGGATGAAGCTGAGGGTGGGGGCCGAGAACGAGACCTTCACGGTCGTGGCATCCACCACCTCCGCCCCGACGTAGTTCGCGGACGGGAACAGACCGATGCGGTTGATGCCCTCGTCGGGTCGTCCCTTCGCCCAGATCTCGATGTTCGCCACGACCGCCGCCGCGTCGAGCGCGCTGCCGTCCGAGAACGTCACGCCCTCCGTGAGGTGCAGGGTGAACTCCGTCTTGTCGGCGTTCTCGTCCCAGCTTTCCGCGATCCACGGGCTGAGGTTCCCCTCGGCGTCGACGTAGACGAGCTTGTCAGTGACGTTGCCCCAGATGTGGCCCTGGTAGCTGGAGATCGAGCTGTTGTTGGGGATCCAGGTCGCCCCGAGCGAGTCGATGAGGAAGACGAGGTCCCCGCCGGGCTGCGGGACGGCGTCCACGGCCGGGGCGGAGGTCGCTCCGGCGCCGCACCCGCTGAGGAGGACGGCTCCGACGGTGAGGGCGGAGGCGGCACCGATGAGGCGCCGGAATCGAATGGTCATGAGGGTCCTTGGGAGGTCGGGTCAGAGGGCTTTGCCGGGGTTGAGGAGACCGGCGGGATCGAGGGCGTCCTTGACGGCGAGCTGAGCCGCGCGGACGCGGGCGGTCAGCTCCTCGGCGGCGAGCGCGCGCTTGACGGTGCCGATGCCGTGCTCGCCGCTGACCGTGCCACCCAGTCCGAGTGCGAGACGCACGAGCTCGTCCGCGGCGTCGTGCAGGGCCGGGGGCACCGCGGACGGGTCGGCGCCGGCGGGGATCTCGCGCGTGATGACCGGGTGCAGGTTGCCGTCCCCGGCGTGGGCGACGGCGCTCACGGCCACGCCGTGCCGGGCCGCGATCGCGGGGAACCGGTCGAAGACCTCGGCGATGCGCGACTTGGGGACGGCGACGTCGCCGCCGGCGAACCACGACCCCTCGTCGAAGCGGCGGCCGGATCGCCGCAGCTCCCAGAGGGTCTCGGCATCCGTCTCGCTCTCCACCCGCACGTGCGCGCCGACGGCCTCCAGCGCCGCGGTCAGCTCGGTCGTCTGCTCCTCGAGGCCGAAGCCGTCGAGCTCGATGAGAAGGAGCGAGGCGCCCCGGGCGCGCAGACCGGCGTCCTGAGCCGCGTCGATGCCCGCGAGCGTGGGTTCGTCGAGGAACTCGATGACGCTCGGGCGCACGCGCGATGCCGTGATCGCGCCGATCGCCGCGGCGCCCGCGGCGGTGGAGGCGAAGAACGCCGTCACGGTGCGGCGGGCGACCGGCAGCGGCCGGATGCGCACGGTGGCGCCGACGACGATGCCGAGCACCCCCTCGGATCCGACGAAGAGCGAGACGAGGTCGAGGCCGGTGACGCCCTTGATCGAGCGGTGCCCGACCGAGACGAGGCTGCCGTCGGCGAGGACGACGTCGAGGGCGAGCACGGACTCGCGGGTCACGCCGTACTTCGCGCACCGCAGGCCCCCGGCGTTGGTGGCGATGTTGCCGCCGATGGTCGAGATACGCCAGCTCGCGGGGTCGGGGGCGTAGAAGAGACCGAGCGGGGCGAGACGCTCGTTCAGCGCCGCGTTCAGGACCCCGGGCTCGACGACGGCGACCTCGTCGGCGGGGGCGATCTCCACGATCCGGTCGAGGCGGTCCGTCGAGATCACGAGCTGACCGGTGTGCGCCGTGGCGCCGCCCGACAGGCCCGTGCCCGCACCCCGCGGGACGACGCTCACGCCGTGCCGGGCGGCGAGGCGCACGAGACGCTGCACCTCGGCGACCGTGGCGGGGAAGGCCACCGCGGGACCGTCGGTCACCGCCGCCCCTCGACGCGGGGCGGTGCCGGCGTCGTGTGAGAACTCCGCCGTCGCGGCGGAGGGCGGGCGCACCTCGATGTCGGGCGCTTCGCGGCGCACGTCGTCGAGCAGGGCGGACAGCCCCGTCGTCGGGGCGATCGCGGTGGGAACGCTCATGGAGGGACCTCTCTCGGTCGGTCGGCGGATCGGATGGCGCTCCGGCCGAACGTAGGCGGGCCGGTCGCCGCCCTCACCTCGGGCGACACGGTCCGTAGCGACGGGTCACGGTCGGACACGGTGCGTCGCGGAGCGTCATATCGGAGGACGAGGCGTGCATCCGGGCGGCGTCGGCGCTAGGTTCCGCGCCGTCCCCTCCGTCGGCACGCTTCGAGGCGCTGCGTTACGCCGGGGATTGAGACCGCCGGGACACCCGACGACAGTGATCAGCACGTCGCCCGACGGACGTGCCCGGAGAGAAGGAGTCCCGATGCCCGACCGCATCCCCCTCGCTGTCGCCCTGGACGGCGCCGGTTGGCACCCGGCCGCCTGGCGCGAGCCCTCGGCCCGGCCGACCGCGCTGACCTCGGCCGCCTACTGGCGCGGTCTCGCCCGCACCGCCGACCAGGCCGGCCTGCTCTTCGCGACGATCGAGGACGCCCTGAGCCTCGGCGGCCGATCCCCGGAACCGGATGCCGAGACCCGACGCGACCGTGTCCGCGGACGCCTCGACGCGGTGCTGCTCGCCTCGTTCCTGGCCCCGGCGACGCGTCGCCTGGGTCTCATCCCGACAGCGACGACGACGCACCCCGAGCCCTTCCATCTCGCGACCGGCCTGCAGACCCTCGACCACGTGAGCCACGGTCGCGCGGGCGTACGCCTGGTCGCGGGGTCCACGGCGCAGGAGCGCGCCAACTTCGGACGCCGCCTCGAGGGGCCGGACGGACTCCCGGCATCCGGTCGCGTCGAGGACGACCCCGCCCTGCTGGCCGCGTTCCGGGAGGCCGGGGAAGTGGCCGACGTCATCCGTCTCCTCGCGGACTCGTGGGAGGACGACGCGATCGTGCGCGACCTCGAGACGGGGAAGTTCCTCGACCGCGACCGCGTGCACAACGTCGAGTTCGTGGGCGAGTTCTTCTCGATCACCGGGGCGTCGATCGTGCCGCGGTCCCCGCAGGGCGCGCCGCTCATCACGGCCCTCGCGCATCAGACGGTGCCCTACCGCTTCGCCGCGGAGCACGCCGACCTCGTGTTCGTCACCCCTCGGGATGCGGCCGCGGTCCGCGGCATCCTGAGCGAACTCGACGGCAGCGATGACCTCCGCGTGTTCGCCGATCTGCTCGTGCTCGTCGAGGACACCGCTCCCGCCGCCCGGGCGACCTGGGAACGGCTCCAGGAGCGCGCCCTCCTCACCACCGACGCCCGCGTCGTCGTGGGGACCGCCGACGACGTCGTCGAGGAGATCCGCGCGCTCGCGGAGGCCGGAGTCGACGGCATCCGCCTGCGCCCCGCCCGACTCCCCGCCGATCTCGACGCGATCGCCGCGCACGTCGTGCCCCGCGCGGCGGCCGCCGGACTGCTGCGCCCCGACGACGGCGCGCCCACACTTCGCGAGCGGGTCGGACTCCCCCGCCTCGCCAGCCGTTACGCCCGTCAGGAGGTCGGCGCATGACCCGCCGTCGGATCCATCTCGCCGCGCACTTCCCCGGGGTGAACAACACCACCGTGTGGACCGATCCGAGCGCGGGCAGCCAGATCGACTTCTCGTCGTTCGAGTACTTCGCCCGCACGGCCGAACGCGGCCTGTTCGACTACCTCTTCCTCGCCGAGGGACTGCGGCTGCGCGAGCACCGCGGGCAGCTCCACGACCTCGACGTCGCCGGGCGGCCGAACACCCTCGCGATCCTCACCGCCCTGGCTGCGGTGACCGAGCACATCGGCCTCGTCGGCACGCTCAACACCACCTTCAACGAGCCCTACGAGCTCGCCCGCCAGCTCGGCACCCTCGACCTGCTGTCGAACGGCCGCGCCGGGTGGAACGCCGTGACGAGCTCCGACGCGTTCCACGGCGCGAACTTCCGCCGCGGCGGCTATCTCGACCACGCCGACCGCTACGTGCGGGCGTCCGAGTTCGCCGCCCTGTCGAAGGCGCTGTGGTCGTCGTGGCGGGAGGACGCGATCGAGGCGGATGCCGAGACCGGCGCGTTCCTGCGCGACGATGCCGTCGCGCGCGTGCGGCACGAATCCCGCCTCTTCGATGTCGACGCGGTGTTCGACGTGCCGCGCTCCCCCCAGGGCCGGCCCGTGATCGTGCAGGCCGGCGACTCCCCCGACGGCCGCGACTTCGCCACGCAGCACGCTGACGTGATCTTCTCGCTGCACACCGCCTTCGACGACGCGCAGCAGTTCTACCGCGACGTGAAGGGACGCCTCGCCGCGAACGGCCGCGAGGAGGACTCGCTCAAGATCCTCCCGGCGGCCACTTTCGTGCTCGGCGACAGCGCGAGCGAGGCGCGGGAGCGCTCGCGCGAGATCGCCCTGGCCCAGGTGCGCCCGCAGACGGCGATCACCTACCTCGAGCAGATCTGGAATCGCGACCTCAGCGGATACGACGCGGACGGCCCGCTCCCCGACATCGAGCCCGACACCGGCGTCGAGACCGCGCAGGGTTTCGCCGGACGCCACGCCGCGATCCGCGCCCGCGTCGGCCAGCTCCGCGCGCAGGCCAGTGCCGAGAACCTCAGCATCCGCGAGCTCGTCATCCGCCTCACCGCGAACCACACCTTCGTCGGGACCCCGGAGCACGTGGCATCCGAGATCGACCGGTACGTGCAGGAGCGGGCGACGGACGGGTTCACCGTCGTGGGCCACGTCACCCCGCACGGTCTCGACGAGTTCGCCGACCGGGTCGTCCCGTTGCTGCAGGAGCGCGGCTCGTACCGGCGGTCCTACGACGAGGGCGCGACCCTGCACGACCTGCTGGGCCTCCCGCCCGTCCTCCCGAGCGTCGCGGTGCGATGACCGATCTCGTCGTCGTCGGGGCGGGCCCGCGCGCGGTGATGCTCGTCGAGCGTCTCCTCGCCCGGCGCACCCCCGCGTCGGTGACCCCGCTGCGCCTCACCCTCGTCGACCCCTACCCGCCGGGGGCCGGCCGGATCTGGCGCCGCGAGCAGTCGTCCCTCCTCAAGCTGAACTCGATGGCCCGCGACGTGACCGTCTTCACCGACGAGACCTCCACCATCGCGGGGCCGGTGCGCTCCGGTCCCTCGCTCATCGAGTGGGCCGAGCGGGTCCGCGTCGGAGCGATCCCCGACGCGCGCATCGACGATCCCGATCTGGATGCCGAGCTCCGCGCGCTGCGCGGAGACAGCTTCCCCACCCGGCGGCTGCAGAGCGCCTACCTGGACTGGTTCTGGCGCCGCACGGTCGCCATCGCCCCGCCCGGGGTGGAGGTGCGCTGGCAGGAGGGGACGGTGCAGTGGGTCGACGAGTCGCTCGACGGCTACGAGGTGGCGCTGGCCGACGGCATCCGTCTGCCCGCCGACGTCGTCGTGTACGCGCTCGGCCACAACGGGCGCGACCCGGAGGGCGAGACCCGCGAGCTGCTCGCCGCGGCCGCCCGCCACGACCTGGTCTACATCCCCCCGGCGTTCACCGCCGACGCGGACCTCCGCGGCCTGACCCCGGGCGCGGACGTCATCGTGCGCGGCATGGGACTGGCCTCGGTGGATGCCGTCGTGCTCCTCACCCACGGGCGGGGAGGACGCTTCGAGCGGCTCCCCGACGGCGGCCTCCGCTACGTCCCGTCAGGAGACGAGCCGCGGCTGCACCTGGGGTCGCGGCGCGGCGTGCCGTACCGGTCGAAGGTGTCCTCCGTCCTGCGCGGTGCGCCCGTCGCGCGCGAGGTGCTCACCCCCGCGGCGATCGCGGACCTGCTGGCGCGACCGGGGGCGGTCGACTTCGTCGACGACGTCTGGCCGCTCATCGCGCGCGAGCTCGTGTGGGGCCACTACCGCGAGCTGTTCACCGCCTTCCCCGAGCGCGTGCGGACCTCCTGGGACGACTTCCGGTCCACGCTGCGCGCCGTCGACGGCGACACCGAGGCCCTCCGCCGCGAGGTCGCCGCGGTCGTGCCCGATCCGCTGGACCGGTTCGACGTGGCATCCCTCGACCTGCCCCTCGGCGCGGAGACCTTCGCCGACGCGACCACGGTGCACGAGCGCGTGCGGCGGCACATCGGCGAGGACCTGCACCTGCGGACCGCCCCGGAGCGCAGCACGGCGCAGGCGCTGTTCCTGACGGTGCTGGGGTCGTTCCTCGCGCTGGCCGACATCCCCACGGAGCGCTGGAGCGCCCGCTCGCGCGCCGTCGACCTGCCCGTCACGTGGCACACCTTCTTCAGCTACGTCGCGTCGGGTCCGCCCGGGCACCGGCTCGAGGAGCTGTTGGCCCTCGCCGACGCCGGTGTCGTCCGCTTCGCCGGTCCGGAGCTGTCCGTCCGCGTGGAGGCGGGGCGGTTCGTCGCGTCGTCGCCCCGGGTCGGCGGGGAGATCGCGGCCGACGCGCTCGTGGACGCCTGGCTGCCGCGCACCGCCGCGGCATCCAGCGACAATCCCGCGTTGCGCGAGCTCGCCACCCGGCACGGGCGAGAGGTCAGCGTCAGCGACGCGACCTTCAGCGGCTCGCTGGGCCGCGTCGAGGTCGACGCCGACGGGCGGGTCGTCGCCCGCGACGGCGTTCCGCACTCCCGCCTGTTCGCCCTCGGGCCGTTCACGTCGAGCACCGAGGCGGGAGCGTTCACCCGCCCGAAGTCGGACTCGCTCTCACTGCGCCAGACCGACCGCGTCGCCGAGGCCGTCGCCGCGGCTCTGGCGCAGACGGCCGCCCGCCTCCGCCTCTGACCCGCGGTGACCGACCGTCCGGCGTCACGGGTGCAGCCCGGCGATTTGCGCGTTCACGACGGCGGGGATACTGAACAAGGCGAGCGCGAAGACCACGGAAGTGACGGCCAGAACCATCGCCCCCGAGCGACCGCCTCGATACGCCCGGTTCGCGGCGAAAAAGGCCATGACGACCAGCGCGACAGGAGCGACGAGCCACAGCAGGAGAAGCCAAGGAGCGAAGAGGCCGATCCAGAGGAGAAACCAGAGCGGCACCGCCCCCAACAGGACGCCGAAGATGACCAGGACCGACAGCCCGATGCCGAGGATTGTGCTGTCGGCGCGCTGCTCCGGAGTCAATGACTCGGCTCGCCGAGAGCTTCGGTCCACCTGCACATAGCGGCCGGGGACCGACGAGTTGACCGGTGCGTCATCGTCCACGCCGCCACGCTAGGGGGCACGTCTCGCGGGTGTGGCGGGCATTCACCCGTCCGACCGCGGCATTTCATCCGTCCCGCCACAGACGGCCCCGGCCGCCCCTCCCGCTCTCGCGCAACTCCTGAGTCTCGAGCGGCGGGGGTTCGGCGCTTCGGCGGAAGAGCGGCCGTTGCGCGCTGAGGCCCCTAGGGCAGGCCAGAACTCAGGAGTTGTGCGAGAGCCCTGCCGCCGCCCGCGCCGCGCTCCGAAGAAAAGCATCCAGGTGGGCGTTCCGGCTGCCGTTCGGGCCGGTTCCGCGGGCGGAGCGCCGGAGCCCGGCGCACCCGGCCGGGCACCCGCCGTCGGTCCGAGCACGGGAGCCCGGCACACCCGGCGTCGGTCCGAGCGCCGGGGCCCGGCACACCCGGCATCGGTCCGAGCACGGGAGCACGGCACACCCGGCGTCCGTCCGAGCGCCGGAGCACGAAACACCCGGCCGGCGCACCCGCGGGGTCAGACGTGGAAGACCGTGTGCACGTCGCCGCCGAGCACCGCGCGCCCGCCGAGCGCGTCGATCTCCAGCAGCACCGCCGTGCCCGTGACCTCGCCGCCGAGCTGCGCGACGAGCTTGCGCCCCGCCTCGAGCGTGCCGCCGGTCGCGAGCACGTCGTCGAGCAGCAGCACGCGCGTGCCGCGGGGGATGTCGTCGTGCATCTCGATCTCGGCGGTGCCGTACTCGAGCGCGTACGACACCGCGGCGGCGGGGCGGGGGAGCTTTCCGGCCTTGCGGATCGGGACGAGTCCCACGCCGGCGGCGATCGCCGCGGCCCCGGCGAGGAGGAAGCCACGCGCCTCGATCCCCGCCACGACGTCGAACCGGCCGGCGAACGGCTCGATCAGCGCATCGATGGTCGCGCGCAGCGCGGCGGCATCCGCCAGCAACGGTGAGATGTCGCGGAACACCACCCCCGCCTCGGGGTAGTCGGGGATGCTGCCGATGAGCGATTCGGCACGGTCGAGCGCGGGGTTCGTCACCGCCCCACCCTAATCGCGCGCCCTCGCGGCCCGCGAAGGGAGGAGATGTCGCGAAGGGAGGACCCCCGCGGCATCCCTCCTCCTCCCCCGGCCACATCCCCTCCCCCCGCCACATCACCTCCGCCGCCCGCGAAGGGAGGAGATGTCGCGAAGGGAGGACCCCCGCGGCATCCCTCCTCCTCCCCCGGCCACATCCCCTCCCCCCGCCACATCACCTCCGCCGCCCGCGAAGGGAGGAGACCCGCGAAGGGAGGAGATGTCGCGAACGGAGGACCCCCGCGGCATCCCTCCTCCTCCCCCGGCCACATCCCCTCCCCCCGCCACATCACCTCGCGACCCGCGAAGGGAGGAGATGTCGCGAAGGGAGGAGCCCCGCGGCATCCCTCCTCCTCCCCCGGCCACATCCCCTCCCCCCGCCGACGCCCCACCGCCCGGGGGTTGACCGCACTGCAAGCGCTTGCACTAGCGTGGGCGCATGACTTTCACGCAGCAGGACGCGCGCGCCGACCTCGAGTCCGCGCCCGGCTCGGAGTGGTGGCGCACCGCCGTCATCTACCAGATCTATCCCCGCTCCTTCGCGGACGCCTCCGGCGACGGCCTCGGCGACCTCGCGGGCGTCACCGCGCACCTCGACGACCTGCAGGACCTGGGAGTGGATGCCATCTGGCTGAGCCCCTTCCAGACGTCGCCGCAGAAGGACGCGGGGTACGACGTCGCCGACTACCGCGACGTGGACCCGATCTTCGGCACGCTCGACGACTTCGACGAGATGCTGTCCGCGGCCCACCACCGCGGCATCCGGGTCATCGTCGACCTCGTCCCGAACCACTCCAGCGACCAGCACGTCTGGTTCCAGGAGGCGCTGAAGGCCGCGCCCGGGAGCCCGGAGCGGGCGCGCTACATCTTCCGCGACGGCAAGGGCGAGAACGGCGAGCTCCCGCCGAACAACTGGGAGTCCGTCTTCGGCGGCGGCATGTGGAAGCGCGTCACCGAGGCCGACGGCACCCCCGGGCAGTGGTACCTGCACATCTTCGACGAGAGCCAGCCGGACTTCGACTGGACCAACGAGGAGGTGCGCGCGGAGTTCCGCGACATCCTGCGCTTCTGGCTCGACCGCGGCGTCGACGGTTTCCGCGTCGACGTGGCGCACGGCCTCATCAAGGCCGACGGGCTGCCCGACTTCACGCCCGACCCCGAGGGCGGCTCCATGGGCGGCGACGCCGCGGAGGTCCCGTACTGGGGTCAGCCCGGCGTCCACGACGTGTGGCGCGAGTGGCACGAGGTGCTCGCCGCGTACGACGGCGACCGCGCTCTGTGCGCCGAGGCGTGGCTTCCGACCGTCGAGCAGACGGCCCTCTGGGTCCGCCCCGACGAGATGCACCAGGCCTTCAACTTCCACTACCTGGAGACGAAATGGGATGCCGCGGCCCTCCGCGACGTCATCACCGACTCGCTCGAGGAGTACGGTGCCGTCGGCGCTCCGAGCACCTGGGTCCTGTCGAACCACGACGTCGTCCGCCACGCCTCGCGGCTCGCGCTCACGGCGGAGAACCCGCAGGGCGCCGGTATCGGCCCGAAGTCGCCCGGCCAGCCCGACCCGGTCGTGGGCCTGCGCCGCGCCCGCGCCGCGACGTCGATGATGCTGGCGCTGCCCGGCTCGTCGTACCTCTACCAGGGCGAGGAGCTCGGACTCCCCGAGGTCATCGACCTGCCCGACGACGCCCGCCAGGACCCGACCTGGTTCCGCACCGAGGGCGAGCGCTACGGGCGGGACGGATGCCGCGTGCCCATCCCGTGGACGGCTGACGCGCCCGCGTACGGCTTCAACACCACGGGCGAGTCGTGGCTGCCGCAGCCGGCGGAGTGGGCCGAGCTGGCGCACGACGTCCAGGTCGACGACCCGTCGTCGACGCTGACGCTGTACCGGTCGCTCCTCGCCGAGCGCCGCGCGCGCGACCTCGGCGGGGGGCACCTCGAGTGGCTCGACGGGTACGGCGACGACGTGGTGGCGTTCCGCAACGGCTCCCTGCTCGTGGTCGCCAACCTCGGCGCGGACGCCGTCGAGCTGCCTGCGGGCGAGGTGCTCATCGCGAGCGGCCCGCTCGACGGCGATCGGCTGCCGACCGACACGACCGTGTGGATCGCCGCGGCCTGAGCCGTGGCATCCCTCCCCCGCTGAGAACGAGACCGTGGCCGGAATCGACGACGTCGCCCAGCGCGCGGGCGTCTCGACGGCCACGGTCTCGCGGGCGTTGAGCGGGCGCGGCCCGGTGTCGGCGCGCACCCGCGAACGTGTCGTCGCGGCGGCCGACGAGCTCGGTTACGTCGTCTCGGCGGCGGCATCCAGTCTGGCCACCGGTCGCACGCGCGCCATCGGTGTGGTCGTGCCGTTCCTCGACCGCTGGTTCTTCAGCACGGTGCTGGCCGGGATCTCCGACGGTCTCGTCCGGCACGGCTACGACATCACCCTCTATAGCGTGACGTCCGACCGCGACGAGCGCCGCCGCGTCTTCGGCGACAACCTGCGGCGTCGGCGCATCGACGCCGTGATCACGATCGCGCTGGACCTGGATGCCGAGGAGTCCGCGCTCGTTCGCGGTCTCGGCATCCCGGTGGTGTCGATCGGCGGCCCGAACCCCCTGCTGACGACCCTCACCGTGGACGACCGGGCCGTCGGCCGCGTCGCCACGACGCACCTGCTCGACCTCGGTCACCGGCGCATCGCGCACATCGGCGCGGATCTCGCGTCCGAGGCGTCCGTCCCCGCGCTCCGTCGGCGCGGCTTCGACGAGGTGATGAGGGATGCCGCCGACGCCGAGCCCCGTTTCGAGCCGGCCGACTTCACGATCGAGGGCGGTTCGGCCGCGGCGACACGACTGCTGACGGGGCGGACGCGCCCCACGGCGGTGTTCGCCGCGTCGGACGAGATGGCGATCGGCGCGATCCTCGCCGCGCGGGAGGCCGGACTGCGGGTGCCCGAGGACGTGTCGGTGATCGGCGTCGACGGGCACGAGCTGGGGCGCTGGTTCGGGCTGACGACGGTCGACCAGTTCGCGCGCGGGCAGGGCGGGCGGGCCGCCGAGGCCGTCCTCGCGGAGATCGACGGCGCCGAGCCCGAACGCCGGCGCGGCACCCTCCCGTTCGAGCTGCACGACCGCGGTTCGACCGCCCCGCCGCCCGCCTGACCCGGGCCGGGCGGGCGGGAGCCCGGGGCCCGGGGCCCGGGCGGGAGCCTGGCGGACCGGGGCCCGGGCGGGCAGGCGGGCGGGGGCCCGGACGGGCAGGCGGGCAGGCGAGAGGCCGCTGACGTCAGGCCGGGCGGATGCGGCCGATCAGGTCGTCGCGCGTGAGCGTGTCGCCCTCGGCGAGGACGGCGCGCGCCGCGTCGCGGGCGTCCTCGACGGCCCACAGCAGGACGCCGACGACTCGTCCGTCGTCGAGGTAGTAGACGACGCCGCGGTCGGCGTCGGCCCAGTCCTCGACGGTCTCGAGCGACGCGTCGAGCGTGCCGACCGCCTCGTACCGGACCCCGAAGACGGCCGAGTAGTAGTAAGGAGTGTGCGTGTAGGGCTCCCGCGCACCGGCGAGGTTGCGGCCGGCGGCCTTGCCCATCTCGTTCGCGTTGTCGACGTGCTCCACGCGCCGGCGCCCGAGGATCCGGTCTGGGTAGCTCGCGACGTCCCCCGCGGCGAAGACGTCGTCGACCGAGGTGCGCAGCTGCGCGTCCACGACCACGCCGTCCCCGACGTCGAGTCCGGCGTGCTCCGCGAGGTCGCTGGCGACCTGGATGCCGAGACCGCTGACGACCGCGTCGGCCCGCACCTCGTCGCCGTTCTCCAGCTCGAGCCGTGCGCCGGTGGCATCCACCTCTCCCCCGGTCACCTTGGAGCCCGCCACGATCTCGACGCCGTGGTCGCGGAAGAGGGCCTCGAAACGTTCAGCGAGAGCGGGCGGGAAGACCGCGTCGCCGAGCACCGAACCGGTGTGGATGAGCACGGTGTGCACATCGTTCTGGGTGAGGGCGGCCGCCAGCTCGGAGCCGATGTATCCGCCGCCGACGACGGCGATGCGGTCGACGTCCTTCGCGAGCGCGCGCAGGCGGCGGTAGTCCTCGGCGGTGCGGAAGCTCAGCGCCCGCTCGCCGTCGGTCCGGTCGTCCACGGGGAGCGGGATCGGGGTGCCGCCGGTCGCGAGGAGCAGGCGCGTGTAGGTGATCGTGTCGCCGGCGTCGGTGTCGACCTCGTGCGCGTCCGGTCGCACGGCCGTGACCCGGGTGCGGAGCAGGATCTGCGCGCCGGTGTCGTCCGCGGTGCCCAGCGGGACCTGGTCCCAGGTGAACTCGTCGTCGGTCCACAGCTTCTTGCTGAGCGCGGGACGCGTGTACGGCTCGTCGACGTCGTCGCTGACGATGCCGATGGTCCCGGCGGCATCCACCTCCCGGATCCCCCGAGCGGCGGTGTCGGCGACCATTCCGCCGCCGACGATGAGGTAGTCGAAGTGTGTGCTGGACATGGCGTCAGCCTCCCGGCCGAGCCTGAACACGAAGGACGGCTTTACAGCGGCGGCCCCATCCGGTAGTCGGAGGGGAGTTCGCTCTCGGGGCGCGGATCCTGCGCCCCGGCCGCGGGAACCCGTCCCGGACCGCCCACCGGCGACCCCGGACGCCACCCGCCCGGGCGAACTAGGCTCGGAGTATGAGCGTCGATCTCGAGAGCCTGTACACCGACCTCCACAAGCACCCCGAGCTGTCCTTCCAGGAGACACGGACGGCCGGCGTCATCGCCCGCCACCTGACCGACCTGGGACTCGAGGTCGAGGAGGGTGTGGGCCGCACGGGCCTCGTCACGACGATCCGCAACGGCGACGGGCCCGTCGTCTGGCTGCGCGCCGACATGGACGGCCTCCCCGTCGAGGAGCAGACCGGCCTGGAGTACGCCAGCACCGCCCGCGGCGTCGACCCCGCCGGCAACGCCGTCCCGGTCATGCACGCGTGCGGGCACGACATGCACGTGACCGCCCTCATCGGCGCCCTCGAGCGCCTGGCCGCCACGACCGACGAGTGGTCGGGCACGATCGTCGCGGTCTTCCAGCCCGCGGAGGAGTACGGCGCCGGATCGCAGGCGATGATCGCGGACGGCGTGCTGGACCGCTACCCGCGTCCCGACATCGTCCTCGGCCAGCACGTCACCCCGCTGCCGACCGGCACGATCGGCGTCCGCCCCGGGACGCAGATGGCCGCGTCGGACGGGCTGACCGTCGTCCTCCACGGTCGCGGCGGCCACGGCTCGCGCCCGCACTCAACGATCGACCCGGTCGTCATGGCCGCGGCCACCGTCATGCGCCTGCAGACCGTCGTCTCGCGCGAGGTCGACCCCCGCGACGTCGCCGTCGTCACGGTCGGCTCCATCCACGCCGGCCTGAAGAACAACATCATCCCCGCGGAGGCCAAGCTCGAGCTCAGCCTCCGCTACCCCGACGACGCCGCCCGCGAGCGCGTGATGGCCAAGGTCGAGCGCATCGTCCGCGCCGAGGCGCAGGCCTCGGGCGCCGAGCAGACCCCGACGATCTCGACCGACCACACCCTGCCGCCGACGATCAACGACCCCGACGCGACCGCCCGCCTCACCGAGGCGTTCCGCCGGGCGTTCGGCGAGACCAGCGTGGTCGACCCCGGCATGTTCACCGGCAGCGAGGACGTCTCGTGGTTCGCCCGCGAGTCCGGCGCCCCGCTGGTGTTCTGGTTCTGGGGCGGGGTCGACCCGCAGACGTTCGCGGCCGCGATGGCTGGAGGGACGATCGAGCGGGACATCCCGACCAACCACTCCCCCTACTTCGCGCCGGTGATGCAGCCCACCCTCGACCGCGGTGTCGAGAACCTCGTCGTCGCCGCCCGGGAGTTCCTCGCCTGATCGGACGGGATGGATGCCACCCCCGTGGCATCCATCCCTCCCTACTTGATCCCGCTGCGCGCGAACCCGGCCACGAAGTACCGCTGGAACACCAGGAAGACGATCGCGATCGGGACGACGTTGAGCAGGGCGTAGGCCATCGTGGCGCCGTAGTCGCTGCCGAACTGGCCCTGCAGGTAGAGCAGGCCGATCGGCAGGGTGAACAGCCGGTTCTCGCGCAGGGCGATGAGCGGCCAGGCGAAGTCGTTCCACGACGACAGCAGGCTCATGAAGACGAGCACCGCGATGAGCGGCTTCGACAGGGGCAGCACGACGCGAGTGAAGGTCTGCAGGTGACCGGCCCCGTCGAGGCGGGCGGCCTCGATGAGCTCGCGCGGGATGCCGAGCATGAACTGCCGCGCGAGGAACAGACCGAACGCCGACGCCGACACCGGGAGGATCACGGCCCAGTACGTGCCGTAGAGCCCGGTCATCGTGACGATGCGGAACAGCGACACCATGATCACCTGGACCGGCAGCACGAGGGTCGCCAGCGCCAGGAAGAACAACGTCGTCGACCCGCGGAACCGCAGCTGCGCGAAGGCGTAGCCGGCGAGGAGGCTCGTCGTCACCGAGATCAGCGTCACGACCACGGCGATCGCGACGGAGTTGCCGAACCAGGTCGCGACAGGGAACGAGGCGAACACCCGCGCGAAGTTCTCGAACGTCACCTCGCGGGGCCACAGCCGCAGATCGCGTCCGCCGAGCAGCTCCGCACGCGTCGAGAAGGCCACGGCGAGCATCCAGTAGAGCGGCGACACCGCGGCGAGGCCGATGACGGCCACGATGATCGTCCGCACGAGGACTCCCCCACGCCGCGACCGGTCGCGGGCCCGTCGACCCGGGCTCGGCGCCGGCGGGGCGAGGGGCGCCGCCCGAGCGGCATCCCGTCGTTCGTCGATGCTCACTCGACCACGTCCTTCGTCCGGGAGGCACGGTACTGCGCCGCGGCGAACACGAGGGCGAAGAGGAACAGCACCATGCCGATCGCCGCGGCGTACCCCTGGTCGCGCGTGACGAAGCCGGTCTCGTACGCGTACGTCACCAGCACCGACGTCGCCCCCGCGGGGCCGCCCCCGGTGAGGACGAAGACGATGTCGAACACCTGGAACGAGAAGATGACGTTCAGCACGACCAGGAAGAACGTCGTCGGCCCGAGCAGCGGCACGGTCACGTGCCGGAACCGTTGGAGGCGGTTCGCCCCGTCGAGGGTGGCCGCCTCGTACAGGTCGGGGCCGATGCCCTGCAGCCCCGCCAGGTAGATGAGCATGTTGAAGCCCGTCCGCCACCAGACCGTCGCCAGCACGATCGTGGCGAAGGCCGGCACCGCATCGGACTGCCAGGTCACCGGCGACAGCCCGACCGCGGTGAGGATGCGGTTCAGGATGCCGCTGTTCTGGTCGAACACGAGCACCCCGATGAGCGCGGTGGCCACGCCCGACACCGCCATGGGCAGGATCAGCAGCGACCGCCACAGCGGCCGCGCGGGCAGCGCCGCGTTCAGCAGGGTGGCCGCGACGAGACCGAGCAGCATCGACAGGGGTGTGACGAGAACGGTGAAGAGCACGGTGTTGCCGAGCGCCCGCCAGAACAGCGGGTCGCTCGCGAGCCGCGCGTAGTTGTCGAGACCGGCGAAGGTGCCGTCGCCGAAGCCGTCCGTCCGCTGCAGGCTCACGACGAAGGCGCCGACCAGCGGCACGAGCACGAACACCAGCAGCAGCAGGTAGTTCGGTGCGAGGAACCCGTACGCAGCGAGGGTCTCGCGGCGGGCGCCCGGGCGGCGGCTGCGCAGACGCTCCCCCGACGCCGGACGATCGGGCCGGACGGCGGTCCGCGCCGACGCCACCGCGGTGTCAGGCACCGGTGGCTGCCCCGATGCCGGACTGCAGGTTGGTCACGGTGGTGGCGGTGTCCTGGGCGCCGGTGAAGGCGAGGTCGAGCTGCTCCTTCAGCACCGGGATGATCGCCGACATCGACGGGCTGGCCACCTGGGCCACGTCCTGCGGCTGCACGACGGACGCCTGCGCGGCGAACACCGGCGCGAGGTCCGATCGCACGTCGAACTCGAGGTCGTCGTTGAGGAGGTCCGCGCGGGTGGGGAGGAGGGATGCCGCGCGGCAGAAGTCGCGCATCGGCTGTGCGTCCGTGACGAACTCGAGGAACGCGGCGGCCAGCTCGGGCTGCGTCGTGTTCGCGGTGGCCACGAGCGCGTTCCCGCCGAAGTCGCCGCCCGCCCGGACGTTGCGGGGGGCGTAGGTCGCCGTCCACTCGAAGTCCGCGGTGCTGTCCGCGTCGGGAAGCTGGAACGCGCCCGACCACACCATGGCGACGGACTGCGAGAACCACGACTCGGCTGCGTAGCTCGACGAGGCGATGGTGTTGTTGGCGGGCACGTAGTCCTTGGTGAAGAACGAGCGGGAGAACTCCACGGCCTCGCGGGCGGCGTCGGAGTCGATCGCGGGGGTCCGCTGGTCGGACTCGAGGAACGCCCCGTCGGACTGGAACAGCAGGCTGAGCCAGCGCGTGACGCCGTTGCCCTGCCAGTTGTACGCCCACGGCCACCGGTCGGCGGGCAGCCCGGCACGCAGCCGCTCGCCGAGGGCGTCCAACTCCTCCCACGTCCAGGCGTCGTCCGGCGAGGTCGGGATCTCGGAGGCGTCGATCCCCGCCTGCCGGAGCAGGCCGAGGTTGACGAGGATCGCCGAGGTGTCGGTGTGGTGCGGCAGGCCGAACGTGCCGTCGCCGTTCTGGACGGCCGCCCACGCCTGGGGCGTGAACTGACTCTCCCGGTCGGCCGACAGCAGCGGACCGAGGTCGAGCAGCTGCCCGCGCCCGGCATAGGCGCCGAACGTGTAGTACGGCACGCGGAAGATGTCCGGCGGGTTCCCCGCCTGCAGCTGCGCGTCGATGTTCGTGAACATCTGCTCGTAGGGCACGGCGTTGAGCTCGACGGTGACGCCGTCGTTCGCGGCCTCGAAGGCGGCGATCGCGGCGCGGAAGCCGGCGAGCTCCGCGTCCGTGCCCCACGTGGTGAAGGTGAGCGTCCCGGTGCGCCGTTCGGCCGGCGCGGACTGCACGAAACCGCAGCCGGCGAGGACGACGGGCAGAGCGAGGGCCCCCGCTCCGACGAGGAAGGTACGACGAGTGACGGGCATAGCGGACTCCGATCGTTTTTCAACGAAAGCGGACGCCGGGGCATGCGTTGCTCTCCCCGCGCACGATACCGAGCAGTCAAGCGGCGACGGGGGGCTTGCGCGGAGACGGTGGAGTGGATCCGCGGCGGATTTCCACCCCCTCGTCGCCCCGTTTCGACGGCCCTACGGTGAGTCCGTGACGTTCAACGACAATGCCCGCGTCGGCGGGAACTCCGCACGCCGCCGGGGCGGCACCGTCGCCGCCGTCGGCGGTGGCGCCATCGGCCTCGGCGGGATCGCGGTCCTGCTCATCTCCCTCTTCACCGGCACCGACCTCACGGGCCTCCTCGGCGACGGCGGAGGGCAGGCGGGCCCGCAGAGCGGGGGCGAGGCGATCGCGAACTGCGACACCGGCAGCGACGCGAATCGCAGCGACGACTGCCGGCTCGCCGCGGCCTCGCTCAACATCGACCAGTTCTGGCAGCAGCGTCTCGAGGGGTACCGCGAACCGCAGCTGATCATCGTCGACGGCGCCACGTCGACGTCGTGCGGCACGGCCTCCAACGCGACCGGTCCGTTCTACTGCCCGCCCGACGAGACCGTGTACGTCGACCCGACGTTCTTCGCCCTCCTGCGCGAGCAGTACGACACCACGGCGGGGCCGCTGGCCCAGCTCTACGTCCTCGCCCACGAGTACGGTCATCACGTCCAGCAGCTGACGGGCGTCTTCGACCAGTACCCGCGCGACGGCAGCGGCCCGGCCAGCAACGGCGTGCGGACGGAGCTGCAGGCCGACTGCTTCGCCGGCGCGTGGGTGGCCGCCGGCGAGGAGCAGGTCGACGAGGCCGGCACACCGTACCTGCAGACCCCGACCGCGCAGCAGATCAGCGACGCCCTCGGCGCCGCCGCCGCCGTGGGCGACGACCACATCCAGGAGGAGGCGGGCCGCCCGATCACCCCGGAGAGCTGGACCCACGGTTCCAGCGAGCAGCGTCAGCGCTGGTTCGACGAGGGACGCGCGGGCGGCGTGAACGCCTGCGACACGCTGACGATCCCGGCCACGAGCCTCTGACCGCGGCCGTCTCGGGAGGATGGATGCCACCCCGGTGGCATCCCTCCCCCGGGCTCACACGCGACTCGGGGAGTCCAGCGTCGCGGCGCGGTCGTCGACGAGCCGGCGGCCGCCGATCCAGCCCAGCAGCCCTCGGCCGTCGGGCCAGACGGGCAGCAGCACGAGGAGCGCGAGCGCGAGCGTGAAGCCGAGCACGGCGATCGGCAGCCCCAGTGCCAGAAGGAGGCTGACCCCGCCCACCCCCAGCACGAACCTCAGCGGGCGGGCGAGCCAGGCCGGCAGGAGACCGTCGGTGTACCTGACGCGGGTGGCGAGGTCGCCGATCGATCGTCCCGTCGCGAGGACGACGAGGAGCCAGAGCACGACGGGGGCGCTGATGCTGAGGATCCCCGCCACGGCGTGCCCACGACCGGACTCCGGGAACACCGTCCTGAAGACCATCTCGGCGGTGACCCACGCGGCCAGCGACACGAGCGAGAAGCCGAGCACGTCGCACGCGATGCCGAGGAAGCGCCGACGGCGGGTGACCGGGCGGGGCTTGTCGGCGTCGGCGGGGCGCTCGGCCCCGCGGTGCTCGGGCGGGACGATGAGGGCGATGGCCGACCCGATCACGGCGCCGGCGGTGTTGGCCATCAGGTCGTCGACGTCGAAGACGCGGTACGGGCAGGGGAAGACGCCCCACACGGCCGTGAGCTGCGACGTCTCGACGACGCCGCTCACGGCGAGCCCGGTCAGACCGGCCACCACCACGCCGCGGCCGCCGAGCACGCGGAGGAGGAAGCCGAGGGGCAGGAACAGCACGATGTTGAAGACCACCTGCAGCACCGCGGCGAGTCCCCGGTTCGGGGATTTCGCGAGCTCGGTGACGATGTCGTCGATGAAGTGGAAGGGCTGAAGGTTGAGCCCGGCGCAGGCGTACTGGTCCTCGAGGGGGAACGGCCACAGCGTGTAGCTCCAGATCGCCCAGAAGTACACGGCCGCCGCGACCCAGAGCAGGGTGCGCGGCACCGATAGCCCGCCCCGCCGGCGGTAGCTGACGGCGACGAAGGGGACGAAGGCGAAAACCGCCACGACGCCGCCCGCGACGACGGCGATGAGGCCGGAGCCCAGGATGTTGTTCACGCCGCGATGCTAGGGAGCGGCAAGGCACCTCACCTTCTCAGCGGCCCATAAATCACCCGATCTCTCACCCATTCCGTCGCCGAGAGGCCTTGCGGAGGGCGGCGCGTAGCCTGGAGGGATGCCACGCGCCGCCGACCTCCGCGACCGACTCGCGGACGAGATCGACCGCACCGGGTTCGGAGCCCACGGCATCCATGTCCGGGTCGGCGACGAGACCGCGCAGCGACGGTGGACGCCGGACGTCCGGGAGGAGATCCACTCTGTCGCCAAGGCGGTGTGCGTTCTCGCCGCCGGCATTGCGGTGGACGAGGGCGCGGTGTCGCTCGACGAGCCGATGCGCGACATCCTCGGCGACGCTCCCCTCGGACCGGGGGTGGAGCGGATCACCCTGCGGCATCTGCTGTCGATGACGAGCGGAATCGACCTGCCCTGGTCGCCCACGATGATGACCGACTGGCCGGATCTCGCGGCCGAGTTCCTTTCCCGTCCCACCCGCGGACGCGTCTTCCAGTACTCCAACGCGAGCACGTACACCGCCATGCACGTGCTCGCCCGTCGGGTGGGCGACATCGAGGAGTACATCCGTCCGCGGCTGCTCGACCACCTGGGCCTCGGGGACGTGACATGGGCCCGCTGCCCCAACGGGCGCGTGCTCGCCGGGGAGGGACTGGCTCTGCGCACCGAGGAGATGGCCCGTCTCGGGCACCTCGTCCGCGACGGGGGCGTCGTCGACGGTCGGCGGCTGGTGTCGGCCGCCGGTGCGGCCGCGCTGCACTCCGGGTGGGTCGAGACGGGCAGCACCGGCGAGGGCTACCGCCGCTACGCGATGGCCGGCTGGGACGGTCCCGGCGACGCCTGGCGGCTCCACGGCGCCCACGGCCAGCTGGTCGTCTTCGCGGCGGGCGCCGTCGTCACGGTCACCGCGGACGACCACGCCGGGGCGGACGCCGTGGCGGCGTTCGCCGCGCGAGCGGCCGGCGCCTGAGGCGGCGTTCGCCGCGCGAGCAGCCCGCGCCTGAGGCGGCGTTCGCCGCGCGAGGGGCCTGCGCCGGGGCCGGGGACGCGGGCCGCGGAGACCTGCGCGCGGGGGCCGGGAGGTCTCGATCCGTCAACCGTGGAGTGAACGCCGGGGCGTCACGTTGCGCCGAACGTCCCGCAGGCGTAATGTCGCGCGCCGTGACTGACGAAAGTCGCGAGCCCGGCGTGGAGACGCCGATGGCCAAGCGCATCCTCCTCGGCGAGCCGTTGACGTCGGAGAAACTCGACGAACAGCTCCTCCCCAAGAAGATGGCGCTCCCCATCTTCGCGTCCGACGCCCTCTCCTCCGTGGCCTATGCGCCACAGGAGCTGCTGATGATCCTGCTGATCGGCGGGACGGCGCTGCTGACGCTGAGCCCCTGGGTGGCGGTGGCCGTCGTGGTCCTCCTGATCGTCGTGGTGCTGAGCTACCGGCAGCTGATCAAGGCGTACCCGTCCGGCGGCGGCGACTACGAGGTCGCGAGCAAGAACCTCGGCGAGGTGCCGGGCGTCGTGGTGGCCGCCGCGCTGCTGGTCGACTACGTCCTCACGGTCGCGGTGTCGGTGGCATCCGGAGTCGACAACATCATCTCGGCCATCCCCGAGCTGAACCCGCTCCGGGTGGAGCTCGCCGTCGGGTTCGTCATCCTCATCGTCATCGTGAACCTCCGTGGCGTGCGCGAGGCGTCGTCGGTGTTCGCGATCCCGACGTACGTCTTCATCGGCTCGGTCGCACTGATGATCGTCGTGGGTCTCGGGCGCACCCTGCTCGGCGACGCGCCCGTCGCCTCGAGCGCCGGGTTCGGCGTGGAGGCCGAGTCGCTGACCCAGGTGGCGCTGATCCTGCTCGTGCTCCGCGCGTTCTCGAGCGGCTGCTCCGCGCTCACCGGTGTCGAGGCCGTCTCGAACGGCGTGCCCGCGTTCCGCAAGCCGAAGATCCGCAACGCGCAGACCACGCTCACGCTCATGGGCACCATCGCGATCCTGCTGTTCTCGGGTCTGACCGCGCTCGCGCTCATCGCGAACGTGCACTACGCCGAGAACCCCTGCAACCTCATCGGCTTCGACTGCGCCAACAACCCGCAGCCGAGCCTCATGGCGCAGGTCGCGGCGGCCACCTTCGGGTCGGGCAGCATCATGTTCTTCGTCATCCAGGCGGCCACCGCGTGCGTGCTGCTCCTGGCGGCCAACACGGCCTTCAACGGGTTCCCCCTGCTGGGCTCGGTCCTGGCGCGCGACGGATACGCGCCGAAGGCGCTGAACACCCGCGGCGACCGGCTCGTGTACTCCAACGGAATGGTCATCCTCGGCATCGTCGCCATCGGCGTGCTGATCGTCTACCAGGCCAACCTCACGACGCTGATCCAGCTGTACATCATCGGCGTCTTCGTCTCCTTCTCGCTCGGGCAGATCGGGATGGTCCGTCACTGGCGCCGGGCGCTCCGCGACATGCAGAAGCTTCCGGAGGAGGCCCGCCGGCAGCAGTCGGCGCAGTACGAGCGCCGTTCGGCGATCTCCGGCCTGTGGATCAACTCGGTCGGCGCGAGCCTCACGGTCGTGGTGCTGCTGATCGTCACGGTGACGAAGTTCGTCCACGGGGCCTGGCTGATCTTCATCGCCATCCCGATCCTCGCCGTCCTCATGATCGGCGTGAACCGGTACTACCGCGACGTCGAGCACGAGATCCGCATGGATGACAGCGTGCACTTCGGCTCGTCGGGCGACGTGGCCATCATCCTCGTGAACCGCCTGCAGAAGCCCGTCATGAAGGCCATCGACTACGCCCTCGCCGCCAACCACGAGAAGACGCTCGCCGTCCATGTGGCGATCACGGAGGAGGAGTCGACGGCGCTGCAGAAGGACTGGGCGGCGCGCGACATGCCCATTCCGCTCGTCATCATCGAGTCGCCGTACCGCGCCTACACGTCGCCGGTGACCGCCTTCATCAAGAAGTACCGCGAGAAGCACGGCGCCTCGGTCGTCACCGTCTACCTGCCGCAGTACATCGTGGGCCACTGGTGGGAGTCGATCCTGCACAACCGCCGCTCGCGGCGCCTCGCCCACCAGCTGATGCTCGTGCACGGCGTCTCGATCACGCTCGTCCCGTGGCTGCTGGACTCGTCCGAGCTCATCTACGGCCGTCGCTCCCGCCCGCTCCCGGGCCAGCAGCGCGGTGGACAGCCGGTCGCCGAGGTGCCGGCGCATCGTCCGCGGAAGTCCGCGGGGAGCGAGTCGCCCTCGTCCTAGGCCTCGAACGATGCCCCGCCCCGCCTGCGGGGGCATCGCTGCGTGCGCAGGAGCCGCCGCACGGGGGTGTCCGTCAGGCCGGCGCACGGGGGTGTCCGTCAGGCCGGCGCACGGGTGATGCGCAGGTCCGTCCGTGCGACAATTCATCGCTGCACCGAACGCCGTGAGGACCCCCCGATGCCTTTCCACAGCAAGCGCACACTCGAGCACTGGATCGCCGAGTTCGTCGACGCCCGTAGCGGCGGCGAGGAGATCCGCGTGGCCGTGCAGGACGGCGATGGCGGGCAGGACACCGGTCTGGTGGTGGTCCCCCTCGAGAACGCGCCCAACACCGTGTGGATCGAGCCGCGCGCCACGGGCGACGACCTCACCTGGCACGTGCTCATCGAGCCGTCGACCGAGACGCTGGAGCTCACGAGCTTCGAGCTCAACGGGCTCACGCACGAGCTGCAGATCGCGGCCGAGGTGTGCGCGTTCCTGCAGGAGAAGTCGCTCGGGCATTTCGAGCCCACGAGCTCGCCCGAGTCCTCCCCCGAGGCGTCCGCCGCCGGCTGAGCCGCGGATCATGCGGCTCAGCCGGGTTCGCTGCGCTGACGCGCAGGCGCGGGACACACGCGGCTCCGTGTGAACGGTGCACTCACGGGAGGACGATGACCTTCCCCGCGATGCGGCCCGCCGCGGCTTCGGCGTGGAGCGCCGGCAGGTCGATGAGCGAGATGCGCCGACCGACCTCTACCGTGAGACTCCCGTCGTCGACGAGGGAGACGAGCTCGGACAGACGCTCGCGGTTCGGAAGAACGAAGACGGTCGCCGCACGCACTCCGCGGGAGTCATCGCCGGGAGTGGCGATGAACGCCGTGGTGCTGACGACGGCCCCGCCGTCGCGCACCGCGGCGACGTACGACGCGAACTGATCGGGATCGAGGGGGGCCAGATTCAGGAGCACGTCGACCCGCGCGTCGAGGGTTGTCAGGAGGTCCGTCTCGGTGTGGTCGATGATCTCGTCGGCTCCGGCGTCACGGACGGCGTCCCTGCTGCGGGGACTGGCCGTCGCGATGACGTGGCTGCCGGCGCGCTTCGCGAGTTGGATCGCGTACTTGCCGACGACCCCGCCCGCACCGACGATGAGGACCCGCTGGCCGGCTTCGAGCCGGCCCTCGTCGAAGAGCGCCTGCCAGGCGGTCAGAGCGACCGACGGCAGAGCGGCCGCGTCGGCGAGAGGAATCGTCGTCGGAGCGGCGACGACGGCGTCGGCGGGAGCCAGCACGTACTCGGCGGCGCCCCCGTCGCGCACCATGGGCAGGAACGCGACGATGGCATCACCGATGGCGAGCCCGTCGACCCCCTCACCCACCGCGTCGATCGTGCCGGAGACGTCGTAGCCCGGAATGTGAGGGAGCTCGACCGGGATCGGGATCGTCCCGCCCCTCATACCGGCGTCGGCCGCGTTGAACGCGGACGCCGCGACGCGCACCCGCACCTGCCCTGCCGCCGGAACGGGCTTCTCGACGTCGCGGTAGTGGAGGACCTCGGGTCCGCCGATCTCGGAGTACTGCACAGCCTTCATGGTCTCGCCTTTCGTCATTGCTTCAAATTCGAAGCATCGGCGGCGACGGTAGCACTGCTTCGAACTCGAAGCAACTGATATGGTCGGAGCATGTCCGATCCACCCGCGGCTCTGACGCCGACGCAGCTCAGCGCCTACCTCTCTTTCACGGAGGTGGGCAGCCTGCTGCGTCCCGCGGTCGAGAAGCAGCTGCGCGACGCCGGAGACCTCAGCTACATCCAGTTCCAGCTCCTCGCCCGCCTCGGCGACACCCCTGATGGCCGTCTCCGAATGACCGACCTCGCCGACGGCGTCGTCTACAGCCGCAGCGGACTCACCTATCAGGCGCAGCTGCTCGAGCAACGCGGCCTCATCACCCGTTCACCGTCACCGGACGACGAGCGCAGCACCGTCGCGTCGATCACCGACGCCGGTCGCGGCATCCTCCGGACCGTGTTCCCCGGCCACATCGCCACGGTTCACGGGCTCCTCTTCGCGACCCTCGACGACGAGGACGCAGACGACCTCGCCCGCATCCTCGGACGCGTCACCACCCACCTCCGCGCATCCCCGCCGCGGTCGGCGACCCGTCGACGCGCGACGTGACGGCCGACGCGCCGTCCGGCCCGGCCGGAGAACGAGTGGCTACGATCGAGGGGTGATCGCAAGCATCCTTCTCTGACTCGGCATCGCGTCGTCCTCGACCGGCTCGTCCGGTCTTCTTCGCATGCCGTTTCTGTTTTGAAGGAGTGCTTTCCGCATGTCTCACCACGTTCACCCCGCCGCGCCCGCGGCACCACATTTCACCGTCGCGGTCTGGGACGCGCGACACCGAAGCGCAGACACGACGCTGCGTGAGATCGTCTCCCGCGCCCGCGTCATCGCCGTCGGCGAGTCGGCTCATTTCATCGCCGAGCTCAACGCCGGTCGCGCCACCCTCGTCGAAGCCCTCATCCGCGATGCCGATGTCCGCAGTCTCGCTCTCGAGATCGGCCACGACGAGGCGCCTCTCGTCGAGCAATGGCTCGCGGGACGGCGGCCCGGGGCGCTGCGGGCGGTCGTCGGACCGCTCACCGCGGCGCTGTACGGAACCTTCCTCGAGGATCTTCGAGCTCGACTGGCCCCCGACCACAACATCCGCGTGCTGGGCGTGGATCTGCCGAACTCCCTCACGATCGAACCGAGCATCGCCCCGCTGGCCGACGTGCTCGCCGTGGTCGACCCCGCGGCCGCCGAGCTCGTGCAGTCGGCGAGAGAGCTGGCACGACGGATCGTCGGGGGCTCCGCTGCGGCCAGCGCCGCGTCGTGGCTCGCCCTCGACCGCTCGGACCAGGACTCTCTCACGGTGGCGATGACTCGCCTCCGAGCCCGCGTCGACGCACTCCGTGCCGTTCACGAACGGGGCGGTGACGCGGAGCTATGGCGAGAAGCCGGCGCGCTGGTCGATGCGGCTGTCACGACCGACGTCATGCTCCGAGCGATGGCCGACCTGTTCTCCGGCGTCGGGCGCATCGACGATACGACGATCCGCGAGGCCTTCGTGGCTCGGCGGATCGTCGACGAAGTCCGCGCGCTTCCCGCCGGCGGGCGGATCGCGTACGTCGCGCACAACAACCACATCCAGAAGACGCCGGTCGTGTTCGACGGGGTGCTGACCGCGTACCCTGCCGGCAGTCTTCTGGCCGGATCTCTCGGCTCCGACTATCGAGCCGTGGCCCTGACGCACGTCGACGGTCAGGTGCCCGAGATGATCTTTCCCGCCACCACGGACGTCGGATTCCGGGTGGAGCGCGTGACGGCCGCGGACGTCGACGAGTGCTGTGTCGAGGCCGCGGCCGGCGGCGTGCTGCGGTCGGCCGACGCGGCCATCGTGCGCTGGGAGGCGGAGGCGGACACCGCAACGCTCCGCATCCGATCGCAGAGTGCGCTCACGGACGTCGGGACGGCGGCGTTCGACGCCGCCCTTGTCTTCGCCTCCGCGACGACCGATGCGGCAGTGACCGCCCTCGGCCTGGACTGACTCCCCTCCGACGCGTGCTGACCGTCGTCCACCCGACGGCGGTCAGCACTTCGGCGCATGGTCGACGGTCGGGGTGCCTCCACCGCCGTCGGCCCCGCGTAAGGGCACCGTATGCGTCCGTCAGGGATCCGTAGGGAAAGCGTGAGGACGCCGCAGCGAAGACATCCCCGGGAGTTGGATCGACAGACGTGCCGCCCCGCGGCGCCCGCCCCGTGCGGACCGTTCCGAATCTGGAGTCGTCGTGCTCGATGTCGTCTTCCTCGCCGCGATCGGCGCGCTGTTCGCGCTCATCGTCCTCGTCGCCAAGGGAGTGGAGAAGCTGGACGTCCAGCCCTCCGCCACCCGTGAGAGCGCCGGGAGGAACCGCCCGTGATGGTCCTCTCCGTCATCGCCGCGATCCTCGCGATCGCCGCCGTGGCCTACCTCGTCGTCGCGCTCGTCCGACCCGAGAAGTTCTGACGTGGACGCGGCATCCATCTGGTCCATCGTCCTGACCAGCCTCACGCTCGTCGCCGCCCTCGCGCTGGCGCACCGCCCGCTCGGCGACTACATCGCCCGCATCTACACCGGCGAGCGCGACCTCGCCCTGGAGCGGGGCGTCTACCGTCTCATCGGCGTCGACCCGCGGGGCGCGCAGACCTGGCAGGCCTACCTGCGCTCGGTCCTGCTCTTCTCGGTCGTGGGGGTCGTGTTCGTCTACGCGATCATGCGCCTGCAGCCCCTGCTGCCGTTCTCGCTCGGCCTGACCGCCCCGGGTGAGGCGCTGTCGTTCAACACCGCCGTCTCTTTCGTCACGAACACCAACTGGCAGTCCTACTCGGGTGAGACCACGCTCGGCTACACCGTGCAGTTCCTCGCACTGACGGTGCAGAACTTCGTCTCCGCCGCGGTGGGCATCGCCATCGCGATCGCCCTGGTCCGGGGCTTCGCGTACCGCCGCAGCGGCGTCATCGGCAACTTCTGGGTCGACCTCGTCCGCGGCACGTTCCGCCTGCTCCTGCCGTTCGCCGTGGTCGTGGCCGTGGTCCTCGTCGCCGGGGGCGTCATTCAGAACCTGAACGGATTCACGGATGCCACGACCCTGGCCGGCGCGACCCAGTCGCTGCCCGGCGGGCCGGTCGCCTCGCAGGAGGCGATCAAGATGATCGGCACCAATGGCGGCGGCTTCTTCAACACGAACTCGGCACACCCGTTCGAGAACCCCGCCCCCTGGACGAACCTGCTCTCGATCTTCCTGATGCTGGCGATCCCGTTCTCGCTGCCCCGCACCTTCGGCCGCATCGTCGGCGACACCCGTCAGGGGTACACGATCCTCGCCGTCATGGCCGTGATCTTCGTGGCATCCACTGCCCTTCTCACCTGGGCGGAGCTCACCGGCGCCGGGACCGCGCCGCAGCTGGCCGGTGCGTCGATGGAGGGCAAGGAGGTCCGGTTCGGGATCTTCGGCTCCACTCTCTTCGGGTCGACCAGCACGCTGACCTCGACGGGCGCGGTCAACTCGATGCACGACAGCTACACGGCGCTCGGCGGCATGATGCCGATGATCAACATGATGCTCGGCGAGGTGGCGCCCGGCGGTGTCGGCTCGGGCCTGTACGGCATGCTGATCCTCGCGATCATCGCCGTCTTCGTCGGCGGGCTGCTCATCGGCCGGACGCCGGAGTACCTGGGCAAGAAGATCGGTCCGCGCGAGATCAAACTCGCGAGCCTGTACATCCTCGTCACGCCCACGCTGGTGCTCGCGGGGACCGCGCTGAGCTTCGCGCTCCCCGGCATCCGGGAGGACGTGGAGTCCACCTCGATCTGGAACCCGGGCGTGCATGGCCTGAGCGAGGTGCTGTACGCGTTCACGTCGGCCGCGAACAACAACGGCTCCGCCTTCGCGGGCCTGACCGCCAACACCCCGTGGTTCAACACCGCGCTCGGCGTGGCGATGCTGCTCGGACGCTTCCTGCCGATCGTGTTCGTGCTCGCCCTGGCCGGCTCGCTCGCCGCGCAGGATGCGGTGCCCGCCACCTCCGGGACCCTGCCGACGCACCGCCCGCAGTTCGCGGGCCTGCTCGCCGGCGTCGCCGTGATCGTCACGGCTCTCACCTACTTCCCGGTCCTCACCCTGGGACCCCTTGCCGAAGGACTCGTCTGACCATGTCCACGCTGACCCACCCCCCGGCCGCCGCCGAGGAGGCCCCCGCCGCCCCCCGCCGCGCGTTCAGCACCGCACAGATCGTCGCGGCCCTGCCCGGCGCCGCGAAGAAGCTGAACCCCGCCGCACAGTGGCGGAACCCCGTCATGTTCCTCGTCTGGATCGGCGCCGCCCTGACCACGGTCATCGCGATCGCCGAGCCGTTCCTCGAGACGACCGAGACCGCGACCCCGCTCCCATTCGGCTTCACCTGGGCCATTGCGGCCTGGCTGTGGCTGACGGTGTTCTTCGCGAACATCGCCGAGGCGGTGGCAGAAGGCCGCGGCAAGGCGCAGGCCGCGACCCTGCGGCAGACGCGCTCGACGACGACGGCCCGCCGGGTGGGCGGATACGACGAGAAGACGGATGCCGCCGCCCACGGCGCCGCGATCGAGGAGGTGTCCTCCGGTGATCTTCGTCTGGGCGACGTGGTGCTCGTCGAGGCCGGGGAGCTGATCCCGGGTGACGGCGACATCGTCCACGGCATCGCGACCGTCGACGAGTCGGCGATCACGGGCGAGTCCGCCCCGGTCGTCCGCGAGTCGGGCGGCGACCGCAGCGCCGTCACCGGCGGGACGCGCGTGCTGAGCGACCGCATCGTGGTGAAGATCACGTCCAAGCCCGGCGAGACGTTCGTCGACCGCATGATCGCGCTCGTCGAGGGAGCGGCGCGCCAGCGCACACCGAACGAGATCGCGCTGAACATCCTGCTGGCGAGCCTGTCGATCGTGTTCGTGGTCGTCGTGCTGGCGCTGAACCCCATCGCCTCGTACGCCGCGACCCCAGTATCGATCCCCGTGCTGATCGCGTTGCTCGTGTGCCTCATCCCCACGACGATCGGCGCACTGCTGAGCGCGATCGGCATCGCGGGCATGGACCGTCTCGTGCAGCGGAACGTCCTCGCGATGTCGGGCCGCGCGGTGGAGGCCGCGGGAGACGTCACCACCCTGCTGCTCGACAAGACCGGCACCATCACCTACGGCAACCGCCGTGCGTCGGCGTTCGTCGCGATGCCCGGGGTCGGTGCCCCGCTGCTCGCCGAGGCGGCGTCGATGTCGTCGCAGGCCGACCCCACACCCGAGGGCACCTCGGTGGTCGAGCTGGCCGCCGCCCAGGGCATCGTGGCCGAGATGCCCCGTGGTGCGGAGCCGGTGCCGTTCACGGCGCAGACCCGCATGAGCGGGCTCGACCTCGCCGACGGCACCCAGGTGCGCAAGGGAGCGGCATCCGCCATCCTGGCCTGGCTCGACGACTCCCGCGCGGCGGTGCCCGAGGCCACCCGCGCCGAACTCCTGAGTTCCGCGAACGCGATCGCCGAGTCCGGCGGAACTCCGCTGGTCGTCGCGACGTCGACCCCCGATCCCTCCGGAGTTACGCGAGGGACGGCACAGGTGCTCGGCGTCATCCACCTCAAGGACATCGTCAAGGACGGACTGCGCGAACGCTTCGGCGAGCTGCGCGCGATGGGCATCCGCACGGTCATGATCACCGGCGACAACCCCCTGACGGCCAAGGCCATCGCCGCCGAGGCCGGCGTCGACGACTTCCTCGCCGAGGCCACGCCGGAGGACAAGCTCGCGCTCATCCAGCGCGAGCAGCAGGGCGGCAACCTCGTCGCCATGACCGGCGACGGCACGAACGACGCCCCGGCGCTGGCCCAGGCCGACGTGGGCGTGGCGATGAACACGGGCACGTCGGCGGCGAAGGAGGCCGGCAACATGGTCGACCTCGACTCCGACCCGACCAAGCTCATCGACATCGTCCGCATCGGCAAGCAGCTGCTCATCACGCGCGGCGCCCTCACGACGTTCTCGCTCGCCAATGACATCGCGAAGTACTTCGCGATCATCCCGGCGATGTTCATGGGGGTGTTCCCGGGGCTGGCGGTGCTGAACATCATGCAGCTGTCGTCGCCGGCCTCGGCCGTGCTCAGCGCGATCGTCTTCAACGCGATCGTGATCATCGTGCTCATCCCCCTCGCCCTGCGCGGGGTGAAGTATCGCGCGGCGAGCGCGTCGAGCATCCTCAGCCGCAACCTGCTCGTCTACGGGCTCGGCGGCGTCCTCGTCCCCTTCATCGGCATCAAGCTCATCGACCTCGTCGTGAGCCTGCTCCCCGGCTTCTGAAAGGCCCCGTCATGCGCATCACCCTGCGTACCGCCGGCGTCGCCGTCCGCGCGATGCTCGTCTTCACCGCCGTCCTCGGCGTCGGCTACATGCTGCTCATCACGGCCATCGGGCAGGTGGCGATGCCGTTCCAGGCGGACGGGTCGCTGGTCCGGTCCTCCGACGGCGAGGTCGTCGGGTCCGAGCTCGTGGGCCAGTCGTTCCAGGACGCGTCCGGCGCGGCGCTGCCCGAGTACTTCCAGTCCCGGCCGTCCGCGGCCGGCGACGGGTACGACGCCGCCGCGTCCAGCGGCTCCAACCTGGGTCCCGAGAACGGGGACCTCGTCGCCGCCATCGAGGAGCGCCAGGCCGCGTCGCGCGCTCTCGACGGCACGGGGGACATCCCCGCGGACGCCGTCACGGCCTCGGGCTCGGGCCTGGACCCGGACATCTCCGTCGCGAACGCGGAGCGCCAGGCGGCGCGGGTCGCGGAGGCCCGCGGCATCCCGGTGTCCGACGTCGACGCGCTGATCGTGGAGCACACCGTGCCGCGCGACCTCGGCTTCCTCGGGGAGCCGCGGGTGAACGTCTTCGAGCTCAACCGCGCGCTCGACGCGTCATGAGCGACGAGAATCGCTGACATGCACTTCGTCCGCTCCTCCGCCGCCGTGCCCCGTGCGCGGCGGCGGTCGGCCGCGTCGGCGGGAGCCCTCTCGTGAGGCGTGGGCGCCTGCGGGTGCTGCTCGGAGCCGCACCCGGTGTGGGCAAGACGTACGAGATGCTCGAGGAGGGCCGGCGCCTCTCCGCCGAGGGCCGCGACGTCGTCATCGCCGTCGTCGAGACGCACGGGCGGGCTGCGACCGCCGCGCAGGCCGAGGGCCTCGAGGTGGTCCCCCGCCGCGCGATCGCGCACCGTGGGGTGGCGCTCGACGAGATGGACCTGGATGCCGTCCTCTCGCGGCATCCGCGGATCGCCCTCGTCGACGAGCTCGCGCACACCAACGCGCCCGGCTCGCGCAACGACAAGCGGTGGCAGGACGTCGAGGAGCTCCTCGCGGCCGGGATCGACGTCATCACGACGGTCAACGTGCAGCACATCGCGTCGCTCAACGACGTGGTCGAGAAGATCACCGGCGTCGTCCAGCGCGAGACCGTGCCCGACGCGGTCGTCCGCGCCGCCGACCAGATCGAGGTCGTCGACCTCGCCCCTCAGTCGCTGCGGGACCGCCTGTCGGCCGGCTTCGTCTACCCGGCGGAACGCATCGACGCCGCCCTGTCGAACTACTTCCGGCTCGGGAACCTCACCGCGTTGCGCGAGCTGGCCCTGCTGTGGCTGGCCGACGAGGTGGACTCGGCACTGCGCACCTACCGGACCGAGCACGGGATCGAGGGGTCGTGGCAGGCGCGCGAGCGCGTCGTCGTCGCCTTGACCGGTGGCGCCGAGGGCGAGACGCTGCTGCGCCGCGGGGCGCGCATCGCCGCGCGCTCGGCCGGCGGCGAGCTGCTGGCGGTGCACGTGTCCAGCCAGGACGGGCTGCGGGCGACCGCGCCGGGCGCCCTGGCCGAACAGCGCGCCCTCGTCGACCAGCTCGGCGGCAGCTATCACCAGGTGGTCGGCGACGACGTCGGCACCGCCCTCGTCGACTTCGCCCGGTCCGTCAACGCCTCGCAGCTCGTCATCGGCGTCAGCCGCCGCGGCCGCGTCGCCGCCGCCCTCACCGGCCCCGGCATCGGCGCGACCGTGATCCGCGCGTCCGGCGACATCGACGTGCACATCGTGAACCACGCTCGCGCGGGCGGGCGTTTCGCCCTGCCCCGCCTCGCGGGCCCCGCGCTGAGCGCGAAGCGGCGCATCCTCGGCTTCGTCACAGCGCTCACGGGCGGACCGCTGCTGTCATGGCTGCTCTTCGCGACGAGCTCCGCCGACTCGATCACCACCGACGTCCTCGCGTACCAGCTGCTCGTGGTCGTGGTGGCGCTCATCGGCGGCATCTGGCCGGCGGTGTTCGCCGCCGTCCTGTCGGGACTCACCCTCGACTTCCTCTTCATCGACCCGCTCTTCACCGTCACGATCGACGACCCGGACCACGCCCTGTCGCTCGTCCTGTACGTCGTCATCGCCGTGCTCGTGAGCGTCGTCGTCGACCAGGCGGCCCGCCGCGCCCGGGCCGGTCGCCGCGCCGCCGCCGAGTCCGAGCTGCTGGCCACGGTCGCGGGCAGCATCCTCCGCGGCGAGACCGCTGTCCCCGCCCTCGTCAGCCGCGCGCGGGAGGCGTTCGGCCTGGCCGGCGTCCGGCTCGTCGCCGCCGACGGCTCGGTGCTCGCCACCGACGGCGAACCGGTCCGCGACGACCGGCGCGTCTCCATCCCGGTCGGCGACGGACGCGCGGTCCTCGAGCTGCACGGGAGCGACCTGGACGCCTCCGAGCGTCGCCTCCTCGACGTCGTCGTCACGCAGCTCGCGGCCGCCCTCGAACGCACCGACCTCGTCGAGACGGCCGCCGAGGCGGGGGCGCTGGCCGAGACCGACCAGGTGCGCTCCGCCCTGCTCTCGGCGGTCAGCCATGACCTGCGCCGTCCCCTCGCCGCGGCCGTCGCCGCCCTCGGCGGGCTGCGCGCGGCGGGCGACCAGCTGTCGGCGGACGACCGCCGCGAGCTGCTCGAGACCGCCGACGAGAGCCTCGCGACGCTGTCGGTGCTCGTCACCGACCTGCTCGATGTGAGCCGGGTGCAGGCCGGGGTGCTGGCCGTCTCCCTCGCCCCGGTGGACGCCGCGGGCGTCGTGCTCGCCGCGCTCGACGAGCTGTCGCTCGGGCCGGACGACGTCGAGCTGGCCCTCGACCCGGACCTGCCGGCGCTCAGCGCGGACCCCGTCCTGCTGCAGCGCGTGCTGGTGAACGTGCTCACCAACGCTGAGCGGTACACCCCCGACGGGGTACGGGTCCGCGTCGCGACGAGCCGCCTGGGCGGCACGGCCGAGATCCGCGTCATCGACCACGGCCCCGGGATCGCGCCCGAGCGGCGGGTCGACATGTTCTCGCCGTTCCAGCGTCTCGGCGACACCGACAACACCGCGGGGCTCGGCCTCGGGCTCGCCCTGTCGCGCGGCTTCGCGGAGGGCATGGGCGGGACCCTCACCCCCGAGGACACCCCCGGCGGCGGGCTCACGATGGTGATCGCGCTCCCCGTCGTCGGCAGTGAGGCCGTGGCATCCGGAATCGACAGGAGGACGACGTGAAGGTCCTGATCGCCGACGACGACCCGCAGCTGGTGCGGGCGCTGCGGATCACCCTCGCCGCGCACGGCTACGACGTGGTGGCCGCGGCCGACGGCGCCGCCGCCATCACGCTCGCCGCGCAAGCCCACCCGGACATCGTGCTGCTCGACCTCGGGATGCCGCACCTCGACGGCGTGCAGGTGATCGAGGCGCTGCGGGGGTGGACGTCGGCACCGATCATCGTCGTGTCCGGTCGCACCGGATCGGCCGACAAGGTCGAGGCCCTCGACGCGGGAGCCGACGACTACGTCACCAAGCCGTTCCAGATCGACGAGCTGCTCGCACGCCTGCGGGTGCACGCGCGCCGGTCCGTCCCCGCCTCGGGCGACGTCGTCGTGCGCTTCGGCGACGTCGAGGTCGACCTGGCGGCCAAGGCCGTCTCGCGCGACGGCGCCCGCGTGCACCTCACGCCGACGGAGTGGCGGATGCTGGAGTTCCTCGCCCGCAACCCCGGCTCGCTCGTGACGCGGCAGACGCTGCTGAAGGAGATCTGGGCCAGCGAACAGGTGGCCGACAGCGGCTACCTGCGGCTGTACATGTCGCAGCTGCGGAAGAAGCTCGAGGCCGACCCCTCCGCCCCGGTGCACCTGCTGACCGAGCAGGGGATGGGCTACCGGCTGGTGGTCTAACCCCCGGGGCCCCCTGCGGGCCTGACTTGCTGCAAACCCGTGGGCCCATCTTCCTGCGCTGACTTGCCGCAAACGTACGCGCGAGGGCACCTGCGCTGTACGTTTGCGGCAAGTCAGCGCCCGAGGCCGGGGTCAGGAAGGGCCGCGGGGTCCTCGTCGGCGCAGGCGTCGACCTCGGCCTGTACCCGGGCGCAGCGGCAGGCGAAGACGATCGAGTGCAGGAGCATCAGCGGACCTCCCCGACCGTGTGGCATCCGGGGCACGGCACGGCGATCCGGTCCCCCGGTCGCACGTCGCCCGGCAGCACCGCCCGGCCGCACACCTCGGCCCCGTGCGCGTCGAGGACGGCGAACGGCTCGTCGTACGCGTGCGACACCCGGCCGAGCAGCCGCGCCTCCCGCCACAGCACGCCCAGGTCGCCGAGGCTCGCGTCGATCCGGAGCGCGTCGGGGGTGGCATCCATCACCGTCGTCACCACCACGGTGGTCGAGAGGACTCCGGATGCCACCCCGCCCGACGCCGGGATCACGGCCGGGCCCGTGCAGACGCAGGGCGTGCCGCAGAGGTCGGCGTATCGGCCGATCGACATCGCGCGCACGGTGACGTCGTCGAGAGTGGGGACCGAGCCGGCGGGCCAGGCCGTCGCGTCGAAGGGCGCGGGGATGCTGGCGCGCAGTGTCGGGAGGAGTGCGGTGAGGGTCATGCGTCCGGTCTACGCGGTGGGGCGAGGCGGATGCGGTCCGCTCACGGTTCCCGAACGGCGGCGGCGGCGTTCCTCACGGAACCGCGGCGGGCGAACGCGGCGGCCCTCAGTTCCAGAGCTCGGGCAGCAGCTCCTCGAGGAGGACGGTGCGGTCGGCGCCGAGGACGATCTCGGTGCGACGGTTGCGGTGGTCGATCTGGTACAGGAACTCGCGACACCGGCCGCACGGCGGATACACGACGACCTCGCCGTCGGCGCCGAAGGCGACCGCGACCGCCTGGGCGATCTCGGACTGCCGAGCCGTGATCATCGCCCCGATGGCCCCCGCCTCGGCGCAGAAGCCCATGCTGCAGGGCACGTCGATGCTGAGCCCGAAGAAGTGCGTGCCCTCCGCGGTGACGAGGAGAGCGGCGACGTCGCCCGAGCCGCGGGAGTCGCGGCGCTCGGGGTTCAGGTACGGCGTCGCGAGATCGATGAGGGTCTGAGCGCTCAGACGCGCGGGGGATGAGGTGGTGGCGCTTTCCTGGGTCATGAGGGGCCTTTCATGGGGGGAGGCGGTCAGGAGAGGACGGAGTGCTCGGTGACGACGCGGCGCGAGACGACGCGCCCGCGCGAGAGGACCGTCCGGTCGAAGGCGCCGCCCGCGACGGCCGCGGCGAGGGAGGGGGCGCGGATCGCGAGCAGGTCGGCGACCCGCCCCGGCTCGACCCCGGCGGGTTCGAGTCCCATGGCCGCGCGGGCGTCATCGGTCACGGCGATGTGGGCTTCCTCGATGGTGAGGTGCGAGGCGGCGACGAGCAGCCCCGCGGTGACGAGATGGTCCGCCGCGCCGAGCGGGTTGAGCGGGTCGCGCACGTTGTCCCCGGCCGCGCACACGCGGACACCGGCGGCCCGGAGCGCGCGCACCGGGGCGATCGCCCGCGGAACGGGTCCGGTGAGGCGGTCCTTCGCCTGCAGGTAGAGGTTCGTCAGCGGGGCAGCAGCAACGGACACACCGGCCTCGCGCAGGTCGTCCGCGACGGGCCCCAGGGCCGTGGCATCCAGGAGTCCCAGGCTCACGCAGTGCCCCGCCATGGCCGTGGCGCCCGCCGCGAGGGGCTGTGCCCGCAGCGCCTTCGCCATCCGCCACATCGTCAGCGACGACGCGTCGAGCCGTTCGTCGGCATGGATGTCGATCCCCACGCCGCGGCGCCGCGCGAGAGCGAGCAGACGGTCGAGCTCGGCATCGGGGTCGGGTGCGGTGTGGGGCGAGCCCCCGACGATGTCCGCGCCGGCGTCGAGGGCGGCCTCCACCACGTCGTCGCCGATGTCGCCCTTCGGCAGGACCACCACCTGAAGATCCATCACGTCGGCGAGACGCGCGCGGACCCGGGCGAGCGCCCGCACGCACCGCAGCGGATCGCCGGACGGAAAGATCTCCGCGTGCGTACGCACCGCGGTCACGCCGTTGCCGAGGAACATGCGCGAGAGCGCCATCGCCCGGTCGACGAAGTCGTCCTCGGCCAGGTCGCGTGCGTGCTCCTGCCACTGCCGGATGCCGGACAGGAGGTCGCCGTACGCGGGTCGGAGACGGTCGAAGACGAGCGCCTTGTCCAGGTGCGTGTGCGGTTCGGCGCCCGCGGTCACGAGGAGGGCTCCCTCGAGGTCGAGTTCTCCTCGGCCCGCGCGACCGGCCGCCGGCGAGACGTCGTCCACCCGTCCCTGCTCCAGTCGGACGTCGACGGCCCTCCCGTCCGCGAGGGTCGCGTTCCTCAAGACCGTGGGCGAGTTCTCCGACATGTCAGCCTCCGACGGGGGATTCCGGCGCCCCGGCGGGGGCGGTTAGCGTATCGTTCGAGCGGCCGCCGCCGTCGAGAGGGGACACGTGACGACGACCGAGGATCCGCTGCTCGCGGAGCAGGTGTACCAGCGACTTCAGGAGCGCGTCCTGACCGGCAGCATCCCGCCGGGAGCCGCCCTGAGCGTCCCCCGGCTGGCGACCGATCTGGGCGTGAGCCGCAGCCCCGTGCGAGAAGCCGTGCAGCAGCTCATCGCGATGGGACTGGCCGTGCACGTGCCGTACGCCGGCGCACGGGTCCGCGCCCTCGACGAGGACCTCGTCGACGACGTCTTCGAACTGCGCGAGAGCCTCGACGCCCTCGCCGCGCGCCGTGCGACGACGCGTGTGAGTCCCACCGTCATGGACGACCTCGAACGCGCAGTCGCCGACGCGCACCGTGCCCGTGAGGAGGGAGCGGATGCCGCGCGCATGGCCGCGCTCGACGTACGGTTCCATGCGCTTCTGCGCGACACCGCCGGCAGCGAGCCGCTGACGATGGCGCTGGTGCGCCTCGAGGCTCTGGGGCATCTCATCTCCGCGGACATGTGGGGGAAGCCGGAGAACAGCGCCCCGGCGATCGAGGAACACGAGCAGATCCTCGCCGCGGTGCGGCGGGGTGACGCGCAGGCTGCCGGGGAGCTGGCCGCGGCCCATGTCCGCTCGCTGGCAGTCCGACGTCGGCGCTCGGTTCAAATTAACATGTAATTCACGCAGCCGAAGCTCAAATGCACCCCTGAGCGACGAAGATCGTCCATGCGGGCGCTGAATTACATGTATTCGCGCCGGGCGCGCTCGAGGAGCGCGTCGATTCCTCCGCCTTCGGGCAGAAACGGATCATCATGAGCGAGACCTCTTCCCTCATCGAGCTGGACAAAGAGCGCCGCATGGGCGGCGACGGCACGATCGACCGCACGCGCGAACTGCGCCGTATCGACCTCGGCGACTTCGACGCGCGCCGCGACGAGATCACCGACCAGCTCTGGGCCGCCGCCACCGACATCGGCTTCTTCCAGATCGTCAACCACGACATCCCCACCGACGTCATCGATCGGGCGTTCGAGATGTCGCAGCGGTTCTTCGCGCTTCCTCGTGAGGTCAAGGACCAGTACCCGCTCCGGAAGCAGGACAATGCCGGCTACGAGTTCCGTTCCCAGGTGCGCCCCTCCATCGGCGTTCCCGACCAGAAGGAGTCGTATCAGGTGACCCTCCCCCACATGGGGGACCTGTGGCCGACGGAGGAAGAGCTCCCCGGCTTCCGCGACGCCATCCTCGACTTCGAGCGGCGGTCCTGGGCGCTCGCGATGAAGGTGCTCTCGTGCTTCGCGCAGAAGCTCGCGTTCGACACCGACTTCTTCGAGCGCGCGCACGACCCTGCGTCGCCGAACTACCAGAGCACGCTCCGACTGCTGCACTACTTCGCTGTCCCGCCGGAGGCGCGCAGCGAGGACGCCCCCTGGCGTGCGGGCGCGCACACCGATTTCGACGTGCTCACGCTGCTGTATCAGCGCGACGGTCAGGGCGGGCTCGAAGTGCTGCCCGGCCGGGAGATGTCGACCGAGTCGTGGACCCCGGTCGAGCCGACCAGCGACTCGATCACGTGCAACATCGGCGACATGCTCATGCGCTGGAGCGACGACGCGCTGCCGTCGAACTTCCATCGCGTGCGCGGTCCGCGCGCCGGCGACAACCAGGACGCCCGGTACAGCATCGCCTACTTCGCGCAGGCGAACCGCGACGTGATGATGGAGAGCCCCAGCGGGGCCTGGGAGCCGATCACGGCCCGCGATTACCTGCTGGAGCGCATCCGCGCTAATTACGGCAGGTGAGCTGACGCCCCTCGGCGCCCCCGCACCTCGTGCGGGGGCGCCGTCGTTCACACGTCCAGCTCGCGGACGAGGGCACGGGCCGCCCGCACCGCGGTCACCGCGCCCGCGGACGTGACGTTCCCGACGACCGCGGTCGGCAGCACCCCGTTGCCCGCGACGTACACGCCGTCGACGCCCCGGACCCGACCGTCCGGGTCGACCACCGCGGTCTCGTCGTCCGCGGCGCCCGACCGGACGGTACCGGAGTAGTGCAGCGAGGAGCCCGGCGGGAGCAGCAAGGTGTTGCCCACGGCATCCGGTCCGGCGATCGCCTCGAAGGCCGCGCGCTGCGCCCGGGTCGCCTGCTCGATGAGCGCACGGTCTGCGTCCGTGTAGTCGTAGTGGATGGTCGCCCGCGGCATCCCCAGGGCGTCCGTGTCGGCGTCGGAGAAGCTGATGCGCGAGGCGGCCCGCACCTCGGTGGGGACGTAGACGCTGATCCCCACCGACATCGCCTCGGCGCGGGAGAGGTCTTCGGAGTACATCGGGCCGATGCCGATCTGCCAGTGGAACGGCTGCGCGTCTCCGCTGTGCGGGATCCACAGGGAATCGCTCATCCACTCCCCCTCGCCCGGTATCGGCACCTCGACGTCGCCGAGGCGCTGCGGCTCGACGAACACGCGGCCCGTCACGAACGCGTGCTCGTTCAGGTAGCGGCCGAGGGCGGGCGGACGGATGCCGGAGGCGAAGAGCAGCTGCGGCGAGCGCAGGGCGTCCGCGGCCACGACGACACGATCAGCGAGGACGACACGTCGTTCGCCGGTGCGCAGATCCTCCGTCTCCACCCCGGACGCCCGTCCGTCCTCGTGCACGATGCGACGGACGAGCGTGTCCGCGAGAAGGGTGACGGGGCTCTCCGGCGTGCCGAGCCCCGGGAGGATCGTCGAGGGATCGGTGCGCCGCCGGTCGGCGTCATGAGAGGCGAAGACCCCCATCGGCATGACCTGCGGGTGGCGCCCCGGTGCGCAGACCGGACCGAATGCCGCGTCGAGCGCCTCCAGGACCGCCGTGCCCGCCGGGGTGGGGCCGAACCGGTCGGTCGTGATGTGCAGGAGCTCGCGGACGCGGCTGTAGTCGGCATCCCAGTCCTCCGCGGCGGCCGCGGGGATCTCCGTCCCCCACGGCGTCGGGCAGGCGGCGGTCCAGTGCGATCCCATCCCGCCGACGTTCCATGCGCTGGCCGCAGCGGGCATCTCGGCAGCGTCGTTACCGAGCGCGGAGAAGGTGTACAGCCCCGGGGTGGCGGAGGCGGCGCTCTCGAACGCCCCCGCGGTGGCCGCCCCCACGTACATCGACTGCACGCCCGCGGCGACATGTTCTCGATAGGAGTTCCGCGTGCCGGGATCACTGGCGCTGTGCAGGTGGCGGCCGGGCTCCTCCCCGCCGAGAGGGCCGGCCTCGATCACGGTGACGCGCGTTCCCGGTCGCCGCCGCAGGACCTCCCGGGCGACGATCGCCCCCATGATTCCGCTTCCCACGATGGCTACTTCGGTGCGCATGCGCCTCTCCTGTACGTGTCGATTCCGGACTGCGATCGACATTGTCACGGACGCCACCGGGGCTCGCGGCACCGAGGTTTCCGAGGTGTAACGGATGCCGCGCCGCGATGTCGTGAATGTAAATTCTATCAACAATCGAGGTTTTGCCTCTGAGTTGCATGCATACCCTGGTCACGCACGGCGCTCTGCCGCTGCCGACCCGACTGAGCTCCACCCGGCCCGCCCCCTCTTGCCCCGCTGGAAAGGTTCCTCATGCCCCCTGCTCTCCGCGCACGACGCGCACTGCTGACGACCGGCGCCGTCCTCACGGCCGCCGTCGTCCTCGCCGGCTGCGGCCGCTCCGCCGACACCGGATCCGCCGCGGCCGCCGACGTGACGATCGACGACTCCCCCGCGACCGGAACCATCGAGTTCTGGGCCGGTGGGGCCGACGGCGAGGCCCTCAAGGGCTTCCTCACCGCCTTCACCGACGACAACCCCGACGTGACCGTCAACATCACCTCGGTGCCCGACTCCGAGATCGACACCAAGATCACGGCGGCCATCGCCTCCGGCAGCGTCCCGGACATGACCTTCCTGTACTCGCAGACCCAAGCGAGCATGCTGGCGACGGACGCGTTCGCGGCCGTCCCGAGCGACCTGGTGGACGGCGACGACTTCTTCGACAACATGTGGGAGGCCGCCCAGTACGACGGCGCCGCGCACGCCGTGCCGTGGTACACGTACGCGCAGGCCCTCTACTACCGCAAGGATCTCGCCGAGGCCGCCGGCATCGAGGCGCCCGCCACGTGGGCGGACTACGCCGCGTTCTCCCAGGGCGTCCAGGGGCAGGGCGCCACCTGGGGCATCGGCCTGTCGGCCGAGTGGAACCAGTACAGCGCACAGCAGTTCAACGACTTCAGCATCCAGGGAGGCGGCGCTCTCATCTCGGACGACCAGAAGAGCTGGACGCTGGACACCCCCGAGAACGTCGAAGCGATGGAGACCCTGATGGGGCTCGTCGCCGACGGGTACGCCTCGGCCGACGGCCCCACCTTCCTCGACACCACGCCGTGGTTCAGCTCCGGTCAGATGGCGTCGTACGTCACCGGACCCTGGTTCCCGGGCTGGCTCGACGAGGCCAATGGCGAGGGCTGGTCGGCCGACCACGTGGGCGTCGCCCTCCTGCCCGCCGGCCCCGGCGGCTCCACCTCAGCGCTCGGCGGTGGCAGCCTCGTGGTCCTCGACGACGCCGAGAACGCGGATGCCGCCTGGAAGCTCGTCCGCTGGATGTCCGAGCCCGAGACGCAGCTGGCCTGGTACGACACCTTCGGCAACCTCCCCGCCGTGGAGTCCGCCTGGGAGGACCCGGCGATCGCGGACGACCCGCTGCTGACGACCATCAAGGAGGCCATTCCGCTGGCATCCTCCGTTCCGGCCGTCCCCGGCTGGAGCCAGGTCGCCGCGATGCTCGGCGCCGAGATGGAGCGCGTCGCGCGCGGCCAGGCGACCGCCGCAGAGGTGCTCGCCGACGCGCAGGCCAAGGCCGATCAGATCGGGACGGGCGTGGAGTAGGAATGGTCACCGCCCTTCCGGTGCGGGTCGAGGCGGTCACCGGCCGCCTCGACCCGGACCCCGGTCCCCCCGTCACCCGTCGCAGCCGTCGCCTCGGGGCGGCCAAGGAGTCGCTCACAGCGTGGGCGTTCCTCACGCCGACCCTCGTCGTCGTCGCTCTCTTCACCGTCGTCCCGGTGATCGCGGCCCTCGCCTTCAGCTTCACCGACGTCGGGTTGCGCGACCTGCGCGACCCTCTCGGCGTCGACGTCGTCGGCTTCGACAACTTCGCCGCGGTCCTCGCCGCCCCCGACTTCCAGCGTTCGGTCCTGAACACCGCGCTCTTCGTCGTCATCGGCGTCCCGGCGACGATGGCCTGCGGCCTCGCCCTGGCGATCCTGCTCAACACCGGCATCCGGCGCCTGCGACCCGTCTTCCGCGCGGCGATCTACCTCCCGGTGATCGCGAACATCGTCGCCGCGTCCATCATCTGGAAGTACGCCCTCTCGCTGGACGGGCCCATAAACGAGGCCCTGTCGAGCATCGGGCTGGCCGGCCCCAACTGGCTGGGCGACCCCGCCTGGGGAGTCACGAGCGTCATGCTGCTGACGGTGTGGCGCAACGTGGGAACGGCGATGGTCCTCTTCCTCGCCGGACTGCAGGCGATCCCGGAGGAGGTCTACGAGGCCGCGGCGATCGACGGGGCCGGAGCCTGGCGGCGCATCGTCCACATGACGCTGCCGCTTCTGCGCCCGACGACCCTGCTCGTCTCGGTGCTCATCACCGTCATGTATATGAACATCTTCGAGGAGCCGTACCTCCTCACCGGCGGCGGTCCGCTCGGGTCCACCCGATCGATCTCGCTCTGGGTGTACCAGCAGTTCGGGTTCGGCAACATCGCGGCCAGCATGGCCGGGTCGTTCGTCCTGATCCTCCTGGTGGCCGTGGTGAGCGTCGTGCAGTTCCGGATCCTGAGGCCGAAGCACTGATGCGTACCCGACACCTCACCAGCGCGCTCCTCTACACGGCGATCTCGATCGTCTGCGCGCTCATGCTCCTCCCGTTCGCCCTGGTGCTCTTCGGCGCGTTCAAGAGCCAGGGCGAGTTCACTTCCGACCCGGGGGCCTGGCTGCCGCGCTCCTTCGGCAACGTCGACAACTTCGTCGCGCTCTTCGACCGCGGCTTCGGCACGTACCTGGCGAACGGCGTCATCGTCGCGGTGATCGTCGTCCTCGCCAACCTGCTGTTCGGCTCGATGGCCGGCTACGCCCTCGCGAAGCTGCGCTTCCGCGGACGCGGGTTCGTGTTCGTGATGGTGCTGGCGACGATGATGGTGCCGATCGTCGCGGTGTTCGTGCCGCAGTTCCTCGTCGCGGTGCAGCTCGGACTCGTGGACACCCTCATCGGGATCGCCTTCCCGATGCTGGTCCTGCCCATCTCGGTGTTCATCATCCGCCAGTTCGCGCACTCCATCCCCGAGGAGCTCTTCGAGGCGGCCCGGCTGGACGGCGCGGGGGACGTCCGCGTCTTCGCGACGATCTTCCTCCCGCTCCTCACCCCCGCCCTGGCGACCGTCAGCGTGCTCACCTTCCTCAGCGCATGGAACGCGTTCGTCTGGCCGCTCGTGATCGCGCAGTCCCAGTCGACGTACACACTGCCGGTGGGCCTCGCCATCGCCGCGCAGGCGAATCAGACGACCGAGTACGGCGTGCTGCTGGCCGGCGCCGTGGTCGTTCTCCTGCCGGTTCTCGTCCTCTTCCTGTTCCTGCAGAAGTACTTCGTCCAGGGCATCGCCGCGACCGGCATCAAGTGACCCCTCCCCCGAAAGGACCCGCATGATCTCCCGCTCCCGCGTCGCCCTCAATCCCATCCAGTGGACGAGCCTCCCGCCCGACCCCGCCGTGCCGGGCAGCAAGAGCCGCTGGCGCTACGGCGAGCCCTCGTTCCGCTCGGAGTACCCGGACGTGCTGCGGGCGGTCGCGGCAGCCGGCTTCGACGCGACGATGATGGAGGTCCTGGACACCCAGACCCTCCAGGAGTACGCGCGCATGATCGCCGACGCCGGACTGCGACCGGCCCCGGGATACGCATCGATCGGCCTGCCCGAGGACCACGGCCTCGATCTCCGGCCGGGCACGGCGGAATGGATCCGCTGGTTCACCCCCGTCCGCCGGAAGGCCGAGGAGTCGAACTTCTTCGGGCTCGACTCCGTCTTCCTCGCGCCGGAGGTGAACTACGTCCTGCCGCGATGGTCGGAGCGGGCGGCGGTCGGACACCGGGCGGACCCCGATCGCCTCAAGCGGCAGATCGACGTCCTCGCCGAGGCCGCCGGCATCCTGCAGGAGGAGGGCGTGCGCGCCGGCCTCCACAATCACGTGGGCACGTGGATCGAGACGGAGGACGAGATCGAGACCGTGCTCGACGCGATCGGGCCCGACCTGCTCGGCGCGTCCTTCGACATCGGGCACCTCGCCTGGGCGGGAATGGATGCCGTCGAGATGACGCGCCGTCACGCCGATCGCATCCTCGACCTGCACGTGAAGGACCTGCCCGGCGAGGCCGTGGAGCGGTGGCGGCGGGAGCCCCGGCCCTACACCGACGTGGCCCTGGAGGACTTCTTCCGCGAGCCGGGCCGCGGCGACCTCGACGTCGACGGCGTCATCGCCGCGCTTCCCGAGGATTTCGGCGGCTGGATCATCATCGAGGTCGACCAGGTGCACGGGGACCCGGATGCCAGTGCTCGCGCCAGCCGCGAGTGGGTCGGACGCACGTTCGGTCCCTGACCGACGCCCGGCGGCCCACCCCGGGCGCCACCCCTCCCGCCGCGCAGTAGCCTGGGAGGGTGACACTCCCCTTCGACGTCGACGCCGTCCGCGCCGACTTCCCGATCCTCGAGACCGAGGTCGACGGCCACCCGCTCGTCTACCTCGACTCCGGCGCGACGAGCCAGAAGCCCCGCGCCGTCCTCGATGCCGAGCGCGACTTCCTGTCCCGGGCGAACGCGGCGGTCCACCGGGGCGCGCACACCCTCGCGGCCGAGGCGACGGAGCTGTTCGAGGACGCCCGCGTCACCGTCGCCGAGTTCGTCGGCGCCGAGCCGGAGCAGATCGTCTGGACCTCGGGTGCCACCGGCGGTCTCAACCTCGTCGCCGGGTCGCTCGGGTACGCCGGTCGCCTGCGCGAGGGCGACGAGATCGTCGTGACCGAGGCGGAGCACCACGCGAACCTCATCCCCTGGCAGGAGCTGGCCCGCCGCACCGGCGCACGACTGCGCCACATCCCCGTCCGCGAGGACGGCACCCTCGACATGGATGCCGCCGACTCCCTCATCGGCGCTCGGACCAAGGTCCTCGCCTTCCCGCACGTCTCGAACGTCCTCGGCATCGTTAACCCCGTCGCCGATCTGGTCGCGCGGGCACAGGCGGTCGGCGCGCTGACCGTGCTCGACGCCTGCCAGTCCGCACCCCACCTGGCCCTCGACCTTTCGGCATCCGGAGTCGACCTCGCCGTGTTCTCGGGCCACAAGGTCTACGGGCCGTACGGCATCGGCGCGCTGTGGGGCCGCGACGAGGTGCTCGACGCCCTGCCGCCGTTCACGACCGGCGGCTCGATGATCACGACGGTCACCCTGGACGAGGCCGAGTACCTGCCGCCGCCGCAGCGCTTCGAGGCCGGCACGCAGCCGGTGTCGCAGGCCGTCGGGTTCGCCGCCGCCCTCCGCTGGCTCGGCGCGCAGGACCTCGCCGCCGCGAACGCGCACGAGGCCGCGCTCGAGAGGCGCATGCGGGAGGGGCTGCGGTCGATCCCCGGCATCCGTCTCCTCGGAGACACGGATGCCGCCGAGCGCGTCGCCCTGCAGGCCTTCGCCGTCGACGGGGTGCACGCCCACGACGTGGGGCAGTTCCTCGACAGCCGCGGCGTCGCCGTGCGCGTCGGGCACCACTGCGCGCAGCCGCTGCACCGCCGATTCGGGCTGACGGCGTCGGTCCGCGCGAGCGCGGCGATCCACACCACGACGGACGAGGTCGACACGTTCCTCGACGCGGTCTCCGGCGTGCGGTCCTTCTTCGGGGCGGGGGTCGCCGCATGAGCGGGCTCGACGCGCTGTATCAGGAGCTCATCCTCGACCACGCCAAGAACCGGCGCGGCTTCGGCCTCGACGAGCCCGGGGCGCACAGCGCGACCGTGCACCAGCGCAACCCGATCTGCGGCGACGAGATCACCCTCCGCGTCACCACCTCCGACGACCGCGTCGCCTCCGTCACCTGGGAAGGCGCCGGCTGCTCCATCTCGCAGGCGTCCGCGTCGATGCTCGTCGCCCTGCTGCGCGAGGACGGAGGAGACGACGGGATGCCGCTCCCCGACGCCCAGGCGCTGATCGACCGGTTCCGCGAGGCGCTGCGTTCCCGCGGGAAGATCCCGCTCGACGAGGAGACGTTCGGCGACGCGTCCGCGCTGTCGGGCGTCTCGAAGTACACCGCGCGGGTGAAGTGCGCGATGCTCGCGTGGGTCGCGCTCGAAGAGGGCCTCCGCCAGGCCTGACCCGCGAGCCCCCGCCGCACCGCTCCGGCCCGGTTCAGCACGCGCCGGAATCGGACGGCCGCGCCGGATTCGGAGCAGAATGCCCGTGGCATCCGATTCCGCCGCTCGCATCCGATTCCGCGACAGGCCTGCCGCGCAGCGCTAGCCTCTCGTCAGACGACACGGAGGGATGCCATGGCCACCGGCGGAGCAGGATTCAGCGACCAGGAACGCGCGGCGATGAGACAGCGCGCCGAGGAGCTCGCGGCGATGAAAGGCCTCAAGGGCCTGGCGAAGCTGCAGAAGGAGAACGAGGCCTGCCTCGACGCGATCGAGAAGCTCGAGGGCACCGACCGCGCGATCGCCGAGCGCGTGCACGTGATCGTGCTCGAGGAGGCGCCGCACCTGAACCCGAAGACGTTCTACGGCTTTCCGGCCTACGCGAAGGACGGCAAGGTCGTCGTCTTCTATCAGCCGGCGTCGAAGTTCTCGACGCGCTACGGAACCGTCAGCTTCGACGAGACCGCACAGCTGGACGACGGCCCGATGTGGCCCGTGTCCTTCGCCGTCCTCGAGGTCACGCCCGAGGTGGAGCAGCGCATCCGCGACCAGGTGCGCCGGGCCGCGCCCGCGGCCTGACCCCGACCCGCGAGGGAAGGGGAGAAGGGATGCCTCGCGCGGAGGCATCCATCCCGCCTCAGTGCACCAGCTCGCGCTCCAGCCGCTGGAAGCTCTTCTCCATGCCGTCGACCATGCCCGTGGCCAGGACCATGTCGCGGGTCGCGGCGTCGGGGTACGCGATGAGCAGGGTGAGGAGCGTCGCGCCGTCCTCCTCGTACAGCGACAGGTCGTTGACGGTCGAGGGGTAGTCGGTTCCGGTCATGTGCTCGGTCTGCACCATCCGGCGCGGCTCGTCGATGAGCAGGATCTCGCCGTCGAAGCCGAAGGCCTCCCCCTCGGTGCCGGGCTCGGGTTCCCACGCGATGCGGTACTTCCCACCCTCGCGGCGGTCGACCTCGCGGTGGGTCATGCGCCAGCCGTCGGGTCCGAGCATCCAGCGCCGCATCAGGTCGGGGTCGGTGTGCGCGCGCCAGACGAGCTCGCGCGGCCCGTCGATGAGGCGGGTGATGCGCACGTGCTGGTCGCTGAGCACCTCGATCCGCGTGCCCTTGCCCTGGGCGTAGTCGCGCAGGTCCTGCAGCACGGCGTCGAGCTGGTTGAGCGCGAGTGTCGAGCCTTCGACGGCGCCCATCGCGATGATCTGCTCCAGGGCCTCGGCGGACGCGAAGTGGCTGACGCTCGTCAGCCGTGAGCCCTGCGGCGTCGCCTCGAAGGTGAACGTCATCCGCGACCCCGGGAGGTCCTCGATGATGTTGCCGTCCGCGTCGGCGAAGGAGTCGACGACCTCGAAGCCCCGCGGGGCGTCGATGTCCGTGAACTGCCAGGTCCCGCCGGCGTTCTGCCCCTGCGGGGAGGTCATGTGGTACTTCGCCCAGCCGCCCGGGCTGAAGTCGAAGGTGTCGAACGTGGCGGGCCATCCGGGAGGGCCCCAGAACCGCTCGAGCTGCCGCGGATCGGTGAAGACGCTCCACAGCCGCTCGGGTCCGACCGGGAAGTCGGCGATGAGGGTCATCGTGAGCGACTCGACGTCGCTGGTGACGGAGGTGACGGGCATGACGTACTCCTTCTTCGGAGGGCGGTGTGTCTGCTACTTCGGAAATCGGTGATGCCGGAGGGATGCCGCTCCGTCGGCGGTCAGCCGTCGGATGCGGGGTCGCGGGGTTCTTCGGCCAGAAGGGCGTCGAGCCGGTCGATCCGGCCGCGCCACAGGTCCTCGTACGACCGCAGCAGTCGCTGCGCCCGCTCCAGGCCCGCGGGGTCGGCGCGCACGAGTCGGGTCCTCCCCTCCGCTCGCTTGGTGATGAGGCGCGCCGCGGCGAGCACCGCGACGTGCTTGGACACGGCCGCGAACGACATGGCGTAGCCCGCGGCGAGATCGGACACCGACTGCTCGGCGACGAGCGTGCGTCGCACGATGTCGCGTCGCGTCGCATCGGCGAGCGCGTGGAACACGCGATCGATCTCCGCGTCGTCGGCTGTCCGTTGTTCAACCATTTGGTTGCACGTTAGCACCGCCGCCGCACCCCGGCAAGAGGGCCGCGGCGAGAAAAGCGACTGGCGGCCACCCCTTCGTTCGCTGACGTCGTCCACGCCGTGCACAGCCGCGACGCGACCCGTGTTCTGGAAACGCCCCCAGTCCGCTGCTTATAGGGGCGGTGCTAGGCCGCTCCGGTCCAACGCGGCACCGCCCTGCTGCGGCTTGTGGCAGCGAACTCCCCTATGCGTCGAGCTGACGTCGTCGAATCGCCATGGGCGCCCGCAGGTGATTCATCTGCGAAGATCGCGTCGCCGTTGCCTTGACCAGTCGCGGTTTGAGACGCCCCTCATGGGAGGAGGCGGCGTGCCGGCATCTCGTGGGTCTTGCCGCTCGACCAGGAAGGACAAGCAATTCGCGAAGACTATCGCGACGACGAATCCTGCAGTCGCCCAGATCTTGACGCTGAGAGGTAGCGGCGCGATCCATATCGGCGGAGCCGCCAATGGGAGCATGTAGGCGAGCATTCGCATGATCTCCCGAAACAAAGGCCTCATCAGTATATTTTTCGCATCCACCGGCCGGTGGCCAGCGCGTAGGTCTTCGAAGGCGTTCCCCGGGACGTCGGCGTCGGGCCGGAGACGTCAGGATGCCGCGCCCTCGATCGCGTCGTACCGGGCTCGGGCCGCCTCCACCTCGGGGAGCTTCTCCGTCGTCCACGACAGCAGCGACTCGATCAGGCGGTTCAGCGACGTGCCCGGCGGCGCGATGCGGTACTCGACGGCGATGGGCCGCGTGTCGATGACCACGCGCGTGATCATGCCGTTGCGCTCGAGGCGTCGAAGGGTCGTGGTCAGCGACTTCTGGCCGATGGCGGGGACCTCCCGGCGCAGGTCGTTGAACCGGTGCGGTCGTTCGCACAGACGGTCCAGTACCTGCAGTGACCACTTGTCGAGGATCTCGTCGAGAAGCTGCCGATGCGGAGCCTCGACGTACAGCAGGTCGGCGGACGCGGTGTCGTTCACGGAACCTAGTCTCGTTGAAGTGCTCTTCCTACACCAGGTAGACCAGAGGAACTACCTACGAGGAGGACCCGTGTCCGTCGATCGACTCACCCCGCCGGGGATGTTCCAGCCCGTTCCGTACCACCACGTCGCCGTCGGGACCGGCACCCGTCACATCCATGTCGCGGGTCAGATCTCGCGCAACGAGGAGGCCGACCGCCTGTTTCCCGACGACCTCGTCGGGCAGGTCGGGCAGGCCTTCCGGAACGCGGCGAAGGGACTGGCCGCCGCCGGAGCGAGCTTCGACGACGTCGTGCGGATGCGGTTCTTCCTCACCCGTTCCCGCCCCGAGATGTTCGAGGACTTCATGGCCGGCATCGAGGCGGTCCGTGTCGAGCTGCAGCTGCCCTCCCCGCTCCCGCCGTTGTCGGCCATCGGCGTCGACTTCCTTTTCGAGCCCGACGTCCTGGTCGAGCTGGAGGTCTACGCCGTGCTGCCGTAAATCGGGGCGGCGCTAACAGGCGCCCGGACCTCCGTCAAGACAGGTGGCGTGAGCTGCGGGGCGAGGAGCAAGCTCGGCGGACGACACCCCGAGCACAGGAGACCCTCATGTCCACATCGGTCAGCACCGCACTTCTCGTCCGTCTCGAAGCCCTGCCCGGCAAGGAGGACGACGTCCGGGCCTTCTTGAACCAGGGGCTGTCCATCGTCGAAGGCGAGCCCAAGACCGTGCGATGGTTCGGCCTGCAGTTCGGGCCGACGTCGTTCGGCATCTTCGACGCCTTCCCCGACGAGGACGGTCGCCAGGCGCACCTGTCCGGCGAGGTCGCCGCCGCGCTCGGCGAGAACACGGGCGTGCTGTTCGAGGTGCGCTCACTCGAACAGGTGGACGTCGTCGCCGAGAAGCAGCCCGCGTAGGGGGGCGACCATGGAGCACCGCCCGTTCGGGCCCCTTCCCTCCGATGTCGCGGTGATCGGCCAGGGCACCTGGTACATCGACGACGCCCACCGGCCGACCGCCGTGGATGCGCTGCGACGAGGACTGGACCGCGGCATGACGCACATCGACACCGCCGAGATGTACGGCGACGCCGAGATCGTGGTCGGAGAGGCCATCTCCGGCCGGCGGGAGGAGGTCTTCCTCGTCTCGAAGGTCCTCCCGAGCAACGCCTCCCGGGACGGGGTGATCGCCGCGTGCGAGCGATCCCTCCGCCGCCTGCGGACCGACCGGCTCGACAGCTATCTGCTGCATTGGCGCGGCTCCCATCCGCTGGAGGAGACCTTCGCCGGCTTCGAGCGCCTGCGCGAGCAGGGGAAGATCCGGTCGTGGGGCGTCAGCAACTTCGACGACGCCGACCTCGACGAGGCCTGGGGAGCGGGCGGGGAGGGCCGGCTGGCCTCCAACCAGGTGCTCTACCATCTCGGCGAACGCGCGATCGAGCACGCGGTGCTGCCGTGGTGTGCGGAGCACGACGTCGCAGTGGTGGCGTACAGCCCCTTCGGGCACGGCGACTTCCCGGGTCCGCAGACGCCGGGCGGCCGGGTGCTCGAAGACATCGCCGCAGCGCACGGGGCGACTCCGCGTCAGGTGGCGCTGCGCTTCCTCGTCCGGCATCCGTCGGTCTTCGCGATCCCCAAGGCGTCCAACCCCGCCCACGCCGACGACAACGCGGGAGCCGGAACCCTGCATCTCACCGATGCCGAGATCGCACGCATCGATGCGGCCTTTCCGCGGGGATCCCGGCCACGCCGCCTTCCCATGCTCTAGCCGTCGTCGGGCACGAACCTGGGATCACGGGCGTAATCCGACCGGCGCAGGTCGAGCGCCGCCCGCACCTGCGCCGGGCACGCCGCCCGCGCAACTCCTGAGTCCTGCCACGAGAGCGACGAGGTCACGCCGCGATCCGCCGAGATCCTCCGGCGCCGGCGCCCGCGCAACTCCTGAGTCCCGCGACGAGGTCACGCCGCGATCCGCCGAGATCCCGCGGCGCCGGCGCCCGCACAACTCCTGAGTCCGGCCACGAGAGCGACGAGGTCACGCGGCGATCCGCCGGAATCCCGCGGCGCGGGCGTCACGGCGCGCGGCCCGGGCGCCGGAACTCAGGAGTTCGGCGACACTGCCCCGCCGCACACGCAACACACCCGCGCGCAGCCCGCGCGCCACAACTCAGGAGTTCGGCGACGCCACCCCGCCGCACACGCAGCAGACCGGCGCGCCGCCCGCGAGCCAGGTCTCAGGAGTTCGGCGACACCCTCCCGACGACCCCCGGCGCCAGATCCTCCACCGCCCCGTCCGGCAGGACGACCCACCCCTCCCGGCGGGCGACGTCGAGAGCACCGGACGCCGGACGCGCGAACATCCCGAGCGCTCCCGCGCGGGTCGACAACGCGGCGACGAGCGCGTCGAAGGCGTCCGCCTTCGCGATCGCCAGCGGCGCGAACCCGCCGAGGTCGAGCCAGGGAGCCCGCGCGGCCAGCACGTCGAGCAGGGTGCGGCGGCGGCCGGCATCCACCCGGTATCCCTTCGTCTCGAAGCCCCACAGGCGCAACGATCCGCCGGGGTACACCTCGAACAGGCGCCCCTCGGCCGCACGGTCCACGGGGAAGCCGGCCTCGGCCAGCCGTCGCAGCAGGCCCGCCCCGCGCAGGGCGGTGACGCCGAGGCGGTCGGTCGAGACGCTCAGCGGCCACCGGCCGATGCGCTCGAAGACCACGTGGTCGGTGCGGCGGTAGACGAGCGGGCGACGCCAGTCCGGGCCGCCGTCGACGGGCCCGAGCGACGGCGTCGTGTCGGCGTGGTGCGCGCCGACGAAGTCGACGAACGCGTCCGGCCAGCCGAGCGGGCAGTCGATCCCGAGCCACGCGTCGCCGGCGGAGACGGATGCCACGATGTCGGCATCCTGGATCCCGATCTCGAGCCGGGCGAGCCGGGCTGCGCTGCCGGTCCAGAGGATCTCGGCGAGCGCCGTCCCGGGGGTACCGGCCGCGAGGTCGACTCCGACGGTTCTCATCCCCACGAGCCTAGGTCCCGCGGCCTCGGCTCTCGGCGCTGACTTGTCACAGGTGTACGCGCGAGGTCCCACCGCGCGTGCATCTGCGCCATGTCAGCGGCCCTGCCGCCCCGAGAACGAGAGCGGCCCGGACCGCCGAGGCGATCCGGGCCGTCTCCCGCGGAGGCTGTGGGGGGATTAACCTCCGAGGAACGGGACGACCAGCACGGCGATCGTGATCACCGGGCCGATCACGACCATCGACAGCCCCCAGATCGTCAGGTGACGGTAGAGGCGGGGCCGGTCGTCCTCGTGAGCCGACGCGACGATGGTCGCACCGGTCGTTCCGAACGGCGCGCAGTCGACGAGGGACGCCGAGATCGCGAGCGCGTAGATGAAGCCGGTCATCTCCAGTCCGCCGCCGGGCAGCAGCAGCGGCACCGCGAGGGGGACGAGAGCGCCGATGATGCCGATCGTCGAGGCGAAGGCCGAGACGAGGCCGGCGATGATGCAGAGGACGAGCGCGGCGACGAGCGGCTCGTTCACCGAGCGGGCGAACTCGCCGAGCTGGTCGATGGCGCCGAGGCGGGTGAGGACGCCGACGTACGTGATGATGCCGCCGAGCAGCAGGATCGTGTTCCAGTCGACCTTGCCCAGGCCCTCGCGGCCGGCCTTCGGGTTGATGAAGGCGAGCAGCACGGCGAGGGTCAGCGCGACGGCGCCGAGGTTGAGGTCGACGTCGTTCAGCGTGAGCGTGAAGAACGCGATGACGAGCACGGGGATCGAGACGAGGGTCATCAGCTGGTAGCCGGTGAGCTTCTGCGCCGTGGTCTGCGTCAGCACGCCGGTGACGCCGGAGCCGCCGCCGGTGCCGCCCGGGCCGCCGCCGGTGCCGAGCTCGGTCGACGCGGCCTTGGCGGCACGGCCGCGGGCGATGAGCTCGCGTCCGCCGAACATGAGGAACGCGACCGCGACGATGAGCGTGTTGATGCCGACCGACAGACCGAACATGAGTGCGGCGTTGTAGGGGATGCCGGCGGTCGTGGCGACCGTCAGCACGGTGATGCCGACGATGCTCGTGGGGGCGAGGGCGCCGCCGACGATCGCGGAGCTCATCGCGATGCCCATCATCGTGGAGTGGATGCGGTGCTTGTGCGCGAGGCTCATCGCGATCGGGACGAGCGTGAAGGCGGCGTGGGAGGTGCCGAGGCACGCGACGAGCGTCCCGACGGCGAACATCGCCCACGGGATGAGGGCGACGCGGTCCCCGATCAGCCGCACCGACCGGTCGACCAGCCAGTCGATGGTCCCGACGGCGCGGGCGATGCCGAAGAGGTAGGTGATGCCCAGCAGGATGAGCAGCGCGTCGACGGGGAAGCCGCCGAGCACGTCGTCGAGCGACTCGCCGACGACGAGGACGCCGATGATGCACGCGGCGACGAGGGCGAGCGCGCCCATGTGCACGTTGCGGATGGCCGAGATCGCGAAGACCGCGACGAGGACGATGAGGGCGATGACCTCCACGTTCATGCCGTCACCCCGCAGGGCCGGGTCGGGGGGTTCTGTTCACGGTGCATCGTCGTCGATCTCCTGATGGTCGAGAGGGAAGGGGTCAGGCACCCAGCGCGAGGCCGGTGCGGTAGGCCGCCTCGACGGCGTCGGGCACGCCCTCGAGGTCGTGGAAGCGGACGAGGGCGCCCGCGGGGACGTCGGCGCGCAGGCGCGCACCGGACAGCAGGTAGTACGGGGCGATGTCGCCCGCGTCGGGCGCGACGATCACGGGCGCCACGCCGGAGATCTCGTGGTGGTGCCCCTCGACGCGGAACGCCGTGCCGGCGGGCAGATCGCCGGACGCGCGTGCGGCGAGCACGGTGTGCTGGCGCGGCTCGGCCGTCGTGGCCGTGCCGTCGACGGCCGCGGCGATGGTCAGCGGCGTCTCCACCCCCATGAAGTGGTACGGCCAGTAGATGCAGGCGTATCGGCCGTCGCGGCTCACGACGTGCCCCTTGCCGCGGAGGATCTCCCACGTGGTGTCGTCGCCCGTGCGGACGATGGCGAACACGCCGCCCGCGAAGCTGGCCTCGCCCGGCAGACGGAGCATCGAGAACACGTCGACGACGCCGGTGGCATCCAGGATCCCTCCGTCGGCGCGCTCCGCGTAGACGTCGGCGAGCTCGTCGGGGCGGACGACGGGGTAGTGCATGGTCTCGACGTCGGCGACGGCGCCGGTGTAGAGCGAGACGACGTTCATCTCGCACGAGTCGGCGGCGGCGGCGCGCTTGAGCCCCGCGACCGCGGCGGCGCGGGCGTCGAGGGTGGCGCGCAGGTCGTCTCCGCGCTCGAGCAGACCCGACAGCGCTGGCGCCTGCTGCTCGACGCCGTTCTGGTTCACGGTCCCGGTGGCCGGGTCGAAGACGAGGTCGTACTCGCTGGACTTGCCGAGCGCGACGATGTCGAAGCCGGTCGCGAGGATCCACTCGACCAGGCGCAGCAGGTTCGCCGGCTGGTCGCCGTCGCCGGGCAGGTAGCGGAGACCCCGCTCGCGCGCCTTCGCGCTGAGGGCGACACCGGCGACGGTCTCGACCTCCTTGCTGACCATGACGACGTGCACCCCGGCCTCGAGGGCGGCGTCGGCGTACGCGTGACCCGCGTCGATCCGGCCGGTCGCCTCGACGAGGACGTCCACGTGGGACCAGGCGACCTGGGATGCCGCCGACACGAGCGCGATCCGCCCGCCCTCCACCGCTCTGACGGTGTCGGCCGCGTCGGCGACGACGACGATCCGTTCGGGGGCGACCTCGAGATCGGTCAGCATGCGCCGGACGCCGTCGACGTCGGGGTCCACGAGCTGCACCGCGACCATGTCGGGGAGACGGCGCAACTGGTCGAGGAGCGTCCGGCCGTACCCGCCGTTCGCGCCGGTCAGGGCGATGCGGATCGGGGCCGGGCGGCGGGGGGCCGAGCTGTGGATCACCGTTGTTCCTCTTACGTCGTCGAAAGTCGTGGCGTGCGCGCCGGGCGCACCTCGGGTGCTCCGCAACTGTAACGCTCTCTCACAGATTGTCAAAGTATCGTCTCAAATAATCACATACACTGTCCTCGGGCTCGCGCCGCGCGAGCATGACACCAATGAAGAGGTCCTGCATGTACATCGGCGCCATCGCTGACGACTTCACCGGAGCGACCGACGTCGCCACCGCGCTGCGCGAACGCGGACTGCGCACGACGGTCGTCATCGGCGACCACGACATCCCGTCCGACGCCGACGCCGTCGTGGTCGCGCTGAAGTCGCGCACGGCCCCGGTCGACGAGGCGGTGGCCGCGTCCGTCCGCGCCGCCGACCGGCTGACGGAGGCCGGCGCCGATCGGCTCTACGTGAAGTACTGCTCCACCTTCGACTCGACGGACGAGGGCAACATCGGCCCCGTGCTCGACGCCGTCCTCGACCGCGTCGCCGCGGACCGCACGGTCGTCGTGCCCTCGTTCCCGGGCAACGGCCGGACCGTCCGCGACGGACGCCTCTTCGTCGGCGGGACGCTCCTGGAGGACTCCTCGATGCGCCACCACCCGCTCACGCCGATGACGAAGTCCCGTCTCCGCGACATCCTCGCGCCGCAGACGCGCACCGCCCTCACCGAGATCGACCTGCCGACGGTCCGCTCCGGCCCCGTCGCGCTGCGCTCCGCGATCGACGCCGCCCCCGCCGGATACCTGATCATGGATGCCGTCACCGACGAGGACCTCGCGGCGATCGCCGCCGCCACCGCCCACCTGCGGGTCCTCTCCGGGGGTGCCGCCCTGGCCGCCGCCCTCGACGCCCCCGCCGGGACCTCGCCCGGCGCCCTGCCCGACGTCGGCGCGGGCCGCCTCGTCGTCTGCGGCTCGGCGTCCGCGGCCACGCGGGCGCAGATCCGCGACGCGATCGACCGCGGTGCCGCCGCGCGGCAGGTGGACGTGGATGCCGCCCTCGCCGACCCCCGCGCGGAGGCCGCGGCCCTCGCCGACTGGGTGCGCCGGCTGCCCGACGACGCCCTCCCCCTCGTGTACTCCGTCGGCGTCCTGACCGACGTGCGCGTCGGCTCGGCGGACGCCTCCGCCGCGGTCGAGCACGTGCTGTCCGCGCTGGTCGCCGACCTCGTCGGAGCGGGGGACGTCCACCGCGTCATCGTCGCGGGCGGCGAGACGAGCGGGGCCGTGGTCCAGGCGCTCGGCGTCACCGCGCTCCACATCGGCCCGCAGCTCGCGCCGGGGGTGTGCTGGAGCGTCGGGACGGCGGCATCCGGAGTCTCCGTCGCCCTCGTTCTGAAGAGCGGGAACTTCGGCGCCGTCGACCTGTTCTCCGCCGCCTGGAAGGAGCTCGCATGAGCGCCATCGACGACCTCGTGTCCGCGGGGCGCGCCCTCGTCGAGGCGGGTCTCAGCCCGGGCAGCTCGGGCAACGTGAGCGTGCGGGAGGGTGACCGCATCCTCATGTCCGGCACCGGTACGCGCCTGGGCGCCCTCGGACCCGACGACATCGCCGTCCTCGACCTGGACGGACACCCGCTGAGCGGTGCGCGGCCGTCGAAGGAGGTGCCGCTGCACGTCGCCATGTACGCGCGCACGCCCGAGCACACCGCGGTGGTGCACGTGCACTCGCCCTCGACGGTCGCGGTCTCGTGCCTCGAGCCGTGGGCTCCGCACAGCGCGGTGCCGCCCCTCACGCCCTACTCGCTCATGCGCGTCGGCCAGGTTCCGCTCCTGGAGTTCGCCCCTCCCGGCGATCCCGCGATGGGCGATCTCGTTCGCGACTGCCCCTTCCCGTTCCGCGGTGCGCTGCTCGCCAACCACGGCGCCGTCGTCAGCGGCGTCGACCTGCCCTCCGCCGTCGACAGCACGATCGAGCTCGAGGAGGCCTGCCGCATCACCCTCCTCACCGACGGACGGGAGCGGCGGCTGATCGCCCCCGCGCAGGTGCGTGCGCTGACGGAGCGCTGGGGCACGCCGTGGTCCGAGACCGCTTCAGTAAGCTGACCGGGACCGAGAGGCCCCGATGACCGACGCAGCTCCGATGATCCCCGAACAGCGCCGCGCGAGCATCGTCCAGAGCCTGCACCGCGAGCGCGTGCTGAGCTTCCGACAGCTCAGCAGCCTGCTCGGGGTCAGCCAGATGACCGTCCGACGCGACGTCGCGGTCCTCGAGGAGCAGGGCCTCGTGCACTCGACGGCCGGTGGGGCCAAGCTCGCCCCGCGGCTCGTCCTGGAGCCCACGCGCGCCGAGAAGGCGGCGAGCGAGGTCGCGGAGAAGAGCGCGATCGCGCAGGCGGCGGCATCCCTCGTCCACGACACGATGACGGTCTACCTCGACGCCGGGACGACCGCGCAGGCCATGCGGCCGTTCCTGGAGCAGGTGAGCGACCTGACCGTCGTGACCAACGACCTCGCCACGGTGCAGTCCTTCATCGACCACCCGAGCGCCGACCTCATCTGCGTCGGCGGCCGGGTCGACCGGACCAACCTCTCCACGATCGGGCGCCTCACGCGGCTCTCGCTCGCGGAGCTGTCGCTCGACCTCGCGTTCATCTCGTCGAGCTCCTGGGACCTCGGCCACGGCATCACGACGCCCGTCGAAGCGAAGATCGAGGCCAAGCGCGCCGCGGTCGAGGCGGCCGAGCGGTCGGTCCTCATCGCCGACAGCTCGAAGTACGGGCGCTTCGCGAAGTACCGGGCGCTCCGCCTGTCGGAGCTGCAGACGGTCATCACCGACGCCGCCCTCCCGGACGCTGCGGCGGCCGCGATCGGCGAGGCGGGCATCGAGGTCGTCCGCGCCTGAGGAGGGCGGCCGTCGCGCCGGACGACGCGGTCGCCTCCGTCGTGCCTGAGGGCGCCCGGGCCGTCGTGCCCGACGGCGCCCGGGCCGTCGCGCCGTGGGCCGTCCGTCCGCCACGGGTCAAGCCGGTGCGGCGGATGCCGCGCGGCTGCCAAGATCGACCCATGGCAGACGACGACCTCCCGGACTCCCTCGAGCCCGGTATGCGCGTCGCCCCGCGCCCGCAGCCGCCCGCACCGCCGACGCCGAAGGGCGATCTCCGCGTGGCGTCGATCGTCGCGATCGTCACCGGCTCGACCGTGGTCCTCTGGTACGTCTTCCTGGTCTCGGTCAGCGCGGTCGCCGACCTCGATCAGCTCTTCTGGATCCAGATCAGCATGTGGGTCCTCGCCGGCGTCTCGTTCGTCGCCGGCATCCTGAGCCTGAACGCCCGTATGGCCCGCGAGCTGGCCGCGGCCGGCTTCATCTCGGGGGTCGCCGCGTTCCTGCTGTCGATCTCGATCGGCTTCTTCAGCGGCGTCGACCTCCTGAACTGATCCTTCTCCCGCGCGCTGAAACAGCCGTAGCCGCGCGACGGTTACCCAGCGCTTCCTCGTCGCCGCAGATCAGCCCGACGACGAGCGCGGCGCAGAACGCGTCGCCGGCGCTGACGGGGTCGACCACGGCCGTCGCATAGCTCGGGGCGGATGCCACCTCCTCGCCATGACGCAGGAGCCGATGCGCCGTCGGGTCGCGGCGAGAACCGAGGAAACCGACAGAAGATCCACTACCGGCATGTGTGCGCCTGCTCGCGGGCGGCGCGATCATCGACGTAGCTGACGGGAACCGCCAATGCGTGCCGCTACACATCGACGAGCGAGATGCACCAGTCTTCGACCTTCAGGAGGGTGTCCGTCTTGACGCGGTGTGCCACGGTCAGCCCCACCTTGCGCGCGTCGATGAGGTCGGCGGCCCGCAGGATCGCAAGGTGGTGAGAAGCCGTGAATCGAGAGATCTCGAGTGCGGCCGCGAGGGATGAGACGGAGCGCAGCTCGTCCGGCGGTGTCGACATGACGTGAGACATCAGCTCGAGGCGCCTGCCGTGGCCCAAGGCCGTGAAGATCCGCGCCAAGTGCTCCAAATCCGTCACCGGCCTGCCTCCTCGGGCTCTCTGTCGGATGCCACCGTGCGTCCGACGCCGTCTTCAGTCCCGCGGAGCGGTCGGCTCCTGTGTGGAGCCCCGCGCGTAACGTTCGGCCGCCTGCACGATGCTCCCGACCACCTCGGCTTCGTCGACCGACCGGGGCGAATACAGCAGCACGTAGTTGAGCGGCATCGCCGGCCACGATCCGGCGAGCGGATGCCGCTCTCCCCATCCTCGCGAGAGAACTTGCGCGGCATCGGTCGGGCTGAGGATGACGTGCATGGAGCCGTCGGCCGCGTGGATGTGGGCGAACTCGCCTTGCGCGGTGACGATCTCGGGCGGACTGTCCACGGTGTCCACGACGGTGAGAGCCTCACCGTTCTTCTCGAAGAAGCTCCGACGGTACGTGACGGAGGCGCGGTCGTAGGCCGCGTGCTCGTCGAAGATGTCGATCGTGCGGGCACGCCCGTGAGGCGTCCCCGGCTGCGATGCCTGACGATGAGGCACCGGGTAGGGCCACACGTCGGGGCGGGGTCCTTCGCGGGAGGGCAGCTCCGGCAACCAGGTCCGGTCGTGCGGACCTCCCGCGATGGCGCCGAAGGCGCGGGGATCCCGCGCCTCGAGCTTCTGCAGGCGCAGTCGCGTGACCTTCAGCCAGCCGCACGGCGTGCTGGGCACCCCGCCGACGCCGAGCGACAGCCAGCGCTGGTAGTCGCGCGCGACAACCCAGGCGCCGCTGGCGAGACCGAGGGAGACGACGGCGAGGGTGCGGGCACGCATGGTCAGGCGGTGACGAAGCGCTGACGGATCTCGCCGATGCCCTCGATGGCGCTGACGAGCTCGGTTCCGGCGTGCAGGTAGCGTCGCGGCGACCGTCCGAACCCGACGCCGGCGGGCGTGCCCGAGAGGATGACGTCGCCCGGGTACAGCTCGACCACGGCGGACAGGCGCTCGATGAGCACGGGAACGGGGACGATCATCTCGGCCGTCGTTCCGTCCTGCAAGGTCTCGCCGTCGGCCACGCAGGTGAGGCGGAGGGCTTCGGGGTCGTCGATCTCGTCGACGCTGACCACCCAGGGGCCCATCGGGCAGAAGCCGTCGTGCGACTTGCCGAGGCTGAACTGGGGCGACGGGCCGGACATCTGAAGGACGCGCTCCGACAGATCCTGCGCGACCGTCAGCCCGGCGACGTGGTTCCACGCGTCGGCGCGGTCGATGTTGCGGCCCCCCTGGCCGATCACCACGGCGAGCTCGACCTCCCAGTCCACGTCGCCCTCGGGCAGCACCACGTCGACATCAGGGCCCGTGAGGGACGAGACGAACTTGGTGAACACCGGCGGCAGCCCGTCGGGGATGCCCATGCCGACCTCGTTGGCGTGCTCTCGGTAGTTCAGGCCGATGGCGAGCAGCTGACGCGGCGCCGGAACGGGCGAGCCGAGGTCGGTCGGAACGAAAGTCACGGCCGACGCTGCAGAGGCGTCGAAGGCACCCCACCACTCGCAGAACTCGCTCCACTGGGCGTAGATGGCCTGGGGGTCGGCGGAGAAGCGACCGGCGCTGGCCTGCTCGACGTCGACGGCCGTGCCGTCACCGGTGACGACGACCAACCGACCTTGGAGATTCGCTACCCGCATTGCTTCGCCTTTCAAGCATATTGATAATGATTGATAGCGATTGTGGGCGTTCGCTCGCGCGCTGTCAAGATGGCTCGACCGGGAGTGGTCGAGGGAGGGGGTCTCATGGACCGAAGCGTTCTCGCACCCACGCAGGGGGCGGGCGGACGGGAGACGAGCCGCGCCGAGCGCGTCGCCGACGATCTGGAGGCATTGGCCCGCACGGTCCCGGCGGGCACCCGCCTCGGTACGAAGGAGTCTGTTCGCGAGAGCGCCGGCGTCTCCGTCGGCACGATGAACGAAGCGCTCCGTCTCGCGCAGAGCAGGGGGGCCGTCGTGCTGCGCCCGGGGCCTGGTGGCGGCGTGTTCGCGGCCGAGCCCGCACCTCGGGTGCGACTGGGCTCCACGGTCCTCTCCCTCGACGGCGAGCATGCGGACGTGGGCGAGGCCATTCGCATCCGCAATGCGCTCGACCCCCTTCTCGTCGAGGACGCGCTCTGGCATGCCAGCCCCGCCGACATCGCGGAGATGCGCGAGCACGTGGATGCCATGCGGACCGCCACCGCGGATGGCGACGGCAAGGCATTCCTGTTGGCCAACTGGGCCCTCCACGCGCGCATCGCGGACGCGAGCCCGCACCCCGTGCTGCGCACGATGTACCGGGCGTTACTCGACCTCATCGAGGCGCACACCGTGTCGGTCACCGGTCAGACGGAGAGCGACGAAGACCTGCGCGCGTACTTGCGGGCGCGCACCGATCTGCACGACGACCTGGTGGAAGCCCTCTCCGACCGGGATGGCGACCGCGCGGCGCAGCTGATCGCGCGACACAACACCGACGCTCACGAGTGAGAAGCGGTTTGCTTGACGGCTCTTCGTGCCGGTGCTAGCTTCTCTGCTGCGTGAAGACCAGCCGAGGCTGTGACTCTCCGGAGGCAGACCTGGCGCGCTACGTACCCCTACGTGCGCGACAGGTCTTTGTCGTTTTCGGGACCAAGGCGGTCCCGTCGAGCGGAATGGACCGCTTGCAAAGGAGAGCATCATGTCTGACAGCGCACTGGCGCGCACCGTCCTCGACCTGGTCGGCGGCGCGAACAACGTCACCTCCGTCACCCACTGCGTGACGCGTCTGCGATTCGACCTCAAAGACGAGGCCGCCGCGAAGAAGGCCGAACTCGAGAAGACCCCCGGCGTCCTCGGCGTCGTACAGGCCGGCGGCCAATACCAGGTGGTGATCGGCAACCGCGTCCCCGATGTCTACGCCGCGCTCGCGCCGATGGTCGACGGCGGCGGAGCGACGCGTCGGTCCACAGCCGAGCCGACTCGCAAGAGCAACCCCGCCACCGCCGTGCTGAACACGATCGCGCAGCTGTTCACCCCGATCGTTCCCGCCCTCGCCGGTGGCGGCATCATCAAGGGTCTTCTCGTCCTCGCCGTCTCGCTCGGCTGGATGGACAAGACCACCGGCACTCACACGATCCTCAACACCGCGGCGGATGCGGTGTTCTACTTCATCCCGGTCCTGCTGGCCTACACGACCGCCAAGTACTTCAAGGTCGACATCCCCGTCGCGCTCGTCATCGCCGGAAGCCTGCTGCTTCCGAGCCTCGTCACCTACTTCGGCGACAACCCGCAGACAGACTTCTTCGGCATCCCGGTCTTCGGCGCCAACTACGCCTCGTCGGTGATCCCGATCATCCTCGCCGTGTGGATCGCCTCGTTCCTGCAGCGCGGGCTCAATCGTGTGCTGCCCGGGCCCGTGCGGCTGGTCATCACGCCCGCCATCGTGCTGGCGGTCATGGTCCCGCTGACCCTCATCGTCTTCGGACCCGTCGGCACGCTCGTCGGCAACGCCATCGGCTCGGGCTTCACCTGGCTGACCGAGCTCTCTCCGCTGGTCGCCGGCATCATCTTCGGTGGCACGTACCCGCTGCTGGTCATGTTCGGTCTGCACCGCGCGCTCGTTCCTGTCGGCATCGCCGAGGTCGCCCGCACCGGACAGACGGCGCTCTGGGCCTTCACGGGTCCCTCGAACTTCGCCGACGCGGGGGCCTCGGCTGCTGTGGGCATCATCACCAAGAACAAGGCGACCCGTTCGGTCGCCTTCGCCGCCTCGCTCACCGCTCTCTGCGGGATCACCGAGCCGGCCCTCTACGGCGTCAACCTCGTCTTCAAGCGTCCGATGATCGGTGTGCTCCTCGGCGGCGCGGTCGGTGGCGCCATCGCGGGTATCGGCGGGGCGCACGCCTACGCTGTGGCAATTCCTTCGGTCCTCACCATTCCGGCCTTCATCGGCGCGGGCTTCGTGTCGTACCTCATCGCCATCGCCGTCGCTTTCATCATCGCCTTCGTTATGACCCTCGTGCTGGGGATCAAGGAGAACGTCGAGACGCCTGCGAGCGCCCCCGGGGCGGCAGGTGACATCGTCGCCCCCGCCGCGGGCCGGGTCGCCGACATCTCCGAGGCCGGCGACCGTGCGTTCGCGAGCGGTACCCTCGGCGCCGGGTTCGTCATCCACCCCGAGGGTGGCCGCATCGTCTCGCCGGTCACCGGCGAGGTCGTGATGGTCTTCCCCACCAAGCACGCCGTGGGTCTGCGGTTGGACGACGGTGCGGAGATCCTCGTGCACGTCGGCGTCAACACCGTCAAGCTCGAAGGCCGCGGCTTCACCGCGCACGTCGAGAAGGGCGACCGCGTGATCGCAGGCGCACCGCTGGTCGACTTCGACCCCGAGATCGTGCGCGCGGCCGGCTACGACACCGAGACGTACGTGGTCGTGTCCAATGCGAACAACTACGCGGTCAGCCCCGTGGTCGGCGGTCCGGTGGCCGAAGGCGACCGTGTGCTGTCGGTGTCGACGAAGGTGGCGACCAGTGGCGTCTGAGTCCGTCTTCCCGCCCGCCTTCCTCTGGGGTGCGAGCACCAGCGCCTTCCAGGTGGAGGGCGGGCTCACCGCCGGCGGCAAGGGCCTGTCCGTCGCCGATGTCGCCGCCCGCGCCAAGGCCGACGTCTACGCCGACACCTCGGTCGCAGCGAATTTCTACGAGCTGTACCCGGAGGACATCGCTCTCATGGCCGAACTCGGCCTGCAGAGCTACCGGATGTCGATCAACTGGACCCGCATCTACCCGCACGGTACGGAGGCGGAGCCGAACGCGCAGGGACTCGCCTTCTACGATCGCGTCTTCGACGAGCTCGCGCGCTACGGCATCGAACCCATCGTGACCCTCTACCACTTCGACCTGCCGCTCGGTCTCGAAGAGGACCTCGGAGGGTGGGAGTCACGCGAGACGATCGAGCACTTCGTCCGCTACGCCCGGACGTGCTTCGATCACTTCGGCGACCGGGTCAAGTGGTGGCTGACGATCAACGAGCAGAACCTCCTTGCCCGGAAAGACAAGATCATGCATCCCCGGGGTGAGGGCGATGAGCGCGAGCGCTCGCGCCACCGCATGAACCACCACATGTTCCTCGCGAACGCGCGCGCCGTCGCGCTGTGCCACGAACTGCTGCCCGACGCGCGCATCGCGCCCACGATCGCGTGGCTGCCCAGCTACCCGGCCACCGCGCACCCCGACGACGTACGGGCCGCTCGGGATGCCGACGACCTGTACAACTACTACGCCACCGACGTCTACGTCCGCGGCGCCTACCCCGAGCGTTACCTCTTCTGGCTGCGGGAACACGGGTGGGAGCCGGGGATCACAGCCGAGGACGAGGCCGTGCTGGCGGCCGGGACGTGCGATTTCCTCGGCTTCAACTACTACGTCACATTCGCTGCCGAACGGTGCCCGCCCGATGCTGCGGCGGACTACACCGCGATCCTCGCGCTGGTCGTCCCCGGGCGGTTCCGCTACGTTCCCAACCCGTTCCTGGAGGCGACGGAGTACGGCTGGCAGATCGACCCGGTGGGTTTCCGCACCTCGCTGTTCGACCTGTGGGAGAGATACCGTCTGCCGCTGATGATCACCGAGAACGGCATCGGCACCGCCGACGTGGTCTCGGAAGACGGAGCGGTGCACGACGACTACCGTTCCCTCTACCTGCGAGACCACATCCGCGAGATGCGGCGGGCGGTCGCCGAAGGTGTCGAGGTGTTGTCGTACAACATGTGGTCGTTCATCGACATCGTCAGCTCCAGCAGCGGCTTCTCCAAGCGATACGGTCTGGTGTACGTCGACCGGGACGAGTTGGATGCGAAACAGCTGCGCCGCATCCGCAAGGACAGCTTCGAGACCTACCGTCGGATCATCGCCAGCAACGGCGAGGATCTGGGGTAGAGGCATGCGCACCATCCGCCAGCTGGGGCACAACGTCGTGCTCGTCGAAGACGAGGCGGGCGGTCAGCGGGTCGCGCTCGGCAGAGGCATCGGCTTCTCCGCCAAGCCCGGCTCCGAGCTGACGCCGGACGCCGTGGAGCAGTGGTTCTCGGTGACGTCGCCGGCCGAGCTGGAACGGGTCAACGCCATGGTGGCATCCCTCCCGCTCGACATGCTCGTACTCGCCACCACGATCACCGCCCACGCCAATCAGATGCTCACCGCGAAGGTCAGCCCGAGCGCGGTGGTGCCGATCGCCGACCACCTCCATCTCGCGATCCAGCGCGCACCGGGCCCGCGCGAGGAGCATCCCCTGCAGTGGGAAGTGCAGCAGCTCTATCCCGAAGAGTACGGGGTAGGACGCTCGGCGCTGGCCCTCGTCGAAGAATCGACCGGTGTGCGCCTGCCCGAGAGCGAGGCCGTCGCCCTCGCGCTGCACATCATCACCGCCACGATCGAGGCAGAGGGGGTGCGGACGACCATCGCTGTCACGCGGCTGATCTCCGAGTTGCTCGATGTCGTCAGCGCGACCGCGGGCCGCGAGGTCCGCGAGGACGCCATGGCGACCTCCCGATTCGTCAGTCACTTGCGCTATCTGTTCCTCCGGCTGAACCGGCCGGAGGTCGCCACGACATCGGTCAGCGGCGTCCTCGCCGCACTCATCCAAGAGCAGCCCGAGGCGTACCAAACGGCACTTCGCCTGGCGTACCTCATCGAGTCCCGCGTCTCCCTGCGCGTCTCCGAAGAGGAAGTCGCCTATCTGACCATCCACGTCGCTCGCCTGCTCGGCGCCAGCTGACCCCCCGAAAGGAACCCCGTGCCCGTTCGCACCGTCGTCATCGCCTCCCCTCAAGGGCTGCACGCTCGGCCCGCTCAGATCGTCGCTCGCGCCGCGGCGTCCGGCTCTTCGCCCGTGCAGATCGGCCGCGCGGGTGAAGAGGGCGTCAACGCCGCCTCGCTGCTGTCGCTCATGACCCTCGGAGTGAAAGGCGGAGACGAGGTCGAGGTCAGCGGCCAGGAGCAGGTTGCGGTCGACGCGATCGCGGACCTTCTGGCGCGCGACCTCGACGCCGACGTCTAAGCCTTCGCGTCGTCGGGGCCGTGCGTGAGGGCGGCTGCGGTCAGGCTGAGGTGCCGGACGAGCACGTCGCATGCCGCATCGGCATCCCGGGCGAGCGCTGCCTCCTCCAGGAGGAGGTGCTCCTGCGCGACATCGCGGTCGGGAGTGGATGCCACCGACCAGCGCCGCGCGAGCTCGCTCGCCGTCCACATGCGGTCGAAGGTCTCGAGCAGGACCTCGTTGCCGCCGCCCTCGAGGATGGCCCGGTGGAAATCGCGGTGGGCACGGGACCACTCCTCGGACACCTGACCGTCGTCGTCGTACTGAGGAAGTCGGGCAAGGAGGTGGTGCGCGGAACGCACGCGAGACTCCCACCGCAGGTCCCCGCGCTCGATCGCCAGCCGCAGCGCGACGGGCTCGGTGAGCACGCGCGCCTCGGCGATCTGCTGCCACCGCATCGCATCCTGGGTCGGCACCGCGAAGCCCCGATTGGGAAGCCGCACCGCCAGGCCCTCGCCCACGAGCCGCAAGAGCGACTCGCGCACCACGGCGAGGCTCACTTCGAGCTCGGACGCGATCTGCTGCGGGCGCAGAGCGCTGCTCTGCTCGTAATGCCCGTGCAGGATGGCCCGCCGCAGCATCTCGTAGACATCGCGGCCGCGGGCGCGGCTCTTCACGGACTCCTCCGACACGTTGCCATCCTAGAAGATCCAAAATAATTGACTGTTTGGCAGATAATCGATTATCGTGGGTGGGACGAAAGGAACTGTCATGCCGAACAACCCCTTTGACCGCCTCCCCGAGGTCCCCAGCTTCACGCTGACCAGCGAGACCGTTGCCGACGGCGGTGCCTTCGAGACGCCCCAGTACTCGGGAGCCTTCGGAGTCCCCGGTGGCGAAGACGTTTCGCCCCAGTTGTCGTGGTCGGGTGCCCCCGAGGGGACCCAGAGCTACGCCGTCACGATGTACGACCCCGACGCGCCCACCGGCTCGGGGTTCTGGCACTGGGCCGTCGCCAACGTCCCCGCGACGACGACGGAGCTGCCCCTGGGTGCCGGAAGCGTTGCCGGCGACCTCCTCCCCGAGGGTGCATTCCAGCTGCCCAACGACGCTCGCGCCGCGCAGTACATCGGCGCCGCCCCGCCGGCCGGGCACGGTGAGCACCGCTACTTCCTCACCGTGCACGCCCTCGACGTCGCCGACATCGGCGTCCCCACCGACGCCACCCCCGCGTTTCTGGGCTTCAACATGGCCACTCACATCCTCGGACGCGCAACGATCGTCGTCACCGGCAAGATCGACGACTGATCACCCCAGAGGGCGGGAAGCGATCTCGCATCCCGCCCTCCCCCTTTCCCTTCCCACGGGCGTTGCCGACGCTCGCCCCTTCTCGAAGTTCCAGGAGACCTCATGGCCGAGACCGCGCCGACCGTCGAACTCATCCACGTCACCACCGGTCCCGACGGGCTGACGGTGACGGAGCGCCTTCCTGCTCCCGAGATGACGATGCGACCCGTCGGGCAGGGCATCCCGCCCATCTGGGCCAGCGACCCGCAAGCCGATGTGCAGTCGTGGTCGATCTGGACCCTGCCGCCGGGCTGGCGTGGTGGATGGCATCGCAACCCGAGCCGGCAGTGGGTCATGCCCATCAGCGGACGCTGGTGGGTCGAGACGCAAGACGGCGTTCGGACCGAGATGGGCCCCGGCGAGGCGCACCTCGGAGACGACACCAATGCTGTGCCCGACAGCACCGGACGGGTCGGGCACGATTCCGGCGTCATCGGTGATGAACCGCTCGTCGTCATGATCGTGCAACTCGACGACCACTCCCCCGCGTAAGCAAGCGGACGCCAACGCAGCCACCCGACGTCCCGCCGTACGCGTCGGTCTTTCCTGTGCCACGAAGGCGGCGGCCGACCGCACCTCCCTGTCGGCCCAGGCCGGGACGTGCCCCGTTCGTCGGCCCCGCCGCCGACTCGGCCACCGCGGAATCGGACACGGACCGGAATCGGATGCCGATGGCATCCCGATCCGATTCCGGCGTCGCCGTCCGATTCCGCGAGCCGGTCGGACCGGGGCCCCCACCCCGCCGACCGGCGCCCCGCGGCTCTTACTCGGCGAACGCCGCGGAGAGGAACGCGACCGCCTGCGCCACCGCCGCCTTCGCCGCGTACGTGTCGTGCAGCGAGTTCACCATCACGAAGTCGTGCGTGATGCCCTGGTAGCGCACGGCGGTGGTGGGCACCCCGGCCTGACGCAGCTTGGCGGCGTAGGCCTCGCCCTCGTCGCGCAGCACATCGGCCTCGGCGGTGATGACGAGCGCCTGCGGGAGGCCCGACAGCTGGTCGAGGCTCGCTCGCAGCGGCGAGGCCGTGATCTGCGCGCGGTCGTCCTCACTCGTCGTGTACTGGTCCCAGAACCACTTCATCCCGTCGCGCGAGAGGAAGTAGCCTTCCGCGAACCGGTGGTACGACTCGGTGTCGAAGGCCGCGTCGGTCACCGGGTAGAACAGCACCTGCGCGGTCAGGTCGAGGCCACCCCGCTCCTTCGCCAGCAGGGTGATCGCGGCCGACATGTTGCCGCCGACGGAGTCGCCCGCGACGGCGATACGCGTGGCATCCAGGTCTTTGGTCGCCCCCTCGGCGACGATCCACTGCGCGGTCGCCCACACCTGCTCGATCGCGTGCGGGTAGCGCACCTCGGGCGAACGGTCGTACTCGGGGAAGACGACGGCCGCGCCGGTCCCGACGGCGATGTCGCGCACGAGGCGGTCGTGCGTGTGGGCGTCGCCGAAGACCCAGCCGGCGCCGTGGATGTAGATCACGACGGGGAGCGCGCCGGTGGCCCCCTGCGGGCGGACGATGCGGACCTTGACCGATCCGCTCGGGCCGCCGGGCACCTCGATCCACTCCTCGTCGACGTCCGGCTTGAAGATCGGCGCGTCCTGGACGCCGTCGACCGCGGCACGCCCCTCGGCGGGCGGCAGCTGGTAGAGGAACGGCGGTTCGCTGGTGGCATCCACGAACTCCTGGGCGGCGGGTTCGAGGGCGATGCCGTGGGGGTTACCGGACATGATCGTGACCTTTCTCGTGGATCGAGGGGCGAGAACGGTCGTTCTCGTCGATATGGCCGACTGTAGAGAACGATCGTTCTCGCGTCAAGTAGACTTCACCCCATGACGGACGACCCTCGCCAGCGCATCGTCGACGCCGCAGACACGCTGTTCTACGGGCGCGGCATCGGACAGGTCGGAATGGATGCCGTTCGCGACGCGGCCGGCGTCTCCCTCCGGGCGCTCTACAAGGCGTTCCCCTCGAAGGACGAGCTCGTGATGGCGGTGCTCGAGAAGCGGCACGCGCTGTGGACGTCGGGTGTGACGGCCGCGGTGGAGGCCATCGACGACGATCGGGGCAGGCTGCTCGCGGTGTACGACTACCTCGCCGGGTGGTTCGAGGAAGCGGACTTCCGCGGATGCGGCTTCATCAACGCCTTCGGTGAGCTGGGAGCGGCCAACGCGGACGTCGCGCGGACCGTCCGCGAACACAAGGCGGAGTTCCAGCGCTACGTCGCCCGGCTCGTGGACGACGCGGGGGCGCCCGGGACCCTCGCTCCGCAGCTCGCCATCCTCGCGGAGGGCGCGCAGACCACCGCCGCCATCGCGGGGACCCCGGATGCCGCCCGGCACGCGCGCGCCGCCGCCGTCACGCTCATCGACGCCGCGGTGCCCGCCGCCTGACGCGGTGGCCCGCGGACCCCGCACCATGCCCGGGGCCGACTTCCGCCCAGAATCGGATCCAGTCCCCAGAATCGGATTCCACCGGCCGATTCATCCGAATCCGCGGCCGTCATCCGATTCCGCGCACACCCGCCGCGCCGCGCCGGCCTCAGCGACCGGTCGTGCCGCCGTCCCAGGACCGTGCGAGCTCGACGACCGCCGCGATCGCGGCCTCGGTGTCCGCGGGCGACCCGCCCGCGCGACCCGCGACGAGTCCGGCCACGAACGCGCTGAGGGGGGCGGCCGGGCGGGCGACGCCGTTCGCGACGTCTCGGGCGAGGTCGAGCACGAGCGAGATCGGGATGTCCCCGTCGGCGAGGCCGAAGCGCTCGGCGAGCGCCGCGCTCCAGTCGTTCAGCGCCTCGGGCGGCAGCGTGCGGGAATCGGTCATCGTTCCTCCTCGGACGTCGTTCAGATCGTCCCACGTGTCGATGTCCCGCGTCAGCGCGGCCGCCACGGGGACCACCTCGACCTCGAGCCGTCCGAGGAGCGCCCGCATCGAGGCATCCCGTCCCCGGTCGGGAAGGAGGGATGCCGCCTGCCTCAGGGCGTCCGTGCGATAACGGCCGATCAGCCACTGCGCACTCTCTCCGTCGCCGAGGCAGACGCCGTCGCCCGGGATCTCGACCGCGGCGAGCGCCGTCACGGCGGCGCCCGGGTCGGCCAGGTCGCAGGCGAGGAGCCACACCTCCGCCGCCCCCACCCGCGGAAGGGCGGCGACGATCCCCGCGACGGGGCCGCCGAACGGAGGGTCCTCGCGGACCCAGTCCACGGCGAGGCCGGCGTCGAGCACCGGCGCCGCGACCACGACCCGGTCCACCCCGACGGCCCGGACGGCGGCGACCGCGGCCGCGAGCAGCGTCGTGCCCCGGACGGTGAGGAGCGGCTTGACCGCGCCGCCGAGGCGAGACCCGCGCCCGCCCGCGAGCAGAATCGCGTCGGCGCTCACCGCGGCATCCTTGCTTCGCCGAGGCGGGACCCGCGCCCGCCCGCGAGCAGGATCGCGTCGGCGCTCACCGCGGCATCCCCGTTCCGACGAGGCGGGACCCGCGCCCGCCCGCGAGCAGGATCGCGTCGGCGCTCACCGCGGCATCCCCGCCGGAGGTCACCACAGCATCACGTCCACGGCGTCGCCCGCCTCGCGGTCGCGGCCGTCGGGCGGGATGACGGCGAGTCCCGCCGCCGCCGCGAACCCGCGCGTGGAGCCGCCGGCACCGGGAGCGGGCGGAACGGCCCGCCAGGTCGCCGGGTCGGTGCGGTCGATCGCCACCGGCACGTACTGCGTCCGGCCGGAGCGCCCGCGCCACGATCGCGCCAGCGTCAACGCGAGGGTGGGCCGTCCGAGATCGCTCGCCCCCTCGAGCGCCGACAGCGCCGGACGGACGAACAGCTCGAACGACACCGCGGCGGCGGTCGGATTCCCCGGCAGTCCGAACAGCAGCATTCCGTCCGGGGAATATCCGAATCCCTGGGGTCTCCCGGGCTGCATACGCACCTGCGAGAAGCGCATCACCCCGCCGAGACTCATCCGCACGACCTCGTACGCGCCCGCGCTCACTCCTCCCGACAGGACCACCGCGTCGGCGCCCGCGGCCGCCGCGTCCGCGATCGCGCGTCGCAGTCCGTCGCCCTGGTCGTCGACGCTGCCCCGCAGGACGACCTCGGCACCGGCCTCCTCCGCGAGCCCGGCGAGCAGCAGGCTGTTCGACTCCGGGATCCGCCCGCGCTGCAGCGGCTCCCCCGGCGGGACGAGCTCGGACCCCGTCGACACGACCGCGACGCGCGGCGCACGGCTGACCGGGACGGACGGGATGCCGGCCGCGGCGAGCGCGGCGACACGTCCCGCGGTGAGCCGCAGCCCGGCGGCGACCACCACATCCCCCGCGCGCACGTCGGACCCCCGCCGACGGATGTGGGCGCCGTCGGCGCGGGGCGGACGCTCGACGGTCACCGCCTCGAGCCCACCCGCCAGACCGGCGCGCGTGTCCTCGAAGGGCACCACGGCGGTGGCGTCGGTCGGCAGCGGCGCACCGGTCATGATGCGCGCGGCCTCAGCGGCATCCATCCGGGGGTCCTCGGCGGTGCCGGCGGGCAGGTCGGCGACCACGCGCAGGGTGACGGGGGTGTCCTGCACGTCGGCGAAGCGCACCGCGAAGCCGTCCATCGCGGAGTTGTCGAAGGCGGGCACGTCGACGGCGGCGGGCGCGGGCGCGCGGAGGATGCGACCGCGCACCTCGGCGATCGGTCGGTCGACCGGGGCGAACGGCTCGACCACGGCGAGGATCGACGCCAGGTGCTCCGCGACGTCGACGGTTCCGTCCTGCGCACCCATGCCCCCAGCGTAGGTGCGGGCGCGGAGCGGGACGGGAGGGGATGCCACCAGGGGAGGACGTCGGGCCGGTGAGGAGTCCTCCCTTCCCGACATCTCCTCCCCGCGACCCCCGACCCCGCGCTACCGTGAGCGCCATGAGCGACCTGACGTACAGCGAGGTCGGCGCGACCGCCGGCGACCTGCCGTCCGGGTATCACCACGTCCGCCGGGCCCGCACGATCGGCCGCGGCCGCGTCGTCTTCGAGCAGGCGGCGGATGCGCTGTTCCACGGAGCGGTGCAGCGTCGCGCGGGGGCGGAGATCACTCTGTCGCAGACGCCGCTGCGCGTCGGGACCCGCGTCGACATGCGCCTGCGTCTCGGACCGCTGCGCTTCACCGCCCCGTGCATGGTCGTCTGGGCCGAGCGCACGGACCACCACGCCGGCTTCGCGTACGGCACGCTCCCCGGTCACCCCGAACGGGGCGAGGAGCGCTTCGAACTGACCCTCCACGAGAACGGCGACGTGACCTTCCTCATCGTCGCCTTCTCGGCGCCCGGCCGCTGGTTCACGCGGATCGGCGCCCCCGTCGGCCGCCTCGTCCAGTCCTGGGCGACCCGGCGGTACCTCGAGACCCTCCCCTGACCCGCGGCACCGGCAGACCCCCCTCCCGGCGGGGCTAAGGTCGGGACCATGGATGCCACGAGGACGGCACGCTTATGGGACGCCTGACCGCCTCCCGCCGCGTCACCCGCATCACGCTCTCCGGCGCGAACCGGCAGCGACCGGATGCCGTCGCCGTCGAGGAACCGCTTGAGATCCGGGTCCACGGCTCGCCCCTGGCCGTGACGATGCGCACCCCGGGCCACGACGTCGAGCTCGCGGCGGGCTTCCTCGTCTCGGAGGGCGTCATCAGCCGCGGCGAAGAGTTCTCCCGCGCCATCCACTGCGGCGGACCGGGCACCGGCGGGGCCGACGGCAACACGTACAACGTGCTGGACCTCACCCTGGCCCCGGGTGTCGCCCTCCCCTCCCCCGACATCGCCCGCAACTTCTACACGACCAGCTCCTGCGGCGTGTGCGGCACGGCCTCGATCGACGCGGTCGAGAAGGTCTCGTCCCACGACGTCGCGAGTGACGGCATCCAGGTGTCCGCCTTCGACATCGCAGCCTTTCCGGACCGCCTGCGCGAGGGGCAGAAGGTCTTCGACAAGACCGGCGGACTGCACGGGGCCGCGCTGTTCGACGTCGCCACGGGCGAGATGCTCGTGGTGCGCGAGGACGTCGGACGTCACAACGCCGTCGACAAGGTCGTCGGCTGGGCGGTGCTCAACGACCGCCTCCCCCTCCGCGGGACGGTCCTGCAGGTCTCGGGCCGCGTCAGCTTCGAGCTCGTGCAGAAGGCCGTGATGGCCGGCATCCCGGTCCTGTCGGCCGTCTCGGCGCCGTCGTCGCTCGCCATCGAGCTCGCCGAGCGTGCCGGCCTCACCGTCGCCGCGTTCGTCCGCAACGGCAGCATGAACGTCTACACCCGGGCCGACCGCGTGGACACGACCGGCATCGGTTCCGCAACCCGGGCCGAGGCGGACCTCCCGGGCGTACGCTGACCCGGGATGCGGGGGATGGATGCCACCACCCCGGCGCCGTGACCAGCGGAGGGTGAGCATGGGTGACGCGTTCGGTCTGATGAAGGACGTTCCGCGACAGGGCGGTCTCGGACCGCGGTCGTCCGGGGCCTGGACGAGCAGCGGGACCTACGACCACCCGGCCGCCGGCTGGGGTGCGGCCATCACGGTCGGAGAGGTGCTGGTCAAGCAACGCCTGCCGCTGGCGGGAACGCGCGCGATGTTCACGATGAACCAGCGCAAGAGCGGCTTCGACTGCCCCGGATGCGCGTGGCCCGACGACCGCGGCGTCGCCCTCGACATCTGCGAGAACGGCATCAAGCACGTCACGTGGGAGATGACGCACAAGCGCGTCGGCAAGGAGTTCTTCGCCGCGCACTCGGTGTCGGAGCTCGCCGAGTGGACCGACTTCGACCTCGAGGACGCCGGCCGCCTGGTGGGCCCGATGGCCTACGACGCCGACACCGACCACTACGTGCCCATCTCGTGGAACGATGCGTTCCGCACCATCGCGCACCACATCCAGGCGTTGGACTCCCCCGACCAGGCGGCGTTCTACACCTCCGGACGCCTCAGCAACGAGGCCTCCTTCCTGTACCAGCTGTTCGCCCGCGAGCTCGGCACCAACAACCTGCCCGACTGCTCGAACATGTGCCACGAGGGCTCCGGTCGCGGCCTCACCGCGTCGCTCGCCACGGGCAAGGGCACGGCCGACCTCGAGGACTGGCAGACCTGCGACGCGCTGTTCGTGCTGGGCGTCAACGCCGCCTCGAACGCCCCCCGCATGCTCACGACCATCGCCGAGGCGATCGACCGCGGCGCCCAGGTCGTGCACGTCAACACGCTGCGCGAGGCCGCGTCCGGCAGCACCATCGTCCCCCACGAGATCGTCGACATGGCGACCTTCCACGCGACGCCGACGAGCACGATGGACCTCCAAGTGAGGCCCGGCGGCGACCTCGCTCTCGTCCGCGGCATGGCGAAGGTCGTGTTCGAGGCGTCCGAGACCGATCCGACCGCGCTGGACCGCGACTTCCTCGCCCGCTACACGGACGGGCTCGACGAGTACCGCGCCCTGGTCGAGGCGACGTCGTGGGACGAGCTCGTGGAGCAGTCGGGTCTGACCGAGGCCGAGATCCGCGGCGCCGCCGACGTGTACCTCTCCGCCGAGCGCACGGTCATCAGCTGGTGCCTCGGCGTGAGCCAGCACCGGCACGGCGTGGACACCGTCCGCGAGATCGTCAACCTCCTGCTGCTGCGCGGGAACGTCGGCCGGAAGGGCACCGGTCCGTCGCCGGTGCGCGGCCACAGCAACGTCCAGGGCAACCGCACGTGCGGCATCAACCACAAGCCGACCGAGGACTGGCTCGCGAAGCTCGACGAGGTCTGCGGCATCGTCTCGCCGCGCGAGCCGGGTCTGGACACCGTGCACACGGTGGCGGCGCTGCACCGCGGCGACCTGAAGGTGTTCGTCGGCATGGGCGGCAACTTCGTCCGCGCGGCTCCCGACACCGCGCTGACGGCCGAGGGCATGTCGCGCACCGACCTCACCGTCCACGTCAGCACGAAGCTGAACCGCAGCCACATCGTCCACGGCAAGGCCGCGCTCATCCTGCCGTGCCTCGGGCGCACGGAGCGCGACGAGCAGGAGTCGGGTCTGCAGTCCATCTCGACCGAGGACGCGATGAGCTCCGTCATGCTCTCGCTCGGGTCCCGGCGGCCGGCGTCGCCGCACCTGCTCAGCGAGCCCGCGATCATCGCCGGGATCGCCCGCGCGACGATGCCCGCGTCGCGGACGCCGTGGGAGGAGTACGTCGCCGACTACGACCGCATCCGCGACACGATGGCGGAGGTGCTCCCCGGCTTCGAGGGCTTCAACGAGCTCGTGCGCCAGCGCTACGGCTTCCGCATCCCGCAGCCGGCGCGCGAGCGCGACTTCCGCACCCCGTCCGGCAAGGCGGAGTTCTCCCGGGCGGAGCTGCCGAACGTCATCCCCGAGGAGGCCGACGTCCTCGTCCTCCAGACGATGCGCTCCCACGATCAGTGGAACACCACGATCTACTCGGCGGACGACCGCTACCGCGGCATCCGGAACATCCGGGAGCTCGTCTTCATGAACCGCCGCGACATGCGCGAGCGCGGGATCGCCGAGGGCGACCTCGTCGACATCGTCGCGACCTCGCTCGACGGGTCGGTGCGCAGCGTCACCGCGTTCCGCGCACTCGAGTACGACACCCCGCGCGGCAGCGCGGCCGGGTACTTCCCCGAGATGAACGTGCTCCTCGGGCCGGACGACTACAGCCGCCAGAGCGACCAGCCGCTGATGAAGGACATCCGCGTGCGCATCGGGAAGACGGCCTGACCCGCGCGCGCCGCGGATTCGGAGCCGCGCCGCGGATTCGGACCGTTTCGGCCACGGCATCCGATTCCGACGCCCCTATCCGAATCCGGCGATGGCCGACGGTCGACGCCCCGCTCCGATTCCGGCGACGGCCGAGCCGGCCGGGGCACGGAGCCGGACGACCGCCCAACTAGACTGATGCCGTCCGGCCCCCGCGATTCTTGGAGCTCAGCCGCGTGACCAACTCACCCGAATCCGCCGCACCCGCCCACCGCACGGCCCTCGCCGACACGGTCGACAACGCGATCGCCACGCCGGAGAAGGATCAGCCGTACGGCGCCCTCGGTCTGAAGGACGACGAGTACGCCAAGATCCGCGAGATCCTGGGCCGCCGCCCCACCAGCGGCGAGCTGGCGATGTACTCGGTCATGTGGAGCGAGCACTGCTCCTACAAGTCGAGCAAGATCTACCTGCGCCAGTTCGGGCAGAAGGTCAGCGACGAGATGAAGACCCGCCTCATGGTGGGCATGGGCCAGAACGCCGGCGTCGTCGACGTGGGCGACGGCTGGGCGGTCACCTTCAAGGTCGAGTCGCACAACCACCCCAGCTACATCGAGCCGTTCCAGGGCGCCGCGACCGGCGTCGGCGGCATCGTCCGCGACATCATCTCGATGGGCGCGCGCCCCGTCGCGGTCATGGACCAGCTGCGCTTCGGCGCGATCGACCACCCCGACACCCCGCGCGTCGTGCACGGCGTCACCAGCGGCATCTCCTTCTACGGCAACTGCCTGGGCCTGCCGAACATCGGCGGCGAGACGGTGTTCGACGCCGTCTACCAGGGCAACCCGCTCGTCAACGCGCTCGCGGTCGGCGTCCTGCGCCACGAGGACCTCAAGCTCGCCAACGCGAGCGGTGCGGGGAACAAGGTCGTGCTGTTCGGCGCCCGCACGGGCGGCGACGGCATCGGCGGCGCCAGCATCCTGGCATCCGACACCTTCGCCGACGGCGGCCCCACCAAGCGTCCCGCGGTCCAGGTGGGCGACCCCTTCGCCGAGAAGGTGCTCATCGAGTGCTGCCTCGAGCTCTACCGCGACGACCTCGTCGAGGCCATCCAGGACCTCGGGGCCGCGGGCATCTCCTGCGCCACGAGCGAGCTCGCCGCCAACGGCGACAGCGGCATGAAGGTGGAGCTGTCGAAGGTCCTGCTGCGCGACCCCTCGCTCACGCCCGAGGAGATCCTCATGAGCGAGAGCCAGGAGCGCATGATGGCGATCGTCGCGCCCGAGAAGCTCGACGCGTTCCTCGCCGTGGTCGGCAAGTGGGACGTCGAGACCAGCGTCCTCGGCGAGGTCACCGGCGACGGCCGTCTCGTCATCGACTGGTACGGCGAGCGCATCGTCGACGTCGACCCGTCCACCGTCGCGGTCGACGGCCCCGTCTACGAGCGCCCCGTCGCCTATCCCACGTGGATCGACGCCCTCAACGACGACACCGCCGCGACCCTGGAGCGGACCACGGATGCCGCGGCCCTCCGCGACCAGTTCACGACCCTCGTCGCGAGCCCCAACCTCGCCGACACCTCCTGGATCACGAACCAGTACGACTACTACGTCCTCGGCAACACCGCGCTGAGCTTCCCCGACGACGCGGGCATGATCCGCGTGGACGAGGAGACCGGCCTCGGCTTCGCCATCGCGACCGACTGCAACGGCCGCTACTGCCAGCTCGACCCGTACGCCGGCGCCAAGCTCGCCCTCGCCGAGGCGTACCGCAACGTCGCCGTGACCGGCGCGGTGCCCACCGCCGTCACCGACTGCCTGAACTTCGGCAGCCCCGAGAACCCCGAGGTCATGTGGCAGTTCAGCCAGGCCGTCGAGGGTCTGAGCGACGGCTGCCTCGAGCTCGGCATCCCGGTCACGGGCGGCAACGTGTCGTTCTACAACCAGACCGGCGACCAGCCGATCCACCCCACCCCGGTCGTGGGCGTGATGGGCATCATCGACGACGTCGCCGCCCGCATCCCGAGCGGCTGGCAGGATGCCGGCGAGAACCTGTACCTCCTCGGCACCACCGCCGACGAGCTCGACGGCTCGCAGTGGGCGGGCACGATCCACGGCCACCTCGGCGGGCGCCCGCCGAAGGTCGACCTGGCGCAGGAGCGCAAGCTCGCCGAGCTGCTGCAGGCCGCTGGCTCCCAGTCCCTCGTCTCGAGCGCGCACGACCTGTCGTCCGGCGGTCTGGCGCAGACCCTCGCCGAGGGCGTGCTGCGCTTCGGCGTCGGCGCCCGCGTCTGGCTCACCGAGCTCATGGAGCGGGACGGCGTGGATGCCACGGCCGCCCTGTTCAGCGAGTCCACCGGCCGCGTGCTCGTGAGCGTGCCGCGCGAGGAGGACGTGAAGTTCCGCGGCCTGTGCGACGGTCGCGGCTACCCGGTGCTGCGCATCGGCGTCACGGACATCGAGCCGGGCGTCGAGGCCTCCCTCGAGATCCAGGACGTGTTCACCGTCCCGGTGTCGGAGCTGCGCCGCCTGTCGACCGAGACGCTGCCCGCCGTGTTCGGGCCGACCGTGTCGGAGCCCGTCGCCTGACCTTCCGGGGCAGCGGCAGAGAGGACGCGGAATGAGCATCGACGACGACGACGACATGACCGTCTTCAGCGACCGGCGTCAGCGCCGGGTGAAGATCACGGCGTGGGTCGTGATCGCCGCGCTCATCATCACCGGCGGCGGCGCCACGGTGTTCGCCCTCATCTTCGGCTGACCGGGGAGGGATGCCACCCCGTGGCATCCCTGGTCCCGTCCGACCCCGCGCGGATCTCGCAGGATCGCGCGAACCTCGCCGTCCGGGCGCGAATCCCAGCGAGTTCCGTGGCTTTCTGCGGGGTCCCGCGCCGGACGTCAGTACTCGGCGATCGGCCGGACCTCGACGTACCCGTACAGCGGCGCCCGGCGGGCGTAGTCCTCCGCGGCGTCGGCGTCGGCCACGTCGACCAGGTAGAAGCCCGACAGCCCCGCGGCGGGGCGGGGCGGATCCGCCGGCGGCGTGGAGATCGCCGTCGTGGTCGCGCGGACCTCGTCGGTCTCCGCGAACTGCGCCGCGCCCGCGAACACCCCGTCGTCGCGCAGCGTCTTCTCGTACTCCATCCACGCCGCGTAGTCCTCCTCGGCGTCCCCGCCCGCATAGCTGCCGTCGGACCACATCAGGAGCATGACCTTCATGACGACCTCCCCCGTCGCTTGGGGCTCAGCCTGGCACCCGGCACCCGGCCGCGGAAGAGGCCGTCGCTACGGGTTCCGGCCGGACTCCCGGCGCCGTGTCGGGGGCGGCGCTTAGCATGGAGGGGTGGAACCGCTCCTGGTGATGCTCGCCGAGTGGTGGTGGATCGGACCCGCAGCGGCCGGTGCCGGCACACTCGGCTGGGTCGGAGTGCGCGCATCGCAGCGTCGCCTCGCTCTCCCGGCCGGTCGGAGCACGACCGCCCGGGTCGCCCGCGCGGCCCAGACGCGACCGCTCGGCAAGAACGCGGCGCGGCGCCTCGAGCTCGACGCCGCGACCCTCGACCTGCAGATGACGCGGCAGGCGATCGTCCGCGGACGCGCCGAGGTCAAGGCGGCCGAGGCCGAGGTGGTCCGCGCGCAGGCCGACGCGGCCGCCGCGCGCACCGGGACCAGTACGGTCGCCGCGGCCCGGCGCCGGCTGCAGGACGCCCAGCGCGAGCTGCGGGCCACGGCCGCCGAGGTCCGCGCCCGGCGGGCGGGGGTCCGCGCCGCCAAGGCGATGCTGCCGGCCATCCGCACGGGCACGGCGCCGCTCCCCGTCGCGCGTCTGCTCGCGGAGCACGACGCGGTGCTGGCCCGATGGATGCAGTACGAGACGGACCCGGCCCTCGCGATCGCTCACCCGGAGATGACCGACGCCCGCTCGCCGCTTCTCGCGGAGTTCCTCCGGGCGCACGAGCACGCGCAGTGGCTGCGCCCCGCCTCGGTGACCGTCCGCCTCACGCCCCGCGACTTCCTCGCCTACCGCGACGCCGTCCGGCGGGTGTCGCACACCTTCGCACACGCCGAGGGCGTGGCCCGCGGCCGGCGGCCCCACGACGCGGCAGGGCCGACCCCCGACGCCTGGAGCCAGGTGGCATCCGACCTCGCCGAGACGGCGCAGCGTGCGTTGGCCCGCTCGATGGAGTCGATGGGACGGGTCGCTGCCGAGAAGTGGCAGGAGCGCTCGACCCGCCGGGGCAAGAAGGCGACTCCGGATGCCACCCCCTCGGCATCCACCTCCGAAGACCACGTGTGGCCGGTGCCCGGCCGCGACCGTCCGGAGCCGCCGACCACCTGACCGTTCCGGACCCGGCGCGTAGCATGAGGCCCGTGAGCGAGTTCTGGATGTTCGTCGCCGACAAGTGGTGGCTCGCCTTCCCGCTGTTTGGGATGGTCATGGGAGGGCTGGGCGCCGCGCACAATCGCAAGGAGATCCGGGCCCGCCGCCGTCATCGCGAGAAGCTCGAGCTGTTGCGCGCCCAGGGCGGACAGCTCCCGCCGGCCGCAGCTCCGCCGAGCGCGATCGCACCGCAGCCCGTCGACCGGCTCACCGCAGCCCACGACGACGTCACGCACCGTTGGCTCGACTATGAGCTCGACGTGTCGAAGCTCATCGCCTATCCCGCCATGAGCGACGGGAGGCAGCCGCTGACGGCCGCGTTCCTGCGGGCGAAGAAAGTGGCCGACAACCTGCGTCCGGCGCCGGGCGAGACCGTCACCGCGGAGCAGCTGAAGGAGTACCGCGACGCGGTCACCGACTACGAGGTGGCCTTCGACGTCGCCGAGCGCGACGCCCGCCGGATGAAGGACACCGCGTTCTCGGATGCCGAGCGCAAGCGCCTCGACACCGCGAAGCAGTTGCTCGGGGTCGCGATCGACCAGGCCGCCACGCCGCACGAGCGGCAGCTGGCCTACAAGCGCGTGCGTGAGGAGCTCGACGGCCTGATCTGGCTGTCGGATGCCGCGGTCGACGAGCTGGAGAAGAAGGTCGCCCTCGAGCTCCCGCGCGAGCGCAGCACCCCCGCGGGCCCCGAGCCCGCCGTCTGATCTCGGGCCGGCCCGCGCCGCGCGGCCGCGCCCGGCTCGCTCCAGAATCGGACGAACGCCGTGGATTCGGACCGTTTCCGCTCCCGCGTCCGATTCCGACGCCCCGATCCGATTCCGGCGCGGCGCGACGCCAGCGCGACGCGGCGACGCGGCGACGGCGCGACGCGGCGACGGCGGCAAGCGGCTACCGCGCGCGGCGGATCCGCACGGGCCCGCGCGCCGTCTCGACGTCGACGACCTCGCCCCGCTGCGTCACCTCGACCTCGCCGAGGTCGACGAGGGCCCGGGCCGCGTCGCGCGCCGGCTGCATGAGGTCGCGCCAGTCCTCGCCGCCGACGGCGCGCGCCGCCTCCGACGGGCAGATCGTCTTGCCGGCGTCGCGCGCGGCCAGCAGCTCGCGGATGGATGCCACGAGCCGGGGGTCCGCATCAGACGTCGCGCTCACCTGTCCAGTCTCCCTCCGCACCGGACCGCCCGGGCCAGAATGACCCGGTGATCACCGAACGCCACGCCCCCGACCTGCCCGGCCGCGCCGTCATCGCGCAGCGGTGGAACCGCGCGGTGTTCGCGCATTGGCGCGTCGACCCCGCCCACGTGGCTCCGCTGCTGCCGCCCGGGACCCGCCCCGACGTCCACGACGGCTCGGCGTGGGTCGGCCTGGTGCCGTTCGTGCTGAGCGAGTTCCGCTTCCTGCCGCTGCCGCCGGTGCCCTTCGTCGGCTCGTTCACGGAGATCAACGTCCGCACGTACGCGATCGACGACGACGGGCGCCGCGGCGTCGTCTTCCGCACGCTCGAGGCCGAGCACCTCGCCCCGGTCCTGGCTGCGCACGCGCTGTTCGGCCTCCCGTACCGCTGGGCGCGGGCGGGGGTGCGCACGGAGGGACGGCGCATCGAGTACCGGTCGCGCCGCCACGGCGGGACGCGTGCGGGCACGCGCCTCCGGGCGACCCTCGGCACGGAGACGGTCGACACGCCCCTCTCCCGTTTCCTCACGGCGCGGTGGGGCTTCCACGAGCGGCACCTGGGCCGGACCATCTGGGCCGCCAACAGCCACGAGCCGTGGCCGCTCGTCGCGGCCGACATCGACGTGCTCGACGACGACCTGCTCGCCGACGCCGGCTTTCCGGGGCTCGCGGGTCGGGCCCCCGACTCGGTGCTGGCGATGCCCGCGGGCCACCCCGGCTTCATCACGCGGTTCTCGGCCGCCCGCGGCATCCATCCCTCCGTCCGCTGACAGGACGAGACCCTCCGCGCCGGGCCCGGGGACGGACGGCGGGGAGGGTCTCGGTGACGCGACGGTCAGCTGCGCTGCGTGGAGAACGCGTCGGGGTACTGCTCGAGCCAGGCGTCGACGGCCTCGGCCTCGCGGCCCTCGCCGTACTCGTTGACGACGAGGTCCTCGAGGGCGCCGTACTGCTCGTCGTCGAGCTGGATGCCGGCGATGAGCTCGGCGGCATCCGGGTACTGCTCGGCGAAGCCGGCCGTGCCGAGGAAGTGCAGCGCCTCGGGGTCGCCCATGAGGCCCTGCGGGTCCTCGAGGTCCTTGACGTCGTAGGCGTCGTTCGCCCAGAACGGCCGCCAGAGGGTCACCGCGATGTCCTCCTGCGCCGCGATCGCGTTGTCGAGCTCGGTCAGCATGGCCGCCGTCGACGACGTCACGAGCTCGAACCGCCCGTCCAGGCCGTAGCCGGGGAGCATGCTGTCCTGCGTCTGCGCGGTGAGGCCCGCCCCGGGCTCGATGCCGTAGATGCGCCCCTCGAAGCGGTCGACGTTCGCCGCGAGGTCCTCGATGGAGTCGATGTCGACGTAGCTCGGCACCGCGATCGTGAGCTTCGCGTTGTCGTAGTACGCACCGAGGTCCTCGATGTCGTCGCCGTAGGTGTCCATGTAGGACTTGTGCGTGAGCTCGGGCCAGGCCGACGGGTAGATGTCGACGTCGCCCTGGGCGAGACCGGTGTAGAGCGGGCCGGCCTCGGTGAGGGTCTGCATCTCGACGGAGTAGCCGAGCTTCTCGAGCTGGTCCTCGAGCAGGTACGCGGTGCTCAGGCCGTCGGTCCACGAGGGCAGGAAGCCGAGCGTGATCGTGCCGCGGTCGCCGCCGTCGCCCGAGCCGCCGTCGGCCTGGTTGCCGCTGGCGCAGCCCGCGAGGGTGAGCGCGCCGACGGCGCCGAGGGCGAGGGTCGCGGTGAGGTGTCGCTTCTGCATGCTGTGTTCTCTTCCGTTTCGTGTGTGATTCCGGATGCCTCCGCGCGGGAGGGATCGTCCCGCGTCACGGGAGCGGGTCCGGCGGGCGGGACCGACCCCGCCGCGGGAGGGAGGGGCGGGATGCCGGGGGTCAGCGCCCCGTCGACACCGGCGCCCGACGCGGCGCGGCCTTCTCGCGCTCGGCCTCGCGGGCGGCGTCCGCCGACGCGGTGTCGACGTGCGGCGCCGAGGGGGCCGCGGCCGCGGTGGTCGTGGCGCGCGCGGCACGGCGACGCCCGATCGTCCCGAGCAGCGACGACCGGTGCTCCGCGGGACTACCAAGGGCCGCGGTGAGACGGTCCAGGTAGACGGCGAGGATGACCACGCTGAGGCCCGCCTCGACGCCCTTGGGCAGGTTGACGGTGGAGATCGACTGCACGACCTCCTTGCCCAGGCCGTCGGCGCCGACTATTCCGGCGACGACCGCCATCGACAGCGCCAGCATGATGACCTGGTTGACGCCGGCCATGATCGTCGGCATGGCGAGCGGCAGCTGGATGCGGCGGAGGATCTGCCCGGGCGTGGCCCCGAACGCATGTCCCGCTTCGACCGTCTCGGAGTCGACACCGCGGATGCCGAGCTCGGTCAGACGCACGCCCGGGGGCAGCGCGAAGATGACCGTGGAGACGACACCGGGCACGACGCCGATGCTGAAAAACGTGATCGCGGGGATCAGGTAGACGAACGCGGGCATCGTCTGCATGAAGTCGAGCACGGGCTTGAGGACCGCGCGCACGGTGCTGTTGCGGGCCGACCAGATGCCGAGGGGCACCGAGATGGCCACGGCGACGATGGTCGCGACGAGCACGAGGGCGAGGGTCTGCAGCGCGGTCACCCACTGCCCCATCGCGAGGATCAGTGCGAAGCCGATCACCGTGCCCACGGCGAGCTTCCAGGAGCGGACGAGCCACGCCAGCAGCGCGGCGACGACGATCACGACGATGATCGGCGCGGCGAGCAGCACGTCGCTGAGCCCGCCGACCAGGAAGCGGACCACCACGGCGACGGCGTCGAGCACGCCGGAGAGGTTGTCGCGGACCCAGTCCACGCCGGCGTCGACCCAGGTGCCGACCGGGATGCGGAACCCGTCCATCAGCGCACCGCCTCGGTCTCGGGTGCCGCGGCTTCGCCGGCGAGCACCGCGTCGATCTCGGCCTGCGGCACGGGCTGGGGCAGCACGGTGATCTCCTCGGTCGCGTTCGGTCCGGGGCCGAGCGCGGCGAGCAGCGTGACGCGCGGGATGACGCCGGTCAGACGTCCGTCGGCGTCCAGCACGGCCAGCGGCAGCGGGGACTCGACGGACGGGACGAACAGGTTCATGAGCACGTCGTCCTCGCGGACGCTCTGCGGGATCGGCTTGAGCCTGCTCACGAGGGAGCTCTCCCCGGCGCGGACCAGCTTCACGGCGTCGCGGTCGGTGACGATCCCGAGCGGCCGGCGGTCGCGGTCCGTGACGTAGACGGCCGACATGTAGGCGTCGCGCATCTGGCGGAGCGCGGTGCGCGGTCCGGCCGAGGCGTCGACGCGGGGGCGCGGGCGCTCCATGACGTTCGCGGCGGTGAGCACGCGGGCGCGGTCGACGTCCTGCACGAACTGCTCGACGTAGTCGTTCGCCGGGTCGGTCAGGATGTCCTCGGGCGTGCCGATCTGGACGATCCGGCCGTCGCGCATGACCGCGATGCGGTCGCCGAGGAACATCGCCTCGTTGAGGTCGTGGGTGATGAAGACGATGGTCTTCTTCAGGGTGCGCTGCAGTTCGAGGAGCTGCTCCTGCATCTCCCGACGGATGAGAGGGTCGAGGGCGCTGAAGGCCTCGTCCATGAGCAGGATGTCGGTGTCCGCGGCGAGCGCCCGGGCGATGCCGACGCGCTGCTGCATGCCGCCCGAGAGGGCGGAGGGCAGCTTGTCGCCCCATCCCTCCAGTCCGACGAGCGACAGGATCTCGTGCGCCTTCGCGAGGCGCTCCGTCTTGCCGACGCCGCGGATCTCGAGCGGGTAGGCGACGTTCGCGGCGACCGTGCGGTGCGGAAGCAGGGCGAAGTGCTGGAAGACCATGGCGATGCGGTCGCGGCGCAGCGAGCGGAGACGGCCCGGGGCGACGTCCGTGATGGGATCGCCCTGCACCTCGACGGTGCCGGCGGTCGCGTCGTGCAGGCCGTTGAGCATGCGGATGATGGTGGACTTGCCCGAGCCGGACAGGCCCATGATGACGAAGATCTCGCCCGGCTGGACGGAGAAGCTCGCGTCGATGACAGCGGCGGTCCCGGCGTCGGCGATCTCGTCGCGCGAGGCGCCCGCGCGGAGCTTCTCGACGGCGGCCTGGGGATTCCGGCCGAAGACCTTGTAGAGGTTCTTCGCCTCGAGGGCAGGCGGATGGGTCACTGTGCGTACCTCGGCGGCCGCTGGAGGAGCCGCATCGGTCACGCCCGGGTGGCGGCCGTCGGCGCACGATCGGGGGCGTGCGCGTCGGCGCAGGATGTCGGATCCGGCGCCCAGGCCACCGACCGTACGCCCGCCGCGTCGACTCCCCCGAGTCGGCACCGGCGACCGCGGACTGGTCGGGTGAACGGCCCGAAAGGGCCTCATCCAGCATTGCCGCCCATGGATCGGCTGGCAAATCGCACCGCGGCTTGCAGAAGCGCGGCGATCGTGGCACGCGCGCCCGCGTGCCATGCGCCCGGCGGGCGGCTCCGTCGGGCATCGCAGATGTCAACCCGGGCGTGTCGTGGTGATCCGGACGATGGATGCCACCCCATCGAGCCACGCCCGGGTCGCGCCATCGCGGTCGACGCCGGACGGCGGTCGACGCCGGGCGGCGGCCGGCTCAGCCGGCCGCCCGCCGACTCAGCCGGCCGCGGTGTCGCCCGCGGCCGTGCGGTGGTGCCGGATCACCTCGGCGACGACGAAGTTGAACCACTTCTCGGCGAACTCCGGATCGAGGTCGGCCTCGGCGGCCAGACGCTTCAGCCGGGCGATCTGCTGCTCCTCGCGGACGGGGTCCGACGCGGGCATCTCGTGCTGCGCCTTCAGCACACCCACCTGCTTGGTGCAGCGGAAGCGCTCGGCGAGCAGGAAGATGAGGGCCGCGTCGATGTTGTCGATGCTGCCGCGGAGACCCTGAAGGATCGTCGTGGGGTCGGCGTCGGTCATGAGTCCTCCCGAGATCGGTCCGACATTACCGTGCGCGCGCCAGGGGGCCGGACCGGCGGAGGGCGCGCCCTACAGTGTGACCATGAGTCGAACGACGCGCCCCGATCCCACCGCCGAGGGCGCGACCGCCGGGGAGACCACCACCCGCGACCGGCCGATGTGGTCGGCGCTGTCGCGACCCTACGCCGCGGGGTTCTTCCTGACCCTGGGCGGCCTCACCGCGATCCTGCTCGGCCTGGCGTTGAGCAACCTCTCGACGGTGCTCATCTACATCACGATCGCGCTGTTCGTCGCTCTGGCGTTGGACCCGGTCGTGCGCTTCCTCGTGCGGCACGGCGTCAAGCGCGCCTGGGGCATCGTGATCGTCTTCGGCGGGTTGGCCCTCATCCTCGCCGGGTCCCTCTACATCCTCATCCCGCCCGTCGTGCGGCAGATCGAGCAGTTCGTCAGCGACATCCCGAGCTTCGTCAACGACGTCATCGACAGCGACGCCGTCCGGTTCGTCGAGACGAACTTCGGCGACAGCCTCGGCGACATGCTCACCGAGATCCAGGGGTTCGTCACCAACCCGGCCAACATCGCCGCGATCGGCGGCGGGCTGCTGCAGGTCGGCGTCGACATCGCGACGGGCATCTCGGGCGCGATCATCGTGCTGGTGCTGAGCCTGTACTTCCTGGCATCCCTCCCCCGCATCAAGAACTCGCTCGTGCGCCTCACGCCCGCGCGCAGTCGCGCGACGGTGGCGGACATGACCGGTCAGATCGCGGACTCCGTCGGCGGATATCTGGCCGGGATGGTCGTCCTCGCCCTGTGCAACGCGGTGTTCGCCTTCATCGTGCTGACGATCCTGCAGCAGCCGTTCGCCGCGCTCCTCGCGGCACTGGCGTTCGGCATCACGCTCATCCCGCTCGTGGGCTCGGTGCTCTTCTGGATCACCGCGACCCTGTTCACCCTCATCGTCAGCCCGGTGTCGGGACTGATCTTCGCGGGCGTCTACCTCGTCTATATGCAGGTGGAGGCATACCTCCTCACGCCGCGGGTGATGAACCGCACGATCTCGATCCCCGGCTCGCTCGTCGTCATCGGCGCCCTCGTCGGCGGCACGCTGCTCGGTCTGCTGGGGGCGCTCGTCGCCATCCCGGTGACCGCGTCCCTGCTGCTGATCGTCACGCAGGTCGTCATCCCGCGGCAGGACGCCAAGAAGTAGGGCTCGCCCGCCCGGTCAGCGCATCGGGAGCAGCCGCGTGGGCGACGGCGACGGCGTGCGGTGGCGCACGCGACCGGGGACGCCGGTGCGGGGGTCCAGCGGCAGCGAGACGATCTCGTGCGCGAGCTGGCCGGCCACCAGGAGCGTGTCGTCGACGACGACGTGGTGACGGGGCCAGTGCGTGCCCGCCTCGGCGAGCGCGGTGAGCTGCAGCGCCTCCCCGGCGCCGCGGACGGCGAGGACGCCGACCGTGTCGCTGCCGCGCACCCCGGCGTACAGCACCGACCCGTCGCGGCTCGCGCAGAGCTCGGCCGCCGTGTCGTCCTCCAGCGTCCCGAGCAGGGGAACGCCCGAGATCACGCGCCAGGAGCCGGCGGCATCCGGAGCCAGCACGAACACCTCGCGACTGAGCTCGGTCACGACGTAGAGGTGACCGGAGGGATGCCACAGCCCGTGGCGCGGGCCGCTGCCGCGGGGCAGCGCCACCTCCTGCCGGAGCCGCAGGCCGCCGCCGCCGGGTCGCCAGAACCGCACGAGGTCGTAGCCCATGTCGGTCGTGGCGACGACGCCGCCGGGGAGGAAGATCGCCTCGTGCGCACGGGAGACGCGGACGCCGGCACGCGCCTCCTCGGTCTCGGCGTCGGTCTCGGGGACGGCGTCGTAGGCGGGGACGAGGTGGGAGAACTCCTCTCCCGCGGCCTCGCGGAGGGCGCGGGCGGCCGCGGCGAGATCGGGGACGGCCGCCCCCGACACCGTCGCTCCCGTCGCGATCTCGTCGCCGTTCGACGTCGCCCCGAAGGGGTCGGTGGCCGCCGGGGCCACGACGGGCGTGGACGACGGACGTCCGGAGGCGTCGAGGTCGATGCGGACGACGCGGCCGTCACCCCAGCAGCTCGCGACGAGGAACGACGCGTCCGGCGAAACCGCGATGTGGCAGACCGCATCTCCGACGGGCACCGCGGAGCCGATCGGCCCCAGCCGCGCCTCGCCGGTGCGCCGGTATGCCTGCACGGTGCCGTCGGACTCCAGCGCGGCGTAGAGGATGTCGTGCACCGGGTGCGCTGCGACCCAGGACGGGGATCCCGGTGCAGCCACCGCGGTGCCGACCATGCCGAGCGGGCCGGACGCCCACGCGGAGTCGACGTCCCCCGCTTGCAGCACGCCGATGCCCTCGGCGGAGCCGGTCGCGGGCGCGTACGCGCCGACCCAGAAGCGCACGTCAGTCGATGAGGTCGTGGCGCACGATGACCTGGTCGCGCGCCGGACCGACGCCGATGACCGAGATCCGCGTGCCGCTCATCTCCTCGAGTGCCAGCACGTAGTCCTGCGCGGTCTGCGGCAGGTCCGCGAAGGTGCGCGCGTTCGAGATGTCCTCGCTCCACCCGGGCAGGTACTCGAGGATCGGCTTCGCGTGGTGGAAGTCCGTCTGGTTGACGGGCAGGTCGTCGTACCGCTCGCCGTCGACGTCGTACGCGACGCAGACGGGGATCTGCTCCAGGCCGCCGAGGATGTCGAGCTTGGTGAGCACGAGGTCGGTGATGCCGTTGATGCGGGTCGCGTAGCGCGTGATCGGGGCGTCGTACCAGCCGACGCGGCGCGGCCGGCCGGTGGTCGTGCCGAACTCGAAGCCGCGCGAGCGCAGCCAGTCGCCCTTCTCGTCGAAGAGCTCGGTCGGGAACGGACCGGAGCCGACACGGGTCGTGTACGCCTTGACGATGCCGACGATGCGGTCGAGGCGGTTGGGGCCGACGCCCGAGCCCGTCGACGCGCCACCCGCGGTGGCCGACGACGACGTGACGAACGGGTAGGTGCCGTGGTCGACGTCGAGCATGGTGGCCTGCCCGCCCTCGAACACGACGACGTCGCCGGCGTCCAGGGCGTCGTTCAGGAGAAGTCCGGTGTCGGCGACCATCGGCCGCACGCGCTCGGCGTAGGAGAGCAGGTCCTCGACGATCTCGTCGACGGTGATGGACCGGCGGTTGAAGACCTTGACCAGCAGGTGGTTCTTCTGGTCGAGGGCGCCCTCGACCTTCTGGCGCAGGATGTTCTCGTCGAACAGGTCCTGGACCCGGATGCCGACGCGGTTGATCTTGTCGGCGTAGGCGGGGCCGATGCCGCGGCCGGTCGTACCGATCTGCCGCTTGCCCAGGAATCGCTCGGTCACCTTGTCGAGCGTGCGGTGGTACTGCGTGATGATGTGCGCGTTGGCGCTGATCTTCAGTCGCGAGGTGTCCAGGCCGCGCGCGTTGAGCGCCTCGAGCTCGTTGAAGAGCACCTCGAGGTCGACGACGACGCCGTTGCCGATGACGGGGGTCACCCCGGGCGACAGGATGCCGCTGGGCAGCAGGTGCAGCGCGTACTTCTCGTCACCGATGACGACGGTGTGGCCGGCATTGTTGCCGCCGTTGAACTTGACGACCCAATCGGTGCGCTCCCCGAGGAGGTCGGTGGCTTTGCCCTTGCCCTCGTCTCCCCATTGGACGCCGACGATCACGATTCCGGGCATGTGCGCTCCTCGCGTGTGTTCCGGGCGGTACACCCCATCCTATCGAGAGGCGCCGACACCCCCGCCGCAACCCCTCGGATCCGGGATGCCGCCTCCCTACCCTGGTGAAATGTATAAGTCCCGTGGGTGGGCGACCGGGTGGAGTGTCGCCCGCCTCGCGATCGCCGCGCTCATCGTCGCCGCCATCGTCGCGCAGTTCCTGTCCACGACGACCAACGCGGCCGCCGAGGGGCGGGACATGCCCACGACGGTCGCCAACTTCTTCAGCTACTTCACGATCCTGTCCAACACCGCCTCGGCCGCGGTGCTCGTCGCGGCGGCCGTCTGGTTCCTGCGTCGCGGACGGCGCGTCGCCCCCGAGCCGCCGGCGATCGCGGCCGCCCTCGCCTGGGTCACGACGTACATGGTCATCACCGGCGTCGTCTACAACACGCTCCTGCGGGCGATCTCGATCGGGCCCGACACCGTCGGCTGGTCGAACGAGGTGATGCACGTCTGGGCGCCCGTCTTCCTGCTGATCGACCTGTTCGTCGGCCCGAACCGCCGCCGTCTGCCGTGGGGCGCCGCCGTCGGCGCGGCCGCCTTCCCCCTCGTCTGGATCGCCTACACCCTGCTGCGCGCACCCCTCATCACGAACCCGACGAACGGCCTGCCGTACTGGTACCCGTACCCGTTCCTCGACCCGAACGACGGCGGCTGGGGCAGCGTGATCCCCTACATCGTCGGCATCGCCGTGGGCATCGTCGTGGTGGCCGTCGGCGTGGTCGCGGTCGGCCGGAGGCGTGGCATCCGGGTCTCCCCCTCCCCCCGTGCACGGGCGGCCTGACCGGGGAACCGTCGTCCCTCGGCGGACCGCGGATCATTCCCCGGGCGCAGGGGATCAGCCGGGGGCCGGACGATGTCGTCCCGCAGACGTCCTACGGTGCCGGGATGACCAATCGAAACGCCTCCCTCACCGGCCGCACCACCTACGCGACCGCCAGCTTCGTCCTCGGCATCTGCTCGTTGATCGCCGGGTGGATCTTCATCGCCCCGCTCGTAGGCCTCGTCCTCGGCGTGAAGTCACGCGGTCGCGAGCCGCAGGCGCGCACGATGTCCGGCTGGGGCATCGCCCTCAACGCGATCGCCCTCTTCGGCTGGATCGTCGTGCTGATCCTCATCGCCGGCGGCTACATCCTCTCGGGCTGGTGGTGGGGCGGCATGTGATCGCCGACGGACCTCCGGGGGACCGCCCCCGGATGCCACGGCTCCCTCAGCACGTCCTCCCGGCGTAGGCCACCGTGCCCGTCGTGGCCGTGCCGCCGCCCCCCGCGGGGGACACGGACACGGCGGCGTCTCCCGCCGCGATGCTCCCCATCCGGGTCGTCGAGGCGACGGACGAACGGGCCCCCGGCGCGACGGTGAGACTGCGCGCGCCGGCGGGGGTGACGACCTCGACGGTCACGGGTGCGTCCTCCCCGTTGCGCACCTGGGTCACGAGCGAGACCTTGCGGGCGACGCAGCGCGACGTCACGCTGACCGTCACGTCGCGCACGTCCACCCTCGCCTCGACGAATCCGTGCCCGGCCAGCGTTCCGCGCACGGTGACCGTCGCGCCGGCCGTCAGGGACGCGGCATCCAGGCCCTCCCACGCCACCGCCGTCGGACCGAGATCGCGCTCGGACGCGGTGCCCCGGCCCTGGACCGCGGACACGGTCTCCGGCAGGGTCGGGACGACGCCGGGGAGGGTGCTCACGGCGACGTCGGCCGCGGAGATGAGGCGGTCGGGCTGATAACGCTCGAGGATGGCCTCGTACTCGCGGACGGTGATCGGCAGCACGGTTCCATGGCGTGCCGAGCGGGGCAGGTTGCGGTCCTGGACGATCGTCCAGTCGCCGGCCGCGAGGCTGCTGGCCTTGAACGGCACGTAGCCGTCGCCGCCGTAGTACGGAGCCTGGTCGATGAAGGCGTACACGCCGTCATCGCCGTTGACGTCGCCGGTGTTGGGACGGAAAAGCGACGTACCCTCGCCCTCGTCGAAGAAGATGGACCGTCCCGAGGTCCCGGTGTAGGTCTGCCCGAAGCCGACGGCGGACTGCCGGGGCTCCCAGGCGCTCCCCTGAGCGCCCTTCCAGGGGTTGTTGCTCGGGGTGATGGGGGACGTGAGGTCCTTCGTCCGATCCACTCGCGGGATGTTCGACGACTCGGTCACCGTGAACCGGTAGAGCCACCCGTCCTCGGCCATGACGGTCGAGTCGATCGTGCCGTTGCCCGCGCCGGGCTGCTGTTCGTCGATCCACACCCGGGGCTTGCTGAAGGTGACGAAATCGCGCGTCGTGGCGTACATCATGCGGTTGTAGTTCGACCACGGGTCGCGCGGGACGTCGGCGCTGCCGCTCGGGTACAGGTTCGACGCCCAGAAGACCACGTACTCGCCGCGTCTCTCGTCGTAGTACGCCTCCGGCGCCCAGGTGTTGCCGGCCTCGGCGTCCGAGACCAGCACGTGGCGCTGCTCGCTCCAGGTGACCAGGTCCGTCGACTCCCACACCTCGATGTAGCGGCTGCCGAAGACCTGCGAGCCGTCCAACCCGGTGCGATAGGCGTTCAGGTCGGTCGCCAGCATGTAGAAGCGGTCGCCCTCGTGCGAACGAATGACGAACGGATCACGCAGACCCTTCTCCCCCAGGTTCGATTCGAGCACGGGCTCGTCATCGTTGACCGTGACCCAGTCCAGGGCGTTGTTCCCCTTCGACACCGCGTACCGGATCTTCTCGTCCTCGGGCGAGCCCTCTCCGGTGAAGTAGGGGAAGAGGTAGGCGCGGGTCTCATCGGCGGGCGGCGCGGGGATGACCGTGGCGGGGAAGGAGCGCGTCGCGGTCGCCGCACCCACGCGGGCCGTCGCCGTCAGGGTCACCGCGACCGGTGCGGCGCCGTTCGCGGGTCGGGTCACCACGCCGTCGACGGCGATGACGTCAGGCATCGAGGACGCCCAGCTCACCGTCGCCGTACCGCTCCGGGTGGGCAGCGTGATGTTCTCGCGGATGTCGTCGAGACGGGGCACCGCGATCGCCTGGACGGCCTGGCGGGCGTCGGCCGCATCGTCCCGCGGACTGACGGTGACCAGGAACGTGCGCTGCGTCATCTGCCCGCCACGCTCCACGGTCGCGGTCAGGGTCGCGCTCGCGGGGGCGGCGCCTTCGGCCCCGCGTGTCACGTCTCCCGCGGCGGAGACGACCGCCGCGTTCGACGTCGCCCAGGTGATCGTCGTCGCATTCGCGCCCCGGACCGGCAGCGTGAGCCGCTGCGTGACCGCCGACAGATCGCCGAGATCGATCGCCGCGGCATCCAGGGTCGTCGCCTCGGTCAGCACGTCGGTGGAGAGCGTCGTCACCTCGGTGGCGGTGAGCGCGCGATCGTAGATGCGGAAGTCGCGCAGCTTGCCTTGGAAGGACGGATCCCACGCGTAGACGCTGCGCCCGAGGTAGTTGAGCACGGTCGAGCCGAGGTCGGCAGGAGTGGTCGTCACGCGGGTGTTCCGCGTGCGCTCCACCCCGTCCTCGTACAGGACGCCGGTCGTGCCGGTCTGGGTGTAGGTCATGTGCTTCCACACGCCGCGAGCGAGCGTGGGGTTTCCCGGCGGCTGGATGTTGATCTCCTGCGACTGGCCGCCGGGGGTGATCACCGTGTGGAACGAGTCACCCGATCCGAAGAGGTATCGCTCGCCCGCACCGCTGGGTGCGCGATTGCCGATGGCGTAGATCATGTAGTAGTTCATCTGCTCGGGCGAGATCCACACGTCGAAGTCGACCGAGATCGACGTCAGCCCCCGGTTGATGTCGTTCGGCAGGCGGATGGCGTTGCCGCTGCCGTTCGGCCCGCCCGAGAAGACGAAGCCGCCGGAGACCGTGTCCCACTGAGGAGTGCCCTCGACCACGCCCGCACCGATCGTGCTGCCGGGAGCGGAGTTGGCCGCCGTGCTGCCGCGCGTCTCGTCGAGCGCGTAACGGGCGATGAGCCCGCCGGGGACCGACACCGTCTCGTCCGCGTTCGCGGGAACGGTCGCGAACGCGGACAGCAGGGCGGCGAGAGCGAGCGCGGTGCCGGCGAACAGGCGCCGGCGATGGCGGGATGGCATGACGGCTTCTTCCCCAAACGACGTTGTCACGGGATTTGTTCTCGCTAACATACTGGCCGGGCCGTCCGACGTCCAGAGGTCGCCGAACGCGCCGCGGAGCGACGGAACACCCACCCTGGAAGGGGTGGTGGATGCCGCCTGACGTCGTACATTGGACGACGTGCGCCCCCGTCTGCTCTCCGCGGCCCTGACCGCCTCCGCCCTTCTCGCGCTCGCCGGCTGCGCCGGCGCCTCCCCCGACGCCGCCGCGCCGAACGGCGGAGGTGCGGGCACACCGGCGTCGACGTGCGCGTACCCGGCGTCGGGCCAGGCCTCCGTCGAGGTGACGCCACCCGCGGAAGACGACCTTCCCGCGGGCGACGTCGCCGTCACGCTCGACACCTCCGCCGGGGAGATCGCGATGACCCTCGACGCGGACCGCACGCCGTGCACGGTGGGCAGCTTCGTCTCCCTCGCGGAGCAGCAGTACTTCGACGACACCCAGTGCCACCGCCTGACGACGCAGGGCATCTTCGTCCTGCAGTGCGGCGACCCCACCGCCACCGGCACCGGCGGACCCGGCTACCGGTTCGACGACGAGCTCGACGGATCCGAGACCTACCCCGCGGGAACGGTCGCGATGGCCAACGCCGGTCCGGGGACCAACGGCTCGCAGTTCTTCCTCGTCTACGAGGACACGCAGCTGGACCCGAACTACACCGTCTTCGGGCAGCTCTCGCCCGAGGGTCTCGCGGTGGTGCAGGGCATCGCCGCCGCGGGTACGAGCACGGGCGGCCCCGACGGTCCGCCGGCCGACGCGGTGACGATCACGGGCGTGACGATCGGCTGACGCCGGCCCGTCGCGCCTTGTCCCGTCCGGCGGGTCGGGGGGCGGCATCCCTCCCCAATAGAATCGAGGGCATGTCCAAGGTCTTGCAGTCCCTTCCCGTCGGCGAGCGCGTCGGCATCGCGTTCTCGGGTGGTCTCGACACCTCGGTGGCCGTCGCGTGGATGCGCGACAAGGGCGCCGTGCCGTGCACCTACACCGGCGACCTGGGACAGTACGACGAGGACGACATCGCCTCCATCCCCGGCCGCGCCACGCAGTACGGCGCCGAGATCTCCCGGCTGGTCGACTGCAAGACGGCCCTGGTCGAGGAGGGCTTCGTCGCCCTCGCCTGCGGCGCGTTCCACATCCGCTCCGGCGGTCGCACCTACTTCAACACCACGCCCCTCGGCCGCGCCGTCACCGGCACGCTGCTCGTGCGCGCCATGAAGGAGGACGGCGTCGACATCTGGGGCGACGGCTCCACCTACAAGGGCAACGACATCGAGCGGTTCTACCGCTACGGGCTGCTCGCCAACCCCGCCCTGCGCATCTACAAGCCGTGGCTCGACGCCGACTTCGTCACCGAGCTCGGCGGTCGCAAGGAGATGAGCGAGTGGCTCGTCGCCCACGACTTCCCGTACCGCGACAGCACCGAGAAGGCGTACTCGACGGACGCCAACATCTGGGGCGCCACCCACGAGGCCAAGACGCTCGAGCACCTCGACGTCTCGCTCGAGATCGTCGAGCCCATCATGGGCGTCCGGTTCTGGGACCCCGCCGTCGAGATCGAGACCGAGGACGTCACCGTCGAGTTCGAGGCCGGCCGCCCCGTCGCCGTCAACGGCACACGCTACGACGACCCGGTCGAGCTGGTCCGCGAGGTCAACGCCATCGGCGGTCGCCACGGCCTCGGCATGAGCGACCAGATCGAGAACCGCATCATCGAGGCCAAGTCGCGCGGCGTCTACGAGGCCCCCGGCATGGCGCTGCTCTTTCTGACCTACGAGCGCCTCGTCAACAGCATCCTCAACGAGGACACCCTCGCCACCTACCACGAGCAGGGCCGCCGCCTCGGTCGCCTCATGTACGAGGGCCGCTGGCTCGAGCCGCAGTCGCTCATGCTGCGCGAGTCCATCCAGAAGTGGGTCGGGTCGACGATCACCGGCTCCGTCACCGTGCGCCTGCGCCGCGGGGAGGACTACACGATCCTCGACACCGTGGCATCCGGGATGTCCTACTCGCCCGAGAAGCTGTCGATGGAGCGCGTCGGCGACGCCGCCTTCGGTCCCGTCGACCGCATCGGCCAGCTCACCATGCGCAACCTCGACATCGCCGACTCGCGCGCCCGTCTCGAGCAGTACGCCTCGCTCGGCCTCATCGGCGGCCCGACCGGCGAGCTCGTCGGCGACGTCGCCGCCGGCGGCGCGCGCGAGATCATCGAGCCCGCCGCTCCCCTCGACGCCGCCGGCGAGCGCCTGGCGGAGAAGACGGATGCCGCGGGCGAGGCCGCCGCGTTCGACACCGGCACCGACTGACCCGTACCCGCGAAGCCGGTGGTCCTTCGGGGCCGCCGGCTTCGTCGTTTCCGCGGTCCGCTGCGGCGGGGACAGGCGATGGTTCGGGAACAGGCGGATCGTCGGCGGAACGGCATGTCTCGGAGCACCTTCCTGTCCTGGGGACGGGACGCCAGGACGAGCCCCAACCGGAAGTTGCACACCCCTGTGCACTTTCGGCGTACACTGGACCTCCGTGACCACCTCCTCCCGCCGCGACGCCGTCGAGAACCGCGCCGGCATCCTGACCGCCGCCACCGCGGCCATCGGGCACGACCCGCGCGCCTCGATCGACACGATCGCCCGTCGCGCCGGCCTCTCCCGCCGCGCCCTGTACGGCCACTTCGACGACCGCAACGCGATCGTGCGCGAGGTCATCGCCGCCGGAGCCGTCCGCTTCAACGCCATCGCCGAGACCGTCGACGACCGCGACTCCCGCGTGGCGCTCGCCCGCCTGGCATCCGAGCTCTGGCGCGAAGCCGCCCACGTGCAGGCCGCCGCCGCGCTCGCCCTCGACGACGCCCACCTCGCCGAGACCTCCGCCGCCCTCGCGCCGCTGCGCCGCCGCATCGACGAGATCGTGCGACGCGGCCAGGAGGCCGGTGAGCTCCGCACGGACGTCCCCGCTCCCACGCTCGCCCGGCTGCTCGAGGAGACCGGCCGCACCGTCGTCGCCCGCGTCGACGCCGGCTCGCCCACGGCGCGCTCCCTCGCGGTGTGCGCGGTGCTGGGCATCGCCGGACTGTCGTGGACCGAGGCGCGCGCGCTGCTCGCCCAGAACCCGGACCTGGAGGCGTGATGCGGATCGTCCTCGACGCGGTGGCCAAGGGCCGCGCGCAGCGCGCCCTCCCCGAGACCACCGCCTCCGTCGAGACCGGTCGCGCGACCCTGGTCGTCGCCGAGACGGAGCAACGTCCCACGGTGCTCGGGCTCGTGGCATCCGGTCGCATGAAGGTCGACAGCGGGACGGTCACGATCGACGGACGGACGGATGCCGCGGCGATCCGCCGGCGCGTCGCACTCGTCGACGCACCGGTGGTCTCGGAGCCGGAGCCGAACGTCTCCGTCACGGGGGTCGTCGCCGAGGAGCTCATGTTCGCCGGCCGAGCTCCCACGCCGTTCGCCGCCGCACGTTGGCTGGAGGAGATCGGTCTGGCCGGGATCGGGACGCTGCCCGTGGGCAACGTCGACCCCGCCGCCCGGGTCCGTCTTCTGCTGGAGCTCGCCGTCCTGCGGAAGGGCGTCGAGGGGCTCGTCCTGGTCGCCCCCGACCGTCACGGCGGACAGCCCGACGCCTGGTGGCGCATCGCGCGGGAGTTCGCCGACCGCGGGTACGCCGTGCTCGTCATCGCCGGTCAGGCGTCCCGCACGGCCGTCGACGCGCTCGAGCTCGCGGAGGTGGACCGGTGAGGATCCCGCAGATGATCGCGGCGGAGCTGCGTCGCCTGACCGCGACCCGCATGTCCGTGATCGCCCTCGTGGCGCTGCTCGCCGTCCCGATCCTCTACGGCGGCCTGTACCTCTGGGCCAACCAGGACCCGTACGGCAACCTGTCGAGCGTCCCGGTCGCCCTCGTGGTCGACGACGACGGCGGCGAGGTGAACGGTCAGGACCGCAACCTCGGCGACGAGGCCGCCACACAACTGCTCGACGACGGCACCTTCGAGTGGCACCGGGTGTCGTCCGACGCGGCCGACGCGGGACTGTCGGCCGGCGACTTCGACTTCGTCGTCACGCTCCCCGCCGACTTCACCGACGCCGTCGCCTCGCTCGCGACCGACGCCCCGCGGCAGGCCGACATCGAGCTGCGCACCAACGACGCGAACAACTACCTCGCCTCGACGATCGGGACGCAGGCCGTCGCCCGCATCCAGTCCTCCGTCGCGCAGAAGGTCATCGACGAGGCGGGACTGACCCTGCTCGACGCCCTCCACACCATCCGGGTGAACCTCGTGGATGCCACGGACGGCGCGACCCGGCTCGTCGACGGACTCGCGACCGCGGCGGACGGGTCCGCACAGCTCGTCGACGGATCGACGACCCTCGCGGACGGCTCGGCGCAGCTGGCGGACGGAACCGCCCAGCTGGCGGACGGCGCCGCGCGGCTGCACGAGGGGACGTCGCAGCTGCGCGACGGGTCCGCCCGGGTGGCGGACGGAGCGCAGCAGGTCGCCGCCGGCGTGGACAGGATCGACGCCGCGGCACAGCAAGTCGGGACCGTCGCCGGCGACGCCGCCGCCCAGCTCCCTCAGGCACGGGCCGACATCGCCGCCGCCCTGACGGACGCCGGCCTCGATCAGGCCCGTGTCGACGAGATCCTCGCCCGACTCGGCCCGGTGGGCGACCGTCTGACCGCCGCCAACACGCGCGTGCAGGACACGGTGGGGCAGATCGACCAGCTGGATGCCGGCGCACGTCAGGTCGCCTCCGGCAGCGCCGCCCTCGCCACGGGGGCGGCCTCCGCCGACGACGGGGCCGCGAGCCTCGCCGCCGGCGCCGCCTCCGCGGCATCCGGGGCCGCTCGGCTCCGCGACGGCTCCGCGCGGCTGCGCGACGGCGCGGCCGCTCTCGACGACGGGATCGGACAGCTCTCCGCGGGCGCCGTGCAGCTCCGCGACGGCCTCGCCGCGGGGGTCGCGCAGATCCCGGACTCCGACGACGCCACGCGGCAGGCGCAGGCCGACGCCATCTCCGACCCGGTCGCGGTCGGCACGAGCGCCGTCACGAAGGCGCAGAACTACGGCGCCGGACTGGCCCCGTTCTTCGCGGCGCTGGCCGGCTGGATCGGCATCTATGCGCTCTTCCTCATCGTGAAGCCCGTGTCCAAGCGGGCGGTGACCGCCCTGCGCTCCCCCGTGCGCGTCACCCTCGCCGGATGGCTGACGCCCGCGGGGCTCGGCGCCCTGCAGATGGTCGGGCTGTTCACGGTGCTCGCCGTCGCACTGCAGTTCTCGTTCGCCAATCCGTGGGCCGCGCTCGGCATCCTGCTGTTCGCCTCGGCGACGTACGCCGCGATCGTCCTGGCACTGAACGTCTGGCTCGGATCGGTCGGGCAGTTCCTGGGTCTCGTGCTCATGGTGTTGCAGCTCGTCACCGCCGGCGGCACGTTCCCTTGGCAGACCCTTCCCGGCCCGCTCGCGGCCCTTCATCACGTGCTGCCGATGGGATACGTCGTGGATGCCATGCGGCAGGTCATGTACGGGGGCGACGTCTCGCGTGTCGCACCGGACCTGCTGGTGCTCGGTGCGTGGATGGTGGGCGGCGTCCTCGTCGCCGCGATCGGGGTCACCCGGATGACGCACCACCGCACGCTGCGGGACCTGCAGCCGAGCCTCATCGGCTGACGGCGGCGGGCGGGGCGGGGCGCGGTCCAGCCGCCCCGGCGCGGGTTCGCCGCCGCGGCGCGGGTCAGCCGCCGCGGCGCGGGGTCAGCCGCCGCGGCGCGGGGGTCAGGCGGGCAGCCGCACCTCGAAGACCGTCCGGCCGGGGACGCTGTCGACGGCGATGCGTCCGCCGTGCGCCTCGGTGATGGCCCGGGCGATCGACAGGCCGAGTCCGGTGCTGCCGGCGTCGCGGTTGCGGGCGTCGTCGCCGCGGGCGAAACGGTCGAACAGCCGCGCCGCGAGCGCCGGGTCGATGCCGGGCCCCGTGTCCGCGACGCGCAGCACGGCCTCCCCGCCCTCCCGCGCGAGCGACAGCGTGACCACCGTGCCCGGCGGCGTGTGCGTCTGCGCGTTGCGCAGCAGGTTCGCGACGACCTGACGCAGGCGGTTCTCGTCCCCCGTCACGGCGATGAGGTCGTCCGTCATGTCGAGGCGCCAGTCGTGGGTCGCGTCGGCTGCCTGCGCGTCGCTCACGGCGTCGATCGCGAGCAGCGTCAGCTCCACCTCGTCGTGGCGCAACGGCTGACCGGCATCCAGGCGGGCGAGCAGGAGGAGGTCCTCGACGAGGGATGCCATGCGCCGGGCCTCCGACTCGATGCGATCGAGCGAGCGGGCCTGCGTCGGCGTCATCGGGGCGCCCTCGCCGAGGGAGAGCTGCGCATAGCCGCGCACGCTGGCGAGCGGCGTGCGGAGCTCGTGACTGGCGTCCGCGATGAAGCGGCGCAGCTGGTCCTCGCTGTGCTGCCGCGCCTCGAGGGAGGCCTGGACGTGACCGAGCAGGTCGTTCAGCGACGCCCCCACGCGTCCCACCTCGGTGTCGCCGTCGGTATCGGCCGGGGCGACCCGGTCGGGGATGTCGACGGCCCCCTCCGCGAGCGAGAGCGTCGACACCCGTTGGGCGACCTCCGCCACGCGGTCGAGCGGCCGGAGGCTGCGCCGCACGAGCCACGACAGCCCGACGACCGCGATCAGCAGCGTCACCGCCGAGACCGCGACGAGGATGACGGTGAGCGCGGTCGTCGTCGCCGTGACGTCGGCCTGCGACGTCCCCGCGTAGACCGTGGTGCCGTCGCGGTCGGCCGCGGCCACGCGGAACGAGCCCAGATCGCCGCCGAGGTCCACGGTCTCGACGGTGCCGTCCGCCGGAACCGCCGCCTCCAGCTGCGCGAGCTGGGTCTCGCTCAGGTCGACCTGGGTGCCGTCCGAGCGGGTGTAGCCCGACATGCGGACGCTCCCGTCGGCATCGACCACCGCTTGCAGAGACCCGATCCGGGGCGCCGGGTCGCCGGCATCCATCCCGGGAGGCCGTCCGGCGTCGGAGGGCGGCTCGCCCGATCCGCGACCGGCGACGAACGAGAGCCCTTCGGTCACCTGCTGGTCGAGGCGGTCGAGCACGAACGACCGCAGCGAGAAGATCGTCGCAAGACTCATCACCACGAAGGCCAGCGCGACGAGGGCGCTGGTCCCGACGACGAGCGTGCGCCGGAGGGTCCACCGGCGCCGGCTCATGAGGCCTTGATCGTGTAGCCGACGCCGCGCACCGTGTGGATGAGGGGCTCGCCGAGCGTGTCGATCTTCTTCCGCAGGTACGACACGTAGATCTCGACGACGCTGCCGGTGCCGCCGAAGTCGTAGCTCCACACCTGGTCGAGGATCTGCGCCTTGCTCAGCACCCGCCGCGGGTTCTGCATCAGGTACCGCAGGAGCTCGAACTCCTTGGCGGTGAGCTTGATCGGGACGCCGCCCCGCTCCACCTCGTAGGACTCCTCGTCGAGGGTGAGATCGCCCACCCGCAGCCGCGTCTCCGCCTCGGCGGCGGCGGCGACGTGGCGGCGGGCCATCCCGCGCAGGCGCACCACGACCTCCTCGAGGTTGAACGGCTTCGTCACGTAGTCGTCGGCTCCGGCCGAGATCCCGGCGATGCGGTCCTCCACGGCGTCCTTGGCCGTGAGGAACAGCACGGGCGCGTCGTTCCCCGCCGCGCGGACCCGACGGAGCAGCTCCATCCCGTCCAGGCCCGGCATCATGATGTCGAGGACGAGCAGATCCGGCCCGAACTCACGGATCACGTTCAGCGCCTCCTGGCCGTTCGCCGCGGTGCGCGTGTCCCACCCCTCGTTCTGCAGCGCCATGCGCAGCAGCTCGCTGAGGTTCGCCTCGTCATCGACGACGACGGCGCGGATGGGCGACCCGTCGGGGCGGGTGAGCGGCAGGGGGCGTGAGGACATGGATGCCAGCATGCACGCTGTCTCGCCGCCGCGCCACGCGGCATAAGTGCTTCATAGAAACGGTGAGGGAGCGGTGAGGGTCCCGTTCCTACCGTCTCCCTGACGGCCGCACTCCGCGTCCGGAAGGAGAACCATGTACGGCACCTACCTGCGGCGCGAACTCGCCGGCCGCACCAAGCAGACGGTCATCGTCGCGGTCGGGCTGGCGATCGCCATCGCGCTCGTGATCGTCGTGAACGCGCTGTCGGCGGGCGTGCGGGACGCGCAGACGCAGGCGCTGTCGACGGTCTACGGCGTCGGCACCGACCTGACCGTCACCGGCGCGCAGACGCAGCCGGGAGAGGGCGGGGGCGGACCCCGCTTCGACTTCGGCGCCGAGGACGGGGCGACCAGCGACGGCACGACGACCCTCAGCCAGTCGCGCCTCATGACCGACATGATGCGGGGGACCCTGGATGCCGCCACCGTCTCGACCGTCACCGGTCTGGACGGCGTGTCCGGCGCCACGGGAGCCCTCGCCCTGACCAACACGACCTTCTCGGGACAGATCCCCGAGCGCAGTACGGACACGGGCACCGAGGGCACCGCCCCGGAGGGGCAGGGAATGGGCCAGCCCCCCGCCGGCGGCCCCGGCGGTGACGGCGGCAGCGCCTTCGGCGTCGACTCGTTCAGCGTGCTCGGGGTCGACCCGGCGGCATCCATCGGTCCGCTCTCGTCCGTGACCGTCTCCGAGGGCCGGGCCCTCGCGGCGAGCGACGCCGGCGCGGACGTCGCGGTGGTGGACGCCACCTACGCGGCGAGCGCCGGACTCACCGTCGGCGGCACGGTCGACGTGGGCGGCACGGCGATGGAGATCGTCGGGATCGTCTCCTCCGCCTCCGCCGACGCGGACACCGCGGCGAACGTCTACCTTCCCCTCGATGTCGCGCAGACCCTCGCGGGCGTGGGTGATGTGGTGTCGACCGTGTACGTGCAGGCCGCCTCGGCGGACGCCATCGACGCGGTCCAGAGCGAGATCTCGACCGCCCTTCCGGACGCCACCGTGAGCTCGCAGTCCGAGCTGGCGTCGACCGTGTCCGGCTCGCTGTCCAGCGCGTCGTCGCTCATCACGAACCTCGGCACCTGGCTGTCGATCGTCGTCCTGGTCGTGGCGCTCGCCCTCGCGGTCCTCTTCACCATCTCCGGCGTCGCCCGCCGCACCCGCGAGTTCGGGACGCTCAAGGCGATCGGCTGGTCGAACGGCCGCATCGTCCGGCAGGTGGCCGGTGAGTCCCTGGCGCAGGGGCTGCTCGGCGGCGTGGCCGGCCTGATCCTCGGGCTCGGCGGCATCCTGCTCGTCAACGTCATCTCCCCCACGGTGTCCGTGGCCGCCGAGACCACCGGCGGACCGGAGGGCATGGGCGGTCCCGGCGGCGGCGCTCCCGGCGGCTTCGGCCAGGCGGCGGCCCAGGCGACCGACATCGTCCTCAGCGCCCCGGTGACCCCCGTCGTCGTCCTCGCCGCGGTCGGCATCGCCGTCCTCGGCGGCGTGCTCGCCGGCGCCTTCGGCGGATGGCGCGCCGCCCGTCTCAGCCCCGCCGCCGCCCTCCGCTCGGTCGCGTGAGCGGCCCCCTCGTCCTCGAAGGAGACATCATGACCCTCACCGCCCCCACTCTCACCGCCACCGCGTACCGCCTTCAGGGGGTCACCCGCACCTACCGCCAGCGCGACCGCACCGTCCAGGCCCTGGCCGGCGTCGACCTGGAGATCGCCGCGGGCGACTTCGTCACCATCCAGGGCCCCACCGGCGGCGGCAAGTCGACGCTGCTGCAGATGCTCGGCGCGCTCGACCGTCCCAGCACCGGATCCGTCATGCTGGGCGAGCTCGACATCGCCCGCGCCGGCAACCGCGAGCTGGGACGCGTGCGCGCCGAGCAGATCGGTTTCGTGTTCCAGGGCTTCAACCTCATCCCCACGCTCACCGCGGCCGAGAACGTCGACATGGGCCTCGAGCCGCTCGGACTCGATCGGGACGAGCGCGCCCGGCGCGTCACTGAGTCGCTCGCGCGGGTCGGCCTGGCCGATCGCGCCGATCACCGGCCCGGCGAGCTGTCCGGCGGTCAGCAGCAGCGCGTCGCGATCGCCCGCGCGGTCGCCAAGCGGCCGCGGGTCCTGCTGGCGGACGAGCCCACCGGCAACCTCGACGAGCGGATGCGCGACGAGATCCTCGACGTGCTCGAGACGCTCAACGCCGAGGGGCTGACGCTCGTCGTCGTCACCCACGATTCCGCCGTCGCCCGTCGCGCCCGTCGCCGCCTCCGTCTGGCGAAGGGCGTCGTCGCCGACATCACGCACGCGTGACCTCGCGAAGCGCGGGGGACGGGCGTTCGCTGCCGTCCCCCGCGCCCGCGCGTCAAGTCCCGGCCCCCCCGCGAAATGGGGCGCTACAGTCGGTCCACAACGACCGCGAGGAGACCCGATGGCCGCCCGCAACACCCGGCTGATGCAGTGCACGCCCGACGATGTCTTCGCCGTCCTCTCAGACGGCTGGCTCTACCCGGTGTGGGTGGTGGGGGCCACGCGCATGCGGGACGTCGACCCCGGTTTCCCCTGGGTCGGGACGCAGATCCATCACTCCCTCGGAGTCTGGCCGATCATGCTGCACGACGAGACCGAGGTCGTCGAGTGGGCGCCGCCGCAGCGGCTCCGTCTCCGCCCGAGCGCGAGCGTCCTGGGCCGTGGTGTCATCCGCATCGACGTCCGGCCGCATGACGTCGGTGCAGCGGTGACGATGGTCGAGGAGCCGGTGTCCGGTGTCGCCGCGCGGCTCCCCCGCCAGCTGTGGGCGCCGCTGCTGCGTCTCCGCAACCACGAATGCCTGAACCGCCTGGCGTTCCTCGCCGAAGGTCGGGCCGCCGAGCGCGCCGCCGGCGAACTGGTGCAGCGGCCGGAGGTGCCGGAGCCCGTGGGCGGGACGCCGTCGCCCGAGGCGCTCGAGGACGTCCGCAGCACCGGACTCTGACCCGCGGGCGGGTTTTCCCGCCGTGACTTGCCCCACATGTACGCGAGGTGCGGGGTCCGGCGTACATCTGCGCCACCTCAGCGCCGAAGCCCTTAGCCGTGACTTGCCCCGTATGTACGCAAAGCGCGGGGTCCGGCGTACATCTGCGCCACCTCACCGCCGAAGCCCTTCGCCGTGGCTCACCGCGGCGGGAACGACCCGCAGGGTCAGCGCTCGGGACGGGACTCCGGCCCGATCGAGCCGCCCTCCTCCGTGCGGTGCTGCAGCTCGTCCACGTAGAGGGATCCCTCGTCGGTCGTGCGGTTGCGATACGCGGCCCGTCCGACCATGTGCGCGGCGAGCGGCGCCGTCGCGAACTGGATGAGGATCACCGGGATGCCGAAGGCGAGCGCCTCCCACGTGCGGAGCGAGAGCACCACGGCGACGACGATGAGCAGCACCCCGAGCACCTGCGGCTTGGTCGCCGCGTGCAGGCGGGTGGGCACGTCGCGCCACCGCAGAAGACCGAGCGTCGCGGTCAGGCAGAGAAGAGCGCCGATCAGCACCAGGACGAGGGCGATCGTGTCGAACACGGCATCCAGTCCGGTCATCTCGGGTTCTCCTTCCGGGCGACGAACCGGGCGACGGCGATCGAGCCGAAGACGCCCACGGCGGCGATGATGAGCATCGCCGGCAGCGACCGGGTGTGGTGGTTGATGACCATGTCCGCCCCGAGGATGCAGAGCACCTCGGTGAGCAGCACGTCGGCGGCGACGGCGCGGTCCAGGATCGACGGTCCGAGGACCATGCGGATGAGCGCCAGCACCGCGGCGACGGCGAAGACGACGAGGATGACGATGGTGAGCGCGGTCATAGGAGCGTCCGTCCGTCGCGAGGGGACTGCGCCGCGTGGTGGGCGTCGGCGTCGGCCGCGGCGATGTCGGCACGGAGGGTCGCCAACTGCTCCCTCGACCCGACGGCACGGGTGATGCGGGCCTCCCAGCCGAGCACGATCCGCCGCTGGTGGTCGGCGTCCTCCGCGGAGCGCACCCCGATCGTGTGCAGGTAGAGGGTGCGGGCCTCGCGGTCCACGTCGACGATGAGGGACCCCGGGATGAGGGATGCCGTGACGGCCGTGTGCGCCATGATGACGTCGTCGTTCACCCGCAGGGGCACGGCGATGATCGCCGCTCCGGGCTGCCGGCGGAAGTCGAGCACCTGCAGCGCGACGATGAGCGAGCCGCGGACGACCGCCCCGAGGAACGTGACCACGAAGATCAGCCCGTACCAGAAGTTGACCCGCCCCGACAGCTCGACGGGCGGCAGGCGGAAGACGCGCGTCACGAAGATCGCGGCCACGAGACCGGTGAGGAACGCGAGCCAAGTGAACTGCCCCCACAGGAGCATCCACAGGGCGATGAGCCACACGAGGAACGGCAGCTGGTGCAGGAACAGCGACATCTGGGACCGGCGCGACGGGCTCATTCGGCCCCCTCGTCCTGCAGCTGCACGAGGGTGACGCCCTCGGCGATGCGCTCGCCCGCGCGCAGGCATGCGTCGAGGAGCGGCCCGGCGAACACCGTCAGCGCGATCGTCACCGTGACCATGCCGGCCGTGGCGAGCGTCATGATGCGCGGGATCGTGCGCTTCTCGGTCGAGATGCCGGCCGCCGGGGCGTTGCCGAGGTAGGCGATGCGCTCGACGGTCTCGGGCGAGTCCTCCTGCTCGCGCCAGAACGACAGGTTCCAGGCCCGCATGAGCGCGTACAGCGTGAGGATGGAGGTCACGACGCCGCCGACGATGAGCACCATCATCACCGGCGTCCCGATCTGGGCCGCCGCGTCGAAGAGCGCGTACTTGCCGATGAAGCCGGAGAACGGCGGCAGACCGCCGAGGTTGATCGCCGGGATGAAGTACAGCACCGCCAGCAGCGGCGCGCCCCGCATGAGGCCCTTCACCTTGAGGATCGAGGTGCTCCCCGCCCGGCGTTCGATGAGGCCGACCGCCAGGAACAGCGTCGTCTGCACGATGATGTGGTGGACGATGTAGTAGATCGTCGCCCCGACCGCGAGCGGCGTGTTGATGGCCAGGCCGAAGATCATGTAGCCGATGTGGCTGACGAGGGTGAACGACAGGATCCGTTTGAGCTCGGCCTGGGCCACCGCTCCGAGGATCCCGACGACCATCGTCGCCAGCGCGACCATCATCAGCAGGAAGTTCAGGTCGTTCGAGACGAACAGCTGCGTCTCCGTGCGGATAATGGCGTAGACGCCGACCTTGGTGAGCAGGCCGGCGAAGACGGCGGTCACCGGCGCCGGAGCGGTCGGGTACGAGTCCGGCAGCCAGAACGACAGCGGGAAGACGGCCGCCTTGATGGCGAAGGCGAGCAGCAGCATGAGGTGCAGGATCGTCTGCGTGTCCTGCGGCAGCTGCGCCATGCGCTCGGAGATCTGCACCATGTTGACGGTGCCGAGTGCGCCGTAGACCATCGCGATCGCGGCGAGGAACAGGATCGACGACACCAGCGACACGACGATGTACACGACGCCGGCGCGGATGCGCTGCTCGGTGCTGCCGAGGGTGATCAGCACGTACGACGCGACGAGCAGGATCTCGAACCCGACGTACAGGTTGAACAGGTCGCCCGCGATGAAGGCGTTGAAGATGCCCGCGCCGAGGATGAGGTACGCCGGATAGAAGATCGAGACCGGGGTGTCCTCGTCGTTGTCGGCGGCGCCCTGCCCGATGGAGAAGAGGAGGACCGCCAGCAGGACCACGGCGGTCACGACCACCAGCAGCGCCGCGAGCACGTCGACGTACAGCACGATGCCGAGCGGGATGTCCCATCCCGCGAGTGCGACCGCGATGGGCCCGCTCGTATCGACGGTTACCAGCAGGACGGCGCCCAGCACGAGCACCGCGGACAGCGACGCGACCGACACGACGATCTGCGTCTTCTTGCGCCGGCCGAAGATGAGGTTGATGGCCGCGCCGAGCAGCGGGATGCCGACGAGCAGGGGCACGAGCGCGCTCATGAGCGGTCACCGTCCTCTCGTCCGTCCGCGGACCCGGCGCCGTCGTCGGTCTCAGGAGGGGTGGATGCCGTCCCGTCCGAGCCGCGGCGGACGCCCGGGCCGTCGCGGCGCACGGCCACGCGGTCGACGGGTGCGTCGTCGACCAGCGACGACAGGTCGCCCTGGTGGAGCACGCGGATGGGCGAGGCGACGTCCCCGACGAAGTCGGTCGTCACGTCCTCGTCGTCGGAACGGGACTCCTCGTCCATGGCGTCCTCGGGCTCGCCGGCCGTGCGCTCGCGCAGGGCGACGTCCTCGGCGTCGTCGACGACGGTGTCGGCCTGGCCCAGCTGCCAGGAGCGGTAGATCAGCGCGAGCAGGAACGCCGAGATGCCGAACGTGATGACGATGGCCGTGAGCGTCAGCGCCTGCGGCAGTGCGTCGGACATCTCCGCGGCATCCGTCTCCCCTCCGTCGTAGAAGGGGGCGATTCCCGGTCGACCCATGACGATGAGAAGCAGGAGGTTGGCGGCGTTGCCGAGCAGCAGGAAGCCGATGAGCACGCGCGTGAGGCTGCGCTCGAGCATGGCGTAGACGCCGCAGGCGAACAGCACGCCCATCACGATGACGAGGACCAGGGAGATGCTCATAGGGCGGCCATCTCCGCATCCTCGGGCAGCTGCGACTGCCGGTCGACCTCGGCGCCCAGGCTGCGGAGCACGTCGAGCACGAGCCCGATCACGACGAGGTACACCCCGACGTCGAAGATGGTGCTGGTGACGAACTCCCAATGACCGATGAGCGGCAGCTCCCCTTCGAAGGTGAAGCTCTGCAGCGGGGCGTAGCCGAAGAAGATCGGCACGATGGCGCAGAGGACGGCGATGGACATGCCGGCACCCAGGAGGCGTCCGGCATCCGTGGGCGCGGCGGCGCCGAGCTCCCAGCGCCCGCCCGCGATGTAGCGCATGACGAGGGCCATGCCCGCGACGAGACCGCCCGCGAAGCCGCCGCCGGGGAGGTTGTGGCCGGCGAAGAGCAGGTAGAGCGACACGACCATGATCGAGTGGAAAAGCACCCGGATGATCATCTCGAGGAGGATCGAGCGGTTCTCCGGCTGCACTTTCGAGCCCGACACCAGCCAGGCCCGGGGGGCGTCGGACTCGCCTTCGCGCGGTGCCCGCACCCCGCTGTCGGTCTCGATCAGGGGGCGGCGGCGCGCGAGTCCCACCACGCTCCGGGCGGTTCCCGAACGGCGGGCGAGGTTGTCGCTGCGGTCGGTGATGAAGACGAGGGATGCCACTCCGGTCGCGGCCAGGATGAGGACCGACAGCTCGCCCATCGTGTCCCACCCGCGCAGGTCGACGAGCGCGACGTTGACCACGTTCCGTCCGTGGCCGATCTCATAGGCGAGCGGCGGCCATTCGAGCGAGATCGGGAGCTCCTGTCGCGCGCCGGTCGCGACGATCGCCACGAGGGCCATGGTCGCGCCCACGCCGACACCGAGGGCCGCGCGCGCGATCGGGTTGACGGAGGCGTTGTGCTCCCCCATCCGCGCGGGCAGACGGCGCAGGACGAGCGCGAACACGACGAGGGTGACCGTCTCGATGAGCACCTGCGTGAGCGCGAGATCGGGGGCGCCGCTCGTCCCGAAGAGGGCGACCATGCCGAGTCCGGTGACCGAGACGAGCACGACGCCCGTGAAGCGCTTGCGCGCCCGGACCGCGAGGATGCCGGCGGCGATCATCACGGGAGCGGCGAGCAGCTGCGTCGGCGACTGCCAGGCGTCCAGCTGCGCGCGCCACTCGCGGGAGGCGAGCAGCGCCGTCCCCTCGGCGACGACGAGGACGATGAAGATCGTCCCGACATAGAACGGCAGCGAACCACGCTGGAATCGCGCGGTCGTCCATTCCGAGGAGTGGTCGATGGCGCGCAGGACCGCGTTGTACGCGTCGTTGGCCGTGAACGGCAGCACGCGGCGGCGACGGTGCAGCTGCGTGCGTCGGACGATCCAGAAGACGAGCGCGCCGAGGGCGAGCGTGCCGAGGGAGATGAACAGCGCGGGCTCGAGTCCGTGCCAGAGAGCCAGGTGGTACGGGTACTCCGGCTCGGGCACCCCGGCCGTCGCGGCGGGCAGGCCGTCGGCGTAGGGGGTGAGCCACCCGTCGACGATCGGCGCGAGGAAGCCGAGGGCGAGGGATGCCGCGGCGAGCAGCACCGGCGAGGCGAGGAAGCCGATCGGCGGGTCCGGCCAGTCCGTCCGCTCGACCCCGCGCTTGGTCCAGTAGGCGCCCCAGAGGAAGCGGATGCCGTAGGCGGCGGTGAGCGCCGAGCCCGCCACGATGCCGAAGAGGGCGACGAGACCCCAGGCGGACCCCGCCGTCGCCTCGTGCCAGAGCGCGGTCAGCGCCGTCTCCTTCGCCACGAATCCGAGGGTGGGGATGACACCGGCCATCGAGGCGATCGCGATGAAGGACGCCGTCGCCATGACGGGCGCCTGGCGGCCGAGGCCGGAGAGCTCGCCGATGTCGCGCGTGGACAGCTGACGGTCGATGACGCCGACGACGAGGAACAGGCACGACTTGAACAGCGCGTGGCTGAGGAGGAGGGCGACGCCGGCGAGGGCGGCATCCCGGGTCCCGTACCCGAGCATCACGGTCAGGAATCCGAGCTGGCTCACCGTGCCGAACGCGAGGATGCGCTTGAGGTCGCGCTCGCGCAGCGCCTGGAACCCGCCGAGCAGCATAGTGAAGACGCCGAGCGAGATGAGCACGGGTCGCCAGAACGGCGTGTCGGCGAACGCCGGCGACAGTCGCGCGACGAGGTAGATGCCCGCCTTCACCATGGCTGCGGCGTGGAGGTAGGCGCTGACCGGGGTCGGAGCCGCCATCGCGCCGGGGAGCCAGAAGTGGAAGGGGAAGATGGCCGACTTGCTCAGCGCGCCGACGAGCAGCAGCAGCACCGCGATGTCGACGACCGCGCCGGTCGGCGGGTCCGCGAGGACTGCGGAGATGCTCGAGGTCCCCGCCTGCACGACGAGCAGCACGACGCCGATCAGCATGACGAGCCCGCCGAGGGTCGTCACCAGGAGAGCCTGCAGGGCGGCACGGCGACTGGCGGCACGCGCGTGGTAGTAGCCGATGAGTAGATAGGAGAGGACGCTCGTGGCCTCCCACAGCATCACGAGGACCACGAGGTCGTCGGTCAGTACGAGCCCGTACATCGCCCCCGCGAAGGCGAGCAGGACGGCCGAGAACTGCCCGACCCCGTTCGTCTTGCCGCGGAAGTACCAGCGGCAGTAGAGCATGACCAGGGCGCCGACGCCGGTGACCACCAGGGTCAGCAGCCACCCGAGGACGTCCATCCGCATCGAGAGCGAGACGCCGATCGCCGGAATCCACTCGTATTCCTCGAACGGAATCGACCCGCCGAAGACCGCCGGTGCCAGGACGATGGCGTGGGCGAACGCGAGCAGGGGCAGGATCGCGGCGACGTAGAAGGCGCGAGCACCGATCTTCGCGACGAGGATCGGCAGGAGGAGGGGGACGAGCGCGAACGCGCCGAGGAACGCCAGCAAGGTGGGGCCTCCTCGGGGTCGACGGGCGGATGCCCGGGCTCTCGGGGTGTCGTTCTATTCTACGGGAGGCATCCGTCGCCCATGACGCCGGATCTCACGTGGTAGAGGGCGGGGCGCTCGTCGTCCCGGCCCGGAACGTGCAGACGAGGTCGAGACCGGAGGGCTCGCCGTCCTCGAGCATGGCGGCGACCGCATCACCCGCGGCACGCCCCTTCGCCGTCGCCGGCTGGACCAGCGTCGTCAGCACGTGCGGGGCGAGGCCGTCCACCACGACCCCGTCGAAGCCGGTGACGCTGACGTCCCGGGGGACCTCGAGGCCCGCCTCCTCGGCCGCGCGGATGACGCCGGCCGCGAGGAGGTCGCTCTGCGCGATGACCGCGGTGGGACGCCGCTCCGGGTCGGCGAAGAGCGTGCGGCCCGCGATGGCGCCCTCGTCGATCGAGCTCGTCGCCGCGGCGAGCGCGCGGGCGTCGGGGAAGACGTCGCGCGCTCCCGCGAGCCGGTCGGCCGTCACGTCGACCCGGACCTCCGCATCGTCGGCGATCCAGCCCCGGCGGCGTTCGGCGTCGGCGGGGAGCGTGACCAGGGCGACGTCGCGGTGGCCGAGCTCGGCGATGTGGCGGGCGGCCTCGCGCTGGGCCTCGCGGTTGTCCAGCAGGACCCGCGGGATCCCCTCCCCGGCATCCCCTTCGACGACGACGACCGGGATGCCGCGGGCCCGCACGACCGCGAGGGAGTCGCGCATCCGCGGGCTGCAGCCGATCAGCACCGCCGCGTCGATCGGCGCGGTGTGGAGGGAGGGCTCGCTGACGGTCTCACCGTCGTCGCGCAGCAGGAGCAGGGCGGCGCCGAGGCGGGACACGCCGTCGGCGAGGCCGTCCATCATGTGCGTCGTGACCGGGTCGAGGAAGGCCGTCCCGAGGTGCTGGTCGAAGACGACGCCGACGATGCCGGAGCGTCCCCGGCGGAGCGAGGCGGCACGGGGGTCCGGCCCGGTGTAGCCGAGCGCCTGGGCCGCGGCGAGCACTCGGGTGCGGGTGGCCTCGGACGTCGGTGTCTTGCCGCTGAACACCACCGAGGCGGTCGACAACGAGACGCCGGCCTCGCGGGCCACGTCCGAGATGGTCGCTCGGCGGGTGCTCACCCCCCGAGGGTACCCCGCGGCACGCCGCGGAACGAATCGATTCGATCGACGCCGAAACGATTCGGTACCATGGCCGCATGGACACCACCCTGACGCGCTCCCAGCTCATCCGCTGGCACGTCGCCATCTGCGCGATCTTCCTCGCCAGCGGTCTGAGCATCGCCACCTGGGCGTCGCGCGTGCCCGCCATCCGCGGGTCCCTCGGCATCGAGAACTCGGGCGTCGGACTGCTGCTGCTCGGCATGGGGGTGGCATCCATCACCGGTCTCTCCATCGCGCCCGCCGTGATAGCGCGGATCGGCGTGCGTCGCGGCATGCTCGCCGCACTCGTCCTCGTCGGCGTCGGGGTGATCGTCGTCGGCATCGGGTCGGACGTCGTCCAGCTCTTCGGCGTCGCCCTCATCGGACTGGCCGTCTTCGGCTTCGGCAACGGCGCGGTCGACGTGATGATGAACGTCGAGGGAGCCGCACTCGAGAAGACCACCGGCCGCACGATCATGCCGCTGCTGCACGCCTTCTTCAGCTTCGGCACGGTCATCGGCGCCGGCCTCGGGTTCGTCGCGGTGAGCCTGCAGATCTCCGTCCTCGCGCACTGCACGGCCATCGGACTGGTCATCCTCGCCGTCGCCCTGGTCGCCGTCGCGAACGTCCCGGTGCGGGAGGGGACGATGGATGCCGCCTCCCCGGTCGAGCGCGCGCACTGGCGCGAGCGGCTGCACGCGTCGCTGGCCGCCTGGCGCGAGCCCCGCACCTACACGCTCGGCGTCATCATGCTCGGCATGGCGTTCGCGGAGGGGAGCGCGAACGACTGGCTGCCCTCGGCCGTCGTCTTCGGACACGGGGCCCCGGAGGAGGCGGGCCCCGCCGTGCTCGCCGTCTTCTCCGTCGCGATGACGGTCGGCCGCATCCTGGGCGGACCGGTCGTGGACCGCTTCGGCCGGGTCGTCGTCCTCCGGGTCCTCGCCGCCACCGCCGCGGGCGGCCTGCTGCTGTTCATCCTCGCGCCGTTCGGTCCGCTCGTCTTCGTCGGTGCCGCCCTCTGGGGCCTGGGCGCCTCGCTCGGCTTCCCCATCGGCATGTCGGCCGCCGCCGACGACCCGGCCAAGGCCGCCTCGCGCGTGGCCGCCGCCGCCACGATCGGCTACGTCGCGTTCCTCTGCGGCCCGCCCGTGCTCGGCTGGATCGGCGACCACATCGGCCTGCTGCCGACGCTGCTCATCGTGGTCGTGCTGATCGTGGCATCCGGTCTCTTCTCCGGCGCCGCGCGACCCCTCCCCGTCGAGAAGCCGACGACGGCCCAGCCCGTCCGTCGCGATTAGGCTCGTCGGGTGCGCCTCGTCATCGCCCGCTGCTCCCTGGATTACACGGGCCGCCTCAACGCCCACCTGCCCCTGGCCACCCGGCTGCTGGTGCACAAGGGCGACGGTTCGCTGCTCGTGCACTCCGACGGCGGCTCCTACAAGCCGCTCAACTGGATGAGCCCGCCGTGCGCGCTCACCGTCGAGCAGCCCGACGCGACCGACATCGAGGACGGCGTCGTCGAGCGCTGGCGCGTCACGCACGCGAAGAGCGGCGACGCGCTGCTGGTCCGCATCCACGAGGTCATCCACGACACGTCGCATGAACTGGGCGTCGACCCGGGTCTCATCAAGGACGGCGTCGAGGCCGACCTGCAGCGCTTGCTCGCGGAGCAGGTGTCGGTGGTCGGCGACGGTCTGACGCTGGTCCGCCGCGAGTACCCGACTGCGATCGGGCCCGTCGACCTGCTCCTGCGCGACGACAACGGCGGCACGGTGGCGATCGAGGTCAAGCGCCGCGGCGACATCGACGGCGTCGAGCAGCTCACCCGTTACCTCGAGCTGCTGAACCGCGACCCCCTGCTCGCCCCCGTCAGCGGGGTCTTCGCGGCGCAGGAGATCAAGCCGCAGGCGCGGGTGCTCGCCACCGATCGCGGCATCCGGTGCCTCACCCTCGATTACGACGAGATGAAGGGCGTCGACTCGGGCGCCCCCCGCCTCTTCTGACGCGCCCCGGCGGACGGCGCCCCGCGCGGCGGGCCGGACGCGGCGGCGGGTAGCGTGGGGTCCATGGCTGAGCGCTCCCCCTGGTCGTGCGTCCTCTGGGACGTGGACGGCACCCTCGTCGACGCGTCGGAGGGCATCCTCCGTCGGTTGACGATCACCCTCGAGCACTTCGGGCGTACCGCGCCGCGCCGCGACGAGCTGTCGCGCTGGATCGGCCCGCCGATGTTCGAGTCGTTCCAGGAGAACGTCGGGATGACGCCAGAGGAGGCCACCGAGGCCGTCGCGTTCTACCGCGGCCTCAACAAGAAGGAGGGCTACACGGTCAGCGCACAGCTCTACCCCGGGGTGGGCGAGATCGTGCGCGACCTGCACGCCGCCGGCGTGCCGCAGTCCACCGCCAGCTCCAAGCCCGAGGTGCAGGTCGTGGCCCTCATGGAGCACTTCGGACTCGCTCCGGTGCTCGAGGCCATAGTGGGCGCCACTCCCGACGAGCGGACGTTGAGCGCGAAGTCGGACATCGTCAAGGAGGCCCTCCGGCGTCTGGATGCCGCCGGCCACGACGTCTCCCGCCCCGTCCTCATCGGCGACCGCCATCACGACGTCGAGGGCGGCGCCATCGCGGGCGTCCCCGTCGTCTTCGTCCGCTGGGGATTCAGCTGGCCGCACGAGGCGGACGGGTCCGTCGCCGCGGTCGACACCGCCGACGAGTTGCGCGCGGTGCTGCTCGTGTCCGACGACGTCTCCGTCGGTGGCTGAGCTCCCCTGGCTGGTGCCCCTCGGCATCGGCCTCGTCGCGGTCCTCTTCGCCGCCGCCCTGACGATCCTCGTCGTCCGCCTCTCCCGGCGGTCGCCGCGCGCGCGGGAGGCCGCCCGTGCGGCCCGCCGCGAGGCCGAGACCGCGCTGCTGCGCCTCGACGACGCCGTCGACGACCTGGACATCGCCGTCGAGGCATCCGGTGCCCTCATCGATGGTCCGGACGAGCTCCGTCGCGCCCGCGCCGCCGCCGCTCGGACGCGCGATCGCGGATACACGGAGGTCGCGGCGCTCCGGGCCCCCAACCGCATCCCCGCGGAGGTGCGCGCGGATGCCGTCCGCATCCGCGGGCGCCTGAGCGACGCCGTGGCGCGGGTCGAGCGGACCCGCGCGGACCTCGACTCCTGGGCCGACGCGCACCGACCCCTCGCCGACCGCCTCGCCGCCGCCCGGGCGCGCCTGGACGAGACGCTCGCCGCCACCGGCGATCCCGCCCCGCTGCAGGAGGCGCTGCGACGCCGGTTCGACGTCGAGGACATCGCCGACGCCGAGTCCGCGGCACGTCAGGCCGCAGACGCCCGCGCCGCGGCGGACGACGCCCTCGCCGCCGGGGAGGCGGACAGCCCGCACCGGGCGACGCGGGCCACCCGCGTCCTCGCGCGGTCGCTGCGCGGCATCGAGGAGATGCACCGCTCGGCGCTGCAAGCGGCCGAGAACGTCGAGCGGGAGATCGCGACCGTCCGCGTCGAGTTGACCGGCCGTCCTGACCTCGCCGACGCGGCCGGCGCCGTGGATCGCGCGGCGGAGACCGCCACACGCCGTCCGCGAGCGGCGATCGCGGCCGTCGCGCGCGCTCGGGAACGGATGGATGCCGCGCCCCTCGGCTCCCTGACGACGCGTCAGCGCATCGAGGCGGCGCGTGCGGCTCTCCCGGGGACGCTCGCGTGCGCGCGGACCGCGCTGACGGCCGCAGAGACCGCCGCGGACGGCGGACCGCTGGACGCGCGGCTCCGCCGACAGCAGGCGCGGCGGGAGCTGGCCGCGGCGCGAGCGGCCACCGACCCGGTCAGCGCGCTCGTGGCCGCTCGGGCGGCGTGGAGCGACGCACTCGAGGCATCCGCGTCCTGACGGGCGTCGGGACGCGGGACGCGCGTCAGAGCGGGCGGATGTTCTCCGCCTGCAGGCCCTTGGGGCCCTGGGCGATCTCGAACTCGACGCGCTGGTTCTCCTCGAGCGAGCGGTAGCCGCCCGACTGGATGGCGCTGTAGTGGGCGAAGACGTCCTGACCGCCCTCATCCGGAGCGATGAAGCCGAAGCCCTTCTCCGAGTTGAACCACTTGACGGTGCCCTGCGTGCTCATCGATTCGCCGTTTTTCGCTCTAGCCGACGCCGAGCGCGCCGGTCGATGCCCACAAAGGTAGCGGCGAGCGCGGATCGCCCGCGAGCCCGTAATCCAAACGTTGCATCGCGTGACGGTGAACGATCGCGCGAACCCCCTGAAGCCCATACGACGCCCGGGCCGAGCTTCGCTCAAAGGCCCGGGCGTCGACGGATCCCCCCGGATATGCCGCGCAGAAGCGCGACGGCGATCACTTTACAACCGCAGACAGCCGCTGTGCGACATCGAAGCTGTGAATTTCGCCTGTCGGGCGGAATGTTGTGGTACCCCGCCCCCGTAAGATGCCCCTGATGAACACTCGCCGACGCGCTTCCGCTCTCGTCGACGAGGCGTACGCCGCCCTCGGAGACGCGATCGTGGACGGCCGCCTGCAGCCGGGTGATCGGCTGCGGGACGTGGTCCTCGCCGAGCACATGGGCATCTCCCGCACGCCCGTCCGCGAGGCCCTGCAGCGCCTGGAACGGATCGGCCTGGTCGAGGTCGCGGCCAACCGGTACACGCGCGTGTCCCCGGTGTCGGAGCGGGCCCGTTCCGACATGCGCGAGTATGTGGTCCACATGATCGCCACGACGATGTACGTCACCCTGCTCCGCACGGACAACGACGACGATGTGGCCCGCGGAGCGGAGCTGCTGCAGGCCATGGGCCGGACGGAGACCTCCCCGGAGTACGTCGAGGCCGGACTCGAGGTCCTCACCCACTTCACCCGCGCGAGCCGCAACGGCGTGTTCCGCGAGACGCTGCGTCAGGCCGACCTCGTGGTCCGCCGCAACCTCGAGGGATGGGCCCCCTCCGTCACCGACCCCGTCGAGCGGGCGGACCTGTTCGCAGACCTGCACCGCGCCGTCGGCGAGCGCGACCACCGGCACGCGACGGTCTTCTTCCTCGCCCTGCACGGGCGGTTCTGACCAGCGGACCCGTTCGCCGCCGACTCGCAAGGGTCGCGCGGGTCCTTCCGCAGCCCCCTAGGGTGACCGCATGCCCCGAATCGAGCTGCGAGACGTGACCGACGAGGACCGGGATGCCGCCTTCCCCCTCCTGCAGGACGGGTCGCCGACGTGGCGGCGCGCGGCGTTCGCCGAACGGTCCGCGTTCGACGCCTGGATCGACGAGCAGCTGACCGACGACGCGGTGATGCTCCAGGCGGTCGTGGTCGACGGCGACCCGCGCGGACTGTCCGCCGTGCTGCCCGTCGACGACGACCGCGAGATCGTCTTCGCCCTCCTGCCCGGCACGGACGCGGCCGTCACCGGCGAGGTCGTCCGCCAGCTCACGGCCCGCGAGGCCACCCGGCCCCTGTACGCGTGCGTCTCCGTCGAGGACGACCCCGCGCACGACGTCCTCGCCGGGATCGGCTTCGTGGAGTCCGAGCGCGACGACGACGAGATCGTCTACGTTCTGCCTCCCACCCTGGAGTGAGGGCGGACCCCGTCGCGCGTTTGTCAAGCGCAGTCTGGGCGCATCCCCCCGGGGTCACACTCGGGAGATGACGACCGAATCCCCCGACGCCGAGAACCTCCCCGACGAGCAGGCGGCCCGTCCGTTCGGCTCCTGGCTGACGCTGATCAACGGCGGCGAGTAGCCGCCGAGCCATGACGTCCGGCCCTGACGACGATGCAGCACCGGAGGATCGCGCTTCGCACGAGGCGCGGGCGCTCACGGGGCTCGTCGCCGCGCGGTACGGACTGGCTCTCCGCGAGCTCGTCCCGATCGAGGGTGGATGGGATCCCGCCGCATCGGTCTGGACGGGCCGGGATGCCGCCGGCGCCCAGTACGGGGTCAAGGTGACGACCCGCGACGTGACGTTCGGCCTGACCGTCGCCGGGTCGCTCGCGGGTGAGGGGGCGACGGGCATCGTGCACCCCCGGCCCACCCTGGACGGCGGTCTGTGGACCGTCGACGACGGACGCCTGATCACCGTCTTCGACTGGGTGGACGGCGTCGACGCGGTCGACCTGGGTCCGGACAGCGTCGACTGGCTCTCTCTCGGCCGGATGCTGCGCACCGTGCACGACCACCCCGCCCCTCCCGACGTGCGGCCCCACCGTCGTGGCATCCGTCGGGTCCGGAAGTCCCTGCGCGCGCTGGTCGGCGACGTCGACGTCGCGCTCCGGGACACCCCCGCCGCGCTGGCGGAGAGATGGGATGCCACCCGCCCGCGGCTGCTGCGACTCGTCGAGGCCGAGCGGGCGCTGAAGACCCTCCGCGCACCGTCCGTCCGCGTCACCACCCACGGCGACCCGCACCTGGGCAACGTCCTCCTCGATGCGGACGGCCGCCCCTGGCTGATCGACTTCGACGAGGCCTCCATCGCCCCGCGGGAGCTCGACCTGATGCTCGTCGAGCTCGGCGTGCTCTTCGACACCCCGCTCACCGACGCGCACCGCGCACTCTTCCGCGAGGGCTACGGCACCGACATCGTCGTCGACCGTCAGCGCATCGCCCGGTTCGGCTGCGTCCGGGCCGTCGAGGACGCCACCGCCGCGTTCCTCGCCGCGCTGGACCGCGCGGACCCCGCAGACCCAGCCCCTTCTCGCATGCTCGACGGCATCCTCGGCCCCCAGGGCCTCGTGACGCTCGTCGAGTCCGAACTCGATCGGCTGCCCCTCAGCCGCGAGTTCACCGACACGAAAGTTGACCGATGAAGACCACACGAATGCTGGGCTCCGCCGCCACGGTGGCGGCGGCCGCCCTCGCCCTGAGCGGTTGCGCCGGGTTCACCGGCGGCGGGAACGACACGACGGAAGGCACCCTGACCTTCACGACCTGGGCCAGCGAGTCCGAGCAGGCCGCCTTCGAGCAGCTCGTCGACGAGTTCGAGGCGCAGAACGACGGCGTCACCGTCGAGCTGAACGTCGTCCCCTACGACCAGATGTTCACGAACATCGACGCGCAGCTGTCGGCCGGCAGCGCGCCGGACGTCTTCCGCGTCGACTACGGCAACCTGGGCGTCTACTCCAGCCAGGACCAGCTGCTCGACATGAGCCCGTACGTCAGCGAGGACGAGATCGCGCAGTTCACGCCGGCCATGTGGGAGGCGATCTCCTACAACGGCACCCCGTACGGCGTCCCGCACCAGACCGACGTGTCGGCGCTGCTGGTCAACACCCAGCTGCTCGCGGACGCGGGCATCACCGACCTGCCCACCACGCAGGCCGACGCGTGGACCTGGGACGAGTTCGCCGAAGCGGCCGCGACGCTGAAGGCCTCCCTGCCCGCCGAGACCTATCCGTTCGTCTACAACTGGCAGCTCGGCGGCACGCCGCGCTGGTTGAGCTGGCTGTTCCAGGCCGACGGACGGCTCCTGGAGGAGGACGGGGTAACACCCGCGATCGACTCCGCCGCCGGTACCGAGGCGCTCGACTTCACCCGCTCGTTCTTCGAGAACGGCTGGGTGCCCCCGACCAGCTCGGTCAAGGGCGCCACCTACGCCGACGCGTTCTTCACGGAGGAGTCGGTCGCCATGGCGTTCGTCGGCTCGTTCGTCGTCCCCGACATCGAGAACCTCGCCGGGTTCGAGTGGACCGCCCTCCCGATGCCCGTCGACGAGCGCGGGGCGACCGACCTCGGCGGCAACGCCCTCGTCGCAACCAGCGGGACGGATCAGCCCGAGCTGGCGGCCGAGTTCCTGACGTTCATGGTCGAGGCGGACAACATGTCGGCGTTCTGCGCGGCCACGAACGAGCTGCCGACGCGGGTCGACATCGACCCCTCGTCGATCGACTTCGCCGTGCGGCCCGATGTCATGCCCGTGTTCGTCGAGCAGGCGGCGACGATCCAGCCGTCCGATGTCGAGCAGCTGACCTCGCCGTACCTCGCGCCGATCGCGGTCTCGATGCAGGACCAGCTCGAGGCGGCGTTCGTGAACGGGCAGAGCACCGCCGACACGCTGGCGAACCTCACCTCGGCGATCCGCCAGGCGACCGGCTCATGACAGTCGCGTCCGCCGGCGGCCGGTTCGGCGTCGCCCCGGCGACCCGGCCCCGGCGGGCGCGCGTCCGCGAGACGCTGACGGGGTACGGCTTCATCGCGCCGAACATGCTGTTGATGGGGCTGTTCCTCTTCGTCCCCATCGTCTTCGCGGTGCAGCTGTCGTTCACGCGCTTCCAGGGCTTCGGCGATCCGGAATTCGTCGGCCTCGCCAACTACTCCCGGATGGTCGCGGACCCGGTCTTCTGGCAGAGCCTCGGAAACACCCTCCTCTTCACCGCCATCACGGTGCCGGTGGAGTTGATCGGCGGCCTCGGCCTGGCGGTCCTCCTCAACTCGGTGCTGCCGGCGAAGGGCGTGTTCCGCACCATCATCGTGCTGCCGCTCGTCATCTCCGGCGTCGCGTCCGGCATGATCGCGGTCACGATCTTCAGCGAGGGCTCGGGCATCATCAACAAGACGCTGCAGGCGGTCGGACTGAGCCCGGTCGCCTGGCAGTCCGACGGGACGGCGGCCTTCGTGTCGGTGATGATCACCGCCATCTGGCTGCGCATCGGCTTCAACATGGTGATCTATCTGGCCGGGCTGCAGAGCGTCTCGCCCGAGCTGTACGAGGCGGCGCGACTCGACGGAGCGGGGCGGTGGCAGCTGTTCCGCCACATCACGACCCCGCTCGTCGGTCCGTCCACGTTCTTCCTGCTGATCATGAACGTCATCGCCTCGTTCCAGGTGTTCGACATCGTCTTCGTCATGACCGGCGGCGGCCCGGGCTTCTCGACCTCGGTGCTCGGCACGTACGCCTACCGGAACGGGTTCCAGATCCGCGAGCAGGGCTACGGCGCCGCCCTCGGCGTCGTGATCCTCCTCATCACCCTTCTCTTCACCTACATCCAGTGGCGCACGAGCCGTTCGCGCGACACCGTCGAGTGAGAGGCATCCATGACCTCCTCCACCCTCACCCAGATCGGCCCGGTCGGTCAGCCGCCCGCGCCGGTCGAGCCGGCGCCGCGGCGCCGCGGACGTCGAGACGGATCCCGGCTCGGCCTCGCCGTGCGGATCGCGCTGGCCGTCGTGGCCTCCGCCGTGGTGTTCTTCCCCCTCTATTGGATGCTCGTCATCGCGTTCTCCCCGCGCGGCGAGGTGTTCCGTCCGGGCGGGGTGCAGTTCTGGCCGAGTCAGCTCAGCACCGAGAACTTCGCCACGGTCTTCGCCCGGTTCCCCGTCGCGGAATGGTTCGTGAACTCCGTCGTCATCGGGGCGTTCGTCACCGTTCTGACCGTGACGGTGAACCTGCTCGCGGGGTATGCCTTCGCGCGCATACGCTTCGCCGGTCGCGGCATCCTGTTCATCCTCGCCCTCGCCACGATGATGATCCCCGTCCAGGCGATCATGGTGGCGCAGTTCCGCCTGGTCACCGGACTGCAGCTGGCCGGCACCTACTGGTCGGTCATCCTGCCGGGCGCCGCGGCCGCGTTCGGGCTCTTCCTGGCTCGGCAGTTCTTCCTCAGCATCCCGCAGGAGCTGATCGAGGCCGCCCGCATGGACGGCGCCGGCCATCTGCGCACGTTCGCGCAGATCGTCCTGCCGCTCAGCAAGCCGCTCATCGCCGTCCTCACCCTCCTGACGCTGCTCGGCAGCTGGAACGACTTCGCGTGGCCGCTCATCGCGTTGAAGGACCCGGCCCTGTTCACCCTGCCGATCGGCCTGCTCTACCTGAAGGGGCAGTCCACCCCCGATTACAGCGCCAGCATGGCGCTCGCGCTCATCTCGGTGATCCCGATGGTGGTGCTGTTCCTGCTCTTCCAGCGGTACTTCGTGCAGGGCTTCGCGCGCAGCGGCATCCGGTGATCCCGCCGCCGGCGGCGAGCGCACCACTGAACCGCTACCGATTCGAGCGAATACGTATAGCGGCCGGCCGCCGGACGTCGCTAGCTTTTCGGCGAGCGTCGTCCGGCACCGGCGGCGCTCCGCACCTCCTCATCCCGGTCCCCAATCCCGAGGGGGCGCCGTCGGCGGGGGTCCGAGATCCCGGATCCCCGCCGACCGTGTGCGCGCCGCGGTGGAACGCCACCTCGTCCGCGGTCGTTCCGGGCTCGGGATGCCGCCGGCGTCTCGTCGCGCACGACGTTCTCGCCCGATGGCAAGGGGCGACTCGCGGGGCCCGTGCGCGGTTGACTGAGCGCAGCAGCGGCATCCACGAGGAGGAGCACATGTCCGGTCACGACCACACCCGGCCGCGGGACATGCGTGCCGACCTCGAAGCGCGGCTGGACGCGGCCCGCGCCCTCGTCCAGAGCTCGCTGCACGGCATCCCGGACGAGACCCTCCGGAAGGAGCTCGTCCCCGGCCGCCCGTCCATGCTCGGGATCGCGCGGCACACCGCCTTCGTCGAGGCCGTGTGGTTCGGCGAGGCGATCACCGGCCGGCCACGGAAGGAGCTCGGCGTCCCGACCTCGACCGCGGCCTCGTGGAACGCCCGGAAGACCGACACCGCCGAGTCCGTGGCCCGGCTCTGCCGGGAGGTGCAGCAGCACGGGGACGAGAACCTGCGCGCTGTCCCCCTCGACGAGGTGGCGTCGTCCTCGCGCGAGATGACGACGCACGCGCTCCTGCTGCACGTGCTGGACGAGCTGTCGTGGAACACCGGGCAGCTCGACATGCTGCGGTCGATCGCCGTGCGCTGAGCGGCGACGCCGCGGCATCCGTCGGTCGCCGCGCGACGGGCGCCGTGCGCACCCCGGGACCCGGCGGGCGAGCCCGGCGCTCTCGGCTAGCATGCAGACGTGTCGTCCCGCCCGGGGCGCCGGAGCGGAGAAGGAGGACCCGTGCTGTCGGTCGTCCTCGCCCTCGCCTCGGCCGTCGCGTACGGGGCGAGCGACTTCTTCGGCGGTCTCGCCTCGCGACGGGTCGAGGCGCTGCGGGTCATCCTCGTCAGCTACCCGGTCTCGGCGGTCCTCATCCTCGTCGCGGCACCGTTCGTCGGGGGCGGCCTGTCGCTGCCGGCGCTGCTCTGGGGCAGCGCGTCCGGCGTGGCGACGGCGCTGGCCATCTGGTGGTTCTACATCGCCCTCGCCGAGGGGCCCATGAGCGTCGTGTCTCCCGTGACGGCGGTCCTGGTCGTCGTCATCCCGGTGATCGCGGGGGTGCTGTTCGGCGAGCGCCCGACTCCCCTGGCGTTCGGCGGGATCGCGCTGGCGGTCGTCGCGATCGCCCTGGTCAGCCGCGAGGGCACGCAGGCCCACGTCGAGGACGACGTGCGGCGGTTCACCGCCCGTGTCGCCCGCATCACCGTCGGGGCGGGCGTGCTCTTCGGCCTCAGCTTCGTCTTCACGCACCAGATGCCGGCGGACGGCGGACTGTGGCCCCTCGCCGTGGCCCGCATCGTCGCCGCTCTCGTCGTCATCGGGGTCGCGCTGCGACGGGGACACACCGAGATCATCCGCGGCAGCACGTTCCGGCTCGCCATCGCCATCGGCCTGCTCGACGTCGTCGCCAACGTGGCGATGCTCTACGCGTTCCAGACCGGTCTGTTGTCGCTCGCCAGCGTGGTCATCTCTCTCTACCCCGCGATCACCGTCGGCCTGGCGATCGGCGTGGTCCGCGAACGCGTCGTCGGCGTGCAGATCGTGGGCATGGTCCTCGCGGTCGCCGCGATCCTCGTCATCGCGCTCGCGGGCTGACGCTCGAGCCGCGGACGACGCGGGATGCAGCGGCGCGACCGAGCGTCCCTCAGACCCGGACGGTCGTTCGGGCCAGGATGCGGTCCAGCGACGAGGGCCGCAGCACCTCGTCGCTGACGATGTAGGCCAGCCCGATGACTCCGGCGTGCTCACCCAGCGTGGATCGCGCAATGGTGAGGTCACGGGTCACGAGCGGCGTCGCCCGCTGGTACACGCGTTCCCGGATCCCCGACATGAGGTTCTCATCGCACTCGGCCAGCATCCCGGACAGGGCGATCACGCGGGGATTCAGGATGCTGACGAGATCGGCGATCGCGTCGCCGACGACGCGGCCCGCCGCGCGAACCCGCCGCACCGTCTCGATGTCGCCGTTGCGGACGAGCTCGACGATGTCCCGGGCGCCGGCGGCGGGGATGCCGACCTCCCGCAGCTCCCGTTCGATTGCCCATCCGCCCGCATAGGCCTCGACGCAGTCGAAGCTGCCGCATCGGCACTCCCGCGGCTCCGGGTCGACGATCGTCGCCCGCGTGTGTCCGATGTCTCCCGCCGCCCCTTTGTCTCCGCGGATGATCTGGCCGTTGAAGACCAGGCCCGCCCCGATCCCGGTGCCGAGCTTGAGGGCGATGACGTTGTCCAGGCGGTGCACGCGCGCTTCGGCGACGGCACGGGCGTTGGCGTCGTTCTCGACCAGCACCGGTGCGTCGTAGTGCGGGGCGAACCACGCCGCGATGTCGAAGCGGTCCCACCCGGTCATGATGGGAGGGTTCACCACCCGGTGCGCCGCGAACTCGACGGGGCCGGGGACGCCGACGGCGATGCCCCAGACCTCGTCGCCGGTGTCGATCGCCCGGAAGGCCTCCAGGACGAGGGAGAGCACCGCCTCGGGGCCGCTCCACACGTCGATGGTGCGCTCGGCATCCGCCAGCGGTGCGCCGGAGAGATCGCACGCGGCCACCGTGAAGCCCGTCGCTCCGATGTCGGCGCACAGGATGACCGCGCGGCGTGCGGAGAAGTCGAAGCGGCTCGAGGGTCGGCCACCGGTCGACTCGCCACCCTCGACCGGGACGAGGAGGCCCGACGCGGTGAGCGTCGACAGCCGGTGGTTCACGGTGGTCCGCGACAAGCCGGAGAGGGCGATGACGTCCGTTCTGCTGAGCTGGCCGCGCTCGCGGAACAGGCTCAGAACGTCACTCTCATGCGACCCGCCGTCCATGTCTCCTCCTCGCGTCAGTGCCCTCAGCGTATCTTGCAGGGGGTTGAAAGGCTACCTACTTTTGTGTTGCTAAAACTCAAAAGCGGGTCTACATTGATGCCAACGGCACGCGGCAGTGCCTCCGATCACGAGGGACATTGATGTTCAGCACACACGCTCCGAAGCGTCGGCTTCTTCTCCTCGGCGCACCCGTCGCCGCGGTCGCACTCGCACTGGCCGGATGCTCGACGGGCACCGACGCCGGGGCCGGCGACGGCTCCAGCGCCGTGGCCGCCGTCATCAAGGGCTTGGACAACCCCTTCTTCCAGGCGATGGAGGACGGCATCGACAGCACGGCCGAGGCGGACGGCGTCGACGTCAGCGTGCAGGCTGCCGCCGACATCGGCGACACCACCGGGCAGGCGGACAAGCTCACCACCCTCGCGGGACAGAGCTTCGGCTGCTTCATCGTCAACCCGATCAGCGGCACGAACCTCGTGCAGGCGCTCGCGCCGGTGGCCGCAGCCGGCACGCCGATCGTCAACATCGACCAGCCGATCGACGCCGAGTCCGCCGAGGCGGCGGGCGTCACGCCGGCCACCTACATCGGCACCGACAACGAGGCGGCCGGAGGCAAGGCGGGCGACTTCGTGGTCGGAGCCGTCCCCGCGGGGTCCAAGGTCGCCGTCATCGGCGGCATCTCCGGCGACGTCACCAGCGCCGCCCGCGTCGACGGCTTCACCTCCGCCGTCGACGGCACGCTCGACATCGTGCAGGAGGATGCCGCGGACTGGAAGCGCGAGATCGCGCTCACCAAGGCGACCGACATCATCGCCGCCAACCCCGACATCGCCGCCTTCTTCGCCGCCAACGACGACATGGGCCTGGGCATCGTCAAGGCCGTCGAGAACGCCGGCAAGACCGGTCAGATCGTCGTGGTCAGCGTCGACGGCAACCAGGACGCGCTCGAGTCGGTCCAGTCCGGCGGACTCTCGGCCAAGGTCGCCCAGTACCCCTATGCCATCGGGACGCTCGGCGTGCAGGCCTGCCAGGTCGCCCTGCAGGGCGGCGACCTGCCGAAGAACATCGAGTCGCCCACCGCTCTGGTGACCGCGGACAACGCGGCGGACGCCATCGCGAAGTTCCCGCAGCCGTTCGAGGAGTTCGACAACCCCCTCGCCGAGCAGCTCGGCGAGTGACGTCCGGGAGCCCCGCGCGTCCGCGCGGGGCTCCTCCCTCCCCCCAGGTCATCTCTAGGAGAAACAGGTCTGCCGTGACCACGCCCCTCAAAACCACCACCCTCGACGTTCCGAAGAACGGCTTGCGCGGCGTCGCGAACGACGCCCGCAGCCTGAGCTTCTGGGCGGAGAACGCGGCCCCGGTCGGACTGGTCCTGCTGGTGATCGTCTTCGCCGCCCTCAGCCCGACCTTCCTCACCCTCGGCAACATCCAGGCGATGCTGATCGCCGCCGCGATCCTCATCATCCTGGCCGTGGCGCAGTCCTACGTGATCACGACGGGCGGCATCGACCTCTCCATCTCCGCGACGATGACACTCGGCGCGGTCGGCTTCGGCCTGGCCTTCCAAGCCGGGCTGGGCTTCTGGCTCGCCGCCCTGATCGCCGTGGTCACGTCCGGCGCCGTCGGGGTGGTCAACGGTCTCCTCATCGCCAAGGGCAAGGTCACCGACTTCATCGCCACGTTGGGGACGCTGTCCGTGGCCACCGGTCTCGCCCTCATCCTCACCTCCGGCGCTCCGATCTCGGTCACCAGCCCCGAGCTCATCCGCCTGACCACCGGCCGCGTGTGGATCCTCGGCTTCCCGTTCCTCATCGCCGCGGCCATCGCCGTCGTCTTCTGGTTCGTGATGTTCCGGACCCGGTTCGGTCTCCACGTCCAGGCGGTCGGCGGCAGCGAGGAGGCGGCCGTCGCCAACGGCGTGAGCGCGCAGCGCGTGCGCATCATGGTCTACGTGCTGGCCGGCATGCTCGCCGGGGTGGCATCCATCCTGCTCGTCGCCCGGATCGGTGCGGCGGAGCCCGCCATCAACACCGCTTACCTGCTGAACTCCATCGCTGCGGTCGTGCTCGGCGGCGTCGCGCTCACCGGTGGCCGCGGCAAGATCGTCGGGCCCGTACTCGGCGCCCTGCTGCTCACCGCCCTCACCAACGGACTCACCCTGCTCGGGGTCTCCCAGTTCTACCAGCCGCTCGCCGTGGGACTCGTCGTCGTCCTCGCGGCCCTTCTCACGAGGTTCCAGAAGAAATGACCACCGCCATCGGGAACGACGTCGTCTTCTCCGCCCAGAACATCACCAAGTCCTTCGGGGGCGTCCACGCCCTCCGCGGCGCCTCGATCACCATGCGTCGCGGCGAGGTCACCGCGCTCATCGGCGACAACGGCGCCGGCAAGTCCACCCTGGTGCGCTGCCTCTCCGGCATCCATCGTCCGGACTCCGGCACCATCACGCTGGACGGCCAGGAGGTGAGCTTCGACAGCCCGCTCGCCGCCCGCGAACGCGGCATCGAGACGGTGCAGCAGAACCTCGCGCTGGTCGAGGACCTGACCGTGTGGCAGAACTTCTTCCTCGGGCGCGAGAAGACCAAGGGCTTCGGCCCGTTCCGCATCCTGGACCGCTCGGCGATGCGCGCTACGGCCCAGGAGATGGTCTCGGATCTCGCCGTGAACGTCCCGCCCGTGACCAGCCGGGTCCGTCGACTCTCCGGTGGTCAGCGTCAGGCGGTGTCCATCGCGCGTGCCGCGGGGTGGGGCGGGTCCATCGTCATCATAGACGAGCCGACCGCCGCGCTGGGCGTGCAGGAGACGGCACGCGTCGAGGGCATCATCCGCAAGCTCAAGGAGCAGGGCGTCGCCGTCCTCCTCATCAGCCACAACTTCGATCAGGTGCTCCGCCTGTCCGACCACGTCTGGGTGATGCGCGGCGGTCTCGCCGTGGCCGAACGCCGTGCGGCCGAGACCGACGGGGACGAGCTGGTCGCGCTCATCACCGGCGCGAAGTCCGCGTGAGCGCGGGCCTTCCCCGTTTCGGGGTGCACGCCGGCCTCTGGGGGTTCGACTGGAATCCGGATGCCGCTGCCCGGACGATCGGCTCGGCGGCAGCCGCCGGATACGACTTCATCGAGATCCCCGCCGTCGACCGGAGCGTCCACCCTCCCGACGACACACGGCGAGCGCTGTCCGCGAATGGCCTCGACGCGGTGGTCTCGCTGGCGCTGTCCTTCGACGACGACATCACCTCGTCGGACCCGGCTGTCGCCGCGCGCGGTGAGCACCGCCTCGCCGAGGCGGTCGCCTTCGCGGCGGAGATCGGTGCGACCTTCGTGGGGGGAGTGGTCTTCTCGGCGATGGGCCGGTACCTGCGGCTCCCGACCGCCGCGGATCGCGACCGGTCGCTGGCCGCCCTGCGGCGGACCGCCACGCTCGCCGCCCGCGACGGGATCACCCTCGGCGTCGAGTACGTCAACAGGTACGAGTCGAACCTGCTGAACACCGCCGCGCAGACCGCGAGGTTCGTGCGCGAGATCGACCAGCCGAACGTCGTCGTCCACATGGACACCTTCCACGCCTCCGTCGAGGAGATCAGCCTCGGCGACGCCGTACGCGACGCCGGGCCGCTCCTCGGCTACATCCATGCGAGCGAGAGCCACCGCGGGCGCCTCGGGACGGGCACGATCGACTGGCGCCGCTTCGCCGATGATCTGCGCGCGGCGGGCTTCGCCGGTCCCGTCACGGTGGAGACGTTCTCGAGCGCCGTCGTGGGGACGGATGCCGCTGTCGACATCGGCCTCTGGCGCCCTCTCTGGGACGATCCGTCGGCCGTCGCCGCGGACTCCCTGCAGTTCCTCCGCGAGCAGTTCACCCCTGTCGCCGTCACCGTCTGACCCCCCGAAAGAAAGAACCGTCATGTCCCAGAACCCGCTCGGCGTCCACGCACTCGTCTTCGCCGGAGGCACCACGCCCGATGAGATGTCGCTCATCATCGACCAGACGGCGGCGGCCGGGTACGACATCCTCGAGCTGTCGCTGCACGACTCCCCCAACCTCGACGTCGCCGACGCGCGCGGCAAGCTCGAGGCCGCCGGCCTCGGCATCGTCTGCTCCCGCGGTCTGGCCTTCACAGCCGACGTGTCGAGCGACGACGCGGAGGTCGTGGCACGCGGCGCACGGCTGCTCCACGATTCGCTGCAGATCACGCACGATCTCGGCGGCACCCACTTCACCGGTGCGCTGTACAGCGCGCTCGGCAAGTACGGGCACGCGCTGAGCTCCGCCGGTCGCGCCAACGTCGTCGCCACGCTGAAGGACCTCGCGGTCGACGCGCAGGACAAGGGCATGACCCTCGGCCTGGAGATCTGCAACCGGTACGAGACCAACGTCATCAACACGGCGGCCGACGCGCTCCGCCTGGCTGACGACATCGGTCACGACAACGTCGTCATCCACCTGGACACCTACCACATGAACATCGAGGAGGACGACTTCTCCCGCCCCGTGCGCCTGGTGGGGGACCGTCTCGGGTACGTCCACATCGGAGAGAACCATCGGGGCTTCCTGGGCAGCGGTCACCTCGACTTCGCGTCGTTCTTCCATGCCCTCGCCGACATCGACTACACCGGACCTGTGACCTTCGAGTCCTTCTCGTCCGCCGTCGTGTCGCCGACGCTGTCGAACGATCTCGCCATCTGGCGGAACCTCTGGAACGACGGCCCCGCGCTCGCGCGTCACGCGCTGTCGTTCATGACGAACCAGATCGCGACCGCTCATGCCGTCTGACACGGTGGGGGCACCGGCACGCTCCGGTCCGGCTCCCGCGCAGCCGGCTCCGCCGTCCCCGCACGCCGGTCCGCCGCCCGCGGCGCTGGCCGAGCTGGCGCGTCGGGTGGCCGACGCGGCGGACCCGGGACTGCGCTATCTCCTCGGCATCGCCGGGAGCCCGGGCAGCGGCAAGACCACCCTCGCGCAGGCCCTGGTGGAGACGATCAACGCGGATGCGCCCGGGACGGCCGTGCACCTGCCGATGGACGGCTTCCACCTCGCCAACGCGACACTCGACCGGCTCGGCCTCCGCGACCGCAAGGGCGCGATCGAGACCTTCGACGGCTGGGGGTTCCTCGCCCTGCTCGACCGCGTCCGCGGCGAGCGCGATCACACGGTGTACGCGCCGAGCTTCCGGCGGGTCGTCGACGAGGGCGTGGCCGGCGAGATCGCGATCGACCCGGATGCCATCATCGTCGTCGTCGAAGGGAACTACCTGCTGGCGGACGTCGATCCGTGGGCGGGCGTCCGCGACCGCCTCGATGCCGCCTGGTTCTGCGCCACGTCGGCGGAGGAGCGCGAGGCGCGGCTCGTCGATCGGCACACTCGGCACGGGCGCTCCGTCGAGGCGGCGACGGCGTGGGCCCGCGACGTGGACGGCGCCAACGCCGTGCTCGTCGAGGCGTCCCGTTCCCGCGCGGATCTCGTCGTCTCGGGCGTGACCGGTCAGCCGCTGCCGGCCGCCCCGTCCGCCTGACGCCGAGTGTCGAAACGGCCGCCCCGCTCACGGGCGGCCGTTCTGGCATCTCCGATTGAACGGTGCGGCTCAGACCCGGCTACGCACCCGGGGGCTGTTCCAAACGCGTGGCTTGGGTCTGCGGACCGGGACCGGCTGCAAGACGTCCTCACCGGCGGCGCGGCGGTGCCGCCGCTCGATCGCCTGGCCTGCGTACCCTGCGGCGATGATGAGCGCGGCTCCCGCGAACCCGGCGGCGCCGATGGCCTCGCCGCCGATGAGCACACCCACGAGCACGGCCCAGACGGGCTCGGTGCCCATGAGGATGCTCGCCCGCGTCGCCGACGTCCGGCGGACCGCCCACAGCTGCACCACGAAGGCGAACACGGAGCACAGCAGTCCGAGGAAGAGCGCGTCGAGCCACCCGGATGCCGACAGTCCCGCGATCGCCGGGGGAAGGTCGGGGCCGGCCACCGCACACGAGGTCGCCGCGCAGACCACGAGCTGGACGAACACGACCGCCAGGGTGCTGTCCGACCGGCCACGGGACAAACGGGCGCTCGCAGTGACGTGGACCGCCCGCACTGCCGCCGCGGCCACCACGAGGGCGTCGCCGACCGTCGGCGTGCGCAGTCCCCCGCCCGACACGAGCAGGGCGACGCCGACGACGGAGACCACGGCAGCGACGAAGTACGACCGCGGCAGCCAGGACCGCGCGGCGAGACTCTCCAGCACCGGGGTGAAGATCAGCGCCAGGCTGATCAGCAGTCCCGCGTTCGTCGCGGACGTCAGGTGCACCCCCGCCGTCTCGAGCCCGATCACCGCAGCCTGCGAGCAGCCGAGGAGCGCCGCGATGGCGAGACCGCGACCGCGCGGCATCCGTTCCCTCCTCACGGCGCAGATCACGCCGAGGGCGACCGCTGCCACGATGAAGCGCAGGGCGACGGCGGGCGCGACGCCCATCTCGGTCGTGAGCTCCTTCGCGGCGAGGAAGCTCGCGCCCCAGACCGCAGCGACCGCGACGAGCAGGACATCGATGACGAGTTCGGGGGTGCGGCGGCTCACTCGTCCAGCATCGGATCCCCGTGACGGAAGAACAACGACGGCTTGCTTCACCGTCCCGTAAGTTCAGACTTATGGATGCCGCCCACCTCCGCGTTCTGCGCGAGCTCCGCGACCGCGGGAGCGTGGCCGCCGTCGCCGCGGCGATGCACGTGTCGGCCTCCGCCGTGTCGCAGCAGCTCGCGGTGCTGCAGAACCACTCGCCGGTCCCCCTCACCGAGCGGCGCGGCCGCGTGCTGGTGCTCACGCCCGCCGGGGAGGCTCTCGCCGATGCCGGCATGCGCGTCGACAAGGCGCTGACCGACGCGCGCGAGGCGGTCGGCGCGTTCCTCGACGACCACCGGCGACCGGTCCGGGTGTCCGCGTTCCACAGCGCGGGACTCTCGTTGTTCGGCCCGCTGCTTCGCGCCCTCGGCGATGCTCCCCCGCTGCAGCTGACGGATGCCGACGTCGCCCACCGCGACTTCCCCGGGCTGACCGCCGACCACGACATCGTGATCGCCCACCGCCTCGCGCACGACGAGCCCTGGCCGGCCGAGCGCGTCGTGGTGACGCCGCTGCTGACGGAGCCGCTGGACATCGCACTCCCGGCGGCGCACCCGCTCGCCGACCGCCCGCGCCTGCGCGCCGCGGACGTCGCGGACGAGAGCTGGGTGTCGGTGCACCGCGGGTTCCCCCTCGCCGGCGTCCTGGATCATCTCGCCGCCCACGTCGGTCGTCCTCTGCGCATCGCCCACCGGATCAACGAGTTTTCCGTGACGGCGGAGGTCGTGCGGGCGGGGTCCGCCGTCGCGATCATGCCCCGGATGACGGCCGCCTCTCTCGCGGTCGACGGCCTCGTCCTGCGGCCGCTCGACGACCTTCCCCTGGTGCGCCACGTCGACGCCCTCGCCCGTCCCGACGCGCTGGCCTACGCGTCCGTGCGCACGGTCCTGGCCGCGCTGCGCGATGTCGCCCGCTGACCAGCGCCCGCCGGTCGGATCTCGCAGAACGGGCTCGTCTTCGCAGTTCTCCCGCGGAATTCTGCGAAATTCGGCGGTTTCTGCGAGCTCACGAGCGCCCGTCGCACGCCCCGCGCACTCGCCAAAACGAAAATGGCCCCCGGGATGAACCCGGGGGCCTTCGTCGTTCTGTGGCGCTCTTTCTCTATCTGCGATCCCAGTCATGGCGCGGCTCCGCGGGGCGGTCCTGACCGCCACTTTCAGGTCTCCTGCGGGATTACCTCGAGAAAGAGGAGTACCACTACTACAACGTGGTGTGCGAGCTGGATAGGCGCATGGCGGAGATCCCGCCGCTATATTGACATCACACCCGCGATCCGCTGACGCCGCGCTCACCCCCTCGGTTGGAGCAGGAGTCACGGCTCGAGCGTTAACGGGTGTACCGGCGCTCGGCGCTGCTCACGACAAAAGCTTGTCGCTACCGCTTGAAACTTTGACGACAGCCCCACAGCGGTCAATCCCGCCGGCGCGCGTCCGGCCTGTGATGTGCCGACGACCGCATATCCGGCGGCGCACACCTCCGAGGTTCTACTCGTGCGCGACGCCTCTAACGACCACCCCGGAGCCATGCGTCGGGTCGGCTCGGCCTCGGCATGTGTGATGCGTCTGCAGAGCGCGGCGCGGGCGCGGCAACCCGCCACAGGGTATCTCGTGTTGAAGGACCTGGAACAGTCGTTGTTCCCGCGCAGGGATAAGGGCACGCCTTCCTAGGCGCGTCTCGCGCCAGCAAACTCCCCTTTCCAGTCGCGAGCCGACGAGCTCTGCAGTTTCAGCGCTCGTGGATTCATGAAACCCTTGGGCCATGGACGCAATCACCTCGCTTGTGCTGCTCATCACGCTGGCCGCGGTTGCCCTATACGCGCTGTACTGGGTGGTCCGCAAGGCAATCCGGGACGAACTGGAGGCTTCACGTGCGGGGAAGCCGGGACCGGAGCCTACCCCTGACCGCCACGACCCGACCTCTGAATAGCCTGGCAGAAGAATGCATTTTCCCCGTCGATACGACCGACCTGGTTGTGTCGCTGACCCTCGTGAACGAACGTGTCATTCGACCGACACAAAAGACGAGGAGATTTCAATGTCAATTCGCAAAAAGTCGGGTGCCGTCCTCAGCGGCGGCGCTCTTGTTCTCGGGCTTCTTGCAGTAACTCCGGCCGCGCACGCGGCACCGAGCGACCTCACACACGAGGAATTCATCGCCCAGATTGAGAACTACCAAAACGAGCACCCCGGCGACTACGTCGGGCTCGAGCAGTTCGTCGAGAGCATCGGTGGCGAGTTCAAAGTGAGCACCAACATCACCGGACCGACGACGGCCGAGGGCGCAGAAGAGGCGCTCGCAAAGAATGCCGTCATGTCGGACGGCGGCGTGACGGCCGCCGCGGGCTCCCTTCCCTCAGACTCCTTCACCGTCGCAATTACCTCTTTCCGACAGGGCACGAGCCCCATCGTCGACGTCACCGGCAGTTGGGATTGGCGCGACGACTTCGCAGGTCAAACGGATCCGCGAGATATTGCCTCACTCGGTTTCAATTCCTCCTGTGGCGCTCGATCCAACCCACGCGCCACTACACAGGACCTGAACGGCGCGGTCACGAACACAACCGTCCTGAACAACAGCGGTGTCGCGACCAATTCTGTGGTCTGGGAAGTCGACGCTGCCGTCAGCGGCTTTGTGAACAGCGCGGACCAGGGTCGCGTTACTGTCACATGGGACACCTCGGGATGTACAGACACGCTGCAGGCGGGCTTCATCTACGAGGGCAACCAGGGCGGCTCGCTCGACTCCATCTCCGCTAGTTTCGGGGCGCTGAGCCTCGGCTACTCGGGGGGAACGCTGGCTCTTCAGAAGTCCACGGCGCCCCTCACCTTGTGATTGAGGGCGCGGGGCAGGAGCCCGATGCAGGTAGCAGGGTGTGGCTGCGGCTCACGTGGGATGAGCCGCAGCCACACACGTGCGGGCAGAAACGACGAAGCCGGTCAGGATTTTCGGTCCTGACCGGCTTCGTTTGTTGATTTGTAAAGAACGGACCTGATGAAAGATCAAGACCGCCTTCTGTGCGCGAGGGGGGACTTGAACCCCCACGCCCTTGCGGGCACTGGCACCTGAAGCCAGCGCGTCTACCTATTCCGCCACTCGCGCGAGGCACGGCACGGGATGCCGCGCACTCAACTTCCCGAGAATATCACGGCCGCGACCCTGCCACGAAACGCGCGAGGTCGAGGCATCCATGACCTGTACAGCCGTGCTGACTACGATGTGCCTACTGGTCTGCCTGCCTGAAGGAGTCTCGTGGGACTACTCGACAGTTTCGAGAAGGGTCTCGAACGCGCCGTCAACAGCGCCTTCGCGAAGACCTTCCGCAGTGGCATCCAGCCGGTGGAGATCGCGTCGGCGCTCCGCAGCGAGCTCGACAAGAAGGCCGTCGTGGTCAGCCGCGACCGCATCCTGACGCCCAACACGTTCACCGTGCGGCTGTCGCCGGCTGACGACGACAAGATGAGCGCGCTCGGGTCGGCGCTGTCGACGGAGCTCGACACGCTCGTCCAGAAGCACGCCCGCACGCAGGGGTACTCCTTCGCGGGCCCGGTCGCCATCACGATCGAGCGCGACGACTCCCTCTCCACGGGGACGCTCCGCGTCGACTCGCAGACCACCGAGGGCCGCGTCGCCTGGCGCGGCGTCGTGGACATCGACGGCACGCGGCACCCGCTGACCTCCTCGCGGACCGTCATCGGCCGGGGCAGCGACGCGGACATCACCATCCCCGACGCGGGCACGAGCCGCAAGCACGTCGAGATCCTCTGGGACGGCGAGCGCGCCATGGTGCGCGACCTCGGCTCGACCAACGGCACGACGCTGAACGGCCAGAAGGTGCGCGAGGCGGCCCTGCCGCCCGATTCGACCATCTCCATCGGACGCACGAACATCGTGTTCCGTGTCGTCGCGCAGGCTCAGCCGCCGCGCCGACCCGCGCCGTCCGACGCGACGCGCGTCTTCGACGTGCGGGAACGAGGGCCCCTCTCATGAGTCCGCTGACACTCCTCCTCCTGCAGGGCGGCTTCCTCGTCTTGCTCTGGTTCTTCGTCTTCGGCGTGGTCTACTCGCTGCGCGCCGACCTGTTCGGGGTCAAGGTCCGCAAGCTGCCGGCCCCCGAGGCCGCGCCCGCGGGCCCCGCTCCCACGGCGGCGCCCGACGCCGTGACGACGCAGGTCAAGCGTCCCTCGGCCGCCCCGGCACCGGCCGGCGGCCTCGCCACGACCGCCGCCGTGTCGCGCATCGTCATCACGAGCGGCCCGAAGGCCGGGCTCGAGCTGCCGCTCGGCACCGAGCCCCTCACCATCGGCCGTTCGAGCGAGTCGGGCCTGGTCATCCGCGACGACTACACCTCCAGCCACCACGCCCGTCTCGTCCTGTGGGGCGAGCAGTGGATGCTGCAGGACCTGGACTCCACCAACGGCACGTTCCACGACGGCACCCGCGTCGCGTCGCCCGTGCAGGTGAAGGTCGGCGCCCCGATCAAGGTGGGCGCGACGACCTTCGAGCTGAGGAAGTAACGCGCCTCCATGGTCTTCCAGGGCTCGAGCGCGGCCATCTCCCACACGGGCAAGGTGCGCTCCAACAACCAGGACTCCGGCTACGCCGGGTCCAACCTCTTCGTCGTGGCCGACGGCATGGGCGGTCACGCCGGCGGTGACGTCGCGTCGAGCCTCGCGATCCACCGCCTGACCGAGCTGGACCAGCCGTTCTCGACCACGGTCGAGGCCGAGCGGGCGATCCGCGAGGCCCTCTCCGACACGGCCGCCGAGCTCATCGAGACGGTCGCGCGCAAGCCCGAGCTCGCCGGCATGGGAACGACGGTCAGCGCCGTCGTCATGGTGGACGACTACGCCGTCATCGGACACATCGGCGACTCGCGCGTCTACCTCTATCGCGACGACACGCTCACGCAGATCACGACCGACCACACCTTCGTGCAGCGTCTCGTCGACTCGGGCCGCATCACCCCCGAGGAGGCCCGCTACCACCCGCGGCGCTCCGTCCTGATGCGTGTGCTCGGCGACATGGACCCCGACCCCGAGGTCGACACGTTCATCATGCCGACGCAGGACGGCGACCGGTGGCTCCTCTGCTCCGACGGCCTGTCCGGCGTCGTGGACGACCCGCACACGACCAAGACGATGGCGCTCGGGATGCCGCCCGGCCGCACGGCCGACGCCCTCCTCAAGCAGGCGCTCGACGGCGGCGCCCCCGACAACGTCACCATCGTGCTCGTCGACGTCGGAGGTCAGCACCCCGTCTTCATCGGCACGCCCACCATCGTCGGCTCCGCCTCGAACCCCAGCGGCGTCGTCGTCCCGGCGGCGCGCCCCGGCCGGTCGAACTGGCTGCACCCGGCACGTCAGGCCGCCAACGAGCCCACGCACTTCGAGCCCGCCCCCGAGTTCCTCGAGGAGCTCATCGAAGAAGACCGCCGCCGCTCCCGTCGCCGGCGTCTCGGCTGGCTCGCCGCGCTGCTGGTCGTCCTCGCCGCGCTCGGGTTCGCCCTGTTCGCCGGCTACAACTGGACGCAGACCCGGTACTACATCGGCGCCGACGACGACTCGGTCGTGATCTACCGCGGCATCCAGCAGTCCCTCGGTCCGATCTCGCTGTCGACCGTCTACGAGGACACCGACATCGTGCTCGCCGATCTGTCCGACTTCGACCGCCAGACCGTCGAGGCCACGATCAGCGCCCGCTCGCTCAGCGACGCGGAGCTGATCGTCGACCGCCTCCGACCCGCCGAGGAGGCCAGCGGATGACCGACCAGAAGCTGACCCGGGGCACCGACGCGGTGTCCACCGACACGGCCGTGCTGCGGGCGCTCAAGAAGATCCGCGTGCCCGCGACCCAGCGCAATCGGGAGCTCGGTCTGCTCCTCTTCGCGATCGTCGTCTACGGCGCGGCCGTCGCCCTCGTGCAGCTGGGCGTCGACGGCGTCCTCGAGACCGGCTTCCTCAGCCTCGCGGCCGTCCCCGCCGTCCTCGGTCTCGTGATTCACGTCGTGCTGCGTCTGCGCGCCCGCGACGCCGACCCGTTCGTCCTGCCGATCGCGACCCTGCTGACGGGCCTCGGCATCGCGATGATCTACCGCATCGACCTCGGCCGGAACGTCGAGGGCTGGACCGCCACCGGCAACCGGCAGATCGCGTGGGCCGCGATCGCCATGGTGGTCGCGCTCGTGGTGATCCTCTTCGTCCGCAACTACCGCGTGCTCTTCCGGTACACCTACCTGTCGGGTCTCGTCGGCGTGCTCCTGCTGCTCCTGCCGTTCGTCCCGGGCCTGGGCACGGACCAGAACGCCGACGTGTGGGTCTCCCTCGGCTTCGTGCAGTTCCAGCCCGGCGAGCTGGCGAAGATCTGCCTCGCGATCTTCTTCGCCGGGTACCTCGTCCGCACCCGCGAGAGCCTGACGTCCACCGGCACGCGGTTCCTCTTCATGACCTGGCCGCGCGCCCGCGAGCTCGGACCTCTCCTCATCGTGTGGCTCGTCTCGCTCGGCATCATCGTGCTGCAGCGCGACCTCGGCACCGGTCTGCTCATCTTCGGGATGTTCGTCGCGATGCTCTACGTCGCCACCGGCAAGACGAGCTGGGTGCTCATCGGCGTCGTCCTGATCGCGACCGGGGCGTTCTTGGCATCCCGGGTCCTGCCCTACGTGCAGGGGCGCTTCGCGAACTGGCTGGATGCCTTCAACCCCGAGGTGATCGACCGCGACGGCGGCAGCTTCCAGCTGGTGCAGGGGATCTTCGGACTCGCCCAGGGCGGACTCTTCGGCACTGGGCTGGGCCTGGGCCGTCCCGCGATCACGCCGCTCGCGCAGAGCGACTACATCGTCCCGAGCCTCGGCGAGGAGCTCGGCCTCGTCGGGATCTTCGCGATCCTCGCCCTCTACATGGTGTTCACGAGCCGTGGCATCCGCGTCGGCCTCGCCGGTCAGGACGACTTCGGCAAGCTCCTCGCGACGGGACTGTCGTTCATCATCGCCCTGCAGGTGTTCATCATGGTCGGCGGTGTGACGCGGGTGATCCCGCTCACGGGTCTGACGACGCCGTTCCTCGCGGCCGGCGGATCCTCGCTCATCGCGAACTGGATCATCGTCGCCCTGCTGCTGCGCATCTCCGACGCCGTCCGCAGCCGTCCCCGGGTGGTGATCGGCTGATGCTCTCGACCCCTGTCCCGACGCGCACCCCGGAGGAGGCACCGTGACCAAGGAGCTCCGACGCCTCAGCGTCGTCATGCTGGCGATGTTCCTCGCCCTGTTCGTCTCCACGAGCATCATCCAGGTCGTGCAGGCCACGACCCTCGCGAACACCCCCGGCAACACGCGCGCGCTCTACGACTCGTACGAGGTGCAGCGCGGCTCGATCATCGCCAGCGGCGCGGCGATCGCGTCGTCCGTGCCCTCGAACGACGTCTACAGCTGGCAGCGCCAGTACGTGGATGCCGACATGTGGGCGCCCGTGACCGGCTACCTGAACCCGGTGCTCGACTCGTCGACCGGCATCGAGCGCGCCGCGAACGACGTCCTCAGCGGGTCGGACGGGTCGCAGCTCTTCTCGCGCATCGACCGCGCCATCACCGGCCAGGCCCCGCGCGGATCGAACGTGGAGCTCTCCCTGGATGCCACGGCGCAGCGCGCCGCCTGGGACGCCCTCACGCAGGCCGGTTACCAGGGCTCCGTCGTCGCGATCGAGCCGTCCACCGGACGCATCCTCGCGATGGTCACCACGCCGAGCTACGACACGAACCAGCTCGCGTCCCACGACACGGCGGCGGTGGATGCCATCTACAACCAGCTCATGGCGGACCCGCGGCAGCCGATGGTCAACCGCGCCATCGGCGGCAACCTCAACCCGCCAGGGTCGACGTTCAAGCTCGTCGTGGCGTCCGCGGCTCTCGCATCCGGCCGCTACACCCCGGAGTCCACGTTCCCCAACGTCGCCGAGTACCAGCTGCCGCAGTCGACGAACATCGTCCGCAACGCGGGCGGCGGGACGTGCGGCGGCGGCGACACCGTGACGATCGCCGACGCCCTGCGCCTCAGCTGCAACATCCCCATGGCGGAGCTCGCCGTCGAGCTCGGCGACGACGCCATCCGCGCCGAGGCCGAGAAGTACGGCTTCAACACCTCGTTCGAGATGCCGCTCAGCTCGACCGCCTCGGTCTACCCCGACAGCCTGGACGCCCCGCAGACCGCGCTCAGCGGCTTCGGACAGGGGCAGGTCACGGCGACGCCGCTGCAGATGGCCATGGTCTCGGCGGGCATCGCGAACGGCGGGGTCGTGATGAACCCCCGCATGATCGACCGCGTGATCGCGCCGGACCTGTCCGTGCGGGAGTCCAACGACAGCAGCGAGTTCGGCCGGGCGCTGGACGAGGGGCTGGCGGCGGAGATGGTCGCGATGATGACGGCGAACGTCCAGGACGGCGTGGCGTCGAATGCAACAATAGACGGGGTCCAGGTGGCGGGTAAGACCGGTACCGCCGAGAACGGATCCCGTCCCTACAGCCTCTGGTTCTCCGGGTTCGCACCGGCCGACGACCCCCAGGTCGCCGTCGCCGTCGTGGTCGAGGACGGCGGAGGACAGGGACAGAACGGGAGCGGCAACGAGATCGCCGCACCGATAGCGAAGAAGGTCATGGAGGCGGTGCTGGGTAGATGAGACCGACACAGGGTGTGACCTTCGGAGGACGCTACGAACTCGAGTCGCGGATCGCGATCGGGGGGATGGGCGAGGTCTGGGAAGCGACCGATCACGTCATCGGACGGACCGTCGCCATCAAGATCCTCAAAGACGAGTACATGGGCGACCCGGGCTTCCTGGAGCGCTTCCGCGCGGAGGCGCGCCACGCGGCTCTCGTGAACCACGAGGGCATCGCCAGCGTCTTCGACTACGGCGAGGAGGACGGCAGCGCCTTCCTCGTCATGGAGCTCGTCCCGGGCGAGGCCCTCTCGACGATCCTCGAGCGCGAGACGACCCTGTCGACCGACAAGACGCTCGACATCGTCGCCCAGACGGCCGCCGCCCTGCACGCCGCGCACGCCGCCGGTCTCGTCCACCGCGACATCAAGCCCGGCAACCTCCTCATCACCCCGGACGGCCGCGTCAAGATCACCGACTTCGGCATCGCGCGCATCGCCGACCAGGTCCCGCTCACCGCGACCGGCCAGGTCATGGGCACCGTGCAGTACCTGTCGCCGGAGCAGGCGTCCGGCCACCCGGCGTCGCCGGCCACCGACATCTACTCGCTCGGCATCGTGGCGTACGAGAGCCTCGCCGGTAAGCGCCCGTTCACGGGCGAGTCGCAGGTCGCGATCGCCATGGCGCAGATCAACGAGCAGCCCGCACCGCTGCCCGCGACGGTCGCCCCGCCGGTCCAGAACCTCGTCATGGCGATGATCGCCAAGAAGCCCGAGGAGCGCCCCGCGTCCGCGGCCGCCGTCTCGCGCGCCTCCACCGCCCTCCGCCGCGGAGACCTCACGGCCGCAGCCGCCGCCGTCCCCGCGATCGCGGGCGGCGTCGCCGGTGTCGACGACGCGACGCAGCTGCTCACCGCCGGTGCGGCGACCTCGGCGGCCACCCGCCTCATGCCGACCACCGCGGCCCTCACCGAGCAGCACGTCGAGGAGGATCCGGAGCCGCGCAAGAAGAAGCGAAGCCCGTGGACGTGGCCGTTGGTCGCCCTCATCGCCCTGCTCCTGCTCATCCTGGGCGGCACGCTCATCGCGGTGCTGACCAACCAGGACGACCCGGCGCCGGTCGAGACGACCACGACGGCCCCCCAGCCCTCCAACACCTCCACACCATCGCAGACCCCGACGCCGAGCGAGACGCAGGCGCTGGTCGACGTCGACGCCCTGAACCTCGTGGGGCAGTCGTGCGAGGCGGCCGGAGAGACCCTCCGGGCGAACAATCTCAGCGCGACCTGCGAGCCGGGCAACGCCGCGACGACCGCGGACCAGGTCGGACTCGTCGACACCGTCAGCCCGACCGGGTTCGTGGCGCGCGGCACGACCATCACGCTCCGCGTGTTCGGCGAGCAGACGGCCCTGCCGGCCCCCGGCACTCCGACCCTGCCGAGCTCGTCGGTCCAGGCCGGCAGCACGGTCCAGGTCTCGTGGCAGCAGTACACGTGCCCTTCGGGCACCGGATCGGTCACGGGGTACGACTTCACCGCGGCGAACGGCACCTTCGCCGCGAACGGCTCGTCCACCGCGTCGTTCGGCCCGAACGATCGCAACGCCCAGCTGCTCGTCGGCACCGCCGTCGGCGACAGCTTGCGCGTGACCTACACCGTCACCTGCTCGGGCACCGACCGCACCGCCGGCCCGTCGTCGGAGGCCTCGGCCACCATCACCGCACCCAACACCCCGTCCCCCGCCCCGTCCGCCAGCCCCACCAACACCGGCGCATCGAACGGGAACGGGAACGGGAACGGCAACGGCAACGGCAACGGCTGAGACCCGCCCCCGGAAAGCACGCACCATCCCCGAAACACCACGCCAGGAGCTCCACCGTGACCACTGAGACGACGCGCGTCCTTTCCGGGCGCTACCGCGTCGACGACCTCATCGGTCGCGGCGGCATGGCCAGCGTGTACCGCGGGTACGACCAGACCCTGGGCCGGACGGTCGCGATCAAGATCCTCAAGGCGGACCTCGCCGGGGATGCCGCCTTCCGCACGCGCTTCCGTCTCGAGGCTCAGGCGGCTTCTCGCATGGCCCACCCGTCGATCGTGCGCGTATTCGACGCGGGCGAGGACAGCGAGACCGGCTACGACGGCCACGACCGGCCCGTGCCGTACATCGTGATGGAGCTCGTGCACGGACGTCTGCTCAAGGACGTCATCGCGGACGGACCGGTTCCGCTGGACGCGACGCTCCGCTACGTCGACGGCATCCTGGAGGCTCTCGAGTACTCGCACCGCGCCGGTGTCGTGCACCGCGACATCAAGCCGGGCAACGTGATGATCACGGATGCCGGTCAGGTGAAGGTCATGGACTTCGGCATCGCGCGCGCGGTGTCGGACTCGTCCTCGACCGTGGCCGAGACCACCGCCATCATCGGAACGGCCGCGTACTTCTCCCCCGAGCAGGCCAAGGGCGAGTCCGTCGACGCCCGTGCCGACCTCTACTCCACCGGCGTCGTCCTCTACGAGCTGCTCACCGGACGCCCGCCGTTCCGCGGCGACACTCCCGTGGCCGTCGCCTACCAGCACGTCAGCGAGGCACCGGTCCCGCCGAGCGAGCTGAACGAGAGCGTCCCGCGCGCCGTCGACGCCGTCGTCCTGCGCGCCCTCGCGAAGGACCCGTTCCAGCGTCCCCAGGATGCGGCGGGCTTCCGGGAGGCCCTCGACGCGACGGTCGAGGGCAAGGCGCCGAGCAAGCGTCAGGTGTCCGCGCTGTCGAGCGAGCTGTACGGGCCCAACCCCCGCCAGGCCGCGGAGACGGCCCGCTCCCTCCGTCAGCTGAGCACCGACACGACCATGCGTCGCACGCAGCCCGGGCCCCCGGTCGCCTGGATCTGGGCCGGCGTCGCGTTCCTCGCGGTGCTGCTCGTGTCCGTGCTGTTCTGGGTCGTGCAGATCCAGCCCAGCAGCAACGTCCCCAGCACCGCACGCATGGTGCCCGACGTGAGCTCGATGACCTACGAGCGCGCCGTCGAGGCCCTCGAAGAACAGGAGCTCGTCGCCTCGCGCGTCGACGAGACCAGCGAGACCGTCGCCGCCGGCAACGTCATCCGGTCCACCCCCGAGGTGGACACGGCCGTCGTCGCGGGCCAGCAGGTCACCCTCTACGTCTCGACGGGCCCCGACACGGCGACCGTCCCACCCCTCGACGGGCTCGGCGAGGAGGCGGCGCGCGCGTCGATCGAGTCCGCCGGCCTGACCGTCGGCAGCATCCGCCGGCAGAACGACCCGGCGCTGGAGCGCGGAACGGTCATCGAGGCCAGCGCCGCGTCCGGCGCGCAGGTCGCGCGGGGGACGACGGTGAACCTCACCGTCGCGAGCGGTCGCGTCGTGATCGTCGACTACACCGGGTACACCGTCGACGCCGCGATCCGCGAGCTCGAGTCCGAGCGGCTCCAGCTGACCGTGGTCCGACAGGACGACCCGGGGTGCCCGGCCACGAACCCTCAGACGGTGCGCACGCAGTCGCTCGCCCCGGGCGAGGTGCCGGTGCACAGCGAGATCACGCTGACGGTGTGCACGGGGGCGTGACCCCCCGCGGCTGACGCCCTTCCGCCCGGCGGGGGGCCTCCGCCATCCCGGCGCTCTCGAGCCACGTCGCGAGCAGCGTGTAGCCGCCCTCGGTGAGGATGCTCTCCGGGTGGAACTGCACGCCCGCGACCGGGGCCGCGCGGTGCGCGACGCCCATGATCACGCCGCCGTCCGTCCGCGCCGTGACCTCGAGCTCGTCGGGCACCGTCGCCGGGTCGATGGCGAGCGAGTGGTAGCGGGTGGCCGCGAAACCGTCCGGCATCCCTTGGAAGACGCTCGCGCCCGAGTGTCGGATCCGGCTGGTGATGCCGTGCAGCAGCTCGGGGGCATGGGTCACGCGGGCGCCGAACGCCGCGCCGATCGCCTGATGGCCGAGGCAGACCCCGAGGAGGGGGATGCCGCGCTCCGCGCTCTCGCGGACGACCGGGATCGACATGCCCGCCGTCTCGGGCGTCCCGGGTCCGGGCGACACCACGACGGCATCCACTCCGGCCACCGCGGCGGTGACGTCGGTGATGGCGTCGGACGGGATGAGCTCCGTCTCCGCACCGAGGTCGGTCAGGTACCCGGCGAGGATGTGGACGAAGCTGTCGTGGTTGTCGACGACGCGGACGCGGAAGCCCGTCACCCGACGGTGACCTCCTGCGGGTTCACGATCTCGTTCACCCAGGGGAAGACGTAGAAGAACAGTCCGTAGAGCACCGCCACCAGCAGCACGAGGACGATGAACAGCCGGACGAACCACGGTCCCGGCAGGACCCTCCACAGTGCGCCGTACATCAGGCGACCCCTTCCGTCAGCGCGGCCGGCGGTCCGGCTTCGCGCGGCGTGTACGACTCGAAGACGCCGTACGCGACGATGCGCTCGGCGAGCGAGAACATCGGACTGCAGCTCGTCATGGTGATGTACCGTCCGTCCGCCGGCAGGTCGGGGTGCTGCGGCACGTCGCGGAGGACGTCGACCTCGTCGGGCGTGACGTACTCGAGGGTGCGGAACCGGTAGGTGTACCAGCCCGCCGGCGTCTCGACGACGATCGCGTCGTTCACGTGCAGGTCCGCGATGCGGTTGAACGGCTTGCCGTACGTCGTGCGATGGGCGGCGAGGGCGAAGTTGCCGACCTGACCCGGCATGACCGTGTCGTTGTAGTGCCCGATCCCGATGGGGTCGAGGGTGTTGGCGCGCGTGACCCCGCCCGCGATCTTGTAGACGTAGTCGACGCCGAAGCGCGGGATGTGCATGTTCGCGAAGACCTCGGCGTCCGCCGGCTTCGGCATGTCGGGCGGCTCGATCTCCTGGGGCGCGTCCGGGGTCGGCTCCGCGGCGGGGAGGGAGGGCTGGGATGCCTCGAACTCGGCCTGCCACTCCTCGGACTGCTCCGCGGCCTCGGCGGTGCGCTGTGCACTGTAGATCTCGTCGCCGATCCACAGCTGCCAGGCCACGAACAGGAAGACCAGGACGCCCGCGGTCATGAGGAGCTCGCCGAAGACGCCGATCACCGAGACGCGACGTCGCCGCGGTGCGCGGCGGCGCGTGCGCCGGTTCTCAGCAGGGGGAACGGTGTGCACGACGGCAGTCTAGTTCCGTGGGTCCGGCGGGACCTGAGCATTAGACTGTGCGCATGGCTCGTACAGGCAACGACGAAGACCCGATCGTCGAGCGCAACGAGGGCAACTCGGCCCCGAACCCGGTGTGGTTCCTGCCGATCATGATCGGCCTCATGCTGATCGGCCTCGTCTGGGTGCTCGTCTTCTACCTCAGCAACTCGCAGTTCCCCGTGCCGGGGATCGGTGCCTGGAACCTCGTCATCGGGTTCGGCATCGCGTTCGTCGGATTCCTGATGACGACCCGCTGGCGCTGACACCCGCTCGGTGGGGACGAATTACACGGATGTGATTCATCCCCACCTGTGGATGAGCCTGTGGATAACTTTCAGCTGAAGTAGACCACGGCGGGGATCGCGAGGGCGGCCAGCAGCGCGACGCCGACCGCGACCAGCAGGCCGATCTGCACGGGCTTCTGACGCTGAAGTCGCGTCCGAGCATAGATCAGGCCGACGATCGCGCCCGTCGCCAGCCCGCCCAGGTGGGCCTGCCACGAGACGCCGACGTTGTTCAGCGCGCCGATGAAGTCGCCGGTGCCGATGGAGTTGACCAGCGCCAGCACGAACGGCAGCGCGAAGTTGATGCCGATGATGATCGCGATGAGCCGGATGTCGGCACCGATGTGCCGCCCGATCACGAGCAGCGCCCCGAAGAGGGCGAAGATCGCACCCGACGCACCGACGACCCAGGTGCCGGGCGCCAGCAGGGCCACCGCGACGGAGCCTCCGAGCAGACCGAGCAGGTAGAGCGCGAGGAAGCGCCCGCGGCCGAGCATCGGCTCCAGGTTCCGGCCGATGAACCACAGGGCCAGCATGTTGAGGCCCACGTGGAAGAACCCGGCGTGGACGAGACCCACCGTCAGGAGCCGCCACGGCTGCAGACCCACCTGCGGCAGCAGGTAGACGCTGTTGAACGCGAGCAGCTGCGTGAGCAGCGAGCCCACACCGGGGATCAGACCGATGATGTACGCCAGACCCGTGACGGCGACGATGGCCAGCGTGACCTTCGGACGACCGGATGCCACCAGCGCGACCGGCCGTGACGATGCCCACCGGCGCTGCGCCTTCTTCTGCGCGGGCGTCTCGGCCGCACGCTGCTGCGCCATGCACTCGGGACAGATGACCCCGACAGCCGCGGGAGTGCGGCACTCGGAGCAGACCGTCCGCAGGCAGCGCTGGCACAGCACGAAGCTCTGCCGGTCAGGATGCCGGTAACAGAAGTTCTCGCTGTTGCGACGGAACTCCTCGCTGGTGGACACCGTCGGCGGGGGTCAGACCGTCACGACGTCGACCGACTCGAGCACGACGGGCTCGATGGGTCGGTCGCCCGCGGCGGTCCGGACCTTGCTGATCGCGTCGACGACGGCCTTCGAGTCGTCGTCGGCCACCTCGCCGAAGATCGTGTGCTTGCCCTGCAGCCACGGGGTCGGGTCGGTGGTGATGAAGAACTGCGAGCCGTTCGTGCCCTCGGGCTGACCGGTGATGGCGTTGCGGCGCAGGCCGGCGTTGGCCATGGCGAGCTTGTACGGGGCCGAGAAGTCGAGCTCGGGGTGGATCTCGTCGTTGAACGTGTAGCCGGGGCCGCCGACGCCCTGGCCCAGGGGGTCACCGCCCTGGATCATGAAGCCGGGGATGATGCGGTGGAAGACGACGTTCGAGTAGAGCGGGCCCTGCCCCTTCTCGCCGGTGGCCGGGTCGGTCCACTCCTGCGAGCCGTCGGCGAGGCCGACGAAGTTGCGGACGGTGCGCGGCGCGTGATCGCCGAACAGGTTGACGACGATGTCGCCGTGGTTGGTGTGCAGGGTCGCGACGGCGGAGTGAGTGGCCATGGCTACATTCTCTCAGAGTTATCTGCAAGGGTCCGCGGGCGGGGGCGGTCGTTCTGGCAAGATGACTGGCGTACATCCCATCGATAGGGAGGATGAGTCGTGAGCCTCAGCCGCAAGAGCAAGAAGGAACTGCGCAAGCTCCAGAAGCACGCCGCGAAGGTGTGGGAGTCGCAGCAGGTGCTGCTCGGCGAGAGCGGAAAGGTGGCTCGCGAAGCCGGCCACCAGATTGCTCGCTACAGCAAAGAAGACCTGGTTCCCGCCGTCCAGGACGGGTACGGCAAGTACGCCGCCCCGTACGTCGACAAGAGCGTGAAGTTCAGCAACCGCCTGCTCAGCGACAAGGTGGTCCCCGCGGCCGGTGCCGTCGTCGGCGGCGCCATGTCCGTCTGGGATGCCGCGCACGACACGCGCGACCGCCTCGCGAAGGGCAAGGGCTTCGGCGAGCTCGACACCAAGAAGTACGCCAAGCGTGCCGAGAAGTACGGCAAGAAGACCACCAAGCGCCTGGCCGCCAAGCTCCCGAAGCAGAGCTCGGGCATCGGCGCCGGCGGCGTCATCGCCATCGTCCTCGGTGTCGTCGCCGCAGCGGGCGTCGCGTACGCCGCATGGCAGACGCTCCGTGCCGACGACGAGCTGTGGGTGGCGGACGACCCGCTGCGCGCGCCCGACGCGTGAGCGATCCCACCGAACGAGTCCGAGAGGCCGCGCGCGAGCGCGGCCTCTCTGTCGATCTGCGCGAACGGCCCGAGGCGGGCAGCCTGCACGAGGCGGCCGAGCTCCTCGGCATCGGTCCCGACGCGCTGGTGAAGACGCTCGTGGTCAAGCGCTCCGACGACACGTTCCTCTTCGCCTTGGTACCGGGTGATCGTGCGATCTCCTGGCCCAAGCTGCGGGCGATCGTGGGGGTGAACAAGCTCCGGCTGCCCGAGCCCGAGGTCGCTCTGGCGGCCACCGGCTACGAGCGCGGGACGATCGTCCCCATCGGCAGCTCCACGGCGTGGCCGGTGTATGCCGACGAGCGCATCGTCGGGCGGAGAATCGCCATGGGAGCGGGCGCGCACGGGTACAGCCTGTTCGTCGAGGCCGACGACTTGATCGCGGCCTACGACGCCACGGTGGCCGACATCACCACGGAGCTCACCCCTCGCTGAGGTCTCACCCGCCCGACGGGTGAGAGAAGCCGTCCCGGCGGCACCCCATCATGGGCCGATGGTCACCCTCTCCTCCGACGCGACGCCCGACGTTTCCCGTCGCGATCTCACCCTTGATCTCGCCCGCGTCGCGGCCGTCGTCTTCGTGGTCGTGGTTCATCTCCTTCAGGTCGGGGTGGGCTACGGACCCGACGGCGGCGTCGTCACGTCGCGACCGGCGGAGAGCCAGCCGTGGTTCGCCGCGGCCACGTGGTTCGGGCAGATCATGCCCCTCTTCTTCGTCGTGGGCGGGTTCGCCTCGGCCGCCGGCTGGTCGTCGTGGACGGCGAAGGGCGGCGATGCGGCCGGCTTCGTCCGATCGCGCGTGCTGCGGCTCGCTCAGCCCGCTCTGCCGCTCTTCGTGTTCCTCGCGGTCGTGCTCTGGGTGGCATCCCTCCTCCCGATCGACCCGGCGATCGTCGACGCCGCCGCCCTCGGCGCGGGGATGCCCCTGTGGTTCCTCGCCGCCTACCTGCTGTGCCAGGCCGGGGTGCCGCTCCTCGCCCGGCTGCACGCCGTCGCGCCGCGGAGGACGCTCCTGGCGCTGACGGCGGGGGTCGTCCTCGTGGATGCCGCCCGCTACTCCACCGGCATCGAGCAGGTCGGGCTGCTCAATCTGTTGTTCGTCTGGCCGCTCGTGCAGCAGATCGGCTTCTGGTACCACGACGGCTGGTTCGACCGACGGCGACCGTCCGTCCTGATCGCGATCGCGGTCGCGGCATCCGTCGTCCTGGCGGGCCTGCTGGCCTGGGGACCGTGGGCGCCCGACCTCCTCGCCGACCTCAACCCGCCCACGCTGCCGCTCGTCGTCCTGGGAGTCGCCCAGGCGTGCGTCCTCCGACTGGTGAAGGCGCCGTTGACGAGGCTCATGCGTACGCGCGTCCTCCGCACGGTCGTCTGGCTCGTCGGGTCACGTCTCATGACGGTCTACCTGTGGCACCTGCCGGTCATCCTCGTGCTCAGCGGGCTGCTGCTGCTCATCCCGGGAGGGGCACCTGCCCCGGCCTCCGAGACGTGGTGGGTGACGCGGCCGCTCCTGTTCGTCGCGACCTTCGCCGTCGTCCTCGCCCTGTCCGCGTTACTGGTCCGCGTGGAGCGGATCGGCCGGCCGCGCCGGACCGCGGCCACCGGTCCCGTCGCCGTCGGCTGGATCTGCGCCTTCGCTCCCCCGTTCGCGGTGATGGAGTGGGGAATGAGCGCGGCGTTCGCCGTGGGCGGGGCCCTGCTGCTGGTGGCATCCGTCGGGCTCCTGAGATGGAGCAAGAGGACGGACGAGGCCGAAGGAACGGCGACCGGGGAGGCCCGGGGCCGGTGAGACTGTGGAGCCTAGGAGATTCGAACTCCTGACATCCTGCTTGCAAAGCAGGCGCTCTACCAACTGAGCTAAGGCCCCGTGAGGGAGGAGAAGGGTGGGGCTACCAGGACTTGAACCTGGGACCTCTTCATTATCAGTGAAGCGCTCTAACCGCCTGAGCTATAGCCCCGTCTCGCCGACGACTTTTCGTCGTCAACCTCGAAGACTTTACCTGAATCCCGAGGTTTTGACGAATCGACGTCAGTTGGACGTGAAGCCCACGAGCAGACCGCCCGTGACCTTGACCGCGAGGTTGTAGATGCCCGCCACCACGGCGCCCATGACCGTCGTGACGACGAGGTTCAGGATGGCGACGATGGCCGCGAAGGCCATCACCTGGGGCAGACCGACGAAGTCCTGGATGGACGCGCCGCCGTCGCTGAGGGTCTGGAAGAACTCGTCCACGCGACCGATCAGGCCCGTCGCCTCGACCACGAGGTAGACGAGGAAGAACGACACGACGGTCACGATGGCCAGGGCCACCGCCGCCAGGAAGGACAGCTTCACGGCCGACCAGAAGTCGATGTAGACCAGGCGCAGGCGAACCTGCTTGGCCGGGGTCTTGTGCGTCGACTTCTTGGCGAGTTTGTCGGCTACCGTGCTCATGCGTCAGTACTTTCCTCGGGGGTCTCGGAGGAGGAGGCCGAGCCGTCCGCGGGAGTGGCGGCGGCGTCAGCAGGTGTCTCCGTCGTCTCGGCCAGGTTGCGCTCGGTGTTGCGCGCGATCGCGATGATCCTGTCGTCGCCTCCCGCACGAGCGAACACGACACCCATGGTGTCGCGACCCTTGGCAGGGACCTCGGCCACGGCAGAGCGTACCACCTTGCCGCTGGCAAGAACCACGAGGACCTCGTCGCCCTCGGACACCATCATCCCGCCCGCGAGGACGCCGCGATCGTCCGTCAGACGCGCGACCTTGATGCCCAGACCGCCGCGGTTCTGCATGCGGTACTCGGTCACCGCGGTGCGCTTCGCGTAGCCGCCCTCGGTGACGATGAAGACGAACTCGTCGTCCTTGGCGACGGATGCCGAGAGGAGGCTGTCGCCGGGGCGGAAGTCCATGCCCTTCACACCCGAGGTCGACCGGCCCATCGGGCGCAGGGCGTTGTCGGTCGCCGAGAAGCGCAGCGACATCCCCAGGCGGCTGATGAGGAGGATGTCCTCGCCCTCGTCGACGAGCAGCGCGCTGACGAGCTCGTCCGCGCCCTGCTCGGTCTCGTCGCCCTCGTCGGTGGCCTGTCCGCGGAGCTTGATCGCGATCACGCCGCCCTGGCGGTTGGTGTCGTACTCCGTGAGACGCGTCTTCTTGACGAGGCCGCTGCGGGTCGCGAGCACGAGGTACGTCGCGACGTTGTAGTCCCGGATGTCGAGGATCTGCGCGATCTCCTCGTCGGGCTGCAGAGCGAGGAGGTTCGCGACGTGCTGGCCCTTGGCATCCCGCCCGGCCTCCGGCACCTCGTAGGCCTTCGACCGGTACACCCGGCCCTTGTTCGTGAAGAACAGGAGCCAGTGGTGCGTCGTCGTGACGAAGAAGTGCTCGACGACGTCGTCGGCGCGCAGCTGTGCGCCCTTGACGCCCTTGCCGCCACGGTGCTGCGAGCGGTAGTTGTCGCTGCGGGTGCGCTTGATGTAGCCGTCGCGCGTGACGGTGACCACCATCTCCTCTTCGGCGATGAGGTCCTCGACCGAGACGTCGCCGTCGAAGCCGTGCAGGATCTCGGTGCGGCGGTCGTCGCCGAACTTGTCGGTGATGGCACCGAGCTCGTCGCGGATGATCGTGCGCTGCCGGGCGGGCGTGGCCAGGATGTCGTTGTAGTCCGCGATGCGGGCCTCGAGCTCGTTGGCCTCGTCGATGATCTTCTGACGCTCGAGAGCGGCGAGGCGGCGCAGCTGCATGTCGAGGATCGCCGACGCCTGGATGTCGTCGATGTCGAGGAGCTTCTGCAGGCCCTCGTTCGCCTCCTGGGGCGTGGGCGAGCGGCGGATGAGCGCGATGACCTCGTCCAGGGCGTCGAGCGCCTTGAGGAGGCCGCGCAGGATGTGCATCCGCTCCTCCGCCTTACGCAGGCGGTACTGCGTGCGGCGGACGATGACCTCGATCTGGTGGTCGATCCACAGGCTGATGAACCCGTCCAGCGACAGCGTGCGCGGCACGCCGTCGACGATCGCCAGCATGTTGGCGCCGAAGTTCTCCTGCAGCTGCGTGTGCTTGTACAGGTTGTTCAGCACGACCTTGGCGACGGCGTCGCGCTTGAGCACGACCACGAGACGCTGGCCGGTGCGGCCGGAGGTCTCGTCGCGGATGTCCGCGATGCCCGTGATCTTGCCCTCGCGGGCGAGGTCGCCGATCTTGACCGCGACGTTGTCGGGGTTGACCTGGTACGGGAGCTCGGTGATGACGAGGCAGGTGCGCCCCTGGATCTCCTCGATGTTGACGACTGCGCGCATCGTGATCGAGCCGCGACCGGTGCGGTACGCGTCCTTGATGCCGCGGGTGCCCAGGATCTGGGCGGCCGTCGGGAAGTCCGGCCCCGGGATGCGCTGCATGAGCGCCTCGAGGAGCTCGTCACGCGTGGCATCCGGGTTCTCCAGGGCCCACAGCGCGCCGGCCGCGACCTCGCGGAGGTTGTGCGGCGGGATGTTCGTCGCCATGCCCACTGCGATGCCGACGGAGCCGTTGACGAGGAGGTTGGGGAACCGCGAGGGCAGAACGACGGGCTCCTGCGTCTGCCCGTCGTAGTTGTCCTCGAAGTCGACGGTGTCCTCTTCGATGTCGCGCACCATCTCGAGCGCGAGGTTCGCCATCTTCGTCTCGGTGTAGCGCGGGGCGGCGGCGCCCTGGTTGCCGGGCGAGCCGAAGTTGCCCTGACCGAGCGCGAGGGGATAGCGCAGCGACCACGGCTGGACGAGACGGACGAGGGCGTCGTAGATGGGCGCGTCGCCGTGGGGGTGGTAGTGCCCCATGACCTCGCCGACGACACGGGCGCACTTGGAGAACGACTTGTCGGGACGGAAGCCGCCGTCGTACATGCCGTAGATGACGCGGCGGTGGACGGGCTTGAGGCCGTCGCGGACGTCGGGCAGAGCGCGACCGACGATGACGCTCATCGCGTAGTCGAGGTAGCTCCGCTGCATCTCCAGCTGCAGATCGACCTGGTCGATCTTGCCGTGATTGTGCGCGGTCTCGGGACGGGTCTCGTCGTCGCCGGGGGTGTCGTCAGCCATGGAGTCTCAGTTTCGTGGTCAGTCGGCGAGAGTCAGATGTCGAGGAAGCGCACGTCTTTGGCGTTGCGCTGGATGAAGCCGCGGCGCGACTCGACGTCCTCGCCCATGAGGACCGAGAAGATCTCGTCGGCGGAGGCCGCGTCGTCGATCGTCACCTGCTTGAGCGTGCGGGTCTCCGGGTCCATCGTGGTCTCCCACAGCTCGTGGTCGTTCATCTCGCCCAGACCCTTGTAGCGCTGGATGCCGTTGTCCTTCGGGATGCGGCGACCGGCGGCCTGCCCCTGGACGAGCATGGCGTCGCGCTCGCGGTCGCTGTAGGCGTACTCGTGCGCGTGGTTGCTCCACTTGAGGCGGTAGAGCGGCGGCTGCGCGAGATAGACGTACCCGGCCTCGATGAGCCCGCGCATGTAGCGGAACAGCATCGTCAGGAGCAGCGTCGTGATGTGCTGACCGTCGACGTCGGCATCGGCCATCAGCACGATCTTGTGGTACCGCGCCTTGGCCATGTCGAAGTCCTCGCCGATGCCCGTGCCGAAGGCCTGGATCATCGCCTGGACCTCCTTGTTGCCCAGGGCGCGGTCGAGGCGCGCGCGCTCGACGTTGAGGATCTTGCCGCGGAGGGCGAGGATCGCCTGCGTGTGCGGGTCGCGGCCCTGCACGGCGGAGCCGCCGGCCGAGTCGCCCTCGACCAGGAAGATCTCGCTGATCGACGGGTCCTTCGAGGTGCAGTCCTTGAGCTTGTCGGGCATGGCGGCCGACTCGAAGACGCTCTTGCGACGCGCGGTCTCGCGCGCCTTGCGGGCGGCGAGACGTGCGGTGGCCGCATCGATCGCCTTGCGGATGATGTTCTTCGCCTGGCCGGGGTTGCGGTCGAACCAGTCGCCGAGCTTGTCGCCCACGACCTTCTGCACGAACGCCTTCGCCTCCGTGTTGCCCAGCTTGGTCTTGGTCTGACCCTCGAACTGCGGCTCCGACAGCTTGACCGAGATCACCGCGGTGAGCCCCTCGCGGATGTCATCGCCGGTGAGGTTGTCGTCCTTCTCCTTGAGGAGGTTGTTGGCGCGCGCGTACCGGTTCACGAGCGTGGTCAGTGCCGCGCGGAACCCCTCCTCGTGCGTGCCTCCCTCGTGGGTGTTGATCGTGTTCGCGTACGTGAAGACGTTCTCGGTGTAGGCCGTGGTCCACTGCATCGCGAGCTCGAGGGCGATCTTGCGATCGGTGTCCTCCGACTCGACCTCGATGATCTCGTCGTTGACGACGTCGGCCTTGCGCACGCGGTTGAGGTGCTCGACGTAGTCGACGAGGCCGCGCTCGTAGAGGAAGGTGTCGTGACGGGCCTCGGTGACCTCTTCGCCCGGCTCGCCCTCGGTGACGACGGACTGCGGCCGCTCGTCGCGCAGGCTCAGGCGCAGCCCCTTGTTCAGGAACGCCATCTGCTGGAAGCGCGTGCGCAGCGTGTCGTAGTCGAAGTCGATGGTGTCGAAGATGGTGGCATCCGGCCAGAAGGTGATCGTCGTGCCGGTGCTGTCGCTCGCCTCGCCCTTCGCCAGCGGGGCCAGGGGCACGCCGCCGTCGCGGAACGACTGGCGCCACACGTGGCCCTGTCGCTTCACCTCGACCTCGAGACGCGTGGACAGGGCGTTCACGACCGACGAGCCGACGCCGTGCAGACCGCCCGACACGGCGTATCCGCCGCCGCCGAACTTTCCACCGGCGTGCAGGACCGTCAGGACGACCTCGACCGTCGACTTGCCCTCCGTGCGGTGCATGTCGACCGGGATGCCGCGGCCGTTGTCGACCACGCGGACGGCGCCGTCGCTGAGGATGGTGACGTCGATGGTGTCGCAGTAGCCGGCCAGGGCCTCGTCGACGGAGTTGTCGACGATCTCCTGGACCAGGTGGTGCAGACCGCGCTCACCGGTCGAGCCGATGTACATGCCCGGACGCTTGCGGACGGCCTCCAGACCCTCGAGCACCTGGATGGCGTCTGCCCCGTACTCGTTGGGAACCTTGGTCGATGCCTTCTCGGGTTCCTCGGAAACGATGTCGGGGTTCTCTGACGTCATGAGTTCGCGCGCTCCAGCTGGTTTCGTCGGACTCTCCATCCTACCGCGCGAGGGTCGTTTCGAGCGCGTGTACGCCCCGTCACGGGCTGAAAAAGGATCCGATCGATCCGGATGAGGGTCTAGCCGTAGGTATCGCGCGGACCGCGGCCTTGAACGGCTCTCGGCCCCCATTTCCACGAGGGGACGTCCGGCCCCACGAAGCGGATCGCCTCGACCCCCGCCTCGGGGAAGCGCCGGATGATCTCCGAGAGGATGTGCGCACGCATGAGCTGGAGCTGCTTCGCCCATGCCGTCGAGTCCGCCTGCACGGTCAGCGTGCCGGCGTCGAGGGCGACCGGACGGGTGTGCGCCGCGGTGTCCGCGCCGGCCACGTCGTGCCACGTGCGGACGAGGTCCTCGCGCGCCAGCTGCGGCTCCCACCCCGACGACTGCGTGAGGGCGGAGAGGACGTCGCCGAGGCCCCGCGGGTCCCGACCGGGCGTGAACGGCGCGTTCTCGTCATCGGTGTTCCGTCGGCGGCGCGTGCGCTTGCGGTAGGGGGACGGCTCCAGGCCCCGGAGACGCAGGTACGTCGCCAGGGTCTCCGGCAGTTCGCCGTCGTCACTCATCGCCGGCCTTGATCTGCCCGGCCTCGACGCGCACGACGTGGGCGCGCAGACCCTCGGGCACGTCCTCCTCGACCGCCGAGGTGACGATGACCTGCTCGTAGCCGCCCGCGAGCTCCGCCAGTCGGGTGCGCCGGCCGGCGTCGAGTTCGGCGAACACGTCGTCCAGGATGAGCACCGGGTCGCCCAGGCGGGACTCGGCGCGCAGGAGCTCGGCGGATGCCAGGCGGAGCGCCAGCGCCACCGACCAGGACTCGCCGTGGGAGGCGTAGCCCTTCACCGGCAGGCCCCGCACCTTCAGGACGAGGTCGTCGCGGTGCGGTCCGACCAGGGTGAGACCGCGATCGAGCTCGGCCGGGCGCCGGAGGGCGAGAGCGGCGCGGAACTGATCGGCGAGCGGTGCCCCCGAGCCGGCGGCATCCATCGACTCCCCCTCCTCGGGGTCGGCCCCGCCCACGGACAGCGCCCATTCCAGGCGCGGATCGTGGTCGGCGCCGGCGATGGCGGCGTAGGCGTCCGAGACCGGGGAGGCCAGATCGGATACCAAGGCGAGGCGGGCCTCGATCACCTCGGTGCCGAGGGCGACGAGCTTCTCGTCCCAGACGTCGAGGGTGCCGAGGGCGTCGCCGCGGATCCCGCGCGCGCGAGCGGACTTGAGCAGCGCGGTGCGCTGGCGCACGACGCGGTCGTAGTCGCCGAGCACCCCGGCCATGCGAGGGGTCCGCTGCATGATCAGCTGGTCCGCGAAACGGCGACGCGCGGACGGGTCGCCACGCACGATCTGCAGGTCCTCCGGCGCGAAGAGCACGACCTGCGCGTACCGCGGCAGCTCGGAGGTGCGGACGTTGACCCCGTTCACGCGCGCCTTGTTGGCGCCCTGCCGGTTCAGCTGCAGCTCGAGCAGGACGCTGCGCTCCCCGTGGGCGAGACGGGCCCGGACGATCGCGGCGTCCTGACCGTCGCGGACCATCGGAGCGTCCGAGGACACGCGGTGCGAGCCGAGCGTGGCCAGATAGGCGACCGCCTCGACGAGGTTCGTCTTGCCCTGACCGTTGCGGCCCACGAAGACGTTCGCCCCGGCCGCCAGCGAGACGTCGGCACCCGCGTAATTGCGGAAGTCCTTCAGTCCCAGCTGCTCCACGATCACCGAGTCAGACTACCCGCCGGCTCCGACACCGACACCGGGGGCGACCGCTCAGCGCAGGAGGAGGTTGGGCTGCAGCAGGTACTTGAACGTGCCCTCGCCGCCCTTGTCGACCGAGGTCTGCGGGGTGACGAGCACGGGGCTGAGCTTGTTCGCGTTGTCGCTCGAGGTGAACGTGATGCGCGTGAACTCGCTGCGGACCGCACCGAGCGACTCGAGCAGGTACTGCGGGTTCAGGCCGAGGGTGACCTCGTCGCCCACGAGCGTCGCGTCGACGGACTCCGTCGCCCGCGCCTGTTCGGTGCCGGAGGCGTCCATCGACACGCCCTCGGGGCCGAAGGTGAAGCGCAGCGGCGCGGAGCGGTCGAGGACCAGGGCGACGCGGCGCACGGCCTCGGCGAGCTCGGCGGTGTTGACGACGCTGTGGTGCTCGGTCTGCTCGGGGAACAGGCGGCGCACGGGCGGGAAGTTGCCCTTGATGAGCAGGGACGTGACCGTCTTGTTGCCGGAGGAGAAGGCGATGATCTCGCGGTCGCCGGAGCCGGAGAACGCGATCGAGATGTCACCGCCGTGCGCGAAGGTCTTGCCGACCTCCTGCAGCGTGCGGGCGGGGACGAGGGCCGACGTGGTCTCGTCGCCGGCGGCGGCGCCGCCGTCCCACGGGATCTCGCGCAGGGCGACGCGGTAACGGTCGGTGGCGACCAGGCTGAGGCGCGTGCCGGACACCTCGAGCTGGACGCCCGTGAGGACGGGGGTGACGTCGTCGCGAGAGGCGGCGAACGCGACCTGCGCGATGGCGGTCGCGAACTCGTCGGCGGGGACGAGGCCGGACTCTCCGGTGACTTCGGGGATGGCCGGGTACTCCTGGACGGGCATCGACGCGAGCGTGAACCGTGCGGAGCCGCAGGTGAGCAGGATGCCGCCGTCGTCGTCGACCGCGATCTGGATGGGGGCGTTCGGCAGACGGCTCGCGATGTCGGAGAGCAGACGGCCGTGGACGAGGATCGTGCCGGGCTCGTCGACCGTCGCCTCGATCGTGGTGCGCGCGGAGGCCTCGTAGTCGAAGGCGGCGAGGGAGAGACCCTCGGCACCGGCCTCGATGAGCACGCCCGCGAGGATCGGCTGCGGGTTGCGCTGAGGCAGGAGCTTCACCACGAACGAGACGGCTTCGCTGAACACATCGCGATTGACGTGGAACTTCACGGACGCTCCCTTGACGGCGGGTATGGCTTCCCCATGCTAGCCCCCACGCCGGAACGGCTCGGATGCACGCTCTCGGAACCCCGAGGTCATCGGATGTGCCTTAACAAAGATCTGGATTCTTCATCTTGTTAACGGCTGTGGAATCTGGGGATAAGTCTCACGATCGCTGTTAACAGCAGGGAACGCGGGGGCATCCACCTGTGGACGCGCTGCGGACAGCCGGTGGTGTTAACACGATCGGCGACAGGGAGCGCTCGGCCGGGTTCCACAGTTAACAGCCCGTCGTACACAGGTCATCCGCAGAGATTTCGAGTTATCCACAGGTTTTCCACACTGTGTAGAACCGTGTCAGAAACGGGTTTCCACAGCCCTGTGAGGCCCGTTCACCGCCGAGAACGACGAAGGGGTTCGTCCGCGGACACGGACGAACCCCTTCGGGAGACGGGCGCTCAGCGCATGCGGCCGAGCTGGGAGGTGATCTCCGACACCTGGTTGTAGATGGATCGGCGCTCCTTCATCAGGTCGCTGATCTTCTTGTAGGCGTACATCACCGTGGTGTGGTCGCGGTTGCCGAAGAGCTGCCCGATCTTCGGCAACGACAGACTCGTGCGCTCACGGCACAGGTACATCGCGATCTGGCGCGCCGTGGCGACGGCCTGCGACCTGCTCGAGCCGTAGAGATCGTCGACGGACAGCTTGAAGTACTGCGCGGTGGCCGTGATGATGTCCGTCGGTGAGACGACGTTCGCATCGTCCTGGTCGATGATGTCGCGGAGGACGGTCTGCGCGAGCGTCATGTCGAGAGTCGACCGGTTGAGGCTCGCGAAGGCGGAGACGCGGATCAGCGCGCCCTCGAGCTCGCGGATGTTCGACGAGACGACCGTCGCGATGTATTCGAGGACCTCGTCGGGGATGAGCAGCCGCTCGCTCTGCGCCTTCTTGCGGAGGATCGCGATGCGGGTCTCGAGGTCGGGCGCCTGCACATCGGTGATGAGGCCCCACTCGAAGCGGCTGCGCATACGGTCCTCGAAGCCCGTCAGCTGCTTCGGGGGCAGATCGCTCGTGATCACGACCTGCTTGTCGTGGTCGTGCAGCGTGTTGAACGTGTGGAAGAACGCCTCCTGCGTCTCCGCGCGTCCCTGCAGGAACTGGATGTCGTCGATCAGGAGGATGTCGACGTCGCGGTACCGCGCCTGGAAGGCCGAGCCGCGGTTGTTCGCGATCGAGTTGATGAAGTCGTTCGTGAACTCCTCGCTCGAGACGTACCGGACGCGGATGCCGGCGTACATGCTCGCGGCGTAGTCGCCGATGGCGTGAAGAAGGTGCGTCTTGCCGAGCCCCGAGTCGCCGTAGATGAAGAGCGGGTTGTAGGCCTTGGCCGGCGCCTCCGCCACGGCGACCGCGGCCGCGTGGGCGAAGCGGTTCGACTGCCCGATGACGAAGTTGTCGAAGGTGTACTTCGGGTTGAGGCGGGTGTCCTGGCGCGAGGCCGGTGCCGGCGGCTCGACCGGCGCCTCCGAGATCGGGGAGAGGGATGCCATGCTCATCGGCGCCGCGGGAGCGGGAGCGTCGTCCGCGGTCGAGGGCGAGGAGAGGTGGGAGTCGATCAGCTCGGGGTTCACGACGACCCGGAAGGTGCTGACCTCGGGATCGTGGCCCTGGACCTGCGTGAGCGCCTCCATGATGGGCGCGCGCATGCGCTTGTTCATCTGCGCCGCGGTCAGGTCGTTGGGGACGTCGAGATAAAGGGTCCCGCCCATGACGCCCTGCGGCACCGCGAGGTTCAGGAAGCCGTGCAGCTGCGGGGTGATGCGATCATCGGTCAGGAGGTGGTCCAGCACTGCCGACCAGACCGGGACATCCGGTACTTCGTGCAGTGACATACCCCTCCTGGGTCTTCGGCGCGTGGCAGATCGACGAACGCCGAACCTGTGGATAAGTTCCGCAGACACGCTAGTTCGGGGGCATCGCGGAGCCAAATCCACTGTAGGGCCGCATCGCGTGTCTTTGCCAGGCGTGTGGACAACGGTTGGGGATAATGGGCGGTCGCCCGTCGGTTTGAGTTAACGGCTCGCACGACGTAGCCTTAGTCGGTTGACTTATGCCTTCACGGCAGTCCCGACCCCGTCCCCGGCAGAAGAGCATCGGGCGACACCACCTCCGGAGTGACCCATGAGCAAGCGCACCTTCCAGCCCAACAACCGTCGTCGTGCCAAGAAGCACGGCTTCCGCGCCCGTATGCGCACCCGTGCCGGCCGTGGCATCCTCGCCGCGCGTCGTGCCAAGGGCCGCACCGAGCTCTCGGCCTGACGTACCAGGTGCTCGCGAAGCCGAACCGACTCACCCGCGGATCGGATTACAAAGCCACCGTCCGACGGGGCTCTCGCTGTGCCGGAACGCACACCGTGACCTACGTCGGTCGGACGGGTGACCAGGCCGCTGCCCGTTTCGGGTTCATCGTGAGCCGCCAGGTCGGCTCCGCGGTCACACGCAACACCATTCGCCGCCGCCTCAAGGCGGTGTGCGCCGAGGCGCTCCCGTCTGTCCGCGGGGGCGCCTCGATCGTCATCCGCGCGCTGCCCTCCGCGGCGACCGCGGACTTCGCCGATCTCCGCGCCGACGTCATCCGGTGCCTGGAACGCAAGGCCGCCGCATGAGCGCTTCGACTCTCCCGACCTCTGCGACCGGCAGCGGGCGGCTGGAATGGGCCTCGATGATGGCATCCGTCCCGCTTCTCCCCCGGAACGCGGGCCTCGCCCTCCTGCACGGCTACCGTGCGACCATCTCGCACGTCTACGGCGACGTGTGCAAGTACTACCCGTCCTGCTCCGCCTATTCGGTGGGCGCCGTGCAGCAGCATGGACTCGTGAAGGGCATCGCGTTCACCGCGGCCCGCCTCGCACGCTGCCATCCCTGGGCTCAGGGTGGCATCGACGACGTCCGTCCTCACCGGGCCTTCCGTCATGAACTGACTCCGCACGGCTTCGTCGTGCCCTCCCGAAAGGACTGATCCGTGCCGGATCTCATTGGAATTGTCCTCTGGCCGCTGAAATGGGCGGTCGAGCTGGTGCTGGTCGGTTGGCACCAGCTCTTCACCCTGCTCGGCATGGCTCCCGCGGCCGGTATCACCTGGGTGTTGTCCATCGTCGGTCTGGTCCTCATCGTCCGCGCCGCTCTGATCCCGCTGTTCGTGCGGCAGATCAAGAGCCAGCGCAAGATGATGGAGATCGCGCCGGAGCTCCGGAAGGTGCAGGAGAAGTACCGGGGCAAGAAGGACCAGCTGTCTCGTGAGGCGATGAGCCGCGAGACCATGGCGCTGTACAAGAAGCACGGTACGACGCCGGTGTCGAGCTGCCTTCCGCTCCTCGTGCAGATGCCGATCTTCTTCGCGCTCTTCAGCGTGCTCAACGACGTGTCCCGTCACGCGGTCGCCGGCATCGGCGGTGTGGGTCTGCTGACCCCCGAGTTGACGCAGGAGTTCTACGACGCGCGCCTCTTCGACGTGGCATCCATGCACGTCAACCTCGTCACCGCGTGGACCCAGCCCGACGGCCAGGTCACCGTCATCATCCTGCTCGTGCTCGTCGTGCTCATGATCGCGTCGCAGTTCTTCACGCAGCTGCAGATCATCTCGAAGAACCTGTCGCCCGAGGCCAAGACCGGTCAGGCGTACCAGATGCAGAAGATCATGCTGTACATCCTGCCGCTGGCCTTCATCTTCTCGGGCGTCTTCTTCCCGCTCGGTGTCGTCATCTACTGGTTCGTCAGCAACCTGTGGACGATGGTCCAGCAGTTCGTCGTCATCCGCGAGATGCCGACCCCCGGTTCCGACGCCGCCAAGGCGCGCGAGGAGCGTCTGGCTCGCAAGGGCAAGGCGATCGACGCGCAGGGCAAGGTCGTCCCGATCGAGAAGTACCAGGCGGAGCAGCAGCGTCTCGTCGAGGAGGCCGAGCGCGCTCGCGCGGCTGCCCCGAAGCGCCAGCAGCCCGTGGGCAAGCAGCGCGCCAAGAAGCAGGCCACGAAGAACGGACGTCCCGCCGGCGAGACCGGTACGGCGACGACCTCCTGACGACCCGGAGAACATGATGACGACGTCTGACCAGATCACCTCTGATTCCGCCGCCACCGTGGAGGAGCTCGAGAGCGAAGGCGACATCGCCGCCGACTACCTCGAGGGACTGCTTGACATCGCCGACATCGACGGCGATCTCGCCCTCGACGTGCGTGCCGGCCGTGCCTACGTCTCGGTCGAGGCGGAGGACGTGGCCGCGCTGTCCACGCTGTCGCACCCCGACACGGTGCAGGCGCTGCAGGAGCTCACCCGCCTCGCCGTGCAGAACTCGACCGGTCGCTTCTCGCGCCTGATCCTCGACATCGGCGGCTCGCGCGACGCGCGTCAGCGTCAGCTCGAGAACCTGGTCGACCGTGCGATCGCACGTCTCGACGAGGGGGCGTCGCAGGCGTCGCTGCCCGCGATGTCGAGCTACGAGCGGAAGCTGGTCCACGACATCGCCGCGGATCGCGGGTACTCGTCGGAGTCGTTCGGCGAGGGTGCGGACCGTCACACCGTCCTGCGCCGCGGCTGAGGTGAGCGACTCCGTTCTCGAGCCGGAGCCGCCCCGCGCGGCCGAGGTGTTCGGCGACCGCATCGAACTCGCCCGCCGGTTCACCGCCTCCCTCGCCCGCCACGGGGAGGAGCGCGGCCTCATCGGACCCCTCGAAGTGCCTCGCCTGTGGACCCGGCACATCCTCAACAGCGCCGTCGCAGCACCCTTCTTCGAGGGACGTTCGGCCGATATCGGGTCGGGTGCAGGACTGCCGGGCCTCGTCCTGGCCATCGCCCGGCCCGACGTCCAGTGGACGCTCATCGAGCCCATGGAACGCCGAACGGCCTGGCTCTCGGAGCAGGTCGACGACCTCGGCCTCGACAACGTCACCGTCGCCCGCATGCGCGGGGAGGAATGGACGGAGGGCCGCGTGTTCGACACCGTCACCGCCCGCGCCGTCAGCGCTCTGCGTACGCTGCTCCCGTTCACCGCTCCCCTGGTGCGACCGGGCGGTCGTCTCGTCCTCCTCAAAGGCGCGAACGTCGACGCCGAGGTCACGAAGGCCGCCAAGCAGATGCGGGCCTTCGGGCTCGAGGACGTGCGCGTCGAGGTCGTCGGCGAGGGCATCGTCGCCGAGCCCACGCGCGTGTTCGTCGCCACCGTCACACGTTGATTCGCGGCGCATGTAAACATGCGTCTTTGTCAGCTCGATGGGTGCGGATGGATGCCGCCGTCTCGCTGCTCTCGCGAGATCAGGTGATCCCGTCGACCGCACCCGTCAGCGTGGTCGGGAGCGCGTGATCTCCGGCGAGACCGCGTGATGTCGCGTGCAGGCTGCGGGCGTCTTCGGCGGCGCGACCCTGTGGTGCGTTAGCTCGGTAGACGTCGAGGTCGCCCGTTCGATTCGAGGGCACACGTTCGGAGTGTGTCGGAGCGAGTGATCTCGGCGGGGTCCTGTGATCTCGCCGGCCGTTGTTGTGACTGGCCGGCGGTGCGACGGCCGTGGCTCGCTCGCGGCGGTGTGGTCGTGCAGCCGAGATCACGTGATCTCGCTGACCGCACATGCTCGCATGTGCGGGAGCGTGTGATCTCGGCAAGATCGCGTGATCTCGCGTGCTGGTGTCGGGCGCGGGTGCCGGTGATGCCCGCCGCCCCGGACTTGCGGGTCGGACGGAATCGAGGTCGCACGCTCGGTTCGATCGCACACGTTCGGTGTGCGTCGAAGCGTGAGATCTCGGCGGCATCGTGTGTCCGCGCGGGCCGTCGGTCGCGTGTTGGCTGCGGGCGCTCAATGATGGTCGCTCCCCCGTGGCGCCGCTGCTCGCGCGGAGTCGAGGTCGCACGAACGGTCCGAAGAATCACGCCTGAAGTGTTGTGAGGGTGTGTCCGCGGCCAGGTCTGATGCGCTGGGGGGGGTCGCGGTCGGGGGCGGTGCCCTCGTCTGTGACGGGAGTGCCGGTTATGAGCAGGCACGCTCCTGGCGGTGGGGACGATCTTGCGTCGGTGATGGTGGCGGCGGACGGCGGCCTGCGACGTGGTGGCGGCGCCTCCGCTCGTGGTGGGGGCGGCCGTGTTGCGGGGATCGCGTGGTCGCGTCGGCTGGGCGCAGGTCTTGGCATTCGAGAGCGTGTTCTCGGTGAGATGACGTGATCGCAACGTGGTGCGACGGGTGAGCTGAGATTCTGGAGGTCCCCCGGATAGCCGTGTGGGGATACCGCGGAGGTCACACGCCCGTGTGGAGCGCACAGGAGCCTGCGTCCTCAAAATACGTCGTCTCGACCTGAAGGTGTCCTGCCGGCGGCAGTGGTCGGGGTGGCTGCGCTTCGGATCAGCGAGGGTTGATCTTGCGACGGCGAGTGCGGACGTGACCCGACCTCGCGCGATCACGATGATCGCACGCGTCTCGGCCGGATCGTGTGCCGTCATGGTCGTATCCGTGCGTCGCCTGTCGTTTGACGGTGGTCGCCAACAGAGCGGTCGGGTCGCACTTCCGCCGGTGTGGGTGAGTGACTGTCGCGTCGCGAGCTGATGAGGTGAGTGCGCATTCCATTGCTTGATACACGGCGTGGAGCGGTCTTGTCCCTTGTTTCACGTGAAACATCCCACCGTCGCCGCCAATCTTCCGACTGCGTCCAGGGTGTCAAAACCCCCGGCGAGGCGTCCCATGCACCGGGTTGGGCAATGCCGACCTAGCGTTATTGCACGCGAGCAAGCCCGCGCATGGCGATGGCTGGTCGCGGCACTCGCTGTGTACTGCTGGATAAGCCGCCTCTTCGTAAAGTGACCGATTCGACTCTCGAGGCGCCGAAGTTCCGGCATTGCCGCACGTGAGGATACTCCGCAGCGTGCTCTGCCGGGATTGTCACTCCGCAGGGCCTAGGTGTCGTTCGCCAAGATCGAGTGCTCGCAGATGTTTCACGTGAAACACCGGACCATCGCAGGTGGAGAACACACGAACGCTGAGTGCTGAAACGAGGTTTCATGGGCGCGATACATGTGGGAGCTATTCGGGCACGGCACCTTGGCGCGGTGGCTATGGGGTTCGCCCACTCCCCACGGGACAACCACGTGTCTCCGGTCACCCGCACCGCTCCCTCGCGATGTTTCACGTGAAACATCTTCTGCGCTCGCCCCGCTTTCGAAGTCACGGACGCGGCAATCCGGGCCACACCACCACGCCACACCCCGAGGCGCCAGTCGCTCCGTACTCCGGCGAACGTTTCACGTGAAACATCGCGTCCCTTGTGACCTACCCCTTGAGCGCATCGCTCAATGTTTCACGTGAACGCGCGCGGCATTGCTCGCGTATGCCCTCCTCATTCGCCGGGCGGCGGTCGACACGGCATCGAACCCCACCCGGCGCGGAGGAACGTCGGTGGCCGCGGCTAGACTGGCGGAAGTGTCCACCGGCGAAGAGGAAGTGTGTTTCACGTGAAACAATCCGGCGACTCCGTGGCATCCGGAGCCCTCGAAGACTCCCCCATCGCCCGTGAGATCGCGGATCTCTCTGCCCGGCGACGCGCGCTGGAAGCCGTGACCGTCGAGCTCAGTGGCCGCACGCGGGTCTTCACGGTCTCGAACCAGAAGGGTGGCGTCGGGAAGACCACCACCACGGTCAACCTGGCGGCTGCGCTCGCGTCTGTCGGAGCGAAGGTCCTCGTCATCGACCTCGATCCGCAGGGCAACGCCTCCACCGCACTCGGTGTCCCCCATAACGCTGACACGCCGAGTGTGTACGACGTCCTCATCGACGAATTCCCGCTGGCGGACATCATTCAGACCAGCCCGGAGTCTCCGAACCTTCTCTGCGCGCCCAGCACGATCCACCTCGCCGGTGCGGAGATCGAGCTCGTATCGCAGGTCGCGCGAGAGCACCGCCTGCGCGGTGCGCTCCACGAGTACCTGGCGCTCGACGAGACGCACCTGGACTTCGTCATCATCGACTGCCCACCGTCCCTCGGTCTGCTGACGATCAACGCCTTCACGGCCGCAGATGAGGTGCTAATCCCCATACAGTGCGAGTACTACGCGCTCGAGGGTCTGAGCCAGCTGCTCGGAAGTGTGCAGATGATCCAGAAGCATCTGAACCCCGGACTCCACGTGTCGACCATCCTGCTCACGATGTACGACGGCCGCACCCGCCTCGCGCAGCAGGTCGCCGAAGAGGTGCGCTCGCACTTCAGTGACGAGGTTCTCCGCACGGTCATCCCCCGTTCCGTCCGTGTGTCGGAGGCGCCGAGCTTCGGACAGACGGTCATCGCGTACGATGGCCAATCGGCGGGCGCGATCGCCTACCGCGAAGCGGCGGTCGAAATCGTCGCTCGCGACAACTCCACGAAGGACTCCTGATGGCGAAGAGAACTGGTCTGGGCCGCGGTATCGGCGCCCTCATCCCCACGGCGGAGCCTTCCGAGGCGCGGCCCGTCGACGTGTTCTTCCCGGACAACTCCGCCAAGGACAATGCGGTCAAGGACGCCACCGGATCCGCGTCCCCCGCGTCGGACGACCTCGTCACGGTGCCCGGTGCCCGGCTCGTGCACATCGACCCGGCATCCATCGTGCCCAACCCGCGGCAGCCGCGCACGACGTTCGATCCCGAGGATCTCGCCGAGCTGGTCCACTCGGTCCGCGAGTTCGGCGTTCTGCAGCCCGTCGTCGTCCGCGACAAGAAGGACGGCACGTACGAGCTCATCATGGGTGAGCGGCGCACCCGCGCCTCGCGCGAGGCGGGTCTGGAGTCCATCCCCGCCGTCGTCCGCGAGACCGAGGATGAGTACCTCCTTCGCGACGCCCTGCTCGAGAACCTGCACCGCTCGCAGCTGAACCCCCTCGAAGAGGCGTCCGCCTACCAGCAGCTCCTCGAGGACTTCGGCATCACGCAGGAGGAGCTCGCGACCCGCATCGGCCGATCCCGTCCGCAGATCAGCAACACCATCCGTCTGCTGCGTCTGCCGGTGCCGGTGCAGCAGCGGGTTGCGGCGGGTGTGCTCAGCGCCGGTCACGCACGCGCAATCCTCTCCCTCGACAGCCCCGAGGCGATGCAGAAGCTCGCGGACAAGATCGTCAACGAGGATCTGTCCGTCCGGGCAGCGGAGGCCGCTGCGAAGATGCCCGGCGTCGCGCCGGTCCGGCAGAAGGCGACCGCAGGATCGCGCCAGGCCGGACTCGACGACATCGCCGGCCGTCTCGGCGATCGATTCGACACCAAGGTGCGCGTCTCTCTCAGTGCTAAAAAAGGCCAGATCAGCATTGATTTCGCGAGCATTCAAGACCTCAACCGCATCCTTGCGGTGCTGGGGGAAGACGGCTACACGGGCTGAGGCGCCGACGGGCCGTTCCGTGTTCGCGGGGCGAGAACGACGCGCCGCCCGTGGTGTCCGCCGTCCGGCGTACCCTTGATGGGTGCCAGCGAACGACCCCTCCTCCCGCCGCCGCGCCAGTCTCGAACTGCTGCGTGCCGAGGCGTCCGATGAGCTGTCCGTCCTCATCCACGAGCGTCTTCGCGGTGGTGAAGACCCGTGGGACTTCATGGACGACCTGCCGACCGTCGACGAGCTCGTAGTGCTGACCCTCCGCGCGGAGAACATCGCCGAGAACGGCGGTGTCCGCCCGAACCGCGCGCGCAACTATCGTGTGCTGCGCCAGATCGCGCTCGACTACCCGGCCCTCACGCGCGCCGTGTGGCGCATCCTCGGCGAGGACGAGCAGCATCGCCGGTGGGACGCCAGCATCCGCCTCGACGTCTCCTGAGCCCGTCACGGCGCCGCGGAACGGACAGCAGCGTCGGCCTCGTCGCTGTGAACCCGCTCGCGATGCTCGGGGCTGGATGCCACCGTGTGGCATCCATTCAACGAGAAGACCCCGCCAGCCGGAGCTGACGGGGTCGAATTCTCGCGCGGACTCAGCCGAGGAAGGGCTGAAGGTCCTGCTCGAGTGCGTACTTGGGCTTCGCGCCGATGATGGTCGTCTTGACCTCGCCGCCCTGGAAGACCTTCATCGCGGGGATGGAGGTGATCTGGTACTTCATGGCCAGGTCGGGGTTCTCATCGACGTTGAGCTTCAGGATCGTGATCTTGTCCGGGTTCTCGGACTGGATCTCGTCCAGAACCGGAGCGACCATGCGGCAGGGGCCGCACCACTCGGCCCAGAAGTCCACGAGGACGGGGCCGTCAGCCTGCAGGACGTCCTGCTCGAAGGTCGCGGAGGTCGTCGCCTTGGCGGTCATGTGCATATCTCCTTAGATGGAAGCGTTACAGAGTCGAACAGCGCGGGCCCGAGGTTTGTTCCTCAGACCACCGCTGCGTCGGGGAGGCCCTCGATGAGGCTGTCCGCGGTCGCGGGCGCACCCGCGGCGCCGTGGGCCGCGAGGAAGTGCTCGACGTCGAGGGCGGCGACGGTGCCGCTGCCCGCGGCGGTGATGGCCTGACGGTAGGTCGGGTCGATCACGTCTCCGGCGGCGAAGACGCCGTCGACCGAGGTCCGCGACGAGCGGCCGTCGACCCAGATCGTGCCCTGCTCGGTGAGCTCGAGCTTGTCGTGCACGAGGTGGGTGCGGGGGTCGTTGCCGATCGCGACGAAGAGGCCCTCGAGGGGGAGGTCGCGCTCGGTGCCGTCGACGGTCGAGCGGAGACGCACGCCGTTCACGGCCTCGTCACCGAGGATCTCGGCGACCTCGCTGTTCCAGACGAACTCGATCTTCTCGTTCGCGAACGCGCGCTCCTGCATGATCTTCGACGCCCGTAGGGAGTCCTTGCGGTGGATGACGTAGACCTTCGACGCGAACTTCGTGAGGAAGTTCGCCTCCTCCATGGCCGAGTCACCGCCGCCGACGACGGCGATCGTGCGCTCACGGAAGAAGAAGCCGTCGCACGTCGCGCACCAGGACACACCCCGGCCGGACAGGCGCTCCTCGCCCTCCAGGCCGAGCTTGCGGTACGCCGAGCCGGTCGCGTAGATCACGGTCGCCGCCTCGTGCACCTTGCCGCTGCCGAGGGTGACCTTCTTGACGGGACCGTCCAGCTCGAGCGAGACGACGTCGTCGTACAGGACCTCGGCACCGAAGCGCTCGGCCTGCGCCTGCATCTTCGCCATGAGGTCGGGACCCTGGATGCCGTCGGGGAAACCGGGGAAGTTCTCGACCTCGGTCGTGTTCATGAGATCGCCGCCGGCTTCGACGGAACTCGCGACGACGAGGGGCTCGAGGTTGGCTCGGGCGGCGTAGATCGCGGCGGTGTAGCCGGCGGGGCCGGATCCGATGATGATGACGTGACGCACGGTAGCGCGTTCCCTTCGTTGATTCCGTCGGATGAAACCCATGCTAGTGCCGCGGTATTCCGCGAGAGGGGGCTAGCGCCGGGGCAGGAAGCGCCGTCCGAGCGCGAGCGCGGGAGCCAGCTCGGGTGCGCGGAAGAGGGCCAGGATGCCGAGATAGACGACGAGCACGACACCCCCGACGAGCGCGGCACCGAGTGCGCCCGTAAGGGCGTTCGTCGACGTCCACCCGAAGTAGCCGCCGGTCAGCACGTACGCGAGGAAGCCGGCCCCGGCCGCGGGGAGGGAGGCGAGGGAGAACCGCAGCAGGGCGGGCAGCCACTGGGCCGTCCCGATGCCGCCGAGGCGACGGTGCAGCAGAACCGCCGCGATCACGACCTGCACGATGCTCGCCAGCGACTGGGTGAGGGCGACGCCGGCGGCGAGGAAGGCAGGGCCCAGGACCGCACCGGCCGCCAGCGCCCCGCCCGTGACGAGCGCGCACTGGATGAGCGTGAAGAAGAACGGGGTACGGGTGTCGTTGTAGGCGTAGAACGTCCGCTGAACGACGAAGAGCACGGCGAGCGGGACCAGGCAGAGGAGGTAGCAGAGCAGCACCGGGGCGACCGCGGCGGCCTGCTCCGGTCCGTTCGTGAAGATCCTGCTCGCGGGCACGGCAGCGACGGCCAGGGCCACGGCGGCCACGACGATGAACAGGCCCAGGGTGCGGATGCTGCGGACGATGTCGGCCCGCACCTCCTCGTGGCGTCCCGCGGCCGCGTGCTCGCTGAGCTGCGTGAAGTAGGGCGTCCCGATCGAGAGCACGATGATCGAGTACGGGAGCATGAAGAGCAGCCAGGCGTTCTGCGACGCGAAGATCGCGGGGTCCTCGCCGGAGGCGCCGGACAGCACGTTCGTCTGCACGATCCCGGCCAGCTGACCCGCGACGACCATGAGGAACGTCCATCCGGCCAGGCGCCCGATGTGGCGCAGGCCGACCCCGCGCCACTGGAAGTCGGGGCGGAGCGTCAGCCCCGCACGGCGCCAGAAGAAGGCCAGCACGACGGTCTGGACGACGATGCCCGCGGTCGCGGTGGCCGCGAGGGTCGCGGTCATGAGGGGCGTCCAGGCGGACACCGCGGTCTGGGGACCGCCGAAGAGCACGATGAACCCGGCGAACCCGGCGATGGACACGATGTTGTTGACGATGGGCGCCCACGTGTAGGGGCCGAAGACGCGGCGGGCGTTGAGGATCTCGCCGAGGAGCGCGTAGAGACCGTAGAAGAAGATCTGCGGCAGGCACCAGTAGGCGAAGGCCGTGGAGAGCGCCAGCTGATCCTCGGTGAAGCGGCTCGCGTAGACCTGGACGAGCAGCGGTGCGGCGATCATCGCGAGGGCGGTGGAGATGAGCAGCCCCATCGTGCCCAGCGTGAACAGCTTCGAGATGAAGGCCTGGCCCCCGTCGGCGTGAGCGGCAGCCTTGATGATCTGCGGCACCACCACGGCCGTCAGGAGGCCGGTCGAGATGATCGCGTAGATGTTGTTCGGCAGCTGGTTCGCCACCGCGAAGGCGTCACCCGCGGAGCTGATCGACCCGATGGCCGCGACGAGGACGATGGTCCTCAGCAGACCCGTGAGCCGCGACACGATCGTCCCGGCTCCGATGAGGACGCTCGCGCGACCGATTCCGCTCACGGACGTTCCTCCTGGGGCGGCTCGACGCCGCGGTCTGCGTCGGCACGCGGGCCGTCGATCGGGGCATCGGCCGGGGCGCCGGCAGCATCCCGGACCTCCGGCTCGGTGAGCGGGGTCTCGAGGGCGGCGGCCACCTCGCGGCGGAGAGCGCGCCGGCGACCGACCGTGCGGGCGACGCCGATGCCGATGAAGCCGATCACGAGGAGGATGATGACGATGAGGCCGATGTTCTCCCACTCGGCGCGCACCTCCACGTCGACGCCCTGCGGATCGCCGATGGGCTCGCCGGTGGGGCTGTAGAGCTGCAGGGCGACGCTGACCTCGCCGTTGGCGACACGGGCCTCGACGGGGACCTCGACGCGGGTGTTCGCGTCGGCCTGCGCCTCGATCGGGGTCTGCTCCTGTACGCGGAGACGTACGTCGTCGGGACGCGCCACCAGCACCACCGAGACCGGCCAGGGCAGGTCGTTCCGGATCCAGGGACGCAGCGGCGCGCTCGAGCTCACCAGCCGGAAGTCGGACGACAGGATGCCGACGGACTGGAGGGTCTCCTGGGTCTCGCTGCGGTGGGCGGCGACGGCCTCGCGTGCGGCGTCGCCGGACCACGAGGTGCCGAGGAGCTGCAGCATCTCCGCGCGCTCGCGGCCGGTGAGCAGCTCGGGCTGCTCGAGGACCGTGGCGAAACGGTCGATGACCGCCTCGTCCGAGACGAGCTGGGTCACCTCGGCGACCCGGGCGGCGTCGGACTCGGGCTCGGCCGGGGAGATCGCGGATGCCGCTCCCCCGACGACGTCGTCGAGGGGGACGGCCGCGAATCCCGGCGCGGTCGTGGCGGCCGCGAGGGTGGCGCGGAGGCTGGCGCGGGCGCGATCGGTGCCGCGGTCGACGGCGACGAGGAGGGGGCGACCGCCCGCGTCCGCGCGGGCGAGGGCGAGCATGCCGACGGCGGCGGCGAGGTCCGACCCGCGGCGGGTGACGTCGTTCTCCCCGGCGGCGCGGGTGAGGGCCGCCGTGACGTCGGCGTCGTAGACGGGGGTGGACACGCCGCCGACGGAGGCGTCGACCGGAACGGTCCCGTCCGAGACGCTCGACGACGGCAGCAGGATGCGCGCCGGCTGGTCCGCGTCGCCGGAGGCCGCGAGTGCTCCCACGACCCCGGGCCCGGCGCTGCCCGTCGCCGGCCAGTACACGTTCGCGGTGGCCGGTCCGATGTCGAGGAGAGTCGCGAGATCCGGAAGAGACGGGGCGCCCGAGGAGGGCGACGGCGTGGGAGTGGGCGATGCCGTCGACGTCGTCACGGGTGTCGAGAAGTCCGCCGCGGACATATACGTCAGAAGGGATATGGGCTCGAGAGGGGTGGCGAGGCCGGCATTGATCTGCGCCGACAGGTCCGCGTCGGCGAACTGCAGGGCGAACCGGGCGTTGGGCAGGGCGAGCAGCCGCTGGAGCCAGGAGATCGCGGTGGGGGGCGCGGAGGTGCCGAGGACCCGGATGGCGGCGGGGATCGCGGGGTCGACAGCGAGGGTCGCGGCCGTGCCGTCGACGGCATCCAGCTGGGCCGTCAGGGGACCGTCGACGGCCGTGAGGTCAGCCAGCTCGGAGGCCGTCAGCAGACCCTCGCGTCGGACGCCGACCGTGATGGGGAACACCACGGCGAGACCCGATGCGGCGGCCGCGGTGTCGGGGACGACGACGACCGACGTGGCGACGAGGTCGCCGGCCTGCACGGAGAGCGGGTAGACGCCGGGGGCGCGTCCGGCGATCACCGGGTCGGTCGCCGGGACGTTGAGCGAGACGGATCCCTGGTCGTCGGACGAGACCGCACCGAGCGTGGTCGCGCCGACCTCGGCGACGGACACGCCGGCGGTGTCCCCGTCGAGCCAGCGGTCGAGCGCCGAACGGTCGCGCAGGGGCGCGGTCCCGAGGCGGAAGGCGACCGGCACGGGGTCGGTCGCGGAGCTCCCGGGGTTCTGCAGGGTGGCAGTCGCCCCGAGCGACTCCCCGGGACGCAGGACGCCGTTGGAGACCGGCGACAGCGCCAGACTCGGCTCCGCCGGGGCCGCGGTCGGCGTCGGGGCGGGCGTGGAGGTCGCGGCGGCAGCCGGCACCGCGAGACCGACGGACAGGGCCACGCTCGCCAGGGTCGCCAGCAGCCGGCGCGTGCGGGAGCGCCGTGGGTCGGAGGAGCCCGGAGGCGGAGAGGTCACGATCATGCGGTGGTGGAATCGGTGGCGGGGGCCACGCCGCGACGAGTCTAGAGCCGCCTGCCTTCAAGCCCCCCGATAGCCTCGCCCGAACGGTTGAATGGACGGGTGCTCCCCCATCCCGATCCCGCCCTCTGCCGCCGTCTCGCCGCCGACCTCCGTGCCGCCGGATACAGCGGAGCCGCGCTGCGCGACGCCTGGGGCCCGCAGGCGGACGACGCCCTGGCCCGCGGACTGCGCGAGCCTGCGCTGCGGGCGCTCGGCCGGCGCGACGACCCCCTCGCCGTCCTGGGTCGCGTGTGGGGTCTCGGCGCCACCGCGACCGCGTCCGAGCTCGGCGCCGCGCTCCCCTCGCTCGGCCTCGACGGAGCCACGGCCCTGGGACTCGTCGTCGCGGCCGACGACGTCGTGCGCGGGGGCGTCCTCATCCGCCCGCAGGCCTTCGCGGACGCGGACGGCGACGTCGAGTGGTGGATCGCGAGCGACCTCGACGAGGCTGCTCTCGGTGGGCCGCTCCCCGAGGACCACGTCCTCGGCGTCGGCGGGGCCTCGCAGACCCTCGCGCGCATCCAGCTCACGCGTCGTGCGGGCACCGGACTCGACATCGGCACCGGATGCGGCATCCAGGCGCTGCGTCTGCGGCGGCTCGTCGACCGCGTCGTGGCGACCGACGTCTCGGAGCGCGCGCTCCGCTTCACCCGTCTCAACGCCCTTCTCAACGACGTGGACGGCATCGAGACGCGCCACGGCTCGCTGTTCGACCCCGTCGCCGGCGAGACGTTCGACCGGATGGCATCCAATCCGCCCTTCGTCATCACGCCGCGGGTCGCGGGGGTCCCCGCCTACGAGTACCGCGACGGCGGCATGGAGGGCGACGCGCTCGTCGCCGCGGTGGTCGGCGGGGTGGGAGCGCACCTGTCCCCCGGCGGGGTGGCGCAGTCGCTCGGCAACTGGGAGTACCGGGGTGAGGAGTCGGGCCTCGACCGGGTGAGGGGATGGGTGGATGCCGCCGGCGAGGCGCTCGACGCCTGGGTCATCGAGCGCGAGGTGCTGGACCCCCTCGCGTACGCCGAACTGTGGGTGCGCGACGGGGGGACCGTGCCGGGCACTCAGGAGTACGCGCGTCTCATCGACGCGTGGCTGGAGGACTTCGCCGCGCGCGGGGTCACCGGCGTCGGCTTCGGCTACGTCCTGCTGCGGCGTCCGCTCGCGGGCGGTCCGACCCTCGCGCGGTACGAGCGCGTAGCGGGCGGCGGCGAGGCCTCGTTCGGCCCGCACCTGGCGGCATGCCTCGAGGCCCACGACCGTGCGGCCCTGCTCGACGACGCCGGGCTGGAGGCATCCCTCCTCCTCGTCGCTCCGGACGTGACCGAGGCCCGCCACCACCGCCCGGGCGAAGAGGCGCCGAGCGTCATCGAGCTGCGCCAGGGCGGCGGCTTCGGCCGGACCCTCGAGGTCGACCCGGCCCTGGCCGCGCTCGTGGGCGCGTGCGACGGCGATCTCGACGTCGGCAGCCTGATCGGGGCCATCGCCCAGCTCATGGACGTGGATGCCGCCCACTTGCGCGACGACCTCCTCCCCCGGGTCCGCGAGCTCATCGACACGGGCTTCCTGACGTTCGCGGAGGGGTGAGGCGCCGGCGCGTATGCAGGACCGACGCGTGTCGGCGCGGCTCAGGCGTCCCGCGGGACGACACCCGTCCCGCCGGTCCTGCAGACGGGCGGGGCGCGGGCGCACGGCCGCCCGGGCAGGTCGCGGGCGCACGGGGGCGACAGGCGGCCGGGCACGAGGCGAGCGCGGCGGCTTCGTTAGGCTCGGAGCATGCTGAACATGTCCGAGGGTGTCGCGCGCCTCGGCGAGCTCGCCGACCACCCCGTCGTCTCGACGCTCGCCCGCGTCTTCGCGGCGGCCGGGCGCGATCTGGCCATCGTGGGCGGTCCCGTCCGCGACGCGCTGCTCGGCCGGACGACGCACGACCTCGACTTCACCACCGACGCGCGCCCGGACGAGATCCTGGCGCTGGTCAAGCCCGTGTCGTCGGTGCAGTGGGACGTCGGCCGCGCGTTCGGCACCATCGGCGCCCGCGTCCAAGGCGAGCAGGTCGAGATCACGACGTATCGCGCCGACAGCTATGACGGCGTCACCCGCAAGCCGACCGTCGAGTTCGGCGACACGCTCGAGGCGGACCTCACCCGTCGCGACTTCACCGTGAACGCCATGGCGCTGCGCGTTCCCGCCCGGACCTTGGTCGACCCCACCGGCGGCGTCGAGGACCTCCTCGCGGGACGGCTGCGCACCCCGATCGACCCGGCGGTCAGCTTCGGCGACGATCCGCTCCGCATGCTCCGCGCGGCGCGGTTCGCGTCGCAACTGGAGTTCACCGTCGACGACGACACGCGCCACGCGATCACGGACCTCCGTCAGACCCTGCAGATCGTCAGCCCGGAACGCATCCAGGCCGAGCTCGTGCGCCTGCTCGCCACGGACGACCCGGTCCGCGGCATCCGCGTGCTCGTCGACACGGGGCTCGTCGAGGAGTTCCTCCCCGAGATCCCCGCGCTGCGACTCGAGGTCGACGAGCACCACCATCACAAGGACGTCTACGAGCACTCCCTCACGGTGCTGCGTCAGGCGATCGCGCTCGAGAGGCAGCGGCATCCTGGATCCGCCCCCGACGTGCCGCTCCGCCTGGCCGCGCTGCTGCACGACATCGGAAAGCCGGCGACGCGTCGACTTGAGCCCGGCGGCGGCGTCACCTTCCACCACCACGACGTGAAGGGCGCGCGCATGGCGCGCAAGCGCCTGCAGGCCCTGCGCTTCGACGCCGCGACCACCACCGTGGTCTCGCGGCTCGTCGAACTGCACCTGCGCTTCTTCGGCTATGCGGAGGGGGCCTGGACGGACGCGGCCGTGCGCCGGTACGTCCGCGACGCCGGCGACGAGCTCGAGCGCCTGCACATCCTCACCCGTGCCGACGTGACGACGCGCAACAAGCGCAAGGCGCAGCGCCTCGCCTCCGCCTACGACGACATCGAGTCGCGCATCGCCACCCTGCGGGAGCAGGAGGAGATGGATGCCATCCGGCCCGAGCTCGACGGCAACCGCATCCAGGAGATCCTCGGTCTGAAGCCGGGCCGTGAGGTCGGTGAGGCGTACCGCTTCCTGCTCGACCTGCGGTTGGACGAAGGCATGGTCGGACCCGAGGAGGCCGAGCGGCGCCTGCGGGAGTGGTGGGCCGCGCGGAGCTGACGGCCGCGGCGGCCTCGGGGCGCGGCCGGTTCGGGGCACGCGGTGTGGCCCCGGGGCGACAAAGGTGGTCCCGGGGCCACGCACGGACACCCACGCCGCCGCAGGGACACCGACGCTGCGGCCGCCTCGGGGCGCGCGGTGTGGCCCCGGGGCGACGCAGGTGGTCCCGGGGCCACGCACGGACACCCACGCCGCATCGGAAACGGTGGTCATCCCCGGCGCCGACCCCTCCCACGCGGGCGCACTCGGACCTACACTGAGAGCCACCTCCGTCGACGTTGATGGGAGTTCCGTGTCCTCTCCATGGTCGCGACCGGCCGTGTCCCCCGAGACCTCGGGGCTGCTCATCGCGCGCGCGCACGAGGAGCTCATCGCGGGCAACGACGATCGGCGCCTCCACGACGTGCGGCCGCTCGTGCAGGAATCGTGGCGGAGGTCGTTGGCATCCCTCGTCGGTCCCGAGGGACTCCCCTCGCTCGACCTCTCGCTCGACGAGCTCGAGGCGTATCGGCGCGCCCACCCGCTCGCGGGGGTCATGGACATGGTGCGCTCGCTGCTGCTGCCCGGCACGGCCGAGGAGTCCGGCGTGATCGTCGCGGTGGGCGATGCGGCGGGTCGTCTGCTGTGGGTCGAGGGCGACCGACGGATCCGCGCGCTGACGGGCGACATGGGCTTCGTGGCGGGGGCGAACTGGGCGGAGGATGCCGTCGGCACCTCGGCTCCGGGAACAGCGCTCACCCTCGATCGGTCGGTGCAGATCCGCGGCGCCGAGCACTTCAACCGTCTCGTGCAGCCCTGGTCCTGTACCGCGGCACCCGTGCACGACCCCGAGACGCGTCGGCTGCTCGGCGTGATCGACGTCACGGGAGGACCCGAGGCGGTGACCCCGCAAGCGCAGCTGCTCGTGGATGCCACGGCTCGCGCGATCGAGAGCGAGATCCTCGTGGGGCGACTGCGCACGCGGCAGGCTCCTCCCCCGCGGCGATCGACGCCGGCGCGGGCTCTGCTGCGCATCCTCGGGCGGGATCGCGCGCTCCTGGAGGTGGGGGGTTCTGCGCTGGAGCTCAGCGCGCGGCACGCCGAGATTCTCCTGCTGCTCGCGGCCCATCGCGAAGGACTGTCGGCCGAGGCGCTGAGCGAGGCGGTCTACGGCCACCCGGCGGTGGAGACGCTACGGCCCGAGATGGTCCGACTGCGCCGGGCGCTCGTCCCGTTCGCACCGCGTCTCGTTCCGGCATCCCGCCCGTATCGACTGCCCGAGGGGCTCGAGACCGACGCCCAGCACGTGCTCTCGCTGCTCGACCGCGGCGCGCACCGGGTGGCGCTCGCCGCCTACGCCGGGCCCGTGCTGCCCGAGTCCGACGCTCCCGGCGTGGTCGAGGTGCGCGAGTCGGTGCGGTCGACCCTGCGTGAGGCGCTGATGGCCGAGGCGGGGATCGACGTGCTGCTCGCCTTCGCCGACACCGCCGATGCTCGCGACGACGACGAGGTGCTGCGGCTGTGCCTCCGATCGCTGCCCGCCCGATCGCCGAAGCGCGCGGGGCTCGTCGCGCGGCTGGAGCGCCTCGAGCAGTCGTGATCGCGACCTCCGCTCGTGTGCGATCGGGTGCGCGCACATGAGCCCGATGTCGGAGGTGCTCGTTACGCTGAACATATGGACGAAAACGCGCTCGACATCTTCTCGGCAGCTCGCGCACGTCGCGACGTGGGGCGCATCCGCGAGGCCCTCGCCGAGGTGAAGGCGGGCGACGTCGCCCGCGTCACGGTTCGTTCCCCGCGCTACGGCCTCTACGCCCTCGAGGGCACCGTCCGCATCGGCGTGGGCGGCCAGCCGCTCATCGGCGACGTCATCCTCGCCACGAGCGCCGAGATCCAGCGCATCGACCTCGGCATCGAGGCGCCCGAGCCCGCACTCGACGCCGACGTGGTCGACCCGTCGACGCTCCCCCACGGCACCCCCGTGCGCGTGGTCTTCCGCACGCCGACCCACCAGACGTTCGCGCTCACCGGTCCCATCACCGCCGGCAACGACCGCTTCCTCCTCGTCGGCAGCTGGATCGTCGCCGACGACCGCGCCATCGCCCCGCGCGTGCAGAGCATCGAGCGTCTCGACGGCATCGACCTGCACGAGGTCAACGTGCCCCCGCTGCGGTCGGTCCTCGTCGACGCCGACGCGTAACCCGCGCGAGCAGGATGGATGCCACGGCCTCGGGGTCGTGGCATCCATCGTTTCCGGGGTGCGGGCACTCGAGGTGCTCGCCCTGGCGATCCCGACGCCCGCCGGCGCCCCGCGGCCCCCGCGGCCGTGCAACTCGATGCAACCTCCGTCGGCGTACCGTCGGGGCCATCGCCGCCCGGAGCCGACGCGGCGACTCATGACCGTCGAAGGAGATACGCATGACCATCGTCGAAGAAGGCGTCTCGAGCGTCTACGCCGCCCCGGGAACCCGCGGGGCCGTCGCCGAGTACCGCGGGCGGTACGGGCACTACATCGGGGGCGAATGGGTCGAGCCCCACAGCGGCCAGTACTTCGAGAACATCACGCCCGTCACGGGCAAACCGTTCTGCGAGGTCGCCCGCGGCGACGCCGCCGACATCGACCGCGCCGTCGAGGCCGGCTGGAAGGCCTTCGCGACCTGGAAGAAGACGACGCCGGCCGAGCGCAGCGTCATCCTGAACAAGATCGCCGACCGCATCGAGGAGAACCTCGAGAAGATCGCCGTCGCGGAGACGTGGGAGAACGGCAAGCCGGTGCGCGAGACGCTCGCGGCCGACATCCCGCTGACCGTGGACCACTTCCGCTACTTCGCCGGCGTGCTGCGAGCGCAGGAGGGCTCGCTCAGCCAGCTGGACGAGAACACCGTCGCGTACCACTTCAACGAGCCGCTCGGTGTCGTGGGCCAGATCATCCCGTGGAACTTTCCCATCCTGATGGCCGCGTGGAAGCTCGCCCCGGCGCTCGCCGCGGGCAACTGCGTCGTGATCAAGCCGGCCGAGCAGACGCCGGCATCCCTGCTGTTCCTCTTCGACATCATCGGCGACCTGCTCCCCGCCGGTGTCGTGAACATCGTCAACGGCTTCGGCATCGAGGCGGGGGCGCCGCTCGCGCAGCACAAGCGGATCCGCAAGATCGCGTTCACCGGGGAGACCACCACCGGGCGCCTCATCATGCAGTACGCGTCGCAGAACCTCATCCCGGTAACGCTGGAGCTCGGCGGCAAGAGCCCGAACGTGTTCTTCGAGGACGTCGCCCGGACCACCGACGACGCCTACTACGACAAGGCGCTCGAAGGCTTCACGATGTTCGCGCTGAACCAGGGCGAGGTGTGCACGTGTCCGTCGCGGTCGCTCATCCAGCGCTCGATCTACGACCAGTTCCTCGGCGACGGCCTCGAGCGCGTGAAGAAGGTGCGCCAGGGCAACCCGCTCGACCCCGAGACGATGATCGGCGCGCAGGCCTCCAACGACCAGCTGGAGAAGATCCTGTCGTACATCGACATCGGCAGGCAGGGCGGCGCGAAGCTGCTGACGGGCGGCGAGCGCGTCGATCTCGGCGGCGACCTGTCCGGCGGCTACTACGTGGCTCCGACGGTGTTCGAGGGCACGAACGACATGCGGATCTTCCAGGAGGAGATCTTCGGTCCCGTGCTGTCGGTCACGTCGTTCGACTCGTTCGACGACGCCATCTCGATCGCGAACGACACCCTGTACGGCCTCGGCGCCGGCGTGTGGAGCCGCAGCGGCGACACCGCCTACCGCGCCGGACGGGCCATCGAGGCCGGACGCGTCTGGACGAACACCTACCACCAGTACCCCGCGCACGCCGCGTTCGGCGGGTACAAGCAGTCGGGCATCGGCCGGGAGAACCACCTCAAGATGCTCGACCACTACCAGCAGACGAAGAACCTGCTCGTGTCCTACGCCGAAGGCGCGATGGGCTTCTTCTGATCGGCGACCCCCGCGGCGGCCTCACCCCTTTGAGGCCGTCGCGGGCCGGCGCCGGCGAGGCGTGTCCCCCTTCGTGCAGGTTCGGGGGTGAATTCTGCACGAAGTGGGACATGCCGGTCGGTGGGGCCGGTGGTTCAGGAAGGCGTGTCCCCTTTTGTGCAGGGTGATGGGGTGAATCCTGCACGAAGTGGGACATGACGGAGGAGAAGGAGAGAGACGGATGCCAGGACTGTCCCGGGTGGACGTGACGGATGCCGCTGCCGCGCTGCTGCGCGACCTGACGGCGACCCACGGGCCGCTCATGTTCCACCAGTCGGGGGGCTGCTGCGACGGCAGCTCGCCCATGTGCTACCCCGTGGGGATGTTCCTGACGGGGCCGAGCGACGTCCGTCTGGGTGCGATCGAGGTGGGCCTGGACGACCCCATCGAGGTCTACATGTCGGAGAGCCAGTTCGAGTACTGGAAGTTCACGCACCTCACCATCGACGTGGTCCCCGGCCGGGGCGCGGGGTTCTCGGTCGAGGGCCCGACGGGCATGCGGTTCCTCATCCGCTCCCGCATGCTCACCGAGGAGGAGGCGTCGGCGTTCGGAGTCAGCGCCTGATCGGAACCCGGGTCAGACGGGCTTCGATGCGCGGATCGTGTAGGTGAGCGGGATCGGCGACGGCTGCTCGGTCGCGATCCTCGACGTACCGCTGCACCCCGTAGCCCGATCCGTCCCGAGCGGCGTGCAGGGTGGCACGCTCGTCCCAGTTCGCGCGATTGGCGTCGATGAAGTCGGTGGTCATGGCATCCCTTCCGTCCCGGGGCAGCCTAGCGAGCGCGGTGGGGCGGGCGACGGGCAGGTGGGGTGAGGAATCGGGTGATCTTCCGGTGCAGATGAGGGCGGAAAAAAGGCAGCGTTCCTAGCCTGCGGGGATGCGGAAGCTCCTCGACCCTCGTCCCGGTGCTCGCCGAGGGCCCGGCAGCGCTCCGGACGACGCGAGCGGCCTGGCGACCATGCCGACAGCGGAGCTGCTCGACGGTCTCGCCGCCGCGCCGGGCGCGACCCTCGCCCTCCTCGTCGCGTCCAGCGGCCGTCTGCGGACGCGCCTGCGGTCGACGGCCCCCGACCGCATCGCGCCGTGGTGGCGGCGACTTGCGGACGCGCAGCGCGCGGCGCTCGAGCGCGACGAGCCGGCCCTGGTCGGGGGTCTCGGTGGCATCCCGTACGCCGTGCGGTCGCGCGCCAACTCCCGGGTCCTGCGCGCGGCGATGCTCATCACCGGCCGGCACCCGGTCGGCGAGGCCGCGCTCCGGGCGGCGGCGCTGACCGAGCTGCGTCGCGCGGCCGACGAGGAGACGCTGGTCTCTCTCGACCTGGAGGTCCCCGTGCGGGCGACGGTCGCCGTCGGGGACCTCGACCGGGCGACGCACGTCAGCTACCTCGTGCCGGGCATGGACGTCGGCGTCGCGGGGAGCATCGGCGACTACGTCGGGGCCGCGCACCGCCTGCGGCAGGCCCAGGCCGCGGTCTCGGACGTTCCCCTCGCCGACATCGCCGTGGTCGCCTGGCTCGGCTACCGTCCCCCGCACAACGCCAGCGTCGAGGGGATGGTCTCGGTGGCGTTCAACGAGCGCGCCGCCGTCGGGGCCGTCGCCCTGGCATCCGACCTCCGCGCCCTGCGGGCCAGCCGGTGCGGACCGGCGCCGGAGATCACGGTGGTCGGGCACTCCTACGGGACGAACGTGGCCGCCCTCGCGCTCACGCGGACCTCCGCCGCCCACGCGGTCCTGCTGGGCTCGGCGGGGATCGCGGCGACGGTGCGCCGCGCGGCCGACATCGACGTCCCGATGGGCGAGGTGTTCGCGACCGAGGCGGTGGCCGACGAGTGGGCGATGGTCGGACGCGCGCTGTCCCTGCGACCGGACCCCACGACGGTCCGGTTCGGCGCCCGCGTCTTCAGCTCCGAGGGCGGCACGGTGAACGGGCTCGACGTCGAGGCCGTGGACATGCACGGACCGTTCGGCGACCGCCCCGGCCGGGTCAGCTATCTCGACGCCGGGTCCTCGGCGCTCCTCAGCACGGCGCTCGTGGCGATGGGCCGGGGTGGCGAGCTGCCGTCCCGCGGCGGGCCCAACGACCGGATGATCCAGTTCTCCCGCCGGATCGCCCGGCGGTTCGTCCTTCCGGCGGACGAGAGACCGCGGCCCGCCTCCCCGTCGGTGTCGTCGCGTGACGCCGAGCGGCCCTGACGTCGGCCGTCCGGGTTAGCCTGGCGGCATGTCGGGTCGCGTCTACGTCATTCACGAGAACCCCCAGTGGCTGCCGCCGTTCGAGGCGGCGTTCGAGGCCGAGGGCGTCCCCCTGGAGGAGTGGCTCCTCACGGATGGTGCGATCGACCTCGGCGCCGAGCCGCCGGAGGGCGTCTTCTGGTCGCGCCTGAGCGCGTCTGCGCACACACGGGACCACGGCGAGAGCAAGGAGTACGGCCGCGCCGTGCTGCGCTGGCTCGCCTCGTGGGGCCGCACCGTCATCAACGGCGCCGACGTCCTCGAGCTCGAGGTGAGCAAGGTCGCGCAGCACGCGGCGCTGCGTCACGCCGGCATCGACGTGCCGCGGACGGTCGCCGTGTTCGGCACGGAGCGCCTGGTCGCGCAGGCGGCGGCCTTCACGGCCCCCTTCATCAGCAAGCACAACCAGGGCGGCAAGGGCCTCGGCGTGCGCCGCTGGGACTCGCACGACGCCTTCGCCGCCTGGGTGGCCGGGCCCGAGTTCGAGCCCTCCCCCGACGGCGTCACGCTTCTGCAGGAGCTCCTCGTCGCGAAGGCCCCGTTCATCACGCGCGCCGAGTTCGTCGGCGGCGAGTTCGTCTACGCGGTCCGCGTCGACACCAGCGCCGGCAGCTTCGAGCTCTGCCCCGCCGAGGCGTGCGCGGTCCCGGGGGCCGACGGCGTCGAGCCCGAGCCGCTGTTCCGCCGTCGCGACGACGTCGACCCGGCGCTCATCGACCGCTACCTCGCCTTCCTCGCCGCCGAGGGCATCGGCATCGCCGGGATCGAGTTCATCGAGACCGTGGACGGCCGCACTGTCACGTACGACGTGAACACGAACACCAACTACAACCCCGACGTCGAGGCGACGGCTCCGCGCTCCGGACCCCGTGCCATCGCCCGCTGGCTGGGATCGCTGCTGCCGCAGGACGCGGCCGTCGGCACCCGTGTCTGAGCCGGCGGCGCCCACCCTGGACTGGGAGGGCTACGGTTTCGCGACCCGTCAGGTCCACGCCGGAGAGGCCGAGGACCTGACCCACGGCGCACGGATCACGCCGGTGCACCTCTCCGCGGCCTACCGGTTCGCCTCATTCCAGGAGGCGGCCGACCGGTTCTCCGGCGCCGACCTCGGCCACCTCTACTCGCGCAACGCCAACCCGACGAACCAGGTCGCGGAGCGTCGGCTGGCGTCTCTCGAGGGCGGGTCGGGCGCGCTCGTCGTCGGTTCCGGGCAGGCGGCCATCACGATGGCGCTGCTGGGGCTGGCCGGCGAGGGCGAGCACATCATCTCGACGGCGAGCATCTACAGCGGCACCCGGGTGCTCTTCGACCGCTCCTTCCGCCGGCTCGGCGTCGCGGTCGAGTACCTCTGGGACCCGTCCGACGAGGACGAGTGGGAGCGGCTCATCCGCCCGGAGACGAAGGCGATCTTCACCGAGACGCTGCCGAACCCGAAGAACGACGTCGTCGACATCGCCGCGGTCGCGCGGATCGCCGACCGTCACGGCATCCCGCTGGTCGTCGACAACACGATCGGTACGCCGTTCCTCATCCGCCCCTTCGAGCACGGCGCGCACATCGTCGTCCACTCGGCGACGAAGTTCCTCTCCGGCCACGGGGCGAACCTGGCGGGGGCGATCGTCGACGGCGGGACCTTCGACTGGGCGGCATCCGATCGGCCCTACCCGGGGATCACGGCGACGCCGTTCTCCACCCACGCGTCGTACGTCGACGCCTTCGGCCCACGGGCGTTCGAGCAGTACCTGCGGTTCGGCATCGCCAACGACACGGGCCCGGCCCTGTCGCCGCTGAACGGCTTCCTCCTGCACCAGGGGATGGAGACGCTGTCCGTGCGCATGCGGCAGCACATCGCCTCGGCCCGCGAGATCGCGGAATGGCTGGAGGGCCAGGAGCGGGTCGAGAGCGTCGATTACGCGGGACTCCCGTCCCACCCGCAGCACGCGCTCGCCGTCCGCGACTACGGCGGGCTGCCGGGCTCGGTCTTCTCGTTCACGGTGCGCGGCGGCGCCGAGGGGGCGGAGCGGTTCTTCGACGCGCTCCGCGTCTTCAGCCGGATGACGAACATCGGCGACACCCGATCCATGGCGCTCCATCCGGCGACGACGACCCACTCGGGCTTCACGCAGGAGACGCGCGACCGGCTCGGCATCGCCGACGGACTCATCCGCCTGTCCATCGGACTCGAGGATGCCGCGGACCTCATCGCCGATCTCGATCAGGCACTGCGCGTCGCGGTCTGACGCCGCGGCCCGCTCGGGCGTCCGGAACCCGCCCGCTCCGGCGTCCGGAACCCGCCCGCTCAGGCGTCCGGGACCCGCCCGCTCAGGCGTCCCGAACCGGCCCGCTCGGGCGTCCGAAACCCACCCGCTCAGGCGTCCCGGCGCTCCTCGAGCCGCCGCACGCGCGGGATGACCTCCGCGGCGAACCGCTGCATCTCGGGCAGGTGCGGCGAGAACTGCAGCAGCAGCGTCGAGACGCCGACGTTCGCGAACGCCACGATGCGCTCCGCGACCTGGTCGGGCGTGCCGACGAGGTTGGGCCGCAGGCCGCGGTTCGACACCGAGTACTCCTTGAGGTCGACCTGGGTGTCGAGCTTCGACTTGCTCACGAAGTCCTGGTACGAGCCGTAGGCGGCGCCCCCGCGGACGTCCGTGATGCGGTCGATCTCGGCCTGCGCCTCCTCCTCGGTGTCCCGGACGATCCCGTAGGCGGCCATGCCGAAGGCCTCGAAGGGGGTCTTGCCGGCCTCGGAGCGACGGCGGCGCATGTCGGACACCTTGGCATCCAGTTCCTCCAGCGTGCCGCCGTGCGTGAGGTAGGCGTCCGCGAAGCGCGTGATGGAGGCGCGCCCGGCCTCGCTCTCGCCGCCGGCGTACAGACGCGGCTGCATCTGGGGCTTGGGCTCCGTGTACGTGCCCTCGGTGCGGTAGTACTCGCCCTCGTACGCGAACGGCGTCTGGCTCCACAGGCCGCGGAGCACCTCGACCCATTCGATCGTCCGCGCGTAGCGGTCGTCGTGCGCGCTGAACAGGCCGTCGTACTGCTTGGCCTCCTCGGCCCACCACGCGGAGACGACGTTGAGGGTGAACCGTCCTCCGCTGATCTCGTCGATGGTCGCGGCCTGCTTCGCGGTGTGGAACGGGCTGTGGAAGCCCGGGCGCACCGCCGTCATCAGCTCGAGGCGCGACGTGACCGCGGCGAGCCCCGCCGTCACCGCCCACGCGTCGAGCGAGGGCGCCTCGACTCCCTTGATGTCGTTGAGGTTCAGCTCGGGGATGAGTGTCAGGTCGAACCCGCCCTCCTCGGCGGCACGGGCGATCTCGGCGATGTGCGCGAACGACACCGGGGTCTGCTCGTCGTCGACGTTCCTGAGCCAGCCGCCGAAGATCGGGGTCCAATAGCCGAAACGCACGCGCTGGGGGGAGGTCATGCCTCTATCTTCGTCACCCCCGGAGGGGCCGGGCGTCACATTGCGACATGCACCGTCATGTGCGGTTGACCATCTCGACGAAGGGATGCCAACGTGTGCGGGTCCGCATCGACGAGGAGGATCCATGAGCGACATCGACGCCACCCACGAGCCGCTGAAGTTCGCCTACTGGGTGCCCAACGTCAGCGGAGGCCTGGTCATCAGCTCCGTCGAGCAGCGCACCGACTGGGGCTACGACTACAACGTCAAGCTCGCCCAGACGGCCGAGCGCGTGGGCTTCGAGTACGCGCTGAGCCAGGTGCGGTACGCCTCCAGCTACGGCGCGGCGCAGCAGCACGAGTCGACGTCGATCAGCCTGGCTCTGCTGCTGGCCACCGAGAAGCTCAAGGTCATCTCCGCCATCCACCCGGGCATCTGGCATCCCGCCGTCCTCGCGAAGTTCATCAACACCGCCGACCAGTTCTCGCACGGTCGTGCGGCCGTCAACGTCGTCAGCGGCTGGTTCAAGGACGAGTACACGGACCTCGGCCTGGAGTGGCTCGAGCACGACGAGCGCTACGAGCGCGCCGCCGAGTTCATCCAGGTGCTGCGCGGGCTGTGGACGCAGGAGAAGTTCTCGTTCCACGGCAAGTACTACGACATCAACGAGTTCACCCTGCGTCCGTTCCCGTACGAGGTCGAGGGTCGTGCGCACCCGGACATCTTCCAGGGCGGCAACTCGACGGCCGCGCGCTTCAACGGCGGCGCCTACTCGGACTGGTACTTCTCGAACGGCAAGGACTTCGACGGGTTCACCGAGCAGTACGACGACGTCACCCGCATCGCCGCCGAGCACGGCCGCCGCACCCGCTTCGGCCTGAACGGCTTCGTCATCCAGCGGGACTCCCGCGCCGAGGCGGAGCAGCAGCTGCGCGACATCATCGCGGGCGCGGACAGCGGCGCCGTCGAGGGCTTCCGCAAGAGCGTGCAGGAGGCCGGCAACGCGACCAAGGACGGCAAGGGCATGTGGGCGGACTCGTCGTTCGACGACCTCGTCCAGTACAACGACGGCTTCCGCACGCAGCTGTTCGGCGACGCCCAGCAGATCGCCGAGCGCATCATCGAGTACAAGAAGCGCGGCGTCGACCTGCTCCTGCTCGGCTTTCTGCACTTCCAGGAGGAGCTGGAGCGCTTCGGCGAGACGGTCATCCCGATCGTCCGCGAGCTCGAGGCGGACCTCGCCCGCACCGGCGACCCGATCGAGGTCTCCGCGCGCTGACAACCGCTTGAAGGGGCCGGGATGCCGTGGCATCCTGGCCCCTTTGCCGGTTCACGGCCGCGAGGTCGGGAGGGACGACGCGATGAGCGGCGCACGACTCGGGTTCTTCACGCGACTGCTGGACGCCGCGCCGGACGGACGCCGGTATCGGACCGCGCTCGCGCAGGTCCGCGCGGCCGAGGAGCACGGTTTCGCGTCGGCCTGGGTGGCGCAGCACCACTTCGACCGCGACGAGGGCGGCCTTCCCTCGCCGTTCCCCTTCCTCGCGGCGGCTGCGGTGCAGACCGATCGCATCGCCCTCGGAACCGGCATCGTCACCCTGCCGCTGGAGGATCCGGTGCGGGTCGCCGAGGATGCCGCCGTCGTGCAGGCGCTGAGCGACGGCCGCGTGCAGCTGGGCGTGGGCAGCGGTGGCACCCCGTCCGCGTTCGCCGCCTTCGGCCGCGCGTCGGAGGACCGGCGCGAGATCCAGGCGGACCACCTCGACGTGCTCCGCGACGCGTTCGCGGGACGCGGCATCCGGGGGTCGGACCTGCGTCTGAATCCGCCAGCGCCGGACCTGGCGGTTCGTCTGTGGCAGGCGACGTTCTCCGTCGAGGGCGGGCGTCGCGCCGGACGGGCCGGCGACGGCCTGCTGCTCTCCCGCACGCAGCCGCGGGAACCGGGGCAGGCGCTGCACGACGTGCAGGTGCCGATCGTCGAGGCCTATCTCTCGAGCCTCCCCGCCGGCGTCGAGCCGCGCATCCTCGCGTCGCGGACGGCGGTCGTCGTCGACCCGGACCGTCTCGCCGAGGCGTGGGCGTCCGCGGATCACGGCGTGCGCCGCCTCACCCGCACGTTCCTCGGCCAGGACGACACGGGCGACCTCGCCGACCTCGCCCGGCTCACCGACACGCACCTCGGCACGGTGGAAGCGGTCGTCGCCACGCTCGCGGCCGATCGCACCCTCCCTCTCGCCACCGACGTGGCGTTCCAGGTCCACTCCGTCGACCCGGCGCCCGAGATCACCCTGCGCTCGATCGAGCTTCTGGCCACCGAGGTCGCGCCGCGGCTCGGCCTGCGCACCGGTGAGGCCGCCGCTGCCGAGCTGAGAGGCCTCACCACGACGGAGACCGCCGCCGTCTGACCACCCGTCGGGACATCAAACGGTTCACGGCCGTCACATCCGCGTAACAGGGGATCCATAGGTTGCTTCCAGGTTCGGTCTCCGAGCCACCCCCCACCCCGCCGCGCGGAAAGCTCCGAGTCGCGCTGCGCAACCTGATGGAGTCCCCGTGCAGAGAAGCATCCTCGCGGGCTCGGTCGTCGTCGGCATCGCCGTGACGTCCGTGCTCGCCGCCGCCCCGGTCTCGGCCGCGATCACGCCACCGCCCCTGAGCGTGGTGCGTCCGGCCTCGCCGCTGATCGACATGCCGACCAGCTACCCGGTGCAGCCCGAACTGAAGGTCTTCCCCGACCTGCCCACCGACGCCTCGATCGCCCGCGGCGTCCGCCCCTACGACGAGATCGCGCCGTTCCTCAACACGCTGATGGACAGCACCGACCGCGTCTCCGCGCAGGTCGTCGGCCTGTCGGCCCAGGGCCGCGACATCTACCTCGTCACCGTGACGGCACCCGAGACCGCGGCGGAGACCGCCCAGCAGGGCGTGTGGCGCGACCGCATCAAGGCCGACCCGATCGGCGCCGCAGCCGACGTCGCGCTGCAGTCGGGCTACAAGGTGCCGATGTGGTTCAACGGCAACATCCATGGCAACGAGTGGGAGGGCACGGATGCCACTCTCAACTACATCGAGGACCTCGCCACGAGCACCGATCCGGCGACGACGGAGATGCTCGACGAGCACCGCATCTACTTCACCGTGACGAACAACCCCGACGGGCGCGCCCTCGGCCAGCGCGGCACGGCCAACGGCTACGACCCCAACCGCGACTTCATCACGGGGGCCACCGCCGAGGCATCCCTCGTCCGCGACCTCGCCGGCGTCATCCAGCCGACCTACTTCATCGACCTGCACGGCTACACCAGCGTGCTGCAGGTCGAGCCCTGCGGACCGCCGCACGGCGAGAACTACGAGTACGACCTGTTCGTGCCGCACGCGTACGCGACCGCGCTTGAGATCGAGGACGCCGTGACCGCGGCGAACATCCCCGGCAACACGTACTACGACCCCGCGACCGACAGCGTCACCGAGACGAACACCGGCTTCATCAACATCCCCTACCGCGACCAGCGGTCCGGGTGGGACGACTGGCCGCCGATCTTCGCGCCGCAGTACGTCGCGTACCAGGGCGCCATCACGAACACCGTGGAGCTGCCGCTCGGCCGCAGCGGCGACCAGCCCGCGCGCGCGAAGGTGAACATCGCCGTCGCCGAGGTCGTCATCGACACGGTCGTGGACTACGTCGGCGAGCACAGCGACGCCCTGCTCGACAACCAGATCGAGATCTTCCGTCGCGGCACGGCCGGTGAGCCGAGCGTCGAGATCCCGGCGGACGTCGCCCCCGAGGACCTCGCCCCCGGCGTGCCCGCCGAGTGGACCGACATCTGGGACGAGACCGACGTCTACAACGCGGACTTCCCCCGCGCGTACGTCATCCCCGTCGGCGCGGGCCAGCGGTCGGACTCCGACGCGCAGACGCTCGTGCAGCAGCTCCTCGTCAACGGCATCCAGGTCGAGCGCCTGACGGCGGCCGCGCGCCTGGGCGGCACGGACTACCCGGCCGGGTCGTACTACGTCGACATGCACCAGCCGCTGCGCGGTCTGGCGAACGTGCTGCTGGCCGACGGCTCGGACATCTCGGACCGCGTGCCCGACATGTACGACATCTCCGCCTGGAGCCTCGCGCTGCTGTGGGGCGCGGACGTCGCGCGCATCGGCGAGACCACGGATGCCGCCCCGGTCGTCGTGACCGAGGACGTCACCAGCGCCCCGCTCACCGGGTCGGTTCCGGAGGATGCCGGCTACCTCACGTTCGAGCCGCGCGGCGTCGCCGACTGGCAGGCGGTGAACGCGCTGCTCGCCGAGGGGATCGCCCTCTCGCAGCTGACGGACGGCACGATCGTCGTCGGTGCGGACGAAGCGTCCCGCACCGCGGCCGCGGAGGCAGCGGCGATCTTCGGTGTCGACTTCGCGCTCAGCGACGGCACCGTGCTCCTCGACGAGGACAGCACCGCCCTGCGCCGCACCACGGTCGGCTACGTCGGCGACGCCGGCGACCGCGACGCGCTCGTCAAGCTCGGCTTCACCGGCCTCGTCCCCGTCACGGCCGCGGCGCTCGCCGCCGGTCAGGTGGACCTGGCGACCGTCGACCTCCTGTACGTCGGCACGGGTCTGAGCTTCTCTGCGGAGCAGGCGGCGGGAGCGGATCGCGTCCGCGCCTTCATCGCCGCGGGCAAGCCCGTGGTCGGCCGCGGCGCGGCGGGAACGGCGTTCGTCAACACGTTCGTCTCCCCGCTGACCGCGGTCACGGGGACGAGCGGCTCGAACGGCATCGCCCGCGTCGAGACCCCCGAGGACGGCGTCCTGGGTGACTACGCACAGGACACCGCGTTCGGGTACCCGTTCGCGTGGTTCCCCGCGCCCGCCGCCGGCGTCACGGTCGAGCAGCGCTACGCCGCGTCGGACACGTTCGTCTCGGGCCACTGGCGTGCCACGGACGGACGTGCCGTCGCGAACGCCGCGGGTCAGGCCTCCGCCGTCTCCCTCACGGGCGCCAGCGGGACGCGGGCCTTCGTGTTCGGGACGTCGCCGACGTTCCGCGCGCACCCCGTCGGCGCGTTCGGCGACGTCGCCCGCGCGGTGTTCTGGGCCGCCGGCGAAGGCGTGTCCGTCGTGCCCCCGGTCGAGGAGCCGCCGACCGAGGAGCCGCCGACCGAGGAGCCGCCGACCGAGGAGCCCCCGGTTGAGGAGCCTCCGGTCGAGGAGACCCCCGCGCCGGTCGAGCCGACGCCGACGCCGGCGCCGACGAGCACCCCGATCGGGCTGCCGGCCGGCGGCTCGGACGACGACCTCGCCGTCACGGGCGGTCAGGACCCGGCGCCGCTCGGATGGGCCGCGCTCGCCGTGGGCCTGGTCGGAGCCGGTCTGATCGTCATCGGTCGGGCGCGCCGCACCTCGCGCGCGCAGTGACCCCGCTCCGGGGAGGGGTTCGCCCCTCCCCGGAGTCCCCTCTTCTCCCCCACATCACGGAGCACCACGCATGACGGAACGGGCGGACCTCGACGACCTCCTGCAGCCCGACGACGGCCGGGAGGACGCGGCATCCCCCTCCCCCACGCGTCGACGGAGCCTCATCGCGGTCGGCGGCGTGCTCATCGCGGCCGGTCTCGTCGCCGGGGCCTGGGCGGTCCTCGGCGCGGGGGGCGGAGCGCCTCTCGCGCTCGCGACGCCGGGTGCGTCCTCCCCCGCCGCCGGCCCGTCCCCTTCCGGGACGCCGGTGGACAGCGCGACGCCCGGGGAGTCCGCGTCCCCGTCCACGGCTCCCGAGGCCGCTCCCGAGGCCGCTGCTCCCCCGGTCGCTGCCTCCGCGGCCGCGCCGACGATCCCCGTCTTCGAGGCCGACACGGTCGCCGTGTCCTGCCCGGACGAGCGCGAGAGCACGGTGCCGCTGACCTTCCGCTGGTCGTCCGACGGTGCCGAGCGCGCCTGGATCGGGATCGCCACGAGCGACGCCTCCGTGCAGCCGTTCGCCGAGGTTCCGCTCACCGCCGACGGATACACCGACATCGCCTACGCGTGCCGGGATGCCGACCAGGTCTACACCCTCACGGTGCAGGGCTCCGGCGGCACGACCAGCAGCACCGTCGCGGTGAGCCGCGCCTCGTCCTGACCGGGGACGTTCGGCCGGCCCGCCTCAGGACCCCAGCACGGTCGCGACCAGGGTGACCGCGACGTACAGGCCCACCGCGACGACGAGCACCACGGCGACCCACGAGAACCCCCGGCGCAGACGTCGACCCGCCGGCGCGACCCCGGCGGGCGGCGGGGGCAGCACGGGCGCGCCCGCACTCTGCGCCCCCGGGATCCCGGATGCCACGGCCCCCGCGGCCGGGACCGTTTCGAGCCGTTCGTCGCGCCACCGCGCCCACTGCGCGAGCTTGTCCAGCAGCGCCGCGACGGTCGTGAAGAGCCACGCCCACGTCGCCGGGTCGAGCGTCGACAGGTCGCGCTTGGCGTAGAGGAAGAGCCAGTCGTCGACGATCTCGACGTCCAACGCCGCCGCGTTGTCGATGAACCGCGCCATGACGTCCGGGGTGAAGAGGTACAGCGCGTCGCGCTCGTAGCCGGACGGGCAGTACAGCGCGAAGTGCTCGTCGAAGTCGCCCTCGAGGCTGAGCCGCTGGTCCCGGCCGAAGCTCAGCGGCAGGTTCGAGCCGAAGAGGCCGTTGTTGCCGGTGGCATCCAGGACGATGTGCGGCAACGGGACGTCGAGGCGGATCGCGACGTACCCCCAGCGATGCGTCTGGCGGTTCTTGCCCGACCCGGTCGTGTACCGGTAGTTCGCGATCTCGACGAAGCGCGGGTTCTCCCCGCGGATCAGATCGGATGCCGCCCGCGAGCTGCCCCGGTCGAAGATGAGCCCGGGCAGGGCCGGGGCCGGCTGCCGGGGCAGCCACCGCATCCCGTTCGCCCGGGCGAAGCGCGCGAGCCGGAACCGGCGCTCGGCGGCTCCGCCCAGGCCGCGCGTGATGCCCCAGACCGCCAGGGCGACGATCCCCACGAAGATCACGAGCGGCACGACGCCCGCGACGATCGCTGAGGGTCCGCCCGGGTCGAGGATCGTCGCGAAGACGGCGATCAGGATCGGGCCGAGCGCCAGGAGGAACACCGCGCCGACGAGGCAGAGGATGACGATGCCGAGGACCGGGGAGCCGAGGTGGCCCTCCCGGCGCAGCTGCGCCGTGTACGCCTTCACCTCCGCGCGGGTGACGGGCGCGGTCAGCGGGGTCGAGTCGAACGGAACCGATCGCGTCATGCGTCGACGTTAGCGGCGGGGTCCGTCCGGACGCAGGTGTCGCGCGGGCCGTCGCGGGTCCGGTCGGCGGGGGTCGCATCGATGATTCCGCTCGACCGGTGGCATCCGGTAGACTGTCCAGGTTGTCTGGCTACGCCCATGCGCGGATAAGACCGAGACGACGTGCAACACACCCTCCTGCTGCCGGGAAATGCCCGTCAGCCGTTCTAGTCCGAAGGAGGTGGGTTAGTGACGCACCAGTACGAACTCATGGTCATCTTCGATCCCGAGGTCGACGAGCGCCAGGTCGCTCCGAAGCTCGACGGTTTCCTCAAGGTCATCACGGCCGATGGAGGATCCATCGACAAGATCGACATCTGGGGCCGCCGCCGTCTGGCCTACGAGATCCGCAAGAAGAACGAGGGCATCTACGCCGTCGTCAACTTCGTCGCGAGCAGCGAGGCCACGAACGAGCTCGACCGTCAGCTGAAGCTGAACGAGCAGATCATGCGCACCAAGGTCCTGCGCGCCGAAGAGGCGATCGCCCAGGTCGCCGCCGAGGCCAAGCGCTCCGAGGAGAAGGCCGCTCGCAAGGCCGCCGCTCCCCGCAAGGTCGAGTCCGCCGAGAAGGCTGCGAAGTAACGACGATGGCCGGCGAAACCGTCATCACCGTCGTGGGGAACCTCACCGCTGACCCGGAGCTGCGTTACACGCAGAACGGGCTGCCGGTGGCGAACTTCACCATCGCGTCGACCCCCCGCACGTTCGACCGTCAGGCGAACGAGTGGAAGGACGGCGAGGCGCTCTTCCTGCGCGCCTCGGTGTGGCGCGAATTCGCCGAGCACGTCGCCGGTTCGCTGACGAAGGGCAGCCGTGTCATCGCGACCGGTCGCCTCAAGCAGCGTTCGTACCAGGACCGCGAGGGCAACAACCGCACTTCCATCGAACTCGAAGTCGATGAGATCGGCCCCTCGCTCCGCTACGCGACCGCCCAGGTCACCCGTGCCGCCTCCGGCGGCGGTGGTGGCGGCGGCGGTCAGCGCCCGCAGGTGCAGCAGTCCACCGACGAGCCGTGGTCGACCCCCGGCTCGAACAACGGTGGAAACAGCGGCGCCGACGCGTGGAGCACTCCTGGCTCCTACGGAGACGACACCCCGTTCTGATCTTCGCCCCACTCTCGAGCGAGACGACCCCTGAAATTCCGGATGCCCTCCCCCGGTCCGCGTGACCGGCCCGGCGTCCGAACCACACGAAAGAAGGAAGCATGGCTGGAAAGGCCACTGGCGACCGCCGCAAGCCGCGGAAGGGCGCGAAGAACGCCGCCCCCGCGAAGGCGATCCGCGTCGGCGTCATCGACTACAAGGACGTCGCAACCCTCCGCAAGTTCATCTCGGAGCGCGGGAAGATCCGCGCCCGTCGTATCACCGGTGTCTCCGTGCAGGAGCAGCGCCTGATCGCCCGCGCCATCAAGAACGCGCGCGAGATGGCTCTCCTGCCCTACGCCGGCGCCGGCCGCTAAGGAGCACCCGATGGCAAAGCTGATTCTCACGAATGAGGTCACCGGGCTCGGTAGCGCCGGTGACGTGGTCGAGGTCAAGAACGGGTTCGCCCGCAACTACCTCATCCCCCAGGGCTTCGCTGTGGCCTGGACCCGCGGTGGCGAGAAGCAGGTCGCGTCGATCCGCGCCGCTCGCGAGTCCCGTGCGATCCACGACCACGAGGACGCCGTGGCGCTGAAGAACACCCTCGAGTCCAACACCGTCAAGCTGGCGGTCAAGGCCGGTGCCGAGGGTCGTCTGTTCGGTTCGGTCAAGACCGGCGACGTCGCAGACGCCGTCAAGGCCGCCGGTCTGGGCGACCTCGACAAGCGCAAGATCCAGATCACCTCGACGATCAAGTCGGTGGGCGAGCACGAGGCGACCGTTCGCCTCCGTGACGACGTCACCGCCGTGATCACCCTCCAGGTGGTCGCCGCGAAGTAATTCGCTGCACCTCTTCGGCCCCGTCCTGCTTCGGCAGGGCGGGGCCGTTCTGGTTGTGGGTGGTGTTGGTGCGTGTGGCGGCGTTCGGTTCGGGCTTCGGGGCGTGGTTTGTGCACGGGGGCGGTCGTCGTGTGCCCCCGTGCACGAAACGCGCCCCAGACGGCGGGAGTGGCGGGACGGTGGGCCGCTGCGGCGTGCTGTGACGTTCGGTTGGTGCTGCGTGCCGCGCTCCGGAGATCCGACGCGGCTCTCACTGAATGCGGCGGTGTTCCGGGCTGCGGGGTGCCGTTTCTCCGGAGTCCGGCATGAGGGGCTGACTCTGACGTGTCCCACTTTGTACAGGCTGACGCACCTGGATCTGCACAAAGTGGGACACGCACGTTGGTGAGGGGGCAAGAAGGACACCGGATGCCACGGCGGTGAGGGCCGTGGCATCCGGTGTCCAGGTGGTGACGGGTCAGGCCGTCCGGCGACGACGCAGCGTCAGGGCGAGGCCCAGAGCCGAGAGCGCCAGGGCGAGGAGCCCGATGCCGAGGGCCGCCGAGGCGTCCGTGCCGGTGGCGGCCAGCGAGCGGGTGCCGGCGGCGGTCACCGTTGAGCGGTCAGACGTGACGAACGCCGTCGCGGTCGACCCGGCGGGCGAGCCCACGATGGGCGTTGCCGACGATCCCGAGGTGCCGGGGGTGCCGGGCGTCCCGGGGGTTCCGGGGGTGCCAGGAGTGCCGGGCGTTCCGGGGGTTCCCGGGGTGCCGGGGGTGCCGGGCGTGCCGGGGGTGCCGGGCGTGCCGGGGGTTCCGGGCGTGCCGGGCGTGCCGGGGGTTCCCGGCGTTCCGGGGGTGCCGGGGGTTCCCGGCGTGCCGGGCGTTCCCGGGGTGCCGGGCGTTCCGGGGGTGCCGGGGGTTCCCGGGGTGCCGGGGGTGCCCGTGTTGGAGCCGCCGGTCGAGCTGTCGCCGATGACCGAGATGGCGTTGCCGCCGATGGTCACGGGGAGGGAGATCGGCACGATCAGCTGGTTGCCGCCGAGGATGCTGTCCTCTCCGCCGGTGGTGATGCCGCCGAGGTCGATGCCTCCGGTGGTGCCGCCGTCGGTGGTGGCGCCGTCCGAGGTGCTGTCGCCGATGACGGAGATGGCGTTGCCGCCGATGGTCACGGGGACGGTGACGGGGAGGATGGCCTGGTTGCCGCCGAGGAGGCTGTCGGTGCCGTCGGTGGTGACGTCGCCGGTGGTGCCGGTGCCGGCGCCGTTGGTGCCGCCCGCGGTGGTGGCGTCGTCCGAGGTGCTGTCACCGATGACCGACACGGCGTTGCCGCCCACGGTCACGGGGAGGGAGATCGGCACGATCAGCTGGTTGCCGCCGAGGATGCTGTCCTCTCCGCCGGTGGTGATGCCGCCGAGGTCGATGCCTCCGGTGGTGCCGCCGTCGGTGGTGGCGTCGTCCGAGGTGCTGTCGCCGATGACGGAGATGGCGTTGCCGCCGATGGTCACGGGGACGGTGACGGGGAGGATGGCCTGGTTGCCGCCGAGGAGGCTGTCGTCTCCGTCGGTGGAGACGTGGCCGGTGCCGGTGCCTCCGGTGGTGCCGCCCTCGGTGGTGGCCCCGTCCGAGGAGCTGTCACCGATGACCGACACGGCGTTGCCGCCGACGGTCACGGGGACATCGATCGGTGCGACGACCTGGTTGCCGCCGAGCAGCCCGTCCGATCCGTCGGTCGAGACGTGGCCCGTACCGGACCCGCCGGACCCGCCGGACCCGCTCTCGGTCGCAGCCCCGTCCGAGGTGCTGTCACCGATGACCGACACGGCGTTGCCGCCGACGTTCACCGGGACATCGATCGGTGCGACGACCTGGTTGCCGCCGAGCAGCCCGTCCGAGCCGTCGGTGGTGACATCATCAACGCCGGAGCCGGCAGACCCGCCCTCGGTCGCAGCCCCGTCCGAGGAGCTGTCACCGATGACCGACACGGCGTTGCCGCCGACGTTCACCGGTACCTCCACGGGTGCGACGACCAGATTGCCGCCGAGCAGCCCGTCCGAGCCGTCGGTCGAGACGTGGCCCGTACCGGACTCGCCGGACCCGCTCTCGGTCGCAGCCCCGTCCGAGGTGCTGTCACCGATGACCGACACGGCGTTGCCGCCGACATCGACCGGCACGGACACCGAGACGATGCCCTGGTTGCCGGAGCCGGCGGCATCCGCTCCCCCGGTCTCGACGCTGGGCGCCGGGGCGGGAGCGGGTGAGGTGGTGGTGGCATTCGTGGTCCCGCTGTCACCGAGGACCGAGACGGCGTTGCCGCCGACCGTGATGGGGGCGTCGACGGACACGACGCCTTGGTTGCCCGAGAGCAGTCCGTCCGTGCCGGAGGTTTCGGCCGCGGTGGCCACCCCGGCTCCGAGGACGGCGAGGCCGCCCCCGACGAGCGCGCCGATGAGGGCACGCGAGTACAACTTGCGCATGAGAATTCTCCTGATTCGTGAATGAGGTGCGCGGTGCGCGCAGGATCGTCTGCCGCGCGAGGGCGCGGCGCGATCGGCCTCAGTCAGGAGCGACGTCGGTGTCGTAGACGGGAGCGCCGGGGAGAGCGTCGTCGACGTGGTGCAGCAGCGAGGAGATCGCCGTCGCGCGCGTGGCGCCGCCGTCGATCGTCCCCGCGAGGGAGGCTCCGAGCGCACTGGCGCCCGAAGCAGAAGCAGAACCGGGCAGGGCCTCGCCCAGGGCCCGGAGGGCGGACTCGTCCACCGGGGGAGTCCCGTCGATCACCGGGGGAGTCACCGAGAGGGCGGCGGCAGCGATGCGCGCCTGGACCATGGATGCCACGGCCCCCGGCGACGCCTTCGCATCGACGACCGCGGCGATCTGGCCGGAGACGGCCGTGGCGGTCTCTTTCGCGTTCTCCATGGCCTCGGCGGGCCGTGTCGGCGCGCCCGTGACGGGCTCCGGGGTGTCGAGGATGGGGTCGAGGGTCTCCGCCGGAAGGTCGGGAAGGAGGGATCCGGTCGGCGGGACGGTGCCGATGACGGTCTCGAGCGTGTCGTCCACGGCGTCGGCGGTGTCGACGACGGTGTCGCCCAGTCCCGTGTCGGAGACGACGTCGCCGACGACCGGGACAGCCTCGACGATCTCGACGACCGGGGCGACGACCGCCCCGACGACACCCGACGATGCGAGGTCGGAGACGCCGGTCGCGACCGCGTCAACAGCACCGCCGGCGGTGTCCACCACGGAACCGACCGTGTCCACGGCACCGGTGGCGACCTGCGAGACGGGCGCGGGCACCGTCTCGACGACCGCCTCCGCGACGGGGGCGACGGTCTGCGTCACGGGGGCTGCCGCGGGAGCCACCGTCTGGGTCACGGGGGCCGCTGCGGGGGCGACCGTCTCCGTGACGGGGGCCGCGGCCGGGGCGACCGTCTGGACGACCGGCGACGCCGTCTCATCGACGACCTCGACGGCCGCGGATCCGGTGTCGCTCACGACCCCGAGGAGGCCGTCGTCCGCGTGCGCGGTGGAGGGGGATGCCAACAGCGAGAGGGCCAGCCAGGCGAGCACGGCGAAGACGGCGATGCCGAGCACGCGCAGCACGCGCGGCAGTCGGCCTCCGATGGCCTCGTCCATGTCTCACCCCCACGGTGTCGACGCTGGTTCCCAGTAGCGGATGAAGATACGCCGCTCGCTCCGAGAGGGGAAGACCCTTGGTGAACAACCGGTAGTCGGCCGACACGCCCAGGTGAAGATCGACTTGACAGCCGAGAGCCCCGGGCACTAGCGCTTGGCGAGTTATCCCCCGAGTTGTACACAGCTTCGTGTCAAATCGGCCCAACCTTCAACCACGGGTTCAACCACGATTCCTCCCAAGGCCTGTGGAAAACAAAAAGCCCGGTCAGGCTGCGCTAAACCCGTCCAAACAGATTTCATCCACCGGGTTCTCCACAGGGGTTGTTCACAAGCAGCGCGGCGTTTCACGCAGTCTGTCCACAAAATTATCCACAGGGTCGTTTGCAGGCGGGAATCGCCGTCCTTACCGTGGGGGCAGCCCCTCAGGCACACCCGTGCCATCGTGCGTCTCATGTCGGACGTTCGTGATGTGATCCCGGAACCACCACATCCCGTCCCTGACATTCCGGCCCGCCGCAGCCGGTTCGACCGCCGGGGCGCCTCGACGAGAACGGAGTCCACGTGTCGATCGCCGACATCGCAGAAGAACGTCTCGGAGGGCAACGGAAGCCCGAGCGCACGCCGCCCCACGACCTCCTCGCCGAGCAGAGCGCCCTGGGCGGGATGCTGCTCTCGAAGGACGCCGTCGCCGACGTCATCGAGACGCTGCGCGGCGCGGACTTCTACGTCCCGAAGCACGAGCTGATCTTCGACGCGATCCTCACGCTGTACTCGCACGGCGAGCCGACCGACGTCGTCGCCGTCACGGACGAGCTCATCAAGTCCGGTGAGCTGCAGCGCGCCGGGGGAGCGGACTACCTCCACACCCTCACCTCGATCGTCCCCACGGCCGCCAACGCCGGCTACTACGCGTCGATCGTCGCCGAGCGTGCGCTGCTGCGTCGCCTCGTCGAGGCCGGCACCCGCATCGTGCAGATGGGCTACGCGGGGGAGGGCGACCCGACCGAGCTCGTCAACAGCGCGCAGGCCGAGATCTACAACGTCTCGGGCGACGACAGCGCCGAGGACTACATCCCCCTGACGGTGGCCGTGGATGCCGCTGTCGACGAGATCGAGGCCGCTCGCGGCCGCGACGGGTCGATGACCGGCATCCCGACCGGCTTCGCCGGTCTCGACCAGCTGACCAACGGTCTGCACCCCGGTCAGATGATCGTCCTCGCCGCCCGCCCCGCCATGGGTAAGTCGACGCTCGCGCTCGACTTCGCCCGCGCCGCCGCGATCAAGTCGAACGCGCCCTGCATCTTCTTCTCGCTCGAGATGGGGCGCAGCGAGATCGCGATGCGCCTGCTCAGCGCCGAGGGTGCGATCCCGCTGCAGAGCATGCGTAAGGGAACGCTCGACTCCCGCGACTGGACCACGGTCGCCGCGACCCGCGGTCGCATCAACGACGCGCCCCTCTACATCGACGACAGCCCGAACATGACGCTGGTCGAGATCCGCGCCAAGTGCCGTCGCCTCAAGCAGCGCGAGGGTCTGAAGATGGTCGTCATCGACTACCTTCAGCTCCTCACGAGCGGCAAGCGCGTCGAGTCGCGTCAGCAGGAGGTCAGCGAATTCTCGCGTGCGCTGAAGCTGATGGCGAAGGAGCTGCAGGTTCCCGTCATCGCCCTGTCGCAGCTGAACCGTGGGGCCGAGCAGCGCGCCGACAAGAAGCCGGCCCTGTCCGACCTGCGTGAGTCCGGCTCGATCGAGCAGGACGCCGACATGGTCGTCCTGCTGCACCGCGAGGCTGCCTACGAGAAGGACAGCCCCCGCGCCGGCGAGGCCGACCTCATCGTCGCCAAGCACCGTAACGGCCCCACCGACACGATCACGGTCGCGTTCCAGGGCCACTACTCCCGGTTCGCCGACATGGCCCCGGGCATGTGACCAGGGGTCTTTAGCGAGGCAGATCGTGAAGCTTCCTTTGACGTCGGGGGGAGTCACCAACGGCAGCATCCGAGCCGCGCTCGTCGAGCTGCTCGGCAAACCGATCGAGGAGTCGCGCGCGCTGCTGATCCCGACGGCGCAGTGGGGGCACCCGCTGTGCTCGCCCGAGAGCGTGTGGCGCACCGTCGCGGGCCAGTGGGGTGGCGAGGCGGGCCTCGCCGACCTCGGCTGGAAGTCCGTCGGCGTCCTCGAACTCCTCGCGCTGCCGACCATCCCGGAAGACCGATGGATGCCATGGGTCCACGACGCCGACGTCCTCCTCGTCGACGGGGGAGAGGCGGTCTACCTGGCCCACCAGCTGCGCGAGTCCGGGCTGAGCGCGCTGCTCCCGTCGCTGACGGAGACGGTGTGGGTTGGCGTGAGCGCCGGAAGCATGGTGCTGACCCCGCGGATCGGCCCCGCGTTCGTCGAGTGGCAGCCCGACGGCACCGACGAGACCCTCGGCATCGTCGACTTCTCGATCTTCCCCCACCTGGACTATCCGGGCTGGTCGACCAACACGACGGAGAAGGCCCGCGAGTGGGCCGCCGACATCGGCGGACCGGCGTATGCGATCGACGACCAGACGGCGCTCGCGGTCGTGGGTGATGAGGTGCGCGTCGTGTCCGAAGGGCATTGGGAGTCGTACCCTACGCCCGACGGTGATGCGGCAGGTCCACGCGCGTAACAACGCGATGCGTGGACATGAGCGTGAGCTTGCGGGTGGGGCGGATCGCCTATCCCATCGGTTTGACTCGCTCGCCCGGGCTGCTTCCCTCCTACTACCGCGTACCAATTGGCGGCAACCATGACGTCGGAGTGTTGATTCCGGCAGGATAGCCCGGTCGTGAATGATGATGTGATCATGAGCTCGAACCCGCAGACGGTCCAGGATGAGTCACCGTGGGGAACGACCGTTCCGGCTCAACGTTTCGTCATCGAGCAGAGCTGGTGGGTTTGCTCCGAACTTGTCCGCCGCCATCCAGATCACGTCGTGTATGAAACGCATCCGGGCGGCGGCCTCTATGACATCCTCCTGGTTCGCCCAGCACGCAATTTACGCGACCGCGACGCGACGATCTTGATCAACCGTGGCGGCACCGTGCGCGTCAGTTTCCATCGCACAGACAACAGCATTGACCAGATCGACGTGTGCCACTCAGCCGCGGCGCTCGCACAACCGAGCGCGCACTCGCTCGTGAAGATGCTCGAGTCGGCCGCTCGTCTCGAAGTGACTGCGAAGGCGCCTTCTTCGACGCCGCGATCGCTCGCATTCAGGATGGCCAGCACAGCCCTCACCGCATTGCTGAATGAGCGCGGAACTTGGGATTGGCGACAGATTTTCTGCGACACCTCGGGCGAGGTACCCGCTGTGCTCAACTATCTCGAGGCATTTCCGAGCGCGAGGGCCGAGGTCGGCAATGTTGAGCTTGAGCCATGGGACTGGGGTGTTCCCGAGGCCCACTACTGGGCTCTTCTTCGCGACGGGGAACCGGCCGCGGTCGTGTCGACCGAGGGCGTGCTGCACCTCCGCGACGGCAGTAGAGTCGAGCTCGCGAGCGCCTACGCGAGCCGGGACCGGAACATACACAGGTTGGTGAGCGACTTCATTCTCGCCAGAGTGCTTTAAGGCGACCTATTGCGCACCGTCGAAACTCAGGGAGTGAACTCACGAGAGGTGTCCTCGAGGACGGAGATCACCGCCGCCGGACCCGCTGCGCAGAGCTCGGCTAAACGGGCGAAGCCGCCAACGTGCGCCGCAGCATCCGCGATCTGGCAGGCGTAGCCTGCTGTTGCATCATCGGCGACTCCGGCCATGTGGGCGACCACGTCCGCGAGTGAGGTGCTCACACCGGTGGGGCGCGACACCCCGGACAAGTTGTTGGTGACGGGCAGGTGGGCGACGCCGGCCTCGTCGATCAGAGCGACCGGCTCGCCGTCGCGTCGGACAGCCTAAAATGAACCCGCCTGCCAGTGAGCCCGTCGCCCACAATGTCATCTATCGACACCCGTTGCAGCGAGGAGCCCGACAATGCCAGCCACCAGGCCGGCGCTGCCGCCCGGCGGCGGGATGGCGTGCTGATGTACAGCCGCTCGGGCATGTGCACGGTCAGCTCTACCATACGTCACCGTTCGACTTCGCGAAGCTCGCCGCCCACCCGCGGCCCTCCGAGCGAACCTATCCTCTAGAGAACGCTTGCAAGCTGTCGGCCGATCGCTGCTCCGAGGGGGATCGGTACAGCGTTGCCGATTTGGCGGGCAATCGCAGTGCGTGAGCCCACGAATTTGTGATCGGCGGGGAAGCCCTGGAGGACCGCGGCCTCATAGTGGCTGATCGCGCGATCCTTGGTCGGATGCAGGTAACGGCCCTTCTCGGGCTTGAAAAACTCGGTACGAATGGTCACGGATGGGCGATCAAGGTGTAGTCGGCCCATCACGTCGGCTGACCCTGTCCGATGTTCGCGCCAGCAAGGAGCGAGATCTTCTTCCCGGATATTGAATCTGTTGCCTCCCGCGGGGATCGCCGCCATGCGTCGTTTGGAGAGGTCTGTATAGTCCCGACTCCAATGAAGTTCGCGGGGTGAGAATGGTCCGGCGAAGCGTCGTCCCGCAAACTCCGTCGACTTCGATCCGAAGACGTGATCGCGGTCGGGTTCACCGGGTATTCCGAGAAACGCGTCCTCGACCCACCCATAGCGCAGCTTGTTAGCCGTCGCAGTTGGAGCGTGCGTCGGCTCTGGGAAACCCGGGAAGGGCAGCGATCTGCGGTGGCCGATCAATACTGCGCGTTTCCGAGCCTGGGGGGCGCCGTAGTCGGCGGCGTTGAGTACGCGATGCTGAAAGACGTACTCCTCCAGGAAGCCTCCAGGCTCGGTAGCTTCGACGAACTGTCGGAACTGCTTCGACTTCTCGAAAGCGGCGACGTTCTCGACGACGAAGTACTTCGGCTGCACGCGGGTGATGGTCTCGCCATAGAGCCTCCACAGCCCATTGCGAAGATCTTCCTCATCGCGCTTTCCGAGAGTCGAGAATCCTTGACAGGGTGGTCCACCGACGACGACGTCGATGCTTGTCGGCATGGGCTGAGTATCGAGCCAATCCTCGATCGTGCCCGCGAACACGATGCCCTCTCCGAAAGTCGCCTCGTACGATGCAGCGGCGGCAAGGTCCATCTCCACGGCTGCAACACTCGTGAATCGCTCCGAACCCTCTCGGAAGCCCGCCGTCAAGCCTCCGGCGCCGGCGAAGAGATCGAGGACGCGGATGTTACGAGGCACGGCACAGAATCCTAGCCGGCCGGCTCGTTCTCAGCCCACTGCGACGCGACACCCTCCCGGGCGCTGAAACCACACTCAACGTGTCGAACATGTCTGCGACCTTCTGGTGGCGTGCGACTTCGGCTGCTGGGGAAGCGGGGGGAGCGGAGCGTCTCACAGGTAAGCCCTGAGCGCCTTCACACGCTCGGAGTCGCGCAGCGCATTAAGAGTCTTCGCCTCGATCTGACGAGCGCGTTCACGCGTGACGCCGATCGACTCGCCGACGGCATCCAGCGTCCGGGGCGCGTCCCCACCTATCCCGAAGCGCCATCGGATTACATCGGCTCCGCGCTCGCCGAGTGTCTCGAGGAGCGTCTTGACTTGGAGCGGCAGCATCGCCCTCTTGAAATAGTCCTCCTGCGCGAGGTGGTCGTCATCCACCAGCTCATCGGCGAGCGATACCCATTCGGTTCCGCCGTCCGCTGACTCGATCAATACGGGCCAGTCGAGCGATAAGGGGGCATCGAGATTGTTGACCACTGCGCGCACCAATGCCGGTGCCTCACCTAGGGTCTCGGCGACCTCGTTGATTCGCTGTGTCGACGTGCCTGAGGTCTCTTTCCATGTCGCGATAATGGCGGGGAGCTTTTCCACGACATGGACCGGGAAGCGGATGGTGCGCCCCTGGTCGGCGAGCGCGCGGGTGATGGATTGTCGGATCCACCAGGTGGAGTAGGTCGAGAACTTGGTGCCGTGGAACCTGTCGAACTTTTGGACGGCACGCATGAGGCCGGCGACTCCCTCCTGGACCAGGTCGGCAAGGTCGAGGCCACGATTGACATAGCCCTTGGCGATGGAAAGGACGAGCCGCATATTCGACCCCACCATCTGATCTATGGCGCGCTCCCCGTCCCAGGCGAGCCATCGCAGGTCCAGGCCGTCCCTGGTGTTCCGGTCAGCCAAGGGGAGCCTAGCGAGTCGCTCCGTGGCGAAGACACCGACCTCAATTCGTCGCGCGAGCTCGACCTCTTCTTCAGCGGACAGAAGCGGATAGTCCTTCGCTCGGCGCAGCAGGTCCGTGAGAACGTCGTCGTTGATGTGAACATCGGCGAGCGCGGGGTCAGCCATTGGCTCGTAGGGATCCCGTCCCGCGACGAAGATTGACTCGACCAGAACGAAATCGTCGTCGTCGCGGCTTCGGTCGGGGTCGTCGTCGCCGAAATCGTCAGCCTGCGCTTCGAGCGGCTTGTGGGGCGATCCCCCCCTGGCTTCTTCTGCCATGCCCCGATACACAACACTGGCCAGCGCAGCGTGCACCACATCGAGTCGCTCGCGGGTGTGGTTCGCGAGGCGCTCCTTGCCGGCGTGGGGCTCCAGTAGAAGGAAGATGCTCGTCTTGAGGAGTTCCAGCCTGGATGAGTCCGATTCGAGCTCCGCCCGATGCTGACTGTTGAAACCGACGAGTCCCGTGGCTGGCTCGAAAGAGTACAGCTGCCGAGGAGCCAGGTCGACCCAGCTGAACGAGATTGAGGGAGCGTCAGCCCTGACTCCGACCGTGTTCTTCACAAGCGAGCCCAGCCCGCTGGGCGCACCGTCGCCTAGGCCAGCGAACGGCTGAGCACGAAGCTCTCGCTGCTGTCCACTGCGCCAGACCTCTCGAGCGTCGTCGAAGAAAGCCTTTAGCGAGAAACCGTCGATACGGGCCCGTTCGATTGCCTGCATTGCGGACGGGCGGAGAACGATTCCGCGCTTCTCAGCGTTCATCGCCACGGCATTCAGGACGTCCGGCGTCAGGTCGATCATCGCTCGGGCTAGCTGCGTTTCGACACCGCCATCGGGGTGGAGGTGAAGCCATCCGCCGCTGTGCAGCAGGCGATCGTTCCGATAGACGTACAGCCCCTGCCACGCTGCACGAGGCTGGCCTAGCAACTTGGCGTTGGGCCCATTCACAGCAGGAGGCAGGATATAGCACGTCACGCCCAGCCGCCCGCCGTCGGCCAACTCGGTAGTGAGCGTCTTCGGGTAGCCGGTTGCGCCCCATTGCTCGAATGCGAATGGATCGATCGGCTTCACCAGTCGCGTCGCACCCGAGTTGTTGCTGCTCTCGTCGAGCTCGTCGATCTCAATCCGGATCCGTTCGTCCGAGACCAACCGATGGAAGATCATGCCCAGTTCATCGCGCAGGTGAACAACCATCGTCTCGAACCAGCTCCGACGGGCGTGGTAACTCGCCGACTCCGAGACACTCTCAAGGCCAGACCATTCGACAACGGTCCCAGAGTCGGCGTCGAGCCCGCGCTTCTGAAGAACGGATGCCGCCGCACTGGCGTCGATCACCTGCGCGCGGATCCGGGGGCCGGACTGAGCTCGATCTAGTCGCATTCCGGCGGCTGGGGAGTAGCCGGTGGTCGAGAATACGGTGAGGATGCGGGCCTGACTGAGCGACGCCGCCTTCAGTCCGACTCGGAAGTGCCCTAGATCCGAGCCCGAGTGCTCGCTCCCCCCGCCGAGAGTCATGGCCCGCTCGAGCTGCGCGAGTGTCATGCCGCACCCGTCGTCGCGGATGCGAATCGAGCGGACGACGGCGTCGTGGGTCACGAAGCGGATGCTCACGCGGGTCGCGCCAGCGTCGATGCTGTTGTCGATCAGATCGGCCAACGCGGAGGCGAGAGTGTGCCCTCGCCCTATGGCGCCGAGGATCGACGCATCAGGCGCGAGAACGACAGTTCCGTCCCCCAGGTCGGCCCCATCGACATCGATGCGGTCTGTCATGGCTGCGAGCCTATGCGTACTCCCCGACATTGCAGTGCCTGCGAGCTCGCGGGCGGGCAGTGTGGGGCATGCCGGTTCTATGGGATAGAAAGGAGACGACTCAGGTCGGAGGGCGTCGAACGACGACGCCGCAGTGGGTCGGAGCACTTTGGGGAGCGTTGTGGCCAAGAAGAAGTTGATTGAGGTCGCGCTGCCGCTCGAGGCCATCAACGCGCAGTCCGCGCGTGAAAAGTCCATTCGGCATGGACACCCGTCAACGCTGCACCTGTGGTGGGCCCGGCGTCCGCTTGCGACTGCGCGAGCGGTGCTGTTCGCGCAGCTCGTCGACGATCCGTCGGAGCGCGCGGACGAGTTCCGGAGAGAAGCGGTGGATGCTGAGCTGAGCGACGTTGACGCGCATGTCGCTGCCCGCGTGGATGCAGAACGCCAGCGTCTTTTCAATCTCATCACGCGCATGGTCGACTGGGACAACCTCGGCGACGAGGAGCTGTTCGACCATGTACGCGCCGAGATCCGCAGATCCACCGACGGCAACCCGCCTGCGATCCTCGATCCCTTCGCGGGCGGCGGGACGATCCCGCTCGAGGCACAGCGACTCGGGCTCGAAGCGCACGCGAGTGATCTCAACCCCGTGGCTGTGCTTATCAACAAAGCTCTGATCGAGTTCCCGCCAAAGTTCGCAGGGCGCGCACCGGTCTTCCCTGGCGCCGAGGGCACCCGCAACTCCTGGCCGAAGGCGACGGGGCTTGCCGAGGACGTCCGCCGCTATGGCGAGTGGATGCGCGACGAGGCTGATCGCCGCATTGGACACCTCTACCCGAAGGCGACGCTGTCCGACGGCACTACTGCGAACGTCATTGCGTGGATCTGGGCCCGAACCGTTACGTGCCCTAACCCTGCGTGCGGGATCGAAATGCCGCTCGTGCGCTCCTGGTGGCTCGGAAAGAAGAAGGGCAAGGAGGCGTACGTCGTCCCTTCGGTGGTGAACGGTCGCGTGGAGTTCGAGATCCAACATGACCTCAAGGCTGCGCCGACCAAGGATTCGGACGGAACCGTGGGACGGTTAGGGGCACGGTGCGTTGGCTGCGGTAACGCGGTGCCTCTCGAATACGTCCGCTCTCGAAGCCGCGACATCGGTCTTGGCGCACAGTTAATGTCGGTCGTGGCGGAGGGATCTCGGGCGCGCATCTACCTGCCCGCGGACCCGGGACACGTGCGCGTGGCTGCCGATGCGACCGCCTCGGACCTGCCTCCCGGTGAGCTCTTCGACTGGCCGGGGCGAATTAATGTTGTTCGATATGGATTAACAACATTCGCGTCCCTATTCACGAACCGGCAGCTGGCGGCCCTGACCACGTTTAGCGATCTCGTCGGCGAGGCGCGCGAGCGAGTCCTCCATGACTCCATCGCCAGTGGCGTTCCTGAGGGCGACCGTCTCGAAAAAGGAGGGACGGATGCCGCAGCCTACGCTGATGCCATCGCGACCTACCTCGGGTTCGTCGTTAATAAGCACACCGCGCGCAACAACACGATGTGTGGCTGGGAATCCGGAATGGACCGGCTTCGAGGGTCCTTTCAGCGGCAGGCAGTTCCGATGAGCTGGGACTATGCCGAGGCGCATCCGCTAGGCCAGGCTGGGGGCGGATTCGGTGCCGTGCTCGAGTCGGAGTGCGAAGTCCTGGATGCGCTGCCATCAGCTGCGTTTCCCGGCTTCGCCGCCCAGGCCGATGCAGCCAGCCGTGGGTACGGGTCTGTTGCTATTTCAACCGATCCGCCCTATTACGACAACATCGGATACTCGGATCTATCTGACTTCTTCTACGTGTGGATGCGTAGATCGCTCCGACCCATCCACCCGAATCTGCTCAGCACAATGCTCGTTCCAAAGGCTGAGGAGCTCGTTGCGAATCCGTACCGGCACGGTGGCCGCGACGCTGCACGAACGTTCTTTGAGGACGGATTTGAGGACGTCTTCACCAGGGCTCGGGTTGGCGCAACTGAGGACTACCCGATCACCGTCTATTACGCCTTCAAGCAGTCGGAGACCGACTCCGGCGGCACAGCATCGACCGGCTGGGAGACCTTGCTCGCGAGCATGGTTCGTGCAGGGTGGACCGTTACGGCTACGTGGCCGGCGCGATCCGAGATGGCAAGTCGAATGATCGCGTCGGGCACGAATGCCCTAGCTTCTTCGATCGTCCTCGCGCTCCGCCCACGTGACGAGAATGCTGCAATCACCGACCGTCGCGGATTCCTCGCAGAACTGAAGTCCACCCTCCCCGAGGCGCTTCGTAACCTGCAGCAGGGGAGCGTCGCGCCGGTCGATATGGCACAAGCAGCGATCGGTCCGGGCATGGCGACGTTCTCGAAGTACGCGCGCGTGGTCGAGCCATCGGGTGAGCCGATGAGCGTCCGTGACGCGCTGCGGGCGATCAATGGCGTGCTCGATGACTCGCTCTCTCAGCAGGAGGGCGACTTCGACGACGACACCCGCTGGTGCGTGGCGTGGTTCGAGACTCATGGTTTCGAGGTCTCGCAGTATGGCGACGCCGAGACTCTGGCAAGCGCGAAGAACGCATCGGTGGCAGGGCTCGCACGATCCGGGCTGATCTCCAGTGGTGGCGGCAAGGTCAAGCTCTTCGCACCGGATGAGCTCCCCGTTCGATACGACCCCCGCGCCGACGACCGCATCTCTCTGTGGGAGGTCGTGCTGCACATGGCTAGGGCACTCTCCGACTCAGGTCTCGACGCGGCGGGGCGAATCCTCGCCGGTGCCGAGGAGCGCGGCATCGATATGACCGCAGCACATGAGCTCGCCTACCTCCTCTATGCCATCTCCGAGAAGCGTGGGCTCACTCAGGCTGGCATCCTGTTCAACACGCTCGGCTCGTCGTGGCCCGAGGTGCGAGCCGCCGCGGTATCCACGAGCGAGCGCCCCGTCGTTTCGGCGGCGCCCACACTCGATTTCGACAACCTGGAGGCGTGACGGTGGTCTCGAACATCGAACGAGTCGGCCGCGGCCTCGACACACTTGCGGAGGCGCTGGAGCCCTTCATCGCGCGTGTCCTCGTTCCCCATCTGCCCGAGGGCGTCACCGACTGGACTTGGCTGCTCGAGACGAAGGATGGGGTTGCGGGCAAGCACTATTCGCCGACCGACCCTCAGGTGCAGCTCCGGGCGCTCACGGAACCGCTGGGATCGCTCCGGTATGCCTTTAACGGTGAACTTGCTCGGGCCGAGCAAAATCTCGCGAGTGAGCTCCGTAGCGTGCGTGACGCGTGGGCGCATAGGAAGCCGTTCAGCCCGGACGATGCCTACCGGGCGCTAGACACGATGGAGCGTCTCCTCAAGGCGATTGGTGCTGTGGGCGCGGCCGACGGCATCAGACGTTTACGGCTCGACGTGCAGCGGTCCGCGTACGCCGATGAGACGCGACGCGACACGCAGGTCGGCGCGGGCATGCCAGCACTGTCGTCCACGAACCTCGCACCCTGGCGCGAGGTACTGCAGCCGCATTCTGATATCGCGGCCAACGACTTCGCGCGCGCAGAGTTCGCCGCGGACCTCCATCAGGTCGCGACGGGCGCCGAGGCATCCCGCGACTACAACGACCCGATCGAGTTCTTCCACCGTACGTATCTGACCGAGGGCCTCAAGGCTCTGCTGGGGATCGCGGTGAAGCGCATTGGGGGCGACATGAACGCCGCGCCCGTCGTCAACCTCCAGACCGCGTTCGGTGGCGGCAAGACCCACTCGATGCTCGCGGTATGGCATCTGTTCAGCGGTCGTGAGATCACCGACTTCCCGCAGAGCACCCAGGACGTCATCCGCGAGCTCGAGATCGATCCGGCGATCGTCGGGCGGGATGTGAGGAAGGTCGCCGTCGTCGGCAACGAGCTTTCGCCTGGCCAATCGTGGACGAAGCCCGATGGAACCGAGATCCGCACGATCTGGGGCGAGATCGCGTGGCAGCTTGGCGGCGCCGCAGCCTACGCGCAGGTGGCCGGAGCCGATCGCACCGGCACCAACCCCGGTGCCGCGATCACCAAGGTGATCGCCGATCACTCACCGTCGGTCATCCTCATCGACGAATGGGTCGCCTACGCCCGCGGCCTCTATGGTCAGGAGTCGCTGGCAGGCGGCAGCTTCGAGACGCAGTTCTCATTCGCGCAGCAGCTGACCCAGGCCGTAAAGGAAGTGCCCGGCGCGCTGCTGCTCGTGTCGATCCCGGCATCCGACATCCGTCGCGACGACGACACGCCCGTTGCCTCCGACCTCGAAGTGGGTGGTGCCCACGGACGCGCGGCGTTGGAGCGCCTTCAGAACATCGTCTCTCGCATCGCCCAGCCCTGGACGCCCGCGAGCAGCACGGAGTCGTTCGAGATCGTCCGTCGCCGGCTCTTCCGCGAACCGGATGCCGAGGCTCGGCGCCGAATCGACGCGACCGCGAAGACGTTCGTCGAGTACTACCGCAGAAGCGTCGGGGAACTCCCGCCTGAAACGCGGGAGCCGGCCTACGAATCCCGCATCCGTGACGCCTATCCGATCCACCCGGAGCTCTTCGACAGGCTGTACGGGGACTGGTCGACGCTCGAGAAGTTCCAGCGCACGCGCGGCGTACTGCGGCTCATGAGCGCGGTCGTCCACGCCCTGCACTCCGCAGGCGACGACTCGCCGCTCATCATGCCAGGGTCGATTCCGCTCGACTCGGCAGGGGTGCGCGACGAACTCACCGGGTACCTCGACGAGGGGGACCGCTGGAAGTCGGTCGTAGAGAGCGACATCGACGGCGCCAACGGAACCGCGATACACATCGACCGAGAAAAGCCGCTATTCGGGAACCGTGCATTGACACGACGGATCGCTCGGGCGACCTTCATTGGATCGGCTGCGACGCTGCGCTCGAGCCACAAAGGGATCGAGCGCAAGCGCATGTTCCTCGGCGTCGCCATGCCCGGCGACACGATCGGCAACTTCGGCAGCTCGCTGCAGCTCCTGACCGAGCGCGCGAATTACCTTTACGCAGAGGGCGACCGTCATTGGTTCGATCTGCAGGTCTCGCTCAACCGCACCGTTGCGGAGCGCGCGCAGTCCTACTCGGCTGCGGACGTCGAACGGTTTATCGTCGATCGCCTGCGGCGGCAGACGAAGAACCCTGCGATGTTCGCGGATGTGGTGTACGCGCCCGCGGACTCCAGCGAATTGATCGAGTCCGACAAGGTGCGCCTTGTGATCGCGGGTCCTGCCCACACTCACGACGGCAAGAGTTATGACTCGAAGGCTCACGCGTTCGCTTACGGCATCGCCTCGACGCGAGGGAATGCACCCCGGCAGGGCGTCAATACCGTCGTCGTGCTCGCGCCTGATCAGGCCCGCTGGAGTGACCTGGAGCAGGCGTCGCGGCAGTATCTCGCCTGGGAGGCCATCCACAACGAGCGGAAGATCCTCGATCTCACGCAGGGTCAGGTCGAGACGGCATCGCAGCGGATCACGGTGCTCAACAAGACGGTCGAGCAGCGTATACGGGAGACCTGGATCTGGGGAATTCATCCGCAGCAGCCCGACGCGGGAGCGCCGTGGGTGACGTCGCAGATGAAGGCCGACGGCGCCACCGAGTCGGTGCTCCTCACCGTCGGCGACCGCTTCGAGAAGGCCGACGCGGTGATCACCCAGTTCTCGATGCAGTCCATCGGCGTCGAGCTGCAGAACAGCCTTCGAAGCAGATGGAACTCGGGCTCCATGCGCGTCGACGAGCTCTGGGACTATCACGTCCGATACCCCTATCTGGCGCGACTGCGCGACAAGCGGGTGCTGCTCGACGCGATCGCGGGAGCGATGACCGACCCGGCATGGGAACAGCTCGGTTTCGCTCTTGCGGACGGGTACGACGCCGACAGCGGCGACTTCATCGGGCTACGGGTGCCCATTGAGGATGCCGCGCCCCCCGCGATTACCGACTCCATGCTGCTCGTAAGCCCGCGACTGGCGGTCGAGCAGCGTGTGCGGGAGAAGGAGGCGGCGAGGAACATCGTGACGCCTCCGCCGATCGACCGCATTTCCCGAGGCGGTGCTGGGTCGGGGGCCAGCGGCGGGGGAGACGTGCCGCAGCCTCCTCGGCCCACGGTGGTCAGGAATGCCCGCTACGCGGGAGTCGTCGAACTCAAGCCCGGCGTCGACTTGCGGTTCCAATTCGTGCAGCTGGCAGAGGAGCTTCTGGAGCACCTTCGCAACGCCGGACCCGACACACTCGAGATCCGGGTCGAGATCGACGCGAGTAAGGCCGACGGTTTCCCGGATGCCGTGACGCGCACCGTCAAAGAGAACGGAACGCAGCTCGGCCTGTACCCCAACCGCTTCGAGGACATCTGATGATCGGGGTGGCGCGCGTCACGAGGGTCAGGCAGACCTCGCCGGATCCGTCGATCGCGAAGGCCGTCGGGCGCCACCACACCTTTGAGACGGCGATCGCCGACCTCGTCGACAACAGCCTCGACGCCGATGCTTCGCGGGTGCTCGTCCGGTTTGTGGAGAGCGATGGTGCGATCACCGGACTCCAGGTGATCGACGACGGCCGCGGCATGGACAGCGACCAGATCGACTCCGCCATGCAGTACGCGCGCAAGCGCGCCTATGCGGACGGCGATCAGGGACACTTCGGTCTCGGACTGAAGGCCGCGTCGCTCAGCCAAGCGGACACGCTCAACGTGTACTCGCAGACGTACGGGGCATTGCCAGCCGGTAGGACGATTGGCGCAGACAACCCGACCAGCATCGGCGACCTGGATCACGACGATGTCGCCGGTGTGCTCGGTGGCCTGCGGGTCGACTTCCCGCTGACCCACGGCACCGTCGTCGAGTGGGTGGGGCCCCGGACCTTCCTCAGCAGTCGGAATCAGCGAGATCGGGAACAGTGGCTCGAGCAGCGGATCGCGGCGCTCAAAACACATCTCGGTATCGTCTTCCACCGCCACCTCGCCTCTTCGAGACTCGCGATCGCCATCGACGTGTTCGACAAGCAACTCGGGGAGTCAGGTGTGCCGCGGAAGATCGCGCCGCTCAATCCGTTCGGCTATAAGCCTTTGCCGAACGACAGATTCCCGACCGAGCTCGTGTACTCGATCGACGGGACCACGGGCGTTGCGGTGGCACATGTCTGGCCCGCTAGCCAGGCCGGTCTCCCCGAGTTCCGGTTGGGGGGTCGACCCGGAGGATTGGCCCAGGGCCTTTACTTCTACCGCAACAACAGACTGCTCCAGATCGGGGGGTGGAACACGCTGACCGTCGACAGACCCGAACTCGAGTATGTGAGAATCGCGGTCGACATCGACGGACCGCTGGGGCGTCACGTCACCATCAACCCGGAGAAGGCGGGGCTTGAGCTCGATGCGGACGCTAAGGGTGCGCTGATGGACGCCCGGCTCGCGCCTGACGGATCCTCGCTCAGCGCTTACCTCGCGGTTGCGGAGTTGCGCCGGCGTGAGAGTCGCAGGTACGTCAAGGCGCCTGTAGCGCTCGTCTCGCCGCGACGCGGGCTGAGCGCATCTATGCGAGCAGCGTTCGAGGAGTCGGTCGAGACGGTCGACGCGGATCCGGTCGACATCCGTTGGTGGGTCGACCCGACGGAGTCGCCCGTGCATTTCGATCTCGAGCGCAGGACCATCTGGCTTAACAGCGCGTATCGCGCGCTGATCACGGGCGCGGACGGCAGCGACAACGAAGACGCGCCCCTTATCAAGACGCTGCTGACCATCCTCTTCTCCCGGTACTTCGAGGGCTCGTACCTCGGGTCGCGTGAGAAGGCCGAGCTGGCGGCGTGGGACCAGTTGTTGACGGCCGCGGTCCGGGACGAGTCCGCACGCCAGGAGAAGGAGCTGAGAGACGATGAAGACCTCTGACGACAATCCGACGCACCTCGATCCGACCACGGTCGAGGAGTACTTCCGTCTCGGCGCGAAGACAGCCTTCCCCTTGCACTCCTCACCGCCCGTGATCATGGAGATCGACCCCGGGCGGGAGGAGATCGAGCTGCGGACGCCTGTCGCGGGGTCGGAGCCGGAGGTGACCTCCTTGGAGCGGGTGTCGCTCTCGCGGATTCGTCGCGACGGTGCCGATTGGTTCCGCCTGGTCGTCGACGCGCGCGACATGCACTACGAGGCGTACGTCCTACTCGAGTCGATCGTCGACCAGTTGAAGTCCGGGGCATCCTTCCGGCACGCGGTCTCGGAAGCGGTCGCCTCGCTCAAGGACCTGCTCGCCGGCCGCGCCAAGCTCACGGAGGAGAAGATCCTCGGGCTGCTCGGCGAACTCATGGTCCTGAACCATACGATCGATGGCCTCGGCGAAAGCGGCGCCATCACAGCCTGGCTGGGGCCGCTCGCCGAGGAGCACGATTTCGCGTTCCCTCACTTCGATGCCGAGGTCAAGACGACGAAGTCCGAGTCGCGAGTGCACGTGATCGGTTCCGAGACCCAGCTGGGACCGGAGCCCGGGCGACCGCTGTATCTCATCTCGATCCAGATCACCCGTGCCGGGCTCGCCGAGCAGGGCTTCACGCTGCCCGAGGTCGTCAGAGCGACGCGTGCGAGACTCGACCAGACGCGCCGCACGTTCGATGCCGCTCTGGAGGGGCTCGGGTGGCGGGACAGCGACGCCGACTTGTACACAGTGAAGTATCAGCCCCGGTCGACGCCGCGCGCCTACCTCATAGACGATCAGTTCCCCGCCATCACGTCGGCACGGCTGGATCAGGTGGTCCCGCAGCGGACCCATGTCGTAAGCGTCACGTACCGTGTCAACGTCACCGATCTCGACTACTCCGCGATCGGCGCTCCGCTCAATGACTTCTGCGAGGCCCCTGAATGACTTCCTTCGTCGACCCGAAGATCGCGTCCGCGCTCCAGAAGGTGCTCAACCAGATCAGGGACACCGGTCCCGAGGAGCTCCTGTGGCGCGTGCAGGGCGAGCTGCGGAAGACGCCGATCAACGCGTCCGAGAAGGACCTCTCCGCCGCGGTCGCCGTGTCGGACCTCAATGATGACGTGCGCCGATCGATGCATATGGCGCTCGCCATGTGGGACTCCGTCGCGACAGCAGAGTGGATCCACGACACCAAGCCGGGAACTCCCAATCGTCGTGAGCGGATCTACGAACTGCTCGAGATATCGGACGCGATGCGCGAAGTCCTCGACAGAGAGTTCCCGAGCGCTTCTCAAATGGATGCCATGATCGTCGATCCGAAGAACTGGACGCCCTGGTACGACGAGGAGCGCAGGGTTGCGCACGACTTCTACTGGCGTGCCTACCGTGGCGTTCTCGAGGCGAAGGGGTGGGATGTCGACGCCCTCGCGACGCTAGACCGCTCGACGACCGAGATCGTGCAGAGGCTCGCCGACCCGAGCGCGCAGAAGGGCTACCAGACCAAGGGTCTTGTCGTCGGGCATGTTCAGAGCGGCAAGACGGCGAACTTCACTGGCATCGTCGCCAAGGCCATCGATGCCGGGTACCGACTCGTCATCGTCCTGACTGGCACGATCGAGCTGCTCCGAGGACAGACGCAGCGCCGTCTCGACATGGAGCTCGTAGGCGAGGAGAACATCCTCGACGGTGCCGATCCCACCGATGCATCGGCCATCCGTGACATCGACTACGTCGGTACGCACGACGCGGACTGGTACGCGGGCAGGTTCCTCAGACACGGCCAGGATGTCCACTCGCTGCCCGAGGTGCCGGCCATCAAGCGGTTGACCACGGTGGATGCCGACTACAAGAAGCTGCGGCTCGGTCGAGACGCGCTGGACTTCCGTCGGACGGGCGAGCTGAGAGACACGGGCAAGCCGGTGTACGCACCGGAGAACATCTACTCGGTGGACGCACGCATCGCGATCATGAAGAAGAACACTGCGTCGCTCAAGAACCTTCTGCACGATCTCAAGAACATCCGTGCGGAGGGCCGGGAGATCCCCGCCCTCATCATCGACGACGAGGCCGATCAGGCATCCGTCAACACGGTGAATCCGCGATCGAAGAAGGAGATCGCCGCCGAGTCCAAGAAGCGCTCGGCGATCAACAAGCTAATCGCCGAGCTACTCCAGGAGCTTCCTCGGGCCCAGTACGTCGGGTATACGGCAACCCCCTTCGCCAACGTCTTCATCTCGCCGGACGACTCCGAAGACCTCTTCCCTAAGGACTTCCTTGTAAGCCTTCAGCCCTCCTCGCAGTACATGGGAGGGCGATACTTCCACGACCTCTGGGGCCTCGACGCGACCCAGAAGGGCGACCCCGCGCACTCGAACGAGGCGGCGTTCGTGCGAGACCTGACCGCGGACGGAGACCAGGATCCAGCGGCGGAGGAGCGGGAGATCCTCGAGGCCATCGACGCATTCGTGCTCACCGGCGCGATCAAGAAGTGGCGAGAGTCGCAGGACGAAAGGTTCGGTTTCCGCCACCACACGATGCTGGTGCATGAGTCGGTCCGGACGACCGAGCACTCCGAGCTCGCGGCCCGCTTCCGGATTGTCTGGTCGCAGGGTGCCTACAGCAGCCCGGCGGGGCTCGCCAGGCTCCGCAGGCTCTACGAGTCCGACTTCCTCCGCGTGCACGACTCGCGCGAGTCCTGGGCCGATCTTCCGTTGCCCGGATCGTTCGATGTGCTGAAGCCCTATGTCGGCGCGGCCGTCGATGAGATCACTGCCGACAACGACCCCGTGGTCGTCGTCAACGGGTCCAAGGACAGCGACTACAACGCCATGGATTTCCAGATCCGCCCGTACTGGCGGATCATGGTGGGCGGCGCGAAGCTGAGCCGTGGGTTCACCGTCGAGGGTCTGACAATCACCTACTACCGACGTCGTGCCGCCGCGGCCGACACGCTCATGCAGATGGGACGCTGGTTCGGGTATCGCCCGGGATACGGCGACCTCGTGCGCCTCTACATCGCGCGGAACATCCTCGACGGTCGCGGTAAGTCGTACGACCTTTACGACGCCTTCACCTCGATCATCGAGGACGAGGAGGAGTTCCGCGATCAGCTGCGGAAGTTCGCAGAGATCGAGGACGATGGCCGACCCGTCGTTCGCCCCATTCACGTGCCCCCGCTCGTATTCCAGCAGCTGCCGTGGCTCAAGCCCACAGGGGCGAACAAGATGTACAACGCGGTCCTGAAGTACGAGGGCGAGGGCGGGGTCGTGAAGGACTTCAACGCCCACGACGATCGCGGCGACGGCAGCCGGAACGCTACGCACTTTGCCGCATTGAAGCCCCTTCTCGCAGGGCTCTCCGATCCCCTCGAATTCAACGGCGTCGCTGGGACTTCCTTCAGGGGTCGTGTCGCGATCGCGTCTACCGAGGCGGTGCTTGCTGCCCTCGGTGAGATCAGGCTTTACTCGCCGGATCAGCTCAAGCCGACGATCAGCATGATCCACAAGGCCGCGGACGAGGGGAAGCTCAAGGACTGGGCTGTCATCGTGCCGGTGCTCGACGAGACCTACCAGCGCGAAGTCGACGGTACGCTCGTCTCCGTTACCGAGCGGCAGAGGCGCAAAGACCGGCCTGGCTACGCAGGCAGTGAGCGCCGACACCGCGCGACGCTCGAAGTGATCACGCAGAAGCCTGACCCCGGTGCCGCGGCCGGCCCTGATGCCGAAGCGCTGTCGACGGCGACGAGGGGCGCCATTCTGCTCACCTTCGCCTATGACCCCGCGATGACGGCAGATGAGATCGCAGAGGGCCGCGCGGCGGCTGAGCGGGTCAAGAGGGCGTCGTGGCCTACGACGATGACGAGCGAAAGCGTTGCGACGCTCCTTTCGATCGCCATGCCGTATGCATCGGCGCCTCGCGGAAGGATCGGATTCACCGTGCGGCGCGAAGACAACGCCGACAGCGCGATCGTCGATCGGGATTGAGGTCGCCGGCGCGGGGCGTCAGCCCTTCTGCCGAAGAGCCTCGACGATCCTGTCCGCGACCAGCGCCGGTGGCTCGTGCTCCCAGAAGCGGAGCACGAGCCACCCCGCGGCGCGAAGTGCGTCGTCGGTCTCGCGGTCGCGCTCGACGTTGCGGCGGAGCTTGGGTTCCCAGTACTCGGCGTTCAGGCGTGGCTGCGTTCCGTGAACAGGACAGCAGTGCCAGAAGCATCCGTCGATGAATGCCGCGATGCGTTGGCGGGTAAACACGATGTCCGCGCGCCGCCGTTTACCGAGGGGAGCGAAGTCGACGCGGTAGCGGAGACCTCGCCTGTGCAGCAAGCTGCGCACGGCACGTTCTGGGCCGGTGTCACGTCTGCGATTTGCTCGCATCGAGCGCGCAGTGCCCTCGGAACTCGCCCAAGACATGATCAGACCGTAGCGGCTCAAGGTCGCCGCTCTGAACAGCTCCGCTTCGCACGTCGCGGTGGTGGTCGCGCTAGGGGGACCCGAACCGCCAGCTCCGTCCCCGCGATCCCACGCCAACCAACAGCGATGCACGCAAGCACCCAGGGCGACGGAAACCGTTTAACAGCACTCTCCCACACATATCTTCATTCCGGAAACATCCCTGGATAATAGGCAAAACACAGCCCACGCTGGCGGCATGCGCGGAGGCCTCAAACGCTGGAAGCGAGGTGTCGAATCTTCACGGGTTCGACAGGCAACCGTCTACGCGCTCTAGGGCACCTGCGACGCTCACCTGCTGCACTCCCCAGCGGGCCGGCGCCAATCTCACGATCGCGCCGCGCCACCCCGGATGCCGAAGCGACGCGTCGCAGTAGAGGAGGCGGGTACTGGTCGTGTTGCGGCGAGAAGCAGCTGAAGGTTGACTGCGGATTGCTAATCACGGCCGCGCGGTCCTGATGGCAACCTCGGCGTCGAGCAGAACGATCAGTTCCGAGCACCCGTCTCGAACGTCACTCAGATTGTTCTCGGAAATCACTACTCGGTTCCCGCTCAGGTGGACGCCCGCATGATTAAACTTCGTGACTAGCGATGACCGCTTCCGACGCTGAAAACGTGTGAGTTCTCCGAGGCCGTGAGCGATCGCGTTGCGAACTTCAATCAGTGTCTCGACCTTTGCCCAGTTGGGCTTGATGCCGTACCAGCTGTTGTAAGCATCCTTCATTGCCGGCCACGAACTGATGGCAGCCGTGGAAGCCTTATCCCAGACGAGGCCTCGAATGGGACTGCCGTCGGGGGCCACCTCGGCTTCGGCTGCGTCCAACAGGCGGTCGGCGCAGAACGTCTCCGTGATTGAGATCAGTCGTAACCAGGTCGCTTGCCGTTGCACCTGAACGCCGTCGAAGGCAGGGTCACCCAGTCTTGGCTTTGAGTCGCTACGCTCGGGTGTCGCCGATTGAATCCTGTGCAACCCGAGCGTCAGGTTCAGCAGACGCGAGGCGCTCTCCGCCCGCTCGCTCGCCACCGGCGGAAGCGTCATGACTTCAATTCCTCGAGCAAGATCCGTTCGAGGCGATCTTCAGCCGCATCCTCGGCCGCCTGGAAGTCAAGCGGCGCCATGCCCGTCAAAACCAGGGTGCGCCATGCCGGTCCAACCCGATCGAGGGCGCGGCCGAGAACTGCCGCGTCGCCGCGGCGGAGCCTGCCGAGCGCGGCCGCCGCCGTGGCAGCGAGCGCGGAATCCTCACTCGAGACGCATCGCTCGAGCCATTCGTAGTGTGAGTGGTCGGTGCGAGCAGGACGGACGCTACCCGCCGCCTCGGCGAGCCAGATCTTCTGCCAGTCACTGAAGCTCGCTTCTTCGACGAGAGCGTCAAGAATCCGTCGAATTGCAGTCCTTGCGGCGGGGCCCGTCTTGCCCAGCTCGACGATGTAAGCAGTGACCTGAGGAGTCAGTGCCGGCTCGAAACGGAGCACCACCGACAGGCGGTCCAAGGGCGTTCTGTTCCCTGCACGACCCAGAATGGGAAGTGCTCTTTCGAGTAGGGTCTCGCTGATTGCCGCGGCAGTCGTTGATACACGCTCCTCGGACCCGTCCTCTTCCAGCCATAGCTCCCACGCCCGCTCCGCTGCGCGGACCTGCTCCGGCGCGACGTCGCTAGTCACGTCGGTTTTGATCGCCTCCAGCACGTCATCTTCAAGCACTGGCTGAGCGACCGACGCAGCAAGCGTCCGGACAACGTCCTCGGCAGAACCGGCGGCCTCATCGGAGTAATCGGACAGGAACAGCAGCGAGAGGTCCTCAGAGGACCCGTCAACGTCCTCGAACAGCTCCTTCTCCGCCTTAGCGAATGCATCGAGTGAAAACAGATAGTTCACGGAAGTGTAAGTGAAGGTCTTGCTCTCATTCAGCGTGAGCCCGAGCGTACGAACCTCTCTAGCGCACGCCTCCAACGCTGCCCGGGCGTCCGCCAATGTTGCGGAGGCGATGCGAAAGTCGTCCGCATAAGTGGTCACATGATATCCGGCTCGCCGCAAGCGACGGCGCGCGGGGTCGATATACGTGTCCCCAAGGATGTCGCTCGATTGGTGAACCTGCGGCAACCCGACGCGTCGGCCCATCACCGCCCCGAGCAGCTCGATCAACGCCGCGACAGCCGTCGCCTCGCCGGTCTGTCCTTCCAGTTCTACTGCCAACCGATTGTGATCGACGTACTCGTAGTAGGACGCGACATCGGATTTGCTGACGTACCGAGTGCCAGGGACTAAAACCGGCGCCTTCTTGAAATCAGCGTTTGGAGTTCGCTTGACGATGTGCGGCGGGAGAGATTCGGCTATCAGGTCGACGAGCGCCCGGAACAGCACCCTGTCCGACAAGCTCATCTCGGTGATGGGGCGTCGCCCTGGCCGGTTCTTCTCAATGAAGACCACATAGCCTGGATCACCGAACAACCCTCTGCGGTAGCGATTACGGAACAATGTGCGCAGATCCTCAGACCTGCTCGAGAGGGCGAGCCGATCTGGTCGACGGGGCATCAGGCGGTTCGACATCGACAACTCTTTGTCGATGGCCGCCTTCAAGTCCAGTCGATCGAGAAGCTGCGTATCAATAGGCATGACTCACTATCTCAGTCGCACAGCGCCGATGGGCGGAAGGCTGCCTCGACGGCGCGCACGCCGCGCGCCCCTGGCTAATTTCTTCGCGGGGTCCGTAGTCGGCGGCGTGTGCCCAGATTCGGGGCGTCGGTTCCCGACCGCCGGGTGCCGATGAGAGATGATTTCTGCGTTCACTCGCTTGCTGGCTAGCTCATGAATACATGCGTTCGATGCCAGTCGAAGTAGACGGCAGCATCCTCGTATCCGTCGACGGCGCGACCGCGGATCTTGCCTATGTGTCGCCCGATCGCGGTTTGTAGGTCAACCATTGCCGTCCCGATCACGGCTCCGTTCTCCACACCTACGTACCCGTCTTCAAATAACGCATCGCATCCGAAGACGCATGCGAGCATCGCGATGCGTGGAATGTCCCGCGCTTCATCGTCGGCCGCAACGGCTCGCTTCTTGATGTGGGCCGCCCGAAGGAACCGGGCGGGGTAGGTCTCCCCGCAAAGTGCGCATGGCGCTTGATCTCGGCCGCGTAGTAGAGCGAAGCGGAGGCGCTGCTGTTCGCGTCGTTGCCTTGTTGTGGCCGGTCGATCCAATGCCCTTTGGAAAGGCGCGGAGTCAACGTCGGACGAAATGCCTTTGTCGCTCGGATCACTCTCGGTTACGTTCCCGATCATGATTCGCGCCGGTGCCGACCCAAGAATCCTCGCGCCGGGAAGTTGCAGTAGTACGGCACCGATGAATGCGCTGCGGTACCCCAGGGTGTCGACCGTAACGTCCACAACACCGTTCTGCTTGATGAGCTCCATCGCGGCGACGACATCGCCGATCGGGACAGCGTGGCCGCCGGCAGTTCGGGTCGTTGAAACGACCACATCCCGTGAATCAACAGCGAGGATGGTATTGATTCGTGAGCCGGAGACGGTGGTGATCGGGATCCCGATTAGCTCGCGAAGGAACCCGCCGACTGCGGTCGGCGAGACGTCCAGCGCGAGAGACTCGCGAGCCAGTACGGCGACCAGCGCGGCGGCGGAGTGCTTGGCCTGCCCAAGACTCGGCACGTCGACGAGGAGCTTGATCCGCTTCGTTCGGTTTCCTTCTCCCGATGCGCCGGGCGGTCTACCCACCGCCGCGGCCGCCTTGCCCAGCTCGGCTCGGACTCGCGATAAGTCGGTGTGGCTGTCCAAGTTGATCGGTTCTGCGACGATCCGACGCTCACGATAAGGAAGTTCACGAGCCCGGGCGGAATCTACGAGCGCATCGACGACTATTGCACGAAGCTGCGCGAGGCGTCTAAGTAGGAGTTCAAGCGCGATGTTGTATTCGGAGTTCCGTGGTTCTGAGCCCTGCGAAGCCCCGCCGCGGCTCTCAAGAACCACCGAGAGCAGGTCGCCTTCGGGCTCCACGGCGAACTCGGCATCGACTTTGGTGCCATCGTCTGAAAGGGGGCGCACGCCCCTAACAATGCCACTTCTCCTCGGACGGCAAGCGCCATGCATCGAGGCGCAGTGTGGTGCCCTTCACAGGATCCAAGATCGAACTTCCGTCCCGGCAACGGAGGTTGAGCTTTCGATGCCTGTCTGGACGAGTGCGCCAGCGGTCCGTAGTCGTGCCCGCGCCCACGTGACGTCGAATAACATCCTGTATCGCGCCGAATAGAGCAGTGCGGTGCAGGTGGTCTCGGCATCTGCGGTCTCGCGGAAAGCGACCGCGCGATAGCGCGGAGACTGTAGCCATGCACGCGGAGGCTTACGCGAGTGCGTCGGCCATCAGGAGGAGGCGGGCGCGCTCTGGAATTTCGGCCGGCATCGCTCACAGTCGTCCCGAGACACCGAAAAGTCCGCGGCGACCACCTGACGACGCGCGAGCGCCACACACCAGCAGCGCCCCGCGCCGCCCTCACAACTCCAGCTCGACCGCGGTCTCGAGCGCGGCCTCGATCGATCGCATCCATCCGTCTTTCAGGGCGGTGTTGGCCTCGTCGTAGAGCGAGGCGCCGTCGACGAGGTTGCTCGAGCAGGCGCACACCATGCCGGCGCGGAGGCCGCGCAGGCGCGCGACGACGAAGAGGGCGGATGCCTCCATCTCGACGTTCAGCAGGCCCATGCGGTGCAGCTGGTCGATCCATTCCGGAGTCTCGGCGTAGAAGGCGTCGTCGCTGACACTGATGCCGGCGTGTGCTCGGGTGCCGGCCTCAGCGGCGAGCCGCGTGCTGTGGCGGGTGAGGGCGAGAGTGAGCTCGGCGTCCGGGACCGCCGGGAACCCCTTGGGCACGTAGGCGTCCGTCGTCCCGTCGTTGCGGAAGCTGCCCTCGCTCACGAGCAGGTCGCCCGGGGCGATGCCGGGCTGCAGGCCCGCGGAGCTGCCGACGCGGATGAAGCTCGTCACGCCCACACGGGCCAGTTCCTCGACGGCGATCGCTGTGGACGGGCACCCCATCCCGGTGGAGGTGGCGGTGATGTGACGGCCCTTGTACCAGCCGGTCATCGTGCGGTGCTCGCGATTGTGGGCGACCTCCTTCACGTCCGTGAGGAACTCGGCCACGAAGGGCACGCGGAACGGATCGCCGGGGAGGAGGGCGACGGACGACACCTCGCCGGGCGCGATGCCGATGTGGTACTGCCGGGCCGTGAGGCCCGCCTGAGACTTGTCGACGACAGTGGACATGGGGGAACGACCTCCGGTGGGAAATGTGACGATGGGTATCGCCGCAGTCCCCGCCCTGTCGCGAAGCGCCATGGTTGATAGGACACGCAGTGCGCCGACGCTACCACGAGGCATCCGCCGGAACTCACGCCCGCAGCTTCGAAACCCACCGCGCGATTCGCGCCGCCCGCACCTCCGATGTCGCCGCCGTCGTCACGTCGAAGAGCACCGAGTACCGCGCCGAGCTCGTCAGCGCGGTGAAGGCGGTGGCGGCATCCGGAACCTCCCGGAGGGCGGCCAGCAGATCGTCGGGGGTCTCGATGGTGGCGGGACCGGCGTAGGCGCGGTCCCACCGGCCGTCGGCCTGAGCGCGCTCGATCTCGGCGAAGCCGCGGGGACGCATCCGGCCTGCGGCGATGAGCCCGGCGACGAGGTCGACATTCCGCTTCGACCACAGCGACCGCGCTCGCCGCGGCGTGAAGTGCTGATGAAAAGTTTCACTGTCGCGGCCCCGGCGGCGGCCGTCGATCCATCCGCTGCAGAGGGCCTCGTCGAGCGCGAGCGCGTAGGTGAGCGACGTGGGCGTCTGCACGCCCTTCTTCGCGAGGGTGAGCCAGACGCCGTCGCTGACGTCCTCGTTCTCATCGAGCCACGCGCGCCACGCGGCGGCATCCGGGACGGTGAGGTGTTCCAGGTCCACGAGCAGCCTCCGAGACGACGAGTGATGAGCAGGATGACAGAGGTCGGGGCGGCGACGCGACCTCAGGGACCGTGGGAGAAACTGGCGAAACCGCGGCGGCCGGAGGATGATCGGCCGTGCCGGCCGCCGGACAGCGTCGACCAGAGCTGACAGGCCGCATCGGAGATGAGTTCACGATGACCCAACCCCTTCGCTACGGCATCAACACCACGCTCGACGGCTGCGTCCACCACGAGGCCGGCCTCCCGCCCGATGCGGAGTCCATGGCGTTCTGGACCGACGAGCTCCGCCGCTCCGACACCGTCCTCTACGGCCGCGTCACGTTCGAGATGATGCGCGACGCGTGGCGCCGGCCCACGTCGGGGCCGTGGCCCGAGTGGATGGACGACGACGACGTCCGCTTCGCCGAGGTCATCGACGCGATGCCGAAAGCGGTGGCATCCACGTCCCTCGACCGCGTGGACTGGAACGCCGAGATGCTCGGCGGTGACCTGATCGACGCCGTCCGAGCGTTGAAGGAACGGCCGGGTCGCGGGATCTCGCTGGGCGGCGTGCACCTCCCTGCGCACCTCGCCGGACTCATCGACGAGTTCACGTTCGTCGTGCACCCGCTCATCGCCGGGCGCGGGCCGCGGCTGCTCGAGAACGCGGACGTCGAGCTCGAGCTCATCGAGCGCCGCGAGTTCCGGTCGGGCATCACCGTGCAGCGTTATCGCCCCCTCAGGTGACGACCGTCGTGCTGCGGCCCGGGGGCGGCGGCATGCACCCCGCCGCCCCCGTCGACGTCACTGCGCGGCGACCGAGAAGCTCCACGTCACGCCGAACCGGTCGGTCAGCATGCCGAAGCCCGCGCTCCACGCCGAGGCGGCGAGGGGCTCGACGACAGTGGCATCCATCGTCAGGGAATCCCAGTAGCCCTGCAGCTCCTCGAGAGTGGGGGAGCTGAGCGAGACGAACAGTGCCTGGTCGGTGATGGTCGTGTTGTTCTCGCGACGGGTCGAGCCGTCGCCCGCGATGCCGCCCTCGCTCTGGCCAGGGATGTCGTATCCCATCACGCGGAACCCGTTCTCCGCGGCGACGACGCCGAAGACGACCTTGTCGGCGCCGGGGATGTCGGCGGGCATTCCGAAATCGGCATACGTGTTGACGGCGAGGTGCCCGCCGAAGACGGACTGGTAGAACTCCAGCGCCTGGCGCGCGTCGCCACGGAAGTTCAGGTGAGTGGTGGTCTGGACGGTCATGTTCGCTCCTTCGAAAGCCGAGCCCCTCGGCTCGTGACAACGACGATTCCAGCCGTATAGGTCAGTTCCTGTCCTAGATTGGAAATACCCTGGATGCCATGGCCCCCACCTCGCGCCTCCTGACGCTCCTGTCACTGCTGCAGGCGCGCCGGGACTGGCCGGGGTCCGTCCTCGCCTCGCGGCTCGGCATCAGCGACCGCACCGTGCGCCGCGACATCGATCGGCTGCGCGAGATGGGATACCGGATCTCGTCCACCCTCGGCCCGGACGGCGGCTACCGCCTCGACGCGGGGGAGGAACTGCCACCGCTGCTGTTCGACGACGATCAGGCGCTCGCCGTGGCGATCGCGCTGCGCACCGCCCCGTCGCTCGGGGCCGGCATCGGCGAGGCGGCGGCGCGTGCCCTCGGCACGGTCCGGCAGGTCATGCCGTCGCGCCTCCGCCATCGGCTCGACGCCCTGGAGGTGACGACGGTGACGCGGCCGGGGGCGGCGGCATCCACGGAGGTCCCGCTCGACGTGCTCGTCACGCTCGCGCAAGCCATCCGCGATCGGCACACCCTTCGCTTCGACTACGGCGACGGCGACGACCGTCCTCCGCGACGCGCGGAGCCCCACCACCTCGTGACCTCCGACGGACGCTGGTACCTCGTCGCCTGGGACCTCGACCGCGACGACTGGCGCACCTACCGCGTCGACCGCATCCGCCCGCGCATCCCGCACGGGCCGACCTTCTCGCCGCGCACCGTGCCCGGCGGCGACGTGGACGCGTTCGTCTCCGCGCGTTTCCGGGGAGGGGATGCCACCTGGCCCTGCCGCGGCACCGTTCTCCTGCACCTCCCGGCGCGGGACGTGCGCCCGTTCGCCGGCGACGGGACCGTCACCGAGGTCGACGCGCACCGCTGCACGCTGGAGGCGGGGTCGTGGTCGTGGGAGGCGCTCGCCGCGGCGTTCGGCCGGTTCGAGGCGCCGATGGAGGTCGTCGGTCCGCCCGAGCTGTCCGCGGCTTTCGCGTCCCTCGCCGAGCGTCTCGCTCGCGTGGCCGTCGCGGGGCCTGCCTCCTGACCCGACGGGCTCGTGCGCTCTGCCGTGTCGTGCCGTGTCGTGCCGTGCCGTGCCGTGACTTGGCGCAGATGTACGCGAAATCCCGCCCTTGGCGTACATATGGGGCAAGTCAGCGTCGACGTTGGGTCGTGAGCGCGGGGCTCAGGTCGGCAGTGCCGTGAGGTGGCGCAGATGTACGCAGAACCCCATGCTGCGCGTACATATGGGGCAAGTCAGCGTCGACGTTGGGCCGTAAGCGCGGGGCTCAGGTCCGCAGTGCCGTGAGGTGGCGCAGATGTACGCGAAACCCGGCCCTGCGCGTACATATGGGGCAAGTCAGCGCTGGAGGGGGAGGGGCCGGTCACGGACGGGGGAAGGGCTCCGCGAAGGGCTCGTACCTCACCCGGGGTCCGCGGAACATGCCGAAGCGCCGTCGGCAGCGGAGGAAGGGGAACAACCCGGTGCGGACGTCCGAGCCCTCCCTCGTCCCGTCGCCGAACGTGACCGTGGTGCGACTCCACCGCTCCCCGTGCGCTTCTCGCACGTGGCCGAAGACAGCGGCATCCATCAGCCTCTTCGCCAGCGCGATGTCGGTGTCGGAGTAGTCGAGTTCCCAGCGGCCGCGTCCCACGCTGACGATGAGCCACTGCTCGGCGGTGATCGCCACATGGGCGGCCCGCGGGTTGTGCGGCGCGACGTCGATGACGTCGACAGCCAGGCCGGTCAGGGAACGGCGACGCACCACCGCGGTGTCACCCGCGACGCCTTCGGCGTGTGCGATGAGCGTCGACAGTGCGGCCTCCTGCTCCGCGCTGAGGCGCGAGTCGTCGGGTCCCGCGGATGCCATGGACGAATCATTCCATCGGCGACAGCGCCCCCGTGGCATCCCTCCGCCGTGAAACGCTGCGGGGCCCGGACTCGATCGACCCGGGCCCCGCGGGTGACTCAGTTCTGGAGGAACGGGTAGTCCGTGTAGCCGTGCTCGCCGCCGCCGTAGACCGTGGCCTGGTCGACCTGGTTCTCGTCGGCCCCGTTCTGCCAGCGGGCGACGAGGTCGGGGTTCGCGATCGCGGGGCGTCCGACGGCGACGAGGTCGGCGATGTCGCCGTCCACGGCCGAGACGGCCTCCTCGCGCGTGGTCACGTTCGAGAAGCCCGAGTTGACGATGAAGGTCCCGCCGAAGGCGCGGCGGAGGTCCTGGATGAGGTCACCGGCCGGGTCGGCGTGCAGCACGCTGAGGTAGGCCAGACCGAGCGGGGCGAGCCCGGCGATGAGCGCCTCGTAGGTCGCGCGGGTTTCCGCCTCGTCCTTCTCCCACACGTCCTGGATGTTGTGGGCGGGGGAGATCCGGATGCCGACACGTCCGGCCCCGATCTCGGCGACGACGGCCTGTGCCACCTCGATGACGAAACGCGCGCGGGCCTCGGGCGATCCGCCGTACTCGTCCGTGCGCTGGTTCGACGCGGGGGAGAGGAACTCGTGGAGGAGGTAGCCGTTGGCGGAGTGCAGCTCGACCCCGTCGATCCCGGCATCCACGGCCCGACGTGCGGCGGCGACGAACTCGTCGCGGACGGTCGCCAGCTCCGACGTCTCGAGGGCGTGCGGGACGGGGAAGGGGACCTTCGAGCCGTCGGCCAGGTGCGCCTCGCCCTCGATCGCGATCGCGGACGGGGCGACGATGCGGTCGGTGCCGGTGATGTCGGTGTGCGACACGCGTCCGCTGTTCATGAGCTGCATGAAGATCGTGCCGCCCTCGGCGTGGACGGCGTCCGCGACCTTCGCCCAGCCGGCGGCCTGCGCCTCGGTCACGATGCCGGGCTGACCCGCGTAGCCGCGGGACTCCGCGCTGGGGTACACGCCCTCGGTGACGAGGAGGCCGATGCCCGCGCGCTGTGCGTAGTACTTCGCCACGAGGGGACCGGGGACGCCGTCGGCGCCGGAGCGGAGGCGGGTCATCGGGGCGAGGGAGACGCGGTTGCGGACGTCGACGTCGCCGACGGTGGTGGGGCTGAACAGGCTCACGGGGATCCTTCCGAGCGGGGGTGGGGGACACGCCCTCCAACGGAAGGCGCCGAGGCCCTATTCCACCCGGCCCGTTCCGTGGGGCGGGCCCGCTTGACGCGCGCCGGTCTGTCGGTCCGCCCCGCGCCGGCGGCCGCCGCCGTCGAAAGCACACCGAACGTATGATCTCGCGAGGTGAGAAGACCCGCCGCGCGGCGGCGCCGCCGCGCGTCAGCTCGCGGCGGCCGTCCGGGCGGCGACCATCGCGCCGAGGTCCTTCCGCGTCGCGGCGCCGACCTTCTGCCGGGCGACGTAGACGTGCGACTCGACCGTGCGCACCGAGAGGAACAGCCGTTCGGCGATCCGCCGGTTCGACAGGCCCTCGGCGATGAGGGCGGCCACCTCGCGCTCGCGATCGCTGAGCAGCTCGACGCCGCCCGCGACGCGTTCCGCGCTCGTCGCCCCGGCCCAGTGGCCCGCCGACCACAGCAGGAACGGCGACTGGTCGCCGTCGCCCCGCGCGTGGCCGGTGCCCGACCAGCGGCGCACGATGGTCGACACCGGCGCGTCGACGAGGGTGCTGAGCTGGCGCAGGCGTGCGACGTGGTCGGGCCCCGCGGTGCGCACAGCCGTGACGAAGTGGAACAGCGCGTGCAGCTCCAGCAGCAGGCCGCCCCGCCCGGTCCGCAGCAGCAGGTCCGCGGTCTCGCTCGTCGGCGTCTCGCCGGAGGACCCGCGCGCGTACTCGAGGGCGGAGTCGGCGACCGACAGGTACCAGCGGACCAGCGGCACCTTCTCGGCGGCGGCGCGCGAGATCTGCAGCAGCTCCTCGGCGCGCGCCACCTCGCCCTTCACCGCGAAGCAGGTCGCGACGGCGATCCGCACCATCGGCAGGATCCACTCGTGCTCGTCGAGGCCCGCGGCGTTCGCCGAGACCACGGCGAGCTCCAGCTCGGCCGCGCCCGCGTTTCCCGACATCGCGTGCAGGCAGGCGCTGAGCGCGCTCGCCAGCAGCAGCGAGCCGTCGTCCTCCTCGTTCACGGCTGCGACCGCGCGGCGGGTGAGCCGGGTGCAGACCCCGTCGAGGGGGGCGCCCGACAACGTGCGGGCGTACGCCTCGAGCCAGAGCCCGAGCAGTTCGTCCCACCCGTGGATGTCGTGCGGGAAGACGTCCGCCAGCGTGTCCGCGCGCTCGAAGAGGAGCGCGCTCTCGGTCCACGACCCCGCGTATGCCGTCGAGAGTCCCGCGGCGACGGCGGCGAGGTACCGGTCGCGCGGCGCGGCGGACGGCAGGAGGAGGATGCGCCGGGCGCCGTCGTTGGCGCCGACGAAGTCCATGTTCAGGACCCGCTCGAAGATCGCGGCGACCTCCGGACGGCGCGGCGCCCCCGTCGGGACGGTGATGGGCTCGCCCGTGTCCCGCGCGGAGGCGGCGTCCTGCACCTGCTCCGAGCGCCCGCCCAGCGTGCGCATGGTGACCGCGACGCGCACGAGCGGTTCGGGGATGTGGCTCATGCCGTCGGCATCCGGAGCCGAGAGGACGCGCGCCGCCTCGAGACGCATCGCCATCTCGCTGCCGACCACCTCGGCCGCGGGCGTGCCCTCACCGTTCTCGATCAGGTGGGCGAGCATGCGCTGGTCGTGCTCGCTGAGCGGCAGCAGCAGGGAGGAGTACGCGTCGAACAACGCCGACCCCAGATGCGGCCGCGCCATCGCGCGCCTCTGCGCCTCGGCGTCCGGGCCGGCGGCGACCGCGGCGGCGTGCAGCTGCTGCGCCAGGACGCGGACGCCGTTGCTCCACGCGACGACGCGGGCGCGGCTGACCAGCGGCAGGCGGTCCGCCGACCCGATCTCGCGCATGAGCCGGATGAGGGCGTCGTCCGACAGGCGACCGACGTCGATGCGGTGCGCGCTCCCGTCCAGCCAGGCCCGGGAGAGGGCCATCGCGAAACGTCCGATGGGCGCTGCGGCATCCGTCCGGGGTAGGGACGACAGCCCGAGGACGACGGGCGTGGCGCCCCGCCGGATGGTCTCGAGGAGGCTCATCCGGGCGTCGGTCGACAGCGAGGCGGCATCCGGGAACCACTGCGCCGTGCGCCAGACGTCCGGCCGCTGCGCCTTGACCTGCGCCTCTACCGCGAAGACGTAGAGCGGGGCCCCCGATCCCGCGGGTCCGCTGAAGACGATGGACTCGCCCGCCAGCACGCGGGACACGGCACGGTCGACGAGTCGCCCGTCGATCCAGGGGTGCCGGTCGGTGAAGGACTGCGCAGTCTCGTCCGGATCACGCTGCCGCATGGAACGCGCTTTCGCCGAGCCGTTCGTCCTCGGACGGTCTGCGATGGCGCTGGTCGTAAATCATCTGATCCCCCATTTGTCTTCCGCTCCCACAATCAGAATGCCGCAATTGACGAATTCGCGCAGCCTTCTGCTGCCGGTCGACGTAAACAATCGGACATGTCCACCGCGACGTCGCGCGGCCCGAAGGTCCACCGCCGAGGCATCCACAGGGGGCACGGAGGTCTGCCGGGAACCGAGGAATAGACTGGATGCCATCGTCCTCGCTCCCTCAGGATCACCCGTGACCTCTCCTTCACCCGCGCGCGCGTTCGACGTGCGCCATCTGCAGCTCGCGCGCGCGCTCTTCGCGGCCGTCGCCGCCGTGATGGTGACGTTCTCGACCGACCACTCCGCACCGGTCGGACTGTCCGTCTTCAGCGGGTTCGCCATCGCGACCGGACTCGTGTTCGCCCTCGGCGCCTGGCTGGCCTTCCCGAAGGGCCGGCGCGCCCCGGTGGTCCTGCTCGCGGTGGTCACGGTGCTCGCCGGACTGGTCGCCTCCGCGGGACGCGGCACCGTCTTCTTCTTCGTCGTGGTCATCGCGTGGGCCCTCGTGAGCGGCGTCATCGAGGCGACCGCCGCCCTCCTCGCCCGCCGGGCCGGACGGGTCGACGGCGCCGCGCGCGACGGCCTCGTCGTTGGCGCGCTGACGGTGCTCCTCGCCGTGGCCCTGCTCTTCACCAACTCGGGCTACGCCCTCGAGTACTTCATCGAGGACGCGGGACGATCGTTCACCCTGACCGGGATCACGATCGCCGTCGGACTGTTCGGCGGGTACGCCGCCATCGTCGCGGTCTTCCTCGCCATCGCGGGTCTGTCGCCGCGTCGCCCCGACACCGTCCCGGTCGCATCCGTCGAGGAGCCTGCGTCATGACCGACAAGCCCACCCGCCGCGACCTGATGAAGCCCGTCCAGCTGCTCGGACTCGCCTTCGTCGCGGCCCTCTTCGCCGGGGGCGTCACCCTCGTGTCGATGGGGTTCTTCCAGTCGCGCCCGGCCGAGCAGGTGCAGCGCGCGCTGATCATCGGCCTGATCGTCGCCGGCGTCACCTTCATCGTCGTTCTCGTCAGCGTCGCCCTCATGCTGCTCGCGGTCGACCCCGCCCAGGTCACCAAGCAGGTCGACCGTCCGCTGCTCCTCCCGAAGAAGGACCCGGATGCCGCCCCGACGGCGTCCCCGTCGACGAACGACGACCGCGGCCCGGCACCCCCCGCGGGGTCCTGAGCCCGACCGCACCTCTGCCGACGGCAGAGCGTCCGCGCGTCGCGGGTTCCGTCTCGGGGGTTCCGGCCGCTCAGGCCCGTCGCGGGGTTCCCGCGGCTCAGGCCCGGTCGCAGGGTTTCGCCGGTCAGGCCCGCTGCGGGTCGATCATCGTCATGCCCACGGGGGAGGCGGTGTCCATCCCGGGCAGCAGGCCGGCGGCATCCGTCAGCCCGACGACGCGCTCGATGAGGTCCTGCGGGCGCAGGGCGCCGCTGGCGATGAGCGCGAGCATCTCGGGATAGTCGACCGCGGCCATGCCGTGGCTGCCGAGCAGGTCCAGCTCCCACGCGATGACCCGCGCCATCGGCATGGCGCTCATCCCGTCGGCGGTGGGGAGGAGGCCGACCTGCACGTGGCGGCCCCGCCGCCGCAGGCTCAGGACCGCGTCGCGGGCGGTCTGCGCGCTCCCCACGGCATCCACGGCGACGTGGCTGCCGCCGTCGGTCACCTCGTGCACGGCGGCGGCGATGTCGCGTCCGTCCGCGACGATCGTGTGCTCCGCGCCGAGCCGGGCCGCCGCGTCGAGAGCGGCCGGCGTGCGGTCGACGGCGATGACGCGAGCGCCGAGCGCGCGGGCGATCATGACGGCGCTGAGGCCCACGCCGCCGGCGCCGACGATGGTCACCCATTCCCCGGCCTGCAGCCGCGCCCGTCCGGTGAGCGCGCGGAACGCCGTCGCGAACCGGCATCCCAGGGCGGCCGCGGCCTCGAACGACACGTCGTCGGGGATCGCGACGAGGTTCGTGTCGGCGGCGGGGAGCGAGACGAGCTCCGCGAACGACCCCCACTGCGTGAAGCCGGGCTGCTCCTGGTTCGGGCAGACCTGCGCGTCGCCGCTGCGGCACCATTCGCACGCGCCGCACCCGTTCACGAACGGGACGGTGACGCGGTCGCCGATGTGCCAGCCGAGCACCCCCGCCCCGACCTCGACGATGACCCCCGCCAGCTCATGCCCGGGCACATGCGGCAGTGCGACGTCGTCGTGCCCGGCCCACGCGTGCCAGTCGCTCCGGCACAGTCCCGTCGCGCGCACCTCGACGACGACGCCGCCCGGGACGGCCGTGGGCGCCGCGACATCGCGAACGGCCAACGGGGCGGCGAGGGTGTCCATGATCATGGCGCGCATGGCATCCATCCTCTCGCGCCGGGGCGCCCGCCCGAGAAACGCGACCTGCCCCGAGGAACGCCGGGTGCGGGCGTTTCTCGGGGCAGGGGCCGTTTCTCGCGAGGTCGGCTGTGCTCAGCCGCAGGACTTCGCGGCGAACGGGACGGTCTGCGTGCCCTGCGCCTCACCCGCGCTCGCCGTGACGTCGACGGTGCCCGCGGCGATCGACGCGGCGCGCGTGGTCGTCGCGACCGACACGGTCTTCCCCGGCTCCACCGTGGCGAACGTCCGGCTGCCCCAGGCGGTCCTCACCGTGAGGGCGATCGGTGTCGTCTCGTCGTTGCGCGCCGTGGTCACCAGGGTCACGCGCCCCGCGACGCACCGAGGGGATGCCGCCGCGGTGACGCGCGGCGCGACCTCCACCTCCGGGACGACGATCTCAGGGATCTTCAGGTACGACCCCGGCGTCGCGAACGTGAGGCGCAGCCCGGTGGCGTGGACCGGCGCGAAGCGCAGGACCGTCTTCTTCCCCGTGACGACGGAGGGCGCCGCGCCGATCGGCGTGACGGTCGTCCATCGGCCGTCCGTGGTGCGGTACTCGGCGGTGACCCCGGTGACGGTGCCCTCGATGTTCGTGAACTCGACGCCGCCGATGCCGTGCGGCTGATCGGTGGTCAGAGTGAACGTCGCGGAGTCCTTCAGGGCGGTGTCGCTCCAGGTCGACCACGCGGTGCCGCGGCGACCGTCGCACGCACGGTCGGGCGTCATCGTCTCGTACCGCGTCTGCCACACGGACGCCGTGACCTCCGCGTCGGCGGCCCGGCAGACGTTCGGCGTCCCGCCCTGTCCCCAGATCGCGACCTCGGCGATCGACTGCCACGTGTTCGTCTGCGTCGTCAGACGAAGGCGGAGGGCCGTGGTCGCCGGGACCGCGCGGACGTCGATCGCGACCACGGGCGCGGGCGCGGCGGCATCCTGAGCCAGGGTGACGGCCGCGGACGAGGTCGCCCACGCCCCGTTCGCGTCGCGGTACTGCACCTCGATGCGCGAGGGCCACGTGGCGGTGGCGCCGTCCTTGTAGGTGTCGACGACGACCGAGTCCAGGGCGCGCGCGGTGTCCCACTCGAACGACAGCCAGCTGTCGCGCGGATACCCGCTGCCGGACCAGTCGTCCCAGCCCTTGCCGGTGCTGCCGTCGACGACGGTGCGGGCGAGATCGTTGCGATGGGATGCCGTGACCTCGGCCTCCGGCGCGATCTGGACGATGCCCGGCTCGGTCACGTCCACCGTGCGCGTGAAGGTCCGGCCGACGGTGAAGTCCGCGTCGGCGGCGAGGGACCCGGTGAGCGTGCGCGTGCCGAGGCGGCTGGTGTCGAGCGCCGACCAGGTGACGGCCACCTCGGATCGGCGCCCGTCGACGTCGACGGTCACGCGGGTCGGCAGCGCGGGGGACGAGCCGCGTCGGACGTCGTCGGGCAGGCGGTCGTCGACGACCTTCCACGTGCCGTGGCCGAAGCCCTTGTCGTCCCAGTACGACGCGTCCCATCCGTGGGCGTAGCGCTCAGGGTCCTCCGTCGCCGGGTTGTGCATCTCGAGCCGGCCGTTCTCACCCACGGTGAGCGGGAGCCAGACGTAGGTGGAGTCGCTGGCGCCGTCGTTCCAGCGGTCGCCCATGTAGACGAACTTGCCCGGCTCCAGCTCGAGCACGTTCGTGGTCTGCGAGCCGAAGGTGGAGCGGCGGACGTCGCCGACCGACAGCAGGCCGTCACCGCCGTCCGGGATGCCGTTGTAGGACGTGGTCTCGTGGGCGTCGCCCGGCTCGACGCCGCGGATCCACGTGCCCATCAGGTCCGAGGCGGTGTAGTACGTCTGCGGGTTCGGCGCCCATCCGGTCGCGCCGGAGGTCACGACGCTGTACGTGCCGTCGCGCTCGAAGATCGCGGGGGCCTCGAGGTGGCCGCACTCCTTGACGATCTGGAAGTCCTCGCCGCGCACGGGCGCCTCCGGCGTCCCGTCGGCGAAGACGTACGGGTAGCGACCGTCCTCCGAGTACTGGTTCACGTCCAGGGTGTCCCGGTCGGTCGTGTGGGTGACGTTCGTGTACGTCTCGTCGAGCTCGGCGATGTAGAGCGTGTAGTTCTCCTCCGAGGAGTAGGAGATGTACGCCGTACCGTCGTCGTCCTGGAACACGGTCATGTCGCGCGCCTGACCCGGCACCGCGTACGGCGTGCAGGCCTGGTAGTCGGAACGGTTCGGCATGCGGAACGCGCCTGTCATCCGGAAGGGTCCGGCGGGGGAGTCGGACACGGCGACGGCGGCCATGGACCGGGCGTACGTGCTGCCGCCGGGCTCGATGCGCCCGTCCGCGTGCCACCACATCACCCACTGGTCCGTGGCGGCGTTGTAGAGCACTTTCGGGCGCTCGAAGATCGCCGTGTAGTCCGAGTTCTGCGTCGAGTTCAGGTGGTACGCGAGGGCGTCGACCTTCTCCGTGCGCGGCCGGCCGTTCTCGTCGACGGTGTCGTAGAGGTCGTCGAAGTACGGCGTCAGCAGCTCGTCGCGGGTGGAGACGCTGCGCAGCGCCGTGCCGAGGTTGGTCCAGTTCTTGGCATCCGTCGACCGGTAGACCCCGACGCCGGGGCTGTTCCAGTACCCGTTCGTGCGGTCCTCGCCGTACCAGTAGTAGACGGTCCGGCCGTCCTCCTCCGTCGTCACGACCTGCCCGCCGTGCGCCTGGATGTGCCGGCCGTCGGTGTCGAACCACTTCGGCTCGAAGTACCCGGACGCCCCGCGCCCCGGGTCGGTGACGGCCGGGAACCGGTCGTACGTCATTGGCACGTCCGTCCGCGGCACGCCGTCGTTCGGATCGGTCGGGACGCCGGCGGCCGCGACGGCGGCCACGGGCGTGGCCAGGGCGGCGACGAGGGCGGCGACGAGCGCCGTCCGGCAGAGGCGTCGGAGGAACGGTCGCGCGCTCCCCGGTCGCGGGGTGCGCTCTTGCGGGGTCTGTTCGCGCGGGGCCCGCTCGAGCGGGGCGTGCTCGCGCGGGGTGTGCTCGCGCGGGGCGTGCTCGCGCGGTGTGTGCTCGAGCGGGGCGTGCTCGCGCGGGGTGCGCGGTCGCGAGGTGTGCTCGAGCCGTGTGTGCTCGCGCGGGGCCTGTTCGAGCGGGGCGTGCTCGCGCGGTGTGTGCTCGCGCGGGGTGCGCGGTCGCGGGGTGTGCGGTCGAGGCGTCATCGCGTCGTTCCGTTCTGCGCCGCGACGGTGCGGCGCGACGTTGTCCGTCCGGGGGCGGCGGATCGCGGTCGGGGGATGTTGACGTCAACACTGTACGGCCGGGTGCTGCCCGCGTCTAGGGCGAATGTTCGCGCGAACATGGCACCCGCGGCATCCCGAGTCCGTGCGAGGTGTCGGCAGTAAACGCTCCCCGCCGGTGGAAACGCCGTGTCATGACGTTTCCACCGGCGGAGAGCGTTTATTGGATGCCATCGGGCCTCGCGAGCGCGAGTGCGGGCCCGGCCCAGCGGGACAGGGCGCCGCGGGCCAGCGCTCGCCGCAGGTCAGCGGGCGCGGGTTAGAGCGCGCCGCAGGTTGGAAGGCGCGGGTCAGATCGCGTCGTAGGTCAGAGGGCGCTGCTCAGAGCGCGTCGACGACCGACGACGCCAGACCGGCGTAACCCGCGGGCGTGAGCGCGAGGAGGCGCTCCTTCGCGGCGTCGCCGATGTCCAGTCCGCGCACGAACTCGGCGAGCTCGGCCGCGCCCACGCGACGGCCGCGGGTGAGGTCCTTGAGGAGGGCGTACGGGTCGCTGATCTGCGACCGCCCCGCGGCGATCTCGGCGCGGACCACCGTCTGGATCGCCTCGGCGAGCACCTCCCAGTTCACGTCGAGGTCCGCGAGCAGCACGTCCTCGGCGAGGGAGATCTCGGTCAGGCCCCGCTGCAGGTTGTCGAGCGCGAGCAGCGAGTGCCCGAACGCGACGCCGATGTTGCGCTGCGTCGTGGAGTCGGTGAGATCGCGCTGCAGGCGGCTCGTGACCAGCGTCGAGGCGAGCGTGGCGAACAGCCCGCCCGAGATCTCGAGGTTGGCCTCGGCGTTCTCGAATCGGATCGGGTTGATCTTGTGCGGCATCGTCGACGACCCGGTCGCGCCCGCCACCGGGATCTGGGTGAAGTATCCGAGCGAGATGTACGTCCACACGTCGGTGGCGAGGTTGTGCAGGATGCCACCGGCGTGACGCGCGCGGTCGTACAGCTCGACCTGCCAGTCGTGGGACTCGATCTGCGTGGTGACCGGATTGAAGCCCAGGCCGAGCGACTCGATGAAGGCGCGCGTCAGCGCGGGCCAGTCGACGTCGGGCTCGGCCGAGACGTGCGCGGACCAGGTGCCGGTCGCGCCGGAGAACTTCGCAAGGTACTCGCCGCCCTCGAGCTGCGCGATGACACGCTGCAGGCGCCAGGCGAAGACGCCGATCTCCTTGCCCATCGTGGTCGGGGTGGCCGGCTGCCCGTGCGTGCGGGAGAGCATGGCCGCGTCGCGGTGCGCGACGGCGAGCTCGGCGAGGGCGGCGGTGACGGCGCGGAGCTTCGGCAGCCACACGCGCTCGACGGCGCGCTGCACGGTCAGCGCGTAGGCGGTCGAGTTGATGTCCTCGCTCGTGCACGCGAAGTGGGTCAGCTCGGCCAGTCCGGACAGGCCCAGGCTGTCGAGGCGGTCGCGCACCAGGTACTCGACGGCCTTGACGTCGTGACGCGTGACCGCCTCCTTCTCCTTCAGCCACGCGATCTCGTCGGCGCCGAAGTCCTCGTACAGCGCACGGAGCTTCGCGCGGTCGGCATCCGCGACCGGCTGCGTGCCGAAGAGCGAGCGGTCGGTCAGGGCCAGGAGCCACTCGACCTCCACCTCGACGCGGGCGCGGTTCAGGCCCGCCTCCGACAGGTAGTCGCCGAGCTCGGACACGGTGCCGAAGTACCGTCCGTCGAGGGGGCTGAGGGGCTGCGGAGGCAGAGAGGACACGGGTCTCCCGAGGATCGCGCGAAAGGGGTCAGCCCGCGGAACGGATGGCGGGCTCGAGCTGCCGGAAGAGGGCCCCGCTGGCGCGTTCGATCATACCGAGCACCTCGTCGAACATCTGGGGGCCGGCGTAGTAGGGGTCCGGGACGTCGAGGGTCGTGGCATCCGGGACGAAGGACTGCAGCAACGCGATCTTGTCGCTGTCATCGTCGTTGCGTGCCCACCCGCGGAGCACGCGCTCGTGGCTGCGGTCGAGCGCGACCACGAGGTCGTTGCGGTCGAAGTCGGCGTACCGGAACTGACGTGCGCGGTGAGCGGTGCCGTCGTAGCCGAGGCGTTCGAGCGCGGCGACGGTGCGGTGGTCGGCGCGCTCGCCGACGTGCCAGTCGCCGGTGCCCGCCGAGGAGGAGGCGATCCGGGCGCCGAGGCCGGCGGTGTGCGCGAAGCGGCGGAACACCACGTCGGCCATCGGCGAGCGGCAGATGTTGCCGCTGCAGACGAAGACGACGCGGAAGGGCGCGTCGGCACTCGCGGTCATCCCTCCATCATGGCGGGGAAGCGCGGTCCGTGCACTACCCGCGTTCGGTCGCCCGCTGCCGCGGCCGCAGGGCGACCCCCATCACCCAGTTGATGACGCCGATGAGCAGCGCCGCGACGACGGTCAGCCAGAACTCGCCGGTGCGTAGCCCCCAGGGCAGGCCCGACGTGATCGCCGCCGTGAGCCACAGCAGGAACCCGTTGATGACGAGCGAGATGAGCCCGAGGGTCAGGATGTAGAGCGGGATGGCGACGATCCTCACCACGGTGCCGACGATCGCGTTCACGATTGCGAAGATCGCGCCGACGACGAGAAGCGTGAGCGCGACCTGCAGCCCCTCGCCGGGCGCGAAGGGGATGAGCTGCACCTGCAGTGCGGGCAGCAGCGTCACGATCCAGATGGCGAAGGCGTTCACGGCGACGCGGACGAGGAAGCGCATGGCGCCCATCGTGCCACGGGGGCGGCCGGCCGGCAGGGGGTTGCCGGGCGGGTCGCGGGCGCCGGTGCGGGCGGCCGGTGTGGCCCCGGGGCGCCGGGTGTGGCCCCAGGGCCACATTCACGGGCGCGGGCTCCCGATCCGGCCCTGGCGTCCGTCGTAGTCCGCGGTAGTGCGGGGCGTCCGGTGTGGCCCCGGGGCGCCGGGTGTGGCCCCGGGGCCACATCCACGAACGCGGGCTCCCGATCCGGCCCTGGCGTCCGTCGTAGTGCGGGCGTCCGGTGTGGCCCCGGGGCGCCGGGTGTGGTCCCGGGGCCACATTCACGGCCCCGCCCGCCGCGACCGCACCCCGCCCCGCCGCGCCCCGCCCCGCCCCGCCACCGCCCCTGCCGCGACGGGTCTGACGCGGAGCGGGACCGCGCGGATAGGCTCGCCTGGTGAGCGAAGAGCCGGTCCTGCCCCGCATCCGTCCCGAGATCGCCGCCCTGCCGGCGTACCGTCAGGGTCGCCAGGCGAGCCCCGACGCGTTCAAGCTGTCGAGCAACGAGAACCCCTTCGACCCGCTGCCCGGTGTCGTCGAGGCGATCCGCTCCGCCACGGGCATCAACCGGTATCCGGATGCCACCGCCTCCCGGCTCCGCGAGCGCCTGGCCGCGCGGTACGGCGTCTCGGCGGACGACGTTCACGTCGGCGCGGGGAGCGTGTCGCTGCTCGCGCAGCTGCTGCTGGCCACCGCCGGACCCGGCGACGAGGTCGTCTACGCGTGGCGATCGTTCGAGGCGTACCCGTCCCTCGTCGCGGTCGCGGGGGCCACGAGCGTGCAGGTGCCCCTCACCGCCGATGCGCGTCACGACCTCCCCGCGATGGCCGCGGCCGTCACCGATCGCACCCGTCTCGTGATCGTCTGCAGCCCGAACAACCCGACCGGGCCGACGGTCTCGCACGACGAGTTCGCCGCGTTCGTCGACGCCGTCCCGCGCGACGTCCTCATCGTTCTGGACGAGGCCTACGCCGAATTCGTCACCGATCCGACCTCGGTCGAGGGCGACCGCGTGCGCGTGCTCATCGCCCGGCCGAACATCGTGGTCCTGCGCACGTTCTCCAAGGCCTACGGACTGGCGGGCCTGCGCGTCGGGTACGCCATCGGGCACACCCGGGTGCTGGATGCCGCCCGCAGCACGGCCATCCCCCTCGCGGTCACCGCGGCGGGGGAGGAGGCCGCCCTGGCCAGCCTGGACGCCGAGTCGGAGCTGCTGCACCGCGTCTCGGTCATCGCCGCGCGCCGCGACGGTCTCGTCGAACGCCTGCGGGCCACGGGATGGGACGTCCCGGACGCCCAGGGCAACTTCGTGTGGCTGCCCGCCGGCGACCGCGCGCTCGAGGTCGCGGCCGCGTTCGAGGAGGCCGGGCTGGTCGTCCGGCCGTTCGCCGGCGACGGCGTGCGGATCTCCGTCGGCGAAGAGGAGTCGATCGACCGCGTGGTCGAGGTCGCCGCGGCCGTCGCCCCCTGACCCGCCGGCCGCCTCGACCGCGCGCGTCTGCAGGACCCGTGGGGCCGGTGGCGCATTCCCGAGCACGTCTGCTGGACCCGTGGGGCTGCTCGCGCACGTCCCGAGCGCGTCTGCAGGACCCGTGGGGCTGATCGCGCGACGTGGGGCTGGTGTGGTGCCGCCGCCGCGGTGGCTCCTGCATCGCGGCCGCTGCCGGACCGGCACGCCCCGACGCACGGGCACGCCGTTGTCGATGATCGACCGTGATTCGCGGCATCCATTGTGTCCCTCATGCGGTGAGGGGCATGAGTCGGGCATTAGCGTGGACGCATGACACCGCTCGACGACCCCGCTCTCGTGCGCGTTCTGGCGGCCGACGGCTCGATCGCGCCCACGCCCGAGGCCGAGCGGTACCTGCCGCTCATCGACGCCCTCACCGATGCCGAGCTCGAGACGTTCTACCGCGACATGGTGTCGATCCGGGCGTTCGACGTCCAGGCGACGAACCTGCAGCGGCAGGGCCAGCTTGCGCTGTGGCCGCCGTCCTTCGGGCAGGAGGCCGCCCAGGTCGGCTCCGCGCGCGCTGCCCGCGCCCAGGACCACGTCTTCCCGTCGTACCGCGAGCACGTGGTCACCCGCATCCGCGGCGTCGACCCGCTCGACATCATCCGGCTCATGCGGGGACTCACCCACGGCGGGTGGGACCCGACCGACCCGAAGAACGGCAACACGCACATCTACACGCTCGTCCTCGGCGCGCAGACCCTGCACGCCACGGGCCTGGGCATGGGCCTGGTGTTCGACGGCAAGTGCGGCACGGGCGACCCCGAGCGCGACGAGGCCGTCATCGTCTACTACGGCGACGGCGCCTCCAGCCAGGGCGACGTGCACGAGGCGATGGTCTTTGCCGCGAGCTTCCAGACCCCCGAGGTGTTCTTCCTGCAGAACAACCAGTGGGCCATCTCGGTCCCCGTCGCGACGCAGTCGCGCTCGCCGCTGTACAAGCGCGGCGAGGGGTACGGCATCCCCAGCCTGCAGGTCGACGGCAACGACGTGCTCGCGAGCTACGCCGTGTCGAAGGTCGCGCTCGACGAGGCGCGCGCCGGCGGCGGCCCCCGTGCGATCGAGGCCATGACCTACCGCATGGGTGCGCACACCACCAGCGACGACCCCACCAAGTACCGCACCTCGGACGAGGAGAAGGCCTGGGCCGGACGCGACCCTATCGCACGCATGCGGGCGTTCCTCGAGGGACGCGGGGCCTCGCAGCAGTTCTTCGACGACGCGGATGCCGAGGGTCGAGCGCTCGCCGCCGACGTGCGCACGCGCACGAACGAGCTGGGGTCGCTGCCCCGGACGCACATGTTCGAGAGCGTCTACTCCGAGGCGCACGCGCTGATCCAGGAGGAGCAGCGCTGGCTCGACGACTACGAGGCGTCGATGGAAGGGGGCGGGCAGTGACCGAGAACCTCCCGATCAGCCGCGCCCTGAACGCGGGCCTGCGCCGCGCCCTCGAGACCGACGACCGCGTCCTGCTCATGGGCGAGGACATCGGCCCGCTCGGCGGCGTCTTCCGCGTGACCGAGGGCCTGCAGAAGGACTTCGGCCCGCGTCGTGTCATCGACTCGCCGCTCGCCGAGTCGGGCATCGTCGGGACGGCGATCGGCCTCGCGATGGGCGGCTGGAAGCCGGTGCTCGAGATCCAGTTCGACGGCTTCGTGTTCCCCGCCTTCGACCAGATCACCTCGCAGCTCGCGAAGATCACGAACCGCCACGAGGGCGCGATCCGCATGCCCGTCGTCATCCGGATCCCCTACGGCGGGCACATCGGCGCGGTCGAGCACCACCAGGAGAGCCCCGAGGCCTACTTCACCCACACGCCGGGCCTGCGCGTGGTCAGCCCGTCGACGGCGAACGACGCCTACTGGATGATCCAGCAGGCCATCGCGTCGCCCGACCCGGTCGTCTTCCTGGAGCCGAAGGCGAAGTACTGGCAGAAGGGCGAGGTCGACACCGAGGCCCCGGCCCTGCCGCTGCACGCCAGTCGCATCGTCCGCCGCGGCACCGACGTCACGCTCGTCGGGCACGGCGCCATGGTGACGACGCTGCTGCAGGCGGCGGCGCTCGCCGAGAGCGAGGGCACCAGCTGCGAGGTCATCGACCTGCGCTCGCTGTCGCCCGTGGACTACGGCCCGCTGCTCGACTCCGTCCGCCGCACCGGCCGCATGGTCTACGCGCAGGAGGCTCCCGGCTTCACGTCGCTCGGGTCCGAGGTCGCCGCGACCGTCATGGAGAGGGCCTTCTTCGCCCTCGAGGCCCCGGTGCTGCGCGTGTCCGGGTTCGACGTGCCGTTCCCGCCCGCCAAGCTCGAGGGCACCTACCTGCCGGATGCCGACCGCATCCTCGAGGCCGTCGACCGGTCTCTCGCCTACTGACCTGTTTTCGTGACCGCGAGCGGCGTCGGTGAGATGCTGTTCGCGAGCAAAGGACACCATCGTGACCGATCAGACGTTCGTCCTCCCCGATGTCGGAGAAGGCCTCACCGAGGCCGAGATCGTGCAGTGGCGCGTCGCGCCCGGTGACACCGTCGCTGTCAACGACGTGATCGTCGAGATCGAGACGGCCAAGTCGCTCGTCGAGCTCCCGTCGCCCTACTCGGGCACGGTCGGGGAGCTCCTGGCATCCGAGGGGGCCACGGTCGAGGTCGGTGCCCCGATCATCACGATCGGATCGATGGATGCCGCCACCCCCACGCCCGCGGCACCCGTCACGGTCCCGGAGCCCAGCGACCCGGGCGGCGCGGTCCTCGTCGGCTACGGCACCGGCGGCGCGGTGTCGTCGCGGCGCCGCAAGCCGGCGGAACGTCCCGTCAAGGCATCCGTCGGCGTCGTGGCGAAGCCCCCGATCCGCAAGCTCGCCCGCGACCTCGGGGTCGACCTGTCGGCCGTGACCCCGAGCGGCCCCGCCGGCGAGGTCACCCGCGACGACGTCGTCAAGCACGCCGAGCAGGCGAGCGTGTTCCGCAACATCGAGACGCCCGAGTGGGGCGCCGTGCGCGAGGAGACGATCTCCGTCCCCGCCCCCGCCGCGCCGGCCCCGGTCGACGACGCGCGGGAGGAGTCCATCCCGGTCCGCGGCGTCCGCAAGGCGACGGCCAACGCGATGACCTCGAGTGCCTACTCCGCGCCGCATGTGTCGGTGTGGGTCGACGTGGACGCGTCCCGCACGATGGAGCTGGTCAAGCGCCTCAAGGCCTCGCCGGACTTCGCCGACGTCAAGATCTCGCCGCTGCTCATCATGGCCCGCGCCGTCATGTGGGCGTTGCGCCGCACGCCCATGATCAACGCCGCCTGGGTCGACACCGAGGACGGCGCGCAGATCCGCGTGCGCCACTACGTCAACCTCGGCATCGCCGCCGCGACTCCGCGCGGACTGCTCGTGCCGAACATCAAGGACGCGCAGAACATGAACACCCGCGAGCTCGCGAAGGCGCTCGAGCACCTGACGCTCACCGCGCGCGAGGGCAAGACGAGCCCCGCGGACCAGGCCGGCGGAACGTTCACGATCACGAACATCGGCGTCTTCGGAGTGGATGCCGGGACGCCCATCATCAACCCGGGCGAGGCCGGCATCATCGCGCTCGGCGCCATCCGGCAGAAGCCGTGGGTCGTCGACGGAGAGGTGCGCCCCCGCTGGGTGACCACGGTGTCGGGCTCGTTCGATCACCGCGTCGTGGACGGCGACGGCATCTCGCGGTTCATCGCCGACGTGGCATCCGTTCTCGAGGAGCCCGCGCTGCTCCTCGACTGAGCGGGCGCCCGGCGGGTGCTCCGAACCTCGCAGAATGCGCCGGATCTCGCTGGATCCCCGGCGGATCCTGCGAGATCGGCGTCATTCTGCGAGCTGTGCGCAGGGGTCAGGCCAGGCCGAGCTCCGCGTCGAGAGCGTCGAGCTCCGCGGTCACGTCCGCGAGCAGGGCAGCGCGTTCGCCTTCCGGCAGCCAGGACGCCTCCACGCCGTTCCGCACCATGTCGCGCAGCTGCGCGTGCGTCGCTCCGATGGGGCCTGCCGCGAGGCGGTACTCGTCGGTGAGCGTGGTGGGGAACATCCCCGGGTCGTCGGAGCACGGCGTCACCCGCAGCCCCGCGTCGAGCATCGCCCGAATCGACGCACGGCGCCACGGGCGCCATGACCGGCGCGAGGTCGTCGACGCCACGGTGAACACCACGCCGTCGCGGCGCACCCGCTCGACGACGGCGGGATCCTCGAGCACGAAGTAGCCGTGATCGATCCGGTCGCAGCCGAGGAGGTCGAGGCACGTGGTGGTGTTCGCGGCGGTGGGGGCGTGCTCCGAGGAGTGCGCCGTGCGGCCGAGCCCCGCCTCGCCGGCGAGCCGGTAGGCGTCGACGAAACGCTCGGGCGGGCCCGCGGTCTCGAGGTTGTCGAGGCCGATCCCGGCGACGTACTCGTGCGGGTTGTCGACGACCTCGCGGACGAGCGCCAGCGCCTCCTCGCCGCTGCGGCTGCGGTCGATGCCGGCGATCATCCGCCCGGTCATCCCGAAGTCGCGTTCGGCGAGACGGATGCCGTCGGCGTAGGCCTCGACGCTGCCGCGGTAGCCCAGCCCGGCGAGGTGCTCGGGCACGGAGTCGAAGAACAGCTCGAGGTGCCGGGTGCCGCTGCGGTGCGCGTCCTCGAACGCCTCGTAGACGATGCGCGTCAGGTCCTCGGGCGAACGCAGGAGCTGGACGACCCACGCGGACACCTGGAAGAGCGAGTACGAGACCTCGGGCTCGTCGACGGAGCGGCCCTGCGGCACGGACACCACGGTGTCGCGGTAGAGCGCCGGGTCCGGCGGCAGCGAGTTGATGTCGGCGAAGACCCGCTCCGGCTCCGCGGGCAGCGCGAGACCCTCGCGGCGCGCGAGCTCGGCGAAGGTGCTCGCGCGCACGGTGCCGATGAGGTGGCAGTGCAGGTCGACCTTCGGGATCCGTCGGAGCCACTCGTCCGGGACGGTGACGGCGGCGGTGGTGGCGGCGGCGGTGCTCATGAGATCTCCGGGGAAGCAGGTGGGGCAGACGGACCCGTGCACGGCGTCGCGGTCGAGGCGACGCCGCGCACGGGGAAGGTGTTACTTCGAGGTGACCTCGCGGGCGAAGCGGTCGACCCACTCCGACCGGGTCGGCACGAGCTCCGTCGGGTCGAGCGTGGAGTAGCCGGCAGCGGTCGGGTCGGCGGCGATGTCGCCCACGACGGCGGTGATCGTGTCGGGCACCTCGGCGCCGAGGTTGACGGGCAGGTCGCCGACGATCGCGGCCGACGAGGTCTGCGCCTCGACCGAGAGGAGGTAGTCGATGAACTGCTCCGCGGCATCCAGGTTGGCCGCACCGGTCGGGATCATCGCCCGGTTGGTGGCCATGTAGCGTCCGGTCGCGGGAGGCGTCCAGGCGATCGGCTCGCCCGACGCGACGAGGTCGGTGGCGAACCCGCTGAGGGAGTCGGCCGCGATGATCTCGCCCTGGGTGAGCAGGTTCGTGACCTCCGTCGACGAGCTGTAGAACTGCAGCACGCCGGGCGCCCACTCCGCGAGCGTCGAGAGCGCGGCGTCGATGTCGTACGGTCCGCTGCCCTCGGTGTCCGCGACCCCGGTGATCATCAGCTGGCCGGCGGTGACCGAGATGTCGGGCAGCGCCACCTTGCCGGCCTTGGCCGGGTCGCCGTAGAGCGACCAGTCGGCGGCCTCGCCCGCGCTCAGGGCGTCGGTCGAGTAGAGGGTGCCGTTGAGCTGGTAGCTGTAGGCCGGGCCGAGGTAGGCGTCCTCCTTCGCGAAGTCGGCGATCTCGCCCAGCGTCTCGACGTTCTCGGCGTCGACCTGCTGGAAGAGGTCGTCCTCCTGGCCGAGGGCGGCGTAGTAGTCGCTGATCAGCATCACGTCGACGCCGGGGTCGTCGCCGCCCGCCAGCTGCAGCTGGGACAGGCGGTCGGAGTTGGAGCCTGTCTCGATCTCGACCTGGATGCCGGTGGCCTCGGTGAAGGGATCGACGACGGCCTCCTGGAACTGCTCGACGCCGAAGGGGAAGGTGCTGACGACGAGGGTCTGCGCGTCGGCATCCGATCCGGATCCACCGGAGCAGCCGGCGAGGGCGAGGGCGCCGACGACGGCACCGGTCGAGAGGGCGAGGGTGCGCCGGGTGGAGGAGGGGGACATGGCGGGTCCTTTCGGGGTGGGAGGAGCACGGGGTGCGTGGCGGCGGACGGGGCGGGACAGCCCCGGAACTCCGTCGCGACGCGGGGGGAGTCAGGCGGTGGGAAGGGTGACGAGGCGGCCGGGGGCGGCCGAGACCACGACCGGATCGCCCGGGGCGACCGTCGGCGAGCCGTCGGCGCGCACGTCCGAGACGAGCCGCACCTCCGCCCCGGTGGCGTCGCGCGCGGCGACGGTGACGAGGACGTCGACGCCGCGGTATGCGACGTCGATGACGACGCCGTCGAGCGCGAGCCCCGCACCGGCGGGGGCGGCCGCCGAGACGGACAGGTGCTCCGGACGGACGGTGACGGTCGAGCCGTCGCCGAGGACGACGAAGTTCTCGTACCCGAGGAAGTCGGCGACGAAGCGGTTCGCCGGCGCCCCGAACACCGCGCTCGGCGCACCCTGCTGCTGGATCTGACCGGCGCGCATGAGGACCATCTCGTCGCTCATCTCGAGCGCCTCGTCCTGGTCGTGCGTGACGAGGACGACGGTCAGTCCCGTCTCGCTCTGGATGCGGCGGATCTCGGACCGCATCTGCACCCGCAGCCGCGCGTCGAGGTTGGACAGCGGCTCGTCGAGCAGAAGCAGCTTCGGTCGGATCGCGATGGCGCGCGCCAGGGCGACGCGCTGCTGCTGGCCGCCGGACAGCCGTCGGGGCCGGCTGCCCGCGAGGTGCGCGAGGCCGACCATCTCGAGGCTCTCGGTCACCCGCTGCTGCCGCTCCGCACGCCCGAGGCCGCGCAGCTTGAGCCCGTAGCCGACGTTGTCGGCCACGCTGAGGTGCGGGAACAGGGCGTACGACTGGAACACCATGCCCAGTCCTCGCTTCTCCGGCGGGAGGCGGGTGCTGTCGACGCCGTCGATGAGGATGCGGCCCGAGGTGGGCGACGCGTAGCCGGCGAGCATCCGCAGCGACGTGGTCTTGCCGCACCCGCTCGGCCCGAGCAGGGTGGTCAGCTTGCCGGCGGGGATGGCGAGGTCGATGGCGTCGACGGCGGTGAAGTCGCCGAAGACCTGGCTGACGTGGACGAATTCCGCTGCGGCGTTCATCGGTTGATGCCTCCGAAGATCTTGGCGAAGCCGACGCTGCGCTCGGCGATGACGGCGATGACGACGGTCGCCGCGAGGATGAGGGTCGAGGTGGCCGCGACCATCGGGTCGTAGCTCTGCTGCACGTAGTCGAGCATCGTCACGGGCAGGGTCCGCGCGTCGCGGCTCTGCAGCAGCAGCGACAGCGGCACGTTGTTGAACGAGGTCACGAAGCCCAGCAGGGCGGCCGAGAAGACCCCCGGACGCAGGATCGGCAGCGTCACCGTGAAGAAGGTGCGGAGCGGGCCGGCCCCGAGGCCGCGCGCCGCCTCCTCGAGTGCGGGATCGCTCGTCGCGAGCGCGGCGCCGGTCACCCGCACCGCGTACGGCAGGAGCAGGGCGGTGTGGCCGAGGAGCAGCACCGGGGCGGTGTCGACGTCGAGCGTCACGACCAGCTGCTGGAACAGTGCCAGCCCCACGACCAGCTCGGGCACGATCAGCGGCGACAGGAACAGCCCCTCGACGAGACCGCGGCCCGGGATGCGCCCGCGATAGATCGCCAGGGTCGCCGGGATGCCGATGAGCAGCGCGAGCGCGGTGGCGAGCACGGCCAGTTGCGCGCTCGTCGCCAAGGACTCGAGGAACGGGTCGTAGGACAGCGCCTCGCCGAACCAGCGCAGCGAGAGCCCCTCGGGCGGGAAGCGCAGGGTCGAACCGGCGGTGAAGGCCGTGGCGACGACGAACAGGATCGGCACGATCATGATCACGTAGCCGGCGACGGCCAGCGACGCGGCGATGGGACGGCGGGTCTTCACGAGACGGCTCCCTTCCGCGCGACGAGCGACGAGAGCCCCGAGACCAGGAAGACCAGCACCGTCATCACGATCGCGGTGGCGGACGCCCCGGCCCAGTCGATGGTCACGCTCGAGTAGGAGAAGAGCTGCGTGCTCAGCATGCGCTGGGACGAGCCCCCGAGGAGATAGGGGGTCGTGTAGGCGGTGACCGAGCCGGCGAAGACCAGCGTCGCCGCAACGACGACGCCCGGCAGCGAGAGCGGGACGACGACGTCCCAGAAGGTGCGGATGCGGCTCGCGCCGAGTCCGCGCGCCGCGTCGTCGAGTCCGGCGTCGACCTGCGAGACGGCGGAGTAGCAGGAGATGATCGCCAACGGCAGGAACAGCTGCGTCAGACCCAGCACGATGGCCAGCTCGGTGTAGAGCAGCTGGGGCGCCTCCTCCACGAGTCCGAGACCGACGAGCGCCTGCCCGATCGCACCGTTCTTGCCCAGCACCACGAGCCAGCCGAAGGTCCGGACCACGTTGCTCAGCAGCAGCGGGAAGATCGCCAAAGCGAGCAGCACGCCCGCCCAGCGCGAGCTGGAACGGGCGAGCAGGTAGGCGATGGGGAATCCGAGCACGATGCAGATCACCGTGACCACCAGGCCGAGACCGACGGTGCGGCCGATGATGCCCAGCTCGTAGGGGTCGGTGAGCATCTCCCCGACGCGCGCGAGCACCTCGACGGGGCCGGTGCCGGGAGGGGCGAACAGCATGACGAGCGAGGGGATGACGAAGAAGAGCAGCAGGAAGCCCAGCCCCGGCAGGAGCAGAAGGGGAGCGGTCCTCGATCTCACGGCGACCCTCCGATTGATCGTGTCGGGCGGGCACGGAAAGCCCGCAAAAGAAATGTAACCGGTTGCATCGAGAGTAGACCGATGAGGGGACCCGGTTCGAGTCAGCCATGTGAACAGTGCGTTTCGGCACCGCCGTGCAGACGGGTGGCGACGTGCGACCGGTTGCAGGGGCACCGTATGATCGGCGCAGTCCACCGAAGGAGTCGCATGGCCACGCTCGCTGACGTCGCCGCCCTTGCCGGCGTCTCGAAGGCGACCGCCTCCCGGACGCTCTCGCGGCCCGAGGTGGTCTCGCCGGACACCGCGGCGCGGGTGCTGACGGCCGCAGCGAAGCTCGGCTTCACCCCCAACTCCGCGGCGCGGCAGCTCGCCCGCGGCCGCACGGGCGTCGTCGCGCTCGTGGTCCCCACGCTCGACAACGCGTTCTTCACCCCGATCATCGGCGGGGCGCAGCGCCGCGCCGACGAGGACGGACTCCAGCTCACGGTGGCCGTCCATCCGCTCGAGGGGGTGCGGGAGCTCACCGCGTTCGAGCGGCTGTCGCGGCAGGTCGACGGCTTCATCGTCGTCGCGCCGCGCGGCAGCGACGATCTGCTGCTCTCGGCTGGGGCGCACAAGCCCACGGTGCTGGTCGATCGCGAGGCCGACGGCATGGCATCCGTCGTCGCCGACACCGCGTCGGCGTTCGGCGGGTTGGTCGAGCGTTTCGCGGCCGAGGGGCACCAGCGGCTGCTCTACCTCGGCGGCCCGGACGGCTCGTGGCAGGACGGGCAGCGCACCGCGGCCGTGCGCGCGGCTGCCGAGCGCGGCGGGGTCGAGCTGTCCGTGCTCGGCCCGTACCCCGCGACCTTCGCGGCCGGGGTCTCGGCGGCCGAGGCCGTGCGGGCCTCCGGCGCCACGGCGGTCGTGCCGTACGCGACGGCGCTGGGTCTCGGCGTGCAATACGCGCTGCTCGCGGCGGGGGCGCTCCCGGAGCGGCTCGTCGTCAGCTCGGAGCGCTCGATCGTCGATGCGCTCGGCCTCACCGGGGTCCCGGCGGTGGATGTGGACGGGGAGCAGCTGGGGCGCGCCGCGGCGGAGCTCCTCATCGAGCGGTTGGCCCGGCGCGACGCGACGCCCGAGCGTCGGCGGCTCGCCGTTCCCGTGCAGTGGCCGTAGAGGCCGCACAGGTGCCCGCGGCGTCCCCTGACCATCGCATGAGCGTCCGGTCCCGAGGGTGGTCGAGTCGGTGACCGCCGCCGTAGCGTGAAGCGCATGACCTTCGCAACGGCAGACGTGTACGACGAGCTCGGCGACGCCCTCGACTCCGTCGCCCTCCCGTTCCGGGATCTCGGCGGTCGCCGGGCTTTCCAGGGGCTGGTCCGGACGGTGCGCTGTCACCGCGACAACGCGCTCGTCAAGCAGCTGCTCGCGACGCCCGGAGACGGGGCCGTCCTCGTCGTCGACGGCGGCGGGTCGCTGCAGTCGGCGCTCGTCGGCGACATGATCGCCGCGTCGGCGGTCGAGAACGGGTGGGCCGGCCTCATCGTCCACGGTGCGATCCGCGACCTCGACGTCGTGGCGACCCTCGACATCGGGGTCAAGGCGCTGGGCGGCAACCCGCGGAAGAGCGCGAAAGACGGTGTCGGCGAGGTCGACGTCCCCGTCGTCATCGACGGCGTGACCTTCACCCCCGGAAAGCGCGTCTGGGCGGACGCGGACGGCATCCTCGTCGAGCGGTAGGAACCCGGCCGCATCCCCGCCGGATTGTCCAACCGGCCGGCTTCTGGCGGACAGATCGGCGTTCCGTCACACTGCTGTCATGCCCACCACCCTGCGCGCGCTGATGAGCGAGCCGCGGTTCGACCTCCGGCCCGTCTCGGGCGCCTCCGAGGCGGTGCTGTCGAGGCCGCTCCCCTGGGCGCACAGCTCCGACCTCCCCGATCCGACCCCGTGGATCGGCGCCGGCGGCCTGCTGCTGACGGACGGCGTGCAGTTCGGCGGGCAGGAGCCGGAGCCCGCGCTCCCCTACGTCGGGCGCCTGGTCGATCACGGCATCCTGGCCCTCGGGTTCGCGACGGGCATCGTCCACGACGACATCCCGCACGACCTCATCGCGGCGGCGCGGCAGCTCGACCTCCCGCTCATCGAGGTCTCGGAGCGGACGCCGTTCATGGGCATCATCCGTTTCGTCTCGGATGCCGTCGCGGAGGACGACCGGCTCGCGCTCGAGCGCTCGCTGAAGGCGCAGCGGTCGGTCGCGCGGGCCGCGCTGCGTCCGGACGGCCTCGCCGAGATCCTGCGGGAGCTCGAGCGCAACCTCGACTGCTGGGTGGCCCTCTACGACGCGCGCGGCAGCCGCGTGCCGGTGCCGACGCGGCACGGCATCCCGGGTGAGCTCGTCGCCGAGGTCGACGCGGCGGTCGAGGGGGTCCTCTCCCGGGGGCGGACGGCCGCGGTCCGCCTCAGCCTCCGCGCCGGCGAGGCGACCTTGCAGACGCTCGGTCAGCGCGGGCGTCTGCGCGGCGTCCTGGCCGTGGGGGTGGGGGCGAGCGCCCTCGACCGCGCGGGCGTGGACCTCGTCGATGCCGTCATCGCGCTCGCGAGCATCGCACTCGAGCAGAGCCGCACGCTGGACGACGCCCGACGGCGCCTCCGGTCCGGCGTGCTCGAGCTCCTCGCCGCGGGGCGGCACGCGGCCGCGACGCGAACGGTCGAACACCTCTGGGGCGCGCTCCCGTCCGACCCCCTCCGGGTGGGCTGCGTCGCGCTCGCCGCTGAGCCGGGCGCGGGAGCCGCCGACGTCCTCCGCTCCTCGCTCGAGCTGCTGGCCGAGGAGAGGCCGGGCGGCTTCTTCTTCGCCGAGCAGGACGGCCTCCTCGTCACCGTCACCGCCGCCGACGACCGCGAGGCGCTCACGTCGCTCCTCGCCCGGCAGGGCGCGCGGGCCGGCTTCTCGGCGGCATCCACGTGGGAGGGATTCGCGGATGCCATGGCGGAGGCTCGTCGTGCCCTCGCTCGGGCGACGGATCAGCACCCCGTCGCGGAGTTCGACGACCTCGCCCGGGCGGGCCTGCTGGGCCATCTGGAGCACACGCGCGCGCACGACATCGCCCGGCGCATGCTGCTCCCGCTGGACGGGCCGGACGCTCCGGCGGACCTGCGCCACGCGCTGGTGGTGTGGCTCGATCACAACGGGGCGTGGGGGCCGGCCGCGGCCGCCCTCGGCCTGCACCGCCATACGCTGCGGCACCGCGTCGACACGGCCGCGCGCCTGCTGGGTCTCGACCTGGAGTCGTTCGCCGGTCGCGCGGAGCTGTGGGGGGCCCTGCAGCTCACGGAGGCTCCCGCGCGCGCGGTCGGCCCCGGTCTCTGAGCCCCTCCCGGGGACGGCGGCGGACCCGGGCCGCCTCGGCGCCGTCGCGCCGCGGGCGTCATCCCGCGGTGAGATGCTCCCGGGCGACGTCGACGAGGATCTGGTGCATCGCGCGTTCCCCGGGCGGGCGGACGCGGTCGCTCCGGTGCGCGACGACGATCCGCCGTGACGGCGCCTCCTGACCGAGGCTGACGATGCGCACGTCGGGGCGGGCGGACTGCACGGCGGTGCGCGGCGCGAGAGCGACGCCGAGGCCGACGCTGACCATCGCCAGCGCCTCCTGGTAGTCGTTGGCCTCGAAGGCGATCGACGGCGAGAAGCCGGCGGAACGGCAGCTACGTTCCAGCACCTCGGCGACGGGGTGGTCGCGTTTGCGGACGATCCACTCCTCGTGCCGGAGCATCGACATGGTGACGTGCCGAGCGCGCCCGAGGCGGTGCTCCTGCGAGACGACGAGTACCGTCGGGTCTTCGAACAGCGGCGTCAGCGACAGGTCGGGCTCCTGGATGCGGTTCCACTCGTAGTCCCACAGCAGGGACAGCCCGATCGCGTTCTCCTGCAGGGCGGCCACGAGCTCGTCGAACCGTGCGCTGTGCACGTCGAGGCGCACCTGAGGATAGTCGCGACGGAACCGGCTGATCGCGATCGGCATGATCGTGCTGCCGATGGTGGGGAAGGTGCCGACGGAGATCCGTCCGCGCTGCAGGCCCGCCAGCTCCCCGAGCTCGGACTCCGCCGCGCGGAGACGCCGGAGGATGTAGCGCGCGTGCCCCGCGAGGAGAGCGCCGGCCTCGGTCGCGGTGACGCCGCGGGGCTGTCGGCGGACGAGCGGCTGCCCCACCTCCTGCTCCAGACGCTGCAGCTGCTGCGACAGGGCGGACGGCGAGTAGCCCAGCGTCTTCGCGGCCGCCGTGAGCGAGCCGTGATCGAGGATCGTGACCAGGACGGAGAGCCGTCGGACATCGAGCATGGGGGCCTCCTCGCTTCGTCCAGCGTACAGTCCACACGTCTTCGACTGGAAGCGCATGAAGCACAGCTTCACAATTCGGGGGAGGGATGCCACCACCCCAGGTCCCGTCAACGGCATCCTTCCCGCGAAATGCGGGCTGCGCGAACGTGAAGCGTTGCTTCATGTCTGTGAAGAACATCGCGATATCGCTGAACATCACCGCCGGACGACCATGGAGGCCGACCCCGAGGGAGGCTGCGATGTTGGACATACCGGCGACGCTCATGCGAGGCGGGACCAGCAAATGCTGGGTCTTCTCGCGCCACGAGCTGGAGCGGATCGGTGCGCCGGTCGACGACATCCTGGTCCGGCTGTACGGCAGCCCCGACGAGCGTCAGATCGACGGTCTCGGCGGCGGCACGTCGACGACCAGCAAAGCGGTGATCCTCTCGCGCAGCGATCGCGACGACGCCGACATCGACTACACCTTCGCCCAGGTCGGGCTCACCGACGGACTCGTCGACTGGTCCAGCAACTGCGGCAACTGCTCGGCCGCCATCGCGCCCTACGCCCTTCACGCGGGCTGGATCCTGCCGCGCGGCGACCGGACCCGCGTGCGGATCTTCAACACGAACACGAACCAGCTCATGATCGCCGAGGTGCTCACGCCGGGCGGGATCTTCGACGAGTCGGGGGACGCCCGCATCGTGGGCGTCCCGTACGCCGGGCTCGAGGTCGTGCTCTGGTTCGTCGACCCCGCCGGGAGGACGACCGGACGGCTCCTGCCGACCGGGCTCGCCGCCGAGCGCATCGACGGCGTCCCCGTGACGCTCGTCGACGCCGGTGCGCCGGTCGTCATCGCCGAGGCCGAGGCGCTCGGGCTCACCGGACTCGAGACCCCGGCCGAGATCGACGGCCGTCCCGAGCTGCTGCGTCGGATCGAAGGGATCCGTCGGGAGGCGGCCGTCCGCATGGGCCTCGCCCGGACGCCGGAGGAGGCCCGCAAGGCCGTGCCGAAGGTGGCGATGGTCTCGTCGGACGGCCCCGGCGGACGCGTCGTCGGCGTCACCATGATGTCGATGGGCAAGGCCCACCCGGCGCTCGCCATCACCGGCAGCGTCGCGCTGTCCATGGCCGCCGCGACCGCGGGGACGGTCGTCCACCGCATCGCCACGCCCGACGACCAGGGCACGGTCTCGCTGCGGACGCCGTCGGGCGTCATCGTCACCCGCATCGGTATCCAGAACGGCTCGCCCGCGGTCGCCATCACCCGAACGGCCCGCCGGCTCGCGGACGCCTCCGTGACCCTCCCGGTCGACCAACTGCCCGGTCACGTGCCGGGGCTGGCCGAGGAAGCCCTCCTCGTCCGATGATCGAATAGGCGGCCGGCCCGCGGAAGCGGACCCGGCTGCCCCGACCCCTTGGGAAGACAAAGATGTCACCAGAACTCATCTCCATCCTCGCGCTGTTCGCGATGGTGGTCATCGCGACCCTGAGGCCGATCAACATCGGCATCCTGGGCTTCATCGGCGCGTTCCTCGTCGGGACGCTCGTCCTCGGGCTCGATGAGGACCAGCTGCTCGCCGGATTCCCCGCCGACCTGTTCCTCACGATCGTCGGCGTGACCTACCTGTTCGCCGTGGCGAAGCTGAACGGCACCGTCGATCTCATCGTGGACCGCGGCGTCCGTCTCGTCCGCGGCCGGACGGCGCTCGTCCCCTGGGTGCTCTTCGGCGTGGCCACGGTCCTCACCGCGATGGGGACGTTCCCGCCCGCGGCGGTCGCGCTCGTGGCCCCCGTGGCGTTGAGCTTCGCCGCCAAGCACGGCATGGACCCCCTGCCGGTCGGCATGACCGTCGTCTACGGCGCCCTCGCCGGCTCGCTCTCGCCGATCTCGGTGCTCGGACTCCTGGTCCGCGACATGGTGGGCGACATCCCCGGGTTCTCGCCGACCGTGCTGTTCGTCACGGCCTTCGTGTACTCGACGCTCATCGCGATCCTGACGCAGCTGTACTTCTCGCTCCGCTCGCGGCGCGCCCGGGCCCGCAGCGCGGTGATGCTGGACACGGAAGCGGGGGGCGTCGCCGGCACGACCCGAGTTCCTGCCGGTCCGCTGGTCCCCGCGACGGGCAACATCGCCGTGGAGGAGAAGCGCGGGACGACCCTCACGCTGACGCAGACGCTGCAGACCCCGCGGGTGCGCACGACCCCCGCGCAGATCCTCACCCTCGCCGCCCTCCTCTCGCTCGCCGTGGGCGCGATGGTGTTCCACCTCGACATCGGCATCCTGGCGCTCGCCGCGGGCACGCTCATCGCGTTCATCGAGAAGAAGCACCTGACCGCGGCCGTCGAGGGCATCAGCTGGTCCACGCTGCTGCTGGTGGCCGGCATGATCACCTACATCAGCATCGTCGAGGAGGCGGGAGCGATCGAGTGGGTCGCCCGCGGCATCGGCAGCCTGGGATCGCCACTCGTCGGCGTGCTGGTCCTCTGCGTGATGGCCGGAGTCGTCTCGGCGTTCGCCTCGTCCACTGCGGTCATCGCCATCTCCATCCCGATGCTCCTGCCGTTGATCGAGAACAGCCCGATCGCCGCCGGCATGGCCATCTCGGCGGTGGCCATCGCCGCTAAGGTCGTCGACGTCTCGCCGTTCTCCACCAACGGCGCTCTCGTCCTCGCCAATGCGCAGAACGTCGACCCGGCGGCGTTCTACCAGCGCATCCTGCGCTACTCCGGCGTGATCGTGCTCGTCGGACCGCCCCTGGCGTGGATCACGCTCGTCGTGCCGTTCTCGGGCGCGGCGGGCTAAAGGTATTAGGAAAAAACCTATGACGTGTAGGATCGGGGTATGGCCCGAGCACCTCTGAACGAGAACGTGATCGTCGGCGCCGCCGCCGGTCTCGCCGATACGGCGGGGCTGGCGGCGGTGACGTTGTCGGAGGTGGCACGGACCCTCTCCGTCCGGACGCCGAGCCTGTACGGCCACGTCCGCGACCTCGCCGCGCTGCGGGACGGCCTCACGATCCTGGCGCTGGGCGAGCTGGCCGATCGGGTCGGCGAGGCGATCGCGGGTCGGGCCGGTCTCGATGCCCTGCGCGGGCTCTGCGAGGCCCACCGCGGCTACGCGCGGGAGCACCCCGGCCGGTGGGAGGCGCTGCAGCGCCGGGCCGGCGTCGCGGTGGTCCGCAGTGATGCGGCCGTCCATGCCGGTCGCGGCATGCTCGCCGTCCTGCGCGGGTACGACATCGAGGAGGGCGACCAGGTGCACGCGGTCCGCGTGGTCGCCGCCGCGATCAACGGCTTCGTCGAGCTCGAGCACGTCGGGAGCTTCGCGCACAGCGAGCCGCCCGCCGACGACAGCTGGAACGTCCTGATCCTCCAGCTCGACGCCCTGCTGCGCCGATGGAACCGCACGACCGCGGGAGGGGCCGCATGATCGACGTCGCCCTCACCCCCGACCTCCTGCACGGCGGTGCGGAGACGGAGCAGCGCGAGAGCGGCATCCTGCTCCACCGTCTCCCGCAGCCCTACCGCTCGCGCGAGGCGGACGATCAGCTCCGTCTCATGGAGGTGCAGCCGTCGGGCGTCCGCCTCAGCCTTCGCACGGCGGCGACCGTCGTCGAGCTCGCGCTGCGCGCCACCCGCGTCGCCTATCGAGGGTTCGCGCGGGCGCGGGGTGCCGTCGACGTGACCGTCGACCATCGGCTCGTCGCGTCGATCCCCCTCATCGCCGGCGATCTCCTCGAGCTCGACCTCGCCGCGGGCACGCGCACGTCCGTGCCGGGCGAGCCCGACGTGATCCGCTGCGACGGCCTGCCGCCGGGGGACAAGCTCGTGGAGATCTGGCTGCCCCACAACGAGCAGGTCGAGCTCGTGTCGTTGCGGGCGGACGCGCCGGTCCATGCCGAGCGGGACATGCGTCCGGTATGGCTGCACCACGGCAGCTCGATCAGTCAGGGATCCAACGCCGCAACGCCCACCGGGATCTGGCCCGTGATCGCGGCCGAGCGCAGCGGCATCCATCTCCGCAACCTGGGTTTCGGGGGCAGCGCGTTCGCCGACCCCTTCGTGGCGCGCGTGATGCGCGACACCCCGGCCGACCTCCTCAGCGTCAAGGTGGGCATCAACGTCGTGAACCTGGATGCCATGCGCTTGCGCGCGTTCGTCCCGGCGGTCCACGGGTTCCTCGACACTGTGCGCGACGGGCATCCCGAGGCGCCGCTCCTGCTGATCTCGCCGCTGCATGCCGCCATCCACGAGGACACCCCGGGTCCGGGTGCCGTCGACCCCGAGGGCTTCGCGGACGGGGTGATCCGCTTCCGCGCGACCGGACAGCCGGGGGACACCGCCCTCGGCCGGCTGACGCTCCAGGTGGTGCGGGAGGCTCTGGCGACGATCGCGGCGGACCGGGCCGACGACCCTCACCTGCACGTCCTCGACGGGCTGAGCCTCTATGGACCGGAGGATGCAGACCGAATGCCGCTCCCCGACGGGCTGCATCCGGACGCGCAGACGCACGCGATGATCGGCGAGCGGTTCGCCGCGCGGGTGTTCGCCGCGGGCGGCCCGTTCGCCATGGCCGCCGCGTCGACGAGCGGCTGACGGCGGCGGACCGCCGCCGGCCCGGGTCAGCCGCGCGCGTCCGTCTTCATCGTCGGGCAGTCGCCACCCGGCGATGTCGCGCGTTCGAAGTGCCAGGACTCGTTCGCGTAGGTGCGGCACAGGCCCCAGCCCTGGCCGTACGCCTCCAACCATTCCTGCGCGTCGAGGTTGCCGATGTCGACGGCCCGGCCGGTCACGTGGCTGGACGCGTCGGCCTCGGCGACGATCTCACGCGCCGCCTCCTCGGACCCCAGCGTCGCGATGGCGTCGGTCATCAGCCAGCGCTGATACGCCTCGCTCCGCCATCCGCTGGTGATCTGGAAGCGGATGCCGTCGTCCGCGGCCATCGCCTGCGCCTCGGTCAGCGCGCGACGGAGATCGGGGTCGAGGCGGACGATCGCGGGCGCGGACGTGTTCGAGATCGTCAGCGGTAGCCCGTCGTCCACGAGACCGTCGGCGACCGTGGGCGAGAAGTCGGCCCCGACGACGCCCTCGTCCGGGACGACGACGTCCGGCGCGGGTGCGGCGGACACCGACACGGGCATCGCGCTGAGCGCCAGCGTGCCGCCGAACAGGAGCGCGCCCGCGGCGCCGAGCAGCACGAGGGCACGACGCCGACGAGTGGGACCGGGAAGGGATGCCTCGACCATGGCTCCAGTGCACGCGCGCCCGCGTTGCGAGGGCGTATGCGCGACGGGATACGTCGCCGATATCACCCTCTGACGCACGGTGACGGGCGGAGGCGCGGATGCCGTTCCCGATGGCCGTCGCGGGGATGCACCGACGTCGCGATGGTGCCGCGCCCGTCCTCAGTACAGCGCGGGCGGCAGGCCGGAGGCGGCGATGTCGGCCGCAGCCGCACGCAGCTCGCGGAGGACGGCGTCGGTGTCGGCGGCCTCGACGCGCACGGTCGGGCCGCCGAGCGCCAGCGCGACGGGGATCCTCGGCGCGTGCCTGGCGGCCGCACCGAGGGGGATCGCGATCCCGCTATTGCCGGTCTCGCGCCCTCCGTGGGAGACCGCGTGCCCCGTCTGGACGACGTGGTCGACATCGCGCCCCAGGTCCGCCGCCGAGACCCGGCCCTCGGAGGCCGCGGCCACCGCTCCGATGAGGTCGCGACGGGCGGCGGCCGGCTCGGAGGCGAGCAGCACCATCGCGGCTGCCCCTCCCCACAGCGGCAGCTCATCGCCGACGCGCACGACATGACGTAGCGTGTGTCGACTCTGCGCCTGCCCGATGACGGTCCGGGACAGCCCGCGGCGCACGTACAGGCTGACGGTCTCGCCGGTGGCATCCGATGCCGCCCGCAGACGGTCCGTCGTCGCGTCCGGCAGGGTCCAGGACGCCGCCGCCAGGGCCCCCCAGCGGACGAGACGCGGACCGGCGCGGAGGAGTCCGTGCGGGTCCGAGGTGAGCATGCCCTCGTCGACGAGGGTCTCGACCATCCGGATGGTCGTCGTCCGGGGCAGCCCCACGCGTCGCGCCAGAGCCGCGATCGACAGTGCGGTGGTCTCGGAGTTGAAGGCGTCGATGACGGCCAAGGCCCTGCTGACGGCGCGCACGCCGCCCTCGGGGCGGGGGGTGCGGGTTCCGGAATCCGTGTCGCTCATGTCGATCCCCCTCACCGTAGCCAGTTGTCGTGCCGCGCGAGGACTGCTACCGTCTAGCGGACATCCTAGTCCGCCTGGCGGACAGTTCACGAAGGTGTGAGATGAAATCCAGAACAGTCGTCGCTCGGACGATCGGCATCGCGGTCACCGCGGTGCTCGTGTCCTTCGCCGTGGTCAACGCCAGCGGCGCCTCCGGTGAAGCGACCCCCGACAGCAACCTGACCTTCACGGTCCCGGCGGCGCCCGGCGGCGGGTGGGACCTCGCCGCGCGAGAGGCGCAGCAGGCGATGCGGGTGGAGGGTCTGTCCGGCAACGTGCAGGTCGTGAACGTCCCCGGCGCCGGCGGCACGATCGGTCTGTCGCAGTTCGTCTCGGTGCCGGGCGACCCGACGGCGCTGATGCTGACGGGTACGGTGATGGAGGGGGCCATCATCACCAACGGCTCCTCGGCGACGCTCGCCGACACCACCCCCATCGCCCGCCTGGCCAACGACTACGAGGTCGTCATCGTGCCCGCGGACTCGCCGTTCCAGACGCTGCAGGAGTTCATCGAGGCGTGGCGCGCCGATCCGCACGGGATGGCCGTCGGCGGCGGCGGCATCGGCGGCACCGATCAGCTCCTCGCGGGGCTGCTGATGCAGGCGACCCACATCGACCCCGCCGAGCTGAACTACATCGCCTACTCCGGCGGCGGCGAGGTCCTCACATCGCTGCTCTCCCGCACGGTCGACGTCGGCATCAGCGGGTACAACGAGTTCTCTGACCAGATCGAGGCGGGGAACCTGCGCGCCCTCGGGCTGTCCGCGCAGGAGCCGATCGACGGCATCGACGTGCCGACCTTCATCGAGCAGGGCATCGACGTGGAGCTGCCGAACTGGCGCGGTGTCGTGGCCGCGCCGGGGCTGTCCGAGGCCGAGCGTGACGCCCTCGTCGACATCGTGACCCGCCTGTCCGAGTCGGACGCCTGGCAGGACACGCTCCGCCGCAACTCCTGGACGGACTCGTTCTTGGCCGGCGACGACTTCGCCGCCTTCCTCGAGGAGGACCAGGCCCGTATCGCCGACATCATCGAGGAGCTCGGACTGTGATCACCACCACCTCCGCCCGTCCGGCGTCCGCGTGGCTGACGCGACGGACCGGGCTCGTCGTCCCCGTCATCCTCGTCGCCGTCAGCGTCGCGCTGTTGATCGGCTCGGCGACCATGGTCGTCCCGACGACGGCGGCACCGCCCGGACCGCGCGTCTTCCCGCTCATCATCGCGGTCGGCACCCTCGTCGTCGCGGTTCTGCTCGCGATCGACCTCATCCGCAATCCGGAGCCGCAATACACCCGCATCCAGGCGGGAGCCCGCGGCATCGACGACGGTCGCACCGAGACCGTCCCCGCGCTCGGCGCGGCGGGGCTCGACGAGATCGCCATCGACGGGGACGAGAGCACGCCGCTGCGTCCCCGCAGCAACGTCCGCGCGCTCCTCGGTGCGCTCGGCACGATCGTCGTCTTCATCGCCGCTCTCCAGCCCCTGGGGTGGCTCATCTCCGCGGCCTTCGCGTTCTGGGGGGTGTCGCGGGCGCTCGGCAGCCGGCGTCCCGTCTTCGACGTGTTCGTGGGCTTCGGTCTCTCGGCCGCCGTGCAGCTGGCGTTCTCCGCGGGCCTCGGCCTGCATCTGCCCCCGGGCATCCTGGAAGGGGTCCTGTCGTGGATTCGTTGACCAACCTGGGGGAGGGCTTTCTCACGATCCTCACCCCGGAGAACATGCTGTGGGTCGTCGTCGGCGCGCTCCTCGGCACCGCGGTGGGAGTCCTGCCCGGCCTGGGCTCCGCCATGGCCGTCGCGCTCCTGCTCCCCGTCACCTTCAGCCTCGACCCGATCGGCGCGTTCGTCATGTTCGCCGGCATCCTGTTCGGCGGGCTCTTCGGCGACAGCATCAGCGGCATCCTGATGAACACCCCCGGCAACTCGACGGCGATCGCCGGCTCCATCGAGGGCCACAAGATGGCGCTGTCGGGCCGCGCAGCCCAAGCACTGGCGACCTCGGCGATCGGCGCGTTCATCGGCGGCATCATCGCGTCGGTGCTCGTGGTCTTCTTCGCCCCGACGCTGGCGAGCCTGGCGACGCTGTTCGGGCCGGCGGAATACTTCGCCCTCGCCCTGTTCGCGTTCATCGCGATCTCCGCGGTCGTGTCGGACTCGCCGCTGCGCGGCCTGGCCGCGCTCGCGATCGGCCTGGCCATCGCGGTCGTCGGCGTCGAACCCATCGCCGGTGCGACGCGCTTCACCGGCGGCGTGCCGGAGCTGGCAGACGGCATCGACATCGTCGTCGTGACGGTGGGGCTGCTCGCCCTCGGCGAGGTGTTCCACATGGCGAGCAAACGCGGCCGCGTCGACGACTACGCCGTCATCCAGACGCGCGGGCGTCCGTGGCTGTCGAAGGACGAGTTCCGCGACGCGCTGCCAGCATGGCTGCGGGGGACGACGATCGGCCTCCCCTTCGGCATCATCCCCGTCGGCGGGTCCGAGATCCCCACGTTCCTCTCCTACGGCGCCGAACGCCGCCTGGACGCCCGTCGCAAGAACCCGATGTTCGGGAAGGGCGCCATCCGGGGTGTCGCCGGACCGGAGGCATCCGGAAACGCCACTGCCGGAACCGCCATGGGCGCGCTGCTGGCCCTCGGACTGCCGACCTCGGCGACCGCCGCGATCCTGCTGGCCGCCTTCCGGCAGTACGGTCTGCAGCCGGGACCGCTGCTGTTCGAGCGGGCTCCCGAGCTCGTCTGGGCCCTGCTGGCCAGCTTCTTCGTCGGCATGGTGGTGCTGCTCATCCTCAACCTGCCGTTCGCCCCGCTCTGGGCGAAGCTCCTCAAGGTTCCCCGTCACTACCTCTACGCCGGCATCACGGTCTTCGCGCTGCTCGGGGTCTACGCCACGAGCGCGAAGGTCCTCGATCTGGTCATCATGACCCTCGTCGGTCTGCTGGCCTTCGCGATGCGCCGCTACGGCCTCCCGCTCGCACCGCTCATCATCGGCGTCATCCTCGGGCCCCTGGCCGAGACGGAGTTCCGACGTGCGTTGGCGGTGTCGGAGGGGGATGCCACGGTCTTCGTCAGCAGCCCGATCACGATCACCCTCTACACGGTGCTCGCGACCGCCATCGCGCTGGTCGCTGTCGGACGCCTGCGGCGCCGCTCCCGTGAGCGTCGGAGCGAGTCCGAGCGGGTCTCGGCATGACGGCGGCGCCGGCGAGCCTGCTGCAGGGGATCCGCGTCATCGACATGACGAACGTGCTGGCCGGGCCATATGCCGGGTATCAGCTGGCCCTCCTGGGGGCCGACGTGATCAAGGTCGAGGTGCCCGGGGCCGGGGACCTCGCTCGCAACCTCGGGACCGATGCGCAGCTGAACGCCGACGGGCTCGGCATCTCGTTCCTCGCCCAGAACGCGCAGAAGCGCTCGGTCACCGTCAACCTCAAGACCCCCGGCGGGCGGAAGGTGTTCGAAGACCTCCTGCGCACCGCGGACGTCCTGATCGAGAACTTCCGCCCGGGCGTCTTGACCCGTCTGGGCTTCTCGCCGGAGCGCGTGAGGGAGATCGCCCCGCAGCTGGTCCTGTGCGCCATCTCGGGATTCGGGCAGGACGGACCCCGCAAGGACGCCCCCGCGTACGACCAGATCATCCAGGGGGCCTCCGGGATGATGGACGTCACCGGCCACCCGGACGGGGAGTCCCTGCGCGCGGGCTACCCGATCGCGGACACCCTCGGCGGGCTCGCGGCGGCGTTCGCCATCAGCTCGGCGCTGGTCGGCCGTGCGCGGACGGGCACGGGATGCGTCATCGACGTGTCGATGCTCGAGACCGCGGTCACGGCCCTGGGCTGGGTCGTCTCGAACCATCTGGTCGGCGGCGCGGAGCCCGCACGTCTCGGCAACGAGAACGGGACGGCAGCCCCGTCCGGGACGTTCCAGACGGCGGAAGGGCAGCTGAACATCGCGGCGAACAAGCAGGAGCAGTTCGAGACCCTGTGCACCGCGCTCGGCCGCGAGGATCTCGTCGGCGACCCGCGGTTCGCGCACCGGGAGGACCGGAAGCGGCACCGGGCGGAGCTGACCGTCGAGCTGGAGGGCGTGCTGCGCGCACGCCCCGCCCGCGAATGGGAGGAGATCCTCTCCGCCCGCAACGTCCCGGCCGGTGCGGTGCTCACGGTGCCGCAGATGCTCGCGAGTCCGCAGATCCTCGCCCGCGAGCTCGTCCACGAGCTGCCGTTCCCGGGAGCCGACCAAGGCCGGGGACCGTTGCGCGTCCTCGGTCATGGCATCCATGTCGACGGTCGCGCGCACGGACCCGTCGTCGCCCCGCCCACACTCGGAGAGCACACGGACCGGCTCCTCGCCGAGCTGGGCTACTCGAGCCCCGAGATCGACCGTCTGCACCGCGAAGGAGACGTATGACCGAGCCCACCGTCGCCGACACCACCGCCTGGTGGTCGACCGGCGTCACCCGGATCGCCCCCGGCGAGATCTCTCTCCGCGGGTATCCCGTGCAGGAGCTCATCGGACAGGTCGATTTCGTCAGCACGATCTGGCTCATGGTGCGCGGGGAGCTGCCGGACCCGCGCCAGGCGCGGCTTCTCGAGACGGCCCTCGTGGCGAGCGTCGACCACGGGCCGCAGGCGCCGTCGATCGCCAGCGCGCGGATGGCCATCACGTGCGGGGTCGGCATCAACTCCGCGATGGCCAACGGCATCAACACGCTGGGGGACGTGCACGGCGGGGCCGGGCAGCAGTGCGTCGCCCTGCTGACGGAGATGCGCGCCACGGTGGCGCGCGAGTCCCGCGAGGTCGACGACGTGGCGGCGCAGGCCGTCGCCGACCACCGGGCCCGTCGTGCGTTCGTCCCGGGGTTCGGCCACCGGTTCCATCCCGTGGACCCGCGTCGAGACGTGATCCTGGCGCACGTCGAGCGGGCGGTCGCCGACGGGCTCATCGGCGGGGAGTATCTCGTCCTCGGCCGCGCCCTGGAGCGGCAGCTCGCCGCAGGAACCGGACGCGCCGTGCCGATGAACATCGACGGCATCAGCGCCATCGTCTACGCCGAGCTCGGCTTCGAGCCCGAACTGGCCCGAGGCCTTTTCGTCCTCGCGAGGTCCGTCGGGATCCTCGCCCACGCCTGGGAGGAGCGGAACACGGGCCGCCGCATCAAGGGGCCACTCCCGCCGCCGCTGCTCGCGGACTACACCGGCCCTACGGACCGCCCGCTGGCCGGGATCGGAGACGCTCCCTAGACAACCGGCGCGGGCACGCTGGGAGATGCATCAGCGTTGACACCATGAGTTTGAGAACGATTATCAGTCACGTTACTCTCGTCGCATGACCCGTCGACTCCTCGCCCCCGCGGCCCTCGGTGCCGTGTCCGTCCTCGCGCTCGCCGGCTGCGCCGGCGGCACCACGGCGGGGGATGCGGACGCGACGTCGACGCCCGCGGCCGACGCGCTGACGGTCGTCGCCTCCACCAACGTCTACGGGCAGATCGTGTCCGAGATCGGCGGCGACCACGTCGACGTCACGTCGATCGTCAGCTCCTCTGCGCAGGACCCGCACTCGTACGAGCCGAGCGCCCAAGATCAGCTCACGATCAGCGAGGCCGACCTCATCATCGAGAACGGCGGCGGCTACGACTCGTTCATCGACGCCCTGATCGAGTCGAGCGGCTCCTCCGCGCCGGTCATCACCGCGGCGGAGTACAGCCACGACTTCCCGGGCGCTGAGTCCCACGACGAGGCCCACGCCGACGAGACGGCCTCCCCCGCGCCGACGGAGTCCGAGGAGGACCACGCCCACGAGGGCGAGGACCACGCCCATGAGGAGGGCGACGGCCACGACCACATCGAGGGCTTCAACGAGCACGTCTGGTACGACCCGCACACGATGGAGGACCTCGCCGAGGGCATCGCGGCGGAGCTGAGCGAGCTGGCGCCCGAGCACGCCGCCGACTTCGAGGCCAACGCCACGGCGTTCGTCGGCGAGATCGGGGGTCTCGAGGACTCTCTCGCCGAGATCGAGGCCGCCGACGCCGGCGCCGGGGTCTTCGTGACCGAGCCCGTCCCCGTCTACCTCATCGAGGCGGCCGGTCTCGAGAACGTGACGCCGTCCGAGTTCAGCGAGTCCGTCGAGGAGGGTCAGGACGTGCCGCCGGCCACGCTCCTCGAGGCGATGCAGCTGATCGACTCGGGTGACGTGCGCGTGGTCATCGTCAACCCGCAGACGGGCGGCGCGGAGACGACCCAGGTCGTCGGCGAGGCCGATGGCAAGGGCGTCCCGGTCATCGAGTTCGCGGAGACGCTCCCCGAGGGTCAGACTTACATCTCGTGGATGCAGGAGAACATCGCGGCGCTCGCCGGGGCGCTCGGCGAGTGACGCCGGGGGCCTCGCCCCTGCGCATCCGCGACGCCTCGCTGCGGCGCGGCGGACGTGAGCTGTGGTCGGGGCTCGACCTCGAGGTGCAGCCGGGGGAGTTCGTGGCCGTGCTCGGTCCGAGCGGATCGGGCAAGACGACCCTCCTCCGCGCCATCCTCGGCCTGGAGCGGGTCAGCGGCGGGAGCATCGAGGCCCTCGGGTCGCCGGTGCGCCGCGCGGGCAACCGCCGCATCGGCTACATCCCGCAGCAGCGACCGCTCCCGCGCGAGACCCCGCTCCGCGGACGCGACCTCGTCGGTCTCGGCGTCGACGGCCACCGGTTCGGGCTGCCGCTGGCCCGCCGGGCCGACCGCGCACGCATCGACGAGCTCCTCGACGCCGTCGGCGCCCGCGAATTCGCGGACCGCCCGGTGGGTCTGCTCTCGGGCGGCGAGCAGCAGCGGCTCCGCGTCGGTCAGGCGCTCGCGGACGACCCGCCCCTGCTGCTCTGCGACGAGCCCCTCACGAGCCTCGACCTCGCGAACCAGCGGGCGGTCGTGCGGCTCATCGACCGTCATCGACGGGAGCGGGATGCCGCCGTCCTCCTCGTGACGCACGACATCAATCCCGTGCTGGACCAGGTCGACCGCATCCTCTACATCGCCAACGGGCGGTTCACGTTGGGGACGCCGGACGAGGTCCTCACCTCGGAGACCCTGAGCGCGCTCTACGGGGCGCCCGTCTTCGTCCTCCGCGCCGGCGATCGGCTGGTCGTCGTCGGCGCCCCGGACGCGGAGGACACCCACCACCACCATCACGAGGACGACGAATGAACTGGGCGGACGTCGGCGATGCGCTCTTCGGCGGGGTGAGTCAGTACGGGGCCATCCTCGGACTGGTGCAGAACTCCGTCATCGCGGGGGCGGTGCTGGGGCTCGTCGGGGGTCTCATCGGCGTCTTCGTGATGCAGCGCGACATGGCGTTCGCGGTGCACGGCATCAGCGAGCTGTCGTTCGCGGGTGCCGCCGCGGCCCTGCTCATCGGCGTCGACGTCGTCACGGGCTCGATCGTCGGCTCGCTCATCGCCGCGGCCATCATCGGTCTCCTCGGCGCCCGCGCGCGCGACCGCAACTCGATCATCGGCGTGCTGATGCCGTTCGGCCTCGGCCTCGGCATCCTGTTCCTCTCGCTCTACGACGGGCGGAGCGCGAGCCGGTTCAGCCTGCTCACGGGCCAGATCGTCTCGGTCCAGAGCGCTCAGCTCGGCTGGCTGATCGCGATCGGCACCGCCGTGCTCATCGCCCTGCTGCTGGTGTGGCGACCCCTGCGGTTCGACTCCCTCGATCCGCAGTCCGCCGCGGCGCGCGGCGTCCCCACGACCGCCGTGTCGCTCGTCTTCATGCTCCTGCTCGGACTCGTCGTCGCGGTGGCGGTGCACATCATCGGGGCCCTGCTCGTCATGGCGCTGCTGGTCACCCCGGCCGCGGCCGCGATGCGGGTGGCATCCGGTCCCCTCGCCGTCCCGGTGCTGGCCGCCTTGTTCGGCTTCGTCTCGGCGGTCGGCGGCATCCTGCTGGCCGTCGCCGGCACGCTGCCCGTCAGCCCCTACATCACGACGATCTCGTTCGCGATCTACCTCGTCTGCCGCCTCGTCGGCGCCCGCCGCGACCGGGTGACCCGCGCCGTCTGACGACGCCGGTGGCGAAGACGGCTGCGCCTCCGGCGAACTCCCGGACCGTCCCAGCCGTTTCCGAACTCGCGTCGATAGAATCGCCGCCATGGTCCAGCGCAACACGTGGCAGCGCGAACGCGTGCGAGAAGCCCTCGCCGACGCGCGCGGCTTCGTCAGCGCCCAGGCGCTGCACGCCACCCTGCGCGACGACAACACCGGCATCGGCCTCGCCACGGTGTACCGCACGCTCGCGGGGCTGGCCGCCCAGGGCGACGCGGACTCGCTGCAGAGCCCCGAGGGCGAGAACCTCTTCCGCGCCTGCGAGACGCGCGGTCACCACCACCACCTGATCTGCCGTTCGTGCGGCGTGGCCGTCGAGATCGAGGCCCACGACGTCGAGGAGTGGGCGCAGCGCACCGCCGCGCAGCACGGCTTCTCGGAGGCCGAGCACGTCGTCGACATCTTCGGGATCTGCGCCTCCTGCGCCGCGAACCGCGCCCGTGAGCGTGGCGACGACTAGTCGCACCGCCGCGCCGCCGCCCACCCGGAGCGGCGCCCCCCGCACCCTCGTCGCGCTCGGCCTGGGTGTCGTCGTGGTCGCCGCGCTCTTCGCGATCGACGCCTTCGCGCCGTCCCTCTTCGGCGCCTCGCTGCCCACGCGCGCCCAGGACGGCCTGACGCTCACCCTCAGCGTCCTCATCGAGTCGCTGCCGTTCGTCGTGCTCGGCGTCATCCTCTCGATCATCGTCCAGGTGTGGGTCCCGCCGGGGGCGATCGAACGATGGATGCCGCGCACTCCCTGGGCCCGCCGGGCAGTGCTGTCCCTGCTGGGCATGTTCATCCCCGTCTGCGAGTGCGGCAACGTGCCTTTCGCGCGGGGTCTGATGATGCGCGGGTTCGGCGTCTCGGACACCCTGACGTTCCTGGTCGCCGCGCCGATCGTGAACCCCATCGTCATCATCAGCACGCACGCGGCGTTCGGGTTCAGCGACGGCATCCTGGTGGCGCGTCTCGTCGGCGGCTACCTCGTCGCCAACCTCATCGGCTGGTTGTACAGCCGCCACCCTTCGCCGGACGCCCTGCTCACCGAGCGCTTCCTCGCGACCTGCGAGATCGTCGTGCAGGAGCGGGGCGGCCGCGGGCGCCGGACGCTCGCGCAGTTCGTCGTCGAGCTCCGCTCGGTGATGCCGGCGCTCATCATCGGCTCCGTCCTCGCGGGCGCGGTGCAGGTGCTCGTTCCGCGCAGCGCGCTGCTCGCCATCGGCTCCGATCCCGCCCTGTCCATCGCGGCCATGATGATCCTCGCGATCGTCGTGTCGCTCTGCTCGAACGTCGACTCCTTCTTCGCGCTCTCCTTCGCCTCGACGTTCACTCCCGGCTCGATCGTGGCGTTCCTCGTCGTCGGTCCCATCGTCGACATCAAGATGCTCGCGCTGCTGCGCACCACCTTCACCGCGCGGGTGCTCGTGGGGCTGACCGTCGTCGTGCTCCTCTCCGCCTTCGCTCTCGGAACGGTGGTGAACCTCCTTGTCTAGATCAGCCGCTCTCGCGACCCGCTGGCTCGGTGTCGGCCTGTCCTCCTGCCTGGCGATCACGACGATCGTGCTGTGGGCGACCGGTCGCATCGCGCTCTACGTCAACCCCGACTCGGCCTGGTTCGCGGTCGGCATGGCCGTCGTCGCCGTCGTGGGCGCGGTCGCGACCTTCGCGCTCCCGCTCGGGGCGGAGGCGGACCACGGGCACGACCACGAGCACGGTCACGCCCCCGCCGAGGCCCGCGCCCGCCGAGAGGCCTTCGCGCACGCCGACCACGTCCACAGCGACCCGTCCGATGCGCACGACCACGACGTGCACGAGCGGCTGGCGGCGCGTCCGCGCCTCACGCCGGCGGGGATCGCGGCCTTCTCCGGCGGCGTCCTCGCCACGGGGGCGGTGGTCCTGGTGCTCCTGACACCTGCGACGTCGCTGTCCGCCGAGCTGGCGATCTCGCGCGACGTCGGGGCGCCGCCGCTGTTCGCCGGGTCCGACATCGTCACCCTCGCCGCGTCCGGCGACACGTCGGAGTTCGGCATCGGCGACTGGTCCGCCGTGTTCGCCACGTCCACCAACCCCGAGACGTTCGACGGCAAGCCGGTCACGCTCACGGGATTCATCACGCCCGGGCAGGACGGGGCCGCGTTCGACCTGACCCGCCTCGTCATCACGCACTGCGTCATCGACGCGCAGACCGCCACGCTGCCGATCGACGCGCAAGTCTCGGCCCCCTCCACCGGGCAGTGGGTCACCGTGACGGGCACCGTCCGGTCCACCGGCGACGGCGGCCTCGAGGTGCGCGCCGACGACGTCGCCATGATCGACGAGCCCGCGGACCCGTATGAGTACTGACTCCCGACGCGTCAGAGCGCGTCGCCGCCGCAGCCGCGGCTTCCTCGTGGCCTTCGCCGCGGTCGTCGGCGTGCTGCTGCTCGTCGGCGGCGTGGGCGGTGTCGTCGCGGTCGCGCAGGGCCCCCGCGTCACAGACGTGCAGGTGGATCCCGAGGCCGCCGTGTCCGCGTCGGGGGCGCGGCTCATCCTGACCACGACGCAGTCCCTGGCCGAGGTGGACCCCTCGCAGGTCGAGGTCGAGCCGGCCACGCCGTTCACCGTCGACACCTCGGGCCGCAACGTCGGGATCCGTTTCACGCTGCCGTTGAGCGACGCGAGCGACTACCGCGTCACCGTCCACGACGTCCGGGGGCTGGGCGCGGGTCCGGCGTCGACCCTGACGGAGACCTTCACGACTCCCCCGCTGCAGGCCTTCCTCCTGCAGCGAGGCCGCGCCGACGGCGACACGATCTTCCGGACCGACCTGCAGGGCGAGGCGGGGGTCGCGGTGTTCACACACGACCACATCGAGGACTTCCGCGCGACGGCCAACCACCTCGTGATCTCGGTCCGCGAGGACGACGAGGCGAAGATCCTCATCACCGATCGCGACGGCGGCCAGGCGCGCGAGCTGGCGCTGCCGGGACCGGGGTTCGTCTCCAACCTGCAGTCGGCGGACCGGGGAGAACGCATCGGCTTCACCTTCTCGGACGCCGACCTCGGATCCGCGGGCGGACGGGAGAGCCGCCTGTTCACCGCGTCCGCCGCGGACACCGCCGATCCCGTCGAGGTGGGGCTGACGGGCGGCGACGTCCGCGTCGCCGACTGGCGCTTCGTCCCGGACACCGACAGCATGCTCGTCCTCACCTTCGACTCCCGACTGCTGCTCACGGACGCGCAGGGCGGCAACGCGGCCCCCCTGGGCAGTGCGGTGGCGATCGACGGCATCGCCCGCGGATCGTCGGTGGCGGTGGTCGAGCGCCTGGAAGGCATCCGTCAGATCGACCTGACCGACGGATCGGAGAGCGCGCTGGTCGAGGCGGTGGACGCCCCCGGCCTCCCCGGGCGCGCGACACCCGTGCCCGGGACCGGCGCGGGGACGATCCGGTCCTTCGCCGACATCGCCGAGGACGGGCGCTTCCAGTCCACGATCGTCGCCCACGTGGATGATGCGGGGGCGACGCGCACGCTCCTCGACGTGCCCGGGACCGACACCGTGCTGCAGACGTGCGTGTCTCCGAGCGGGCGGTATGCAGCGGTCCTCGTGGCTCCGCAGGCGGTCGACAACCCCTTCGACCGGTATCAGCTGCCGCTGCCGGAGCGACTGCTCACCCATCTCGTCGAGATCGACACGGGCGAGGAGCTCGTCGCGCTCCAGGGCTTCGACCTTTCGTGGTGCCAGGTGCCGCCCGGATGACCCGTCCGGCCACGCGCGCCGACCTCGCGGGGCTGCCCGTCGAAGTGGCACCGCTCCTGCTCGGCGCGGAGCTGCAGACGGAGGTGTCGGGGGAGCGCGTCGTGGTGCGCATCTCCGAGGTCGAGGCCTACCACGGACGCGGCACCGGCGACCGGCCCGACCCCGGGTCGCACGCGCGCAGCGGCCCGACCGCGCGCAACGCCACCATGTGGGGCGAGCCCGGACACCTCTACGTCTATCTGAGCCATGGCATCCATTCGTGCGTCAACGTCGTGTGCGGCCCGGCGGGGGTCGCGGGCGGAATCCTGCTCCGCGGCGGCGAGATCGTGGAGGGCGCCGACGTCGCCGAGCGGCGCCGACTCGAACGTCGTGGCACGGTCCGGACGCCGCGGGACCTCGCCCGCGGGCCCGGCCGCCTCGGGGACGCCGTGGGCCTGCGGTACCCGCGGCACGACGGCATCGACGCGGTCGGGGGAGGCGAGCTCGCCGGCGCGCGTGCGCGGCTCCTCCTGCCCGACGTGCCGATGCGCGACGTGGCGACCGGCCCGCGGGTCGGCGTGGCGGGCGAGGCGGGGACGGGTGCCTTCCCGTGGCGGTTCTGGATCCCGGGCGACCCCACGGTCTCGGCGTTCCGCTGGGGCCGGGGAGCGGCGGAGGCGGCGGCCCGTCAAGCCGACACGCCGCCCGTGCTAGACTGACCGCTTGTCTGCGCGCACTCCAGCACGCAGTACGTACCCCTTCATCCGATCCCGGCCTCGTGCTGTGCCCGGACGGGGTGCAGACAAGGGATCTTGGGTGGCACCGTCCGGTGTCACGGTACAGAAGGAGACATCACCATGGCAGCAGTGTGCCAGGTGACTGGAGCGGTTCCCGGCTTCGGTCACAACATCTCGCACTCGCACCGCCGGACGAAGCGCCGCTTCGACCCGAACGTGCAGAAGAAGACCTACTTCGTTCCGTCGCTGGGTCGCAACATCAAGCTCAACGTCTCGGCGAAGGGCATCAAGGTCATCGACGCTCGCGGCATCGAGTCCGTCGTCCGTGACCTGCAGGCGAAGGGCGTGAAGCTGTAATGGCGAAGAAGGCTCAGGACGTCCGTCCGATCATCAAGCTGCGTTCGACCGCGGGCACGGGGTACACCTACGTGACGCGCAAGAACCGCCGCAACAACCCCGACCGCATCGTGCTCAAGAAGTACGACCCCGTGGTCCGCAAGCACGTCGACTTCCGAGAGGAGCGCTAAGCACATGGCCAAGAAGAGCAAGATCGCGCGCAACGAGCAGCGCAAGGTCGTCGTCGAGCGCTACGCCGCGAAGCGCGCCGAGCTGAAGAAGACCCTGGTCGACCCCAACGCGACCGACGAGGCCCGCGAGGCTGCTCGCGTCGGCCTGCAGAAGCTGCCCCGCAACGCCTCCCCGGCGCGCGTGCGCAGCCGCGACGTCATCGACGGCCGCCCCCGTGGCGTGCTGACGAAGTTCGGCGTCTCGCGTGTCCGCTTCCGCGACATGGCCCACCGTGGCGAGCTGCCCGGTGTGACCAAGTCGTCCTGGTAAGCACCTGACGTCCGAAAGGGCGGGGATCCTCGCGGGTCCCCGCCCTTTCGCATGTCCGCGCGCGCTCCCGCGCGCAACCCCCGCGCCTCATCGCGGTCCGCGCAATAGCGTCGCGGACGTGGAACTCCTGCTCGCCGCCGGTGCCGGACTGCTGTCCGGGCTCGCTCTCGTCGCCGGTGCCGCCGTGGCCTGGTTCGTGAGCGTCCCGAAGTGGCTCGTCGCGACGATCACCGCCTTCGGCGCCGGAGTACTCATCTCGGCGCTGGCCTTCGACCTCGTCGCCGAGGCCACCGAGGTCGGGACGCTGTGGTCCTCGATGGCCGGGTTCCTCGGCGGCGCCGTGCTCTACGTGGGTCTCGACGCGCTCCTCGAGCGGAGCGGTCACCGCCGCAAGCGCCGCCACGACCAGGCGGCCGCGAGCGGGACGGGCCTCGGCATCGCCCTCGGGGCGCTCCTCGACGGCATCCCGGAGACCGCCGTCCAGGGCGTGCAGCTCGCCGGCGAGGGGGCGCTGCCGATCGGCGTGCTCGTCGCGGTCGTGATCTCGAACCTCCCCGAGGGGCTCTCCAGCACGGCGGACATGAAGTCCAGCGGCCGCGGCGCCGGGTACGTCTTCGGCGTCTGGGCCGTCATCGCGGCGGCCTGCACCCTCTCCGCCGTCGGCGGATACGCGCTGCTCGGCGACGCGCCGGGGGAGGTCCGCAGCGTGGTCACGGCGATCGCGGCCGGGGCGATCCTGGCGATGCTCGCCAACACCATGCTCCCCGACGCGTTCCGCCGGACCCGCACCCTCACCGGGCTCATCGCGGTGCTGGGCTTCTTCGCCAGCTACCTCGTGCACGAGCTGAGCTCCTGACATGCCGCTCGACCCGTTCTTCCGGGAACGCCTGCGCGTCCACCGCCGATACCTGTTCGACCAGGCCGTCTCCCGCATCCGCGATCGCCTGCGCGGGTTGCGGAGGACACGGGATGCCGCCCCCTCGGCGTCGCCGTCCCCCGCTGCTCCTCCATCGCGTCGCTCGACCCCCGGCGCTCCCGCATCCCCGTCGCCCGCGAGTGCGGGGCGCCCACGCGGCCGGTACCTGTCGCCGCGTGAGCGGCACCGCCGTGCCGCGCGGCGATGGGATGCCAAGGAGCTGGCGACGGTCGGTCGTCCGGGTCCGGAGATGGAGACCGAGGAGCATGTCGTCCCGGTGGCCGGGTACCCCGACGTCCGCGTGCGGCTGTACCGCCCGGCGTCCGCGCCGCATCTGGCCCCGGCCTGCCTCGTCCTGGCCGGCGGTGCCTTCCGGATCGGCGGCATCGACTTCCCGACCGTGGATGCCGCCGCCCGGCGTCGCGCGGACCGGTCCGGCGTCGTGCTGGTCGCGGTCGACTACGCCCTCGCCCCCGAGGCGCGGTACCCCGCGGCGGTGGAGCAGGCGTACGCGGCGTGGGTGTGGCTCCACGCCGAAGCGGCCGGCCTCGGTATCGACCCGGATCGCCTGGGAATTGCGGGGACGTCGGCCGGCGGCAACATCGCGGCGGCGGTCACGCTGGCCAACCGCGACCGCGACGCACTGCCGGTGCAGCTGCAGATCCTCGAGGTGCCGGTGACCGACCTGACGGGACGCCGGATCGATCTCCGGGCGACGTGGGCTCTGGGCATCCCCGCCTTCCTCGCCCTCCGGGAACTGCGGTCGGTCGCACAGACGTACCTGGGGGAATGGCGCCGTGCCCGGGAGCCGTTGGCCTCGCCGTTGCGCGCCGCCTCCCACGCGGGGCTGCCGCCGGCCATCATCCTCACGGCGGAGTACGACCCCCTCCGGGGAGACGGGGCGGCCTATGGGGCGGCCCTCCGCGCGGCGGGTGTCGAGGCGAGCGTCACCCGTTACCTCGGGGTCACCCACGACACTCCGATCTTCGTCGGGGCTCTGGAGGCCTCCCGCCGGTGGGAGGACGAGGTCGTGAGCGGCCTCAGGAGGCTCTGAGACGCTCTCGCAGCCCGAGGGGGTGCTTCCGCGGGATTACGCGGATTCTGGGCCGCGACACGCCCGGGATGCGGCGTGATTGGCCAGACCGTGGGGACGCACGTAAAGTATTACTTGTTCGCCCCACAGGGGAGAGCGGAGCGGCCGAAAGGCCCCGCGTCCTCTCAAGCGGAGAACCACCCCCGACACCCACCGAGTCGCAAGACCCAGGGTATCGGATTTCGGTCAGACGACCGGAGCCGACGACGCAGATCTCTTCGAGAGGTCCCACAGATCGGATCCACAAGGTCGGATGATCACATAAGGTAGTGAAGTTGCCTCACGGGTAGGTCGAGAGATCGTTTCTGTGGGTGCGTCCGTTCCTTGAGAACTCAACAGCGTGCACTTGTCAAATGCCAATTTATTCCTCGTCGGTCTTCGGACTGCG
>NZ_JBFPNN010000008.1:0-810426 GCF_040815675.1 Microbacterium sp. LMI1-1-1.1 | reverse complement strand
GTGCGGCGGCCGGTGGCCGCGGGGGTGTGCCCGGGGCCCGCGGGTTCACACAACACGGGGGGCGGGCGCGGGGCGCCTCCCCCCCCGTCCCGGGGGGGTGGTGTGCCCCTTCGGGGGGCGCCCCCGGGCGCCGCTTCCGTCGACACCCGGTCAGCCGGCGGACGACCAGGCCGCGATGGCGATGATGATGATGACGATCAGCGCGACCGCGGCCTGCACGCACAGCAGCACGGCGAAGATGTACCCCTGGTAGGAGCCGCGGCGTCCGGTGAGGCCGTTCGCGAGGACTGCCACGAAGATCGCGACCTGCACGGCGATGCCGATCCAGGCGAACGCGGCGACGATGGTCAGCGAGAACGAGAACACGACGATCGCGACGACCGCGAGCAGGCCGGACGCGATCATCCACACCTTCGGGTTCGGGCGCTGCACCGGGTCCTGGTTCGTCACGCGGGTGGGGTCGGTGCGGTCGCGGGCCATCGCGGTGTCCTTCCGTCGGGAGCGTTCACCGTACGTGCGCCCGACCGGCCCGCCGGCCGGGGTTGACAGTGCCCGCGGCGGGCGGTCCGCGGCACCATAGACGGCACGCGACACCCACGCCATCCCCGCCGGAAGACCCCGGAAGCGTGTCTACAGTGAGGCATGACCGCCCGGATCCTCTCGATCGGCACGGCGCTGCCCGAGACACGCGTCGACCAGTCCGCGTTGCGTGCGCTCTTCGCCGCGCAGCCCGGCTTCGACCGCCGCAGCCAGCGCCTGGCCGGCGCCGCGTTCGACGCCGCCGCGATCGACACCCGCCACACCGTGCTGCCCCAGCTGGCCGGCGGAGGATCGGGCGACCTCGCCGTGCGCGACGGGGACCGCCTGCTCATGCCGCCGACCGGAGCGCGCAACGACGAGTACCGCCGGCAGGCGCCTCCGCTGTTCGCCGCGGCATCCCGATCCGCGCTCTCCGGCTCCGGCCGCACCGCCGCGGACGTCACCCACGTCGTCACCGTGTCGTGCACGGGGATGTTCGCCCCGGGTCCCGACTACCTGCTCGTGCGCGACCTCGACCTCTCCCCCTCCGTCGAGCGCTACCACCTCGGCTTCATCGGGTGCGCCGCCGCCCTCCCCGCGCTGCGGCTGGCCGCGCGGATCGTCGCCGCCGACCCGGCGGCGGTGGTGCTGGTCGCCCTCGTCGAGCTGTGCTCGCTGCACTGGCAGACGTCGTCGCACCCCGACCAGATCGTCGCCGCCTCCGTCTTCGCGGACGGCGCCGCCGCGGCGGTGGTCGCGGCCGCCGACGACGCGTCCGGCGGCCTCGACATCGGCGACTTCGCCACGCACGTCCTCGACGAGGGCGAGAAGGACATGGCCTGGACCGTCGGCGATTCCGGGTTCGAGATGACCCTCACCCCCGAGGTGCCCCGCATCATCGGCCGCGAGATCGCCGCGATCGCCGCCGACGTGCTCGGCGATCTCGCCGAGATCGACGCGTGGGCCGTGCACCCCGGCGGGCGCAGCATCCTCGACCGGGTCGAGAAGGCCCTGGAGATGGATGCCGCCGCCCTCGCCCCCTCGCGGGAGGTGCTGCGCACCCACGGCAACATGTCGAGCGCGACGATCCTGTTCATCCTCCGCGACCTCCTCGCGGACGACGCCCGCTCCGACGGCGACCGCATCGCCGCGCTGGCCTTCGGCCCGGGCCTCACCGTGGAGGCGGCGCGACTGACGCTCCGCCGCCCGCCGGCGTGAGCACCCGCGGCCCGGCCGCCGGGACGACCGCGGCATGGCGCGGGCTCGCCCGGCGCGACACCGTCCTCACCGAGCTCATGGACGACCCGGACTGCGACCCGCGGGCGCTCGCGGCGACCTACCGACGGTTCGGCCTCGTGAACCGCCTCGTGTCGGCGTGGGGCCACGTGTACCGCACGCGGGTGCGGCCGGAGCTGCGGGCCCTGGGCCGACCGGCGCGCGTGCTCGACCTCGGCTGCGGCGGCGGCGACGTCGTGGCGCGGCTGGCGGGTCTCGCGGCGCGCGACGGCCTCGCCGTGGAATGGGTCGGGGCCGACCCCGACCCGCGCGCCCTCGCGGCGGCACGAGCGCGGCAGCGCCCGGGAGTGCGGTTCGTGTCCCAGGGGTCGGGCGAGCTGCTGGCCGCGGGCGAGCGCTTCGACATCGTGCTGTCCAACCACGTGCTGCACCATCTCGACGCCGCGGCGCTCGACGCCTTCGCGGCGGACTCGCTCGCCCTGTCGCGCGGGCCGGTCCTGCACGCGGACATCGCGCGGGGGCGGCTCGCCTACGCGCTGTACACGGTGGGGATCGCGCCGCTGTCCCCCGGGACCTTCCTGCGCGTCGACGGCCTGCGCTCGATCCGCCGCAGCTACCGGAGCGACGAGCTCGCCGCGGAACTGGGCGGCCCGTGGCGGGTCGAGACGCCCGCGCCCTTCCGCGTCCTCGCCGTCGCCCGGGGGCGGGCCCGTGACTGACGTCGTGATCGTCGGTGCGGGGCCGGTGGGTCTCGCGCTCGCGGCCGACCTCCGCGGACGAGGGATCGAGGCGACCGTGCTCGACCGGCGCGCGCATCCGGGGGCGGGGACCCGGGCCATCGGCATCCATTCGCCCGCCCTGTCTCTGCTCGAGGCGAGCGGGGCGACCGAGCGGCTCGTGGAGCGCGCGGTCCGGATCGGACGGGGCGAGGCGCGCGCCGACGGCCGGGTGCTCGCCGAGATCCGCTTCGACCGGGTGCCCGCGCGGCATCCCTATGTCGCCGCCCTCCCCCAGTCCGACACGATCGAGGTGCTGACGGCCCTCGCGCCGCCGGTGCGCCGCGGTGTGACCGTGACGGCGCTGCACGACGACGGACGCGCGGTGCGCGTGCGCACCACCGGCCCCGCGGGGTCGGACGAGCTGCGCGCGGACGTCGTCGTCGTGGCCTCGGGGTGGGCGGGCCGCGACCTCGTCTACCGCCGGGGCGCCGTGCGCACCCACCACTACCCCGACCGGTACGTCATGTCCGACGTCGAGGCCCCGGGCGGCGCCGTCGCGCGGGTGCACCTCGAGCGCGACGGCGTCGTCGAGTCGTTCCCCCTGCCCGGCGGCCGCCGCCGGTTCGTGGCGTGGGCCGGGTCGGCGGAGATCCGGGATGCCGCGGGCTCCCTGCACGACGCCGTCCTGCGGCGCACGGGACTCGATGTCGACATCCCGGACGCCTCCGCGTTCGGCGTGCGCCGGGCGGTCGCCCCCGCCCTGCGACGCGGACGGATCGTCGTCGTCGGCGACGCCGCGCACGAGGTGAGCCCCATCGGCGGCCAGGGGATGAACCTCGGACTGCTCGACGCGCTGACGCTCGCCCCGCTGCTGCCGGGATGGGCGCGCGGGGACGACGACGCCGCCCTCGCGCGGTGGGAGCGCGACCGGATCGCCTCGGCCCGGCACGCCGCCCGGCTCGCGGCGCTCAACACGCGGCTGGGGCGGGCGGCGGGACCGGTCGCCCACGGGCTGCGGTCGGCCGCCTTGCGCGCGGCCCTCCGCGGACCCGGCGGGGCGGCGTTCGCCCGCGCGTACGCGATGCGGTTCGATCGGGCGGCCCGGGGCACGTGAGCGTGCGGGGCGGGTCCGCGGCGCGGGGCGCCGAGCGGAGCGCCGGCCGCGCTCAGGCGACGACGAGCTGCGCGGCCAGCAGCAGCGCCGCGAGCATCGTGAGCTGGAACACCGCGCGCCCCGGCGGACGCACCGTCGCGACGATCACGGTGACAACGGCCACGGCGACGACCGCGGCGAAGAAGACGACGCCTGCGGGGGTCGCACCACCGCCGGGCCCGAGGAGAACCGCGACCGCCCCGACGACGATCCCCAGCGCCGCGACGAGCACGGACACCCGCGCGCCGAGGCGGTGCGGCAGGCCCCGGACACCGGTCCGGCGGTCGTCGTCGAGGTCGCGCACGACGTTCGTCAGGTGCACGGCGGCGCCGAGTGCCGCCCCGGCCAGCGCCGCCCACGGCGGAGCGAGCGTCGGCTCGGCGAGCGACAGCGTCGCGAACGAGGGGAACAGGCCGAAGCTCACCAGGAACGGCGCGATCGAGAACGGGCTGGACTTCAGACCCGCGTTGTAGGTCCACGCGGAGGCGAGGGCGACGGCGTGCGCGGCGAGCAGCCCCGGACCGAGCGGCGCCGAGAGGAGCAGAGCGAGGACCAGGGATGCCACGGCCACCGCGAGCGCCCGCTCCGGGCTCAGCGCGCCGCCCGCGAGGGGCTTGTCGGTCCGGCCGACGGCGGCGTCGCGCGCGACGTCGATCGCGTCGTTCGAGAGCCCGACGGACACCTGCCCGGCGAGCACCGCGACCACGAGGAGCGCCAGGCGACCCGGTTCGACGCCGGCCGCGATGCCGAGGGCCAGCGACAGCACCGTGACCACGAGGGTGGGGCCGGGATGGGTCGCCCCCCAGAGGACGCGGACCGTCGAGGCTCGCGCGCGGGGTCCCGCCGTCGCATCCGTCACGTCACGACGCTACCGCGCGCGGGCCCGCCCGGTCCCACCCCGGCGACTCACCCGCGGCGGAGGAGCCGCCGTCCGACGGCCACGACGCCGACCACCGCGAGGATCCACGGCCCGGCCACGAGGATCGGGTCGATCCACTGGTGGCGGGCGTCGACACGGCCCAGGCGGGAGGTCAGCGGGTTCCACCGCCGCTCCGCGGTGATGCCCGTCTCGGTGATGGGGTTGTCCGGATGCCGCGTCGCCAGGGATCGCAGGTGGGCGCCGGCGGCATCCACTCTGTCCCCCGCCACCAGGAGCAGCCAGTGGGCGGCGCGCGCCTCGCTGAACCGGTCGTAGGCCAGGCGGCGGATGGCCCCGGCGACGCCCCGCAGGGGCTGGGCCGTGCCGAAGACGGGCGTCAGCCGCCCGTGCTCGATGGAGCGTTCGCGGCGGTCGCGGCCCTCGGGCTGCTCCTCCGCGAACGTCCAGTGCGCCCCGATGTCCAGGGCCTTCTCCTTCGGATACGAGGGACGGTCGGCGGGGTCGAGGTCGGCCCCCCAGCCGGGGATGCGGGCGCGCAGCTCCTCCGCGCTCGGCGGCGGAGTGGGCTTCTCAGGCGTGTAGGCCATGTCGTCGTTCCCTTCTCGATCAGGCGGCGTCGGGCAGGACGACGGCCTTGATGAGACCGTCGATCTTGGACGAGACCATGTGGTAGCCCTCCGCGATGTCCTCGAGGGGGATGCGGTGGGTGATGAGTTCGCGGGGCGAGATGCGCCCCTCGCGGATGTGCTCCAGCAGCCGCGGCCACTGCCGCGCCACCGGGGCCTGGTTGGTGCGGATCGTCAGCCCCTTGTTCATGGCGTCGCCGAACTTGACGGCGCTGAAGAGCGGGCCGTACGCCCCCATGACCGAGACGTTGCCGCCCTTGCGCACCGAGTCGATGGCCCAGTTCAGCGCGATCGGCGATCCGCCCTGCAGCTTGAGCTTGGCTCCCGTGATGTGCTGCAGCAGGTGCCCGTCCGCCTCGGCGCCGACGGCGTCGATCACGACGTCCGCCCCGAGCCAGTCGGTCTGCTTCTTCAGCTCGACGACGATGTCGCGGTACTCGCGGAAGTCGAGGGTCTCGGCGAACGCGAACGACCGCGCCTTCTCGAGACGCTCCGGCAGGTGGTCCACGACGATGACGCGACCGGCGCCCATCAGCCAGGACGAGCGGGCCGCGGCCAGGCCCACCGGTCCGGCCCCGAACACCACCACGGTGTCGCCCTCGACGATGTCGCCGAGCTGCGCGCCGAAGTACCCGGTGGAGAACGCGTCGGTCAGCAGCAGCGCGTCCTCGTCGTGCAGCCACTCGGGGATGACCCGGGGCCCGACGTCGGCGAAGGGGACGCGCACCATCTCGGCCTGCCCGCCGTCGTAGCCGCCCGCGGTGTGGGAGTAGCCGTAGATGCCCCCGACCGCCGTCGCGTTGGCGTTGACGTTGTGGCAGTTGCTCAGCAGCCCGCGCGCGCAGAAGAAGCACGACCCGCACGCGATGTTGAACGGGACCATCACCCGGTCGCCGACGGAGAGGCTCTGCACCGACGACCCGACGTCCACGACCCGGCCGATGAACTCGTGACCGAAGGTGTGGCCGATCCGGGTGTCGGGGATCATCCCGTGGTACAGGTGCAGGTCGGATCCGCAGATGGCGGCCCGCTCGACGCGGACGATCGCGTCGTTGGGGTGCTCGATGCGCGGGTCGGGCTTGTTCTCGACGCGGACCTTGTACGGTCCGCGGTAGGTCATCGCTCTCATGTCACTCCTCGGTTTCGGTCCTGCGGGTGGGCTCGGGCGGGGCGTCGGCGGGCGGGATCGCCGCGGGCGGGTCGTCAGTGCGCGCCGGTCGCGAGCGCCTGGGCGACGGCGAGGTGGATGCCACGGCTCCAGGCCGCACCGTGACCCGGCAGCACGAGGTCGGCGTCCGTCGCGGCGAGGGCGGGCAGCGCGGCGAGCGCCTCGGAGCTGTCGGCCGTCGCGGCGCGGGCCACGATCTGGGGGCCCGTGCGGCCGGTGTACGGGTCGAAGGTGACCAGCGCGTCGCCGGAGAAGACGATGCGCCGGTCGGGGAGGTGGAAGGCGACGTGGCCGTACGTGTGCCCCGGTGTCGCGACGGGGATCAGACCGCCGCGCAGTCGCTGGCCGGGGACGATGTCGCCGTGGGCGTCGACGCCGTGCACGCGCAGCGCCCCCGCCGCGGTCATCCGCGCGAGCGACGGCAGCCCGCGGGGGTGCGCGAGGGGATAGAGGCTGCGCGGCGCCTCCCGGTCGTAGCGGTACGGGTGGCGGGCGAGCGGCACGTCCGCCGCGTGCACCCGGATCGGGACGAGATGCTCCCGCTGGAGTCGCTCGGCGAGACCGACGTGGTCGAAGTGGCCGTGGGTCAGGTAGACGGCCGTGAGATCCTCGGGGGCCAGACGGCGCCGGCGCAGCGCCTCGCGGACGAGCGACCAGCTGCGCGGCAGTCCGGCGTCGATGAGGATCGTCCCGTCGTCGCTGTCGACGAGGTAGCAGTTGGTCACGGCGCGCGTGATCATCGTGACGCCCTCGGCGACCTCGGTGATGCCGTCTCTGCTGCCCGTCATGCGGGCCACCCTCGGCGCGGACGGCGCGGAACACCCACGGGGTTGCGTGCGGCGGGCCCGGGCGGTAGCGGGTGCGCGGGCGTCCGCCGTCGGGTGGCCGGGAGTGGCCCCGGGGCCACCTCCGGCGCCCCGGGGCCACGCGCGACGCCCCGCGACGAGGGCGCCCCGCCCCCGCGGGCCCGAGGGGCGCGACCGCCGACGAGGCAACCCCCTCGGCATGGGCGCGGCTCTGCGTCTAGCGTCCCTCCCGTGCCGTCACCCCGCCGGCCGCACGAGCGAAGGACGTTCCCGCATGCCCGAGGTCGTCGTCATCACCGGTGGTTCGCGGGGCATCGGCCGCGCGACCGCCCTCCGCTTCGCCCGCCGGAAGGGGATCCGTCTGGCGCTCGTGGCGCGCGACGAGACCGCCCTCGCCGCGGCCGCCGACGCGTGCCGCGCCCGCGGCGCGGAGGTGCTGACCGTGTCGGCCGACCTCGCCGCCCCCGACGGCCCGGAGCGCGCGGCCGACGCCGTCGTGGCCCGCTTCGGCCGCATCGACGTCTGGGTGGCGTCCGCCTCGGTGTTCTCGTACGGCTCCGTCCTGGACACGCCCGACGAGATCGTCGACCGCGTCATCCAGACGAACCTCACCGGGCACATGCGGGCGGCGCGCGCGGTCCTCCCCCACTTCCACGCGCGCGGCGGCGGGACGCTCGTGTTCGTCGGATCGCTGTTCTCGCAGATCCCCGGGCCGTACGTCGCGCCGTACGTCGCCGCCAAGCACGGCCTGCTCGGCTTCACGCGGGCTCTCCGCCAGGAGATGCTCGGGCACCGCGGCATCCATGTCCGGATCGTCCTGCCCGCGAGCATCGACACCCCGATCTACGAGCGGGCCGCCAACGTCACCGGCCGCACCCCGTTCCCCCTGCCGCCGGTGGTGTCGGCGGATCGGGTCGCGCGGGCCGTGGTCCGCGCCGCCCGCGGGGGCCGGGCCGAGGTCGCCGTGGGGGCGGCGCAGCTGGTCACGCGTCCGCTGCGCTTCCTCGCGCCCCGGGTGTTCGACCGCTTCATCTGGACGCTGCAGCGCACGCTCGGCCTGCGGCACCGGCCCGCCGCGGACACGACGGGCGCCGTCCTCGCGCCGATGCACGACCCCGGCGCCGTGAGCGGCGGGTGGTCGCGCGTCCCCCTCCGGCATCCCCGCTCCCGCCGCCGCTGACCCCCGCCCTCCCCCAAACAGAGCGCTGACTTGGCGCATATGCCCGCCGAACACGCCCCCACGCGTACATCTGCGCCAACTCAGCGCAGAGCAACCACGGCAGGGACGACGACGGACCCCGGATGCCGTGGCATCCAGGGTCCGTCCTGAGAGAGACTCAGCGCTGCTCGAAGCCCTCCCGCTGCGTGTGCTCGTCCGCGACCCGCACGCCCCAGCGGTAGGCGAGCTTGCCGCCGAGCCACCCCGAGACCGACAGGCCGGCGGATGCGACGACGCTCAGCAGGAACGCCGCCCCCGGCACGCGTCCGCGATCGGACAGGCGCAGCAGCAGGCTGAGGGAGAACAGCACCATCGCCGTGACGTTCAGCACGAGATGGGCGAGGCCCGTCCGGCGCGCGGGCGTGCCCTTCGGGATCCGCGAGAAGTCGAGCAGCCCGAGGACCGAGGCCCCGACGGCGCCGCCGAGACCGATCGCGATGAGCCACCGCGAGCCCGTCGCGAACGCCCGCGGGTCGTCCACGGCGAGGCCCAGCAGGTCGAACACCAGGCTCGACGACCACGCCCCGATGGGGATCGTCACCGCGACCGGGTGGAACGGGTGCCCGTACGGGCCCGCGACGATCGACCGCGGGACCTTGGCCGCGCGCATCGCGGGGAAGCTCGCCCCGCTCCGCGGTGCCGAAGCCGTCGAGGGCCCCGGCGCCGCGGCATCCGCTCCGCTCATTCCTTGTGCAGCGCGTCCTGCGCGCGTCCGGCCAGCTTCTCGACCGTGTTCGGCAGCTCCGTCGTGCCGTAGAAGCGGGCGTCCGGGTGCGTGGGCGGCGGCATGGGCACGCCGGCGGGCGGCTCGGGCACGTAGGTGAACTCGCCCTTCCCGTCGGGCGTCGGACCCGAGGCCCAGGAACCGTCGCCGGCCTTCGGACCGTTGGAGAAGTTGATGTACTGGTACGACACCTCGCGGTCCTCCTTCTCGAGCGGGAAGTTGCTGGGCACGGGCAGGTCCTCGAGACCCTCGGCGCGCAGCTCCGCCGCCGCGGCCATCCACTGGTTCTGGTGCATCGTGTCGCGCGCGAGCAGGAAGGCCAGCAGGTCCTTGACCCCGTGGTCGTCGGTCTGGTGGTAGAGCCGCGCCACCTGCACGCGCCCCTGCATCTCGGCGTTGGCGTTGGCCGTGAAGTCGGCGAGCAGGTTGCCGCTGGCGGTGATGTAGCTGCCCTGCCACGGGTTGCCCATCGAGTCCACCGGGCGCGCGCCGGCGCCCGCGACGATCCCCTGCTGGATGTCCGTGCCGCCGATGACCGCGGCGACGGTCGGGTCGTTCTGCACGGCGTCCTCGGTGATGCCGAGCGGGGCCTTCTCGAGCAGCTGCGCGATCATGATCGCGAGCATCTCGACGTGCCCCATCTCCTCCGCGCCGATGCCGAACACCAGGTCGCGGTACTTGCCGGGGATGTGCATGTTCCACGCCTGGAACTGGTACTGCAGCGCCACGGTGATCTCGCCGTACTGTCCGCCGAGCACCTCCTGCAGCTTGCGCGCGTAGACGGCGTCGGGCTTCTCGGGGGTGGCGGTGTGCTGCAGTTCCTGCCGATGGAAGTACATCTTCTCTCCTCCCGCGCCGACGGGGGGATGATCTGCGGTCGTCTGACCGCGGCCGGCGCGTCCGGACAGCGAACGCCCGCTCACCCCGGTTCGCCACGGGGGTTGCGGCCGCCACCACGGCCGGGGACAATCGCGCGGCATCCGCCGGGACCCTCGGACCCGGGATGCCACGCGCTCGCGCGACCGGACGGCATCCCGGGTCCGCTTCGTCGGGGCGGCCGTCGTGTCAAGGGGCTCGGCCGTCGCGCCCGGGCGGCCGAGAGTGCTGGCCTTCCCCGGAAACAGGAGTCCCGCGTGCCCGTTCTCGCTTCACCCGCCCCGTCCGCCCTCACCGCCGAGGACGACCTGCCCTTCTCCTCCCGCGGACCGGTCAGCGCCGCGGTCCTGCGGCACCTGACCGAGGGCGTCGACGACGGGCACACCGCCCGGGCGGAGACGGCCGTCGCCGTCACCGCGGACATCGAGCGCGACGACGACCTGCAGCTCGCCCTGTTCGCCCTGTACGCCTCGTCGTACGGCGCGTTCCCCGCCCTGCGCGCCGACCTCGAATGGGACCCGGCGCTCATCGCCACGCGGCGCGTCATCGAGACCGCATTCGAGGCGTCGCTGCGGCGGAGCGTCCCGGTGCCGGACCTGCCCGAGCCGACCGGCGACGCCGTCGCCCGGGCCCTGTTCGCCCTGACGGGGGCCGAGGGCGGCCCGAGCCTGTCCCGCTACCTCGCCCGCAAGGCCACGCTCGCGCAGGCGAGCGAGTTCCTGGTCCAGCGCACGATCTACACGCTGCGCGAGGCCGACCCGCACTCGTGGGCCATCCCCCGCCTGTCCGGTCGGGCCAAGGCCGCGCTCGTCGAGATCCAGTCGGACGAGTACGGCGGCGGCCGCCCCGCCCGCGTGCACGCGACGCTCTTCGCCCGCGCCGTACGCGGTGCCGGGCTCGACGACACGTACGGCGCCTACGTCGACCTCGTCCCGGCCGTGACGCTCGCCTCGCTGAACACGATGTCCATGTTCGGTCTCAACCGCCGTCTGGTCGGCGCGATCGTCGGCCACCTCGCCGCGTTCGAGATGACCTCCTCGATCCCCAACCGCCTCTACGCCGAGGGCCTGCGCCGCCTCGGGTTCGGCGACGACGTCTGCGAGTACTTCGACGAGCACGTCGAGGCCGACGCCGTCCACGAGCAGATCGCCGGCCGCGACATGGCGGGCGCCCTCGCCGAGGACCGCCCCGACCTCCTTCCCGACATCGTCTTCGGCGCCGCGGCCTGCCTCGTCGTCGACGACCGGGTCGGGCAGCACATGCTCGAGGCCTGGGGGCGCGGGGAGTCCTCCCTCCGCCCCGGCGTCGCCGGTCTCCCGGACCGGGATGCCGCGACGACCGAGGCCCGCGCATGACCGACGAGCCGGTGGTCATCACCGCCTACCCCGACGGCCCCCTCCTCGTGCGCGGCGCCGCCGAGCTGCGCACGCCGGACGGACAGCCCGTCGCCCGCACGCGCCGGACCGTCGCACTGTGCCGCTGCGGGCTCTCGACCATCAAGCCGTTCTGCGACGGCACCCACAAGGCGGCCGGCTTCCGCACCGACGACTGATGCGGCTCGCGGCCGAGTACGTCCTGCCGCTGCGGTGGGAGGACGACCGGGAGCTCCCCGAGCTCACCCGCTACCTCGCGTCGCTGTCCGCCGTCATCGACGTCACCGTCGTCGACGGGTCGCCGTCCGCGCTCTTCGCCGCGCACGCGGCCGCCTGGGGCGACCGCGTCCGCCACCTCGCGCCGACCGTCACCACCGGGGCCAACGGCAAGGCGCGGGGGGTCCTCAGCGGGCTCGCCGTGGCGCGGCATGAGCTCGTGGTCCTCGCCGACGACGACGTCCGTCACACCCGGGCGACGCTCGCCGCCGTGGTCGCGGAGCTGGCCGGGGCCGACGTGGTCGTGCCGCAGAACGTCTTCCGTCCGCTTCCGTGGCACGCCCGGTGGGACACGGCCCGCTCGCTCGTGAACCGCGCCGTCGCGGCGGACTACCCCGGCACGTACGGGGTCCGGCGGTCGGCGCTGCAGCGGACCGGGGGCTACGCTGCGGATGCGCTTTTCGAGAACCTCGAGATGGAGCGGACGGTCCGGGCCGCCGGCGGCCGGGTCCGCGTCTGCCGCGACCTCTTCGTTGTCCGCCGGCCGCCGACGGCGCGGCACTTCCGCTCGCAGCGGGTCCGTCAGGCCTACGACAGCCTCGCCCAGCCGCGACGGTTCGCCGTCGAGCTCGCCCTTGCGCCGGCGCTGCTCGCGCTGCGTCGCCGCCCCGCGGGACTGCTCGCGGTGCTCGTCCTGTCGGTGCTGCTGGCCGAGCGCGGGCGGCGGCGCGACCGGGGCGCCGGGGTCTTCCCCCGGACCAGTGCGCTGTGGGGCCCGGCCTGGCTCGCGGAGCGGGCCGTCACGAGCTGGGTCGCGCTCGGGCTGCGGCTGCGGGGTGGGGTCTCCTACGCGGGGCGGCGGGTCGTCCGCGCCGCCACACCGCTGCGCGAGCTGCGACGCGCCCGGCCATACCGCGCTCCGGAGATCTGACGCACCCGAGCACGGACACGGATCGCCGGTGCCGGCACCGCGACCGATCCTCCGGAGCGCGGCGCCACGAGCGCGGCACACACGAGCGCGGCGCCCGCCCGAGCGCGGCGCCCCGTTCCGGCGGCGGCGCCCCGTTCCGGCGGCGGCGCCCCGTTCCGGCGGCGTGTGAAGACGACGGCGCCCCGCCCCGCCGCAGCAGGACCGGGGCGCCGCGGCGTCGTCAGTAGTCCTCGGGGGCGAGGTCGCCCTGGCCCTCCTCGCCGAGCTCCACCACACCGGGGTCCTCGCCCTGCGAGTCGGTGCCGGTGTCCTCGGGGTGGATGTCCGCGAGGGGGATGTCGTCGTCGTCCGACGGGATCTCCGCCGGGTCGGCGCCCGTGGCGGTGGCCGGGTCGATGTCCTCGGGGTCCGCGCCCTCGTCGAGGGCCGTCGTGGCGTCCCACTCCGCCTGCGCGGGGTCGAGGGCCGGGTCCGGCTCGATCGAGGTGTCGCCGTCGCGGAGCGGCCGCACACCGGCGGCGCCCACGTCCGAGCTGGGGGTTCCGGAGTCGGTCGCGCCGTCGCGCGTGGGGTCGATCGAAGCGTCGCTCATGGTGATCCTTTCTCGCGCACACGCTCGCGTGCGCCTCCGCCCCGGGGGGCCCTTCCATCCAAGAGGGCCGTCCTCCCCGGCCTCTCCCCCTTGACACCACCCCGCCCCACCCGGGCCTCGCCGCGCCGCCGCGCGGACGCGTCGATCACGGGACGGCCCGCGTGGGAGGGAAGATGGACGGATGCCGCGGCCCCCACGCGGCGGAGAGGGGAATCGTGGGTCAGGTACTCAACGTCCGCTCGCACGGCGTCGACGAGGTCGAGCAGACCTGGCGTCGGTTCGTGCCGAGCGCGAGACTGGAACGCGTCGATCCGCGCCGTGTCGGGTTCACGTGGAGCTCGGTCGAGCTCCCGCAGTTCTCCGTCGTGGCCTACGACCTGAGGGCGTCCGTCCGCGCCTCCATCCACATGGAGGACCAGCTCATGGTGTGCCGCATCACGGGGCCGGACGTCCGCGTCGACAGCCGCGGGCGCTCCCTCGACCCGCGGCAGCCCTGGCTGGGCGTGGACGGCACCACCGAGGCGAGCTGGACCGGCACCGCGCAGGTCCGGGCGTTCGTGTTCGACCGCTCCCACGTCGAGGAGGTCGCGCGCATCGCATCTGGCGACGACCGGCTCGTGCTGCGCGCGATCGACGCGAGCGCCCGCGACCGCGTGCTCGGGGCGCAGTGGGAACGCAGCTTCGCCTACGTGTCGGCCTCGCTCGTGACGGCGCACGAGGACCCGATCGCCGCCGCCGAGCTGCAGCGGCATGCCCTCCTGAGCACCCTCTCGACCTTCAACACCTCCTACCTCGAGGCCATGGACCGCGCGACGCAGCGGACCGCCGCGCCCCGGACGGTGCGGCGCGCCCTCGCCTACATCGAGGAGAACGCCCGGGAGCCCATCACGCTCGAGGACATCGCCCGCGCCGCGGGCATCTCCTCCCGCGGGCTGCAGCACGCGTTCCAGCGAGCCCTCGGCACCAGCCCGACGGCGCAGCTGCGGGCCGTGCGTCTCGCCGGCGCCCACGCGGAGCTGCGCGCCGGCACGCCGCAGACGGTGGCGGAGGTCGCCCGCCGCTGGGGTTTCTCCAGTGCGTCGCGCTTCGCTCGGTACTACCGGGAAAACTACGGAAGAAACCCTGGGCAGACGGCCCGCATGTTCTGAGTCGTGTTCGTGTTGCGTGCGGCGACGGCGCGCGTCGTATGGTTTCACGAGCTTCGATGAACGTGACTTGCACAGTGACATCGACGGGCAGAGAGTCCGCGGAGAGGGACACGTGGGCAAGTTCATCTACGAGGGCGGCATCCGGAACGAGTTCGAGGACCGTCTCCTCGCTCACCTCCAGGTCGTCGTGGGCAACAAGCTGCGCCGCGGCGAGCCGTTCTACTTCCAGTGGAAGGACGACATCAGCACCGGCGGCGGGCGCACGTCGGTCTGGCTCCACCCGCGCGCGAACCTCGTCTTCAAGTTCAACGGCGGCCGCCCCCCGGCCCTGAACCGCGCCTGGCTCGAGGCCCTCATGTCGACCGCGAACGCCCCCACCGGGCTCTACGTCGTGCCCGAGCCGCCCGAGGACACCCCGCCCGCGGAGTCGTTCGGCTGAGCCGTCCTGTCAACCCGGTGGCATCCGGGGTCCCGATGGCGTTCCGTGGCAGGAACGAAGGGACTCCCATGAGCCACTCCCCCGCCACTGCCGGGGTCGATGACCGTCGCATCGTCGTGATCGGCGGCGGCAACGCCGGCCTGTCGATCGCCGGCCGTCTGCACCACGCGCGTCTCGGCGACGTCACCGTCATCGAGCCGCGCACCCTGCACGTCTTCGCCCCGCTGCAGTCGCACATCGCGGGCGGCGCGGCGCGCGCCTCGCTGGCCGCGCGCGCCCAGGCCGACGTCATGCCCCCGGGCGTGCGCTGGCTGCGCGACGAGGTGTTCACCGTCGACCCGGCGGCCCGGCGCGTCCACCTCGTGTCCGGCGCGCATCTCGACTACGACCAGCTCGTCGTCGCCGCCGGCATGCGGATGGCGTGGGAGAGTATCCCCGGCCTGCCCGAGGCGATGGCGGCACCCGAGGGCATCTCGAACTACGACTACGAGCTGGCCGCGAAGGCGTCCGGCGTCCTGCGCGACGTGCGCGCGGGCACCGTCGTGTTCACGCAGCCGCCCGAGCCGGCCTCGTGCGGGGCGGCGGCGCAGAAGCCCATGTACCTCGCGTGCGACTGGTGGCGCGCCGTCGGGGTGCTCGACGACATCCGCGTGATCTTCGTCGCCCCCGACCCCGTGCCGTTCGGCATCCCCGCCATCGACCGCGAACTGCAGCGCAAGATCGACGAGTACGGCATCGAGGTGCGGTACAGCCGGGAGCTCCGGACCGTGGATGCCGCCGCCCGCACGATCACGATCGGTCACGGCGACGCCGAGGAGACGCTGTCGTACGACGTGCTGCACGCGGTGCCGCCGCAGCGGGCCCCGGAGTGGATCGCGGGCAGCGGGCTGGCGGCATCCGACGATCCGCACGGCTTCGTCGACGTGGACCCCGAGACCTTCCAGCACGAGCGCCACCCCGAGGTGTGGGCGCTCGGCGACGCCGCCGCGGTGGCCACCCGCCGGTCCGGCGGGGCGATCCGCCGGCAGGCGAAGGCGCTGGTGAAGAACATGCAGGCCGTGCTCGCCGGACGCGAGCCGTCCCAGAAGTACGACGGCTACAGCGTCGTGCCCTTCACCGTCTCGCGGCGCACGGTCGTGTTCGCCGAGTTCGACCGCGTCGGGCACCTCAAGCCCACCGTGCCGTTCTGGCGTTCGCTCTACAAGGAGCGGCGCCTGTCGTGGATCGCCGACCGCCGCATCCTGCCCTGGGTGTACTGGCACCTCATCCTGCGCGGACGGGACTGACCCGCCGCCTTCCCAGCCGGATGGATGCCGCGGGCGTATAGGGCACGAACGGCGATCCCTCAACCCCCCGGCCCGGAGCCGCCGGGGGCGCGAACACTGGAACCAGCCCAAGGATCAATCGAGAAGAGGACACCATGGCACAGGTCATCGAAACCATCGACGTCAACGTTCCCGTCCGCGTCGCGTACAACCAGTGGACGCAGTTCGAGGAGTTCCCGCACTTCATGAGCTTCGTGGAGTCGATCACCCAGAAGTCCGACACGCTGACGCACTGGAAGGTGAAGATCGCCGGCGCCGAGCGCGAGTTCGACGCGGAGATCACCGAGCAGCACCCCGACGAGCGCGTCGCCTGGAACAGCGTCGGCGGCGACGAGAACCACGCGGGCGTGGTGACCTTCCACCGCCTCAGCGACTCCGAGACGCGCGTCACTGTGCAGATCGACTGGGAGCCCACGGGCGTCCTCGAGAAGCTCGGTGCCGTCTTCGGCGCCGACGACCACTCGGTCAAGAAGGACCTCGACAACTTCAAGGAGTACATCGAGTCGCGCGGTGCCGAGTCCGGCGCCTGGCGCGGCGACGTCAGCTGACGTCCGCTCCGCGTACGCCGGGTCCGTCCCTCCGGGGACGGGCCCGGCGTTTTTCCGCGTCTTTCCGCGGAACGGCGAGAAGCGCTTCTCACTTCGGCGACAGAAAGGCAATGCCCTCGAAACGAAGTGCTCTTCGCGTCGATGATGTGCCCACCGCGACGTCGACGACGACGCGCCGCGAGAGAGGACCGTCATGGACGATCGCGCACCGCGCCCCCCGCGCGGCGAGGCCGCCCCCTCCGGGCGGATCGCCGGAGCATCACAGTGACCCGCGAGCTCGCCGTCGACGACACCGCCGGCGCGACGCGGCGGGGACGACGGCCGGCGCGTCCGCGGGTGAAGTACAACCGGCGGGAGGCCATCGCCGGGTATCTCTTCATCTCGCCGTGGATCCTCGGGTTCCTCGTCTTCACCGCCGGCGCGATGATCTACAGCTTGGTCATCTCGTTCAGCAGCTACAACCTCGCGACCGGCGCCGCGCGCCCCGTCGGTTTGGACAACTACGCGCAGCTGTTCGAGGACCCCCGCGTGGCGGTGTCGCTCGGGAACACCCTGTTCTATGCCGTCATGGCGGTGCCGCTCGAGATCGCCTTCGCGCTCTTCCTCGCCCTGCTCCTCAGCCGCGTCGGGCGCGGAGCCGGAATCTTCCGCACGCTCTATTACCTGCCGAAGATGACGCCCGCGGTGGCCACCGCGGCGGTGTTCTTCCTGCTGCTCAACGGCAACTCGGGAGCGATCAATCAAGCGCTCGGGGCCATCGGCATCCCGGGTCCGCAATGGCTCGTGGATCCGGCGTGGGTCAAGCCCAGCATCGTGATCATGGCGCTGTGGACCGTCAGCGGCACCATGGTGATCTTCCTCGCGGCGATCAAGAACGTCCCGGTCGACCTCTACGAGGTCGCCTCGATCGACGGCGCCGGGCCGATCCGCCGCTTCTTCTCGATCACCCTGCCGATGATCTCGGGGGCGATGTTCTTCAACGTCATCGTCCTGACGATCGCGGCGTTCCAGGTGTTCGACCAGGCCTACCTGCTGTTCTGGCGCGACCAGAGCAACGCCTCCCCCGAGGCCTCCCTCTTCTACGCCATCTACCTGTTCCAGCAGGCGTTCCGGCAGTTCAACTTCGGCTTCGCCGCGGCGATGGCCTGGCTGCTGTTCGTGATCATCCTGCTCATCACGCTGGTGCAGGTCCGCCTCGGCAACCGGTTCGTCTACTACGAGGGAGACCGCTGATGGCCACGTCGCTGGAGACCCCGGGGGTCGCGGTCGCCCGCCCCGAGATGGTCGTGCCCGCCGCGCCGAGACGCCCGCGGTGGCGCCGGGCGCTGTCGCAGCCGAAGACGCTCGCGGGGCGCGTCGTGCTGGCGATCGTGCTCGTGCTGTTCGCGCTGCTGTTCCTCTACCCGTTCGCGTGGCTCCTCGCGGCCAGCCTCAAGCCGCGCGGCGAGGTGTTCGACAACGCCCTCATCCCGAAGACCTTCACCCCGGGCAACTACGCCGAGGTGTGGAGCCAGCTGCCCCTGCTGAGCTGGATGTTCAACAGCGTCGCGATCGCGCTGCTCGCGGCCACGACGGTCGCGGTGATGAGCTCGATCGTCGCGTTCGGCTTCGCGTACTTCCGCTTCCCCGGGCGTCGGCTGCTGTTCGGGCTGGTGCTCGCGACGATGATGCTGCCCGGTGCGGTGACCATGATCCCGATCTACCTGGTCTGGAAGGAGACCGGGCTGCTCGGCACGTGGGTCCCGTTGTGGGGCATGAACCTGTTCGGCAGCGCCTTCTACATCTTCCTGCAGCGGCAGTTCTTCCTCGGCGTCCCCCGCGAGCTGTTCGAGGCGGCGCGGCTGGACGGCTGCAGCGCGTGGGGCCTGTTCTGGCGCATCGCGATGCCGCTGTCGATCCCGTCGTTCATCATCGTGTTCCTGTTCGAGTTCCAGGCCAGCTGGAACAACCTGCAGGCGGCGCTCATCTACCTCAACGCCGGATCGGTGGAGGACTTCACGGCCCCGCTCGGCATCGCCTACGCCATGACCAAGTACAGCCCGAGCGCGGGCGGCCAGGGCGACTACCAGTACGTGATGGTCGCCTCGCTCCTGGTCACGCTCCCGATGCTGATCATCTTCGCCTTCGGCCAGCGGTACTTCGTCGAGGGCGTGGCCACGCAGGGCCGGAAGGGATGACCGCTCCCCGCGTCTCGACCCCTCCCCGCGTCTCGACCTCTCCCCCCGTCTCGACCTCTCCCCCCGTCTCGACCTCTCCCCCCGTCTCGAAAGGACACATCATGAAACAGCGCTACCTCGCCGGTGTCGCCGTGTGCGCGGCATCCATCGCTGTGCTCGCCTCCTGCAGCGGAGGCGGGGGCGACGAGCAGGCGGCCGACGTCGACTTCAGCGCCGAGCCCACGGGCGCCCTCGCCGCGTGGGGCTTCGAGAACGCCGACGACGTGGGGCAGTCCCGCCTCGACTACGCGGCCGAACAGCTCCCGGACGTGGATGTGACCCTGGACGCCACGGCCTTCGACGCCCAGAAGCTCACCACCCGCATCGCCAGCGGCGACGTGCCCGACGTCGTTCAGATGGACCGGCGCTACGTCACCACCTACGCCGCACAGGGCCTGCTGATCCCGCTGGACTCCTGCTTCGAGGCGCAGGACGTCGACCCGACCGAGCGCTGGTACCAGAGCGTCGTCGACGACGTCACGTACGAGGACGCCGTCTACGCGGTGTCGCAGTTCTACCAGCCGCCGGCGATCCTGCTGAACATGAACGTGCTGAACGAGGCCGGGGTCTCACCCGACGAGATCGACACGTCCGACATGGACGGCCTCCTCGCCGCCATCGAGAAGATGTACCAGGCCTCCGGGAGCACGCCGACCCGGCTCGGCTTCGACCCGGTGGCCACCGGCCAGGGCGGGCTGTGGGTGCTCGGCATGGGCGGGCAGCTCACCGACGCCGACGGCCGCCCGACGCTCGACGACCCCTCGAACGCCGCCGGCATCGAGGCCCTCAAGCAGATCACCGACGCCCAGGGCGGGTACGCCGCGGTGAAGAGCTTCACGGACTCGTTCGACACCTTCGGCGACGCGAACCAGTTCGTGCAGAACCAGGTCGGCGCGCAGGTGGCCAACCAGTGGTACCCCAACGTGCTGAGCGCCTACCGCGACCAGATCTCGCTGCAGGCGGTCCCCTTCCGGGATGCCGACGGGGAGCCCTTCTCGCTGGCCTCCGGCACCGCGTTCGTCATCCCCGTCGGGGCGGAGAACCCCGCCGCCGCCTGCGCGTGGCTGACGCAGCTCACCTCGACCGACGCCTGGATGGCGGCCGGCGCGGCCCGCGCCGCGACTATCGAGGAGAACGACGGAATCAACACGGGCCTGTTCACCGGCTCGCCCGAGGCGGACGAGATGGTGCGGTCCGAGTACGTCACCCCGAGCGGTGACGAGGGCTTCGACCAGGTCATCTCGACCTACTACGACGTCGTCGGCTCCGGCCTGTCATTCGGATCCTCCCCCGCGGGTCAGGACATCCAGAACGAGCTGAACAACGCCATCACGGCGGCGCTCCTCGGCGACAAGACCACGGAGGAGGCGCTCGGCGACGCCCAGCAGGCGGCGCAGCGCGCCTACGACAACGCGACCGCGAACTGACGGCGCGGACGGCGGCGTCCTGTCGGGAGACAGGACGCCGCCGTTCTCACCACTGCGGGTGGATCTCGGCGCGCAGGCGACGGTCGTAGACGTCACGGACCAGCGCGTCGAAGGCGTCCAGGTCGAGACCGTCCGCGATGAGGTCGGCGGCGCCGGCGTTCGCGGCGGCCTGGGCGTCCGACCGCGCACCGGGGATGACGCTGGTCACGCCCTCGCGCGACGCGATCCACGCGAGCGTGGCCGCGGGCAGCGTGACGCCCTCGGGGAGCGCCGCCTTGAGCTCGTCGGCCGCGGCGACGCCCTCGGCGAAGGGGACTCCCGAGAAGGTCTCGCCCTTGTCGAAGGCCTCGCCGTTGCGGTTGTACGTGCGGTGGTCGTCGGCGTCGAACGTCGTCTCGAGCGTGTATTTGCCCGATAGCAGGCCGCTGGCCAGCGGGACGCGGGCGAACACGGCCACGCCCTTCTCGGCCGCGAGCGGCAGCACCTTATCGAGGGGCTTGAGACGGAACGGGTTGAAGATGATCTGCAGGTTCGTCAGGTGCGGGCGGCGCAGCGCGGACAGCGCCTGGTCCATCGTCTCCACGGACGCGCCGTACGCGGCGATGACGCCCTCCGCGACGAGCTGGTCCAGCGCGTCCCACGTGGCGTCGTCGTCGATGACGGCCGACGGCGGGCAGTGCAGCTGGACGAGGTCGAGGGTGTCGGTGCGCAGGAGGCGCCGCGACCGGTCGGTCCAGGCGCGGAAGTTCTCCATCGTGTAGTTCTCGGGCTGCTGCTCGGCGCGGCGGCCCATCTTGGTGGCGACGGTGATGCCGGCGGCATCCGTGTCCGCCAAGAACCCGCCGATGATCTCCTCGGACCGGCCGTCGCCGTACACGTCGGCGGTGTCGAAGAGGGTGACGCCGGCGTCGACCGAGGCGGCGAGCACCTGACGGGCGTCGCCTTCGCTGACCCCGCCCCAGTCGGGGCCGAGCTGCCAGGTGCCGAGGCCGATGACCGAGACCTCGCGGCCGGTACGGGAGAGGGGACGCTGCTGCATTGCGGTTCCTTTCGAAGCTCGTCCGAGCCTATCCAGCCCCCGCGACATCGAGGCCGCCCGCCCCGCCCCTGTCCCGTCTTCGCGCTGACATGGCGCAGATGTACGCCCCAGCCCCCGCCTGGCGTACATCTGCGTCAAGTCACGGCACCCCGGAGGGCGTCGGCGGGGTCATGGAGGGCGGGGCGTCAAGCCCGTCTCGGGCGGCATCCCTCCGGCCTAGCGTGGCCCCACACCCACCGGAAGGATGACATGAACACTCCCGCCGATCGCCTCCCCGGAGCCGACGAAGAGAACATCGTCCCCGAGTCCGAGGGACTCGCCGCCGACGTGCCCGCGGGCGCGGCCGGAGCGGACACGGGCGCCGTGGGCGCCGCCGAGGTCGACGACGACGACGAAGCGCACCTGCAGAACATCTCGAGCCAGAACGACCTGCCCGGCGTCGGCACGCGTGCGGCCGACGGCCTGACCGAGCGCGGCACCGACGACGCCCGCGGCGAGAGCGGCTCGACCTCGCAGCACCACGAGGACACCGGCGTCGACGACGATCGCGCCGCGGCGCACGCCGCCTCCGCGACGAGCGTGGACGGCGAGGGCGCGGAACCCCGCGTCGACGACGACTCCCCCATCGCGAAGTTCCAGCCCGGCGTCGGCCGCGACAGCGCCGAGTCGAGCCGCATCGCGCAGAACCTCCCGGACCCCTCGGACGCCTGAGCCGCGGCATCCCCGTCCTGGAATCGGAGGATCGCGCCGGACTCGGACAGATCCGGCGCGATCCTCCGATTCCGGCGCGATTCTCCGATCCCGGCGCAGCCCCGCGGGTGCCAGGCTGGACGGATGGACGACCTGCGCCTCGAACCGCTCCCCCCGACCCTCGAGGACTACCTGGACCTCCGCCGGCTCTCCGGGCTCACCCCCAAGCGGCCCGACCAAGGCGCTCCGGCCCTGACGAACAGCTGGGCCTGGCGGCGGATCGTGGATGCCACGGGCCGCTCGGTCGCGATGGGCCGGGTGGTCGGCGACGGCGGGTGGTACTTCCTCGTGGCCGACATGGCGACCCTCCCCGATTTCCAGCGGCGCGGCCTCGGCCGCCGCATCCTCGAGGGCCTGCTCGCGGACATCCGAGAGAAAGCCCCCGAGGGCGCCTACGTCACACTGCTGGCCGACCCGCCCGGGCAGCCGCTGTACCGCAGCCTGGGCTTCAGCGAGCCGACGTCGGGGTCGGTGACGATGCACCTCCTGATGAGCGCGTAGCCCGCACCGCCGCACGCCAGCCGAGCAGCACGTCGAGCACGACGAAGGCCGCGAGCGTGTACCCCACCAGCGGCAGGAACAGGCCGATGCCCACCGCGACCGCGAAGACGGCGGCGACGCCCCACCACGGCGCCCCGCGCAGCGCCCCGCGGGCAGGGGCGGCCGCGAACCCGCGCGTCGGGCGCCGCGTCCACCACATCCCGTAGCCGAGCGCGACGAGCGCGGCGATGCCGATCGCCAGGGCGAACAGCACGAGCTGGTTCGCCAGCCCGAACATCGTCCCCATGTGCAGGTCGACGCCCCACCGGGACAGCTTGGCCAGCAGCGGGAAGTCGGCGAAGTCCACCCGGTCGGTGACCTCCATCGTCGATCCGTCGATCGCCACGGCATCCACCTCCGTCGGGAAGCTGCGCTGGATCTCCTGCACGACCCACGCCCGGCCGGGCTCGGCCGGCGGACGGATCTCGACCTGACCGGTGTTCACGTTGATCCGCTGCGCGATCGCGAGCACGGCGTCGAACGTCGCGGGGTTGGCCGCCCCGGTGGGCGCCGTCGCGGCCCCGCCGTGGTGCGCGTGGTCTCCCCCTGTGGATGCCGCCCCGTCCAGCGTCGTCGTCCGCGACGGTGTGCCCTCGCCGACCGCGGTCCGCAGCTGCGACACGTTCGCGCCGGCGAACGTCGACCACGTGATCCCGGTCGCGGAGAGGAACAGCGCGCCGAGCACGACCCACACGCCGATCGGGGCGTGCCAGCCGAAGGCCCGGCGGTAGCCGCGGAGACCCCGGCGCGGGGCGAGGAGGTCCCGCCGGGCACGTCGGCTCTTCCGGAACCGCAGGATCCAGAGACCGAGACCGGCGAGCGCGACGATCCCGAGCCAGGATGCCGCCAGCTCGCTGTACCAGCGGCCGGCGTCGCCGAGGTGCAGCGACCGGTGCAGGTCGCTGATCCAGGTGCGCACGGGCAGCGCGCCGCTCGTGCCGTACGCGGTGAGCTCGCCGCGGATCTCCGCGGTCCCGGGGTCGACGAAGACCGCCCGCGTCTTGCTCTCGCCGAGGCTCGGGTCGGCGAACATCACGCGCGTGGTCTCGCCCCGTGCGGGCGCCGGACGCACCGCCACGGGAGAGGCGCCGTCGCCGACGTACTCCTCCGCCGCGGTGATCTGGTCGGCCAGGGGCAGCGCCGCCAGCGTGGACCCCGCCGTGAGCTCGTGCGCGTAAAGGGCGCGCTCGATCTGCGGCGTGACCGCGTACAGCGCTCCGCTCACCGCCGCCACGAGGATGAACGGCCCGATGAGCACTCCCGCGAAGAAGTGCAGCCGTCGCAGCAGCGCGGCGAACCACCCTCGGCGGCGCGGCGGAGCGGATGCCGCCCGGTCCGGCTCCGCGGCCTCGACCCGCTCGATCACGTCGGTCATGTCAGGATCCCTTCTCCGATGAAGCCGTTCTCCGCGCATCCCGGCGGCAGGGCGAAGACCGCCGAGCCGATGGGGGTCGTCCATTCGTTCAGCAGGTCGAGCTCGTCGAGGCGCCGCTGGATGGGGACGAACTGCCGGTCGATGTCGGCCTGGAACGAGACGAACAGCAGGCCGGCATCCGAGACCAGGCCCGCCGGCGGCGTCTGGTCGTAGTTGTAGCCGCGGCGGAAGATCCGCTGCGAGGGGTCGTCCGGCCGGGACCGGCGCAGGTGCGAGAACTCCGCGATGACGGGGAAGCCGAGCGCGTCCTTCGCGTTGAAGTCCGGCTCGTCGAACTCGTCCGTCCCGGTCAGGGGCGCGCCCGTCGCCTGGGTCCGGCCGACCGCCTGGTCGCGGCCCGGACGGTCCAGGTGGTCCCACGTGTCCAGGTCCATCGCGATGCGGCGGACGACCATGCCGGTCCCGCCGGCGAGCCAGCCGTCGCGCGCCCACACGACCTCGTCGAAGTCGCGGGTGCCGGGCACGGGGTTGGCGGTGCCGTCGACCTGGCCGAAGAGGTTGCGCATGGTCGTCCCCGGCCGGACGGTGCCGTGCGCCCGCCGGAACCCCTGCTGCACCCACCGCGGGGAGGCGAAGGCGCGCGCGTCCTTCAGCAGCATCCGGGTGGCGTGGGCGACGGTGACCGGGTCGTCCGCGGCGATCTGCAGCAGCAGGTCGCCGTCGCCGTACTCAGGGCGCAGGCGGTCGATCGCGAACGCCGGGAGCGGCCGCAGCCAGTCCGGTGCCGTCGCCCCCGCCCGAACGACGAGGCCCGGTCCGAAGCCGAACGTCACCGTGAGCCGGGCCGGGGCGACGGCCAGCTCGGGCTCCGTGTCGGCGAGCGCCCCCTCCCCGCGCGACAGCCGGACGGCGTCGTCGGTGAGGGTCCGCAGCAGACGGCGCAGCCCGTCCCGGTCCACGTCGGCGGCCAGGTCCAGCGCCACGAGGGTCGCGTGCGCCTGCGCGTCGGTGTCGATGCCGGCCTGGTGGGCACCGTGGAACGGCACGACGACGTCTCCGTTCAGGGGCGTCGAGGCCGCGGCATCCGTCCCCCCGGCCGAGACGGCCGCGTCGAGGCCGACGGCGGCCACCGCCCCCGCCCCGGCGACCGCGCCGCCGAGCAGGAACTGGCGCCGGGTGGCGCCGGCGGACCGCGGTCTCACTGGTCGCCGCCCTCGTAGGTCTCGTTCGCCCCCGCGAACTCCTTGACCGGGGCGGTGATCTCGGCGGTCGAGTCGTCGGAGAAGGTCAGCGTGATGGTGACCTCCTCGCCGGCGAGCAGCGGCGCGGTGGCGCCCATGATCATGAGGTGGTCGGCACCGGGCGCGAGCTCGCGGGTGCTGTGCGCCGGGATGGTGAACCCGCCCTCCACCTCCCGCATCACGCTCTGGCCGGACTCGTTCTGCACCGTCTCGTGCAGCTCGATCATCGACGCGGCGGGACTCGTCGCCGAGACGACGGTGATGTCGTTGTCGCCGTCGTTGACGAGCTCGCCGAACGCGGCCGTCATCTCGTCGGCCGGGGCCGCCTTGACCCACGCGTCGGTGGCGTGGAAGGCGGCCGCCTCGGGGACGGGCGTGGTGGACGCCTCTCCCCCGGCGCACCCGGACAGGGCGAGCGCGGCGACGACCGAGACGGCGACGGCGGGGAGGACACGGACGGACAGGGTGCGCAGAGACATGGGGAGAGGACCTTTCACGAGCGGCGTCCGCGCGCGGCGCGGCGGACGAAGAGGAGGACGAGGAACGCGACGACGGCGACGACGGCACCGGCGGCACCGACGAGGACCGGACGCGGGATGCCGCCGGCGTCGGCGGGAACGGACGCGGCGTCGTCGGCAGCGGCGGCGGTGGGGCTCGCCGCGGTCCGTTCGAGGGGCGCGCCGTCCCCCACCGTGAACGGGATGAGGCCGGAGATCGGGTGGCCGTCGCTGGAGACGACGCGCCAGCGCACCTCGTAGCCCGCGTCGGGCATGCCTTCCTGCAGCGGGACGGAGACGACACCGGATGCCACGACGGGATCCCCCGCGACCCAGTCGGTGCCGTCGCCGTCGGCGACCACCACCTCCGCGCCCATGTCGAGCACGTCGGCGGAGTAGGTCAGGGTGATCTCCTCGGGTGGGGAGGGCAGGTTCTCACCCGCGACGGGTGAGCTGGACAGGAGTTCGTCATGGGCGGATGCCGGGGCCACGGACGTCAGGACGACGACGACGGCCACGGCCATCCCGCCCAGGAGGGGACGGAGACGGTTCATGAATTTCGCTTTCGGACGGGGTCACCCGGGGCCGCTCGTCGTCCCACGCGGAGGACCGGCGGAGCGGCCGCGCGGCGGCACGGGGACGGTCGACGGGACGGGACCGCGTCGAGCGGTCGCCGGTCCGCACCGCACCGTCACACGTACGCCGTGGTGGCGCGGACGGTCAGGACCGTCGCGGACGCGGGCGGACGAGGCCGGCGCGCCGCGCCGGCGGGTGGAGGAAGGGGGATGCGACGGCGTCACGCCGAGGAGGGATCTCCACGGTCGTGCGGCCCGGGGGACGTCGGTCCGCGGGGGGACGGACGAGCCCGCTCGGACGCGCGTCAGCGGGCGCGCGTCGTCAGTGCGCGAGCGCGGGGGGACCGCGGCGGTCCGCGGTATCGGCCAGCAGCACCGCGACGGGGCGCAGCGGGGCGACGACGTCGGCGAGGACGCGACGAGCCGGGGCGGGTCCGAACGGCACGGTGACGCGCACGCGGGCGCGGAGCCAGGCGACGGCGCGCACGGCGAGGACGCGCAGCAGCGCGAGGGTGCGCTCACCCCGGTGCAGCGCGAGAACGGTCACCGCGGCGGCGACGGCGTGGCCGAGGAGCATGGCGGCATCCATCGGTCCGCTCGCGACCACCGGGTCCGTCGACACGGCCGCGACGCCGTGGACGTGACCGGCGGCGGCGTCGAAGCTGCCGAGGACGAAGAGGGTGTGGAAGAGCACCTGGCTCACGACGACCGCGAGCGAGTGACGCCACAGCGAGAGGCGGCGGCCGGCGAGGGCGCTGCACGCGACGAACGACAGCGCCAGGGGGACGGCGATGCCGACCCAGCCCGGCATCTCGCCGCCGGCCGTCACGTGCGAGAGCAGGGCGACGAAGGTGGCGACGGCTGCCGCGACGGCACCGCGAGCGACGCTCGTGACCCGGGCCTGTCGTCGCATGCGGTCCATTGTGTCAGTCCCGGGCCGGGATCGCCGCGCGGCGGGCGCCGCACCCGCCCCTAGGGTGGGCTCATGAACCGACCTCGCGCCGTCGTCGCCGGAGCCAGCGGATTCGTCGGACGCGCGGTCGTCGAGGCCCTCCGCGCCGACGGGTACGACGTCGACACCATCGGGCGGTCCGGCCCGGTGACCTGGTCCGACCCGGCGGCGATCGCCCGCACGGTCGACGGCGCGGACGTCCTCGTGAACCTCGCCGGCAAGATCGTCGCCTGCCGCTACACCGACGCCGCCCGCGACGAGATCCTCCGCTCCCGCGTGGACACGACCCGGGCGCTGCACGACGCCGTCCGCACCGCGGAGCACCCGCCCCGCGTGTGGATGAACGCGTCCACGGCCACGATCTACCGCCACGAGACCGAGCGTCCGAACGACGAACGGGACGGCATCCTGGGTTCGGGCTTCTCGGTCGACGTCGCGACGAGCTGGGAGCGCGCGTTCTTCGCCGGCGACCTGCCGGGCACCCGCCGCGTCGCGCTGCGCATGGCGATCGTCGTCGGCGACGGCCCGGCGACGCGCATGCTGCTGGCCCTGGCGCGGACCGGTCTGGGCGGCCCGCAGATCGACGGCTGGTGGTTCCCGCACCGCCGCTATCGCGGCATCGGCGCCCACCCGACGGGCCCGGTGCGGGCGCCCTGGTACCGGACCCGCGGCCGGCAGAGGTTCAGTTGGATCCACATCGACGACGTCGTGGCATCCCTCCGCTTCCTCCGCGATCGCGACGACATCTCCGGTCCGGTCAACCTCGCCGCGCCCGAGCCCGTCGACAACCGGACGCTCATGCGCGAGCTGCGCCGGGCGGTCGGGATGCCGGTGGGCCTTCCCGCCGGACGGTTCATGCTGGAGCCGGCGCTGGCCGTGCTGGGCGCCGAGCCCGAGATGGTCCTGAAGAGCCGCTGGGTCGTGCCCGGGGTGCTGCAGGAGGCGGGGTTCGCATTCCGCTATCCGCGTCTCGGACCGGCGTTGGACGCCGTCGTCGCCGCGCGCCGTCCCCGCCTGCGCGACCTGTTCTCGATCTGACCCGACCGCGGGCGCTCCCTCGCCCCCGCCCGCCGGCCGCGGGCTCCCCCGCCCGCCGGCCGCGGGCTCCCCTGCCCGCCGGCCGCGGGCTCCCCTGCCCGCCTCGTGTCAAGGCCTCGCTCCCGGAGGGGCCGCCGGGTCTACCGTCGGAGCAGGACACACCGGGAGGTCAGCATGGACCATCACGAAGCCGACGGGCACGGAAGCCACGACGCACACGAGCACGCGCCCGAGACGGGCGCGCACGGCACCGGACCGGACGAGGGCGCCTACACGGACGTCGAGCGCCCCGACGGCACCCGCGATCACGGCACCTCCGACCTCGCCGGCGAGTACGTCGACCGGGAGAACGCCGACGGCAGCGCCTCGCGTCCGCGCACGGACGAGCCCGGCGCCTACACCGACGTCGAGCTGCCCTCCGGCGACGAGGTCCGCGAGGACGTCGGCGACCCGGGCGAGTACACCGACCGCGACCGCTGACGCGTCATCGACGCAGCGTGTGCTCCGGATCGACGCGGTACGCCGCACGGTAGGCGGTCGCGAAGGCGGCGGCATCCGTGAATCCCCATCTCAGGGCGATCTCGGTCACCGTGGTCGCCCCGGGATCCCTATCGACGAGATCGGCGTGCGCCGCGCTCATGCGGGCGAGGGCGAGATAGTCCTCGGGAGTGGATGCCAACTGGCCGTTCGCCGCGAAGGCCCGGCGCAGCCCCGCCCTCGAGGTGCCCACCGCGGCGGCGGCGTCGTCGATGGTCACGGGCAGCGACGCGTGGTCGTCCATCCAGGCGGCCGCGGCGGCGTAGACGGAGGCCTGCTCCAGGGCGGAGGCGCGGCGCTCACGCGGATCCCCGACGAGGGGGAACGCCTCGAGGGTGGCGGCCGTGAGCGACCGGCGGACGTGGGCGCGGACGAGCGGCTCGTGCAGCAGGGGGGTCTGCGTCAGAGACCACCGCAGGGTGGCCAGCCAGTAGTCGCGCAGACGGCGCGAGACCGGGTGAAGCCCGTCGAAGCGCGCCTCCAGCTCGTCGTCGCCGTAGATGACGCGGGCAGCCTCGGTCAGACGCCGCGTGTCGAACGCGAGCAGCTGGATCTCGGTCCGATCAGGTCGGCCGATCATCTCGTGCCCGGGCTGGATGAGGGCGGGCTCGACGCTGAAGTCGCCGGAGTGCCGGCCGATGCGCCAGCCGTAGCCGGGGGTGGAGGTGGCGACGTAGAAGCGGTCCGCCTCGTACACGACCTCCGCGCGGCAGTCCCACACGAGGTTCCGCAAGGCGAACTCGTCGTCACCGACCGCCCGCTCCGCGAACGAGGCGGTGTCCGCCTGGACGTCGACGTGGCCGTAGGCCTGCTGCAACCACGTCAGCGTCTCGGTCACGTCGTCGGTGCGGACGTGCGTATCGAAGAACCCGGTCATTTCCCCCGCGCTCCACCGGCGTGGAGTCCGCACCGATAGTAATGGAATTGTCCGCCCCTCCCCGACGCGAGAGCAGCTCATGACCGACGACACCGAGATCCGCCCCATCCACCCCGACGATGCGGGAGAGGTCCTCACGATCCAGCGCGCCGCTTTCGCGAGCGAGGCGCGCATCTACGACGACGCCGACATGCCGCCCCTCACTCAGACGCTCGAGGAGCTCCGCGCCGAGCTCGTGGACAACCTCGGTTGCGTCGCCCTCGTCGGCCCGCGCATCGTCGGCGCCGTCCGGGCCCGGGCGGACGGCGACCTGCTCCTCATCGGCCGCCTCGCCATCGCCCCGGACCAGCAGGGCGGGGGCCTCGGCACGCAGCTGCTCGCCGCCGTGGAGGCGCGCGGTCGCGACGAGGCGGGGGCCACGACTGCCGAGCTCTTCACCGGCGGTCTCAGCGAGGCGAACCAGCACCTGTACGAGCGCGAGGGCTACGAGCGCAGCGAGGTCACCGACGACGGCGAGATCTACTACCGCAAGTCCCTCGCCTGAGCCCGGCGCCCGCCCCCGCGCCGCACACGCTCCCGCACCAGGCGGCGCGCCCGCGACAGGCCGATCCCCGCTCGATCCGCCTGTCCCCGTGGCATCCCCTGTTCTCGCCGGGCACGCGAAAGGGCCGCCGCCCGCGAACGGACGACGGCCCCGACGGCTGCGGCTTACGGCGTGGGCATGCCGCCGTTGACGTTGAGCGTCTCGCCGATGACGTAGCTGGACTCCGCCGAGGCGAGGTACACGTACGCGGGGGCGAGCTCGGCCGGCTGACCCATGCGGCCGAGCGGCGTCTCCTCGCCGAACTCGTCGACCTTCTCGTCGGGCTGACCGTCGGTGACCTGCAGCGGCGTCCAGATCGGTCCGGGCGCGACGGCGTTCACGCGGATGCCCTTCGGCGCGAGCTGCTGGCCCAGCGCCTTCGTGAAGGTGTTGATGGTCGCCTTGGTGGAGGCGTAGTCCACGAGGATCGGCGCGGGCGAGTACGCCTGGATCGACGTGGTGTTGATGATGGTCGAGCCCGGCTTCAGGTGCGGCACGGCCTCCTTGCAGATCCAGAACATCGCGTACACGTTGGTCTTGAACGTGTCGTCGAACTGCTCGTCGGTCAGCGTGGTGACGTCCTCGTTGAAGATCTGCTTGCCGCCGTTGTTCACGACGATGTCCAGGCCGCCGAGGCCCTCGACCGCCTCCTTCACGAGGGTGCGGGCGTACTCGCGCTCGCGCAGGTCGCCGGGGATCTGGACCACGGTCGCGCCGGCCTCGCGCAGGATGCCGGCGATGCGGTCGGCATCCACCTTCTCCTCCGGCAGGTACGACATCGCGACCGAGGCGCCCTCGCGCGCGAACGCGATCGCTGTCGCCGCACCGATGCCCGAGTCGGCCCCGGTGATGAGCGCCTTGCGGCCGGTCAGGCGACCGCTGCCTTCGTAGGTGTCCTCCCCGAGGGCCGCCTTCGGCGTGAGCTCGGCGTCGAGGCCGGGCTCCGGCTGGTCCTGCGCCTTCGGGTCGATGTCGGCATACAGTTTGGCCGGGTCCGTGAAGGTGTACTGGTTGCTCATGGCGAGTCCTTTCCTGGAGGGGGATGGATGCCAGGGCGAGAAGCCCCGGACGTGGTGGGGTCAGCGGTCGCCGAGCTCGGCGGCATCCACGAGCTCGCGGATCACCAGCGCGGCGTTGATCAGGGCGAGATGGCTGAGCGCCTGCGGGAGGTTGCCCCAGAAGGCCCCGTCGGACTCGGCGATCATCTCGGAGTAGACGCCCACATCGTTGCCCTGCGCGACGAGGGCGTCCATGGCCTTGACGGCCTCTTCATGGCGGCCGACGCAGGCGAGGGCGGTCGCTCGCCAGAACGCGCACGCGACGAAGGTCTGCTCCTCCTGGTCCATGCCGGTGTACCGGTAGAGCAGGTGGTTCTCGGTGCCGAGGCGGTCGGAGACGGCGTCGAGGGTCTTGGACATCCGTTCGCCACGGTCGAAGCCGGTCGGCGCGTGCAGGAGGACGGAGGCATCCAGGTCCTCGCTCCCGGGATGGATGACGTAGGACTGCAGCTTCTCGGACCAGCAGTGCTCGCCGACCCAGGCGTGGATGCGATCGCGCTCGGCGCGCCAGCGGTCGCCGTTGTCGGGGATGTGGCCGTTCTGCGCCAGCCACTGCGCGTCGTCGAGGGCCTTCCAGCAGCCCATCTTCGACGAGGTGTAGTGGCGCAGCTCGGGCAGCTCCCACATGCCGGAGTCCTCGCGGCGCCAGAGGTCGCACGTGCGATCGGCGACGTCGGCGAGGAGGCGCCCCGTCTGCGTGTCGAGGCGGTTGCCGGCCTCGACATAGGTGCGGCACAGCGCGATGAGGTCGCCGTAGACACCGAGCTGCAGCTGCCCCTGCGCGGGGTTCCCGGTGACGACGGGCTGGCTGCCGTTCCACCCGGGCACCTCGTGCTTCTCGAGGCCGATCTCGGCGTCGCCGTCGAGGGTGTACATCACCTGCACCTCGGGGCCGTTCTTGCGGATGGTCCGCAGGAGCCACGAGATGGCCGCGTGCGTCTCCTCCCGCAGGCCGAAGCCGACCCACGCGTGCGCGGTGTAGGCGAGGTCGCGGACCCAGGCGTAGCGGTAGTCCCAGTTCTTGCCGCCGCGGGGGTTCTCGGGCAGCGAGGTCGTCGCGGCCGCCGCGATCGCGCCGGTGGGGCTGAACAGCAGAAGCTTCAGGGCCAGGGCGCTGCGCTGCACGTCGTCGGCCCACGGTCCGTCGTAGGAGAACTCGTCGGACCACATCTGCCATCCGCGGATCGTGCGGTCGATGCCGCGGTCGACGTTCTGCGCGTTCGGGACGCGCAGAGGCTCCCCCTCGGTCGCGGCGATGACCAGCAGGTGCCGGGACCCCGTCGACGTCGTGAAGCCGCCGTCGATGCTCTCGTTGCCGGCATCCGGGTCGCCGTGGAGTCCGTGCTCGTGTCCGACGACGGCGAGCGAGACGTGCCCGACGCGCATGACCGAGAAGCCGTCGATGCGTTCGGTCCAGGGCGCGGCGGAGCGCAGCATGGTGCCCGGCTGCACGCACCACTCGAACTCGACCTCGCCCGAGACGCCCTCCACGCGGCGTGCGAGCTCCGCCCAGGGCAGTCGCCCGGCGATGCCGGTGACCATCGCGTCGGTCAGCGTCGCGACGCCCGTCTCGGTGGTGAACGTCGTCTCGAGGACGTTGGTCCGCGGGATGTAGCGGCGCGAGACCTCGTAGTCGCCGACCGGTGCGAGCTGGATGCAGCCGCCGGCCGACTCGTCGACGAGGCGCGCGAACACCGGACGCGAGTGGATGTTCGGCAGCGGCAGCCAGTCCACCGACCCGTCGAGCCCGATGAGGGCGACCGTGCGCCCGTCGCCGATGGCGGCGTAGTCGCGCAGCGGTCGGGACGGCTGATCGGGCTCGATGGGCACGTCTTCACGCTAGGAACGCCGTCGCGGGCCCGGGGCGGGGTTGTCGTTTGGGTTCCGAGAGGCTACGGGGCTCCGGATGCCGCCTGGTGTGTGTGCCGTGCGCCATGCGCGTGCCGTGCGCGTGCGCCGTGCGCCGTGCGCGTGCGCCGTGTGCCGTGTGCCGTGCGCGTGCCGTGCGCGTGCGCCGTGTGGGTGCCCGCCGCCCCTGACGCACCTGCGCGTCGTGCAGTCTGCAGGACGACCGGGCGTCCCGCCGCCCCATGCGCCCCACCCGCTGCCACCAGCCCCACCGGTCCTGCACACACGCGCAGAAGCCGGTCGACGGGGCCTGCCGACCGCGAGCGACACGCCCACGGCGGCGGCTACCGCGCGTCCGCCGGTCCCGCAACCCCCGGCCCAGGGAGAGGACGGCGACCTAACGTCGTGGTCGACCGCGAAGGAAAGGAATCCGCATGTCCACCACCCAGGAGTCCCCCACCAAGAACCGCCGCCGTCCGGCCCGCGGCGGGAGCGGCGCGGAGACGACGTCGGAGCAGAACGCCGAGAGCGGTTTCCAGGCGTCCGAGCAGCTGACCGACAGCCTGCAGCGCGTTCTCATCGACCTCATCGAGCTGTCCATCCAGGGCAAGCAGGCCCACTGGAACGTCGTGGGCAAGAACTTCCGCGACACCCACCTGCAGCTGGACGAGATCATCGACGCTGCCCGCGAGTTCAGCGACACCGTCGCCGAGCGCATGCGCTCGCTGCACGCGCTGCCCGACGGCCGCAGCGACACCATCGCCGAGACGACCACCCTGCCCGAGTTCCCGCAGGGCGAGGTCGACACGGCCGAGGTCGTCGACCTCATCACCGAGCGCATCGACGCCACCGTGGGCACCGTCCGCGAGGTCCACGACGACGTCGACGACGAGGACCCCACCAGCGCCGACATCCTGCACGGCATCCTCGAGCGCCTCGAGCAGCTCTCCTGGATGGTCAGCGCCGAGAACCGCGTCGCGCGCAGCTGACCTTCACCGATTCAGATCGGATGCCGGGGCCTCAGGGTCCCGGCATCCGTCGTTCGTGCGCGTGGTCGGTTTCGCCAGGCTTCCGTCCCGCTCCGGGCGGCCGGAATCAGTGCGAGGCGATGAGCAGCGGCGGCCGCCCGCCCTCGATCCGGTCGATCGCCGCCTTGATGGCGAGAATGCTCATCTGGATGGACAGCAGCGTGGTGTCGATCTGACGCATCCGTTCGTCCATGCGGTCGAAACGCTCGTCCATGCGGTCCATCCGCGCCTCGGCGCGGTCCATGCGCCGCTCGAGCCGCTCGAAGCGCTGGTCCACCTGTTCGAAGCGCCGGTCCGTGCGCCGCTCGAGACGGTCGAGCATCCACTTCATCCCCCCGAGGATCGTGGCGGCGAAGGTCAGCAGGAGGGCGCTCAGGGCGATGACCGCCTGCGTGGCGTCGATGGTCATGGTCGTCCTCTCCCTCGGTGTGCGGATGGGTCGACGGTAGCCGCGGCGTCGCCGTGCGCTCAAGCGGATCGCGCTTTCGGTGGAGAAGATCACCCGCACCTCCCCTGTGGAGGAGAGGTGGCCGACCCTCGACCTCACCGCAGCGTCCGCCGTCGCAGCCGCGCCGTCCGCTGACGCAGCTGCACCGTCCGCCGCCGCGTCGTCGCCGGGCGTTCCGGGCCCCGTCCGATAGCGTCGAGGAACGGATGAGACGGGGGCCTCATGGAAGATCTGCACGACGCACGCGCCACGCGCCGGACACCGACCGGGTGGTTCCTGCTCTTCGGAGCGGCCGGCGGCGTCGCCGGGCTCCTCCCGTGGCTCGCATCGGGACCCTTCCTGCCGCTGCAGAACCTCGGCGAGGGACAGGACCCCTCCCGCCCGGGCCCGTTCGTGCTGCTGCCGTACAGCCAGTACTCGATCATCACGATCATCGTGCTGCTCGTAGTCGGCGGTGTGCTGGCCGGCGTCCTGGCCCGATCCCGCGGCGCGCGTCCCGGCGTCGGACGGTCGCTCGCGACGGTGGCGGGTGTCGTCGTGGTCCAGGTCGCGGCGGTCGTGCAGACGGCCGTGACCACGCGGGCCGTGCTGCAGGAGCGGGACGAGTCCGCGGTCTACCTCCTGCTGCTCACGGCTGTGGCGGTCCTCGCCGCCGTGGTCGCCGCGGTGGCGTGCCTGCTCGTCGCGGCCGCTCCGCGCGCCGGGGCCGGGATCGGGCTCATGGTCGGAGCCGCGGCCGCGGGTTCCTGGCTCGGCGTCCTCCTCTTCCCGCCGTTCTCGTACGAGTCGCCGTTCTCGGCCCTCATCCCGATGCTCACCTACGTCTCCCCCGTTCTCGTGGGGCTGGCGATCGCCTGGACGGGGGTGGCATCCGTCGGTCGGGTGATCGCGGCGCTCGTCGGCCTCGGGCTGGTGTGGCTCGTGCCCGCGCTCACCACCGCGATCGCCTCCGCCGCCGGCACCCGGGTACTGGCGCGCGACCTGCCCGGCATGGCGGAGTACGGGATCTCGGTGTTCCGGTCGGCGTCGACGATCCCCGAGATCGTCGCGCCCCCGCTCGTCACGGCGGTCGTCGTGGCGGTGGCGGGCCTCATCGTCCGGGGGCTCCTGGCCTTCCGCCGTCGGCGCGCCGCCTCGCCGGTCCCCACCGCGCACGGCTGACCCGCGCCCCCAGAGCCGGAACCCCGCACAACCGGAACCCCCATGGCCGGAACCCGGAACCCCCCACGACCGGAACCCGCAGGACCAGAACCTCCGCAGGACCAAACCCCCGCAGGACCCCCCCGGACGCCCTATAGCCGCAGCACCTCGGTGACGCGGACGACCGCCGTCCCCTCCTCCTCGGAGGCGGCGAGGTCGACCTCGGCGCGGATGCGCCAGTCGTGGTCCCCGGCCGGGTCGTCGATCGTCTGCTCCACCCGCCAGACGCCGTCGGACGCCGTTGATTCGTCGATGTCCACGAGCGCCGACGAGCGCGCGGCTCCCCCGGTCCCGATCGCGTCGTGCTCCTCGAAGTACCCGTCGAGCACGCCCGGCCAGTCGACGTCGGGGTCGAGCTCGACGAGCTCGTCGTCGCGCTGCAGCGCGGCCAGCTGCACGCGCCGGAACATCTCGTTGCGCACGAGCACGACGAACGCGCGCCGGTTGGTGAGGATCGACGGCGGGGCCGGCGGCACCACCGGCGCGTCCGGGTCGTCAGCGGGATTGATGAGCTGCTCCCACTCGTCGACGAGGCTCGAGTCGACCTGCCGCACGAGCTCGCCGAGCCACGCGATGAGGTCCAGCAGGTCGGGCGTCTGCGCATCGACGGGCACCGTCTGGCGGATGGCTCGGTACGCATCGCTGAGATAACGCAGCACCAGGCCCTCGCTGCGGGCGAGCTGATACAGCGAGACGTATTCGCCGAACGAGCACGCCCGTTCGAACATGTCGCGGACGACCGACTTCGGCGACAGCTCGAAGTCGCGCACCCACGGCTGGCTCGACGCGAACACCTCGTAGGCCTGCGCGAGCAGGTCCTCCAGCGGCTTCGGCCAGGTGATCTCCTCGAGCCGCTCCATGCGCTCGTCGTACTCGATGCCCTCGCGCTTCATCGCCGCCACGGCCTCGCCGCGGGCGCGGAACTGTTGCTGCGACAGGATCGGACGCGGGTCGTCGAGCGTCGCCTCGATGACGCTGACGACGTCGAGCGCGTAGTGCCCCGTGCCGACCGACGACGCCGGAGGCGTGGCATCCGGTCCCCGTCCGAGCTCGACCTCGGGGTCGAGCATCTCGATCGCGGCGAGCGCGAACGGCGACAGCGGCTGATTGAGGGCGAAGTTCGGCTGCAGGTCGACGGTGAGATGGATGCCGCCGGCGTCGGCCTCGACCACGCCGGCCTGCACGAGGGTGCGGAAGATCGCGAGGGCCCGACGCGCGAGCTCGTACCGGCGGGGGCGGGGCTCGTGGTTGTCGAAGACGAGGGAGCGGACGTTGCCGAAGACGTCGCCGCCGCGGGCGATGACGTTGATGAGCATCGCGGCGGTCAGCTTCATCTGCGGCTGCAGCGGCTCGGGCTCGGCGGCGACGAGGCGGTCGTAGCTCTGCTCGGTCCAGTTGACGAAGCCCTGCGGCGCCTTCTTGCGCACGATCTTCTTCTGCTTCTTGAGATCGTCGCCGGCCTTGAGGATCTGCGCCGCGTTCTCGATCTCGTGGTCCGGCGCCATGACGACGACCGTGCCCGCCGTGTCGTACCCCGCGCGGCCCGCGCGCCCGGCGATCTGGTGGAACTCGCGTGCCGTGAGCTGCCGCATGCGCTGGCCGTCGTACTTGGTGAGCGCGGTCATGAGCACGGTGCGGATGGGCACGTTGATGCCGACGCCGAGGGTGTCCGTGCCGCAGATGACCCGCAGCAGCCCGCGCTGGGCGAGCGTCTCGACGAGGCGGCGGTACCGCGGGAGCATCCCGGCGTGGTGCACGCCGATCCCCGCACGGACGTAGCGCGAGAGGGTCTTGCCGAACCCGGTGGTGAAGCGGAACCCGCCGATGGCCTCGGCGATCTCGTCGCGCTGTTCGCGCGTGATGATGCGGATGGACGACAGCGCCTGCGCCCGCTCCATCGCCGCGGCCTGCGAGAAGTGCACGACGTAGATGGGCGCCTGCTTGGTGTCGAGCAGCTCCTGCACCGTCTCGTGCACCGGCGTGCGGGCGTACTCGAAGTGCAGCGGCACGGGACGTTCGACGCCGGTGACCCGGGCGGTGGGGCGACCGGTCCGGCGGGACAGGTCGTCGGCGATGTCGGTGACGTCGCCGAGGGTCGCCGACATCAGCACGAACTGCGCGCGCGGGAGCAGCAGCAACGGCACCTGCCACGCCCAGCCGCGGTCGGGCTCGCCGTAGTAGTGGAACTCGTCCATCACCACCTGCGCCACGTCGGCGTCCGCCCCCTGGCGGAGGGCGAGGTTCGCGAGGATCTCGGCGGTGCAGCAGATGATGGGCGCGTCGGCGTTGACCGAGGAGTCGCCCGTCACCATCCCGACGTTCTCGGCGCCGAAGACGTCGACGAGCGCGAAGAACTTCTCGCTCACCAGCGCCTTGATCGGCGCCGTGTAATAGGTGCGACCGCCCCGGGCGAGGGATGCCGCGTGTGCGGCCACCGCGACCAGCGACTTGCCGGTGCCGGTCGGGGTCGACAGGATGACGTTCGCCCCTGACACGATCTCGATGACCGCCTCGTCCTGGGCGGGGTACAGCGTGAGCCCGCGCCCGGCCGCCCAGTCGACGAAGCCCAGGTAGGCGGCATCCGGATCGGCGCCGACGGGCACGTGGTCGAGGAGGGAGGTCACCGGTCCAGCCTCTCATCCACACCGCCCCTGCCGGATGCAAGCCCACCGGTCCGGACGCGCGCCATTCCTAGACTCGGCGTGTCGATCACCCCTCGACGACCGCCCGCTCCCGCGGCGGCCGTGGCCGCCGCGCGTCAGTACGGAGGCCTCATGCCGCAGACCGCTCCTGCCGACCTCGCCCTCGACACGCCCTTCGCCGACGAGGTGGACGACGTCGTCGCCGCCCTCTCGACGGGCGACGACGGTCTCACCGACGAGGAGGCCTCCGCCCGCCTCGAGGAGGTGGGCCGCAACGAGCTGCCCCCGCCCGAACGCAAGCCGGCGGTCCTGCGGTTCCTCTCGCACTTCAACGACACGCTGATCTACATCCTGCTGGCATCCGCCGTCATCAAGGCGATCATGGGCGACTGGCTGGACTTCGGCGTCATCATGGCCGTCGCGATCATCAACGCCGTCATCGGCTTCGTGCAGGAGGGGCAGGCCGAGAAGGCGCTCGCCGGCATCCGGGGCATGCTGTCCTCCGACGCCAGCGTGCGTCGCGACGGCAGATGGCGGACGGTGGATGCCGCCGAGCTCGTCCCCGGCGACGTGATCCGCCTCTCCCCCGGCGACCGCGTCCCCGCCGACGTGCGCCTGACCTCCGCGTCGCAGCTCCGCATCGACGAGGCCGCCCTGACCGGCGAGAGCGAGCCCGCCCAGAAGAGCACGTCCCCCGTCGAGAAGGACTCCGGCGTCGGCGACCGCTCGTCGATGGGCTTCTCCGGGACGATCGTGTCCGCGGGCACGGGGCGCGGCGTGGTGACCGCCACCGGGTCCGAGACGGAGATCGGCCGCATCCAGAGCCTCGTCTCCGAGGCGGGCTCACTCGACACCCCGCTCACGAAGCAGCTGAACGGCTTCGGCAAGGTCCTCACGATCGTCATCCTCGCCATGGCCGCGGTCATGATGGTCATCGGCCGCTACCTGCACGAGATGCCGTTCGACGAGCTCATCTCGGCCGCGATCGGCTTCGCGGTGGCCGCCATCCCGGAGGGCCTGCCCGCGCTCGTCACGATCACCCTGGCCCTGGGCGTCCAGCAGATGGCCCGTCGGCGCGCGATCACGCGCAAGCTGCCGTCCGTGGAGGCGCTCGGCTCCGTGACCACGGTCTGCTCCGACAAGACCGGCACGCTGACCAAGAACGAGATGACCGTGCGCACCGTCGTCACCCCCGACGGCGAGTACGCCGTGTCCGGCCTCGGCTACGCACCCGAAGGCGACATCGCCCGGGAGGGGTCCGACGGCGGGACGGACGGGGCGGACCTGGATGCCATGGCATCCGTCGCCCGTCTCTGCAACGACGCCGATGTGCACGAGGAGGACGGCTCCTGGATCCTCGTCGGCGAGCCGACCGAGGGGGCGCTGGCCGTCTTCGCGCGCAAGCACGACGCCGACGGCGTGCGCCCGGAGCGCGTGGCGGTCCTGCCGTTCTCGTCCGATGCGAAGCTCATGGCCACGCTGCACGACACGGCCGACGTCGAGGGGTCCGGCGAGGGCCGGGTGCTGCTGGTCAAGGGGGCGCCCGACCGTCTGCTGGACCGCGCCGAGACCCAGTGGGCGGCCGACGGTCCCGCGCCGCTGGACCGTGCGCACTGGGAGCGCGTCGTCGACAAGCTCAGCGCGGAGGGGCTGCGCGTCCTCGCCGCCGCCCGGCGCCACGTCGACGCCGGGACGTCCGACGTCGAGCTCGACGACGTGGGCGATCTCGAGATCCTCGGCGTCTGGGGCATCGTCGACCCGCCCCGGCCCGAGGCGATCGAGGCGATCCACGACTGCCACACCGCCGGCATCCGGGTGAAGATGATCACCGGCGACCACGCCGGGACCGCCACCGCGATCGCCCGCGAGATGGGCATCATCGACGGCGACGCGACCGTGCTCACCGGCGGCGAGCTGGAGCAGATGAGCCAGGAGCGGCTGACCGAGCGGGTGCGCGAGGTCGACGTGTACGCGCGGACGAGCCCGGAGCACAAGATCCGCATCGTCCGGGCGCTGCAGAAGCACGGCGAGGTCGTCGCGATGACCGGCGACGGCGTGAACGACGCCCCGGCGCTGAAGCGGGCCGACATCGGGGTCGCGATGGGCATCAAGGGCACGGAGGCCACCAAGGAGGCGGCCGAGATCGTGCTGGCCGACGACAACTTCGCGACCATCCGCAGCGCGATCCGCGAGGGCCGCCGCATCTACGACAACCTGCGCAAGTCGGTCGTCTTCCTGCTGCCCACCAACGGCGCGCAGTCGCTGGTCCTGCTCGTGGCGATCGTGTTCGACCTGACGCTGCCCCTCACCCCGGTGCAGGTGCTGTGGGTGAACATGGTGACCGCCGTGACCCTGTCCCTCGCCCTGGCGTACGAGCCGGCCGAGAAGGGCATCATGCAGCGGCATCCGCGCAACCCGAACGGGTCCATCATCAACGCACGCGAGCTGCTGTTCGTCCTCGCCGTGTCGCTGCTGATCGGCGGCGCGACGCTGGGCGTCTTCTACACGCTCGTGAACAGCGGGGTCGAGCACGAGTACGCCCAGACCGCCGCCGTGCTGATGCTCGCGCTGGGGCAGACGGCGTACCTGTTCAACTGCCGCTTCCTGCATCGGTCAAGCCTCACGCCGGACGTCTTCCGCGGCAACACGGCCGTGTGGATCACCGTCGGCGCCCTGCTCGTGCTGCAGCTGGCGTACACGTACGTGCCGTTCATCGGCGGCCTCTTCGACGCGCGGCCCCTGGCGCCGCTCACCTGGCTGGTGACGTTCGGCCTCGCCGTCGCGATCTTCTTCGCCGTCGAGGGCCTGAAGGCGATCCGCAACCGGCTGGACCCCGACGAGGACTGATCCTCACTCGGCGTCGCTGAACACCCCGATGCGTTCCCCGTCGAGCACGAACTGCAGGCTCGTGCCGACGGGGAACCGCTCCTGCAGCTCGGCCGGCGCGTCGTCCGAGACGACGAGCTGCGCGGTCGGGGCGAACACGCCCGCCCCGCATCCGCCGTAGACCTGTCCCCCGCGATACGAGCTGTCGGTGTCGGCGATGTCCTCCGAGGGCACGAGGTAGAGGCACAGGTTCTCGGCGTCGTCGGAGTAGACCCGCAGCGCGCCGACCACCGCGGTCAGACCGAAGAAGTCGTCGTACCCGGTGACGCCGTCGGGCGTCGGCCAGAACAGCGGCGGCGGCACGAACGACGGGTCCACCTGCAAGGTGTCGACCTGCGCGACACCGGCCGAGCGGGAGACCGGGGCGAATGTGGTCCCGACCGCCGTCGCGGCGCTGGTCACGGCCGCCACGGCCGCGATCGTCCCGGCCCACAGCCAGAGGGTCCGTTGGGAGCGCACCGCCGGACGTCGGCGCCGTCGTCGTCCGGGGGACGTGGATGCCGCCCCCTCCGCGTCCTCGTCCGGGTCGGCGTCCGCGTCGTGGGCGGGGTGCGGGGCGGGATCGGCGGGGTCGGCGGGGTCGGCGCCCGTGGTGGTCGCGCCGGCGGAGTCCGTGCCGGTCGTGTCCGCCGGGGTCCCGATCCCGGCGGCGGGCGTCTCCGCGGCGGCCGCGCCGTCTGGCGTGCCGTCATCGGGGAGGAGCCCGTCCGCGGGCCCGGAGGGGGTGGCATCCGGGGCCGTCGCCCTCCGTAGCCGCTCCTGCTCCTCGAGCTCGCTCAGGCGGGCGACCGCCGCGGGATCGGCGGTGATATCGGCGTCGGGGCCGTACGCCCGAGCGCGCAGACGGGCGAGCTCGTCGCGCACCTCGTCGTCCATGCCTCGATGCTCGCATATGTGCGCCGAGCCGGGGCCGTCTCGCTCCATTCCCGGGAATAGATGTGGGCGCGCGCTGTTGCACCGGGCATGCGTTCTTTCGGCACACTCTCGTTCGGTCATTACGGGCCGCTCGGCGGCGGGCATCACCTGTCCGCGGGCGAGTCGATGCTGCAGGCCATCGACCTGGCGCAGGGCATGGACGATCTCGGCGTCAACGGGATCTCCTTCCGCGTCCACCACTTCGCCCGGCAGCAGGCGGCGCCCATGCCCCTGCTCGCGGCCATCGCCGCCCGGACGCAGCGCATCGAGGTCGGCACCGGCGTCATCGACATGCGGTACGAGAACCCGCTCATGCTCGCCGAGGAGGCGGCATCCGTCGACCTCATCAGCGGCGGCAGACTCGCCCTCGGCGTCAGCCGCGGGTCACCCGAGACGGTCGTGCGCGGCTACGAGGCGTTCGGCTACACCGGGTCGCAGGACCCGCGCGGCGCCGACATCGCCCGCGACCACTTCGACCTCTTCCTGCGCGCCATCGACGGCGAGGGCCTGGCCGAGCGCGACCCGATGAGCCCCTTCGGCGGCGGCACCGGGATGCAGCGCATCGAGCCGCACTCCCCCGGTCTGCGCTCGCGGATCTGGTGGGGCGCCGGCACCGTCGCCACCGCCGAGTGGGCCGGCCGCACGGGCGTGAACCTCATGTCGTCCACGCTGCTCACCGAGGCCGACGGCACGCCGTTCGACATCCTGCAGGCGCAGCAGCTCGACGCGTTCCGCGACGCGTGGCGTCAGGCCGGTCACGCCGGCGAGCCCCTCACCTCGGTGAGCCGCAGCATCTTCCCGATCACGACGGACGAGGACCGCGCCTACTTCGGCGGCTCGGCCGGCTCCGACCAGATCGGCGTCATCGACGGCATGCGCTCGACCTTCGGCAAGACCTACGCCGCGGAGCCCGACGTGCTCGTCGAGCAGCTGCTGAACGACGCCGCCGTGATGAGCGCCGACACGCTGCTCCTCACGATCCCGTCGCAGCTCGGTGTCGCGTTCAACCTGCGTCTGGTCGAGGCGTTCGCGCAGCACGTCGCACCCTCGTTGGGGTGGGTACCCAACTGGGAAGGGCCTATCGCTAAGCACGCGAACGTAACCAGCTGAGGTTAGAGGACCTCCGCGACAGGACCGTCGGCTAACCAGTCCCGGACTTGGTGGGCGTCTAGAATTAGACAACGGTTCCGAGCGGGGGGGGTGCTTCGCGTGGGCACATCTGCCACTGGTGAGCTCGCCGCTCTCTCGCGACTATTCTCCCCCGCCGCCATACGCGAACTCAGCCAGAGCGGTTGTTCCCCCCTTGTTGCTCGGTTACTTCGAGACACTTCGATCCCGGCAGACCTCCCTGAGGGAGCAACGCTTCGGGATGCACTTGATCTCAGCTACTCCAAGCTGACGAAGTCTGGCAACAGGGACGACTACGTCTATCGAAGTTCGGTTGTCGAGAAGATTGCTCTTGGCCGACACAACCTTCGCACTGCGACTGTCCTGAGCGAGGTGCGTGCGCGCGGGTCCAAGGCAGACCTTGTAGTTCTTAACGGCACCGCCACGGCCTACGAGATTAAGTCAGAACGAGACTCGCTCAGTCGCCTACCTTCCCAGCTGAGCGACTACAGGTCAGTTTTCGCAAGCGTCACGGTGGTAACGAGCCTCCGTCAGATGGATGCCGTCCTTCGGCTAGCTCCGGATGACGTCGGCGTACTTGTGCTCTCTTCTCGTCTTCGACTGCAGGTCGTGCGCGAGACTCAGGACCTCCCCGGACGCATCGACCCAACGGCGCTCTTAGAGACCCTCCGCGCTAGCGAGGCAACACAAGTACTGGAACGCATCGGACTCGAAACGCCGGACGTTCCCAACACGCGCCTTTGGGCGGAGCTGCGGAACCTCTACGCGACGCTCGACCCAGCTGAGTTGCATCGGCACGCTGTGCAGGTGTTGAAGCAGAGCCGATCACGCGCAGCCCAGGAAACGCACATGCGGACGCTTCCGCCTTCCATCAGGACTGCGGCACTCTTCGGCGACCTGAACGAAAGCCAGCGCGCGAACCTTTCCTCTGCTACCGGTACGTTGATGAAGTCAGTGATGACCTGGAGTTAGGAACGACGATGTACTTTCCGTACTTTCGCGGCAAGCAGTTCGAGTTGATTGCGATCCGCGAGTGCGCGGCGGTGATCGCAGACGCCGGGTTTAATCCGATCATCGAGCCAGTTCGGGAGACCTTCAGGGGACTCCAGCGCACACTCGACGAGCTGATTCTCAAGGGTGCCAGCGCTGCGGTGATCGTGAATCCGCGACATGGTGACCACAGAGACAGCAGCGAGATTCTGGCACAGTACATGGCCGACAGCCACGGGGATAACGACGCAATCTCCCCGGCACTCCTCCTCACGAGCGACCTCACTGTAGATGATGTGCTCAGGCTCGTCGAACCCTACGCTGAACGGCCACTAACTCTTGTGCATGGCGGATTTACCGACGGTAAAGCTCTCGCGAGCAATCTTCCGTCAAGTTCTGTGACACATGTCTTCCTCGATGCACGCAACACGCTCTACCGTCGTCCATTCAAGGGCGCACAGCGCATCCTTATCGCAGACGGGTTCGAACGCAAGAAGAACGCCGACTACGACTTGATCAACCGTTTTTCAGATCTTCACGTTACCTACGAAGAACTCGGCGGTGATGGTTACGGCGACTTCCTTACTGTGGGTGACCACTACAGCGAGGGCGGCGGACCCGCGTACGCTGTCGCCATCCATTTAACATTCATCGACCCATCCAACGACGACGCAATGTTCGTTTATCACTTCAAATCCGACTCGAACGACACCCCCGTGGACCCGGCCGGCAAGTTCGCACAGGCGCTTGCCAAACTCATTTCGGCGGTCAACGATCCAGCGTCAAAGATTCTCGCCACAACAGCTGTCGAAGAGTTTCGTGACCTGCACGAGCGCAAACACTTCCCAGGTCTCGGATACGTCAAAAAGCTATCCATTAAGCATCACATTGAGACCCTTGCCGACTACCACGCGAATGCCTGAGCGACGCTGCTGCGCAACTTGCTTCAATGATCGACACATCCGCGCTCAGCTGATCGACCAATGCGAGCCGGTTGTGCAAGATTGCGATTACTGCGGCATGGCAGGCGTGCTATGCGTGATCCCATCCAAACTGAGTCAATGGTTCGCCCCGCTTATCGCGACCTACAGCGAAGACCTTGACGGAGATTTCCTGGTCCGACACCTCATCAGCGAGTGGAGGATGTTCTCAAACGGAAGGCTGAGTGAAGCGCAGGCAAAGGAGCTACTCGCGGATGTGCTGGACGATGGCGAGATCGTCCGCAAGAAATTCACGCCCATCGCTCACCCGAGTGGTGGCAATCTTCACCGGTGGGAAGAGTTGCGCGACGAACTCATGCACAGCAACCGGTGGTTCCTTGAGGAACCCATGGACATGGATCGCTTGGCGGTCCTATTGGACCAACTCATCACCACGCCCACTGCGCTTGAATTCAGCAACTGGTATCGTGCCCGCTTGATGACGGGCGACGACGCCTTCCCGCTGACGGACATGGGCGCACCTCCGCGCCACAAAGCGGGTCACGGTCGAGCCAACCCCGCGGGCATCCCCTACCTTTACTTAGGGTCAACGCAAGCAACCGCTGTCGCGGAGCTTCGCCCCCACACCGGCGAAAGGGCATGCGTCGCTCGATTCGATCTCTCAGACGCAGACAACCTCAAACTGGCCGACCTTCGAGACCCGCGATCCCTCATCTCGCCGCTCAGCGATGGTGATGAGACTCTAATCGTCGAGCTTCGAGCCGACTTGCCCCTCCTGGAACGCTTAGGCGAAGAGCTGACGCGCCCCGTCCAGCCGAGTGGCGTCGCTTACGAGTATGTTCCGACGCAGTACCTGTGCGAATACATCAAAAAGAAGGGTTTCGACGGAGTCGTGTACAGGAGTTCAGTCAGCAGCGACGATGGAGTGAACATCGCCCTCTTTTATCCAACCGTTGCGTCCGCTGCCGAACTGGATGTGGTGTCCGTCTCGCGGGTGACGGTCACTATCGACAATTAAGCAACCCGGCGAGAAATTTTCTATTCGTCGGGAACGAACTTTGGCGTTCGTGGCTTCCTTGGTTTCGCCTTGCCAGCCCGATCCGTAGCATCTGGAACTAGTTGAACGCTGACGGGCACACGCATGGCGGACAGGCTCCGCAGCGCCCGACGCAATGAGATCCTCGAGAAGATAGGCAGGTTATCCGACTTGCGCTCTGGAGTCCTCTTGTGACTCACGATGGCAATGGCCACTTCAAACTGATCAATCTCCACAGCCGCCAGTACCGAGTCAGCCGTTTGCGAGTCCGCCTTCTTCTCGACGAGCTTGTGCAACTTCTGTCTGGACTGCTTCACGGTCCTCAACAGCTCCGCCGAGTTGACGGCTTGGTTGAAAAGGTGGCTCAGATTGGCCGAACTTGTTCCAATCTTGACGTGAATCAGCTCGAACTTGTTGTCAAGAACGCGCAGGATGTCGCATGGCTCGATAGCAGTCTGGCCTTTCGGACTGACGTTTGCCTGATCAAGACAGACAGCGCTTAGATGATTGCTAACTTCCTTGTTGTATTCCGCTTCCGACGACCACCGGTGCTCAGGAAGGTTCGCGTCGATCCAATAGGGGTCGACATCTTGTCGCAAAGCAACGATCAGGTCTGAGGCCACTCTGAACCAGTAGCCGTCACTGAAATGATAGCTGTAGTCCGTCCCATCTGAGACTTCGTATACGAGCGATTTGTAGATCGACCAACGCCGTCGTTGGTTGTTGCTCCCGTCAAGCAACAACATGTAGTCATGTTTGAGAACCTCCACAGACATGTCCGCTGGCGAAACATCGTGAGCTTCCAGGTACTCCCGATAGTGCTTCACGTAGACGTCGTCGAATACTGGACTGACGCCGCGGCCGGAAAACTGAATGAAGGACTCATCCCGATAGTCAAGGATGTCTGGAACCGTTAGCACGATTGGGGCAGTAAGGTCGAAGACCGCTGCGGACAGCTTCCCATCCAGTGCCGAGATTAGAACCGGATCGGTGACAGGACGGATCTTTGCGACATCAGGGAACGTCTTGAGGAAGTCGTCGGACTTGTAGAGCTTGCGCAGGCGTGACAGCAGCTTGGGGAGATCCTCAGCTCGTGCTGGAGTTGTCACACGCAGACTGCTAGAACCAGTCACGCTTCGGACCAGGTCGTTGTACTTCGGTCGCGCTTTCCCAGTGAGGCTCTTTAGAACGGACGCATCGCCGGCAAAGCTCAGGAGCGCTAGGTCCCCGTCGTAGGGGATTTGGGTTCTGCGGCGCTGCGACGAGTCCGGGTCGAGAGTCTCCGTGCTCTTCAGCTTTCGCGGATCCACCGCGTTCAGAACTACACGCGTGCCGAAGTCATGCTCATAGGAGTCATCCCGCAGCAAGAACTGGCCCGCCCCGAAGGTCAGCACCATCATCCGTTTGCCGGACGGCACGAACGCAGCAGCCGAATTTGTCCCCTGGAGGAGGTCTTCGTCGAGATCGAGGTACTCCTTCCACCAGGGCGGGCCTTGAGAGCCTCGTTTGATGAACACACGGAGCTTCGTTATTGCACTCGAGTGGTCAATTGTCTCGGTGTAACCATGATCAGCTCGTAATGAGTCTTCGACGGACACGCCAGGCTTCAGCGCGTAGATCGACATTGATCGCGCAGTCACGTACTCCCCCAAGTCGCGGCTTTCAACACTTGGGATCCAGCCTAGTGGCTTGCATAGTGCTGATAGGAACAATGACTGTAGGTCGCGCGAGCTCCAGATCGTCACATCCTCGAGCGTGTGTCAGCTTGGCGGTGTCACATCCGTGGGGCGCGACTTTCGGTCCGACCATCATGTGGTGGCCAATCTCGCCGCTGGTGAGAGGCGGCCGTGCAAGCGTGAACGCCAGGGCTACCATCCAACGAGTACGTGGTTCGTACACCGACTTCGCTACTTTCACGAGTAATGGCCACTTATTCGACCTCGTGCTGGGCACCGCCTTCCTCGTTCGGAACGATCGCACTCCGAATACATGCGAGCACCATCCCGAACCAGCTAGGTGTCGCGTTCAACCTGCGTCTGGTCGAGGCGTTCGCGCAGCACGTCGCCCCGGCTCTCGGCTGGCGGTCGACCCTCGCCGACGCCTGAGTCGTCTCCGGACAGGACCCTGGATGCCACGGCATCCGGGGTCCTTCTGCGTTCGCGCTCCGTACGCTGGGGTCGTGGACCCCTCGTCGCCCCGCTCCCCGCAGACGCACGACCGGAGCGTCCGGCTCGTGCCGATGGATGCCGCGGGCTCCGACCGCGATGACCTGATCGGGTTCCTGTCGGCGAACTCCTTCCCCTTCCACGGCGTGCCCCGGCCGGACGCCGCGTCCGCCGCCGCGGCGATCGCCTCCGGGGTGTGGAGCGGGCCGGACACCGCGGCGTTCTGGGTCGTGCACGAGACGTGTGGCCGCGTCGGCACGCTACGGCTGGACGATCTCGCGGACCCGACCGTCATGCCCGACCTGCGGCTCGGCGAGGAGTTCCGTGGCCGCGGTCTGGCGGCGCCGATCCTGCGGGCCGCGACCGCTCACCTGTTCGAGGGCTTCCCCCATGTGCGGCGCTTCGAGGGGCAGACGCGCGAGGACAACGTCGCCATGCGCCGCGCGTTCGCCCGCTGCGGGTGGGTCCAAGAGGCCCACTACCGCGACGGCTGGCCGGTGGCGGGCGGGGAGCCGATGGCATCCATCGCCTCGTCGATCCTGCGTCGGGACGTGCGCGGGCCCGCCGTCGTCCTCACCGGGCTCCTCGTCTGCGCCGACGAGGAGCAGGCGCAGACCGTGCGCGCGCACCTGCCCGCGCACGTCGCCGCGACCCGCGCCGAGCCGGGCTGCGACCGGTTCGAGGTCGAGCCCGACGCGGACGGGCGGACGTGGCATGTCGCGGAGCGGTTCGTCGACGAGGTGTTCTTCGCCGCGCATCAGCAGCGCGCGGCGGACAGCGCGTGGGGCCGCGCGACCGCGGGGATCGAGCGGCGGTACACGGTCGAACGGACCGTCCCGCGGGACGTCGTGGCGCGCGCGTGGGCGGCGGAGGAACGGCTGCTGCGTCCGGAGGTCCGCCGGGACCCGGCCGCCGTCGGGGCGCTGCTGGCCGCGGATTTCGCGGAGGTCGGACAGTCCGGTCGCCGGTTTACACGCGACGAGATCATCGCCTCCCTCGCCGCCGCGGAGCCGGGCCCGTACGATGCCCGTCTCGACGAACGCGAGGGGCGGGTCGTCGCGCCGGACCTGGTCCTGCTGACCTATCTGCTCCGGGCCGGGGACCGCTCGAGCCGGCGGTCCGCGCTGTGGCGGTGCGACCCGGATCCGCGGTGCGTGTGGCACCAGGGGACGCCCGTCCCGTAGCGGCGTCCGGGGGTGCCGTGGACCTCACCCGCGGTGCGTCCGATCCTCGTCGGCTTTCCGCGCTCGACGGGCTCCATATCCTCGGCCCCATGTCGTCGGGAATCTCTGTCAGAACGTCGAAACGCCTCCTCGCCTGGGCGGCCGGGCTTCAGCTCGCCCAGGGCATCGTGATGGAGGGCGCGCCCCTCCTCGGCCTGCTCGTGATCCTCGTCACGGGAGGCGACCCGGCCGTCATGAGTCGCGGCTTCTCGTTCGTCGTGCCCTACTTCGACGAGAACCTCCCGTTGATGATGGCCCTCAGCGGGGTGTTCGCGACGTTGCGCGTCGTCGCGGCCATCGGTCTGCTGCGGAACAGGATGTCGGGCTACGCGTTGTCCCTCGTCATCGGGTGCGTGACGCTGGTGCTCATGGTGTTCATGCTTCCCGCCGGCATCGCGGACGGCGTGCTCTCGGGTGCCGCGCTGATGCTCCTTATGCGCGTCCGGTACGGCACCGATCCGATCGTGCGATGACCCTAGGCGGGTGCTGCGATCACGTCCGACGGGGGGACGCCCGTCTCCGGACGGCTTGTCGGCAGCGTCCTCTCCTCCACCTGTGGACAGCGCCCCCGCGATGTCGGGGGTTCATGGCAGCATGTGCACATGCCAGAGAGACCGCTGTTCGACGACCGTGAGGATGCCGTCCTGACCGACGCCATCGCCGGTCTCGTGGCTGCGGAGGCGGCCATCGCGACGCTCGAGGCGGAGAAGACGCTGCACTTCGCGGCCGCGATGCGGGTCGCCATCGACAGGTCGCGGCACCGGCCCCGGACGGTCCAGGAGCGCGAGATGGCGGTGCGCTCGATCGCGGCCGAGATCGCCGTCGCGCTGCGATGGAGCGACCGCACCGTGCAACGGCGGCTGCAGGAGGCGCTGAGCCTCGTCGACGGCTTCCCCCGCACGCTGCGCGCTCTCGACGAGGGTCTCATCAGCGCAGGTCACGCCCATGCGATCAGCGAGATCGGCGTCGTCCTGGACGACCCCGAGGTGCGCGCCGTCTTCGAGACGCGTGTCGTCGAACGTGCGACGGCCGACACCGTGGCGCGCACGCGCGCCTACGCCCGCGCGCTCGTCGAGGAACTGCGTCCCGACACGATCGAGGAGCGGTTCGCCACGGCGGAGCAGGCCCGCCGCGTCTGGATCGAGGACGAGGTCGACGGCATGGCCCGCCTCGGCGTCATCGACGGCGCCGTCAAGATCCGGGCGATGTTCGACCGGCTCACCCGGCAGGCCCGGGCGGTGCGCGACGTCGCGCGGGATGCCGCGGCCTCCCCCGACACGGCGGTCACCGACACCCGCACCCTCGACCAGACGCGCGCCGACCTGCTCTGCGACCTCGTCCTCGCGGGCCAGCCGGCCGTCGACCCCACCGGCAAGCTGCTCCCCGGCGGACTGGGCGCGATCCGCGCGCACGTCGCCGTCACCGTCCCGGTGCGGACGGCGGCCGGACTCGACGACCGCGGCGCCCTCGCGGACGGGCAGAGCCCCATCGACGCCGCCACCGCCCGCTGCCTGATGGCCGGGGCTCCCGATTGGGACCGCGTGCTCACCCACCCCGTCACCGCCACGGTGCTCGAGGTCGACCGCTACCGCCCCACCCCCGCGCTCCGTCGACGGCTGGCGGCCCGCGACGTGCGGTGCCGGTTCCCGGGATGCCGCCAGCCCGCGCACCGCTGCCAGGTGGACCACAATCACGATCACGCGAAGGGCGGCCGCACCTCGCTCGGCAACCTCGCGCACCTCTGCCTCCGCCACCACACCCTGAAGACCGAGACACCCTGGACGGCGGAGCAGAGACCCGACGGCAGCCTCCTCTGGACGAGCCCGCTGGGGCGGACGGTCACCGACCGGCCCGAGACGACCGTCGCCTTCATCCCCGACCCCGATCCGCCCCCGTTCTGATCGAGAACGGAAGGGATGCCACCGGGCCGGCCCCGGCGATCTACCGCCTGACGCGATCCCCCGCGGACCGCGGCGGCGCGACCGCGACGTCGAGCGGGTCGAGACCGCGCAGCGACGTCCAGATGAGCTCCTCGCCCTTCGCGGCGTGCTGCGACGCGCGCACAGCCCGCTCGTCGGCCCAGGAGTTCAGCACGTGCCCGTTGTGCCCGCGCACGTGCTCGAGCACGACGTCCGGGAGCCCCGCCGCGCGACGCGCATCCCGTGCGGCGATCAGCGCCTCGAGGATCCCGCGATTGGCCACCGGCTTCTTCGCGCTGGTCACCCAGCCGCGGCGGCGGTGGCCGTCCATCCACGAGGAGTACGTGTCGATCGCGTACTTCGAGTCGGCCTGCACCACGAGCTCCCGCACGTCGGAGTGGTCCGTGATCGCGTAGAGCAGCCCGAGCAGCTCGCCGATGTTGTTCGTGCCCTCGGGGATCGACCCGGCCGCCCAGTGCCCGTCCTCGCCGACCCACGCCCACCCCGCCGGGCCCGGGTTGCCCTTGCAGGCACCGTCGGTCGCGACGACGTAGCGGTCGGTACGGGAGGCGGCGGTCTCGCTCATCCCTCCAGTCTCTCCCGGCGCCGCCCCGTCAGCGAACCGCGTCGGCCGACCGGGCCAAACGGCGGGTGAATTCCTCCTCGCCGCACAGCGCGATGGCGTGCCCGCGACCGGGCGGTCCTCGGGCGACAGGTCAGGCTGACGTGGCCCACGCCCGTCGACGAAAGCGAAGCATGTCTCTTCCCGACTCCCCCGACTCGCCCGACTCCCCCGCGCCCGCCGGTCTTTCCCGCGGCGCCCGCCTCGTCCTCGTCCTGGGCGGTCTCGTCACCGCCGGCGCCCTCGTCTTCCTGGGCGCGACGCTCCTCGGCCCCCCGTCCATCGAGGACGACGACGCCGCCGCGACCGCGCAGCTTCAGGCGTGGAAGACGACGTTCGAGACCTACCGCGAGCGGAACGGCGCCTTCCCCGAGCTGCCCGACGGCGGCTACTGCCTCGGCACCGGCTACCCCGTCGGCACCGGCGGCACCGCGAACTGCCGCGACTACCAGGGGGAGTCGTTCTACACCGAGGAGGCGAGCGTCCCCCTCCGCGAGGCGCTCGGCACCGTCGGCGACCTGCCCACCGGGATCGGGCAGGTCGTCAACGGCACCGTCGGACCGTGGGTCCTGTATCAGCCGGACCGCATCGACCTCCTCACGGCGGAGCAGGACTTCTGCGCCGAGCCCGCGACGGACGTCTGGTCCGACGACGCGGGCCGTCACGTCTGCGTGATCAGCCTCGACCGCTGACGCCGCCCGTCCCCGACAGGCGGCGTCAGCGGGCCGGGATCAGCGCTCGCCGCCGCTCTCGGCCTTCTTCGACCCCGCCTCGAGCACGTCGCCGGCCGGGAGCTCCTGGTGCCCGCCGAACTGCAGGCGCATCGCCGAGAGCACCTGGTTGGCGAAGTGGTCCTCGCCGCGGGAGGCGAACCGCTCGAACAGGGATGCCGCCAGCACCGGCGCCGGGACGCCCGTGTCGACCGCCGCCTTCACCGTCCACCGGCCCTCGCCCGAGTCGGACACGCGTCCGGCCAGCCCGTCGAGGGTCGGGTTCTGCGCCAGCGCCGCGGCGGTCAGGTCCAGCAGCCAGGACGAGATGACCGAGCCCCGGCGCCACAGCTCCGACACCTTGGCCGTGTCGATGTCGAACTGATAGAACTCCGGCTCCTCCAGCGGGGCGACCTCGGCCGAGTGCTCGCCCTGCCGCAGGCCGGCATCGGCGTTGTTCAGGATGTTCAGCCCCTCGGCGAGCGCGGCCATGATCCCGTACTCGATGCCGTTGTGCACCATCTTCACGAAGTGACCGGCACCGGACGGGCCGCAGTGCAGGTATCCGCTCTCCTCGGGCGTGATCTCGCCGGTGCGGCCGGGCGTGCGCTCGACCCCGCCCGGACCGGGGGCGATGGTGCGCAGCACCGGCTCCAGGTGCGACACGGCCTCGTCGTGACCGCCGACCATCAGGCAGTACCCGCGCTCGAGGCCGAACACCCCGCCGCTCGTCCCGACGTCGACGTAATGGATGCCGCTGTCGTTCAGCGCCGCCGCGCGCCGAACGTCGTCGCGGTAGTTCGAGTTGCCGCCGTCGATGATGATGTCGCCGGCCTCGAGCACCTCCGCGACCTGGTCGACCACGGATCCGGTCAGCCCCGCAGGGATCATGAGCCACACGGCACGCGGCTTCTCCAGCTTCGCGGCGAGGTCGGCGATGCTGTCCGCACCGGTCGCCCCCTCCGCGACGAGCCCCGCCACCGCGTCGCTGTTGACGTCGTACACGACGCAGTCGTGCCCGTCCTTCATGAGTCTGCGGACGATGTTGGCGCCCATCCGTCCGAGTCCGACCATGGCGATCTGCATCCGTACCCCGTTCGTCGCTCGGGGCGGGCGTCTCCCGTCCCGCAGGCGAGTCTAGGAGCGCCGCCGAATCCCGCGGAGGGGGTGGCGCGTCACCTCTCGAAGTCCTCCGGATCCACGTCGTCGAGGAACCGCCGGAACTCCTCCACCCGCTCCTCGTCGTCGCCCTCCTCGACCTGAACGGCCTCGTCGGGCACGCCGGCCTCCGCCATGACGTCGTCGGCCACGAAGATGTCGGCCTTCACGCGCGACGCCAGGGCGATGGCATCCGAGGGCCGGGAATCGAGGACCCGGATGCCGCCCGGTGTGGCGATCGTGATCTCGGCGTAGAACGTGCTCTGGGCGATGCGCGTCACGTCCACCCGTTCGACCGTCGTCCCCACCTCGCGCAGCAGGGCCGTCATGAGGTCGTGGGCGAGCGGCCGCGGCACCTCCGTGCCCTCGACGGCGACGAGGATCGACATGGCCTCCTGCGCACCGATCCACACCGGCAGCACACGCCCCTCCCCGGGCTCGTCGTGCACGGGCTTGAGCAGGATGACGTGCTGCTGGGACGGGTCGAGGGCGACACCGACCACGCGGACCTGCACCACCGCCCACCTCCTCCGACCGCTGCGGGTGAAGTGCCAGGTTACGTCGCTCGACGGATCTCCCGCACGGGCATCTCGATCGGCGGGCCGATGTGCTTCACCCACCCGGCCGACGACCGGGGCCGCTCCGGGTTGCGACGGTGATGTGGTCCCGTGGCACCTGAAGGAGACCTCATGCACATCACCCGCACCGCTCTCGCGCTCACCGCGTCCACCGCCGCCCTCCTGCTCCTGGCCGGCTGCACGTCCGCCGCACCCGCGTCCCCGTCGGACGGGTCCGCCCCCGCGACCGCCCCGCTGGGCGCGTACCTCGACGCCATGTACGGCCTCAACGGCAGCCCCGACGAACGGAAGGCGACCGACGATGCCGAACAGGCGGAGATCGAGGGACGCATCGCGTCCTGCATGGCCCAGCAGGGCTTCACCTACCGGCCGCAGACCCGTTCCTCCCGCGACCTGGCGGGCGGCGACGCCGAATGGAAGCCGAACGACCGTGACTGGGTCGCCCAGTGGGGCTACGGCGCCGTGGACTACCCCGGCGACTCCGGCTCCGCCACCGAGAAAACGGACCCCAACGCGGCATACCTCGAGACGCTGTCCTCGTCGGAGCGCGCCGCCTGGGAGACGGCGCTGTACGGCTCGGCGTCGGGCGCGGACGGCACGATGTCGGACGAGCGCCTCGCCGAAGCCGGCGGCTGCTGGGGCCAGGCGACCGAGGAGGCGTCCTCCGACCCGCTCTCGACGGACCAGTTCGCCCCGCTGCTCGACGCCATGAACCAGTTCGAGGAGCAGCAGGCGCGCTGGCCCGGCCAGGCCCAGCTCGACGCGGAGTGGTCGGCCTGCATGGCGGAGGCGGGCCGCTCGGGCATCCCGTCGCCCCGCGATGCGCAGGACCGGATCTTCACGCAGGTCAGCGACCTGGCCAAGAAGGACAAGGGCTCCGAGAAGAGCTCCTCGACCGCGCGCACCCCCGAGATGGATGCCATGAAGAAGACCGAGGTCGAGATGGCCCTCGCGGACCTGGACTGCCGGCAGAAGACCGACTACGACGCCCGCGCCGAGAAGGTGCGCTGGACCGCCGAGGAGCAGTTCGTCGCCGACCACAAGGCGGAGCTCGACGCGGCGAAGGCGGCGGCCGAGCAGTCGCAGGCGCGCTCGTGAACGACCGGATGGAGGAGGATGCCGCCCTCCAGGACCTCGGCCTGGCGGACGGGCCCGGGGAGACGGCGGAGCCGCCGCCCCGGCACTCCGTCCGGGAGCGGGTGGCCGGGTGGCGCGGGATCGTCGGACGCAACCGGGCGTTGTGGATCACCACGGCCGTCGCCGTGGCATCCCTCGTCGCCGGTCTCGTCGTCGGGCGGTTCGTCGTCTCGCCGGCCGACGCCGCCGCGAGCGCCGCTGCCCCGCCCGCGGGCTTCGTGACGGTGCCGGTCGAGTCGGGCCCCCTCAGCAACGACGTCACGCTCCGCGCCGAGGTGGGGTACGCCGACCCCGTCCAGGTGCAGGTGGACACCTCGGGGCTGCAGGGCGCCGCGGTCGTCACCGGCCAGGTGCCGGCCGTCGGCGCCGAGCTCGGCCCGCTGGCCGTCGCCCTGGAGGTCGCGGGACGCCCGGTGATCGTGCTCCCGGGAGACCTGCCCTCGTACCGGACGCTGCGGTACGGGGTCTCCGGTCCCGACGTCGCGCAGTTCAAGCAGGCGATGCGCACCGTCGGCCTCGACGCCGGCGACCCCGCCGACCCCCGCTTCGACGAGCAGGCCGCGCAGTCGGTCGCCGCGCTCTACACGCAGGTCGGGTACCCCGCCCCCGCCACCGATGCGGAGTCGGTCTCGTCGCTGCGCAGCGCCCAGGCGGGGGTCCGCGCCGCGGAGCAGGCCGTCGCGACGGCGCAGGGCGATCTCGCCAAGGCCGGCGCCGGAACGGGCGCCGTGGACATCCGCGAGGCCGACAACGCCGTGGCCAGCGCGCGCCGCGCCGTGGACGCCGCGCGCGCGGAGTCGCCGCAGGATGCGGGACGCATCGCGGACCTCGAGGACGCCCTGGGCCTCGCGCAGCTGCGCCGCCAGCAGCTGGACGCCCACCCCGACACGACGGCGGCACGCGCGGCCGTCGATGCCGCCCAGAGCCAGCTCCGCGACGCGCGGGACGAGCTCACCCGCGCTCAGCAGGGCGCGCTGCCCGTCCTTCCCGCCGGCGAGCTGCTGTACCTGACGCAGCTGCCCCGCCGCGTCGACGCCGTGGAGGCTCGCCGCGGGGCGGAGCTCAAGGGCACGGCGATGACCGTCTCGGGCGCGACGGTGGCGCTGAACGGAGCCGCCGGCGATGCGGACGCCAAGCTCCTGCGCGTCGGCGCCGCCGCGGCGTTCGACTTGCCCGACGGCTCCTCCCACCCCGCCACCGTCGCGGCCCTGACCCCGGGCAAGACGGCGAGCGACCGCTGGGCGGTCACCCTGACGCCGGAGCCGCTGCGACCGGAGCAGCTGGCGCAGCTGCAGGGGAAGAACGTGCGGGTGAGCGTCTCGGTCGGCACGACCGACGGCGACGTGCTGCACGTTCCGGTCGCCGCCCTGTCGGCGGGACCCGGCGGCGAGAGCCGCGTCGAGGTCGTCGAGGGCGACCCGCGCTCCCCCGAGACGAGGACGCACCTCGTCGTCGTGGAGACCGGACTGGCCGCGGCGGGCGCGGTGGAGGTCCGGCCGGTCGACGGCGGCCTGTCGCGCGGCGACCTCGTGGTGGTCGGACGATGACCGCCGCCGGCGCGGTCATCGAGCTGCACGAGGTCACGCGCTCCTTCCCGGGACCGCCCGAGGTGCAGGCCCTGCGAGGGGTGAACCTGCGGGTGAACGAAGGCGACTACGTGTCGATCGTCGGCCCCAGCGGATCGGGCAAGTCGACCATGCTCAACATCCTCGGCCTGCTCGACCGCCCGACCGTGGGCGCATACGTCCTGGCCGGCGAGGACACCGGTGCACTGACGGAGGACGAGCGCGCCGCCGTCCGGGCGCGCAAGCTCGGCTTCGTGTTCCAGTCGTTCCACCTCATGCCCCGTCGCACCGTCCTCGAGAACGTCTCGCTGCCGATGCTCTACAGCGGTGCTCCGCGCGCCGAACGCGAGCCGCGGGCGAGGGAGGCCTTGCACAGGGTCGGGCTGTCGCACCGTGTGGACTTCCGCCCCGGCGTGCTCTCCGGAGGAGAGCGGCAGCGCGTCGCCGTGGCCCGCGCCGTGGTGACCCGCCCCCGCGTCCTCCTCGCGGACGAGCCGACCGGCAACCTCGACCAGCACACCACCGGGGAGATCATGACCCTCTTCGAGGAGCTGAACGCCGACGGCCTCACACTCGTCGTCATCACGCACGATCAGCACGTCGCCGACCGGGCCCGCCGGACCATCCGCATCGCCGACGGCCGCATGCAGGAGCTGACATGAGCATCGCGCCCGTTCCCCGCGCCGACCGGTTCGGCGTCGGCGACCTCCTCGCCGAGGCCACCGCCGACATCGGCGCCCGGCCGGGGCGTCTGCTCATGACCCTCGCCGGCACCGTCCTCGGCATCGGCGCGCTCGTGGCCACGGCCGGGTTCTCCCAGACGGCGTCGGGCCAGATCGCCCGTCAGTTCGACGCGGTCGCGGCCACGCAGATCGTCGTCAAGCCCGCCACCGCGGCGACCGGCGGCGGCAGGTCGGTGGCCACGACGAAGCTGCCGTGGGACGCGGCCGACCGTCTCGAACGCCTCGCGGGCGTCGAGGCGGCGAGCCTGCTGACGCGCATCGACCGGGACAAGGGCACGATCACCGCCGTGTCGGTCATGGACCCGTCCGCCCCGGTCACCGTGCCGCCGCCGCTCTACGCCGCGTCCGGGGAGCTGCTGCAGACGGTCGGCGGGCACCTCCTCACGGGGCGCTCGTTCGACGAGGGCCACGACGCCCGGCACGACCGCGTCGCGCTGCTCGGCGCTCACGCCGCCGAGTCGCTCGGCGTCACGCGGATCGACACGCAGCCGTCGATCTTCATCGACGGCATCAGCTACGCCGTGGTGGGCGTCTTCGACAAGGTCGAACGGTCGGGAGAGCTGCTGGACGGCGTCGTCGTCCCCACCGGCACCGCTCGCGCGGACTTCGCCCTGAGCGCCCCGGGTGACGTGCGCGCCAGGATCGCGGTCGGCGCCGGACCGCAGCTGCGCGCGCAGGTCCCCCTGGCCATCGCCCCCGACGATCCGGGGTCGATCGAGGTGGGCGCCCCCGCCGGCCGCAGCGACCTCAGCAGCAGCGTGCAGTCCGACCTCGGCGTGGTCTTCTTCGTCCTGGGACTGATCGTCCTCCTCGCCGGCGGCCTCGGCATCGCCAACGTCACGATGCTGTCGGTCATGGAACGGGTGGGCGAGATCGGCCTCCGCCGGGCCCTCGGCGCCACCCGTCGGCAGATCGGCGGCCAGTTCGTCGTCGAGTCGGTGGTGATCGGCCTGCTGGGCGGTCTCATCGGGTCCTCGGTCGGCGTCTTCGCCGTGGTGGCGCTGTCGATCGCGCAGGGCTGGACACCGGTGCTCGACCCGCTGGTCGCCGTGGGCGGCGCACTGCTGGGCGCCCTCGTGGGGCTGGGGGCGGGCGGCATCCCGAGCCGTCGAGCCGCGCGCATCGAACCGGTGGTCGCCCTGCGGGGCGCGTGAATCACCAGCCGTGGGCGTTGAACCACGCGCGTCGGCGGTCCGCGTCGGCGCGCGTGGCGTCGCCGCGCCAGGAGTCGTGCTCCGCCAGCCGTCCGTCGTCGGTCAGCGGGGCGAACGCCCAGCACACCGGGCAGAGGGCGCGGCCGTCCGGGAACCCGTCCTCCAGTCGCGCAGCCGGCTCCGCCGGGGAACCGGAGCCGGGGCACAGCGGCGGGTCCGCCTGGACGTCGCTCCACATGAGCGATCCGCCGCGGCGGTGGTGCAGGCCGCGGTGGTCCTTCTCGCGGGTGCAGATCTCTCCGCGACGCCGGCTGAGGCACAGGCGGCGGGCGGCACCGGGCAGAGCGGCGAGAGAACGCGTCACAAAACGATTCTCTCCTCCCGGGGGCTACGCGGCGCCGGCCTCGCGACGGGGCGCAGCGTCGGACGCCGGGCGCTCGACCGCGGGTGCGGACGTGTCCACCACGGGCGGCCGACGGCGGCGGGGCCGCAGCGGCGGCAGGTGCGCGATGCGCACGGGACGGTTGGGTCCGGTGGGGGTGGGGTCGGCGGTCATCTCCGACCACCACCGGTGCGACTGTGCAGCATGTCGTCCTCCTGGTCTTCCGACCATGCGTCATGGACCGGCTGCGGCCGAGGGGGTTGACAAGCGGATCCACACGATCCGTCGCATACCCTCCGGGGGTATCATGGATGCCATGCACGGGTACGAGGGACGCAAGGACGAGCTGCTCAAGCGCCTGCGCCGCGCCGAAGGTCAGGTGCGCGGGATCGCGCGCATGATCGAGGAGGACCAGTACTGCATCGACGTGCTGACGCAGGTCTCGGCGGCGACCAAGGCGCTCGAGACCGTCGCCCTGTCCCTGCTCGACGACCACCTGTCGCACTGCGTCGCCGAGGCGGCCGCCCAGGGCGGGCCGGTCGCCGAGGAGAAGCTGCGCGAGGCGAACCAGGCCATCGCCCGCCTCGTCCGTTCCTGACCCCCGAGGAGAATCCCATGACCGAGACGACCCGTGAACTCCGCGTCGAGGGGATGACGTGCGATCACTGCGTCCGCGCGGTCACCGCCGAATTGTCCGCGGTCGAGAACGTCGCCGCCGTCGCAGTGGACCTCCGGGCCGGAGCGACCTCCGTCGTGCGTGTCACGACCTCCGGACCCGTCGACGACGAGACCTTGGCGGCCGCGGTCGACGAGGCCGGCTACACCCTGGCCTGAGACCTCCGCCGGGGCGTCAGACGCGCCGGCGCAGGACGGCGTCCACGGCCGCGTGGAACGTGAGGTGCTGCGCGACCTCGACCGCACGGTCGTAGCGCGGACCCCCGAGGGCGACGAAGATCGAGCCGACGACCTCGACGTACCCGACGATGTAGCCCCCGCTGGCCACCTCGTAGAGGTCCAGATCGACGCGCGTCCAGGGGATCTCCGTGATGGCCGGGCCGATCGGCGCCGACGCGGCGGCCTTGCGCGAGACCTTCGAACCCTGACGACTGAGCGGGGCTTCCATGACCATGTGAGGACTCCTTGCGTCAGGGGGTGACCTCAGGATGCGCGGGAAACGTGCGCACCGCTCCGGGCTTGACGGCCGGGGGCTCAGGCGGTAGCGCGCACCGGACGGCCCCGCCGGGGACGCTCGTCCGAGACCCCGAACGGCTCCGCGCCGGCCGCGAGCTCGCCGACCTCCGCCAGCCACCGCAGATCGGCCTCGAGCCGGGCACGCCGCGCCGCCCGCACGATCGCCACCGTCGAGGCATCCCCCTCCGCCTCCTCGGCGACCCGGGCGAGCTCCGCCTCGACCGCCGCCCGTTGCGCGGACAGGATGCCGCCCACGTCGGCACCGGGGAGGGTGACGGCCAGCGCGATCTTCAGGGCCGTCTCATCGCGCCCCTCGGGCAGCGAGGGCGTCGCGAGCCAGTCGCGCACGACGGTGGAGCCGGCGGGGGTGAGGCCCCACAGCACATGGCCCTCGTCGTCGATCCCGCGCCCCTCGGCCAGCCCGTCGCGCTCGAGTCGCTCGAGGGTGGTGTACACCTGCCCCACGTTCACCGCGCTTCCGGTGCGCCGCGTGTACTCGGCGCGCAGCTGCGACCCGTAGCAGGGCGCGAGCTCGAGGATCGCGAGCAGGCTCTGGCGCACCGTCATGCGGCCTCCGGTCCGGTCGGGAAAAGACTCACCGAGTATATGGTTCCTCTCCCCTGCGTCCCCCGCGACGCGCCCCGGGGGTTGTCTCGACGCCGAGAAAGCCCTCGCCGAGCGTCTCCGGGCCCGGCGTAGCATGTGGTCTGACCACACAACGGACGGGCGAACGGAGACGACACGTGGAGTGGCTGGACCCTCTTCTCCTGGCACGGTGGCAGTTCGGACTGACCACCCTGTACCACTTCCTCTTCGTGCCCCTCACGCTGGGGATGTCGCTCATCGTCGCCGTGTTCCAGACGGTCTGGTACCGCACCGGCGACGTGCGCTGGCTCCACCTGACGCGATTCTTCGGGAAGATCTTCCTCATCAACTTCGCGATGGGCGTCGTCACCGGCATCGTGCAGGAGTTCCAGTTCGGCATGAACTGGTCGTCCTACTCCCGCTTCGTCGGCGACGTGTTCGGCGCCCCACTGGCCTTCGAGGGCCTGATGGCGTTCTTCCTCGAGGCGACGTTCATCGGGCTGTGGATCTTCGGCTGGGACAAGCTCCCCCGCCTCGCCCACCTCGCGAGCATCTGGATCGCCGCCCTGGGCGCGACGTTCTCCGCGTACTTCATCCTCGCGGCGAACGCCTTCATGCAGAACCCGGTCGGCTACGACATGTCGGCGGACGGATCGCGCGCCCAGCTCGTCGACTTCTGGGCGATGCTGACCAACCCCGTCGCCCTCGCCGCGTTCCCCCACACGATCTTCGCGGGCTGGATGTTCGCCGCCATGGTGGTCGTCGCCGTCTCGGCATGGCACCTCGCCCGCAACCAGAACGTCGAGCTCATGCGCAAGACGCTGCGCTTCGGCCTGTGGTCGACGGTCGTGTCGTTCGTGCTCGTCGCCCTCGCCGGCGACCAGCTCAGCCTCGTCATGGTGGCGACCCAGCCGATGAAGATGGCGGCCGCCGAGGCGACCTTCAACACGGTGTGCGGTCAGGACGCCTCGTTCTCGATCTTCACCCTCGGCACGCCGGACGGCACGAGCGAGCTGTTCTCGATCCGCGTGCCCTTCCTCCTCAGCATCCTGTCGACGCACTCCCTCGACGGCTGCGTCGAGGGCATCAACGACCTCAACACGATGTACGCGCAGGAGATGTTCCCGCAGTTCGCCGATCAGGTGGACGGCAACTTCGCCCCGGTGCTGTGGGTCACCTACTGGGCCTTCCGCTGGATGATCGCCCTCGGCGGCCTCGCCGCCCTCGTCTGCGTCGTCGGCCTGTGGGTGACGCGCAAGAAGGCGACCCGCCCGGTCGCCCCGTGGATGTGGCGCGTCGCGATCTGGGCCGCCCCGCTGCCGATGATGGCGAGCCTCGTCGGGTGGGTGTTCACCGAGATGGGCCGTCAGCCGTGGATCGTCTTCGGACTCATGCTCACCGAGGACGGCGTCTCGCCGAGCGTCCCGGGCTGGACCGTCCTGCTCTCGCTCGTCGCCTTCACCCTCGTCTACCTCACGCTCGCGATCGTCGAGTTCGGCCTCATCAAGAAGATGGCCCAGAAGGGCCCCGACCCGCTCCCGGACCCGGATGCCGCGCGCGAGCCGGACTCCATCGAGAACACCCCGACGACGGTCTACTAGGAGGACGCCATGGATCTCGCTCAGCTCTGGTTCTGGATCGTCGCGTTCCTATTCGTCGGCTACTTCGTGCTCGACGGCTTCGACTTCGGCGTCGGCATGTCGCTGCCCTTCCTCGGCAAGGACGACATCGCGCGCCGCCAGGTCATCAACACCATCGGCCCCGTCTGGGACCTCAACGAGACGTGGGTCATCGTCGCGGGCGCGGCCCTGTTCGCCTCGTTCCCCGAGTGGTACGCGACGCTGTTCAGCGGCTTCTACCTGCCGCTGCTGGTGATCCTCCTCGCGCTCATCGCCCGCGGCGTCTCGTTCGAGTACCGGCACCAGCGGGACTCCCTCCGGTGGAAGCGCACGTTCGACCGCATGATCGTCGCCGGCTCCGCGCTCCCCGCCTTTCTCTGGGGCGTCGCCTTCGCGAACATCGTGCAGGGGGTCCCCCTGGATGCCGACCACGAGTACGCCGGCACAGTGCTGACCCTGCTGAACCCCTACGCGCTGCTGGGCGGCCTGACGACGCTCCTGCTGTTCTTCGTCCACGGCGTGTACTTCGTCGCGTTGAAGACCGACGGCGAGGTGCGGACCGCCGCCCGCGCCCTGGCCAAGCGGGCGGGCGTCGTCACCGTCCTCGTCGCCGCGGGATTCCTGCTCTGGACCGTGGCGCGCGCCGCGGGCGCCGAGGCGCCCCTGCTGCCGGCCGTCGCCGGCGCGGCCGGGCTCGCCGCCCTCGCCCTGATCGGGTCGGTCCTGGCCAACCTGCGCGACCGCGAGGGGACGGCCTTCACGCTCGGCGCGATCACGATCGTCGCCGCGGTCGCGACGCTCTTCTTCGCGCTGTTCCCGAACGTCATGCCCTCCACCCTCGCCCCCGGGTCGGGCCTGACGATCGACAACGCCTCCAGCTCGGACTACACCCTGACGATCATGAGCTGGGCGGCGCTCGTCTTCCTGCCGCTCATTCTCGGCTACCAGGCGTGGACCTACTGGGTCTTCCGCAAGCGCGTCACCCGCGCGCGCATCGAGAAGGCCGCGCTCGTCGCCCACTGAGGGGCGGGGCGTCTGAGAGGATCGACGGCGTGACGGGCGCGGGTGCGGAGGTGGATGCCGCCGACGCACCGCCCCGCGAGCGGATGCGTCCCGTCGATCCCCGTCTCGTGCGGTACGCCACGGCGGCGCGCGGGTTCCTCGCGACGACCGCCGCCATCGTCCTGGCCCAGACCGGTGTCGTCGTCGGCGTGGCCTGGGCCCTGACTACCGCCCTGGTCGGCGCGATCGACGGACGACCGCCGGCGGAGCTGGGCGGATACATCGGGATGGCGGCATCCCTGGTCCTGGTGCGCGGCCTGCTCATCGTCGCGTCCGAGCGCGTCGCGGCCCGAGGGGCGGCCGCCGCGTCGCTGCAGCTGCGCGCCCGCCTGACCGAGGCGGTCGCCGTCCTGGGGCCGCGGTGGCTGAGCGGCCGGAACGCCGCGTCGCTCTCCGTGACCGCCGGGCACGGGCTGGACGCCCTGGACGCCTATTTCGGGCGTTACTTCCCGCAGCTCGTGGCCACGGCGATCACGATGCCGATCCTCATCGGCGCGATCGCCCTCGCCGATCCCCTGTCGGGCCTGACGGTGGTGCTGACCGTCCCGCTCATCCCGATCTTCATGGTGCTGATCGGCCTGGCCACCCGCGCGGTGCAGCAGCGGCAGTACCGGACGCTCGGGCGGCTCGCCGCGCGGTTCTCCGACACGGTCGAGGGGCTCGGCACGCTGAAGGCGTTCGGCCGGCAGCATCGCGCGGCCGACGCGATCGAGACCGTCACGCGGGACTACAAGCGCGAGACGATGACCGTGCTGCGGGTGTCGTTCCTCTCCGGCTTCGCCCTCGAGTTCCTGGCATCCATCTCGGTCGCCATCATCGCCGTGACGATCGGCTTCCGGCTGTTGTCGGGCGACCTCGACCTCCTGGTGGGGCTGTTCGTGCTGCTGCTCGCCCCCGAGGCCTACCTCCCCCTGCGTCAGGTCGGGGTGCAGTTCCACGCGGCGAGCGAGGGCGTCGCGGCCACCGACGAGATCTTCGACGCGCTCGACGCGGCGCGCGCCACGACGGCCCCGGATGCCGCGGCCCCGACGACCGGCCGGACGCTCTCGCTGCACGACGTCCGCGTGCAGCGCGGGGCGCACCCTCTGCGGCCGGTGTCGCTGACGGTCGGGCCGGGAGAGGTCGTCCTGTTGAGCGGGCCGAGCGGCGCGGGCAAGTCCAGCCTGCTCGCCGCGGTGCTCGGCTATGCGGCCTACGACGGCGAGATGCGCCTGGACGGGACGCCGGTCGCGCACGCGCGGGCGAGCGTGGCCTGGGCGGGGCAGCGTCCGGGCCTGGTGACCGGGACGGTCGCGGACAACGTCGCCCTGGGCGCCGCCGCCCCCGACGACGCCGCCGTGCGCTCGGCGCTGGCCGACGCCGGAGCGGCCGACGTGCCCCCGGCGACACCGCTCGGCGCCGGCGGCGCGGGACTGTCCGGCGGACAGGCGCAGCGGGTCGCCGTCGCCCGCGCCCTCTACCGCGCCCGCACCACCCCGGCGCGAATCCTCCTCCTCGACGAGCCCTCCAGCGCCCTGGATGCCGCCACCGAAGCGCACCTGTGGGCGACCCTGCGGCGCGAGTCCGACGCCGGCGCCGCCGTCCTGCTGGTGTCCCACCGCCGCAGCGCCCGCGCCGTCGCCGACCGCGTGGTGGAGGTGGTCCCGTGAACGCGCGGGTCCGCGGCATCCTGAGGTCCGCCCTGCCCTCCCGTCGCCGGTTCGCCCCCGCCGTCCTGTCCGGCTTCGGCACGGCCGCGAGCGCCGTCGCACTCCTCGCGGCGAGCGCGTGGCTCATCGCGCGCGCGGCGGAGCAGCCGCTGGTCATCTACCTGTCGATGGCGGTCGTGGGCGTCCGGGCGTTCGCCCTGTCGCGCGGGGTCTTCCGCTACCTCGAACGACTGACCTCGCACGATGCGGCCCTGCACCAGCTCGCGGGGGTGCGCGCCGACCTCGTGCGCACCCTCGTGCCCGTCGCCCCGGACGGCCTCGCCCGCTCCCGGCGGGGCGGACTGCTGTCGAGCGTCGTCGACGATGTCGAGGAGCTGCAGAACCTGCCGCTGCGCGTCGTGCTGCCGCTCGTGACCGCGGCCGTCACCGCCCTGGGCGCCGTCGTGTTCACCGCGTTCGTGTCCGTCCCGGCGGCCCTGGTGCTGCTCGGCTGCCTCGCCGCGGCCTTCGCCGTGGCCGTCGCGCTCGGCTGGGCGGCGGGAGCCCGGGCGGAACGTGCCGTGGCGCCGCTGCGGGCCGCCGTCGCGGACGCCGTGCACGACCTGCTGACGGGCCTCGACGTGCTCACCGCCTACGACGCGCTGGACGCCGCCCGCGCCCGCGTGGCCGACGCCGACGCCGCGCTCCGCCGGGCACTCGTCCGACGCGGCACCGCGCAGGGCCTCACCGCCGGCGGGGTGTCGGTCCTCGCGGGGGCGGCGTCGCTCCTGGCGCTCCTCGTCGCCGCGCCGGGCGTGACCGGCGGGACGCTCACGGGGCCCGGACTGGCGGTCGTCGTGCTGCTGCCGATGGCCGTGTTCGAGGTGTTCGGACCGGTACCGCTCGCGCTGGCATCCTGGCGCCAGGTCCGCGCGTCGGCCGAGCGGATCGCCGCCGCCGTCCCGGAGGACGTGCCGGAGGGGCTCCCCCGCGACGAGCCCGCGCCCACCGGCGAGGCTGCCCCGCTGGGGGCGGGGCTGGAGCTGCGCGACGTCCGGGCGCACTGGCCCGCGCGCGGCGCCGGCGACGCCGACGACACGGGGCGCATCGTGGACGTGTCCCTGCGGGTCGGCCCGGGCGAGCGGGTGCTGGTGACCGGTCCGAGCGGCGCGGGCAAGACGACGCTCGCCCACGTGCTGGTCCGCTTCCTCGACTACCGCGGCTCGTACACGGTCGGCGGCGTGGAGGCGCGGGACCTGTCCGGCGACGATCTGCGCCGCACGGTCGGCCTCGTCGAGCAGACGCCGTTCCTCTTCGACGAGACGATCCGTCAGAACCTCCTCTTCGCCCGCGAGGACGCCGACGACGCCGACCTGACCGCGGTGCTGTCCCGGGTCGGACTGGACGCCTGGGTCGCCGAGCGCGGGGGGCTCGACTCGCGGGTGGGCGACCGCGGCGCGCTCGTCTCCGGCGGGCAGGCGCAGCGCCTCGCCCTCGCGCGGGCCGTGCTGCGCGGCTTCCCCGTGCTCGTGCTCGACGAGCCGACGGCGGGAGTGGATGCCGCCGCCTCCGACGCCCTGCTGCGCGACCTGCTCGGCGCGGTCTCGCGGGAGCAGGCGGTGGTGCTCGTGTCGCACGTCGACGTGCCCGCGGGCCTCATCGACCGCGAGGTGCGGCTGGAGGCCGGCCGCCTCGCCTGAACCCCCCTCGAGCCCTCGGGATCTTCACGTGAGAAGTAGCAGCGAGACTCCGCCGGCCACGATGCCGCCGACGGCCCCAGCGATCCACGCCCCACGGCGCGGACGTCCTTCTGGCCGCAGAGCGACGACCAACAGAGCTGTCACCAGCGCACCACCGCACGCCCACAGCCACATCGCAAGAAAAGGCGGAGCCGTACTGGCGAGGGCGATCGTGCTGTAGCCGGTGAAGGCGGTGGCGATCAACCGGAGCACGGCACGGTGCTGCACGAGCGTCAGCACCGTGGCCGCTGCGCCGGTGAGGTGCAGCGCGAACGGCAGCACGTTCTGGGGCCCGACGGATGCCACGATCACGGGCAACAGCCCGAGCACGGCTCCCAGGCGCGTGCACGCCAGCACGACGGCGAGCGACGTGAGCGTGTCGTGCCGCAGCCGCGAGATCACGTCCCCGCTCACGGGTACGGCAGCGGTTCTGTGAGCAAACCCTCGCCGATGGGTTCGGCTCGGAACCCGGCGTCAACCGGCACGGTCTGATACCGCGGATGCCCGAGGGCCGGGGTCTGCGGCGGATACGGCTGCGCGAGCTCAGGGATGTAGCTTTTCCAAATTCGCGTCTGCGTGAGGTCGCGGTGGCTGAAATCGAACATGATTGGGTCGATCCCCCGCTTCTGCAAGGAGAAATGCAGACGTGCGACGGGATCGGGGTCGGCCCCGTCGACGATGTCGTACAACTCGCTGAGAAGCACCTTCCCGCCACCGCGGAAGTACCAGTCGGTGCGGCGGGCGTTCTGGGGGTAGCCGTAGAACGTGATCGCCTGAACGAAGCGCAGGAACTCATGCGGCTCGGCATCCGGGTGGATGCCGAAGAGCCGCTCGAATGAGGCGCGGAATTGCCAGTTGTCGGTCTGCTGACAGATTCGGAGGGTGCGCTCGGACTGCGAGTACTCCCCCAGGGCCGAACGCATCGCGGCATCCGGACTCGGTCCGATTCCTCCCCCGGCGTTGTAGGTCATCTCGGGCAGCCACTCGTCGAACTGCACCGCGGTAATCACTGGGAACTCGCGGAAGTCCAGGTTCTGCAGGAAGAACTTCGGGGCTCCGACACCATCGTGGAGTCGGTCGACGGCGCGTTGGAGGCGGCGGTCGCGCAGGGGCACGTCGAGCACGATCTCGTCGAGCGGCACCCGAGCGTGCCACCGGAGATTGACCGCGTCGCGCTCAATCAGTTCGTCGAGGGCGTGAAACACGGCCTTGTCAGTCGAGACATGGCACGCGAGCCCACCGCTGGGGGCGAGCCCGATGAGCGGTTCCCCGGGCTGCCGATAGTAGGTGAACAGCACGAGCTGCGCAGGCACCCACACCTCGTCGCACGTGTACAGCCGCCGGCCGGGGATCCACCCGAGGTGATCATCGTCGCCCCACCGATCGAAGAGGAAGTGCGGGTCGGCATACTGCGCCTCGGAGAAGAGCGGGATGTCGTCGGCACCGAGGCACACACGCCCTTGACGCTGCATCTCGCGGCGGGTGCCGTAGGCGAGGCGGTCGGCCCACTGCAGGAACGCGAACGATCCGAGGACCCGTTCGACGCCCTCGCCCATCGCCGATACATACGCATTCGGGAGGTCGAGACCCTTGCCGCCGCCGTAGACCTGCGAGCTGTATCCCGAGTTGAGACCCGCCACCCCGAGCACCCGGCTGACGATGTGATCGAAATCGAAGTACTGCCCGTGCGCGGTATGTAGGTGGGCACCCGACGCCGCGCGGAAGTACGTCGTCAGCAGCCGGATGAACCCGTCAGGCGAATGGAGCGACTCGATCTCCGCCAGCGACCGTTCCTCGTCGCGCGTCAACGTGGCCGCGGCCACGGGCCGGCGACGGTTCCAATGCGTCTCTTCGAGGCGTACGGATGTCATGAACTGCGTCCTTCCCAATCGAATGTGAGCGTTGTCGCGACGACGACGACAACGGTGGAGAGGGCCAGGGCGATGAGTCGGGCGGGGCCGACCTCGCCGTAGCCGCTGTAGGTGAAGACGAGTAGGTCGTTGGCGATCGCGAGGGGATTCCACTGGACAATCGCCTGCAGCCAGTCGGGGAAGGACTGTCGGGGCAGGGCTGCTCCGCTCGAAAAGAACATCACGAAGAACACCGCCGCGGACACCACCTGTACGCTGCGCATCGGTAGACGGAGACCGCCGAGGAACATCCCCCACGCCACCGTTACCACGAGTACTCCGAGCGCCGACGCCAGAAACATCGGCCAACTCGCCGTCGACGACAAACCATAGAGTGCGAGAGTGACGACGACGAGGCCCACGAGCGAGACGGCCAGAGTGGCCGCGGCCGTGACGAACTGAGCCCCGAAGAACACCGCCGGGTGGAGAGGAGAGAGTCGATACCGCTTGAGCGCGCCGCGGGAGCGATTCTCGGCGACGTGGATGGACAGCCCCATGATGCCGACATTGGCCGCGGTGACAGCGACCATCGAAGCCATGTAGGTGTCGATGAACCGGACGCCCGACGCCACCTCGTCGGTCGCGCCTATGGAGCCGACGAACAGCAGCAGGATCAGAGGGAAGGCGAGCGAGAAGAACATCGCCGTCGGCTCGCGTGCGAAAAGGCGTAGTTCAACGCCGACGAGGGCCCGAAGTGAGCGGATGAGAGACGTCATGCGGGTGTTCCTTCGTCGGTCGCGACGCCCCCCAAAAAGGCGATGTCGCTAAGATCCGTGCGTCGCAGCGTGGCGCGGACCCGCTGAGCGGATGTCAGCGCCTCGTACGCGGCGCGCAGTTCGTCGACCGGCCCGTAGATTCGCGCGCTGCGGCCATCGCTGACCGCAGACGCCGTCGGCAGCGACGAAATAGCGTCGATACCCGTGAGGCACCATTCGTGCGGGAGTGCTGCCAAAAGGTCCGCCGGGGTGCCGGCGGCGATCGTGCGCCCGCGCGACATCACGACAACGCGGTGCGCAACCTCGGCGGCGACCTGCATGTCGTGGGTGGTCACCAGCATCCCGACTCCGGTCGATGCCCGGTCGGTGAGCAGCCGAAGGATCTCACCGTGACCCTCGGGGTCGAGCCCGGCGGACGGCTCGTCGAGGATCACGAGGCGCGGGTCGTGGATGAACGCGAGAGCGAGAGCCGTACGACGCTTCTGGCCACCGCTCAACGTTTCAAAAGGCCGGCGAGAGAACTCCTCGAGTCCGAGCCGTGCGATGAGGTCGCCATCCGGAGTCCCGACACCGTAAATCGCTGCGTAGAGGAGCACCGCTTCGGCTACGCGGATGCGACCGGGAAGCCCCTCCTCCTGCAACTGCACCCCGAGCATCTTGGCGCGTTCCCGGCGCGACCCTCCGGTGTGGCCGAAGAGCTCGATCCGGCCGGCATCGGGCAGCCGCAGGCCCTCGACGCACTCGATTAGCGTGGTCTTGCCCGATCCATTCGGGCCGACGAGACACACGATTTCTCCGGCGCACCTGGAGCGAAGCGTCGAGCACGGCATGCACCGACCCGTACGTCTTGCCCAGGCCGCGGACCGCCAGCAGTGGGACGTCGCTCATCCTGTGGTTCCTCTCATCGCGAGACCCTCTCCGAAGCGGCCCTCAGTGCCGCTAACGCCGCACTCTCGTCGAGCGCAGCCGCCCCGGGCGCGCAGCCCGCCCCGGGAGCCCCCGACCCCGCGCGAAGGTCGTGGCCACGGGCATACAGCTCGTGTATCGCTTCGCGGCATCGTTCGAGCCCCGCGGCGGCCTCGCGTTCGCCCGCGCGATCGAGCACAGGAATGCCGAGGTGCAGGGCCGCCTCCCGCCCGCCCATCCGCAGAGCGCCCGGTGCGCGCAGTGATAGCAGCCGATCGTGGTAGGGCAGAGCGATCGCCGCCGCGCTCAGCTGTGGCGACCATACGAGCGCGCGCAGACCCGCCTGCCGTTCAGCCGCGGTCAGCAGGGGGACGACGGGGATGCCGAGGGCGGAGACCCGATCGACCGCTCGGGCCACGTCACTCAGACTCGCTCGGCCGACGGCGCGAAGGACTTCGGCCATCGATTCCGGCGGGTCGTCAGCCCTGTCGCCCGCCACGAGAACCTTCAGCAGGGTGGGCAGCGACTCCCAGGTCGCTTCGGCGGACGGATGGGCGGCGGCGAACCGCACCGCCGAGTGCGACGGACGAAGCGCCAGCCCCAGCCCACGATCGCGGGCGAGGCCGGCGATTCGGTGCAGGTGATCGCCGACCGAGGCGCCGAGGCAAACCCATCGCAGCCCTAACCGGGCGAGACCATCGAAGACGTCGCCGTCGCACCGAGATGCCGGCCACCACCCCTGCGGTCCGCGTGGCTTGGTCTCGATCCACTCCCCGCCCCACTCGGTCGAGCCGGGGCGGGCGCTCTCACCGACGCTGTGACTCTGCTCGTCGTACTCTCCCGCAAACAGCCACCAATCGAGAGAGACACCCAGCCGGCGGGCGACGACAACCCCGGCTTCGCGCTCAGCGGTGATCGTGCTCGTGACGACATCACGCAGCGAGCCGTGCCGTGGTGATCGGAGGTACCCCTCCCCCGTGGCGTGGACGTCAACAGGCAAGACGCACCCTCCGTCTCCGACGAAGTCGGTGGAAGACCAGCGCCTGAAACACCAAGTGCGTCGCGATGGCAGGGACGATCGAGCCGCAGACGACGGTCTGCACACCGAGGAGGATTCCGCCCGCCGTTTTCGACACCACCGACGGCGCGCCGAACGAGATGTGGTGCAGGCCGAAGAGCGCGGCCGACAGCGCCACGGCTGCGAGGACTCCCCACGCAGCGGCGAGGCTGCCGAGCAGCATCCCGCGGAAGATCAGCTCTTCGGTCACCGCTGAGGCGATCGCCAACGACCACCACAGGACCGGTCGGCGAACGACCCCGGCCACCTCGTCCACGACGGAGCTGGCGCGGCTCCCGGGGCGCTCCATCGCCTGCGCGCGCACATGCGCCGAGGAGATCGCCAACTCGATGACGTACCAGGTCATGGCCGCCGGGATCGCGATCAGCGAGGCGAGCGCCACCGATGGCACGGCGTCGATGCGCAGCGCAGCGAACGGGTCGAGGAAACCAGCGGACGTCAGCGCGACGGTCGCGACGAGCAGCACACCCACGTAGACAACGGCTCCGTGCTCCTCGACCACCGGCCTCAGCCACCACACCCCGCCACGGGCGATGAGGTCGAGCACCATCATCACAATTCCGAACACAGCGAGCACGCCGACGGTCGCGCCGATCGACTCAAGCGGGCCCGTCATCTCGGACGACGCCCGGGAGCCGTACCGATGGGAATGAGCAACTGTGCGAACCGGTCCTTGCCGTCCAGCCGCAGCAGCCGGTTGAGGGAGTCATCGGCGAAAGCGGCGAGAGCGTTGACGCTCACCCCGAGAGCCGTGGCGGCGAGGTAGAGGTGCGCGGCGACGATCCCGGCATCCAGCCCCATGTACCGGTATCCGCGGGTGCCGTACTTCCACGCGACGCGAGGAAAGTCTCCGGTCAGGGCGATCACCGCCTGCGCGAACAGGAGGAAGTCCGACTCGATCGCTGCGTCGCGGAGCGGGAGACGGAAGTCGCCGGCCTCCTCGAGCACCAGTTCGTGTCCGACCGGATCGTACGAATACCTTCCCGGTTCGAGGCCCTCGACATTGTTCACGATTACCTGGCAGTCATAGGACTGCAGTCCCCCCGCCGATGCCCCGACGCGCTTGGGGATGTCGCGGCGCTGGTACCCCAGCGTGGAGCCTTTCGTCCCGAGCGACTGACTTAAGATGCCGGCGAGGTGCGACAAGGGCAGAGGGTCGCTGCCGTACATCGGCGTCGACCGGCGTTCGGCGACCAGGTCGGCGAAGGGCTGCAGAATGTCAGGGACCTCTGCGGGCAAACTCACACGTCGGTCGCCGGGCCGACGGACCGCAAGGTCGGGCGCGCGCATGGTGGCGATCCGCGAGACCGGGGGTCCGTCTTTGCTGGCTTCGGCGCGGAGCGACCGGTGGATGAGGTGGGCGACGAAGACGTCGTCATCGCCGACCAACGGAACGCCCTCGCGAACGAGATCGAGAGCAGCTGCCGCCCACGACGGATGACATAGCCCCCCGGCCGCAGCGCGCTCGAAAAGGACAGCGAGCTCGTCGATCAGATCGGACACAGTCGGGTGTCCGGCCGGGGTGGTCGCGTGATCGGGATTCATCCTTCGTCCTCCTCTCGGTCCGCCGTTTCGGCCGCGGCAGGTGCCGTACCGTCGACGGCTGACACGGGTCCGGCCCCCGCGGACACGGCCACGAGGGCAGTCGTGAAGCGCTCGACCCCGTCTTGGTCGAACACCGTGTCGACCTCGACGTCGGCGAACTCCGTCGTAACGACCGCGGCGGCACCCGCGCGAGCGACGGTCTGCATCAGGGCGGTGAGGAGCAGTCCCGACTGTTGGAGGGCCGCGCGGTAGCCGCGCGGGCCCTGCAGAATCTCGATGCGCCAGGGCACCGTCGTCACCGACAGGATTGCCGAAGCTGTCTCGAAAGCCACTCGCTTGTCAGTCGGCACGGCCCGCAAAAGTCGGCGCTGGAGCGCTGCTCCCACAGTGCGCATAAGCACGAGGTGAGACGATGAGGCTGGCAGCAACCACGTCACGCCACGCCAGAGCACGACCACATCGGAGGCGTACAGCAGTCCCGATTCTCCCCCTAGGCGTGCCAGGGCCACCAACGCGGGACCGAGCGGCGGCGGAACGTCTGCAAGCGCGAGCTGCACCCCTGAGGAGTTCCCCTCGACGGTCGAGTAAGTGCGACCGGATGAGAGGAACCATGCACGCAACTGCTGCGCCTCGCTCTCGCTCGGTGCCGAATCGAGATCAGCGAGGCGCCAGCGGGCGTTGGCCTGATACACCTCGGCAATGGAGCCGTCGACGTCGTGCAGACGGTGCTGGTAGAGGTCGCGCGGTGTGGGCGCGAGAAGTTGCAGACCAGGCCCGGAAAGCACCGTCTGCTCGACCCCGTGCTCATAACCGGGTTCGACCGTCTCGAAGACGATGCGGTTCTGCTTCTGAAAGTCGTTGAGAGTGGCCATGCGCTTAGAGGAAGGTGTGTTGGAGCTCGGGCCGAGTCGTGGCGCACGCGGGGCATCGGGGAATGGTGAGGATGCGGTGACTCATGACCTCCATTCGGCTCGTCTCGACGCGCAGGACTCGTTGATCGAGGAAGCCGGTCGACGACGGATCACGCCGCGCGAGAGCCATTCGCGCCCACGCGGCCGCCAGGTCGATGACGGCAGGGTCGCTGCCGGGGCCGGGAACGCCACGGCTCAAGCTGTCTTTGTAGACGAGGTACTCATCGCGAAGATGCCGGGCACCTTCGTCTTGCAGATCGTGACACAGGTAGCAAGCGGTCTCGCCGGGGACTACGAGGGGTCCGATCACGGCTTCCGGACCGTCTGTATGGACGTAGATAGCGGGGATGCCGAATTCCAGCGAGAACGTATTGGCTTCGAGGAACTGCACGGGGTTGAGCACGTCCGAGACAATCGCGAGAACGACGTCCCCGGACTCGACGCCCTCCGAGGCGAACAGCTCGAGCACATCGTCGAGTTGATCGAGTGCGCGCAGATCGAGGCGGGCGTCACGCCGCAAGAGACCAGTCAGAGCATCGGCGAGAAGGCCCTCCCCGTGAAGGGCGACGACCGTTGTGCCGACGGGCTCCGCGCTTCGCGTCAGCACCCCGGCGTCGGCGAGCTGCGCCGCGATCTCCTCGATGTCGGAGCAGGCCGCTCCCCAGCGATCGGCCAATTCGGACGCGGATACGGGATCGGTCGCGGCCTGCACTATTCGAGCGAGCAGGCGGCGACGCGCAGGGTCGCGCACAATTTTCGAGAATGCGGCGCGACTGCCCTCACGGACGAATACCTCGTCATCACCATGCGGAAGCACGTACAGGCCGGTCCTCACGCGATAGGTCGTCGCTTCGGACTCGGCGGGCTCCCGCGGCGGAAGCAAGCCCGGAGTGGTCATAACAGTGATCTCCTCGTCGTCATGGGGTGGGGAGGGAGACAGACGGGTCGGCCTTGAATCTTGGTCGGACCCGCCTGTCGGCTGGTCACCCGAGGCTGAAGTTGATGCTGCAGCAGCACCAGCACCAGCAGCACCAGCCGCCCGGGGCGACTGACGCCTCCTCGGCGAAGAACTTGTCCTCTACCCGATCGAGCACGTTGAGCATCGGGATTTCCTCTCTCTTCCTGCCAGCGGAGCGCGAGCAATTGCTCACGTCAGCAACCAAACACACGTCGAGGGGCCGAACCAGAGTCAGAGGAATGGATGCCAAAGGCGGTCTTCAGTCCGCAGCATGCCGCAGCGGGCCACGACAGCACTGGCACTCCGGGAGGTTCGTTGTGGCAGCTTTCTGCCAAGCCACAAGAAACGGTCGCGACGTGAGATGACCCCACGAACGCGACAGATGGAGGTTCAGCGCCGCATCGCCAACCTCGGTGAGAGCGAAGACTTTGCGAGCCGCGCCTGGACCCCGGTGCTCGTAACGCGCGCAGATCACCAGACCCAGTCGATCGAGACGCCGTAGCATGCGATGCAGGGTTTGAAGGTCAGGCTGAAAGGCGTCACCCGTCATCTCCCGCAAGCTCTGCTGCAACTCGCCGGCCCATTGCGGTTGCATGCGCAGGGCGAGCATCGCGAATACAGCCAAGCTGGCCTTGGCATGAGTCTCAGCCCAGGTCTTGCAGACATAGTCGAGAAGGCGGTGCTCTTCAGAGGTCAGCATCCGCGTACCCACCACGGGCGAGCGAGGCGAAGGCGTGCACGAGCAAGCCGGCGCTCCAGAAGGCGATCATCCAACCCACACCGCCCCCACGGGCGCCCACCCAATCCGTCAGGAATGCGTGCAGCGAGACCGATCCCGCCACGGTGAGGTAGCTGATGACATGGAAGACGAAAAAGGCGAACGGAGCTCGAGTGAGCCAGCGTCGTAGAAGCAGGGCCTCAATGGCGACAGTCGCCGCCGCGAGGCCCAGGACCACCAGAGCTACAGCGTCAATGCCACCGGCACGCGCGGCCAACAAATGAAACCCGCCCATGATCGAGGCGAGAATCACAGAGTAAATCAACAATGCTCGCATCCGTTGCGGTGCCGGTGTCGTCATAGGTCGCTCCCTTGCCGCCCAAAGGGCAGTTCGAATCAGACGGACGACGGCAGTGAAGCAGTTCGGACGCCCCCGCCCAAGCTCGTCGATCAGACTTCACCAACCGGGTGAAGGCCTCACGTCGGCGATCTCGCCTCGCACGAGAGTCGCTATAGCTCTCTCGGTCCGTCACACCACGGGGACGAACCGCACGAGATCCGGCGCGAGACGCAGGACGACCTCCGTGCCGGGGGCGAGGGTCGCGGCCTGCGCGGCCGCGATCTCGGCGGCGCCGGTGTCGGTCAAGGCCCGCACCCCCGTCGGCGTCGGCACCAGGTGGGTCACGGTCGCGCGCCACACGTTGTCGGCCGTGGCGGCGAGCCGGGCACCCGGCAGCGTCAGGCGGACGTCCGCCGCCCGGAACACCGCCGCCAGCGGCACGCCGTCGGTCCGCGCGAGCGCCAGGGAGGCGGCATCCGTCGTCCGCAGTCGCGCCTCGCCGCCGAGCCAGCCTCCGTCCGAGGCGGTCCCGACGAGACGCTCGAGCCCGGCGATGCGGGCGGCGACATCGGTCGCGGGGGCCGCGAGCACCTCGCGCACCGGACCGGACTGCGTCACCCGTCCCTGCTCGATGATCATGAGCCGGTCCGCGAGCGCGGCCGCATCGACCGCGTCGTGCGTGACCGCCACCGTCGTCACCCCGGCGAGCCGTTCGCCGAGCATCGTCCGGATCTCCGAGGCCGTCACCGGGTCGAGGGCGACGAGCGGCTCGTCCAGCAGCACGACCCGCGGCTCGGCGGCGAGCGCGCGGGCGACGGCGACACGCTGCCTCTCGCCCCCGGAGAGCTCCGACGGACGGCGGTCGCCGGCGTCGGGCAGTCCGACGCGGGCCAGCCAGTCGTCCGCGGCGGACCGGGCGAGGGATGCCGCGACCCCCGAGCCCCGCGGACCGAACGCGACGTTCTCCCGCGCCGACAGGTGCGGGAAGAGGCGGGCGTCCTGTCCCAGGAGGACGATGCCCCGCGACATCGGCGGTGTGCGCACCCGCGGTCCCGAGGAGCGGTCGATGACCCTCCCGTCCACGGTGATCTCGCCCTCCTTCAGGCTCAGCAGCCCGGCCAGGACCTCGAGGATCGTCGACTTGCCCGCACCGCTGCGTCCCATCACCGCGAGGGTCTCCCCGGGGGCCACCTCGAACGCGACGTCGACGTCGAAGTCCCGACGACGGACGCGGAGGCGCGCGCGCAGCGCGGCGGCATCCCTCCCGCCCCTGCCCGCGGCGCGCTCCCCGCTCACCGGGCCGCCCCCGGACGCCAGCCGCGGACGAGCAGCAGCACGGCCACGGCGGTCACGAGCAGGAGCAGCGACAGCGCCACCGCGGTGCCCTGCGAGACGCCCGCCCCGTTGAACGCGGTGTAGATGGCGAGGGGCATGGTCTGCGTCACCCCCGGACGGTTGCCGGCGAACAGGGCCGTCGCCCCGAACTCGCCGATCGCCCGCGCGAAGCTCAGCACGATGCCGGCGACGATGCCCGGGGCGGCCAGCGGCAGGGTGATCCGGCGCAGGATCGTCAGGCGGCTCGCCCCGAGGGCCGCGGCCGTGCGCTCGTAGCCGACGCCGGTGCTGCGCAGCGATCCTTCGACGGCGAGCACGAGGAACGGCAGGGCGACGAACACCTGCGCCAGGACGACGGCGGGGGTCGTGAACGGCAGCCCCAGCGCCCCGAACCATCCGGAGCGGCCGAAGAGGTACAGCAGCGCCACCCCGCCCACCATGGGAGGGAGGACGAGCGGCACGGTCACGAGCGCGCGCAGCACCGCCGCGGTCCGGGGCGTGCTGCGCGCGATGACGATCGCCAGCGGCACCCCGACGAGCGCGCAGACGGCGGTGGCGACCGCGCCGGTGCCGAGCGAGAGCGCGAGGGCGGCCCGGGAGGTCTCGGAGGTGACGTCCTGCCACAGCGTGGCCCACTCCACCCGGGCCACGAGAGCGGTCAGCGGGACGAGGAGGAACACGAGCCCGACCGCGGCCGGGACGATGAGCGAGCGCGGGATGTACCCGCCGCGTCCGTCCGTCACGGCGCTCGGAAGCCCGCGGCGGAGAGGATCTCCTGCCCACGGGCCGACAGCACGAAGTCCACGAACGCGGCCGCCGCGTCCGGGTTGCGGGCGTCCGCCAGCGCGGCGATCGGGTACCGGTTGACGACGTCGGCCGCCCCGTCGGGCACGATGGCCTCGACGTCGTCGCGGCCCACCACGTCGGTGGCGTAGACGAGACCGGCATCCGCCTCCCCCGCCGCCACCTTGGTGAGCACCGCCGTCACGTTCTGCTCCGCGCTCGCGGGCGTCACCGCGACCCCGGCGTTCGACAGCAGGGTCGCGGACGCGGCGCCGCAGGGCACCTCCGGCGCGCACAGCACGGTGGTCACGCCGGCCAGGTCGGCGAGGTCGTCGACGGCCCCCGGGTTGCCGGCCGGGACGACGATGACCAGCGTGTTGCCGGCGAACACCTGCGGGTCCGGCGCGCGGTCGGCGACCTTCGCCATGTTCTTCTCGTCGGCGGAGGCGAACACGTCCGCGGGCGCGCCCTCGCCGATCTGCGTGGCCAGGGTGCTGGAGCCGTCGTAGACGGCCGTCACCTGCACGTCGGGGTTGTCCTCTTCGAACGCCGCCGCGATCTCGTCGAAGCTGCGCTGCAGCGAGGCCGCGGCGTAGACCTCGACGGTTCCGGAGACGCCGCTCCCGGCGGACGTGTCCTCCGAGGGAGCGGGGGCGGCGCAGGCCGTGAGGACCGCGGCGGTCACCGCGAGCAGGACGGGCAGACGCAGGGTGTGGCGCACGATGATCCTCTCCCCGGCGCTCCGGAGGACGGGAGGCCGAGGTCTCCAGTATTCCGCATCAGCGGATGCAGGAGCCGCAGATCACCGCTCCCGCGGCTTCTCGATCGTGACGACGGTCGCCTTCATGGATGCCACGGCGAGCGCCCCCGGCTCGAGGGCGAGCTCCTCCGCCGCCTCGGCCGACATCAGCGACACCACCCGGTGGGGCCCGCACTGCAGGTCGACCTGCGCCATGACCCCGTCGACGCGGACCCGTGTGACGATCCCGACGAAGCGGTTGCGGGCACTGGAGGCGACGTCGGTGGGATCGGCGGGCTCGGCGGCGAGGGCCACGGCGCGCTCGGCGAGGGCCGCGCCGGGGATCTCCACGGGCGTGGTCCCCGTCGTCGGGAGCACGCCCTGATCGATCCAGCGGCGCACGGTGTCGTCGCTGACGCCGAGCAGCCGGGCGGCCGCGGCGATGCGGAAGGTGTTCGGCATGCGACGACCGTACCGCCCCGACGTGCGGGGACTGTCTTAGGCTCGACCCATGGATGCCGAGCACGTGACCGGGACCCCGAGACCGGTCCCCGTGACGCTCGGCGCCATCCGCACGACCGGCGCCCCGCAGGAGGGGGGCCTCCTCGACCGTTTCGGCCGCGTGGCGACGGACCTGCGCGTGTCCGTCATCGACAAGTGCAACCTCCGCTGCACGTACTGCATGCCGGCCGACGGGATGCCGTGGCTCCCGCAGTCGCAGCTGATGAGCACCGACGAGATCCGCCGCATCGTCCGCGTCGCGGTGCAGTCCCTCGGCGCCGAGGAGCTGCGCATCACCGGCGGCGAGCCGCTCGTGCGCAAGGACCTCGAGTTCATCATCGCCGGCATCCGCGAGGACAACCCGGACCTGCCCATCTCGATGACGACCAACGCCGTCGGCCTCGACCGTCGCGCCCAGGCGCTCGCCGACGCCGGACTCACGCGCGTGAACGTGTCGCTCGACACCCTGCACCCCGAGACCTTCGCCGAGCTCACCCGCCGCCCGCACCTCGACAAGGTGCTCGCGGGGCTGCAGGCGGCCCGTGCGGCGGGCCTCGGCCCGATCAAGATCAACGCCGTGCTGCTGCGCGGCGTCAACGACACCGAGGTCGTCCCCCTGGTGGACTGGGCGGTGGCGAACGGCTTCGAGATGCGCTTCATCGAGGACATGCCACTGGACGGCGACCGCTCCTGGTCCGCGATGAACGTCATCCCCGCCCGCGACATCCGCGCCGCGATCGAGGAGGCCTTCGTCCTCACGGCCGACCCGCGCGGCCGCGGCGCCGCCCCGGCCGAGCGCTGGGAGGTGCGCCGGCCCGGCGAGACCGACGTTGCCGGCCACGTCGGGATCATCTCCTCGGTCACCGAGCCGTTCTGCGCGGCGTGCACGCGCACCCGCGTGACCGCCGACGGCAAGGTGCGCTCGTGCCTGTTCTCGCACGAGGAGACCGACCTCCTCGCCGCCCTCCGCGACGGGACGACCGACGCGGGCCTCGCGCAGATCTGGCGGGATGCCATGTGGGCCAAGCCCCGCGCCCACGGCTCGGACACCGTGGGTCTGGCGCGGGAGGACTTCGTCCAGCCGGAACGCACCATGAGCGCGATCGGCGGATGAGACCGCTCGTCGAGCCGGTGGCCGCCCTCGCGCCCGAGGAGCTGATCCGCACCGCACGACACGCCGTGCTCGCCGCGATCGGCGAAGAGGGCCAGCGCCGTCTCGCGAACGCCCGGATCGCGGTCGTCGGCGCCGGCGGTCTCGGCTCCCCCGTGCTGCTGGCCCTCGCGGCCGCGGGCGTCGGCGAGCTCGTCGTCATCGACGACGACACCGTCGAGCGCACCAACCTGCAGCGTCAGCTCGCGCACCGCGTCGACGACATCGGGACGCCCAAGACGACGTCCGCCGCCCGCGCCGTCCGCGACCTGTCGCCCCTCACCGTCGTCCACGAACGACAGGTCCGGCTCGTCCCCGGCAACGCCGTCGACCTGCTCGCCGGCGCCCACCTCGTCATCGACGGCAGCGACACCTTCGACACGCGCGAGGCCGTCGCCGCCGCGGCCGAGACCCTCGGCATCCCCCTGGTGTGGGGAGCCGTGCAGGAATGGGCCGCACAGGTGACGGTGTTCTGGTCGCACCCGCCCGAGGGGTACGCGCCCGTCGTGCTGGGCGACCTGTTCCCGCCCGGATCCGCCGGGGAGCCGCCCACGTGCGCCCAGGTCGGCGTGCTCGGCTCGCTGTGCGTGCAGGTGGGCGGGCTCCTCGCCACCGAGGCCGTCAAGCTCGTGACCGGTGCCGGCGACCCGCTGCTCGGCCGCCTCGTCGTGATCGACGCGCTGCGCGCGCGGCAGGACGTGATCCCCCTGACCCCCGGAAGGACCCCGTGATGAGCGACCTCCGCACCGTCGAGGAGCATCGTGCCCGCGTGCTCGCGGCCGTCTCGGCCCTCCCCGTCGAGACCGTCCTGCTCGCGGACGCCGCGGGCCGCACGCTCGCCGAGCCCGTGCATGCCGCGCACGACCTCCCCGGCGTCGACAACTCCTCGATGGACGGGTTCGCGGTGCGCTTCGCCGACGTGGCGGGGGCGGATGCCGACAGCCCTGTCACCCTGCGAGTCGTGGCGGACCTGCCGGCCGGCACCGCCGACGACCCGCCACTCGCGCCCGGGGAGGCGGCGCGCATCATGACGGGAGCCGCCGTCCCGGCGGACGCCGACGCCATCGTGCCCTTCGAGGACACCGCGGGCGGCCTCGCCGACTCGCTCGGGACGGTGACGGTGCTCCGCGCCCCCGCGGCATCCGGTGCCTTCATCCGCCGGCGTGGCGGCGACACGCGCGCCGGGGCGACCGTGCTCTCCCCCGGCGAGCGCCTCGGGCCCTTCGCCCTGGCCGCCGCCGCGGCCGCCGGGGTCGCCGAGGTCGTCGTGCGCCGTCGCCCCCGCGTGGCCGTCGTGTCGACGGGCAGCGAGCTCGTCGCCCCCGGAGAGGTCCCCGGCCGCGGGCAGACGCCGGACTCCAACGCGACGCTCCTCGCCGGGCTCGTCGCCGGGGCCGACGCGGAGGTCGCCCTCGTCGATCGCGTCGGCGACGACCCGGCCGGGATCGACGCGGTCCTCGCGCGCGCGGCGGACCTCGACGTCGTGGTGTTCACCGGAGGGGTGAGCGCCGGAGCCTACGAGCCGGTGCGCCTGGCGCTGTCCGACCGCATCGCGTTCGAGAAGGTCGCGATGCAGCCGGGCAAGCCGCAGGCCTTCGGCGTCCTCGACGACGGGCGGCTCGTGTTCGGCCTCCCCGGCAACCCGGTGAGCGTCGCGGTGTCCTTCGAGGTGTTCGTCCGCCCAGCACTGCTGGCCCTGCAGGGCCGGACGACGATCGACCGGCGGATCGCCCGGCTCACGGCATCCGAGACCTGGACGACCCCGCCCGGCCGCCGGCAGTACCTCCCCGCCGCGATCGACCTCGTCGCGGGCACCGTGCGTCCGGCGACGGCCGGCGGGTCCGGATCGCACCTCGCCGCCTCCCTCGCGCGGGCCGAGGCGTTCGCCGTCGTCCCCGCGGAGGTGTCCGCCGTCGCCGTGGGCGACCCGCTCGATGTCATGCTGATCCCATGACCTTCACCCACCTGGATGCCGCGGGCCACGCCCGCATGGTCGACGTCACCCTCAAGCAGCCCACCGTCCGCACCGCGACCGCCCGCGGTTTCGTGCGGTGCGCGCCCGCGGTGGTCGACGCCCTCCGCGACGGCACCGCCCCGAAGGGGGACGTCCTGGCGGTGGCCCGCATCTCCGGCATCCAGGCCGCCAAGTCCACGCCCGCCCTCCTCCCCCTCGCCCACGTCATCGGCGTGCACCGCGCCTCGGTCGACCTGGCCATCACCGACGAGGGCGTGGAGATCGAGGCCACCGTCGGCACCGCCGACCGCACGGGCGTCGAGATGGAGGCGCTGACGAGCGTGTCCGTCGCCGCGCTCGCGGTCGTCGACATGGTGAAGGGGATGGACAAGGGCACCTCCATCGAGAACGTGCGCATCGTGTCCAAGACCGGCGGCAAGTCCGGCGACTGGCACCGTCCGGGAGAGGGATCGTGAGCGTGCGGGTCCGGTACTTCGCCGCGGCCGCGGACGCCGCGGGCACCGACGCCGAGGAGCGGGGCGAGGCTTCGCTCGCCGGGCTGCGCCGCGCCGTCGTCGCCGACCACCCCGCGCTCGGCGGCATCCTGGACCGGTGCGCCGTGCTCGTCGACGGCACCCGCCGCGACGACGACGCGCCCCTCGACGGCGCGACCCACGTGGACGTGCTGCCGCCGTTCGCCGGCGGCTGAGCCGGCTGCTGCGCCGCTCGCTAGCCGCTCGCTAGCCGCCGAGGCCCTTCCAGGCGGTCGTGCCGTCGGCCTCGACCTGGCGCTTCCACACGGGCAGGTCGGTCTTGATCGTCTCGATCACGGTGCGGCAGACCTCGAACGCGGCGGCGCGATGACCGGATGCCACGGCGATGACGACCGCGGCCTCCCCCACGCCCAGCCGGCCGATGCGATGGCTGACCGCGACGATCGCGTCGGTGCCGGCGGCGGCGTCCTCCGCGATGCGGTGCAGCGCCTGCTCGGCATCCGGGTGGGCGCTGTACTCGAGGGCCACGACCGCGTCGGAGGCGTCCGGATCGGTGTCGCGCACGCGCCCGACGAACGTGGTCACGGCGCCCGACGAGGACTCCTCGACGGCATCGAGGTGCGCGTCCAGATCGAGCGGGGTCTCCGAGAGGCGGGCGATCCGCACCGCGGATGCAGGGGTGGCGCTCATGAGTGGTCTCCTCCGGCGAGCTGGTCGACGATGTGCGGGGCGAGCTCGGCCACGACCGCGATCCCCGAGGCGACCGCCCGCGTGGACCCCGGCAGGTTCACCACGAGCGTGCCCGGGTCGACGATGCCGGCGAGCCCCCGCGAGATGACCGCCATCGGGGTGTCGGCCAGGCCGCGCCGGCGGAGCTCCTCGGCGATGCCCGGCAGCTCCCGGTCCAGGACGCGGGCCGTCCCCTCCGGCGTGCGGTCGGTCGGGGCGATGCCGGTGCCGCCGGTCGTCACGACGAGGGATGCGCCGGGGACGACCCGTCGGAGGGCGCCCTCGACGCTGTCCGCGCCGTCGGGCACGACGATCGGGTCGTCGCACGAGAAGCCGGCCTCGCGCAGCAGCGCGACGGCCAGCGGCCCCCCGCGGTCCTCGCGGAGCCCCGCGGCGGAGCGGTCCGAGACGGTGATGACCCGAGCGATGTGCGGCACCGCTCCAGCCTAGGCCGACGCGGTGGTCTCGACCTCGGGCACCGCCGGGGCGATGCGCCCGGCCTCGGCCTTCGGCTCCGGGTTCTCGCGCTGCACGTGCTCGGCGGCGGCGGTGATGCGCCGGGCCATGCCGCTGAAGATGAGACCGTGGAACGGCAGGACGGCGATCCAGTACAGCCGGCCCGCCAGACCCGTCGGGAAGAACAGCGCGCGCTGGTCGAAGCGCGCGCCCTCGCCCTCGGCGGACGCGCGCAGCTCGAGCCACGCCCCGCCCGGCACCTTCATCTCCGCGCGCAGCCGCAGCAGGTGTCCCGGCTCGATGGCCTCGACCCGCCAGAAGTCCAGGGCGTCGCCCACCGTCACGACGGAGCGGCTGCGGCGCCCGCGGGCGAGCCCGACGCCGCCCACGAGCCGGTCCATCCACCCGCGGATGGCCCACAGCAGCGGCGACGAGTACCACCCGTTCTCGCCGCCGATGCCCTCGATGACCGACCACAGCTGCGCCGCGTTCGCGGTCGTCCGCATGGTGCGCTCGTCGGTGTAGACGAGCCGCCCGGCCCAGTCGGGGTCGCTCGGCAACGGGTCGCTGGGAACGCCCGAGACCTCGGCGTCGAGCCAGCTCGTCTCGATGTCGTCGTCGTTCACGCGGCGCAGGGCCAGACGGACGGCGTCCCGATAGGGCATGAGCCCCTCGGCGGGGCGCGGGATGAGGTCGTCCACCGCGCGGTCCTTGACGACGCAGTCGTTCTGCAGCGACTCCACGAGCGGACGCGCGATGGCCTTCGGGATGGGAGTGACGAGGTTGACCCAGTGCGAGGCCAGGCGCGGCGTCAGCACCGGGAGCGATGCGATCGGCCGCTGGTGCAGCCCTGCCTCGAGCGCATAGCCGTTCATCATCTGGCCGTACCGCAGGACGTCCGGTCCGCCGATGTCGACGGCGCGGTTGACGTTCGGCGCGACGCGGGCCGCCCCCAGCAGGTAGTGCAGCACGTCGCGGACCGCGATCGGCTGGATGTGGTTGCGCACCCACTTCGGCGCGGGCATGTAGGGCAGCACGTCGGTCAGGTGACGCACCATCTCGAACGAGGCCGAGCCCGAGCCGATCACCACGCCCGCCTGCAGCACGAGCGTCGGCACCCCGCTGCCGAGGAGGATCTCCCCCACCTCGACGCGGGAGCGCAGGTGGGCGGACAGCTCGGTGTCGGTCGGGTGCAGACCGCCGAGATAGACGATGCGGGACACGGATGCCGCGGCCGCCGCGTCCGCGACCGTCCGGGCCGCCCGCCGGTCGGTGCTCTCGAAGTCGCGCCCGCCGCCCATCGAGTGGATCAGGTAGTAGAGCACGTCCACGCCCTCGACGGCCTCACCCACTGCCACCGGGTCGGTGGCGTCGCCCTGGACCGACTCGACGTCGCCGCCCCACGGGAAGGCCTGGATGCGACGGACGTCGCGCGCGAGGACGCGCACCCGGTAGCCGGCGGAGAGGAGACGCGGGACGAGCCGGCCGCCGAGGTAGCCGGTCGCGCCGAGGACGAGGGCGAGCGGCGCGGAGCCGTCGGGACGGGGCTGGGCGACCAGGGCCGGTTCGCGGCCGGTCGGGGTGGTCAACGCGCTCATGGCCGTCAAGCTACGCCCGGCCACGGTCTCAGATGGCGGGCTTGACGTCCGCCCGGTCACGCTGACCCCCTGGTGTTCACCCCCGAGCTGCCCGACCCGTGGGGCCTGCTCGTGACGCTGCTCGGCTTCGCGATCTCGTTCCTCGTGCGCCCCTTCGGCGGTTTCGTGCTCGGCCCCCTCGGCGACCGCATCGGGCGCCAGAAGGTGCTCTTCCTCACGATGGCGATGATGGCGGCGGCCACCGCGCTCATCGGCGTCCTGCCCACCTCCGCCGCGATCGGCCTGTGGGCCATCGTCCCGCTCTACCTGCTCAAGATGGTGCAGGGCTTCTCCACCGGCGGCGAGTACGCCGGTGCGACGACGTACGTGTCGGAATTCTCCCCCGACCGCAGTCGCGGCTTCTGGTCGTCCTGGCTCGACGTCGGGTCGTACGTCGGCTTCGCCGCCGGCGCCTCGGCGGTCGCCGTCACCACCGCGATCACGACCGCGATCTCCGGCGACGACGCGATGGTCGAGTACGGCTGGCGCATCCCGTTCCTCCTCGCGATCCCCCTGGGCATCGTCGCGATCTACTTCCGGCTGCGCATCCCGGAGACGCCGTCCTTCGAGCAGACGCACGCGGCGGAGTCCGACCGGGTGCCGGACGCCGACGACCCGATGGCACGGCAGGGTCTCCGCGGCATCCTTCGCCATCACTGGCGGGCGCTGCTCATCGGGATCGCGCTGGTCGCGGCGACCAACACGGCCGGATACGCGCTCACCAGCTACATGCCGACCTACCTCGAACGCGAGGTCGGCGTGTCGAACCTCTTCGCCGCCGTCGCCACCGTCCCCGTGCTGCTCGTGATGTCGGCGACACTCCCGCTCATCGGCCGGCTGAGCGATCGCATCGGCCGCCGACCGGTCTACGCCATCGCGGCGGGTTCCGCGCTCGTCCTGCTGGTGCCGGCGTTCCTCATCATGCAGATCGGCGAGCTGTGGGCCGTCATGATCGCGCTCGTGATGGCCGCCGTGCCCGTGGCGTTCTACGTCGCGATCTCGGCGTCGGCGCTCCCCGCCCTCTTCCCCACGGCATCCCGGTTCGGTGCGATGGCGGTCGCCTACAACGTCGCGGTGTCGCTGTTCGGGGGCACGACCCCGCTGTTCAGCCAGGCCCTGATCGCCTGGACCGGCAACACGCTCATGCCGGCCTTCTACATCATGTTCTTCGCCGCGCTGGGGCTGGTCGCCCTGCTCGCGATGCGCGAGACGGCGAAGCGCCCCCTGCTCGGCTCGGTCCCCGCCGTGGAGACGGCCGAGGAGGCGCGCGCGGTCGTCGACCGGCAGGACCGCGACCCCCTCATCGACACGTCGACCATGCCGCTCCCGGTCCGTCGCCCCTGACGGGAGCGCGGGTCAGCGTCGGCGGCCCGTGCCGAACAGGCCCCGGATGACGCCGGAGAGGATGCTCTTCGTCGCCCCGCGGCCGAGCAGGTCGTCCAGCGGCGCGGTCGGGGCGGACGAGCGTCGCGAGGGGGCGGCGGTGCTGCGCAGGATCCGGTCGTACTCCCGCTGCGCCTTCTTCTGCGCCGCGGCGTGCGCCTTGTCGATCGCCGCCTTCTGCTTCTCGTACTCGGCCTGGTCCGCGGCGTCCTTCTCGGCCCGCTCCTCCGCCTCCCGGGCGACGGTGGCCGCCTCCAGCCGCGCGCCGAGGATCTCCCGCGCCGACTCGCGATCGATGGGGGTCCCGTACCGGGCGAGGAGAGGGGATGCCGCCACGGCCGACGACAGCTCGTCGGCGGGGATCGGCGACATCGACGCCTCCGGGGCGAACATCCGCGTCCACGCCACGGGCGTGGGCCGGCCGCGCTCGTCCATCACCGTGACGATCGCCTCGCCGGTGCCGAGCTCCTGCAGCACCCGCTCGAGGTCGTAGCCCGACTCCGGATAGGTGCGGACCGAGGCCCGCAGCGCCTTCGCGTCGTCGGGCGTGAAGGCGCGCAGCGCGTGCTGCACGCGCGAGCCCAGCTGCGCGAGGACGTCGGCGGGGACGTCCTTCGGGGTCTGCGTCACGAGGAACACCCCGACGCCCTTGGACCGGATGAGCCGGACCGTTTGCGTGATCGCGGCCAGGAAGTCCTTCGACGCATCGCGGAACAGCAGGTGCGCCTCGTCGAAGAAGAACACGAGCTTCGGCTTGTCGACGTCGCCGACCTCGGGCAGCATCTCGAAGAGCTCCGCGAGCAGGTACATGAGGAACGTGGAGTACAGCGCGGGGCGCGACGCGACATTCGGCACCTCGAGCAGACTGACGATCCCCTCGCCCGACGCGGCCGTCCGCAGGAACACCGCGACGTCGAGCTCCGGCTCGCCGAAGAAGCCCTCCGCTCCGTCCGCGGCGAACGCGACGAGCTCCCGCAGGATGACGCCGGCGGTGGCGGACGACACCCCGCCGATCCCCTTCAGCTCGGCCTTCCCCTCGTCGCTGACGAGATGGGTGAGCACCGCCCGCAGGTCCGCCAGGTCGACGAGCGCGAGCCCCTTCTGGTCGGCGTAGTGGAACACCAGCGCGAGGCTCGACTCCTGCGTCGCGTTCAGGCCCAGGACGCGGCTCAGCAGCAGCGGACCGAACCCCGACACGGTGGCGCGCACCGGGATGCCCGCACCCGCGTCGTCGCCGAGCACGAAGAACTCCGTCGGCCGCGCGCGCGGCGTCCACTGCTGGCCCAGCGCGGCGGTGCGGGCGGACAGCTTCTCGCTCGCGACACCGGGCGCCGCCACGCCGGACAGGTCGCCCTTGATGTCGGCCGCGAAGACCGGGACGCCGTTGGCCGACAGCTGCTCCGCGAGCAGCTGCAGGGTCCGGGTCTTCCCCGTTCCCGTGGCTCCCGCGACGAGACCGTGACGGGCGACCATCGACAGCGGGATCCGCACCGGCACCGCGGGCACCGGTCCGCCGTTGACGAGCACGCCGAGGTCGAGCGCCGGCCCCTCCGCCGCGTAGCCCCGGGCGATCTCCTCGACCTGCGCGGGATCGAGCGGGACGGATGCCACCGGTGCCGGGCCCGCGTCCGGGGTGGCGGGCGCGGCCGGCGCGGCCTCCCCGGCGGCGGCCATGCGGGCGCGCGCGGCGGCGGCCTCCGCCTCGGCGAGGTCGGCGCGGGCGCGGGCCAGCCGCAGCTCCGCCTCGGCCGCCTCCGCCTCGGCGCGCAGCCGCGCCACCGCGGGATCGATCTCGGACCGGCCGGGCTCGCTCATGCGCGTCAGCCTACGACGGCTGCGAGATCGAGGCATCCCGCCGTCGTCGTCGCAGCGTTCGCCGGTCGTCGTCTCGGGATCGCAGGTGGGAGAAGAGGGCGGCGAGCAGGAGGGCGGCGCCCGCGCCCGCCATCGTGCCGCCGATGGTGTCGGACAGCCAGTGGGCGTGCAGGTAGGTGCGGCTGAACGCCATCAGCACCACCCACGCCACCCCGACGATGCGCACCCACAGGTGCGGGAACACCACCGCGGCCACGACCGCGACCGTGGCGGCGTTGGCCGTATGCCCCGACGGGAATGAGCCGTAGTCGCTGAGGACCAGGATGTCCTCCGGGCGGGCACGGCCGAAGGTCTGCTTGAGCACCTGCACGAGACCGGCGCTGGCCGCCGAGGCGACGAGGAAGTACAGCGCCGACCACCGGCGACCGACGAGGAAAAGGACGAGCGCCCCGCCGAGCGGGACGATGTAGATCGCCGTGTAGTAGCCGCCCAGCTGGTTCATGACGTAGGCGAAGTCCAGCAGCGGCCGCGAGGCCGCCCCGGCGAACAACCCGTTCCACCACACGTCGACGGCGAAGGGGCTCGGACCGCGGAAGAACACCCACGCGCCGAGGCCGCAGGTCAGGGCGATGAGGACGAGTCCGGCGATGGCCCGCGCACGCTGCGGGCGGGTGTCGAGGACCGGATCGTCGGCGACGGTGGCATCCATCGACCCATCCTGGCGGGCGGAAGACGTCAGCGAAACACCGACGGCCGGTCTGCTACTGTTCGCGGCCGTCGGTCTGCGCCCGCAGGTCAGGGGGCGAGGCGCTCGACGGTGCGCGGACGGACGAGCGTCCAGAGCGAGACGACGCCGATCGCGGCGCAGCCGACCATGACGGAGGCCATCGTCGTGGCCGTGATCCCGGACCCGCCCGAGAGCAGGCCGACGACGGGCGAGATGATGCCCGCGACGCCGAAGTTGGCCGCGCCGATGATCGACTGCGCGGTGCCGGCGGCCTTGCCGTGCCGGTCGAGGGCCAGCACCTGGGCGCAGGGGAAGGTGAAGCCGCAGGCCGTCATGAAGACGAACAGCGGGACGATCGTCCCCCACAGCCCGAGGCCGAGCTGGTCGGTGAGCACGATCGCGCCGCCCGCCAGCACGAGCACCGAGGTGGACACCGCCAGCACCCACTGGGGGCCGAAGCGCGCCGCGAGACGCGCGGCCACCTGCACGCCGACGACGACGCCGACCGAGTTGGCGGCGAAGAGGATGCCGTACTGCTGGGCGTCGAAGCCGTAGCTGACCTGGAAGAGGAACGAGGATGCCGACAGGTACGAGAACAGCCCGCTGAAGGTCATGCCGCCGATGATGAGCACGCCGATGAAGACGCGGTCGCGGAACACACTGGCGTAGCGCTGCCAGATGGTCGTGGACCCGTGCGCCTGCCGGCGGGCCGGCGGCAGCGTCTCGGGCACGAAGAGGATCGCCGAGACGAGCATGATCACGCCGTACGCGGCGAGCACCCAGAAGATGCCCCGCCACGGCATGATCAGCAGCAGGCCTGAGCCGGCGAGCGGCGCGAGGACCGGCGCCACGCCTGAGACGAGGGCCAGGCGCGACAGCATCACGACGAGCCGGCGTCCGCCGAACAGGTCGCGGACGATCGCCGCGGCGACGACACCGCCGGCCGCGGCGCCGGCGCCCATGAGCACGCGGGCGATCGACAGCGTCTCGAGCGTGGGGGCCAGGGCGGCGAAGGCGCTGGCGAAGACGTGCAGCGCCGTCACGGACAGCAGCGGGATGCGACGCCCCACCTTGTCGCTGAGCGGTCCGACGATGAGCTGGCCGAGCGCGAAGCCGATCATGGTGCCGGTCAGCGTGAGCTGGATCGCGGCCGCGGAGGTCTGGAAGTCGGCCTCGAGCACCGGGAACGCCGGCAGGTAGAGGTCGATCGTGAACGGGCCCAGCGCCGTGAGCGCGCCCAACAGCACGATGTAGAGGATGCGGCGGCGGTTCGGGATGGCATCCCCGGGGTGGAGGACGACGGGCGCCGTCGCGGGGTTCGCGCCGAGGGTCCGGATGGCGTCCGTGGCGGGGCGACGGTCGGCCCCGCGGGCGGCGGAGGAGGGGATCACGGGAGTGGAGGCAGTATCGAGCACGCGCGTCAATTCGTTTCGCAACACGGACAGCCCGGAGGACCGGGCTGGAGATTCGGGGGGAGCATCGAACCTCGAATCGATTCGACATCGTTCATCCTAGCGTGTGGCCCTGCGCGGCTCCATGCCCGTCTCCCGCAGGGACGGGCCGGAATGCGGCGGCGACGGACGGAGTTCGCTCGCGGTTTCCTCCCAGGACCCATCACGATTCACCCGCCTAGGCTGGGGATGTCGGCGGCTGCCGATGTGTCCCGCCCCCTCAGAGAAGACAGCACACACCGCATGACCACTCCCTCCGACAAGCGTGCGAGCGGCAACCCCGCGACGCAGGCCAAGATCGAGCTCTCCCAGAAGCAGCAGCGCGAGCAGAAGCGCCAGGAGAAGCTGGCCGAATACCAGAAGCAGATCGCCCGCCGTAAGCGCAGCAAGCTCGTGTGGTGGGTCGTGGGATCCACCGCCGGCGTCGCCGTCATCGCGCTCGTCGTGGCGTCCTTCGTCTTCGCGCCCGAGCCCGCTCCGACGTACGAGGCGCAGAACAGCACCGGCGAGGTGCCCGACGGCGTGCAGACGTTCGAGAACCGCTCCGACCACGTGCAGGGCACCGTGGACTACGAGCAGAACCCGCCCGCCGGCGGGCCGCACAACCCGTACTGGCTGAACTGCGGCATCTACACCGAGCCCCAGCAGAACGAGTACGCCGTGCACTCGATGGAGCACGGCGCGATCTGGGTGACCTACGACCCCGCCCGCGTCGACGAGGCGGGCCTCGACACCCTCAAGGCCGTCCTGCCCTCGAGCTACGTCATCCTCTCGCCGTACTCCGACATGGACACCCCCATCGCCGTGAGCGGCTGGAACCACCAGCTCAAGGTCGACGACCCCGCCGACCCGCGCATCGCGGACTTCTTCACCGAGTTCTGGCGCAGCCAGAACGTCCCCGAGCCGCAGGCCGCGTGCTCCGGCGCGATCGACGGTCCGGGCAAGGCCTGATGACCGACGCCCCGGTCGCCCGGCCGGCGGTCCGGTGGATCGTCGCGGCCGTCGCCGTCTTCGCCGTGGTGGCCGTGGCCTTCGCGATCGGACGCTTCACCGCGTTCGGCGCGACGGCCGCGCCCGCCCGGCCGAGCACGACGTCGGCGGACGCGGGCTTCGCCCGTGACATGCAGGTGCACCACACGCAGGCCGTGCTGATGGCGATGGAGATCTACCGCAAGACCTCGGACGACGAGCTCCGCGCCCTCTCCTACGACATCGCGACGGCGCAGTCCGGCCAGCGCGGCGAGATGTTCGGCTGGCTCGTCGAATGGGGCCTCCCCCAGACCTCCCCGCAGCCGCTCATGACGTGGATGGAGGCGTCCGGCGAGCACAGTCACGGCGACACCGCCGCGCTGTCGCAGGACGAGCTCATGGCCGAGATGGGCATGGCGACGGATGCGGAGATCGCGCAGCTCCAGGAGGCGGAGGGCCGCCCCGCCGACTGCCTCTTCCTCGACCTCATGATCCGCCACCACCAGGGCGCGATTCCGATGGCCCAGGCGGTCATCGAGCTGGGCGACGAGCCGCGGGTCGCGGAGGTCGCGCAGACCATCGTCACCGGTCAGTCGGCCGAGCTCGACGCGATGCAGGACATCCGCACGCGTCTGTCCTGCGGCGGCTGACCCGCCTCTCCCCCACGCACGAGAAGGGGGCGGCATCCCCCCACGGATGCCGCCCCCTTCGTCGTGAGCGCGTCAGCCCTTCGTCGACCCCGCCAGGAGGCCGCGGACGAAGAAGCGCTGCAGCGCGATGAACACCGTGAGCGGGATGACGATCGCGATGAACGCGCCCGCCGTCAGCAGGTACCAGTCCTGACCGCGGCTGCCGGTCATCTCCGCCAGGAGCTTGGTGATCGGGGCGACGTTGCCGTCGGCGAAGATCAGCGCCACGAGCAGGTCGTTCCAGACCCACAGGAACTGGAAGATGGCGACGGATGCCACGGCGGGCATCGTCAGCGGCAGGATGACGCGGAAGAAGATCTGCCCGTGCCCGGCGCCGTCCACGCGCGCCGCCTCGATGACGTCCCGCGGGATCTCGGACATGAAGTTGTGCAGCAGGAAGATCACCAGCGGCAGGGCGAAGATCGTGTGCGCGACCCACACCTGGGCGTAACCGGCCTGACCGATGCCCTGGATGACGGGGATCCCGAAGATCGTGCCGCCCGAGAACAGCTGGAGCAGCGGGATCAGAGCCATCTGGATCGGGACGATCTGGAGGGCGAACACGAGGATGAACAGGATGTTCCGTCCGCGGAACTCCATCCAGGCGAAGGCGTAGGACGCGAGCAGCGCGATCGAGATCGGGATGATCGTGGCCGGGACCGTGATCGCGATCGAGTTCACGAACGCGCCCGCCATGTTCAGCTGGCTGTTGCCGGCCTGCAGGGCGGTGCCGTAGTTCTCGAGCGTGAAGCCCCAGTTCTGGAAGACGGTCCACCAGCCGGTGCTCTGGATGAGCTGCTGCGGGCGGAACGACGACAGGAACAGGCCGAACGTCGGCAGCGTCCACAGCACCGCGATGACGAGCGCGGCGATGGTCGCGCCGCGGGAGCTCAGACGCTTCTTGGCGCCCGAGGCCACGCTCTGCTCGGCCTTGCGCTCCCCGCGGGTGAGCTGCGTCTTGGTGGCGTCGTCGACGGGCAGGTCGATGGGGGCGACGGCGGACATCAGCGGACCTCCTGTTGCTTGCGCAGCTGCACCGCGTTGTAGATGACCAGCGGCAGGACGAGCACGAACAGCACGACGGCGAACGCCGCCGCCCGTCCCTGCTCGAAGCTGCGCAGCTGCGTGTACATCTCGTTCGCGATGACGGACGTGTTGTTGGTACCGGCCGTCATGGTGCGCACGATGTCGAACACCTTGAGGGACGCGATGGCGATCGTGGTGAGGACCACGACGAGGGAACCTCGGATGCCGGGGACGACGACGTTCAGGAAGCGCTGCCACGCGTTGGTGCCGTCGAGCTCCGCGGCCTCCAGCTGCTCGGTCGGCACGCCCTTGATGGCGGCCGAGAGGACGACCATGGCGAAACCGGTCTGCACCCAGATGAGCACCACGATGAGGAACAGCGTGTTCCACGGCTCCACGGCCAGGAAGTTCACGGGCTGCCCGCCGAGCCACACGATGACCTGGTTCAGGAAGCCGATCTGCTCCTGACCCGCGGGGCGGGAGGTGTACATGAAGCGCCAGATGATGGACGCGCCGACGAACGAGATCGCCATCGGGAGGAACACGAGGATCTTGTAGTACTTCTCCCCGCGCGCCTTGTCGATGAAGTAGGCGTAGGCCAGACCGGCGACGGTCGAGACGATGGGCGTGACGACCACCCAGACGATCGTGTTGAGCACGACGCGCAGGCCCTGCGGCTGCGTGAAGATCCAGACGAAGTTGTCCAGGCCCACGAAGGTGTCGCCGCCGCGGTCGAAGAACGCCTGACCCGTGGTCTGGACCGCCGGAACGATGAGCCCGACCACGAGGAGCAGGATCGCCGGGGCGAGGAACGCCACCAGCTGGAACAGCGAGCCGGCGCCCTTGCGGGCCCGCATGTCGAGGAGGAAGAAGCCGAGGCCGACGAAAGCGGCGGCGATGATGGCCCACTGGTAGGACTGGAGGAGCCACAGGACAAGGGCCGGGGTCACGACGCAGGCCGCGAGCCGGGCGATCGTGTAGCCGCGCCCGCGACGCGGGGCGATCTCCACGAGGAAGAGGATGAGACCCACGACCGCCAGGAAGACGCCGATGATGATCGGGATCTCCAGGAACGGCGAGAGGGTGCTCAGCCATTGCAGGAATTCGCGCATGATGAACCTTTCGACTGCGCCGACGGACTGCGAGGGAGCCGACGGGGCCGCCCCTCCGGAGAGGGGCGACCCCGCGGCATCCAGGTCAGCTGGAGGGCCAGCCGGCCTCGATCTGCTCGAGCACGGTCGCGGTGGGCGTGCCGTTCACGAACGCGTTCATGCCGGACCAGAAGGTTCCCGCGCCGACGGCGGAGGGCATCAGGTCGGAGGCGTCGAAGCGGAACGTCGTCGACGGGTCCTGCAGGATGGTGATGGCCTGCTGCAGGATCGCGCTGTCGGCGTTCTCGGGGTCGAGTCCGGTGTTGGCGGAGATGACGCCGCCCAGCGAGACGCGCGAGTTGGCCCATTCGGGGCTGGAGAGGTACTCCTGCACCTTCTGGGTCGCCTCGTCGTCGCTGAACGCGCCGACGATCTCGCCACCGCCGGTGACGACGTCACCCGAGGCGCCGGCCTCGAACGGCGGGGTGAGGAAGGCCCAGATGTCGCCGTCCTCGGCCACGGTGCCGCCCGCGTCGGTGATGAAGCCGTCGTAGAAGGAGGCCTGGTGGTGCAGGGCGCACTGGCCCTCGACGAGCGCGGTCGCCGGGTCGCCGAAGGGCGTCGTGACGATCGTGTCGACGCCGCCGAAGCCCGCGTTGACGTAGTCGGGGTTGAGGGCGATCTTGCCGAACTCGTCGAACGCCGAGGCGATCTGCGGGTCGGTGAAGGGGATCTCGTTCTCAACCCACTGGTCGTAGACGTCGGCGCCCGATTGACGCAGGACGATGTCCTCGATCCAGTCGGTGCCCGGCCAGCCGGTCGCCGCGTCGGAGCCGAAGCCGATGCACCACGGGGGCGTGTTGGTGGTCTGCTGGATCTGCGCGGTGAGGTCGAGCAGGCCCTGCCAGTCGGTCGGGACCGTCCAGCCGTTCTCCTCGAACTGCTTCGGGGAGTACCAGACCCAGCCCTTGACGCTCGCCATGAGCGGGGCGCCGTACTGGGTGCCCTCGTACTGCCCGTAGCCGGCCCAGTCCTCGGACCAGTACTCGCTGACGTTGTTCTGGACGGCCTCCGGCGCCTCCTTCAGGAAGCCCTGCGCGGCCATGTCGCGCATCAGACCCGGCTGCGGGAAGATCGCGATGTCGGGGGCGTTGCCACCCTGCGCACGGACGGCGATCTGCGCCTCGAACTCCTTCGACGCCTCGTACTGGATGTCGATGTCGTTCTCTTCTTCCCAGTCGGCCCAGGACTGCTCCAGCAGTTCGGCCTCGGTGTCCGAGATCGTTCCATAGACGGTGACGACGTTGGAGTCGCCCCCGCCGTCTCCGCCTCCGCTGCTGGCGCCGGGTCCCCCCGAGCATCCGGCCAAAGCGATGCCGGCAACGCCGGCCAGGGCAAGCGGCGCCAGAAGGCGACGACGCTGTGTCATGCCCATGTGGTCCTCCTCATCGAGTCACTGTCGGTGCATCAGTTCCTCTCGGGAACCGATTCCAGGTAACCGTAAGGGACATCTCACAATCCCGCAACACCGATATATCACGAAGCGGTAACGCCGCGTATTTCTGCGGGAAGACGCACATTTTCGCGACGACAACCGGTTCCAGGTTTGCGCCGTGTGGGTTATCGTTCTTCCGTGTCGACATCGCAGTCGGCAGCAGCACCGAGGAAGACACCATGAGCGGAATAGCCGATGTGGCACGCCTGGCGGGCGTGTCCAAGTCGACGGCGAGCCGTGCCCTCACCGGCGGCGGCTACGTCTCCGACGGCACACGCCGACGCGTCACCGACGCCGCGGCATCCCTGGGCTACGTCCCGACCACCAGCGCCGTGAGCCTGGCCACCGGTCGCACGCGCACGATCGCCCTGATCGTCCCCAAGGTCAACCGGTGGTACTTCGGCGCCATCGTGGAGGGCGTCGAGCGCTCCCTCATCCCCCACGGCTACGACCTCACGCTCTACGTCGCGGAGCCCGGCTCCCGCGACCGCGAGAGCCTCTACTCCACCTACCTGGCCCGCAAGCGCTTCGACGGCATCATCGCGGTGGCCCTCGAGCCCGACGACAGCGACCTCGAACGCCTCGTCGCGATCGACAAGCCGACGGTGAGCATCGGCAACGCGCTCGGCGACATCGCCACGCTCGGCCTCGACAACGTCGCCATCACCCGCATCATCACCGAGCACCTCATCACGCTCGGGCACACCGACATCGCGTTCGTGGGCAGCACCCCCCCGACGGACGCGCCGGCGCGCGACGTCGACGAGCGCTCCATCGGCTATCGCAACGCGATGAACGACAACGGCCTCGCCGTGCGGATCCGCGCCGTCCCCTCGACCCTGACGATCACCGACGCGTACGCCGCGGCGGCGTCCTTCCTCGCCGACGCCGCGAACCGCCCGACGGGCATCGTCGCGGCGTGCGACGAGGTCGCCATCGGCGTCATCATCGCGGCGCGGCGGCTCGGCATCTCCGTCCCGACCCAGCTCAGCGTGGTCGGCATCGACGGTCACGACTACGCGGAGATGTTCGCACTGACGACCATCGAGCAGTACCCGCGCGACCAGGGCACGGCGGCCGCGGGCCTGCTCATCTCCATGATCGAGGGCGTCGCCGCCCCGCTGCGCACCCCCGCGGCCACGCGGCTGGTGGTCCGCGCCTCGACCGCTCCCCCGCGGTCCGTCTGACCTGGCCGCTCCCGTCGAGAACCTCCACGGGCACGGAAAGGGAAGGACCCCGGATGCCATGGCATCCGGGGTCCTCCTCGTCGTCAGTCGTCAGTCGGCACGACGAGCCGCGCTGCGACGGGCGATCACGCCCAGGCCGATCATCAGCATCGCCGCGAGGGCGGCGCCGCCGATCCAGCCGGCGTCGGCACCCGTCACCGGGAGCAGACCCGAGCCGGAGCCGGAGCCGGTGCCAGTGCCGGTGCCGGTGCCCGCACCCGAACCGGAGCCCGAACCGGAGCCCGAACCGGTGCCCGGATCGACGACGCTCGGCGCCGCCGTCAGGACGGGGACGGTGAGCGTCGTGCCGGACGGCTGCGCGAGCAGGTCGAGCTCGAACGCCTCCGGTGCGTCCGCGGCGATCGGCACGGTCACCGTCGCCGCACCGCCCGTGACGGGCACCTCGAGGGCGACGGCCGCAGCCGTCGTCGCGGGGGGCGCGGTGGGCGAGGCGGAGGCGAGGGTCCCCAGCTGGTCGGCCGGCGACGCCGTCGCGGACAGCGAGGCCGGGGCCACGGGCGTGGCGGTCTCGACCGTCAGCGACGTGTTCGCCGGGGCGCCGAGCGACGTGAGGTCGAGGTTCGACACCGTGAACGTCAGGTCGGTGCCGCGCTCGACCGGGGCGGTCGGAGCCTGGACCTGCACCGCGCGGGCGGTGAAGTCCGGGGTCAGGCCGGGGTTCGCCTCGAGGTAGGCGATCCAGGCGTCGCGGTCGATGAGCCCCGAGTCGCGGGTGTCGGAACCGTCGCGGAACGCGGTGAACGCGTCGCCGCCCTGCAGCAGGAAGCTGAACGAGCCGACGCGGTACTCGGCGGCCGGGTCGACGGACTCACCGTCGATCCAGATCCCCGTGATGCGCTCGCCCGCCGGACGGGCGGCGTCGTAGGTGACGCGCACGTTCTCGGACACGCCGAGGGCGAGGTCGCGGTCGCGACCGGCCGCGGCGCCCCACTGCTGCTCGAACACCCGACGCAGCTCGTCGCCGGTCAGCGTCGTCGTCCACAGGTTGTTGACGAAGGGCAGCACCGCGTTGGCCTCGGCCCGCGTGATCACCCCGTCCGTTCCGTAGAGGAGCTCCGCACGCAGACCACCGGGGTTCACGATGGCGATCTCGGCGCCCCCGCGATCGGGGTCGGCGAGGGTCTCCCGCAGGGCGTCGGCGACGAGACCGCCGAGGGCGGACTGCTTCGACCGGTCGTCGCGCTGACCGCCGGCGTAGCGGCCGTCGACGTACGCCCCGCCCCGGAAGGCGGTGGTGATGTCGGCGGTGACCGAGCCCACGGGCTCCGCGCCGACCCGGTCGGCCTCGGCCCGGGCGAGGGCCACGATCTCCGCGACCTCCGCGACACGGGGGTACGTCGCGATCAGCTCGGCGTCCAGCGCCGCGCTGTTCGCCGCGGTCGCGGCCGGGTCGTTCGCCACGACCGCCGAGGCGAGTCGGGCGACGTTGCGGGCGCTGTAGTCCACGACCTCGCCGTTGTCCCGGTCGACGGTCAGGACGACCTGGCCGATGTTCTCGCCGTAGCTGCCGGTCTGGACGATCGGACGGGTGCCCTCGCCACCGGGGATGGGGGCGTCCCACGCGTACTTCTGGTGCGTGTGCCCGGTGAAGATGGCATCCACGGCGGGGTCGGTCTCGTTCACGATCGTCGCGAACGCGCCGCCGCGGGCCAGGGCCTGCTCGAGCGTCGCCGCCGTCGCATCACCCTCGGCCGCACCCTCGTGATACTGGGCGACGATGATGTCGACCTCGTCCTCGATCTCGGCAACGACGCGGTTGACCTCGGCGACCGGCTCGCGGAACTCGATGCCCTCGATGCCGCCCGGGGAGACCAGCTGCGCGGTCTCCCGGGTCACGGCGCCGACGACGCCGATGCGGACGCCGTCGACCTCGAAGATCGCGAACTCGTCGAGGAGCGGCTCGCCGTCCTTGTACACGTTCGCCGCGAGGTACGGGAAGTCCGCGGACGCCGACACGCGTCCGGTGAGGTCCTCCGCGCCCTTGTCGAACTCGTGGTTGCCCACGGCCGAGGCGGCCAGGTCCAGCGCGTTCAGCACCTCGATGGTCGGCTCGTCGTCGAAGTACGCCGAGGCGAAGAGCGACGCGCCGATGTTGTCGCCGTTGGAGAGGAAGAGGGAGTTGGCATCCCCGTACTCCGCCCGCAACTGCTCGATCGTCCCCGCGAACTTGACCGTGTTGGCGTCGATACGACCGTGGAAGTCGTTGATGCCGAGCAGGTTGACGTCGGTGGTGTTGGCCAGGTTCAGGCCGACGATCACCGGGTCGTGGTCGCTGGAGCGGTAGGGCGTCGTGTCGTACAGGTCGGTGACGTTGTAGTTGTACCGGCTGTACTCGAGGGCGATCGACTCGCCCGCGTTGATGTTCCAGATGTCGGCGCCGGTCACGATGGCCTGCGCGTCCGCGGAGGCGAGCACGTGGTCCAGCGAGCCGGACAGACCGGAGAACGAGTAGGAGAATTTGCCGGACTGCTCGCCGAGGCTGGCGTAGCCCGCCTCGTAGAGCACCTGCATCGGGTCCTCCTGCGTGTAGGAGTTGAAGTCGCCGAGCAGGAACGACAGCTCGGTGCCGTACTTCGTCTCCATGTCGTCGGCGAACGCCGCGAGCGCGGTGGCCTGGGAGACGCGGGACGCGTTCGACGCGCCCTGGCCGTCGCCCTGGTCCGCGTCGGCGCCCGAGCCGGAGCCCTTCGACTTGAAGTGGTTCACGATCGCGACGAAGGTCTCCTCCGCGCCGCCGTCGACGGGCACGAAGGCCTGCGCGAGCGGCTGCCGGGCGTTCGAGAACGCCGCGGCATCCAGGATCGTGCTCTCGCCGACGGTCTCGACGACCGCCTTCTTGTAGATGAACGCGGTGCGGATGACGTCCTCGGATGCCGGGACCTGCGCGGGCGAGGGCACGAACGCCCACACCTCGGAGCCGGCGCCCGTGTTGAGGGCGGTCACCAGCGTCTGCAGGGCCGCGTCGCGGTTCTTGCCGTACGCCGCGGAGTTCTCGATCTCCTCGAGGGAGACGACGTCGGCGCCGAGGGCGTTGATCGCGGAGACGATCTTGTCCTGCTGACGCTTCAGGCTCTCGGCCGTCGCCGCGCCGCGCGGACCGGTGCCCGAGCAGTTCGCGGTGATGGGCGTTCCCGCACGGTCCTTGTACGAGCCGGTGCAGCCGACCTCGGCGGGGAGCGTCGTGAAGTAGTTGAGGACGTTGAAGCTGGCGATCTTGACGTCGCCGCCCACCTCGGCCGGGGCCGCGGTGCGGGTGTTCTCGAAGGTCGCGGGCTGCGCGGTGGCCGCGTTGGCACCGGTGAGCACCTGCGTCGGCTGGAAGCCCCACTTCTCGAAGCGGTAGTCGAGGACGACCGGCTGCGTGAACGTGACCGCCGCTCCGACGCGCACGGGCGCGGTCCGCGAGAGGTACGGCAGCGGCACCGTGGTGGCGCTGGAGAAGTTCGTCGTCGCGCCGTCGTCGAGGAGCACCGCGCGGGCGGCGTTGTCGGCGACGACGGTGGCGTACTCCGCCGTGCCGGGACGGGCGACCTCGGTCGGCTGGATCAGCGGGGTGGTGCCCGCGGCCAGGCCGACGCTGCCGAACCGGTTGGTGTCGTAGGTGTTGGTGACGGTGAAGTCGCCCTCGGGTGCGAGCAGCATGCTCTCGAGGCTGCGGCGCTGCGCCTCCCCGGCGGGCCACTCGACCGCGGCCGGGGTGACGGGGGCGGCGGTCTCGGTGAGGACGGCGACGTCCGCCGCGCTCGCGCTGATCTGCGTGAGTCCGTAGTAGTCGCCGACGGTGCCGGTCACCTCGACGTGCTGACCGACCGAGACCGCGGCGGCGGCGGCTCCGCCGAACACGAAGATGCCGTCCGACGCGGTGTGGGTGGCGAGGTCGAGCTCACCGCCGGTGCCGGCGGTCTGCAGCGAGAACCCGTTGAAGCCGCCGGTCGGGTAGGTGGCGGTGACGATGCCGCGAGTGGTGACCCGCTGACCGGCGAGGGGGCTGACCGTCCCGGTGCCCTGGATGTCGCGGATGGCCGTCACTGCGCCGGGCTGCGGCTCGGGCTCGGGCTCCGGCTCGGGCTCGGGCTCCGTCGGGGCGCCGCCCGTCGAGGACTGCGGCGTGACCGTGGTGGCGGTGGTGAAGTCCGACGCGTTGTCGTCGTTGTCGGCGAAACCGGTGCGCACGAGCGCGTTCGGCACGCTGTTGCCGCCCGTCACGGTCGCGGCGGCGGTCTCGAAGCTGACGCCCGCGCCGTAACCGAGGAGGTCGGCGACCTGCGGGTTGTTCACCACGGAGCCGGCCGGCAGGGCCAGGCGCTCGGTGGTCTTGGCGAGCCAGAGCTGTCCCGTCGTGCCCGAGGGGTTCAGGCTGCCGGACACGTCCGGGGTCGGAAGGGCCTCGCCGACGGCGCCGTTGCCGGGCAGGGCGATGAGGTAGTACGCGCCCGCGGCGATCGATCCGGTCAGGGCGAGCGTGTTGGACGCGGTCGGGGCGTCCGTGCTCCCGGCCGAGCGGTACTGCAGTGACCATCCGCTGAGATCCTGCGTCGTCGCGCCCGAGTTGTAGAGCTCGACGAACTTCTGGTTGAACGGCGCGTTGGCGCTGCCGCCCTTGAAGTAGGCCTCGTTGATCACCACCCCGGACGGGTCGGCCGCGACGGCGGCGGTGGGGACGAGGGCGGAGCCGAGAAGAGCGGCTCCGAGGGCGGCGCTGAGCGTCGTCGTGAGACGACGCGAGCGCAGCCGCGAGTGCACGGTGGGCATGAGTCTCCTGCGAGACCGACGTACGGCGACGTCGGCGGGGGGTGTTCGACGGGGGTACCCATCGACCGTAAACGACTCGCATAGCGTTTTCCCAGGTCGAATGTTGCGATCAGATGAACTTCCGTCTGCGCGAGGGTGACACCCGGTCCCACTCCGACCCGCGGTGCGGCGGGGACGACGAAGGCCCGGATGCCATGGCATCCGGGCCTTCGTTTATCGCGTTGCCGCGACCGCGTGAAGCGTGATTACTTCAGGGTCACCGTGGCGCCGGCGCCCTCGAGGGCCTCCTTGGCCTTCTCGGCGGTCTCCTTGTTCGCGCCCTCGAGCACGGCCTTGGGGGCACCGTCGACGACGGCCTTGGCCTCGCCGAGGCCGAGCGAGGTGAGCTCGCGGACGACCTTGATGACCTGGATCTTCTTGTCGCCGGCGGCCTCGAGGACGACGTCGAACGAGTCCTTCTCCTCGACCTCTTCGGCGGGGGCGGCGCCACCGGCGGCGGGGCCGGCCACGGCCACGGGGGCGGCGGCGGTGACGTCGAAGGTCTCCTCGAACGCCTTGACGAACTCGGACAGCTCGATGAGCGTGAGCTCCTTGAACGCGTCGAGCAGCTCTTCGGTGCTGAGCTTAGCCATGTTGTATCTCCTTGATCGGGTTAATCAGCCGGGCCGGGTCAGGCCGCGGTGTCCTGCTTCTCGCGCAGCGCGTCGACCGTGCGAACGGCCTTCGACGGAAGCGCCTGGAAGACGTATGCCGCCTTGGTCATCGTCGCCTTCATCGCACCGGCGAGCTTCGCCAGCAGGACTTCACGGCTCTCGAGATCGGCGAGCTTGTTGACCTCATCCGCGGTCAGAGCGGCGCCATCGAAGTAGCCGCCCTTCACCACGAGCTGAGGGTTAGCCTTGGCGAAGGCGCGCAGACCCTTCGCGACGGCGACCGGGTCGCCGTGCACGAACGCGATGGCAGACGGGCCCTTGAGCTCGTCGTCCAGTCCCGTGACCCCCGCGTTGTTCGCGGCGATCTTGGTCAGCGTGTTCTTCACCACGGCGTAATCCGCGTCCTGACGGATGTCGTTGCGCAGCTGCTTGAGCTGGGCAACCGTCAGACCGCGGTACTCGGTCAGCAGAACGGCGGTCGAGTTCTCGAAGTTCTTCGTGAGCTCGGCGACCGATGCATCCTTCTGCGCCATGGCCACTCCTTGTGTGTACGAGGCGCTCCGCGATGGCGGGGCGCCGGCCGTGGACATCGGGGTCTGGGCAAAAAAGAAGAGCTCCGGCGCAGGCGCACGGAGCTCGGAATCCCTGTCGGGAGGAGGTTCGTCCACCTGCGTAGGTCCCCTGCTTCTCAGCAGACGCTTCGATCGAAGTGCAGGCACTCCGATGACCGACGGTCTTTGGCTTGTCCCCTACTGTACCCGACCCCCGCCCCCTCGCCAAACCCGGGCGGGCGGTGCTAGGGGACGCGCGGGGTGGGGAGGAGGGCGCGCGTCATGCGGACGATGCGCGACGGCGTCCGCGCCCCGAGCCACACCGTGCACACCGGGTCGGAGCCGTCGGCGGCGCAGGCCCATTCCGCGCACCACGCGTGGATCGCCGTCGCGAGGCGCTCCCCGCGGGGGCGCATCCCCTCGCCGTCGGACCGGACGAGCCAGGTCACCCGCGCCGCTCCCCCGGCCGGCACCGGCTCGACCTGCGAGGCGACCGCGGCCTCGACCAGCACCGTGACGTGCGCGGCGGGCGACAGCGCCGCGGCGATGCGCCGCATCTCGGGCAGGTTGCGGGCGTCGCCGGCGAGCAGCACCGCCCCGCCCAGGTCGCACCAGCGCCCGCCGTCCGGTCGCCGAAGGGGCGTGGCATCCGATTCCATGCCCCCCAACTTAGGTGACCCTTACCTCGCGAACAAGGGGGTCGGGATGCCAGGACGACGAGGCCGCGAATCGCCGTCGTCGCACCCTCGGGCCCGGCGACGTCGGGTTAGGGTCGAACACATGTCCCCCGAGCTCGTCGCGTCGCGCAGCGCCGACCTCGAGTCCCGGATCGTCGCGGACTCGCGTGATCGCGTGGCGTGGATCCGCGCACGGTCGCGCGGCATCACCGCCACGGACGTCGCCGCTCTCACCAGCGCGAACGCGATCTCCCGCGCCGCGGACGCGAAGCTGATGGGCTCGAGCTTCTCGGGCAACGCGTTCACCGCGCACGGTCGTCGACGCGAGCCGGAGATCGCCGCCTGGGTGGCGGCGACGCATGGCATCCGCCCCTCCTCCGCCCTGTATCACGCGGTCGTCGAGAAGCGGCACCTGGCGACGCCGGACGGGGTCGTCGTGGACGGCGAGGGCCGCATCGTGCTGGCCGAGATCAAGACGACGAACAAGGCGTGGCGGTCGATCCCGCGCACCTACATGCGGCAGATCTGGTGGCAGCAGCACGTCCTGGGCGCCGAGCGCACGCTCGTCGCGTGGGAGCAGCACGACGGGTTCGTCCCCGTGGACGACGAGCCGCGCTGCCAGTGGATCGATCGCGACGAGCGGGAGATCGCCAAGCTCGTGTCGCTGGCCACGGCGCTCATCGACGAGCTCTACCACCGCACCATGCGGACGCGTCAGGCGCCGGTGCGGCCGGCCCCCACGGAGAGGTACCGCGCTCTCGCGCTGATCGACGACTGATCGTTGATATTTGTCAACCATTCGGCGTATAGTTGATTTTCGTCAACTAACGCGCCGATGTCGTCGCGGTCCCCTTTTCCCGTGGAGAGCTCCGCATGACCACTTCGTCCCCCGACACCGCCGCTTCGCGGCGCGTGCTCCCGGCCCTCATCGGGCTGCTGCTCGGCATGTTCGTGTCGATGCTGGCCTCGACCGTCGTCTCGACGTCGCTGCCGGTCATCGTCCACGACCTGCAGGGCGATCAGAACGCCTACACCTGGGTCATCACGGCGACCCTGCTGACCACGGCGATCTCCACCCCCATCTGGGGCAAGCTCGCCGACCTGTTCAACCGCAAGGTCCTCATCCAGATCGCGATCGCGATCTTCGTCCTGGCGACGGCCGCCGCCGGCTTCTCGCAGAACACCGAGATGCTCATCGCGTTCCGCGCCGTGCAGGGCCTCGGCGCCGGCGGTCTCGCCGCGCTCAGCCAGGTGATCATGGCCGACATCATCAGCCCGCGCGAGCGCGGTCGCTACATGGGCCTGTTCGGCGCGGTCATGGCCGTCGCCACCGTGGGCGGACCGCTGCTCGGCGGCGTCATCACCGACGCGTTCGGCTGGCGCTGGAACTTCTTCGTCGCGATCCCGTTCGCCGTCGCCGCCCTGCTCATCCAGCAGCGGACCCTGCACCTCCCGGCGCGGGCCGCCCGCAAGGTGAAGATCGACTACCTCGGCATCGTCCTGCTCTCCACCGCGGTCTCGCTCCTGCTCATCTGGGTCACCAACGCCGGCGACTCCTTCGAGTGGGCCAGCGTCCCCACGCTGCTCATGGTCGGCGGCGCCGTCGTCGCGGCCCTGCTGTTCGTCCTCGTCGAGCTCCGCTCGTCCGAGCCGCTGGTCCCGCTGACGCTGTTCCGCGACGCCACCTTCACGCTGGCCACCATCGCCTCCATCGCGACGGGTCTGGCCATGTTCGGCACCTCGGTCTTCCTGAGCCAGTACATGCAGATGGCCCGCGGCGCGACGCCGACCGAGGCCGGCGTCATGACGATCCCGATGATCGCGGGCCTGCTGGTGGCATCCGTCGTCGTCGGCTCGCTCATCTCGCGCTTCGGTCACTGGAAGCCGTTCCTCGTCGTCGGCGGCATCCTGCTCATCGCCGGCTCGTTCCTGCTGTCGACGATCCACTACGACACGAACTTCACCCTCGTCTCGATCTACATGGCCCTGCTCGGCGCCGGCGTCGGCATGACGATGCAGAACCTCGTCCTCATCGTCCAGAACACCGCCGACCCGTCCCAGATGGGCGCGGCCAGCTCCGGGGTCACGTTCTTCCGCAGCCTCGGCGGCACGATCGGCGTCTCGGTCATGGGCGCGGCCCTCGCGAGCATGGCGACGAGCCTGTTCACCGACCGCGCGGCGGACCTGCAGGCCGCGATCATGGGGCTCGGCGCCGAGGGGGCCTCGGTCGCGCAGGCCCTCCAGTCGGGGGCCATCCCGCAGGTGTCGACCCTGCCCGAGAGCGTCCGCGTGATCGTCGAGGACATCTACGCCCAGTCCATCGCGCACTCGTTCCTCATCGCCGTGCCGGTCGCGGTGGTCAGCCTCCTCGCGATCCTCTTCCTCCCCAACCGCCCGCTGACCCGGATGACGACGAGCGAGCGCGTCGCCGCCAGCGAGGCCGACCTCGCGACGGTGTCGGTCCCCGAGGGCATGGCGAGCCTGTCCGCCACCGGGTCGGTCCGGACCGTGGATGCCACGGCCCCCGGCTCCGCGCGCCGAGGCGCCTCCGTGGGAGAGGATGACTGACATGGTCGCGTCCCCGTCGTCCCCGCCCGTCTCGTGCATCGCGAGCGGCGGGGACGCCGTCGCGTCCGACGAGCGCCGGGAGGCGGTGCAGGCCCTCGAGGGCTCGTTCTCGGAGCTGATGACCGTCTTCCGCCGGTACGTGTCCGAGGCCGCCGAGCGGGTGAGCCCCGGGATGCTCCCGGCGACGTTCAAGGCGCTGTCGGTCGTGAGCCGGTTCGGTCCGCTCACGCTGTCGGCCCTCGCCGAGCGGCTGACGGCCGACAAGGGCTTCCTCAGCCGCAGCATCAGCGAGCTCGAGGAGCTCGGCCTCGTCACGCGCACGCCCGACCCGGCCGATCGCCGCTCCCGCGTGATCGCCGTGACCGAGGACGGTCACGCGCGGCTCGCCGAGGCGCGTGCCCCGCACGAGAGCCGCCTGTTCGAGGCCATGGCGGACTGGTCGGTCGACGACATCCGTCACCTGTCGACCCTTCTCCACGCTCTCGCCGTGGGCGAGTCGCCCGCGCGGGGCTGACCCCCGCGGCCCTCCGTCGCACCCCGGAGGCCCCCGCTCCACCGCCCCGGTGAGCACCGTCGCGACACGGTGACCCCGGTGTAACACCGGCGAGACAAAGTCGCGATTGACTGAGGGGGTCGAGGCGACGCCGCAGCGACGCGACCGCTTGTGAAGGAGCGCCGAATGAGATTCCGATCGACGCGTCCCGAGGCCGCCGAGGCGCCTCCGGCCCCGCCCGTGCCCGCCACGATGCAGGCGGCGGTGATCGACTCGACCGGGTCCGCCGAGGCCCTGCACCTGGTCGAGGTGCCGGTGCCCTCCCCCGTCCTCAGCGAGGTGCTCGTGCGCGTCGTCGCTGCGGGCGTCAATCCGATCGACGCCAAGACGCGGGCCGGCGGCGGCCCCTCGGCGGCGATCGGCGCCTGGCCCGCCACCCTCGGCTACGACGTCAGCGGGGTCGTCGTGCGCGCGCCGTACGAGTCGCACCCGTTCCCTCCGGGCACGGAGGTGATCGGGATGGCCACGACCCCGCGGACTCCCGGCACGTACGCGGAGTACACCGTCGTCCCCTCCCTCTCGCTCGCCCGCAAGCCGTCGACCCTCTCGCACGTCGAGGCGGCCGGCATCCCCCTGGCCGCACTGACGGCCTGGGGCATCGTCGTCGAGACCGCCCTCGCCCACGAGGGGCAGCGGATCCTCATCCACGCCGGCAGCGGCGGCGTCGGTCATTTCGCGGTGCAGTTCGCGGCCTACTTCGGGGCGCACGTCATCGCGACCGGCTCGGGGCGAAACCTCGACTGGCTGCGGGAGCTGGGCGCCGCGGAGGTCGTCGACTACACCGACGTGCGCTTCGAGGACGTCGTGGCCGACGTCGACGTCGTCATCGATCTCATCGGCAACGTCCACGACGACACGGGGACGCGCTCGCTGGAGGTCATCCGACCCGGGGGCCTGCTCATCGAGGTACCGACCGGTGCGTGGCCCGGATTCCGTGACGCGGCGTCGGCCCGTGGCATCCGGTCCACCTCCTACAAGGTCGTGCCGGACGGGAGCGCGCTCGCCACGATCGGTCGCCTGATCGACTCGGGGGCGGTGCGCGTGTTCATCGACCGGGTGTTCGACCTCGCCGACGCCTCTGCGGCCCACACCGAGCTGGAGCGGGGGCACACGCGGGGCAAGATCGTGCTGCGCGTCAGCGACGACTGAGCCTCACCCCGCCGCGAGGACCCGTCGCCCCTCGGTGACGAGCTCGTCGGCGACCTCGTCGAGCAGCGGGGACGTGAGGTTCCACTGCTGCCAGTACAGCGGCACGTCGACGGGGTCGCCGCCGAGACGGACGAGTACGCCGTCGTCCAGATGCGGCTCCGACTGGAAGACGGGCAGGAGGCCCCAGCCGAGGCCGAGGACGACAGCGGCGGCGAAGTCCTGCGACGCCGGCACCCGGTGCCGGGGCGGGGCCTCGACCGCCACGCCGCGGGCACGCAGCCACTGGGTCTGCAGGTCGTCCCGGCGATCGAAGTCCACCAGCGGAGCCGCGGCCAGCGTCGCCGACGTCACGCCGTCGGCGAACCACCGCCGCGCGAACGGGGCCGCCACCACCGCCTCGTACCGCAGCACCCCCATCGGGCGGACGCGGCATCCGGCGACGGGCGTCTGACGCGAGGTGACCGCGGCCATCACCGTCCCGGACTCGAGGAGCGCCGCGGTGAAGTCCTGGTCGTCGCGGTGCAGGTCGAAGACGACGTCGCGGCGGGCGGCGACCCGGGCCAGCGGTGGGAGGAACCACGTCGCGAGGGAGTCGGCGTTGACGGCGAGAGAGAGGGATGCCGCTCCCCCGCCCGCCGCGCCCATGCCGACGAGGGCGTCGTGCTCCAGGAGCGCGAGCTGCCGGGCGAGACGCACCACGGCGTCGCCGGCCTCGGTCGTCCGGACCGGCTTGGACCGCACGAGCAGCACCCGCCCCAGCTGATCCTCGAGCGCACGGATCCGCTGGCTCACGGCCGAGGGTGTGATGTGGAGCCGCCGGGCGGCGGCATCCAGGGTACCCTCGTCGACGACGATGGCCAGGGTGCGCGCGAGGTCGAGCGGAACGTGCATGAAGCGATGCTAACGGTGCTGCAGAATCCTGAGCTGTTCTGCGGCGACCGCACGTCCTAACGTCGAGACGTGCTCCCCGTCCTGCTCGCCGGCTTCGGCCTCGGTCTCTCGCTCATCGTCGCCATCGGCGCCCAGAACCTCTTCGTCCTGCGCCAGGGGATCCGCCGCGAGCACCTGTTCGCCGTCGTCGCCGTGTGCGCGGTGTCGGATGCGGTCCTCATCCTCCTCGGCGTCTCCGGCGTGGGCCTCGTCCTGGAGGCGATCCCCTGGCTCCTCGACGTCGTGCGGTGGGCGGGCGCGGCGTTCCTGACCGTCTACGGCGTGCTCGCGGCACGGCGGGCGGTGCGCCCGAACGGGCAGACGCTGCACGCGACCCCCGAGACGGCGGCATCCGGTTCCCAGACGACGGATGCCGGCGGCACCCTGGTCCGCACCCGCCCGACCCGCCTGGCCACGACCGTGCTGACGTGCCTGGCCCTGACCTGGCTCAACCCGCACGTCTACCTCGACACCGTGTTCCTGCTCGGGTCCGTCGCCACGACGCACGGCGACGGCCGGTGGGTGTTCGCGGCCGGAGCGTGCGCCGCGAGCCTGCTGTGGTTCACGGGCCTCGGCTTCGGCGCCCGCTTCCTGGGACGCTGGCTCGACACCCCGCGCGCCTGGCGGATCCTGGATGCCGCCATCGCCCTCGTCATGTTCGCGATCGCGCTGTCGCTGGTCCTTCCGCACTGAGCATCCGCCCGCCCGTCCGCCCCCGCGCGAGCCGCGCCTCCATCCCCGCCGGTCGTTCGGGGAGGATGGAGGCATGCGAACGGTGACGATGACGGTCGAGGGACGGGTGCAGGGCGTGGGGTTCCGCTACGCCCTGCAGGACGCAGCCACCGCCGCCGGCGCGACCGGGTGGGTGCGGAACCGACGGGATGGGAGCGTGGAGGCTCAGGTCACGGGCGCCGACGAGGCCGTGGAGGCCGTCATCGCGTGGGCGCACCGGGGTCCGGCCTCCGCCCGCGTGGACCACGTCACGGTCGCCGAGACGGAGGCCGACGCCTCACCGACGGGCTTCGAGATCCGCGCGACGGCCTGATCCGCGCGCTGCCGGGACGCCCGCGTCAGCCGGGCAGGCCCGCCCGCAGCTCGGCCATGACCTCGGCGGCGGTCTCGCGGCGCGCGAGCCCCGCGGCCTGACCTGCCCACAGCGACAGCAGATCCCCGTCGCCCGCAACCGTCGCCGCCGCGCGGAACACACCGGTCAGCCAGTTCTGCGCCGGGAACGGCGCGATCATCCCGGAGGCCTCGATCTCCCGCAGGGCGCGATTCGGGATGCCGCGCGCCAGACGACCGCTCATCGCCCGCGTCAGCACGGTGTCGGTGTCGGCCGCCGCGGTGAGCGCCGCACGATGGGCGTCGGTCGCCGCGGACTCGCGAGTGCGGAGGAACGCGGTGCCCACCTGCACCCCGTCGGCGCCGAGGGCCAGGGCCGCGGCGACGCCGCGACGGTCCGCGACGCCGCCCGCCGCGATCACCGGCGCCGATACGGCGTCGACGACCTGCGGCACGAGCGCGAACGTGCCCACGAGCGAGCGCTCCGGCTCGCGGAGGAACGACACCCGGTGACCCCCGGCCTCCGCGCCGGTCGCCACGATCGCGTCCACGCCCGCCTCGTCGAGCGCGACGGCCTCGGCCACCGAGGTGGCGGTGCCGACGACGCGGATGCCGCGATCCCGGGCGCGCGAGAGGGTGGCGGCATCCGGGATCCCGAAGACGACGCTGAGGACGTCCGGACGCGCCTCGAGGACGGCGTCCAGCTGCGCCTCGACGTCCGGCAGGAACGCGGACGGCGGGACAGGGACCTCCGCGCCGGCGTCGGCGAACAGCCCCGCGTGGGCGTCGAGGTGAGGACGCAGGTCGACCTCGGCCGGAACCACCTCGTCGCCGCGGGGCAGCCACAGATTGACCGCGATCGGGCGCGAGGTCGCGGCGCGGAGAGCGGCGACCGTCTCGGCGATGCGGTCCGGGGTGTAGCCGTAGAGGCCGAACGAGCCGAGGCCGCCGGCCTCGCTCACCGCCGCGGTCAGCGCGACGGACGACAGCCCGCCGAACGGGCCGAGGACGACGGGGACGTCGATCCCGAGAAGACGGGTCAGTCGTGACATGGCTCAGTCCAGGGGGCGCAGGATGCGGTCGAGGAACCGGCGGGTCCGGTCCTTCTCGGGGTGGGTGAACAGCTTCTCCGGGGCTCCCCGCTCGACGATGACGCCGTCGTCGAAGAACAGCACCTCGTCGGCGACCTGACGGGCGAACTGCAGCTCGTGGGTCACGATGACCATCGTCCACCCCTCGTCCGCGAGCTCGCGGAGCACCGACAGCACCTCGCCGACGAGCTCCGGGTCCAGGGCGCTCGTCGGCTCGTCGAAGAGCAGCAGCTGCGGCTCCAGAGCGAGCGCGCGGACGATGCCGACCCGCTGCTGCTGGCCGCCGGACAGCTCGAACGGGTACGCGTCGCGCTTCTCAGCGAGACCGACGCGGTCGAGCAGCCGCTCCGCACGGGCGACCGCCTCGGCCTTGGGCACGCCGTGCGCCTGGATCGGCCCCTCGGTCACGTTCTGCAGCACCGTGAGGTGCGGGAAGAGGTTGTGGTGCTGGAAGACCATCGCGGACCGGTCGCGCAGCGCGTTGCGGTCTGCCTTCGACACCTTCGCGCCGAAGTCCACCGCGGGGCCGCCGTCGAAGACGACCTCGCCGCGGTCCGGGGTCTCGAGCCCGTTGAGGCACCGCAGCACCGTGGTCTTGCCCGAGCCCGAGGGGCCGATGAGCACCAGCACGTCCCCGCGGTTCACCTGCAGGTCGACGCCGTCCAGCACGCGATTCGCGCCGAAGCTCTTCTCCAGGCCGCGGACCCGCAGGAGCGGCGTCTCGTCGGCCGGGACGGCGGGCGTGAGCGGATCGTCAGCGTGCGACATAGCGGTCCAGCCTCCTCTCGATCACGCTCTGCCCCGACGACAGCACGAGGCAGAACAGCCAGTAGATCAACGCGGCCTCGAGATACACGGCCATGAACTCGTACGAGAACGCGGCGATGTTCTGCGCCTGCCGGAACAGCTCGGTGACGAGGATGAGGGATGCCAGGGAGCTGTCCTTCACCAGGGAGATGAAGGTGTTCGACAGCGGCGGCACGGACACGCGGGCCGCCTGCGGCAGCACGATGCGGGTGAGCGTCTTGCGCGGGGACAGGCCCACGGTGTGCGCCGCCTCCCACTGCCCGCGGGGCACCGAGAGGATCGCAGCGCGGATGACCTCGGCCGCGTACCCTCCGACGTTCAGCGAGAACGCGATGACGGCCGCCGGGAACGGGTCGATCGTGATGTTGATGGCGGGCAGGCCGTAGAAGATCACGAACAGCTGCACCAGCAGCGGCGTGCCGCGGATGATCGAGATGTAGAAGCGCGCGAAGCCCGACAGCACGATGTTGCGCGAAAGCCGCAGCAGGGCCATCGCCAACGCGATGACGAGACCGATCGCGAACGAGGCGAGCGACAGGGGGATCGTCCCGCGCAGCCCCGCCAGCAGCATGGGCCAGAACGAGTCGATCAGAAGTCTCCAGATGTCGTCCATGCCCCTCCTTCCTCGTCGCCGCACGCGGCATCCGCCCCTCCACGCTAGGCGGGAGAGGCGGATGCGGTGCGGGGGTTTACAGCGTGTCCGTGACGGACGTCACTCGTGTCACTGCGTGACGTCCCCTCGGACGTCACTCGCTTCACTGGGTGACGTCTGCCCCGAAGTACTTCTCGCTGATCTCGGCGAGCGTGCCGTCGGCGCGCAGCTCGTCGAGGGCGCCGTCGATCGCGTCGGCGAGGGCCTGCTTGTCCTTGGTGAACGCGAAGGCGCTGTCCGAGGTCTCCTCGGTCTCGGCGGCGATCTTCAGTCCGGTCGGGCTGTTCGTCTTCTCGTAGTCGAGGTAGGTGAGCTGGTCGTTCACCGTGGCATCCACGCGTCCCTGCTGCAGCAGGGCGACCGCCTGGGCCCAGCCCTCGACGGCCTCGACCTGCGCGCCACTGTCGGTGGCGAGCTCGTACCAGTTGCTGGTGAGCGACTGGGCGGTGGTCTTGCCCGCGAGGTCGGCGAAGCTCGAGATGGAGTCGTCGTCCTCGGTGGTCACGATGACACCGCGCGAGACGGTGTACGGCTCGCTGAAGAGGTACTTCTCCTGGCGCTCGGCGTTGATGGAGACCTGGTTGCCGATGACGTCGAAGCGACCCGCGTCGAGACCCGCGAAGATCGCGTCCCACTGGGTCTCCTGGAAGCGGATGTCCAGACCGAGCTTCTCGGCGACCGCCTCGGCGATCTCGACGTCGAAGCCGACCAGCTCGCCGGTCTCGTCGTGATACGAGAAGGGACGGTACGTGCCCTCGGTGGCGACGGTGAGGGTGCCGGAGTTCACCAGGCCCAGGTCTTCGCCCGCGGCGGCGGAGCCGGACTCGGACGATCCCCCGCTGCACGCGGTGAGGGTGAGGGCGGCGGCGGCGAGGCCTGCGGCCAGGACGGACAAACGGCGACGGGGCATGGCTGTTCCTGTGGGATTGCGGGGCAGGGGTGAGGCGTGCGCGACGCGCACATGCAAGCACAACACGTCCCGGCATCCAGGTCTTCCCGGATGACGCCGTGTTGCAGGTCCGTTCACGCGAGAACCCCGCCGGGCACGGGGCACGACGGGGTTCTCGGACGCGGAGCGTTACGCGATGGCGTTGACGTCCAGCGGGATGCCGGGACCGAAGGTGGTCGAGACGGCGCCCTTCTGGATGTAGCGGCCCTTCGAGCTGGACGGCTTGAGGCGGACGATCTCCTCGAGCGCGGCGGCGAGGTTCTCGTCGAGCTGCTCGGCCGAGAACGAGGCCTTGCCGACGACGAAGTGCACGTTGGCGTGCTTGTCGACGCGGAACTCGATCTTTCCGCCCTTGATCTCCTCGACGGCCTTGGCCGGGTTGGGGGTCACGGTGCCGGTCTTGGGGTTCGGCATGAGGCCGCGGGGTCCGAGGACCTTACCGAGGCGACCGACCTGGCCCATGAGCTCGGGCGTGGCGACGGCCGCGTCGAACGCGGTGTAGCCGCCGGCGACCTTCTCGATGAGCTCGGCGCCGCCGACCTCGTCCGCACCGGCGGCGAGGGCCGCCTCGGCCGCGGGGCCGTTGGCGAAGACGATGACGCGCGCGGTCTTACCCGTGCCGTGGGGCAGGATGACCGTGCCGCGGACCATCTGGTCCGCCTTACGGGGGTCCACCGCGAGCTTCAGCGCGACCTCGACGGTCGAGTCGAACTTCTTCGAGCCGGTCTCCTTCGCGAGGGCGACGGCGTCGGCGGGGGTGTAGTACGTGTCGGGCGCGATCTTCTCGGCGGCGGCCCGGAATGCCTTGGACTTGGTAGCCATGTTCTTCTCCCCTTAGTCCTCGACCGTGATGCCCATGGAGCGGGCGGTGCCGGCGATGATCTTGGCCGCGGCCTCGATGTCGTTGGCGTTCAGGTCGGGCTGCTTGGTCGTCGCGATCTCGCGCACCTGCTCCTTGGTGAGCTTGCCCACCTTGACGGTGTGCGGGGTGGCCGAGCCCTTGGGCAGGCCGGCGGCCTTCTTGATGAGCTCAGCGGCCGGGGGCGTCTTCAGGATGAACGTGAAGCTGCGGTCCTCGTAGACGGTGATCTCCACGGGGATGACGTTGCCGCGCTGCGACTCGGTCGCGGCGTTGTACGCCTTGCAGAACTCCATGATGTTCACGCCGTGCTGACCGAGCGCCGGACCGATCGGCGGCGCCGGGTTGGCAGCACCGGCGTTGATCTGGAGCTTGATCAGGCCGGTCACCTTCTTCTTGGGTGCCATTTCCTCTTCCTTTCCTCGAGCGGGGGCGGGTGCCCGCGCTCTCCCGCAGACCCGGCGGATCCGGGCAGCGGTCGTCACGCGCCGAAGCACGCAACCTCCTCATCATACGCGACGTCGGCCCTCCCGGCATCCCTCCCTCCCCCCGCCCCCCGCCGATAAACGCTCTCTGCACCGATAAACGCGCGCACCCGCCGTTTCTCAGTGCAGGAGGCGTTTATCGGCTGGCTGACCGCGACGCGAATGACGAGGGATGCCATGGCTCCGGCTCCTCCACAGGCGCACGATCGGCGGGGCGCTCCCCAAAACGTCGGCTGCGACCGCGTGAAGACGCGCGAGTCGCCACGATGGCGGCATGCACCCCGCTGAACCGCCGCTGCCCTCGGCCCTCCCCCTGCTTCGCGCCCGCGACGCCCGATCGGCGGGACTGCATCCGGAGAGTCAGGCCGGGTCGCTCCGCGTGCGGAACGGTGTCTACATCGCGCGGGACCTCTGGGATGGGCTTGCGGAATGGGACCGTTATGTCGTGCGGGTCCACGCTTTCGGCGGTTCCCGTCCTGGCGCCGTCTTCTCGCACGAGTCGGCGGCCGCTCTGTGGAATCTTCCCATCTTCGGGCACCCCCGCCAGATCCATCTCTTCGACGGCCGGCGTTCGCGCTCGCTGCGGTACGGGGATGTGACAGTGCACACCAGCGCCGACAAGCGCGACGTCGCCCGCCGTGGGGAGCTCCTCGTCACGACCGTGGCGGACACCGTCCTGGATCTCGCCCGGTGCCTCCCGCCGGCGTTCGCGCTGGCGGTCGCCGATGCGGCGATCCGCTTCCGCCCCGCCGACGTCTCGCTCTCCGTGTTACGTGAAGTGGTCGCATCCCAGCGGAACCCGCGCGGTCGCCGCCGAGCCGAATGGGTGATCGATCACGCCGATGCAGCCTCCGAGTCCGTCGGCGAGTCCGTGAGCCGCGCGGTGATCGGCTGGTGCGGCTTTCCCCCTCCTCTCCTGCAGCAGACGCATATCGTCGACGGCCGTCGCTATCGCAGCGACTTCTGCTGGCCCGCGCTCCGCGTGATCGGGGAGTCCGACGGGTGGGCCAAGTACGGGGCGGACCCGCAGGAGGTCACTCGTGCCCTGCGAGCGGAGAAGCGTCGCGAACAGGACCTCCGGCGCGCCGGGTGGACCGTCGCACGGTGGGACTTCGCCGATGCGGTCAGCGGAGAGGGGCTGCGCGCCGCGCTTCTCGCCGCCGGCCTCCGCCCTGAGCGCCGTGCCGACACTGCACGGCTCTCGAGCATCGGCCGAAACCCCCGATCTCGATGAGGCCGAGCCCACCCTGCCGATAAACGCCCTCTGCACCGATAAACGCGCGCACCCGGCGTTCCTCGGTGCAGCGGGCGTTTATCGGCGAAGGAGACGACCCGCCGCCGGACGCGAGAACGCCCCGCCGGGCGCGAGCCGGGCGGGGCGTTCTCGAAGCGACGGGTGTCAGACCATCTTGGTGACCTGGTCGAACGACAGCTCGACCGGGGTCTCGCGCTCGAACAGCGACACGAGCACCGTGAGCTTGCCGCTCTCGGGCTTGATCTCGCTGATCGTGCCGGGAAGACCCGCGAACGAGCCCTCCTTGATGGTGATGGTCTCGCCGGTCTCGAAGTCGACCTCGGCGGGGATGACGCGCTGCGCCGCGGGTGCGCCCTTGGCGGCGCCGGCCTTGGCGGGAGCGGACTCCTTGACCTCGACGAGGCTCTTCAGCATGTTGAAGGCCTCCTCGAAGCGGAGCGGCGTCGGGTTGTGGGCGTTGCCCACGAAGCCGGTGACACCGGGGGTGTGACGCACGACCGACCAGGTGTCCTCGTTGAGGTCCATGCGCACCAGCACGTAGCCGGGGATGCGCACGCGCGTGACCATCTTGCGCTGGCCGTTCTTGATCTCGACGACGTCCTCCATCGGGACCTCGATCTGGTAGATGTCGTCCTCGACCTCGAGCGTCGACTTGCGCTGCTCGATGTTGGCCTTCACCTTGCGCTCGAAGCCCGCGTAGGAGTGGATGACGTACCACTTGCCCGGGAGCGACCGCAGTTCCGTGCGGAAGGTCTCGTAGGGGTCGGCGTCCTCGTCGTCCTCGGAGTCGATGGATGCCACGGCGTCGTCGTCCAGGTCCACGGGAGCCTCCGCGGCGTCGGCGGGCGACTCGGTCCCCACAGCCCCTCCACTCGCCGCTTCCGCGTCGAGCGGAGCCTCCGGCTGCGTGGGCCCAGCCTCGACCTCGTCGACGACGGAGGCGGCGGCGCCGACCTCCTCAACGAAGTCCTCGTCGAGCACCGGCTCGTCGGGCTCGCCGTTCACGTCGGGGCCGTCGTAGGGGGTGACCTCGTCGGCGGCCTCGGCGGCCTCCTCGGCCTGCTCCTCCGCGAGGGAGTCGGTGAGGACCTCGGCGGCGGCCTCGGCCTCGCTGGTCTCGTCGATCTCGAGAGCGTCGTTCACGATCGCGTCCGCCTCCGGGTCGGTGATGTCGATGTCGCCGAGGTCGCCCTCGTCGTCGGTGTCGTCGTCGGCGACCACGTGGATCGCGCTGTGCTCGGCGGAGTCGGAGGCGTGCTCCTGCGACGCGAGCACGCTGCCCTCCTGCGCCTCGTCGTCCTCACTGGACTGCTCGGCGGCCGTCGCCCAATCGGCGTCGTCGACATATCTTTCAGACACTGGTGATCTCTTCCGTTGCAGGGCGCCCGCTCGTGGCAGGGCGCGATCGCCGAGACGCCGGTCAGGCGCCGGCGGTACCGGGAACGCCGAAGACGGCGCTGGTGAGCCACACGAACAGCACGTCGAGGCCGTACACGATCGCCATCATGACGACGACGAAGCCGAGAACCACGGCCGTGAACTTGAGAAGCTCCTGGCGGGTGGGGGTGACGACCTTGCGGAGCTCCGCGAAGACCTGGCGGATGAAAAGAGCGATCCGCGCGAAGAAGTTCGGCTTCTTCTCACGGGGCGCGCCGCGGTCAGCGACGATCTCGCCCTTCGCCTCGTCCTGCGTCATCGAACCACCTAGGTCATTTCTCGTTGCCAGCGTGCGCTGTGCGCAGGGCGGACAGGAATCGAACCTGCAACCTGCGGTTTTGGAGACCGCTGCTCTGCCAATTGAGCTACCGCCCTAAGAACCCTCGCGGGCTCCGGGTTCGAAATCCGCCCGCTCTCGCGAAGGCCTCTCCGGGGGAAAGAGCCGCATGCCCACCGGGCACGGCGAAAGATTGCAGATTTCGACTGCACTCCCCAGTCTATGTCATGTCCCCCGGCCTGGCGAACCGGACCGGGGGACGACACGCGACTCAGGCGGTGCGGATGAGCTTCTTGTTGACGAACTCGTCCGCCGCCAGCAGACCCATCTCGCGCGAGGTGCCGCTGCGCTTGACCCCGCCGAAGGGCAGTTCCGGCGAGTCGGCGAGAACGACGTTGACATAGACCATCCCGGCCTCGATCCGATCGGCGATGCGCTCGGCCTGGGCGGCATCCGTCGTGAAGACGTAGGAGCCGAGACCGTAGCCGGTGTCGTTGGCGAGCTCGACCGCCTCGTCCTCGCTCGCGACGCGGTAGACGGTGCCGACGGGGCCGAAGAACTCCTCGCCGTACGCGTCCATCTCGCTCGTGACGCCCGTGAGCACGGTGCCGGGATAGAAGGCGCCGTCGCGGGTGCCGCCCACCTCGACGGTGGCGCCCTGGGCGACTGCACGCTGCACCTGCTCGTCGAGGCGCTCGGCCGCGGTGAGCGACGACAGGGGTCCGAGTACCGTGTCGTCGGCGAAGGGGTCGCCGACCTTGGCCTCGCCGAGCGCGGCGCTGAACTTGGACAGGAAGGCGTCGTAGAGCTCGTCGATCACGATGAAGCGCTTCGCGCCGTTGCAGGACTGCCCGTTGTTGTCCAGGCGCGCGTCCACGGCGGCCTGCACGGCGGCATCCAGGTCATCCGTGGAGAGCAGGATGAAGGGGTCCGATCCGCCGAGCTCGAGCGCGACCTTCTTCAGGTTGCGACCGGCGATCTCGGCGACCGCCGCCCCCGCCCGCTCGGAGCCCGTCACCGACACGCCCTGCACGCGACGGTCGGCGATGATCGTCGCGGCCTGGTCGTTGGTGGCGCGGATGTTGACGTACGCGCCCTCGGGCAGGTCCGCGTCGCGGTAGATCGTCTGCAGCGCCTCCGCCGACTCGGGGCACTGCGGAGCGTGCTTGAGCAGGATCGTGTTGCCGACCGCGAGGTTCGGGGCGGCGAAGCGGGCGACCTGGTAGTACGGGAAGTTCCACGGCATGATGCCCAGCAGCACGCCCAGCGGCGAGCGCCGGATCACGGCCGTGCCCTCGCCGAGGATGTCGAGCGGACTGTCACCGGTGATCTTGGCGATGTTGTCGGCGTAGTACTCGGTGATGTCGGCCGCGAAGTCGACCTCGCCCAGCGCCGCCTCGAGCGGCTTGCCCATCTCCCGCACGATGATGGCCGCGAGGTCGTCGCGGCGATCGCGGTGCAGCTGGGCGACACGGCGCAGGGCCTCGGCGCGCTCGGCCGGGGCGGTGCGCGACCAGGCCCGGTACCCGTCGTGGGCGGAGGCGATGGCGTCCTCGACACCGGAGTCGCTCAACGTGTCGTACTCGGCGAGGGTCTCACCGGTGGCGGGATTGACGACGGCGTAGTCGCTCATGGTGCTCCTTTTCGTTTCGTTGTCAGGACGTGAGGCGGCGGCGGCGTGCGCTGGCGGGGGCGTCGCGTCCCAGCGTCTCACCCCGGAAGAAGCCGGGACTCGCGATGCGCTGGGCGATCATCAGCACGAGTCCGACCACGATGATCACGACGGTGATCACGAACACGAGACCGACGCCGCCGATCTCCGAGCCCGAGCCGTAGTCGGGGCTCGCGCTGTCGATGAGGGTGGTGACGAACAGCACTGCGAGGATCAGCCCGCCGATCAGCGGCGCGAGCAGCGTCAGGAACACGTTGCGCACCGAGTCGAACCACTGCTTGCGGAAGTACCAGACGCACGCGAAGGCGGTGATGCCGTAGTAGAAGCAGATCATCGCGCCGAGGGCCGTGATGGTGTCGGTGAGGACGTTCTCGCTCAGCACGCGCATGACGGCGTAGAACGCCGAGGCGACGATCGCCGAGACGATGGTGGCGTAACCGGGGGTGAAGAAGCGGGGGCTCACCTTCGCGAACTTCCTCGGCAGCGCGTCGTAGTGCGCCATCGCCAGCAGCGTGCGGGCGGGCCCCACGAAGGTCGCCTGGAGCGAGGATGCCGAGCTGGTGAGCACCGCGAGCGAGACGAGGAACGCGAGCGGTCCGAGGATCGGCCCCGACAGGTGGAAGAAGACGTTCTCCTGGATGTCCTCGTTGCCGAGGCCGAGCTCCCCGGTGCCGTTGCCGGCGAACATCAGCAGCGCCACGGCGATGAGCAAGTACAGCGCGACGATGAGGAACACCGTGACGGTCGCGGCACGACCCGGCGTCTTGTCGGGGTCCTTCGTCTCCTCGTTCATGGTGAGGATGACGTCCCATCCCCAGAAGATGAAGATCGACAGCGAGAGCCCGGCGGCGAAGGCGCTGAAGGACGGGACCTCGAACGGGTTGAACCACGACAGCTCCACGGGGCTGGCGTCGAACGCGTTGCCGTTCAGCATCTCGACGACGGCTGCTCCCGCGAAGACCAGCAGGACGAGGATCTGGAAGCCGACCAGACCGTACTGCAGGCGCTGCGTGGTCTGCAGGTCGCGGTACGACACGACCGTGGCCAGGAACATGAACAGCAGGCACACCGCGACGTTGATGGGCACGACGCGGGTGAGCTCGGCGATCTCGGCGTTGCCCGTGATCTGCGCGATCAGCAGGAACAGGAAGTCCACCGCGATGCCGGCGAGGTTCGACAGCACGATGACGGTGGCGGCGATCAGCCCCCAGCCCGCCATCCACCCCACCCACGGACCGAAGGCGCGGGCTGCCCAGGTGAAGGAGGTGCCGGCATCCGGCATCCTCGAGTTCAGCTCGCGATAGCCGAGCGCCACCAGGAGCATGGGGATGAAGCCGACGAGGATGATCGCCGGCACCTGGAAGCCGACGGCCGAGACGGTGGGGCCGAGCGCGCCGGTGAGCGTGTAGGCCGGGGCGATGGTCGAGATGCCGATGACGACGGCGCCGATCATGCCGATCGAACCGACCCGCAGGCCCTTGTTGGAGATGCCGGTGGTGACGGCGCTGTCGGGCGCGGGGCTCGCGCCGCCCAGGGAGCTGGTCATGAGGAGGCCTCCGAGGTGCGCGGCACCACGATCATGGGGACGGGGAGGGCGCGGAGGATCCGGCCCGCGGTGGAGCCGAGGAAGAGGCGCCGCGGCTGCGCGAGACGGCTCGAGCCGACGAGGGCGACCTCGCCGGGATGCCAGTCGATGCGCGAGACCGCGTCCTCGATGTCGGAGCCGGCGCCGACGACGGCCTCGGCCTCGATCTCGGCGGGAAGGGACGTGCGGACGGCGTCGAGCACGCTCTGGGCGTGCGCCTGGCCGGTCAGACGCGTGAGCGAGGCGTCCACGCGGCCGGGCAGATCGACGCCCGCGAGCGAGAGCAGCCGCAGGGGCGCCTGCGAACGACGGGAGAGGGATGCCGCGGTGTCGAGCAGGACGTCGGCTCCGGGGCGGGTGCCGATCGCGGCGGTGACGCGCGGCAGCCCGACGGACGGGTCCACCTCGCGCGCCCCTTCGGGAGCCAGCGCGACGGGGACCGGCGCGGAGTGGACGAGCTCCTCGGCGGTGGTTCCGAGGCGGTGCCGGCCGCGGGGTGCTCCCCCGCCGGTGCCGACGACGATCACGCCGGCGCCGAACTCCTCGGCGGCGGCGACGAGCCCGTCCGACACCGCGTGGGCGGAGCGGACATGACCACGGATGCCGGGATACGGCGCCACGGCCTCGCGAAGCCATCCGCGGGCGGTGTCCTGGACGAGACGCTCGTACCCGGCGTCCGTCGGGATCGAGACGTTGTTCTCGGCGGAGGGCAGGACGACCACCGCATGCACGGGCGCGCCGAGTGCCGCACCCAGTCGGGCCCCGAGCGCGAGCGCGTCGGCGCCCGCGTCGGTGGCGGTGTACCCGACGACGACGCGGTCGCCGCTCATCCGCGCGTCCGCTCGAGGATCTCCTCGGCCGCGCGGCGGCCCTGGCGGATCGCTCCGTCGACGTGCTGGAACCCGGCGCCGGCCATGTCGCTGCACGCGAGGTGGAGGGGGCCGACGGGCTCGCGCAGGTCCGCGCCGTAGCGGTGCAGGCCGCCCAGGTCGAAGCTGCCGGCGTAGGCGCCGCGCGTCCACTCCTCGGTGCCCCAGTCGCTCTCGTAGTAGACGACGGGCTCCTTCGCCTCGGGTCCGTAGTAGCGGGAGAGCGAGTCGAGGATGCGCTCCTTGCGCTCCTCGGGGCTCAGCCGGAACAGGTCGTCGGCGTTCTGATCGGACACGAAGCCCACGAGGGTTCCGCGCTCGTCGCCGTGGTTGGTGTTGTCGTATGCCTCGTGGCAGAGCTCGTAGGGGCTGAAGGCGGTGCCCGACAGACCCTTGTCGCGCCAGAACGGCGTCTCGTAGACGGCGTGCACCTTGATGACGAAGCCCATCGAGAAGTGCTGGTGCATCTGGTGCTGCAGGCGCGGCAGCGGCGGCTCGAACGAGATGCGCGGGTACAGGACGGGCGCCAGCGCGAGGATCGCGAAGCGGGCGCGGACGGTGACGCCGTCGGCGATCACGGTGACTCCCGCGGAGGAGGTCTTCGCGGCTTCGACGCGGGCGGTCAGGGCGCGCAGGTCGTCGACGCGCTGCCCCGTCGCGGAGTCGGCCGCGCGGTCCGGCGTCGCGACCGCCTCGGCGCCCCAGAGGATGCGCCGCACCGGCTGGTTGAGCAGCACGTCGTCGCCGAGACGCTCGGCGAGCAGCTCGGGCACCTGCTGGAGGCCGCCGGCCACGCGCTTGTCGAGGATGAAGTCCGCGTCGACGAGGTTCGAGTAGGAGCCCGCGGATGCCGCCATGTGCAGCGACTGCAGCAGCGAGAAGGTGTGCGTGGGCTTGGTGAGCATCGCCGACCCCGTGGCGAAGGCGAGGTTGCGGACGGCCTCGTCGTCGTCGGTCTGCTGTCGGAGCCAGGCGTCCCACGAGATCGCGTCCCACTCGGCGGCCTTCGGGTGGGCCCACGGGCGGTCGGGGTCGATCTCGGCGACCATGGCGTCCAGACGCGCGGTGACCTCGTCGATGGCCTTCTCGGTCTCGGGGGCGACGGGGAACATCTCGCCGGTGAAGCGCTTCGTCTGACCGTCGGGGCCCACGTAGACGCTGTCGCCCTCGCGGTAGCGGCTGTAGGTCGACAGTCCCAGGTCGGCGACGGTGTCGATGAGCGCCGTCTGGTCCGGCGAGACCCACTGGCCGCCCAGCTCGAGCATCGCGCCGTCGATCACGTCGGTCCACAGGCGCCCGCCGACGCGGTCGCGCGCCTCCAGCACGACGACCGACAGGCCGGCCTTGCGCAGGTCGTTGGCGGCGGTGAGTCCGGCGGCGCCGGCTCCGATGACGACCACGTCTCGGGTGATCTCGTCCATGAAAGCTTCCTTACTCGTCGTTCGCGCGGGGGTGTCGAGGTGATCCCGGCGGCGGCGGTGTCCGGGCGCACACGCCGCCGGGCGTTCCTCAGGTGCGGGCGAGGGCGGCCGCGACGACGTCGAGGCCCTCGTTCAGCAGGTCGTCGCCGATCGACAGCGGCGGCAGGAACCGGATGACGTTGCCGTAGGTGCCGCACGTGAGGACGATGACGCCCTCGGCGATGGCGGCCTTCGCGACAGCCGACGTGAGCGCGGCGTCGGGCGCCCCGGTGGCGGGGTCGACGAACTCGGCCGCGATCATCGCGCCATGTCCGCGGACGTCGCCGATGCGCGGGTCGCCGGCCTGCAGCGCGCGCAGACGTCCGGTCAGCAGCTCGCCGATCTCCCGGGCCCGCTCGACGAGCCCCTCGTTCTCGAAGGCGTCGATGGATGCCAGCGCCGCGGCGCACGCGATGGGGTTGCCGCCGTAGGTCCCTCCCAGGCCGCCGGTGTGGGTGGCATCCATGATCTCCGCCCGGCCGGTGACGGCGGCGAGCGGGAGACCGCCGGCGATGCCCTTCGCGGTGGTGACGAGATCCGGGACGATGCCGAAGTGCTCGGACGCGAACATGGCGCCGGTGCGGGCGAAGCCGGACTGCACCTCGTCGGCGATGAAGACGACGCCGTTCTCGCGGCACCAGTCGACGATCGCGTTCAGGAAGCCGTCGGCGGGGACGATGAAGCCGCCCTCGCCCTGGATGGGCTCGATGATGACGGCGGCGAGGTTCTCGGCGCCGACCTGCTTCTCGATGAGCGAGATGGCCTTCGCGGCGGCGTCGGGACCCGACAGGCCGTCGCGGAAGGGGTACGACAGCGGGGCGCGGTAGACCTCGGCGGCGAAGGGGCCGAAACCGCTCTTGTACGGCATGTTCTTCGCGGTGAGCGCCATCGTCAGGTTGGTGCGGCCGTGGTACGCGTGGTCGAAGGCGACGACGGCCTGACGGCCGGTGTGCTTGCGGGCGATCTTGACCGCGTTCTCCACGGCCTCGGCGCCGGAGTTGAACAGCGCGCTCTTCTTCGCGTGATCGCCGGGGGTGAGGCGGTTGAGGGCCTCGGCGACGGCGACGTACGACTCGTACGGCGAGATCATGAAGCACGTGTGGGTGAAGGCGGCGACCTGCTCCTGCACGGCGGCGACGACGGCCGGGTGGGCGTTGCCGACGCTGGTGACGGCGATGCCCGAGCCCAGGTCGATGAGCGAGTTCCCGTCGGCGTCGACGACGACCCCTCCGCCCGCGGCGACGGCCTCGATCGGCACGGTGTGACCGACGCCGGATGCCACGGCGGCGGCCTTGCGGGCCAGCAGCTCCTGCGAGCGCGGGCCGGGGATGGCGGTGACGAGGCGGCGCTCCTGGGCGAGGGTCGGACCGCCGACGGCGGGGAGGGTGTCGAGGCTCATGGCGGCGATGCTACGGAGCACGCGCCGCGGCCCGCACTGTGCGGGCTGTACAGTTCGAGGCATCCCCGTGTACGAACCGTATAGGAGCGACCGTGGCAGAGCCCGCCGCCGTGCCCCCGACGCTGCGCGCCCTGCTCGGGCGCCGCGATCTGCGTCTGCGCCTGGCCCTGGACGAGTCCGCGCTGCCCGGCGGGAGCCTGGACCGCGCCGCGCGATGGGTGCACTCGAGCGACCTCGCCGATCCCACGCCGTTCCTCAGCGAGGGGCTCGTGCTGCTGACCACCGGCACGCAGTTCGCCGACGCCGCGCCCGCCGACTACGACGCGTACGTCGACCGGCTGTCGGCGCGGGGGGTCGTGGGGCTCGGCTTCGGAACGGAGGTCGTCCGCGACGGCATCCCGGCGCATCTCGCCGCCGCGTGCCTCACGGCCGGCATGCCCCTCTTCGAGGTGCCGTACCGCACCCCGTTCATCGCGGTGGCGCGGGCGGGCGCCGAGGCGATCGCCGCGGAGGCGTACGCCCGTCGGAGCTGGTCCCTCGCGGCGCAGCGCGCCGTGTCGCTCGCGGCCCTGCGCCCCGACGGGCTGTCCGCCACCCTGGCCGAGCTGTCCCGGCAGCTGGACTGCTGGGTGGGCCTCTACGACGCCTCCGGCGCCCTGCGCACCGCCCACCCGACCGGGACGATGGATGCCGACACCCTCGGCATCCTGGCCGGCGACGTGGCCGAGGTGCTCCGCCGCGGCACGCGGGCGGGATCGGCGCTGCGGGTGAACGGCGCCGAGGCGACCCTGCAGACCCTCGGACGCGGCGGGCAGCTGCGGGGCGTCGTCGCGATCGTCGGCACCGACCTGGATCACGAGGCGCGTAGCGTCGTCACGGCCGTCGTCGCCATGGCGGGTCTCGCCCTGGAGCAGCAGGACGGACTCGGCCGGGCCGTCGGCGCCCTGCGCGCCGGGCTCGTGCAGTCGCTGCTGAGCGACGACCCGTCCCTCGCGCGGCGCGCGGCGCGCGAGCTGTGGGGCGCGCTTCCGACCGCCCCGGTCGTGGTGGGGCTGACGCCGGCCGCATCGGTGCGGTCGCGGGCTCTCGTGGAGTGGTTGGAGGCGCGCGCGCACGAGCAGCTGTTCTTCGGCCGCGGCGACGACGGCGTGGTGCTGGTCGTCCCGGCGACGTCCCGCGCGCTGATGGACGAGACCGCGGAACGGTTCGACCTCGTGGTCGGGGTGTCGGCCCCCACAGCGTACGACGCCTTCTCGAGCGCGCTCGCGCAGGCCCGCACGGCCCGCGACCGCGCCTCCGCCCCCGGCGTGGCGGACTTCGCCGACGCGTCCCGGGCGGGGGTGCTCTCCGCGCTCGGCTCCGACGCCGCCCGCACCGTCGCGGCCGGCGTGCTCGCCCCGCTGCGGCAGCACGACGACGCCCAGGGCGCGGCACTCGTCGTCACCCTCGACGCGTGGCTGGCCCACGACTGCTCGCACGAAGCGACGGCCCAGGCCCTCGGCATCCATCGCCACACCGTCCGGGCGCGCGTGGCGCAGGCCGAGCGGGTGCTGCACCGGGACCTGTCGTCCTTCGCCGCGCGCGCCGAGATCTGGACGGCGCTGCGCCTCGCGGAGTGACGGCCCGCCCGTCTCAGAACGCGACGCCGCAGCGCAGCACGACGTTGGCGTAGGGCGTCTGGTCGCCCGTGCGGACGAAGAGGCGGGCCGAGGCGCTCCGCCGTTTGAGCTCGCTGTGGGACACGAACTCGATGTCGGGGAAACGAGAGGTGATGAAGTCCCGGGCGTCCGAGTCCGCGCTCTCCTCCGCGGCGAGCCCCGCTTCGAACACCACCTCCTCCTGCAGCGCATGGGCGACCTGGGCGAAGCTCGGGATGCCGGCGACCAGCGCCAGATCGACCACGGCCACCCCGGGGGGAACGGGCAGGCCCCGGTCGGCGACGACGACGAGGTCGCCGTGGCCGAGTCGGCTGATCGCCTCGTTCAGCGCCGCGTTGAGGATGCCCCCGCGCTTCACGGCGCTCCCGCCGAGGACCCGGCGGCCGGGTCGTCCGCGGCCTCGGTCCCGACGACCCGCTCCCCCGCCGCCGCGGGAGGGAGCACGGTGTCGGCCGTCGGGTACGAGGTCTGCGTCCCGGGCGAGGTGACGGCGTGGGCCGCGACACGGACCGCCTGCCGCACGGCCTCCGTCATCTCCACGCCCGCCGCGAGCGCGCCCGCCAACGCGCCGACGAAGGCGTCCCCCGCACCCGTGGTGTCGACGGCCTGCACGCGCGGAGCAGGGATGTGGACGATACCGTCGTCCGTCGTCACGAGCGCGCCCGCCGCGCCTCGGGTGATCACGACCGAGGGTATGCCGAAAGCGAGAAGTGCCGCGGCCGCCGCGGCATCGCGAGGGAGATCCGCGCCTGCGTCGTCGTCCGTCCACGACCCCGGCTGGACACGCTGACGGAGGAGTCGGGCTTCGTGCTCGTTGACCACCAGCGGGTCGGCCCGCCGCAGCGTGCGCTCGTCCACATCCACCACCGGCGCGAGGTTGAGGAGGAAACGCGAGAGGGTGATCTCCGCGAGACGGTCGATGCCGGCGACGGGGATCTCTCCCTGCGCCACCACGACGGCCGCGCGAGCGATCGTGCCGGCGGAGGCGTCGATCGCCGCGGCGGTCATCGCCCCGTTCGCGCCCGGGACCACGACGATCGTGTTCTCGGCGCCGACCGTCTCGGCCACCGTGACGACCGCGAGGCCCGTCGGCGTCCCGGTCGCCGTGCGCACCTCGTCGAGCTCGACACCGGCGTCGGCGAGCACCTGAAGGGCGTCGTCGCGGCGCCCGTCGTCGCCGACCGCTCCGACCATGACGGTCCGGATGCCGCGACGCGCAGCCGCCACAGCCTGATTGGCGCCTTTCCCTCCCGGCGAGAGCGTCATCGACGAGGCGATGAGCGTCTCACCGGGGAGGGGGAGCCGATCGGCGACGATGCGCTGGTCGACGTTGATCGACCCGACGACGACGACGGTCGGCTCAGGCAGGGAGGTCATTTGGTGAAGTCGCCCACGTTGTCGGCCGTCACGGTGATGACCTCGACGGCCTCGTCGGCGGCCCCCTCGCCGCGCAGGGCCTTGACGGCCTGCTGCACCGCCAGGGAACCGAGCTGGGCCGGCTGCTGAGCGATCGTGCTCGTCATGGTCCCGGCCTCGATCGCCGCGATGCCGTCGGCGGTGCCGTCGAAGGCGGCCACCTTGACGTCGGTGCCCGCGCGGGAGCCGAGGGCCTGGATCGCACCGAGGCCCATCTCGTCGTTCTCGGCGAAGATGCCGACGACACCCGGGTTGGCCTGCAGCAGGTTGGTCGTGACGTCCAGCGCCTGGGCACGGTCGAAGTTGGCCGTCTGCGTCGCGACGACCGTGATGTCGGGGTAGGCCGCGAGACCCTTCTGGAAGCCCTCGCCGCGGTCGCGGCTCGCGGACGTGCCCGCCACACCCTGCAGCACGATGACCTGCCCCGTCCCCCCGATCGCCTCGGCGAGGGCGATGGCCGCCTGCTCTCCTCCGGCCACGTTGTCACTGGCGACGAAGGAGGCGACATCGGCGCCGTTGACCGCGCGGTCGACTGCGACGATCGGCTTGCCCGCCTCGTTCAGCGCGACGGCCGAGGAGGACACCGCATCGCTGTCGACGGCGTTGATGATGACAGCGTCGGCGGTGGTCGCCGCCGTGGCCAGCTGATTCGCCTGCGTGGCCGAGTCGTTCTGCGCGTCGGTGATCTGCAGCTCGACGCCGAGCTCGTCCGCCTCGGCCTGCGCGCCGTCACGCAGCTCGATGAAGAAGGGGTTGTTGAGCGTCGACAGCGAGAGGACGACGGTGGGGCGGTCGGAGCCGCCGGCGGAGCCGCTGTCGCGGTTGCAGGCGGTGAGTCCGACGGACACGAGTGCGGCGATGGCGGCGACGGACGCGACCTTGCGCCAGGTGAAGGGGGCCATGACGATCCTGTTCTGAGTGATGTGGAGGTGGTGAGGGAGGAGAAGAGGGAGGGCGCCGGTCAGGCGTTGCGGGTCTTGCGGCGGATGACGTCGAATCCGACCGCCAGCGCGATGACGACGCCGATGACGACCTGCTGCCAGAACGACGACACGTCGAGGAGGTTCAGGCCGTTGCGGATGACCACGAGCACGAGCGCGCCGATGACGGTGCCCGAGATCCGTCCGACGCCACCGGCGAGGCTCGCGCCGCCGATGACGACCGCCGCGATCGCGTCGAGCTCGTAGCCGACGCCCAACTGGGGCTGGACCGAGTCGAGCCGGCCCGCAAGGAGCAGCCCGCCGAGCGCCGCGAAGGTGCCCGAGAGGGCGAAGACCGTCACGACGATGCGCTTGACCGGGAGACCCGAGAGCCGGGCGGCCTCGGCATTGCCGCCGACGGCGTACATCGAGCGACCGATCACCGTGCGGTTGAGGATGAACGAGGCGATCAGGGCGGCGACCACGAGCACGAGGATGGGAACCGGGACGGGCCCGATGGACGATCCCAGGAACGACACCTCCGGAGAGGTGGGGATCGGCACGCCGTCCGAGATGACGAGGGTGAGGCCCCGCGCAACGCTCAGCATCGCCAAGGTCGCGATGAACGACGGCAGCTTTCCGTAGGCGCTGGCCAGACCACTCACCGTCCCCGTCACCGCACCGGTGACGAGCCCCAGGAGGAGCGTCAGCCAGCCGGGCAGGCCCGCGTCGGCGTACAACCAGGCCGACGCCATCGACGACAGCGCGGCCACCGAGCCCACGGAAAGGTCGATGCCGCCCGCGACGATGACGAACGTCATCCCGAAGGCGAGCACGGCGACGGTCGACACCTGGATGCCGATGTTGAGGAGGTTCGGGCCGGTGAGGAAGTCGGGGGTGGCGATGAACAGCGCCACGCACAGAACGACGAGCCCGACGAGCGCACCGTTGTTGGCGAGGAACCTGGTGACCCGCGTCGAGACGGTGGCAGGGGTCGGGGTCGACGTGGTCGCAGTGGTCATGAGGGGGTCTCTTCTTCGTCGTCGGAGATGGCCGGGCCCGGGCGGGAGGTGTCGGTGTCGTCGGTAGGGACGTCGGAGGGGACAGAGGCCACGACGTCTTCGGTGTCGAGCGCTGCAAGGCTCATCAACAGGTCCTGGGTGGCGTCGGCCGCCGCGACCTCCCCGGCGATGACCCCGTCGCGCATCACGAGGATGCGATCGCTCATGCCCATGACCTCGGGCAGCTCGCTCGAGACCATCACCACCGCTCCCCCGGCATCGGTGATGCGGTTGATGAGCTCGTAGATCTCGACCTTCGCCCCCACGTCGACACCGCGCGTGGGCTCGTCGAGCAGGAGCACGCTCGAACCGGCGATGATCCAACGCCCGAAGACGGCCTTCTGCTGATTGCCGCCGGAGAGCGACCGGATCTCCTGGTCGATGTCGCGCATGCGGATGCGCAGCTGAGCGGCGACGTCCTCGGCCTTGCGTCGTTGCCCGGCGAAGTCGACCAGACCGGCGCGGGCCGTGGACGCGAAGGTCGCGAGGCCCAGGTTCTCGTTGATGGAAGCGCCGAGGACGAGGCCCTGCGCCTTACGGTCCTCCGGCACGTGTCCGATGCCGGCCGCGACCGCACCGGCGATGTCGCCGCGCTTGAGCGTCTTCCCGCGCACCGTGACCGATCCGCTGGTGTAGCGGTCGACCCCGGCGATCGCCCGGATGACCTCGGTCCGTCCGGCACCGACCAGCCCGGCGATGCCCACGACCTCCCCGGCGCGGGCGGTGAACGTCACGTCGCGGAAGGACGTCGAGGTCAGACCGTCGACCCGGAGCACCTCCGCCGCGGACGGGTCGACGCGCGGAGTACGGGGGTACTGCTCGTCGATGCTGCGCCCCACCATCAACCGGACCAGCTCGTCCTCGCCGGTGGATGCCGGAACCTCCGCGACGAAATGGCCGTCGCGCAGCACGGCGACGGTGTCGCCGATCTCGGCGATCTCGTCGAGATGGTGGCTGATGAACAGCATCCCGACCCCGCGTCCGCGCAGCTGGGCGACGACGGCGAACAGCGCCTCGGTCTCGTGGCGCGTCAGCGCGGCGGTCGGCTCGTCCAGGATGAGGATTCGCGCGTCGACGCTCAGCGCCTTGGCGATCTCGACCAACTGCTGACGGGCGATGCCCAGTTCGCCCACTTTCTGATCGAGGTCGACGCGCAGGCCGATCAGGTCGAGCGCGGCCTGCGCGCGGCGACGCAGCTCTCGACGATCGACGAGACCGAATCGGCGCGGATAGCGCCCCATCATCACGTTCTCCGCGACGCTGAGCGAGGGCACGAGGTTCAGCTCCTGGTGGATCGTCGCAATGCCGAGACGTTCCGCGGCGAGCGCATTCGGGAGGTCCACGGGGGAACCGTCGACGAGTACCCGCCCACGGTCGGGTTGATACACGCCCGCCATCATCTTGATGAGCGTCGACTTGCCCGCGCCGTTCTCTCCGAGAAGCACCTGCACCTGACCGGCGCGCACGTGCACGGTCACGTCCTCGATCACGCGAACCGGCCCGAAGGCCTTGCTGACCCCCTCGAGGGTGAGCAGCGCGGGAGGGGCGGTTTCGCTCATGACGGGTTCCTCGGAGACGGGGGCGCGGCGGTCGAGGAGCGTACGATCAGCTCGCTCGGAAGGGTGACGGAGGCCGGGGTCTCGCCGGCGATCACGGCGTGCAGGAGTTGGACGGCGGTGCGGCCCATCTCGTCGACGTTGTGACCGATGACGGTCAGCGCCGGATCGAGCAGCGAGAACCACTCGACGTCGTCGAAACCGATCAGCGACACGTCGGTGCCGATGCGCCGACCCCCTCGCGTGAGCATCGCGATCGCACCGACCGTCATGAGGCTGTCGGCGGCGACGACGGCGGTGGGCGGTGCGGCGAGATCGAAGAGGTGGTGCACGGCGGCCGAGCCGCTCGCCGCCTGGAAGTCGCCCTCGAAGACGAGATCGGGGTCGTTGCTCAGCCCCGTCTGTTCGACGGCATCGAGCCAGGCAGCCAGACGCTCGCGTCCGGTCGAGACGGTCTGGGGTCCGGCGATGAATCCGACGCGGTCGTGACCGAGCGCACGCAGGTGCTCCGCGGCGTGACGAAGGCCCGGTGCGCTGTCGGTCGTAACGCTCGGGACGGCGATTCCCGGGAGGGTGCGGTCGACGAAGACGGTGGGGATGCCGCGGCGCAGGAGCGCGTCGATGGAGGCCGAGTCGCCCCCCTGCGGGGCGATGATCGCGCCGTCCACGCGCCGGGAGATGAGCGTGTCGAGGTAGCGGTCTTGCTGGGCGTGGTCCTCGTTCGCGTTGCCGAGCAGGGTCACGTACCCCTCGACGAGCAGTTCCTGCTCGATCGCGTGGGCGAGGTCGGCGAAGAAGGCGTTGCGGACGTCGGAGACGAGCAGACCGATCGTGTCGGACCGCGTCGACCGCAGCGCGCGCGCCTGGGCATTGGGGTGGAAATCCAGCTCCCGCACGGCGGCGGCCACACGCTCGCGCGCCTCGGGCGAGGTCGCGGGGTTGCCGGAGAGGACGCGGGAGGCGGTCGCTGCGGAGACACCGGCCCGTGCCGCCACGTCCTTCAGCGTCACTGCGCCCGTCGCGGGTCCCGTCATGGCGGTGGTCCTTCGTACGTCGTTGTCTATGGAATCGATTCCATGGAAAGGATTCCATCACTGTACGACAGGGTCTCGCCACCTGTCAACGCGACGGTGACGACCTCCGCGAGCACAGCTGCGGACCGTCCGACGACACGCCGCCGCCCGGCCGCCGCGACCGGAGTGTCGCCGGAGATCTCCGCGGTCGTGCACGGATGGCGGGGCGCGCACGACTCCTCCACAGGCACATCTGTTCACAGAAGGCCGCGGGAAGCAGGTGGGAGGCCGCGGTGGACGTAACGCTGTCAGGATGTGCGCGCTCGATCACGGCATCCGGACATTCGCCGACCTCCGCGCGGGGGGTCGGTCGCGTCGAAGCATCTCCCACGCGGTCGCGTCCGGGTCCCTCGTCCACGTGAGGAGGGGGGTGTACGCGGATGCCGGAACGTGTGCACCCGTTCGGACGGCCGCGTTGCACGGCGGAAGCGCGGCATGCGTCACGGCGGCTCGCCACCGCGGCCTCTGGACGGTCGCGGCGGCCGAGGAGATCCACGTCTGGCTGGGCAATGGAGGGCACGCGTACGACCACGGAGACTGTCGCTGCCGGCCGCATTGGGACGACGCCGCCGAGGACGTCCTCGCCCCTCTCCCCCTCCCCCTCGTCCTTCGTCAGATCCCCGGATGCCGCGGGGTCGAGGAGTTCTTCGTGGCCGTGGAGTCCGCCCTGCGTCAGAAGCTGTTGGCGACGGCGGACATCGACTGGCTGCGGCGGAACACGAACGGTGCCGGCCGCGACGCCCTCTCCTTCGCCCGGTCCGATTCCGACAGCGGCCTCGAGTCGATCGTTCGATGGCGACTACGGCGATGGAACATCCCGGTGCGCACCCAGGTGGGCATCGTCTCGGTGGGACGGGTCGATCTCCTCATCGGGGACACACTGATCGTCGAGGTCGACGGCGCGGAATATCACGACGGCGCATCGCACCGGCATCGCGATCTCGTCCGCGACGCTCACGCGGCGATCTGGGGCTTCATCACCCTGCGTTTCGATTACGCCCTCATCATGCACGACTGGGACACCGTCGAACGGGCGATCCTCGCCCACGTCGACCGTCGTCGACATGTCGCTCCGTAACCTCGGCCGTGCACAACGGCGGACATCTGGCCGCACACGCCGTCACGGCGGCATCCCGGATCGGCGTGTCGAAATCTGGTCCGCCGTTGTGCACGGCTGGCACGCGGCCGGTCAGGACGGGGCGTGGCCCTCGAGGAACTCGTACATCTCGGTCGTGTCCACGCCGGGGAACGCCCCGGTCGGAAGGGTCGCGAGAAGGGTCCGCGGGGTCCGCACGTTGGGCCACGCCGCGCCCCGCCACGCGGCCTCGAGCTCGACGGGCGCCCGGCGGCAGCAGGTCTCGACGGCATGCCGCGACACCCCTCGGTTCGCCGTGTCGCGGCCGCGGAACCACTTCGTGTCGTCGAAGCGCACGCCCACGCTCACGGAGTGCGCGCCCTCGCTGGACTGCTCCACGCGGGCCGTGCACCAGTACGTCCCGTTCCCGGTGTCGGTGTACTGGTAGTACGGGTTGAAGCGGTCGTCGACGTCGAACACCACGCGGCTCGTCCACCGCCGGCAGCACATCTGCCCCTCGATGGACCCGAGCCGGTCGGTCGGGAAGTTCACGTCGTCGTTCTCGTAGGCCTTCGTGATGGTGCCCGACTCGTGCACCTTGAGGAAGTGCACCGGGATGCCGAGATGCACGGTGGCCAGGTTGGTGAACCGGTGGGCCGCGGTCTCGTACGACACCGAGTACGCGTCGCGGAGGTCTTCGATGCTGATCGCCCGCCGTTCCTTCGCCTCGCGCAGCGCCGTCACGACGTCGCCCTCCGGCATCAGCAGCGCCCCGGTGAGGTAGTTCGTCTCCACGCGCTGCCGGAGGAACTCGTCGTAGCTCGTCGGCTCGCCGTGGCCGAGGAGGCGGCTGGACAGCGCCTGCAGCACCGCCGTCCGCGGGTCGCCCTTGGCCACCCCGGTCGACAGGTAGAGCCGGCCGTTCTTCACGTCCGCGATGCTGCGCGTCGACGAGGGCAGGTCGGGCACATAGTGCAGCGAGAACCCCAGATGGGCGGCGATGTCGCTCGCCGCGCGCTGCGTCAGCGGACCCCCGGGGTGGTCGACGGCGGAGAGGACACGGGATGCCTCGGCCTCCAGCTCCGGGAAGTGATTGTCCTGCGTGCGCATGAGCCGCCGCAGCGCCACGTTCGCCCGTCGCGCCTCCTCGGGCGTCGCCGAGCGCTCCTCGCGCAGCCGCTCGATCTCCCCTTGGAGGGCGAGCATCGCCGCCAGCACCTCGTCGGGCACCGACCGGCCGACGCGGAACGGCGCGATGCCGAGGGCTTGGAACGTCTGACCGCGCATCGCGCGCTCGACGGACACCTCGAGCGCGGTGCGCGGGTCCAGCGGCTCCGCATCCAGGAGCGCGTCGAGCTTGCACTCGAGGGCGCGCGCGATCGTCTGCAGCAGCGTGAGCTTCGCCTCGCGGTGGCCGTTCTCGATCATCGACAGCTGACTCGGGGCGCGGCCGACGGCCTGCGCGAGGTCGTCCAGCGTCATTCCGCGCGCGGTGCGCAGCTGTCGGATGCGGCGGCCGATCGTGAGGGTGTCCACCTCCTCATCGTCGATCGGGAGGGACGTCGAGGGAGCAGGAGCGCGCGTCGCCATACGGCACGATCTCACAGAAGCAGAAGATCGGTCCATCTTCTCCGCACGAACCTCGTCGGCAGGCGGGAGTGTTCGCCCACAGTTGTGGTCACGAGCCCCGCACACCCTTCCGAGAGGACGACCTCATGACCCTCATCACCGCTCCCCCGCTCACGACGACCCCGGCGTCCGCTCCGCACCTCCGCGTCGAGCGGCCGCTGGAGGGACAGGACGGAAGGATCCTCAGCCCGGCCGCGCTCGCCTTCCTCACCGAGCTGCACGACCGTTTCGCCCGCCGCCGGCACGACCGTCTCGCCGCCCGCGAGCGCCGTCGCTTCGAGATCGGTACGGGCGACGACCCGCACTTCCGCGCCGAGACGGCGTACATCCGCGACGACCCGTCGTGGCGGGTGGCGGGAGCCGGCCCGGGCCTGGAGGACCGCCGCGTCGAGATCACCGGACCGACCGACCCCAAGATGACCATCAACGCGCTGAACTCCGGTGCCCGCGTGTGGCTGGCCGACCAGGAGGATGCCACCTCCCCGACGTGGCGCAACGTGATCGGCGGTCAGCAGTCGCTGTTCGACGCCATCCGCGGTCAGCTCACCTACACGAACGCCGACGGCAAGGAGTACCGCGTCACCGCGGAGCGGACCCCGACGATCGTGATGCGCCCGCGCGGCTGGCACCTGCCCGAGAAGCACATGACGTTCATCGATCGGGCCGGCCGCGAGCTGGCGGCATCCGGTTCCCTCGTCGACTACGGGCTGTACGTGTTCCACAACGCCGACGCGCTGATCGCGGCCGGCCGCGGGCCCTACTTCTACCTGGCGAAGATCGAGTCGGCGGAGGAGGCGCGCCTGTGGGATGACGTGTTCTCGTTCACCGAGGAGCGACTCGGGCTGTCGCACGGCACGATCCGCGCCACGGTGCTGATCGAGACGCTGCCGGCCGCGTTCGAGATGGAGGAGATCCTCTTCGCCCTGCGCGACCACTGCGCGGGCCTGAACGCCGGCCGCTGGGACTACATCTTCTCGATCATCAAGACCTACCGCGGCCGCGGGGCGCGCTTCGTCCTGCCCGACCGCAGCGAGGTGACGATGACGGTGCCGTTCATGCGGGCCTACACCGAGCTGCTCGTGCAGACCTGCCACAAGCGGGGCGCGTACGCCATCGGCGGGATGAGCGCCTTCATCCCGAACCGCCGTCGCCCCGACGTGACGGAGGCGGCGTTCCAGAAGGTCGCCGCGGACAAGCGGCGCGAGGCCGGCGACGGCTTCGACGGCACCTGGGTGGCCCACCCCGACCTCATCCCGGTGGCCCGGGCGGAGTTCGACGCGGTGCTCGGCGACGAGCCGAACCAGCTCGGGCGCACCCGGGACGAGGTCGCCGTCGACGCCGCCGACCTGCTCGACCTGCGCATCGGTCTGCCCGTCACCGCGGCCGGGGTGCGCGGCAACGTCTCGGTGGCGATCCGCTACCTCGAGGCGTGGCTCCGGGGCCTCGGTGCCGTCGCCATCGACGACCTCATGGAGGACGCCGCCACCGCCGAGATCTCGCGCTCGCAGATCTGGCAGTGGATCCACCAGGATCGCGAGACCGCGGAGGGCGACGCCATCACCCGTGCCTACGTCGAGGGCATCGTCGCGGAGGTGCTGGCGGAGGTGCCGCGCACCGACGGCGACCGCTTCGACGACGCCGCCGAGATCTTCCGCGAGGTGGCCCTGCGGCCCGAGTTCCCGGCCTTCCTGACGCTGCCGGCCTACGCGAAGCACCTCGACTGACCCGCGGGTCGGACCCGCCCCCTCCCTCTTCCGACATCACCACCCCGACGCAAGGACGCGAACATGACGCAGTACACGGACACCATCGACGCCGTCACGGCCCTCACGCAGCAGCATGGATCGAGCTGGAGCGCCATCGATCCCGAGAACGTCGCGCGGATGCGGGCGCAGAACCGCTTCCGCACGGGTCTGGAGATCGCCCAGTACACCGCGGACATCATGCGGCGCGACATGAGCGAGTACGACGCCGACTCCTCGGTCTTCACCCAGTCCCTCGGGGTCTGGCACGGATTCATCGGGCAGCAGAAGCTCATCTCCATCAAGAAGCACCTCAAGAGCACGAGCAAGCGCTACCTGTACCTGTCCGGCTGGATGGTCGCGGCGCTGCGGTCCGAGTTCGGGCCGCTGCCCGACCAGTCCATGCACGAGAAGACCGCGGTGCCGGCCCTCATCGAGGAGCTGTACACCTTCCTCCGCCAGGCCGACGCCCGCGAGCTGGACCTGCTCTTCACCCAGCTCGACCAGGCCCGGGCGGTGGGGGACGACACGGCGGAGGAATTCATCCGCTCGCGGATCGACACCTTCGAGACCCACGTCGTGCCGATCATCGCCGACATCGACGCCGGGTTCGGCAACCCCGAGGCGACCTACCTGCTGGCCAAGAAGATGATCGAGGCCGGCGCGTGCGCCCTCCAGATCGAGAATCAGGTCTCCGACGAGAAGCAGTGCGGCCATCAGGACGGCAAGGTCACGGTGCCGCACGCGGACTTCATCGCCAAGCTGAACGCCGTCCGCTACGCGTTCCTCGAGCTCGGCATCGACAACGGGATCATCGTCGCCCGGACGGACTCCCTCGGCGCCGGACTCACGCAGAAGCTCGCCGTCTCGTCCGCCCCCGGCGACCTGGGCGACCAGTACAACGCGTTCCTCGACGTCGAGGAGGTCTCACCGTCGTCGCTCGGCGACGGCGACGTCGTCATCCGCCGCGAGGGACGACTGCTCCGTCCCCGGCGCCTGGCCAGCAACCTCTACCAGTTCCGTCCGGGCTCGGGCGAGGACCGTGTCGTCCTCGACTGCATCACCGCACTGCAGCACGGAGCGGATCTGCTGTGGATCGAGACGGAGAAGCCGCACGTCGAGCAGATCGCCGGGATGGTCGATCGCATCCGCGCAGTGGTCCCGGACGCCAAGCTCGTCTACAACAACAGCCCGTCGTTCAACTGGACGCTGAACTTCCGCCAGCAGGCCTACGACCAGCTCGTCCACGAGGGCGCGGACGTCTCCGCGTACGACCGCGCGAACCTGATGGGCGCCGAGTACGACGACACCGTGCTGGCCCGACTCGCCGACGAGAAGATCCGCACGTTCCAGAAGGACGGCTCCGCGCGCGCCGGCATCTTCCACCACCTCATCACGCTGCCGACCTACCACACGGCCGCGTTGTCCACCGATGACCTCTCCAAGGGCTACTTCGGCGACGAGGGCATGCTCGCGTACGTCCGGGGCGTGCAGCGTCGGGAGATCCGCGAAGGCATCGCGACGGTCACGCACCAGAACATGGCCGGCAGCGACATCGGCGACAACCACAAGGAGTACTTCGCCGGCGACGCCGCCCTCAAGGCGGGCGGCAAGGACAACACCATGAACCAGTTCGGCTGAGTTCCCGGTTCTCCGTCGCCCCCCTCCCCGCCCGACCGCGGGGAGGGGGTCGCGTCCGCCGGGGAGGGGCCGTTCCGGCACCCGCGTTCCGGGGCGGGTGTCGCGTCCGCCGGGGAAGGGGCCGTTCCGGCACCGGAGGCCAGGGGCGGGTCGGCACGGCGGGTGAATTCGCTGTGCATGTAAACATTCGGTGTCCTAGCTTGGGCCCCGATGTTGACACATGCACAGACCCTTTCCCTCATCCACGACACCGGCGTCGTCCTGATCATCCGTCTCGACGATGCCGACAAGGCCCTGGAGGTGGCGCGCGCGGCCGTCGCCGGCGGCATCCGGGCCCTCGAGATCACGCTCTCCGTCCCCCGGGCGCTGGAGCTCGTGACCACCCTGGCGAACGAGTTCGCGGGGACGGGCGTCGCCGTCGGGGCGGGCACCGTCGTCGACGCCGGCAGCGCCGTCCGCGCGATCCACGCCGGCGCGAGCCTGCTCGTGAGCCCGCAGCTGGACCCGGCCATGATCGCGACGGGCCGACGCCACGGCGTGGTCACCATCGGCGGCGCGCTGACCCCCACGGAGATCGTGCAGACGCTCCGGGCGGGAGCCGACCTCGTCAAGCTCTTCCCTACCGAGATCGCCGGGCCCGACTATCTGCGCGCCGTCCGCGCGCCGCTCGCCTCGGCGCCGATCCTCCCCGCCGGCGGGGTCACGGTCGACACCGTCGGACGGTGGTTCGCGGCGGGAGCCGTCGCCGTGGGGGTGGGCAGTGCCGTCACGAAAGCCGGGAGCGCGGGCGATGTCACGCGCGCCGCACGCGAGATGCTCGCCGCCGTCGCCGCCGCACGCCGATCGCCGGTGACCGCTCCGCACCGCGAGGAGGCCTGACGTGACGACGACCGCCCTCCCGGACCTGACCCGCGAAGAGAGGAGAAGCGTCCGCATCCGCTGGGTGCTCGTCTGCTTCCTGCTCCTCGGCGGGATCGTGAACTATCTGGACCGGTCCACGCTGAGCGTGGCGAACACCACGATCGCCGAGGAGTTCGGCCTCGACCCCCTCGAGATGGGGCTGCTGCTCGCCGCGTTCTCGTGGCCGTACGCCCTGGCCAACCTCCCGGCCGGGTACCTCGTCGACCGCCTCGGCCCCCGGCGGATGTTCGCCGGCGCGGCGACCGCGTGGTCGCTCGTCGCCGTGGTGACGGCGGCGGCGCAGTCGTTCGGCGTCCTCTACGCCTGCCGGGTCGCTCTCGGCATCGCCGAGGCACCGTTCTTCACATCTGCCCTCGCCGTCAACCAGCGGTGGTTCCGCGGCTCCGAACGGGCCCTGCCGATCGCGCTCGTCAACACCGGCTCCCAGATCGCGAACGCCATCGCCCCGCCCCTGCTGACGGTCCTCCTGCTGACCCTGAGCTGGCGGGGCATGTTCGTCGTAGTCGGGGCGGCCGGGATCGTCGTCGCCCTCGTCTGGCTGCGGATCTACCGCGACCCCACGCTCGCCCAGCAGGCCGTCCTCGCGGGGCTGTCGACCGCGCCCGCTACCGGCGCCGAGCCGGTCGCCGCGGCCGCCGCCGGCGCGTCCGATCCGGCGTCCGGTGCGAGCGCCGAGTCAGCGCGTGCAGGATGGACACGTCTACTGAGGCAGCCCAACACCTGGTTCATGGTGCTCGGCGCGTTCGGCATCTTCTACACCTCATGGGTGTACCTCACGTGGCTGCCCAGCTACCTGCAGACCGCGCGCGGCTTCAGCCTCACGAACAGCGGCTGGCTGGCCGCCGTCCCGTTCCTGTGCGGCGTCGCGGGCGTCCTCGTCGGCGGCGCGGTGTCGAACCTGCTGATCCTCCGCGGTGCGCCCACGCTGACGGCCCGCCGCATCCCCATCGTGGGCGGCGCCGTGCTGGCGGCCGCGGCGGTCCTGCCGGTCGCCTTCGTGGACGACACCGCCGTCGCGATCGGTCTTCTCTCGCTCGGCTACTTCGCCGCGCAGGTGCCGGTCGGGTGCCTCTGGACCCTCGCCGCGGACATCGCCCCGCCCGCACAGGTCGCCTCCCTCGGCGCCATCCAGAACTTCGGCGGTTTCCTCGGCGCGGCGCTCGCGCCCGTGGTGACGGGAGCGATCCTGAACGCCACCGGCGGGAGCTACGCGTGGGTGTTCGTCGTGGGCGGGGTCCTGCTGCTGGTCGGCGCCGTCGCCTACGGCGTCTTCGTGCGCGACCGGTCGGCTGCGGAGTCGCCGGGAGCGGACGCGTGAGCCCGCGGCTGTACGTCGTCGTGGGCTGCGCGGGAAGCGGCAAGTCCACGGTCGCGGAAGCCATCGCCCGGACCCGACGGGCCGCCTACCTCGACAAGGACGCCGTCGCGGACGAGTTCACGACCGCCCTGCTGCGGGCGGTCGGCACCGACCCGCACGGCCGGGAGGACAACGCGTACTACCAGCAGGTCGTCATGGACGTCGAGTACGCCACCCTCCTGCGCGTCGCCTCCGGCGTCCTCGGCGTCGGCCTGGACGTCGTGCTGGACGCACCGTTCGGGAGGTACCTCTCCCAGCCCGACTTCCTGGAGCGGACCGCCTGGGAGCACGACTGGCCGGATGACCTCGCGGTCGTCGTCGTGCGCGTCACGGCCGATGAGCGGCTGGTCCGCGAGCGCATCACCGCGCGCGGCCTCGACCGCGACGCGTGGAAGCTGGCGCACTGGGACCGGTTCTGGGCGTCGGCGCAGGCGGTCGAGTGCCGGTGGCGGGGCGCACGTCAGGTGCTCATCGACAACGGCGACCGCCCCGTCGATCCCGTCGTCATCGAGCGGACCCTCGCCGACGCGATGGCGCGGCCGCTGTCCCTCCCCGCGGCGGCCGCCCGGGCGGATGCGGATCGTGACCCCGCCGCAGGGGTTCCGGATGTCGGAGGAGCGCCGTAGGGTTCCCGAAAGCCGACGCGAGCCCCGGCTCGCCTCACGGAGGGAGCAGCCCAGATGAGATTCCTCATGCTGGTCGTGGTCGACCCCGACAACGACGGCACCGAGGCCCCCGAGCTCTCGATCGAGCAATGGGGCGAAGAGGTGGACCGGCACGACGCGTGGCGCGAGGGCGACCGCCTGCGGCCGGTCGCCGAGGCGGTCACCATTCGTCGGCGCGGCGGCGAGGTCACGACGACGCCGGGACCGTTCGCCGACACCCGCAAATGGATCGCCGGGTTCGACGTCCTGGAGTGCGACGACATGGATGCCGCTGTCGCCCTCGCGTCGCGGCATCCCATGGCCACGCATGGGGCGATCGAGGTGCGCCCGTACTGGCCGTTGGAATGAGCCGGAGGCCGGATAGGCTTCGTGCGTGACAGACCGCGCACCGCTCTCCCGCAAGCTCTCCGCCATCGCCGAGTCCGCGACCCTCAAGGTCGATGCGAAGGCGAAGGCCCTCCAGGCCGCCGGCCGCCCGGTGATCTCGTACGCCGCCGGCGAGCCGGACTTCGCCACGCCGTCGTTCATCGTGGATGCCGCCGCCGAGGCGCTGCAGAACCCGGCCAACTACCGGTACACGCCCGCCGCCGGCCTGCCCGTGCTGCGCGAGGCGATCGTCGAGAAGACCCGCCGCGACTCGGGCCTGGAGGTCTCCCCCGCGCAGGTCATCGTGACCAACGGTGGCAAGCAGGCCGTGTACCAGGCCTTCCAGACCGTGGTGAACCCCGGCGACGAGGTGCTGCTGCCCGCCCCGTACTGGACCACGTACCCCGAGGCGATCGCGCTGGCCGACGGCATCCCCGTCGAGGTCTTCGCCGGTGCCGACCAGGACTACAAGGTGACCGTCGAGCAGCTCGAGGCGGCCCGCACCGACAAGACGACGGTGCTCGTCTTCGTCTCGCCGTCGAACCCCACCGGCGCGGTCTACACGCCGGAGGAGACCGCCGAGATCGGCCGCTGGGCGCTCGCACACGGCATCTGGGTCATCACCGACGAGATCTACCAGAACCTCACCTACGAGGGTCTGCGTGCCGTGTCGATCGTCGAGGCGGTTCCCGAGCTCGCGGGGCAGACCATCCTCGTCAACGGCGTCGCCAAGAGCTACTCGATGACCGGGTGGCGTGTCGGCTGGATGGTGGGACCGGCGGATGCCATGAAGCTGGCGGCCAACCTGCAGTCGCACCTGTCGAGCAACGTGAACAACGTCGCCCAGCGCGCCGCCGCGGCCGCCCTCACGGGCCCGCAGGACGAGGTCGAGCAGTTCCGGCAGGCGTTCGACCGCCGCCGGCGCCTCATCGTGTCGGAGCTGTCCAAGATCGACGGCGTCGAGGTCCCGAACCCGCTCGGTGCGTTCTACGTGTACCCCGACGTCCGCGGACTGCTGAACCGCGACTGGAACGGCACGACCCCCGCGACCTCGCTCGAGCTGGCCGACCTCATCCTGGAGCAGGCCGAGGTCGCCGTGGTCCCGGGCGAGGCGTTCGGTCCGAGCGGGTACCTCCGCCTCTCGTACGCGCTCGGCGACGAGCAGCTGCTCGAGGGTGTGCAGCGCCTGCAGCGCCTCTTCTCCTGAGCACCGCGGGGCCGCGCCCCGGCTGGCGGCGCGGCTCCCCCTTTGTGCGGTGTCCCACTTTGTGCAGTTCCAGGCCTGGCCGGCTGTACAAAGTGGGACATGCCCCACCGGAGGCAGCGCACCTTCTCCAGCGGTGTCCCACTTTGTGCAGTTCCAGGCATGGCCGGCTGCACAAAGTGGGACATGCCCCACCACCGGCCGCCGCCGGGCGGAAGGGGCTAGAGCTCGACGTCGATCAGGACGGGCTCGGGCTGCAGGAGGAGCCCGAACTCCGCGTGCACACGCTGCTGGACGAACCGCGCGAGCTGCGCGATCTCGGCGGCCGACGCCTCGCCGCGGTTCGTCAGGGCGAGGGTGTGCTTCGTCGACAGTCCGGCCCGTGAGCCGGGCAGACGGAAACCGCGCGACAGCCCGGCGTGCTCGATGAGCCACGCCGCGCTCACCTTCACCTCGCGACGCTCGACCGGGGGCGGCGGCAGCACGCCGTCGAACGCCGCGAGCGGGATGACCCGGATCGGGTCGAGCACCGGCGACATCGGCCAGCGCGGGCACTCGTCCGGAAGCGTCCGCGCGAACCCCTCGGAGACGATCGCGTTCTGGAAGAACGACCCGGCGCTCCAGGTGTCGGGGTCCTCGTCGTCGAGCACCATGCCCTTGCGCGCCCTTGTGGCCAGGACGTGGTCGCGGATCCAGCGCAGCGACACGGCCTCGTCGGGGCCGAGGCCGAGCGCCGATCGCAGCTGCTCCCCCGCGAGCGGGCGTTCGGCGGCCCCGACCCGCTCGAGCTCCAGCGTCACCGACAGGATGACGGCCGGACGGTCGGGCACCGAGCCGTAGTGATGCTTGAGCACCGACGTGCGGAACCCGAGACCCAGATCGGATGCCGGGACGGTCGACACATCGCCGGTCGACTCGTCGATGAGCTCGACCTCCACCAGGGTCTGCACGATCTCCTGGCCGTAGGCGCCGACGTTCTGCACGGGCGCCGCGCCGACCGTGCCGGGGATGCCCGACATCGCCTCGATTCCGGCGTAGCCGCGCACGACCGTCTCGGCGACCAGGGCGTCCCAGTCGTGACCGGCCTGCACGCGGAGACGGACCGTCTCGGGTTGGGAGCCGGGCAGCTCGTCGATGCCGGTGCTGCGCACGCGGATCACGGTGCCGTCGAACTCGTCGTCGCCGGCGAAGAGGTTGGAGCCGCCGCCGAGCACGAGCCAGCGGTCGCCGTCGGCCCACACGTCGCGCAGCGCGGCGACGAGCTCGTCGGACGTGGACGCCTCGACCATCCGTGCCGGGATGCCGCCGGTGCGCAGCGTCGTCAGCTGGGACAGGGGGACGGGGGGAACCTCAGGCATGACGTCAGGACAGCCGCACGCGCACCTGCGCCTTGCCGAGCACGGTCGTGCCGGCGAAGGTGACGGTGAGGTCGATGCGGGCGGTCTCGTCGTCGACGGCACCGACCTTGGCGCTGACGTGGAGCTCCGCCCCGGTCTCGGGGTCGACGACGACGGGACGGGTGAAGCGCACGCCGTACTCGAGGATGCGTCCTGTGTCGCCGAGCGCCTCGGCGAGGGTGCCGACGGCGACGCCCATGGTGAGCATGCCGTGCGCGAGCACGCCGGGCAGTCCTACGGCCGCCGCGACGTCGTCGCGGTAGTGGATCGGGTTGAAGTCCCCCGACGCCCCGGCGTAGCGCACGAGCGCCTCGCGGGTCAGGTGGACCGAGCGCTCGGCGATGACGTCGCCGACGACGAAGCCGCTCATGCGTCGGCCTCCCCGGCCAGCAGGACGCTCGTCGTGGTGACGACGTGGGCGCCGGCGGCATCCACGATCTCCGCCTCGCTCGTGATCATCGTCCCGCCTCCCATGCTCCGGATGCCGGTGACCGACAGCGTCGCCACCAGCTCGTCACCCGCGACGATGGGGCGCGAGTAACGGAAGCGCTGCTCCGCGTGGACGAGGCGGGAGAGCACGATCCCCGAGTCGGGGTCGCCGAGGAGCTGCTGGAGGGTGAGGTCCTGCACCACCATGGCGAACGTCGGCGGTGCGACGACGTCGGCGTAGCCGAGGGCGCGAGCGGCCTCGGGGTCGGAGTGCTGCGGGGCTTCGGCGAAGACGGCGCGGGCGAACTCGCGCACCTTCTCGCGGCCGACCAGATACGGCGCGGTCGGCGCGAAGGCGCGGCCGACCAGTTCGGGATTCACGGGCACCCCGCAAGTCTACCGGCGGGGCCGGAACGCCCCGCCGACCCCCGCCGGGCGCACCGGGGACAGGCAACGGCTCCGCGACAGGAGGATCCGCGCCGGAACTGCCTGTTCCGGACGTTCCGCCTGTCGCCGGCACGACGCGACGGCGCCGACCCCACCCCCGCAGAGCGGGGCCGCCGCCCGCGGGTCAACGCTGGTGCCGCCCGCGCACCGCCTTGATCGCCATCTGCGTGGCGATGAACAGCAGGAAGGCCGCGAAGAGGATGTTGGCCACGAACGGGTCGAGCAGGTGCGCGAGGAACGCACCCAGGGCCGTCGTCGTACACGCCGCCAGTCCGACGCAGAGCGCGGCGGGGAGGTCGACGTTCGACCGGCGGAGGTTGCCGACGGTGCCCGAGATCGCGGTCGGGATCATCATGAGCAGCGACGTGCCCTTGGCGATGAGGTCGCTCGTTCCGAAGAGGAGGACCAGCGCGGGCACGACGATGATGCCGCCGCCCACCCCGAGGAGTCCCGCCAGGATGCCGGTGATCACGCCGAGCACGGCGAGGCCGGGGCCGGTGAGCCAGGTCAGCGGGAGCTCCGCGTCGCGCGAGGGGATGACGAAGAAGAGGCTCACCATGACGGCGAGGAGGAAGGCGACGAACGACCAGCGGAGCGCGGTCTGCGACAGCTTCGGCAGCAGCCACGTGCCGATCTGCGCGCCGATGACGGCTCCCGCAGCGAGGATGAGCGCCGGGATCCACGCCACGTCGCCACCGACGGCGTAGGAGATGACGCCGACCGAGGCGGTCGGCACGATCGCCGCGAGGGAGGTGCCCGCCGCGCGACGCTGGTCGAAGCCGAGCAGCAGCACGAGCAGGGGCACGATGACGGTGCCGCCGCCCACGCCGAACAGACCGGACAGCAGGCCCGCCAGCAGGCCGACGCCGATGCAGAGAAGGAAGAAGCGCACCGGGCGCCGGGTGGTGGTGTCAGGGCTCACGGGGTCTGAGCGTCCTCCGGGTAGTAGAAATCGTTGATGAGCCACTGCTCACCCACCGGGACGACGACGTACTCGTACTCGAGGAGGAAGGGCTCCGGCTCCGCCAGGGCTTCTCCCTCCGCACCGACGAGGTTCAGGTAGGACTCCTCGGTGCGTACGGCGACGGTGCCGTCATCCCGCCGCGTCACGGTTGTGACGGACTGCTCGTAATTCTGCACCGTCTCGCCGAAGATCTCGGCATCCTGAACGAAGACCGCGCAGTCCGCGTACCCGAGACTCTCGCGGAGCTCGGCGGTCGTGGACGCCTCGAACCGCGCGCAGTCCGCGTCGCCCCAGGCCGCGTCGTACCCCTCGACGGCCGCGACGGCGGCCCGCTCCTGCTCGCTGGCCCGGACGGCGTCCGACACGAGGGTCACCACGACCGCGACCACGACGCCGACGAGCAGCCCCACGACGACGAGGACCGTCCAGAGGATCCACCGCGGACGCTGGGGCCGGACCGGGGATGCCGCGGGGGCGGTGCGCTCGGCGACGGCGACGCCCGCGGACGTGGAGCCGTACGCGGGCCCGGAGGCGGAGCCGGGCAGGGAGGCGGCGGCATCCGGAGTCCCGGGACCCGCCTCGGGAACGTCGGACGGCGTGTGGACGTGGCCGGTCCAGCCCTGCCCGTCCCACCAGCGCAGATCGCCGCGCTCGTCGACGTACCAGCCGGGGGATCTCTCGTCCATGGGCACCTCGTTCCGCTCGCGCGGCGGCGCCGCATGCTCACCCTAGCGAGATGACCGCCATCCCCCATCGGGGATTGCTCCCGTCCGCCGGCTCCCGGTACTCGGGGCGGGAAAGAAAGCGGCCCCCGGTGGTCCGAAGCCGCGTCCACCGGGGGCCGTCGCCCTCACAGGTCAAGCGGAACGGTGACCCGAACACCGGTCTGCGACCATGATCGCGAGGGTGCGACAGAAGGAAGGTAACCCGGTCGATGGACCAGGTCCGACCGGTTGACACCGATACTTCGGGGTGCTAGTTACTTTCCTCGCTGATTTTTCACGCGGTGCCCGCTTCCCCGGGAATGCCGACGCGACCGCGGGGCGTTGCAGGGAGGCATGACGACTGTAGGAATCATCGGAGCAGGAAACATCGGTCAGGCCCTCGCGCGGGGCTTCGTGGACCACGGCTACGACGTCGTGATCGCGAACTCGCGCGGACCCGAGACCCTCGCGGATCTCGTCGGCGAACTGGGTGAGCACGCCCGGGCGGCGACGGCTCAGGATGCCGCCGAGGCCGGCGACATCGTCGTCGTGACGGTTCCGTTGAAGGCGTACACCGAGATCCCCGCGGCGCCGCTGGCGGGCAAGACGGTGCTGGACACGAACAACTACTACTGGGAGCGCGACGGTCGCATCGCCGCACTCGACGAGAAGCGGACGACCACGTCGCAGCTGCTGCAGGAGCACCTTCCCAAGTCGACCGTGGTCAAGGCGTTCAACCACATCCCCGCCGCGGACATCCTCACCGACGGCTCCCCCGCCGGCACCCCGGGTCGTCGCGCGCTGGCGACCTCGAGCGACAGCGACGAGGCCGTCGCCCTCGTCACCCGCATCTACGACGAGTTCGGCTTCGACACCGTCAACGTCGGACCCCTCGCGGAGAGCTGGCGCGTCGAGCGCGACCAGCCCGCCTACGTCGTGCCTCAGAACCGCGACGAGCTCGAGCAGAACCTGGCCCGCGCGGAGCGCTGAGCCCGGCTCCCCGCCGAGGAACGCTCTCTGCACCGAGACACGCCGGCACCCGGCGTTCCTCGGCGCAGGGAGCGTTTCTCACGGCGGGGGCGAGGCCCGGCGCGGCGCTCAGAGCGCGGCGAGCGCCTGGTCGACGTCGGCGACGAGGTCGTCCACCGACTCGATGCCGACCGACAGGCGCACGATCGTCTCGGGGACGGCGAGCTCCGTTCCGCGCACGGAGGCGTGGGTCATGGCATCCGGGTAGTTCACCAGCGACTCCACGCCGCCCAGCGACTCGGCGAGGGTGAACAGCCGGGTCGACTCGGCGAAGCGGCGCGCGGCGGTGCCGTCGGCCAGCTCGAGCGAGACGATGCCGCCGAAGGCGCTCATCTGCCGCGCGGCCAGCTCGTGTCCCGGGTGCGACGCGAGGCCCGGGTAGTACACCTTTGCGACCCGGTCGTGCGCGTCCAGGTGCGCGGCGAGCGCCTGCGCGTTCTCGCTGTGACGCTGCATGCGGATGCCGAGGGTCTTGATCCCGCGGGTGGTGAGGTAGGCGTCGAACGGGCCGGACACCGCACCGGCGGCGAACTGCAGGAACTGCGTCTTCTCCGCCAGCTCGGCGTCGGCGAAGGCCAGCGCGCCGCCCACGACGTCGGAGTGACCGCCGAGGTACTTCGTCGCGGAGTGCACGACGACGTCGGCGCCGAACGACAGTGGACGCTGCAGCGCGGGCGACGCGAACGTGTTGTCGACGACGACGACCGCCCCGGCCTCGTGCCCGAGGCGGGCGAGGCCGGCGATGTCGGTGACGCGGAGCATCGGGTTGCTGGGGGTCTCCACCCAGACCATGCGGGGAGCACGCTCGCGGATGGCGGCGGCGACGGCATCCAGGTCGCTCATGTCCACGACGCGGAGACCGACGCCCCAGGGGGCGAGCACGCGGGCGAGCAGGCGGTAGGTGCCGCCGTAGACGTCGTTGCCGAGCAGCACCTCGTCGCCCGGGACGAGCGCAGCGCGCAGCAGCGCGTCCTCGGCCGCGAGCCCGGACGAGAACGACAGCGCGCGGGCGCCTCCCTCGAGGGCGGCGATCTGCGTCTCGAGGGCGGTGCGCGTGGGGTTGCCGCTGCGGCCGTACTCGTAACCGCCGCGGAGGCCGCCGATGCCGTCCTGCGCGTACGTCGTGGAGACGTGGATGGGCGGGATGACGGCGCCGGTGGTCTCGTCGAAGGCCTGACCGGCGTGGACGGCGAGGCTGTCGAAGCCGCGCGCGGCGTCGTGGGTGCTCATGCGGAGTGCTCCTCGGGGGTGGCGGTCGAGACGGAGGGGGCGGTCGGGACGGAGGCGGCGGTCGCGTCTGAGGCGGCGGTCGCGTCTGAGGCGGCGGTCGCGTCGGCGTCGGAGGGGAGGAGGGATGCCACCGGCTCGACGTCGTAGCCGTGGTCGCGCATCCAGCGGTCGTCGAAGATCTTGCTGAGGTAGCCGCGGCCGTGGTCCGGGAGGACCACGACGACGACCGCGTCGGCGGGCAGGTCGCGTGCGACCCGCAGCGCTCCCACGACGGCCATGCCGCTGGAGCCGCCGACGAGCAGGCCCTCCTCGCGGGCGAGGCGGCGGGTCATCGCGAACGACTCCGCGTCGGACACGCGCTCGTACGCGTCGACGACCGTGGGGTCGAAGGCGGGCGGGTAGAAGTCCTCGCCGACACCCTCGACGTCGTAGCCGTGGATGTCGCCGCCGGAGTAGATCGAGCCGACCGGGTCGACGCCGACGATCCGCACCGCCGCGCCGGCGACCTCGCGGAGATAGCGGCCGGTGCCGCTGATGGTGCCGCCCGTGCCGACGCCGGCGACGAAGTGGGTGAGCGTCCCGTCGGTGTCGCGCCAGATCTCCGGACCGGTGGTCTCGTAGTGGCTGCGCGGCCCGTTGGGGTTGGCGTACTGATTCGGCTTGTACGCGCCGGGGATCTCGCGCACGAGGCGGTCGGAGACGCTGTAGTAGGACTCCGGGTCCTCGGGCTCGACGTTCGTGGGCGTGACGACGACCTCGGCGCCGTAGGCGCGCAGGACCGCGCGTTTGTCCTCGGCGACCTTGTCGGGCACCACGAAGACGCAGCGATACCCGCGCTGCTGCGCGACGAGCGCGAGACCGACGCCGGTGTTGCCGCTCGTCGGCTCGACGATGACGCCGCCGGGCTGCAGCAGGCCGTCGCGTTCCGCGGCGTCGACGATGTTGGCCGCGATGCGGTCCTTCGCCGAGCCGCCCGGGTTGACGTACTCGATCTTGGCGAGGACGGTGGCGGCGATGCCGTCCGTCACGCGGTTCAGACGGACGAGGGGGGTGCCGCCGACGAGGTCGACGACGCTCTGGGCGTAGCGCACGATGCAGTCCTGAGGGTGTGGGGCGCCGGAGGCGCGGGGGCTGAAGGGGTCGTCGAGAAGGAGAGCGGGAGCTCTCAGCGACAACAGCGACAGGTCAGCACGCGGACAGCCTACCGGACCGGGAGGGGGCACGGGCGAGAGACCGTCGTCATCCGTCGCCGTCATGCGTCGTCACACGGAAGGTCATGCTTCGTCACGCGAATTGGGTGCGGCGGCATCCCTGTCTAACGTGCTCGGGTGCCCCTGCACCGGGGCGCAGCACCAAGGAGACACACCACCATGAGTGACAGCACGAACGGCTCCACCGGGCCGACCCTCCCCTCGAAGCCCCGCCGCCGGGGCGGCCTCTACGCGATCATCGCCGTGGTCGCCGTGGCCGTCGTCGTCGCCGGCGCCCTGCTGATCCCCCGCCTGATCGGCGGCTCCGACACCGCCGCGGGCGGCGATCGCACGACCGTCCGGCTCGGCACCACCGACGCCGCGCAGGGCCACTGGCCCGTGCTGCAGGAGATCCTCGCCGAGGAGGGGATCGACCTCGAGATCGTGCCGTTCGACTCCTACGAGACGCCGAACCCGGCGCTGGCCGACGGGTCCATCGACCTGAACGCCTTCCAGCACATCGACTACCTCTCCGACCACAACGTCGCCACGGGCGACGGCCTCAGCGTCGTCGGTCCGACGATCATCGTCCCGCTGCCGATCTACTCGGAGCAGTACACCGACGTCGCGGACATCCCCGAGGGCGGCCGCATCGCGATCCCGCAGGACGCCACCAACCAGGCCCGCGCCCTCAAGGTGCTGGAGTCGGCCGGTCTGCTGGAGCTGAACGACGCGACCACGCCCACGCCCGCCGACATCACGTCCGCCCGCGTCGAGGTGGAGCCGGTGGACGCCTCGCTCACCGCGCCGTCGCTCCAGGACCCCTCGATCGCCGGGGCGATCGTCAACAACAACTTCGCCACCGACGCCGGCATCCTCGACAAGGCGATCTTCTCGGTCGACCCGTCGGACGCGAACAGCTGGCCGTACATCAACATCATCGCCGCCCGCGCCGGCGAGGAGGACGACGAGGCGTACCAGAAGGTCTGGGAGGCCTACCACGACCCCCGCGTGACCGAGATCGTCGTCGAGGAGTCGGGCGAGACCGCCCGCATCGTCGAGGAGCAGCCCGCGCAGGTGCGCGAGTGGCTCGCCGAGATCGAGAAGCAGAAGGAGGACGCGGCCTGAGCCGCATCCGTCCCGCCGCCGGCGGGGCGACCGGTTGCGGCCGGACGCCCCGCCGGCGTCTCACGTTCTGACGAGGAGCCCCTGTGGACCCCATCATCCGCCTCTCCGGCGTGACCAAGACCTTCGAGGCGAACGGCGGGACCGTGTCCGCCCTCGACGGCATCGACCTCGAGATCGCCGCGGGCGAGATCTTCGCCGTCATCGGCCAGTCCGGTGCCGGCAAGAGCACGCTCGTCCGCCTCATCAACGGCCTCGAGCGGGTGACGACCGGAACGGTCGTCGTCGACGGCGTCGACATCTCGACGCTCCCCGAACGCCGTCTGCGCGAGGTGCGCCGGCGCACGGGCATGATCTTCCAGCAGTTCAACCTGTTCTCGTCGCGCACCGTCGCCGGGAACGTCATGTACCCGCTCAAGGTCGCGGGATGGAGCAAGGCGGACCGCGAGAAACGCGCCGCCGAGCTGCTCGACTTCGTGGGCCTGCTCGATCGGGCCCACGCCTACCCCGACCAGCTGTCGGGCGGCCAGAAGCAGCGCGTCGGCATCGCCCGCGCGTTGGCGACCTCTCCCCCGATCCTGCTCGCGGACGAGTCGACCAGCGCGCTGGACCCCTCGACGACCGCCGACGTCCTCGCGCTGCTGAAGCGCGTGAACCGCGAGCTCGGCGTCACCGTCGTCGTCATCACGCACGAGATGGACGTCGTCCGCGCGATCGCCGATCGGGTGGCCGTGCTCAGCGCCGGACGCGTTGTCGAGTCGGGCACGGCGTTCGACGTGTTCGCCGAGCCGTCGTCCGATACCGGGCGCGCCTTCGTCTCGACGGCGCTGCACGATCGGCCGAGCGACGACGAGCTGGCGCGTCTGCGCACCGCGCACCCGGGCCGCATCGTCATCGCGGACGTCGTGGACGGCGCCGGCATCGGCGGCATCCTGTCGGGCGCGGCGGCCCGCGGCGTGAGCTTCGAGCTGCTCTACGGCGGGATCAGCTCGCTCCAGCAGCGCTCGTTCGGCTCGCTCACGATCGAACTGACCGGACCGGACGAGGGAGTGGATGCCGTGATCTCCGAGCTCCGTACCGTCACCCGCACCGAGGAGGTGGCCCGATGACCGTGTTCCTGGCGCAGATCGCGACCCAGTGGGACGGGGACCGCTACGGCCCCATCCTGCTCGAGGCGATCGGGCAGACCCTCACGATGGTGCTGCTGACCATGGTGTTCGGCGGCATCGGCGGGCTCGTGCTCGGGCTGGCGCTCTACGTCACGCGCGGCGGCGGCGTGCTGCCCAACCGGGCGGTGAACGTGGTGCTGAACCTGCTCGTGAACGTGTTCCGCCCGATCCCGTTCATCGTGCTGATCCTCGCCCTCTCCCCCGTCACCGCGGCGGTCGTGGGCACGTCGATCGGCACGACGGCGGCGATCGTCCCGCTGTCGATCGCGGTGACGTTCGGCTTCTCCCGCATCGTCGAACAGAACCTCGTCACCATCAGCCCGGGCGTGATCGAGGCGGCCCGTGCGGCCGGCGCCGGTCCGTGGCGCATCATCGCCACGCTCCTCGTGCCGGAGGCGCTGGGACCCCTCATCCTCGGCTACACGTTCGTCGTCGTCGCGATCGTCGATATGACGGCCGTGGCGGGCGCGGTCGGCGCCGGCGGCCTCGGGTCGTTCGCGCTGACGTACGGCTTCCGCCGGTGGGACTTCGTGACGATGTGGGTCGCCATCGCGATCATCATCGTGCTGGTGCAGCTGGCGCAGTTCCTCGGCAACCGTCTGGCGCGTCGCTTCCTGCGTCGCTGAGCCCCCCCGCCTCTAGGACACGGCGCCGAGGAACTCCTCGAAGCTCTGCGGCGGGCGCCCGGTCACGGCCTCCACGTCGCCCGACACCCCGGCGAGCTCGCCGCTGGCGATGGCGGTGTAGGTGCTGACCCACGCGTCCAGCTGCCACCGGGGCGCGCCGTACCGGGCCCGCGAGGCGTAGGCCTCCTCGACGGTCTCGTCGACGAAGCGCACCTTCGTGCCGCGGACGAGGGAGATCCTGTCGGCGACCTCGGCGAGGGTCAGCGCCTCCGGGCCGGTGAGGTCGTACACGCGCCCTCGGTGCGGGGCGGGGTCGAGCAGCACGGACACGGCGGTCGCGGCGACGTCGGCGCGCGAGACCAGCGAGCAGCGTCCGTCGCCCGCCGGGCCGCGGATCGCCCCGTCGTCGCCGGCGAAGAGCTCCATCATGTCCATGTAGAAGTTGTCGCGCAGCAGGGTGGCATCCATCCCCGAGGCGCGGAGCGCCTCCTCCGTCGCCGCGTGATCGCGTCCGAGGGTGAAGACCGCGTCGGGCGCCGCGGCGAGGAAGGACGTGTAGACGACGTGGCGCACCCCGGCCGTCGCTGCCGCGTCGATGAAGGTGCGGTGGTGCTCGACGCGATCGGCGCTCTCGGACGCCGAGACCATGAAGAGCGTCTCCACCCCGTCGAGGGCGCGGAGGGCGGCATCCCGGTCCGAATACCCGGCGACGTGCACGTCGCCGCCGTCAAGGCGCGGGGCACGGGAGGCGTCACGGACGAGGAGACGCTGAGGGATGCCGCGGGCGGCGAGGTCGCGGGCGACGCGGCCTCCCACGGCTCCGGTGGAGCCGGTCACGGCGATGGCGGGTCGAGTCGACATGCGTCCTCCGAGGAAAGGGGCCTTCCTCCAGCGTAGAGCGCACGTCCGGCGCCGGCACCGCTCAGGCCGACGGGGCCACCAGTCGGGCGACGCGGACGCGCACGTGCGTCGCGACGCCGTCCGGCTCGACGCCGCGGACGGCCGAGGCGACGGCGGACGCGACGCTCGCGCTGTCGGTCTGGCCGGACACCCCGATGCACACCGTCACGTCGCGCGCGTCCGCGGACTCGCGTACGTGGGCGAGCGCGGTGGCGCCGGGGGCGATCACCCGTTCCACCGCGCGTGCCGCCGCGGCCCGTGCGGAGTAGCTCTCGCACACACCGTCGACGGCGGCCACGGCGCCATCGATGCGGGGGGCCAGCTCCGTGCTCGACGTGTGGTTCATCGCTCCTCCTCCTCGTCCAGGTGGACATCGCCCACCGTGACGTCGATGGTCCCGACGCGCAGGTCGCCCTGCCGTTCGACGGCTGTGCGGACGTCCTCGCGCAGCTGGTCGACCGCGTCCGCGATGCGGCGGCCGAAGCGCACGCTCATCGCGATCCGGATCGACAGCGGTCCGCCCGCCTCGGGGTGGTCCAGCCGCACGCGGCTGATGAGCACCCCGGGGATCTCGTCGCCGACGCAGCGGATGAGCTCGTAGAGCGCGCCCTCGGTGACGACGATCTCCGTCCCGTCGTCGGTGCGCGCGAGGGGGATGTCGCGCCCGGCCCGGAACTCGCGCATGACCTCGCGCATGATGTCGTCGTACCAGGAGTCCGCCAGCGGCTCCGCGGCCTGCTCGGCCACCAGCTCCCGTGACAGTCGTCCCATCCGCTCCATGGATGCCAGGACGGCCTGGCACTCCGCATCGCGCTCGATGGCCGCGATCCGCGGAGTCCGATTCCGGTCGAGGTAGGCCGACAGGTCCTCGAGGGTGTACCCCGAGCCCCCGATGGTCTCCGTCGTCTCGTCGTGAGCCGTCACCGGGTCACCTCCACTCCTGCATGCGTTCGAGCACGGTCTTCCGTGCCCGGGCGAGGCGGCCACGGACCGTGGCCGGCGTCGCACCGACCTCCTCGGCGATCTCCTCGTAGCTGTGGCCGCCGATCTCGCGCAGCACCCAGACGACGCGGAGGTCCTCGGGGAGCTCGGCGAGCACGCGCTTGAGCGCGTCCATCTGCGACGATGCCACAGTCGCCCGCTCGGGATCGCCCTCGGCGGCGACCATCTCCTCGTCGATCTGCTCCGAGATCTTGCGCGACCGGAGGCGGTCGGTCGCCTTGCGCGACACGATCGTGGTCAGCCAGCTGCGGACCTTCTCGGGCTCGGCCAGGTCGGGCAGACGGCGCCAGGCGGTGATGAGCGCCTCCTGGACGCAGTCGTCGGCGTCCGCGCGGGAGCCGGTCAGTTTCGTGGCGAACGCCACGAGGAACGGCGCGTGACGTCGGACCAGCACGCCGAACGCGAGCTGGTCGCCGTCCGCGGCGCGCGACGCGAGCAGCGCGTCCGTCGCCGAAGCCAGCGTGCTCATCTTTTTTCTCTTCCCCCGTCTGGACCGCGACGTTTCGCGAACCAAATGCTCTGGATAGCGAAACATCCCCGGGTGACACACCCTGAGCGCTTGACGCGCCGGTGAGTTCGTGGCACTGCGTCCGGAGACAGCAGGACGAGGGATGCCTCACCGAGCTGCTCCGGTCCGGCCCGGCCCCGTCTCGTTACCGGTAACGTCGACGCAGACAACCCTCGGACCAAGGACGGACCCCATGCGCATCGCTCTCACCGGCTCGTCCGGCAAACTCGGCACCGTCGTCGCGCGGGAGCTTCGTGCCGCCGGCCACGACGTCATCGGCCTCGACATCGTCGGGCAGCGCGGACCCGGCTTCGTGCAGGTCGACCTCTCGGACTACGGCCAGGTCATCGACGCCCTCGCCGGAGTGAACGACCAGCACGACGGCGTCGACGCGCTCGTGCACCTCGGCGCCATCCCCGCCCCGGGCCTGCGCTCGGACGTGGCGACCTTCCACAACAACATGGTCAGCACGTTCAACGTGTTCTGGGCCGCCGTGCGCCTCGGCATCCACAAGATCGTCTACGCGTCCAGCGAGACGGTGCTCGGCCTGCCGTTCGACGTGCCGCCGCCGTACATCCCGGTCGACGAGGAGTACGCGGCCCGGCCGGAGTCGGTGTACTCCCTGGTCAAGCACCTCGAGGAGCAGCTGGCGATCGAGCTCGTCCGGTGGCATCCCGAGATCTCCATCACCGCGCTGCGGTTCTCGAACGTCATGGTGCCCGAGGACTACGCGGAGTTCCCCTTCGACGAGGACGCGACGACGCGCAAGTGGAACCTCTGGGGTTACATCGACGCCCGCGACGGCGCCCAGGCCGTCCAGCGCGCGCTCGAGAACGCCCCCGCCGGGTTCGACCGCTTCATCATCGCCGCGGCCGACACCGTGATGACCCGCAGCAACGACGAGCTCGTCGCGGAGGTGTTCCCCGGCGTCCCGACGACGGGCGACCTGGGGACGAACGACACGCTCCTCTCGATCGACAAGGCGCGTCGCCTGCTCGGGTACGACCCGCAGCATTCCTGGCGCGACCACCGCTGACCGGGCCTGCGCCCGCCGCGATCGCCCCGGCCCCGTCGCGCCGTGTCACACTCGGGGGATGAGCGCCGACGAACCCCTGATCCCCCTTCCGACGGCGCACGAGAAGGAGGTCAGCTTCCTCGCGCGCAGCGGGGCCGTCGTGACGCTCCGCCTCATCGACACGGACCGGTTCGAGGTCAAGCTCGACACCCGCATGGACTACACGGCGACGCTGCTGAAGAGCGGCGACGTCTACGAGCTGCACCCCGCCCCGGGCGTCCACGCGATCGGCGGCACGGGCCTGACCGCCACGGACCTCTACGAGAGGTTCTGAGCCCTCACTCGAGGTGCCCCGGCTCCTCCTCGTGCAGGAGCGACCGGGCGGCCATGCCGATGACGGCGCTGTACGTCGGGTAGGCGAAGCGCACACCCGCCAGGGTGGCCACGTCGATGCCGGCCGCCATCGCCGTCGTCACCGACTGGATGACCTCGACGGCGTTCTCGCCGACGGCGTGCGCGCCCAGGATGAGCTCCCGGCGCCGGTCGGCGATGAGCTTGAGGAAGCCTCGCTCCCGGTCATCGATGACGGCGCGGTCGAGGTCGGCGAAGCGCACGGTCGCCACGACGCACGACGGGTCGCGGTCGCGGGCCTGCTCCTCGGTGAAGCCGACGCCGGCGTAGTCCGGGTCGGTGAAGCCTCCGGCGGGCAGCAGGTGGTGCGGGGTGCGGCGGTTCGCGCCGAGCACGGCGTTCTCGGCCGCCGCCTCGCCCTCGAACTGGGCGGCCTGCACGAGCATGTCGCGGCCGTTGGCGTCGCCCACCGCGAGGATGTGCGGCACGATCGTGCGGAAGTACTTGTCGACGGGGATCGCGGAGCGCTCGATGTCGACGCCGGCGTTCTCGAGGCCGAGGTCCTCGACGTCGGCGGGCCAGCCGGTGGCCATGATGACGACGTCGACCTCGATGCGCCGGCTCTCCCCGTCCCCGCGCCAGGTCAGGGCGATGGCCCCGTCGTCGGTGCGCTCGAGCCGTTCCACCGTCTCGATTCCGGCGTGCACGTCGACGCCATGGCCCGAGAGCGAGGTCGCGATGGCCTCCGAGATCGCGGCATCCGACGCGATGAGGACGCGCGGCGCGACGTCGAGCAGCGTGACCTCCGAGCCGAAGGAGCTGAAGACGGTCACCAGCTGCGCGCCGGTGTTGCCCGCGCCGATCACGGCGACGCGCCGAGGCAGCTCGGTGAGCGACAGGACGTCCTCGGGGACGGTGGCCAGCTCGGCACCGGGGATGGGGAGGCGGCGGGAGTGGCCGCCGACGCACACGAGGATCGACTCGGCGCGGATGCGGCGCCCGCTGTCGAGCACGAGCGTCCGGTCGTCCGCGAAACGGGCGCGCCCCTCGTGAACGAGGTCGACACCGGCGGCGGCGAACCTCTCCGCCTCGCGCTTGATGGAGCGCACGGCATCCACCCGTTCGTGCACGCGCGCGACGACCGCGGGCCAGTCGATGCGCGGTTCGTCGACCACGATGCCGTAGTCGTCCGCCGAGCGGGTCTCGCGCATGAGGCGGGCGGTCTTGGCGAGGACGCGGGTCGGCACGCAGCCGGTGTTGACGCACGTGCCGCCGACACGGCCGGCCTCGAGGACGACGACCCGCGCCCCCAGCTCGGCTGCGCGCAGGGCGGCGGCGGTGCCCGCCGGGCCGGCGCCGATGACGGCGACGTCGTAGCTGTCGATACTGTCGTGGTCCACGCGGGTCTCCTCGCTCTGACGGGGACCTCAGTCAACGGGAAAGTCCGCGTCGCCGCGGAGGGGTTGCGCGTGGGAGGTGAGCGGCATCCCGATGCAGGATCCGCGCCGCTGCGTGCCTGGAGCCGACCGGCATCGCCGACGGAGGATCCGAGGGGTTGTGCCACCCCCACGCGGCACAACCCCTCGCCCGCCCGACGTCTGGCCCGAACATCGACAGGGCGGGCGTGCGGGTGCCTCCTCGAAGCCGGAGTCGGCACCCACCCCCACCTGTGCTGTGTCGCCGCGGCGGGCTTCCTTACACGGCGTCATGAATTTTCTTTGGACATGTCGATCTGTAAGGATTCGGCTCTGGGCAACACAGCCCGATCGACACATCGCGAGGACGATTCGGTGACCGACGAGACGGACTTCGTGGCGCTCTTCCGGGAGCACTACACCCCCGTCCGCCGTTTCATCGAGCGACGCGTCTCCAGTGCGGAGGCCGCCGCCGACCTCACCATGGACTGCTTCGAGATCGCCTGGGCGAAGCGGGTGCCCGACGAGCCGTTCGGTCTCCCGTGGCTCTACCGCACCGCGCGCAATCTCATCGCGAACGAATACCGACGACGAGACCGGGAGGAGGCGCTGTGGTCGCATCTGCACGACGACGCGCGCGCCCGGTCCGCGGACGGGACCGGCGACATGACCGGTCGACTCCTGGATGCCATGAAGGCGCTGCCGGAGCGGGACCGCGAGATCCTCTGGCTGACCTACTGGGAGGACCTGTCCGCAGCGGACATCGCCGTGGTCCTGGAGATGTCGGACGGCGCGGTGTGGACGCGGCTGAACCGCGTCCGCGCGAAGCTGCGTCCGCTGCTGACGGATACCGCCGCTGCCGAGGGAACGGAGGCGTCCTATGAGCGACGACGCCCTCGCTGACGCCCTCCGGCGGCTCGACCCCGCCCGTACGCCCGTCGACGCGCCGCTGCCGCTGGACGCGGAGCGCCGCGTGCGCGAGATCGTCGGTCGCCCCGTCGCCGGCGCCCGTCGCGCCCCGCGCGCCCGCCGGCGCTTCGCCCTTCCCGGGGTCGTCGCCGCCTGCGTCGCCGTGCTGCTCGCGGTCGTCGTCGGGGTGATCGCCGCCCCCGCGCCCTCCGCGTCGGCCCTCACGCCCGACCCGCTGGCCTACCGACCGGTGTCGGACTCCGTCGCGGAGGTCATCGACGAGGCGCAGGACCGGCTCGCCGAGGCCGGCGGGGTGAACAGCACCGAGCGCCGCTCGCTCTCGCTCGGCTGGTACTTCTCGGCGACGGCCGATGACGCCGACGCGGCGACCGTCTTCCGCCGGGAGTGGGTCGACCTGCGCTGGAACGCCGACCTGTCCGGTCAGATCGTGACGACGGCCGCTGAGGCGACGAACGCCGCCGGCGACACCGTGCCCAGCACGGACCCCACACCCGGAACCCTCATCAGCGAGTTGACGTTCCGACGCGGACAGTACTCCCCCATCTCCTTCGAGACCCCGGAGGCGACCCCGGATGCCATGGCGGACTGGATCCGTCTCGTCACCGGCGCCGACGAGATCGAGGCCGCCGACGCGATCGTCGGTGCGCGCCGCATGCTCGAGGAGTGGACGTTGACCGACGCGCAGGAGTCCGCGCTCCTCGACGTCGTCGAGGCGGCCCCCGACGCGACGGTGCTGGGCGAGACCACGGACCGGCTGGGGCGCCCCGCCGTGGCCGTCGCGGGCGTCCCCTCGGATACCGCCTCGCACGAGCTGGCACTGCTGATCTCGACCGAGACCGGCCGGATCCTCGGCCTGGAGGACACGCTCCGCGACGCCGATCCCGCGTTGAAGCTCCCCGCCGACTCGGTCGCGGAGTACATCCTGTGGGACGTCGACGCCTGGAAGAACGGAATGCGATGACCGACGACACCACCCCGAGCGACCTGCACCCCGACGTCGCCTACGCTCTGCGCGAGGTCGCCGGCGGGTTCGCCATCGACTCCCACCACGCGGAGTGGCCGGAGCTGGGCATGGTGCTCGAGGTCCCGGAGCACGACAAGCGCGGCGAGCACGACCGGGCCGTGGGCAGCTGTGCGACCGGCGCGATCTGCGCCTTCTCGGGCTCCAACCTGTCGGGGACGCGGCTGTCGTGGTCGAGCTGCGGCACGTATTCGACCTCGGGCCTCAGCTCCGTCGGCTCCATCGCGAACGCCCGCTCCGCGGGCTACCTGCAGGCGCGGACGTCGTCCGGCTCGGTCGTCGCGACCGCGATCGCCGGCTCGTGGTCGAACACCTCGGGCGCCGTCACGAACGTCCGCTGCGTCTCCTGAGCCGCGGGCGCGTGAGGCATCCTTCGGGCCTCAGGCCCGGTGAGCGGCGCGCACGTCCAGCGCGCCGTGGAACGCCCTGTCCTGCAGGTCGCGCAGAAGCGCGAGGGCGCGGCCGGTGAGGCCTTCGCGCTCGGCCTCGCGCAGCAGGTCGTCCTTGGTGCAGGGGTACTCCATGGTGCGGAGGAAGGCGTCCATGCGGGCTCCCGGTCGTCAGCTCGTGCCCCTCTGTCGCCGGGGATCCGGCAGGACAGCGACGACGAGAAGTTCAGCGTTTCCCTGACTCTAGAAGGCCTCCGTCCGCTCTTGACGCCGATCAGGGACGAAAGAACGGGCGGATTTGCCACTGAGGCAGGAGCGCCTGATTTCGCTCCCGTCAGACCCGGGGACGTCCGGCTCGTCGGCCCGCTTCACCGCCAGGGGCGCTCCGACCGGCGGCGCCAGTAGTCCGCGGGGTCCATCGCAAGCTCGTCCGGCGCATCGACCGGACGCGCGCTCGCGCCCCGACGCAGGTGCGCGCGCGTGGTCGCGCCGCTCAGCACGATGTCGGCCCACGGCTGCGCCAAGACGGCTCCGAGGGCGTAGACGTCCGACGGCATGCCCGATGCCAGGGCCTCGAGGCGACTCCCCGACTCGGCGCGGGCGAGCTCGCCGTTGGCCAGCGCCTCCTTGACAACGACCGTCCAGCCGGCGTCGTGCGCGTCCTGCAGAGCGGAGGCGACCGACGTCTCGAGCAGGTTCCAGGTCGACTGCACCACCGAGAACGGGGAGTCCTCGATCGCGAGCGCGGCGTGGACGACCTCGTCCTGATGCGCCCCGCTGGTCGACAGGCCGACGCGCACGCCCTCCTCCTGGAGGCCGCGCAGGCGGTCCAGGAGCTCGTCGTCGGCGAGGGCCGTGCTCTCCGGCGTCACCGAGTGGATCACGTAGAAGTCGGGGGCCGAGCCGAGGGCGGAGAGCGTCTCGGGCCACTGTCGGGCGAACATGGCGACCGAGTGCTCCTTGCGCTCGTGCACGGCGGCATCCATCCGCCACTCCCCGACGTAGGCGTAGCCCCACTTCGACCCGACGGTGAGCTGCTCCCGACGACCCGGGTGCGCGGCGAGCCACGACCCCAGGAACTCCTCGGCCCGGCCGTACGAGCGGGCGACGTCGACATACCGGATGCCGAGCGCCCACGCCTCGTCGAGCAGCACATGCGCGCGCTCGCGCAAGGCCTCGACCGAGCGGTCGGCGGGCGCGCCCAGGTCGCTCTCACGCGCGGTCGTGATGTACGCGGGGCGGCCGACGGCGGCGAGGCCCAGACCCAGGCGGGCGGTGGTGTCGTCCATCCCTCGACGCTAGCGCGGCGGGCGGACGGGTCGTCACGGCGCCGCGAGCCGCTTACGAGCCAAGCCGTGCTCCGCGAGAGAGAAGACGAAAGGCCCGTGCACGGTCGCGAGCCGCTGGATCGCAGCCTCGTGCTCGAGGCAGAGGTCCCCCATGCGGGCGGCCGTAAGGTCCCCCCGGGCGAAGACGACGACCCGGGCCTCGTGCATGTAGATCGCCTGCGCCTCGAGCGGCCGCGTCGCGATCCGGTGGTCCTTCGCGAGGAGAAGGAACCCGGCCGTCGCCCCCGCGCCGATCCACTCCTCGTCTCGCATCCGCTGCGCACGTTCGTCACCGAACTCCTCCGCCAGCGTCCGGACGTCCCACCCGCCGCTCCGGAGCCGCTCCGCGAGCACTCGCTGGCCCAGCGAGCGGTCGAGGAGGAAGCGCGGCGTCACCTCACGCTGCCCGCAGGATGAGAGATCTGAGTTCCCGGCGCTCGAGGCCGAAGTCCTCCGCCACCTCCACCATCGGCTCCCCGGCACGGACGCGACTCACGATGTCCTCGACTCGAACGCCGAGGCGATCCACCGTCGGCTGCCCCGCATTGCGTTCGGGGTCGACGACGACGTCGACGCTCTCGAACATCGGCAGCCGGAGGTGACGGGCGAAGCCGTCGCGATAGGTGAGGCTCTGCAGGAACTCCGCCACGACTTCGTTGAAGACGCCCTGATGGTTCCTGACCACGACCAGCTCGTCCCCGCCGTTGCGGTAGAGGATCTCGGCACCGTCCGTCTGGAGGCGCTCGCTGAGCAGGGCGTTCTCGAGCCCGATCTCTTCACGCAGGACCTCCACGGCCGGACGGATGCGCGCCATGGGGAGTCCCGCGCGCCGGAACGACTCGATGATGAACCCCTCGGCGAGCGCATTGAAGGGCACAGTGAGACCACGCCCCGGGTGCACGCCCGTCAGCAAGGGCCCGCTCCAACCGAATTCCCCTGCCGTCCGCTGGGCGAACCGGTGCCCGTGCGCCCACCGCGCGAAGGACGAGGCAGGAGCCTGAATGATGTGCGCGGCCTCGTTCTGTCCGTAGATGGGCGTCGTGTACGCCGGACGCGCGATCGGTGTTTGCACACAAACAGCGTACCCTCGGGCCGGTCGACGAGCCAGGTGAGAAGGACGCCGTCAGCGCTCCAGGACGACCGCGAGACCCTGCCCCACGCCGATGCAGATCGCCGTGACCGCGACGCCGCCGCCGCGCCGCTTCAGCTCGTGCGCGGCGCGCGCGATGATGCGTCCGCCGGAGGCGCCCAGCGGATGGCCGATCGCGATGGCCCCGCCGTTCTCGTTCAGCAGCGACGGGTCGAGCTCGGTCCACAACTTCGCGCACGCGAGGGACTGCGACGCGAACGCCTCGTTCAGCTCGACGAAGGCCACGTCGTCCCACGAGCGTCCCGCGCGCGCGAGCGCGCGGTTGGCGGCCTCCACGGGGGCGACGCCGAACACGTCCGGGTCGTTGCCGAACGCGGCCCGGCCGGCGATGCGGGCCAGGGGCTCGGCATCCAGGATCCCCTCCGCCCCCAGCAGGACGGCGGACGCCCCGTCGTTGATCGGCGAGGAGTTGCCTGCCGTCACGGTGCCGTCCTTCTGGAACGCCGGGCGCAGCCCCGCGAGCACCTCGGCCGTCGAGTCGTCGCGGATGCCCTCGTCGCGCGCGAGCTCGTGCCCTTCGACCTGCACGATCTCGTCGACGAACCGGCCCTCGGCCCACGCCGCCGCGGCGAGGCGGTGGCTGCGCGCGGCGAAGGCGTCCTGCTCCTCGCGCGAGATGTCGTAGATCTGCGCGAGCTTCTCGGCGCTCTCGCCGTTGGAGATCGTCCAGTCCTTCCGCAGGCGCGGGTTCGTCATGCGCCAGCCGATCGAGGTGTTCCACATCGTCTGGTTCGCCGCCGGGAAGGGGCGCGGGCTCTTCTCCACCACGAAAGGCGCGCGGGTCATGGACTCGACGCCGCCCGCGAGGATGACGTCGACGTCGCCGGACTCGATCGCGCGAGAGCCCTGGATGACGGCGTCGAGCGAGGAGCCGCAGAGGCGGTTGATCGTGGTGCCCGGGACCGACGAGGGGAACCCGGCCAGCAGCGCGCCGAAGCGCGCGACGTTGCGGTTGTCCTCTCCGGCCTGGTTGGCGTCGCCGAAGATCACATCGTCGATGCGGGCGGGGTCGATGCCGGTGCGCTCGACGACGGCGGCCATGACGGCCGCGGCGAGGTCATCGGGGCGGACGTCCGCGAAGCCCTTGCCGTGCCGTGCGAAGGGCGTGCGGACGGCGTCGTAGACGAAGGATGCGGGCATGGGTCAGGCCTCCAGTCTCAGACCGAGCAGCGACGCGATCTCGGCGTGGGTGTTGTCGCCGAACAGCTCGCGGACGCGGAAGCCGTCGGGGGTGACGTCGAAGACGCCGTGGTCGGTGTAGACGCGGGACACGCAGCCGACGCCGGTCAACGGGTAGGTGCACGCCGCGACGAGCTTCGGGTCCCCGCCCTTGGTGAGCAGGTCGGTCATCACATAGACGTCCTTCGCGCCGATCGCGAGGTCCATCGCGCCGCCGACCGCGGGGATCGCCCCGGGCTCCCCCGTCGACCAGTTGGCGAGATCGCCGGCGGCCGACACCTGGAACGCGCCCAGGACGCACACGTCCAGATGCCCGCCGCGCATCATCGCGAACGAGTCGGCGTGGTGGAAGTACGCCGCCCCGGGGAGCGCGGTCACCGGCTGCTTGCCGGCGTTGATGAGGTCGGGGTCGATCAGCCCGGGTGCGGGCGCGGGACCCATGCCGAGCATGCCGTTCTCGGTGTGCAGGACGATCTCGAGACCCGCGGGCAGGTAGTCCGCGACGAGCGTGGGCGCCCCGATGCCGAGGTTGACGACGGAGCCCTCCGGGATGTCGGAGGCCACGCGTGCGGCGAGGTCCCGACGCGAGATGCGGGTGGTCACGGGGTGTCCCCTTCCGAAGTGAGCCGTCGGCCCTCGATGTCGACGCCGCCGACGAACTCGCCGTCGCGCAGCCAGGCCCGCTCGCCCACGGCGACGACGCGGTCGACGTAGAGGCCGGGGGTGACGATCGCCTCCGGGTCGAGCGCCCCGAGGGGGACGATCTCGTCGACCTGCACGATCGTGGTGGCTGCGGCGGCGGCCATGATGGGGCCGAAGTTGCGGGCGGTCTCGCGGTAGACGAGGTTGCCCCACCGGTCCGCCCGCCGCGCGCTCACGAGGGCGACGTCGGCGTGGATGGGGTACTCGAGCACGTAGTCGCGCCCGTCGATGCGCCGCGTCTCCTTGCCCTCGGCCAGCTGCGTGCCGAAGCCGGTGGGCGTGAAGAAGCCGCCGATGCCCGCTCCCGCGGCGCGGATGCGCTCGGCGAGGTTGCCCTGCGGCACGAGCTCGAGCTCCACCTCGCCCGCCCGGTAAAGACCGTCGAACACCCAGGAGTCGCTCTGCCGTGGGAAGGAGCAGATCATCTTGCGGACCTGACCGGCGGCCAGCAGCGCGGCCAGCCCGGTGTCGCCGTTCCCGGCGTTGTTGTTGACCACGGTGAGGTCGCGTGCGCCGTGCGCGATGAGCGCGTCGATCAGCTCGACGGGCTGTCCCGCGCGGCCGAAGCCGCCGATCATCACGGTGGCGCCGTCGTCGATGCCCGCGACGGCCGCGGCCAGGTCGGGGACGGTCTTGTCGATCACGAGGCGTCTCCGTCCGCCACCGCGTCGCCCAGGACCTCGGTGGCGATGCGGAACGCCGTGTTGGCGGCGGGAACCCCGGAGTAGACGGCGGACTGCAGGATCACCTCGCGGATCTCGTCGACCGTGAGGCCGTTGCGCAGCGCTGCGCGCAGGTGCATCGCGAGCTCCTCGTGGTGGCCGTGCGCGATGAGCGAGCTGAGCACCGCGATCGAGCGCGACCGGCGGTCGAGCCCCGGGCGCGACCAGACGTCGCCCCAGGCGACGCGGGTGATGAAGTCCTGCCAGTCGGCGGTGAGCGCGGTGGCCGCGGACATCGCCCGGTCGACGTGGGCGTCGGACAGCACCTCGCGTCGCACCGCCATCCCCTGGTCGTGGCGTTCCTGGTCGGTGGGCATCAGGCGTCTCCTCGGGTGACGGAAGCGAAGAACGAGCGCAGCAGCGCGGCGACGGCCTCGGGCTGCTCGGCGGGAGGCAGGTGAGCGGCCCCGTCGATGCGGGCGGAGCGGCCGTCCGTCACGCCCTCGGCGATCTCGACGGCCTTCGTCTCGGGGGCGACCGCGTCGTGCTCGCCCCAGGCCGCGAGCACCGGCACGGTGATCCCGCCCAGCCGGGGGCGGACGTCGTAGGCGGCAAGCGCTTCGCAGCACCGGGCGTAGCTGTCGTCGTCGGCGTCCTGCAGGGCGTGCAGCAGGCGTCCGCTCAGCTCGGGGCGGCGGGCCATCGAGTCCGGGGCGAACCAGCGCTGCGCGGAGCCGACGATGAGGCTCGAGGTGCTCTGCGCGCGTGCCTGGGCAGCTCGGTCCGCCCAGGCGTCCGGGTCGCCGAGCACGGCTCCGGATGCCACGATCGCGGCGGCCCGCACCCGCTCGCCGTGCCGCAGCGCGAGCTCCAGACCGGTGGCCCCGCCCAGGGACACCCCGGCGTAGAGGAAGGTCTCCTCCGGGGCGGCGGCGGCCACGGCGTCGGCGAGGTCGGCGACGGTGAAGCCCTCCTGGGCGACGGGGGCGGCACCGTGGCCGGGGAGGTCCCAGGCGGACACGCGGTAGTCGTCCGCCAGCAGCGGCACGACGTCCTCCCAGAGGATCGTGGAGGTGCCGAGCGAGGGACCGAGGATCACCAGCGGGGCGTCCGCGGGCCCGACCGGGGCGGTGAGGGCGATCATGGGCGTCCTCCGAGATCGTCGACGAGACGGGGGGCGAGTCCGACGTATTCGGCGGGGTCGAGCAGCGCGTCGACGTCGAGCGCGGCCGCCTCGGGCAGCGCGCGCACGCGTGCGGCGAGGTTGCCGTCCCCGGCGAGCAGCGCGCCGAACCGTTCGGCGCCGATGAGCGGGACGAGCACCCCACGGAGGCGTTCGCTCACGATGAGCCCGTCGGTGAGGTCGAGGTTCCGTGCCACGGCGGCGGCGTCGACGCGCAGCCCGTGCGCGAGGAAGACACCGTGCGCCGCCGCCCCCAGGGCCACGCGGCAGAGCTCCCGCAGCGCGGGCCACTCGGCGTGCCAGGCGCCGTCGGGACGCTCGTCCACCGCCGCGGCCGCGGCCGCGTGCACGGTCGCGCCGAGCAGGGGCGCGCGCAGCGAGGCGGCGCGCAAGAGGACGGATGCCACCGGGTTGGCCTTCTGCGGCATTGCGGACGATCCGCCCGCCGAGGGGTCCGACAGCTCGGCGATCTCGGTGCGGCCGAGGGTCGCGACGTCGGCCGCGATCACGCCGAGGGCGTCGACGGCCTGGACGAGCGCGTCGGTGAGCTCCGTGAAGGGCCAGCGCTGCGTGTGCCAGGGCGCGTCGGGGGTGGCGAGCCCGAGCGCTTCGGCGAAGGCGCCCGGGAGGGCGGCGGCCGCCTCGATCCCGACGTCCGCGACGGCGGCCGAGAGGGTCCCCGCCGCTCCGCCGAGCTGCGCGGGGAGCGCATCGCGGGCCTCGCGGACGCGCGTCGCGGCACGGCGGATGCCGCGTACCCAGCCGGCCGCGCGGGCCCCGACCGTGGTGGGCACGGCGTGCTGCGTGAGCGTGCGGGCCGCCGCGACGACGTCGCGATTGTCGCGGGCGAAGGCCGTGAGGGCGTCGTCGATCGCGTCGAGGTCGCGGACGACGGCCGCGGCGGCGGACCGGCCGACGAGGGCGAGCGCCGTGTCCAGGACGTCCTGGCTCGTCGCCCCGCGATGCACCCACGGCCGTGCCTCCGCGGGGACGCGCGGGCGGAGCAGCCCGACCAGCGGGATGACCGGGTTGCCGCCGGCGACCCCGGCCGCGGCGAGCGCCGCGACGTCCAGCCCGTGCGGTTCCAGGGCGTCCGCGGCGGCGTCGGCGACCTCGCGGGCGAGGGCTCCGGTGGCCGCGTAGGCCGAGAGCAGCGCGACCTCGGCGGCGACGAGCGCGTCGAGCACGGCGGCATCCGAGACCGTGTCGTCGTGTCCGAGGGTGCCGGGCGAGAGGAGTCCGCTGTCGAAGACCTCAGAAGGCAAGGAACACCGTCTCCTTCTCGCCCTGCAGCCGGATGTCGTGGTGCAGGTGTCCGTCGGCCGTGCGGACCGCGACGAGCGTGTCGCGCTCCTCGGCGGACAGCGACGACAGCAGCGGGTCCGCCGCCAGCGCGGCGGCGTCGTCGGGCACGTAGATGCGGGTGTGCAGCTTGTCGGGCAGGCCCCGGGCGAAGACGACGACCGCGAAGAACCCCGGGCGACCCTGGATGCCGCCGGGCGTGCGCGTCCAGAACTCGTAGTGCCCCTCGTCGTCGGTGAAGGCCCGCCCGAAGCCGGTGAAGGTGTGACCGTCGCGGCGGAACGCGCCGCGGGCGCGGGGCACGGTGCCGTCGGCATCCGCCGCGAAGACCTCCACGACGGCGTCCGGGATCGGCGCCCCCGCACCGTCGAAGACCGTGCCGCCGAGCACGATGGCGCCGGGCGAGTGGGGGAACGCGATCTCGTGCTGACCGGGGTACTCCAGGCCGTAGGCGAAGAACGGCCCGACGGTCTGGCCCGGCGTGGCCGGGCGGGTCTGGTCGGGGACGCGGCTCACGACTCCTCCTCGGGCTCGAAGTACGTGGCATCCGGTCCATCCACGACGATGTCGAAACGGTACCCCGTCGCCCACTCGGGTGAGGTGAGGTCGTGGTCGTAGACGCCGACGAGGGCGTCGCGGTCGCTCTGGCGGCGGATGGTGTTGTAGATCGGGTCGAGCGCGAAGAGCGGGTCGCCCGGGAAGTACATCTGCGTCACGAGCCGCTGGGTGAAGGACGACCCGAAGACGGAGAAGTGGATGTGCGCGGGGCGCCAGGCGTTTCGGTGGTTCTTCCACGGGTAGGGGCCCGGCTTGATCGTCGTGAAGAGGTACTCGCCGCGGTCGTTCGTGACGGTGCGGCCCGCGCCGGTGAAGTTCGGGTCGAGCGGCGCCGGGTGCTGGTCGCGCTGATGGATGTAGCGGCCGGCGGCGTTGGCCTGCCAGATCTCGACGAGCTGGTTCGCGAGGGGGCGGCCCCACGAGTCCAGCAGTCGACCGCGCACCGTCATGCGCTCGCCGAGCGGCTCCCCCGCGTGCTGCAGCGTGAGGTCGGACTCGATCGCGGCGACGTCGCGCTGGCCGAACGCGGGCGAGAACAGTTCGATCGTCTCGGGGTCGACCAGCTTCGGGTTCTTCGTCGGATGGCGCAGGACGCTCGAACGGTACGGGGGGAAGTCGTGAGCGGTGAGCGGCAGACGTTCGCCCGCGGCCTCACGGGCGTCGAGCGCGGCGTGACGCTCGCGGATCTCGAGCGAGATCTCATCCTGCGACGCCTGATCGGGTGCCGCCAGCAGCGTCTCGGGCGCGGCGACGGGGGTGTGCGACATGGGGTCTCCTTCGACCCCTCGATTGTGGGGTATCCGCGAGCCGTGCGTCTGCCTCATCCCGCTGAATGGGAGCCGTGGCATCCTGTGTCCATGGCCAACTCGCCCTCCGGGGACTCCGCGATCGACCGGTTCGTGCGGATCCTCGAGACCTTTACCCCGACGCGGACGGCGCAGTCCACCGCGGACATCGGCCGGCGGGCGGGCCTGCCGCGGTCGTCGGCGCACCGCATCGTGAACGAGCTCGTCGACGCCGGCCTGCTGGAGCGGGACGACGAGCGCCGCATCCGGATCGGCCTGCGCCTGTGGGAGCTGTCGACGCGGTCCTCGCACGCCCTCCGGCTGCGGCAGGCGGCGCTGCCGTTCATGGAGCGGGTGCAGCAGCGCGTGCGGGAGCACACGCAGCTGGCGATCCTCGAACAGGACGAGGCGCTCTTCCTTGAACGCTTGAGCGCACCCGACTCGGGGGCCAACGTCACGCGCGTCGCGGGGCGCCTGCCCGTGCACGCCTCGTCGTCGGGGCTCGTCCTGCTCGCCTTCGCCCCGCACGACGTGCGGGAGCGGGTGCTCGCGCAGCCGCTGGTCCCCGTGACCCCGGAGACGATCGTCGACCCGACGGCGTTGCGTCGCGAGCTGGCGGAGATCCGGGCGCTGGGGCGCGCCGTCGCGCCCGGGTACGTCGACGCGGTGTCCACGGGGGTCGCCGTCCCGCTCCGCGACGAGACGGGGACGGTCATCGCGGCCCTCTCCGTCGTGCTCCCCCGCGACGCTGAGACGCAGTTCGCCCTGGTCGAGCTGCACCGTGCGGCGCGTGACACCGAGCGTGCCCTCGGCTATCGGCGGTAAGTCCCGTGGTATCCCGTTCATCGAGATGGCCTTACGATCCCCGCGCTGAACAGGCGGGACCACCGAGCCCGACCACCCCCGCAGGAGGTTGAATGGAGATCTGTGATCCCGGCAGCAGAGGAGCGAACGACGACGCCATGGTCTACGGACAGTCCCCGGATGACGCCCAGCCCATCTGCCCGTCGTGCGGCATCACGATGCACCCGCTGCTCGACGAAGGCGTCGAGGCCGACGAGTGCCGGGACTGCGGCTTCCGGATGAGCTGGACCGACGCGGCGGAGTCCGACGAGGAGTCCGACGACGAGGAGGACATGCGCTCGCGCTGGTGGTGAGGGGTGTCGTCGTGCCCCCGCCGGCGCACACGGAATGGATCGGCGCACTCGGGCCTGACCCATCGTTGGAAGAGCGCTCCCTTCCGCCGGGGTCAGGAGAACAGCTGCCGAAGCGCGTCCGGGTCGCCGGAGTCGACGACCTCTTGGACCGCGTCGAGGGTGCCCTGATTCGTGAACATGCCCTTCAGGGTGTCGTTCCAGATGGCTCGCACGGTGTCGACGTCACCAGCATCGACTGCTCTGCCTGCAGACTCGATCGCCTGCTGGTAGGGAATCTGCTGGAATCCCGCAGGCGCGTCAGCGGGGCTGAAATACGGCACCCAGGGACTGTCGGGGTCGGGGGTGAGCCAGAGCACCTGCCCCGGCTGGATCGTGCGTACGTGATTCATCATGCCGAGGGTGGGGTACGCGCAGAGCCGTTCCGCGATCACAGCCTCGACGTCGCCCGGCTCGACGGTATAGGTCACGGGGGTGCCCTCCTCATCGAATGCCACCTCGCCCTGTGCGAACTCCCGCGGGCCGAGATCCCGGAGTGTCCCTCGCCGTTCCATGTACAGGCCCCCGCCGGAGCCGTAGACCTCTGACATGCCGGAGCAGGTTTCCGATTCGGCCGATTGTGTCGTCGGGGTGGCACCGGTGACCGGCTCGGCGACAGCCGTGGGAGTGGATGCCTCGGACGTCTCGCCTTCCACCGTCGCTATAGCGGTGCATCCGGCCGACACTGCGGCCGTCACGGCGAGGACGGCGAGCAAAGAGGTGCGCTGGGGTGTGCCGGACATGACGCCATACTGACAGACCCGCAACTTCAGAACTGGGATCGCCCGTGCCGTCCCGACGACCCGCGTCGCCAGATCGGCGGCGGCTCCGTGAGCGGGGTGCTGCGGATGTCGTGCGGGATCGCCCACCCTGGAAAGTGAAAAGCCCCGGCGTGAACCGGGGCTGATCTGGGCTTCCTGTAGCGGGAGCGGGGCTTGAACCCGCGACCTCACGATTATGAGTCGTGCGCTCTCACCAACTGAGCTACCCCGCCGCACGGCATCCAGTACTGGATGCTTCGAGCCCCGAGTCAGGATTGAACTGACGACCCCTTCCTTACCATGGAAGTGCTCTGCCACTGAGCTATCGGGGCGTTACCGGATCGCTCCGGGCAACTAGAAGAGGCTATCAGAAACAGCCCCTTCGGACGAATCGGTTCAGCCTCCGGCGTGTGCGCGGAGCCATTCGATCGGGTCGACCGGCGTGGTGCCGTTCTGAAGGATCTCGAAGTGCGTGTGAGCGCCGAACGAGCGGCCGGTGTTGCCGGTGCGGCCGAGGAACTGGCCAACCGTGACCTTCTCGCCCGGGGAGACCTGCAGCGAACCGTAGAGCATGTGTCCGTAGCGGCTCGAGACGAGCTGCCCGTCGATCTCGTGGTCGATGAGGACGGTGACGCCGAAGGCGCCGCCCGACTCGGTCGCGATGCGCACGGTGCCGTCGGCGATCGCCTGGATCGGCGACCCCTCGCCGGGCACGAAGTCGGCGCCCTCGTGCATGCGGCCGTCGCGCATGCCGAAGCCGTAGGTGATGGGCACGCCGACCGCGAAGGGCCACTGGATGGCCGCGGTCGGGTCGTTGACGTAGAAGTTCGAGAAGTTGGTGATGCCCGACTCGGCCGCCATCTCGCGGTAGCTGGAGGCGGTGTAGCCGTCCGACCGCTCGACCGCGTCGATGTGCGCTTCGGCGGGGGCGACATAGGCCTGGATGCCGCTGCCTCCCGCGACGTCGCCGGCGGCGAGCGTCGTGGTGGCCGGGGCGACCGCGGCGACGTCGGCCACGCTCTCGGTCCCGCTCGCCGACGCGAGGGCGCTGACGGGCATCGTCATGCCGACGGTCAGGAGTCCGACGACGCCCATGACGCCGACGGAGAACGACGCGGCGGCGACGCGACGTGCGGCGCTGCGGCGACGGATGCCGTCGAAGGGAAGTCCCTCGGTGACCCGCCGCTCGGGCTCGGCCAGGGCCTGCGCGGCGACCTGGATGGGGGTCTCGCCGGTGAAGGCGAAGAGGCGGGCGGCCGCCTCGAACTCGTCCTCGACGGTCTCGTCGGCGTCGCGGGCGCTGTCGGCTGCCGCGCGAACGGGCTCGTCGGCCGACGCGATGGGCGTCGCGGCGAGGACGGGGGTCTCACGCTCCTCCCCCGCGGTGGGCGTCGCCGGAGCGATTGCGCGACGACGGCTGCGGCGCGTGACCGGCAGCGTGATCGGCGAGGTGGGGAGGGCGATGGGAGTGGTCGCGGTCGAGGCGTCCGCGCTCTGCATGATGACGGCGACGTCGCCGTCGGTCGAGCGGCGCTCGTCGACGACCGTCACGGCCAGGGCGTCCGCGGTGAGCTCCGGCAGGTCCGCGATCGCGGGGGTCTCGTCGTGGACGGGGCCGGCCTCGAGGGCCAGGGCCGGCGCGGCGCCGCTCTCGAGGGCGGGCGTGTTCGACGGGGCGGCCGGCGTGGACGCAGCGGTCGGCTTCGTGCGGCGACGGCGGGCCGGAAGGGTCGGCTGGATCGTGGCGGCGAGGACGGTCTCGACGACCGCGGCGGCCACCTGCTCGACCATGGCGGGCTGCGGGGCGGCGTCGGCGTCGACCGGTGCCGGATCGAGGGGGGCGGCGTCGGCCGCCTCGTCGACGGCGACGGCCGGGGCCAGGACCGCGGTCGGCGCCGGGGTCTCGGAGGAGTCGGTGTCGACCGTGACGGTCGCGCGGCGGCGCATCTCGGCCCGCGTGAGGTGCGGGTGGGACGCGGGCGCGGAAGTGGGTCGACTGGATCGCCGTGTACGGGCGGGCTCAGTCTCGGGGGCTTCTGACGGCAACGCGCGGGGGCTCTCGTGTCGTGTCGCAGCAGCGACGGCTTCGGGCTTTCGGGGCTTCTGGCCAGCTTCGCCGTTCGGGCAGCGAAGATAACGATCGGGTAAACACATTACCCCGGACGGTCTGGGAAAGCCATGTGCGGCGGCGAATCCGTCCGCGGAGTCCGGGATCGGTGAGCGGTATCAGTAGTCCAGAACCGCCTCCAGCACCGGGAAGAACTCCGCTCCTGCGGCGATCACCATGCCGCGTCCGGGCCGTCCGCCCGGCGCGCCGCCGAGGGTTCCGCCGGCCTCCGCGACCAGCAGGGCACCCGCCGCGTGGTCCCACGGATGGGTGCCGCGCTCGTAATAGGCGTCCATCCTTCCGGCCGCGACGGAGGCGAGGTCGAGGGATGCCGCGCCGATGCGCCGGACGTCACGAGCGATCGGCATGACCCGCGACAGCTGCTCGAGAGCGGGCGCATGGGTGGCCGGGTCGTAGCCGAAGCCGGTGGCGATGAGACCGCCGGCCGGACCGACCTCGGACACCGCCAGACGCTGGCCGCCCAGCCACGCGCCGCCGCCGCGCGACGCGCGGAAGAGCTCCCCGGTGACCGGGTTGAACACCACGCCGGCCAGGGCCGTCCACGAGGCGGTGTCCGGCGGACCCTCGACCGCCGCGATGCTCACGGCCCACGCGGGGATGCCGTAGGCGTAATTGACGGTGCCGTCGATCGGGTCGACGACCCAGGTGATGCCGGTCTCGCCCTCCTCCGCGCCGGACTCCTCGCCGAAGAACCCGTCGCCCGGTCGCTCGCGGGCCAGCTCGGCGCGGATGTACGCCTCCACCTCGCGATCGGCGGCGGTGACGATGTCGGCCGCCGCGGACTTGGTCGCGGCGACGGTCACCCCCTCCTGCCGGCGTCGGTGGGCGAGCGCCCCGGCGTCGCGCGCGATGCGCGTGGCGATGTCGAGCAGGTCCGCAGCGAGGGTCATGGCGTCCACGCTACTGCGCGCGAGCCGGACAACCCGGGCCGGGAGAAGAACACGCAGCAGAGTCAGCCTGTGGAGGAGTGAACGTCCCGAGCGCAAGGGCGGTGGCATCCATTCTTCCGTCGACGGCGCTTCGCTAGCGTGGGCGCATGAGTCTCGCCGACACCACCCGCTACGACGTCGTCATCGTGGGAGGCGGGCACAACGCGCTCGTCGCCGCCGCCTATCTGGCCCGTGCGGGGCGGAGCGTGGTCGTCCTGGAACGCCTGGACGCCGTGGGCGGCGCGGCCGTCTCGGAACGGCCCTGGCGCGGCGTCGACGCGCGCGTCTCGCGGTACTCCTACCTCGTGAGCCTCCTGCCGCCGCGGATCGTCGCCGATCTCGGGCTCCGGATCGACCTGCGCCGGCGGCGCTACTCGTCCTACACCCCCGACCCGGCGGACCCGTCGCGCGGTGTGCTCATCGACACGAGGGATGCCGCGGCGACCGAGGACTCGTTCACGCGGACGTTCGGCGACGCCGACGAGGCCGCGCGATACCGAGCCTTCAACGAACGTCTCGCGAAGCTGGCGCGGGCCGTGTTCCCCACGATGACCGAGCCGCTGCCGACGGCGGACGAGCTGCGGGAGCGGGTCGGGGACGACGAGCTGTGGACGGCACTGACGGAGCGCCCGCTCGGCGATCTGCTGCGGTCGTCGCTCGAGACCGACCTCGTACGCGGCGTGGCTCTGACGGACGGGCTGATCGGCACCTTCGCGGCATCCGATGATCCGTCCCTCGCGCAGAACCGGTGCTTCCTCTATCACGTGGTCGGCGGGGACTGGAACGTTCCCGTCGGCGGCATGGGGGCCGTGACGGCCGAGCTCGAGCGCGCCGCACGGGAGGCGGGCGCGGAGATCCTCACGGGCGTCGAGGTGATCTCCGTCACGCCGGACGGCGAGGTCCACGGGGTGACCGACCGGCCCGTCTCGTTCCGGGGAGCGCTGGTGCTCAGCGGCGTCGGACCGGCGGTGCTGGCCGACCTGCTCACGGCGGGCGGGACGTCGGTCGCCGCGCCCCCGGAGCCGGAGGGGTCGCAGATCAAGGTCAACATGCTCCTGTCGCGGCTGCCGCGCCTGAAGGACGCCGCGGTGTCGGCCGAGGCCGCGTTCTCGGGGACGCTGCACGTCAACGAGTCCCTCACGCAGCTGGACTCCGCCTTCATCGCCGCGACCGGCGGGATGCTGCCCGACCCGCTGCCGATAGAGGTGTACTGCCACTCGCTGACCGACCCCTCCATCCTCGGACCGGAGCTGCGCGAGAGCGGCGCCCAGACGCTGACCCTGTTCGGGCTGCACGTGCCCCACCGGCTCATCGCGGACGAGGACCCGGTCGCGGCGGGCGCACGGCTGCTCGCGGCGGCGCAGCACTCGCTGGAGTCCGTGCTCGACGAGCCGCTGCGCGACTGCATCATGCGGACGCCCGAGGGCACTCTGTGCATCGAGGCGAAGACGACGAGCGACCTCGAGCGCGCGTTGAACCTGACCGGCGGCGACATCTTCCACGGCGGCCTGTCGTGGCCGTGGTCGGAGGGGCGGGCGACGCGTCCGGCGGCCCGGTGGGGCGTGGAGACGGCGCACGCCCGCATCCTCCTCTGCGGGTCGGGTGCGCGGCGCGGCGGCGCCGTGAGCGGCATCGGCGGGCAGAACGCCGCGATGGCGGCGCTGGAGATCCTCGGGGAGTAGGGCGCGGGATGTCCCGTTCGCGGGTTGTTCGGTTCGCGGGTTGTTCGGTTCGCCGGCTGTCGCGGGTTGTTCGGTTCGCGGGTGGCCGGGGTGGCCGGGGCGGGGTGCCGCGGATCGGATGCCGTCGGGGCGGGGCTCGAGGGAGGGATGCCACGGGGCGGGGCTCGAGGGAGGGATGCCGATAGGGGCAGTTCCACCGCCGGGTGAATTCCTTCTCGGGGCCGGGTGAAGAGACTGTCAGACCCTCGAACATCCTTTCTGCCGTTGACGCATGGCCGCATCTTCCTCTCCCCCGCCGCCGGCAGACGCCGACGCCTTCATCGACGACCGGTTCGCCGACGAGCAGGCGGAGCTGCGCGCGCTCGTCGCGGGCATCCGCGACGACACCATGGCCATCGCCCGGCTGTCCGCGTCGCTCATCCGAAGACGCGCCGCCGTCATGAGGATCGCCCTCGCCCGCATGGAGCGTTCGGGCTCACGTCTCTCTCTGGAGCGCGAGCTCCCGGTGCGGTCGGTCGCGCTCGAGATCGGCGTGGCCACGCGCACGCACGATCTCACCGTGCAGAAGGAGCTGTCCGACGCCCACACGCTGACCGAGAAGTTCGCCGCCACGGTGGGGGCTCTCGAGGACGGCCGGATCACTCCGCGACACGCCGCCGCAATCCTCGAGACCGGCATCGTGCTCGACGACCCGGCCGCACGTGCGGGGTGGGAGACGGTCGTCCTGGTCCGCGCCGAGCGCGACTCCCCCGGTCGTGTCCGGGCCTACGGCCGCGAACTGGCCGAGAGCGTGCAGCCGGAAGGCATGACGGCTCGACACCTGCGCGCCGCCGCGCAGCGCGGGGTGAGCGTGCGCGACCTCGCCGACGGGATGGCGGAGCTGAGCGTCATCCTGCCCGCGACCGTGGCCTACGGGATCCGGGATCGTCTGCGACGCCAGGCCGCGGCCATCCGGGCTGCCGTGACGGCCCCGGACACGAGCGGAGACTCGGCGACCGCCGGGGACGGCGGGTCGTCGAGTGCGGAGGACCCAGGATCGATGCCTGACGGGATCGACGGATCAGCGACCGCCGGGAACCGAGAACCGTCTCTCGCCTCGATGGGAGGGTCAGAGGCCGCCGGGACGGAAGGGACACCTGCCGGGAACGACGAGGGCAGCGTCGCGGACGAGCGGACGCTCGCGCAGATCGGCGCGGACGTCCTCGCCGATCTGCTCCTGACCGCCGCTCCTTCCCACGACCCGACGACGGAGGACTCCTGTCCGGGCGGGCTCGGCGCCGTGCGCGCCCAGGTGCAGATCACGGTGCCCGTGCTCACGCTGCTGGGCCGCACGGACGGCGGCGCCATCGTCGACAACACCTGCCCGATCGACCCTGCGACGGCGCGACGGCTGGCGGCCGGGGCTCCCGGCTGGGACCGCGTGCTGTGCGATCCGGTGACGGGGACGGTGCTTGAGGTGGACCGATACACCCCGACCTCCGCCCAACGACGGTTCCTCGCCGCTCGCGACCGGCACTGCCGCGCGCCGGGATGCCGTGCGCCGATCGCGCGCTGCCAGCTGGACCACAACCGCGAGGCCCAGGACGGCGGCCCCACGCACCTGCGGAACCTCTGCCACCTCTGCGTCCGCCATCACGTCCTGAAGACTGAGGAGCCGTGGACGATCCAGCAGAACGCCGACGGCAGCCTGCTGTTCCACAGCCCGCTCGGCCAGCAGACCCGGGAGAGCCCTCCCCCGCGCGTCATGTTCCGTCCGACGGGCGATCCCCCGCCCTTCTGAGGCCCGAAGCCCGAGGCCCGAAGCCCCGAAGCCCGAGGCCCGAAGCCCCGAAGCCCGAGGCCCGAAGCCCGAAGCCCGAGGCGCAGGCCCGACGCCCCAGGCCCGTCGCTCGAACCCGAACCCGAACCCCCCGGCCCGAGCCCGCAGCCCGCCCCCCCCTCAGCTTTCACATCCCCGCTCGGTCAGCTGCGCGCCTGCGCCCGGCGCCGCACGACCTCGATGATCTCCGCGACACCTGCCGTCAGCTCCACCGTCGTGGGCGCCGCATAGCCGAAGACGAGACCGGCCGGAACATGCGTGGAGGAAGGCGAGACGGCGTACGACGACATCCCCGCGACCTGGATGCCGCGCTCCCCCAGCTCGGCCACGATCTCGCGTTCGTCGCGCGGCGTCGCCCAACGCAGAAGCGCGAAAGCGTGGAGCCCGCCGTCCATCGCCGTGAGGCTGATCTCGGGCACATCCGCGAAAGCCTCGAGCAGCAGCGCTCGCCGGTGTCGGTAGTCCCGGCGACGGCGGGCGGTGTGCCGCGCGAGTGCGCCCGTGGCGAGGTATCGGGCCATGGCATCCATCTGTACGACGGACACGGGCAGGTCCAGGTCCTCGCGCGCGGCCACCAGGCGATCACGGATGCCGCCCGACGCCACCAGCCACCCGCACCGCAGCGCCGGCGTGAGCACCTTCGACAGACTCCCGACCAGGACCACCCGGGCGGGGTCGATGAGATGCAGCGGCGGGAGGGGCGCACGTCCGTGCGGGAATTCGCTGTCGTAGTCGTCCTCGATCACGACGGCGCCCGACCGTTCCGCCCACGCCAGCAGACGGGCGCGCTCGGGGCCGCTCAGACGGCTCCCCAGCGGGTAGTGGTGCTGAGGAGTGACGACGACGGCATCCAGGTTCGCCTGTGCCTCGAGAGCGTCGAGGTCCAGGCCCGTGTCCGAACGGACCGGGATGCCGACGACCTCGGCCCCGAGACGGCGGAGAATCCTCGGCACCCTCCGATACCCGGGATCCTCCACGCCGACGCGCAGCCGAGCCCCGGCCTTCCGCGGCACGGCGGAGAACGTCAGCAGCAGCGCATCACTGGTGCCGGCGGTCACGATCACGTCGCCGGGCGCGACGTCTATTCCCCGGGTCCGCCCGAGATGCGCCGCGATCTCCTCCCGGAGGTGCGGTGTCCCCAGAACCGAAGAGGGCGCCACGTCCGCGGGCACCGGAGCGGCCGCCGCCCGTCGCCACGCGGACCGCCACGACGCGTCGGGAAGACCGCGCGTGCTGGGCCGTCCCGGGCGGAGGTCGCGGGTGTCCGTCGGACCGAGGCCGTCCGCTCCCCCGTCCCCCGGCGTCGACCACTCCCGTGGCACGCCGTCGGCGACGACCCCGCCGCCCCCGCGCGTCACATCCGCGACGACGGTGCCCCCGCCCACTCGCGAGAGCAGATATCCCTCTCCGAGAAGGGTCTCGTAGGCGGCGACGACCGTGCCGCGCGCCACCCCCAGGTCCGCGGCGAGGGAGCGCGTCGACGGCACCGTCTCCCCACCGGCGACCCGCCCCGTGACAATGGCTGAACGAAGTCCGGCGGCGATCTGCTGGTGCAGAGGAGACGGGGAGGAGCGGTTCACCAGCCCGAGCGAGATCACGCTCCATCCTGACACAGTGGTCCACCCGAATGAGCCGAATCCGGACTACCCACTGGTCCACACGGGCGGCTGTACTCGACGCATGACCGAACTCCCCCTCACCTCGCTCACTCGTGTCCGGCGGGGCGCCCGCCATCAGCGCACCGACCGCGCAGCGCTGTATGACGTCCTCGACGGGGCGCTCTCCGGAACGTTGGCGGTCGTCCGAGACGACCGTCCGATCGTGCTCCCGGTGGGCATCGCCCGCGACGACGACTCCGTGCTGTTCCACGGCTCGACGGGGAGCGACTTCTTCCGCCGAATCGCCGACGGGGCTCCCGTCTGCCTGACGGTCACCCACCTGCTCGGCCTCAAGTACGCCCGCTCCCTCTTCGACAGTTCCATGCGCTACCGCTGCGCCGTCGTCCACGGCACCGCCGCCGCGGTCGGAGCCGCGGAGAAGGAGGACGCCTTGTCCCGTCTGTCCGAACACCTCATGCCGGGACGCGAGGCCGACGTCCGTCCGATGACGGCTCGGGAGATCGCGGCGACGATGGTCCTCCGCCTCCCCCTGGACCAGGCGAGCGTGAAGGACAACGTCGGCTCCCTCGCCGAGGTGGACGGGGACGGCGAGGACCGGACCGTGTGGGCGGGCATGCTCCCCCTGCGGACGGTCGCCGGGGACCCCGTCACCGCGCCGCAGACGGTCTCCGGGACTCCCGTGCCGGAGTCGGTGCGCCGAGCCGCCGCCCGGATCGCGGACCTCGGCACAGCCTGACAACTCCGCCCGAGGAGCGGCCGCCCGACACAGCGGAGCGGCCCCCCGGATCACCGAGGGGCCGCTCGCGCTCCCCCGTCGACGGGGGCAGACCGATGCCCGGGCTCAGCCGACGAGAGCCGGCACGACGTAGCGCCGCGGCGTCCCGAACCGATGCGCGGTGACCGAGACCGCCTGCTCGTGCAGGAACGGGAGCAGCTCCACACGCCCGGCACGCGTGACATCGCCGGCGTAGACGGCGACCGACGGCGACCCGCCCGTCGCCTCGGCGAGAGCCGCGACCGACCCGCCCAGCAGACGCACACGGCCCCCGGTCCGCGCGAGACGCGCGGCGCGACGCGCCCAGCTCTCGCCGTCCTCGACCACTCCGCGGACGCCCGCGCCCTCGAGCCATGCCCGCACGGCCGCGGGGAGCTCGGTCGCCGCGCTCACGGTGACCTCCGACCCTGCGCGGACGCCCGCGGCGACGACGCGCACGACCGCGGACAGCGTCGCCTCCTCGATGCGGACCGTCACCGGCACCGCGGCGTAGCGCAGGACGTTCTGCTCCGACTCCAGACCGGTCACGTCGCGGGCGAGCGAGAACTCCGTCGCCCACGCGGCGGCGTCGGACGCGAGAGCCTGCGCCAGCCAGTCCCGCTCGTCGGCGGGCACGGCGGCCAGCGCCGGCGCGGCGAGCGCATCGGAACCGGACGCCCCGGCGGGAACGAGCGCGGGGGCGGCATCCGTCCACGAACCGAACCCGAAGAGGTAGTGCGGTCCGCCCGCCTTGGTGCCCGCGCCGACGGCGGACCTCTTCCAGCCGCCGAAGGGCTGCCGCTGCACGATGGCGCCGGTGGTCCCGCGGTTGACGTACAGGTTGCCGGCCTCGATGCGGGCGAGCCACTGCTGGATCTCGTCCTCGTCGAGCGAGTGCAGGCCGGTGGTGAGGCCGTACTCGATGGCGTTCACGATGTCGATCGCCTCGTCGAGGGTCTCCGCCGTCATGATGCCGAGCACGGGACCGAAGTACTCCGTGCGGTGGAACTCGCTGCCGGGGCGCACGCCCTCGCGGACGCCGGGACGCCACAGCCGACCCTCGTCGTCGAGCTTCTCGGGCGTGACGACCCAGCGCTGGCCGGGCTCGAGGGTGGTCAGCGCGCGCAGCAGCTTGCCCTGCGCGGGCTCGATGAGGGGTCCGATGCGGGACGCGGGCTCCCACGGCATCCCGACCTCCAACGAAGTGACGGCGTCGACGAGCTGGTCCCGGAACCGGCGAGAGCGCCCCACCGAGCCGACGAGGACGACGAGGGATGCCGCCGAGCACTTCTGCCCCGCGTGACCGAACGCCGAGAGGGCGACGTCCTTCGCGGCGAGGTCGAGGTCGGCGGACGGCGTGACGATCACCGCGTTCTTGCCGCTGGTCTCGGCGAGCAGCGGGAGGTCGGGGCGGAAGGAACGGAACAGCTCGGCCGTCTCGTACGCACCGGTCAGCACGACCCGGTCGACGGCGTCGTGCGTGAGCAGCTGCCGGCCGAGGTCCTGCTCGGACAGCTGGACGAGCCGCAGCACGTCCCGGGGCACGCCCGCCTCCCACAGGGCCTCGACCATCACGGCGCCGGAACGCTCCGCGAGGGCTGCGGGCTTGATGACCACGGCGGAGCCCGCGGCGAGCGCGGCGAGGGTCGAGCCGGCGGGGATGGCGACAGGGAAGTTCCACGGCGGCGTGACCACCGTCAGGCCGACCGGGGCGAAGGTCGCCCCGTCCACGTCCTCCAGCGTCCGCGCCTGCTCGGCGTAGTAGTGCGCGAAGTCGATCGCCTCGGACACCTCGGGGTCGCTCTGCTCGATGACCTTGCCGCACTCGGCGCCCATGACCTCCAGCAGCTCGGCTCGTCGCGCCTCGAGCACGTCCCCGGCCCGGTGCAGGATCGCGGCCCGCTCGGCGGCACCGCGGTCGCGCCACCCGGCGGCGGCCGCCGCGGCGTCCCGCATCAGCTCGTCCAGGACGTCGGCGTCGGTGACCGTGTGCGTCCGGATGGTCTCCGCCCCCAGGCGGGAGTCCGCCATGCGCGCGACGATGCCCTCGGCCCATCCGCGGTTCGCGGCGATCGCGGGGTCCGAGTCGGGGGTGTTGCGGAACCCGGACGTCGGCGCCGGCGCGGCCGGCGCGGTGCGGTCCTGCACGCGGTTGGAAGCGGGCACTCCCGCGGGCATGTCGGCGAGGGATGCCAGGAAGCGGTCGCGCTCGCGGGCGAACAGCGCCTCCTGCGTGTCGAGGTCGAACACCGCGGACATGAAGTTCTCGCTCGAGGCGCCCTCCTCCAGCCGGCGGATGAGATAGGCGATGGCGACGTCGAACTCGTCCGGGTGCACGACGGGGGTGTACAGCAGGATCGACCCGACCGTCCGCCGGACGACCGCCTGCTGCGCGGTCGCCATGCCGAGCAGCATCTCGACGTCGATGCCGCTGCGGCCGGTCGTGCTCGTGACGCCGCGGCGCTCGGCCAGCAGCCACGCGAGGGCGATGTCGAACAGGTTGTGACCGGCGACGCCGATCCGCACGTTCGCGGTGTGCTCGGGCCGCAGCGCGTAGTCCAGGACCGCCTTGTACGACGCGTCGGTCGCCTGCTTGCTCGGCCAGGTCGCCAGCGGCCAGTCGTGCACATCGGCATCCACGCGTTCCATGGGCAGGTTCGCCCCCTTCACGACGCGCACCTTGATGGAGGCGCCACCGGATGCCACCCGGGCGGCGGTCCACTCCTGGAGCCGCACCATGGCGGCCAGGGCGTCCGGAAGGTAGGCCTGCAGCACGATGCCGGCCTCGACGCCGTGGAACTCGGGCTCGCCCAGCAGCGTCTCGAACACGGCGAGGGTGAGGTCGAGGTCCTTGAACTCCTCCATGTCGAGGTTGAGGAACGTGCCGGTCTCCTTCGCCACGCGGTACAGCGGGCGCAGCGCGGTCACGGCGTCGTCGACGGCGGCCTCGAACGCCCACGGCGTGTGCGGCGCGACGGTGGAGGACACCTTGATGGAGACGTAGTCCACGTCGTCGCGGGCGAGGAGCTTGCGGGTCCCGGCCAGGCGGCGCGCGGCCTCCTTCTTGCCGAGGATGGCCTCGCCGAGCAGGTTGACGTTGAGCCGGATGCCGTCGCCCCGACCGCGGATCGCCGAGATCGCGTCGCCGAGCTTGCGGTCGCTGGCGTCGACGATGAGGTGCCGCACCATCGACCGCAGGGCCGTGCGCGCAGCCGGGACGACCACCTGCGGCAGCACCGGCGCCGTCAGGGCGCCCAGGCGGATCGCGGACTTCAGGTGCGGAGGGAGGAACGCCGGGACGAGCGGGGTCAGCGCGGCGAGGTTGCGCGCGGCGACCCGGAGGTCCTCGGGACGCACGACGCCGTCCACGAACCCGACGGTGAAGTCGAGCCCGTGCGGGTCGCGCAGCACGCCGGCCAGACGCTGAGCCGCAGCGTCGACGGGCTCGTCGCGGCTCTCCACCAGCCACCGGCGGACGAGCGCGATCGCCTCGTCGGCCAGCTCGGACGGCGAGACGAGCGCCGGCGCGGCGCCGGCGGTGGTGCGGGGGACGTCGGTGAGAGACATGGCGATCCTTCCTCGGTTGGGATCAGTGTGAGGCCCGGCATCCCTTCGAGAAAAGCGATCATTTACGATCGGTATTGTTCGCTGGGAACGAAAGGATGCCGTGTTCGACCTGCGCCGCCTCCGCCTGCTCCACGAGCTGTCCGTGCGCGGGACGCTGTCCGCGGTCGCCGAGGCCCTCGCCTACAGCCCGTCGACCATCTCGCAGCAGCTCGCCCAGCTCGAACGCGACGCCGGCGTGCCCCTCCTCGAGCCCGACGGGCGGCGGGTCCGCCTCACCGCGCAGGGTGCGGCCCTGGCCGCCCATGCCGCCCGCATGCTCGCCGCCGACGAGGCCGCGCGCGCGGAGCTGGAGCGGATGCAGCCCTCGCTCGCCCCGGTGCGCCTCGCCGTCATGCAGTCCGCCGCCCACGGCCTGCTGCCCCGCGCACTGGACGCTCTCGCCGTCGCCGAGCCCGGACTCCGCGTGGAGGTCGCCGAGCTCGCGCCCGAGGAGGGGCTGTTCGAGGTCGCCGCCCGCGGGTTCGACCTCGTCGTCGCGGAGCAGTACCCGGGCCACACCCGCGAGCACCGCGACGGCCTGGAGCGCAGTCTGCTCGGGCGCGACGCGATCCGCCTCGCGGTGGGAGAGGCCACCTCCCCCGACGTCCGCCTCGAGGACCTGCGCGACCGCGCGTGGGTGATGGAGCCCGTCGGCACGGCCGCCCGCCAGTGGGCGACGCAGCAGTGCCGCGCGGCGGGGTTCGAGCCCGACGTCCGCTTCGAGCTCGCCGACCTCACGGCGCACGTGCGGCTGGTCGCGTCCGGGCACGCGGTGGGGATGATCCCCGACCTCGTCTTCGCCGGCGAGGAGCCTCCCGTCCGACTGATCGACCTCCCCGCCCGGCCGCGCCGCGACGTGTTCACCGCGGTGAGACGCGGAACGGCCGACCGCCCCGGTGTCCGCGCTGTGCGCCAGGCGCTGCAGATCGCGTACGACCGGGACGGCCGACCGTGAGCCCTCAGCGGGTGAGGGCGATCTCGTTGGGCGTGACCTCGAGGGTCGCGCTGGCCAGGACCTCACCGGTGGTGAGGTCCACCGAGTGGACCATGTTCTTCGCGGGCTCGGTCACGTAGGCGACGTCACCGCTGACCTTGATGGCCGGGTGGGCGTCCTGCCACTCGACGGGACCCTCCCACGCGTCGATGACCGGGAAGGAGTCCGTGAACTCCCCCGCCTCGAGGTCGAACACGTGGATCGCGCCGTCCGACGCGAGGATGTAGCCGAGGTCCTCCGGCCCGCGGGCGAGATCGCGGAACGTGTACTCCGCCCCCTCCGGCATGTCGACGACGGTCTGGGTCTTCGCGGCGGTGTCGAGGACGGCGACGCGGTGGAGGAGGTACCCCTCGGCGTCGCGGTCGTCCTTGTAGTCGCCGAGCACGAGCGGGCTCGTCTCGCTGACGAACAGGTTGCCCGTCCGGCCGTACGGCTGGTCGGGGGCGTCGAGCTTGGTGATCTCGCCGTCGGCGTACACCAGCGCGCCGTTCTCGCAGCCGAAGACGACGACCTCGTCCTGCGCGGTGCCCTCGCCGTGCACGCCCGGGCAGACCGTGTTCTCGGCGATCGTGTTCCCGGACGCGTCCGCGACGGTAATTCCGGTGCGGCCGTCGGCGTTGCCGACCGTCGTCACGAAGGACCCGTCCTCGAGCACGATCGACACCCCGTGGTGCGCCTCGACACCCGGGATGGTCTCGGTCTCGGGGAGCTCGTCGGTGGATGCCAGCAGGGCATCGGTGTCGAAGACGGTGGTGTCGCTCGTCCCGTCGGCGTAGAGCACGGTCTTGCCGCCGTGGACGACGACGTGACCGGCCTTCTCGGCCGCGAAGACCAGGTCGGTCAGCTCGGGGTCCTCCTCGGCGGTGCCCGCGTCGAGCACCTGGAAGCCGGCGCTGGTCGTCACCATGATGTGGCGGCCGTCTCCGGCCGCGTTCAGGCGGGTGAACTCCTCCGAGTCGACGTCGCCGACGACCTCGAGCGTCTCGCCGTCCAGGACGACGATGCCGCCGGGGTAGGACAGGGCGACGCGCGTGCCGGTCTCGTCGCCGGTCGCGCCGGACGCGGCCGGGGCGGGAGCCGCGGATCCGCCGCCCGAGCCGCCCGAGCAGGCGGCCAGACCGACGGTCGCACCGACCGCGAGCGCGAGCAGGCCCGCGCGGCGGAGGGGGAAGGTGCGCATGTGATTCCTCTTTCTTCTCTGGGTGGGGAGCGTGGCGACGGCGACGGATGTCACCGCGGCGCCAGGCCCGTGGCGATGCGCTCCGTGTTCACGCGCATCATGGTCAGGTAGTCCGGCGCCCCGCCGGAGGGCTCGGTGAGGGACTCGGTGAACAGCTCCTCGACGGCGACGTCGACGTCGGCCTCCCGGGCGAGCGCCTGCACGAGACGGTCCGGCTGCGAGGACTCCGCGAAGATGGTGCGGACCCCCGCCTCCTCGATCGCCGACACCAGGTCGGCCAGATCGCTCGCGCTCGGCGCGGCGAGGGTCGTCCCGCCCGGGATCACCGCACCCACGACGCGGAAGTCGAAGCGGTCCGCGAGGTACCCGAACACGTGGTGGTTCGTCACCAGGGCCCGCTGCGCCGCGGGGATCGCCGCGAAGGCGTCCGACATCTCGGCGTCGAGCGCTTCGAGCTCGCCGCGGTAGGACGCGGACCGGGATGCCACCGCGGTGGCATCCACCCCGTCCATCCCCTCCAGGACCGGCACGAGCGCGTCGACCACCGCGATGGTCTGGGCGGGATCGGTCCAGAAGTGCGGATCGTCCGCCCCTTCGGCGTCGGTGGAGGTGTACGGGAGCACGTCGACCGCGTCCCCCGCGACGAAGGAGGGAACGCCCTCCTGCGCGGCCGCGTCGAGGTGCTGCTGCAACCCCTCCTCGAGGCCGATGCCGTTCGACACGATCAGGTCGGCCGATCGGAGACGGGCGGCCGCGGCCGCGGAGATCTCGAACGAGTGCGGGTCGGCGCCCGGGCGCATGAGGGTCATGACCTCGACGTCGTCGCCGACGAGGTTCGTCACGACGTCGCCGAGGATGTTCGTCGAGACCGCCACGAGCGGGCGGTCGTCGGACGAGCCGGCGCACCCGGTGAGGAGCGCGCCGACGACGGTCAGGGCGGCCGCGGTCGCGGCGAAACGGAAGCGGGGGCGGAAGCGGTTCATCTCAGCGCCCCGTCTGCGCGACGAAGGCCGGCACGCGCTCGGGGGCGAACTCGCGGGCGATGCGCGCCGCGTCGGCGAAGTCGATCTCCCACAGCCGCTGCTCGGCCGGGCCGTTGAGGTAGGCGCGCTGCTGATCGGCGACGAGCGTCACGGCGTCGCCGGCGGTCAGGCTCGCCCCGACGAGAGGGAGGGATGCCGCCCGCGCGGCGCCGTTCTCACCGTCGATCACCAGCACCCGGCCGTCCGGCGTGAGGCCGAGCACGTTCGCGTCGGCGTCGTCGACGGCGGTCACCTGGACCAGCGGCTCGGGGGCGGCGAGCAGCGTCCACGTCCGGTCGCGGGTGTCGAGCATCCAGATGCCGGACGTCCCGGCGAGCGCGGCGACGCGGGGCCGCCCCTCCCGGTTGGCGAACGCGGTGGCGCGGGGAGCGTCGACGCCGTCGGGGTAGGGGATGCGCTCGACGACGGGCTGCTCCTCCTCGACGTGGAGGAGGAGGGCGCCGTCCTCGCATCCGATCACGGCGCCGACGCGGGTCGTGATCGTGCCCTGGGGGGCGACGCACCGCACGCCCTCCCCCGCTTCCGCACCGTCGGCGGTGTGCACGGCGACCTCGTCGCCGTCGGCGGTGTGCACGGTGACCTCGTCGCCGGAGGCGACGGCGGCGAACGACCCGACCGGGACGACGAGACCCGCCCCGGGCGTGCGCTCCAGCCGGAACGACTCGACGAGCTCGCCCGTCGACATCGCCTCGGTGTCGAGCAGGACCGCCTCCCCGGAGGCGGGGAAGAACAACCCGGTCCCGCCGGTGGTCGAGGAGTTCGAGGTGGCGACGGTGGCCACCCCCTCCCCCGCGACGTCGCCCAGCAGCGCCGGCTGCGCCCGGTAGTAGTGGAAGTGGTCGACGTGGTCCCACGTCCAGACGCCGCTGTCGACGATGGACACTCCTGCCGCGTCGGCGGCGAAGAGGTAGCGCCCGTCGGTGTGGACGACCGCGGGAGCGCGCACCGTGCCGAGGTCGACCGTGCTCTCGTCGAGGAGGTCGAGATGCGAGACCCGCCCGGCGGGATCGATCGACGTCAGTCCGACGGCCGGCTCCGCGAGCTCCTCGGCGCCGGCGATCTCACCGTGGGTGTCGACGGTCGGCTCGTCCGCGGCAGGAGCATCGGACACGGGCGCCGCGCACCCGGTTAGCACGGCCAGCACCGCCGCGGCGGACGGGAAGAGCACCGGGAGACGGCGGCGGCGGGCGGGACGAGGCGGGCGGGAGGACTGCGAGGGGCGGGAGGGGTGGAGCATGAAGGCTTTCTTCTCAGACCGCGGCGCGCGGCGACGCCGCGGCGAGCGATCGGGACGGAGGGGAGGTGAGGCGGTCGCGCAGCGACCGGAGCGCCCACGAGAGACCGGCCGCGGCGATCGCGGTGCCGGCGATGGTCGCCCCCGCGGCGGTCGCGGCGTGCCACGAGACCAGCAGCCCCACGGCCACGGCGGCCGCACCGATGACCGCGGCGAGCGCCATGGTCGTGGGGATGCGCTCGGTCCACTGGCGCGCGGCGACGGCGGGAGCGACGAGCAGGCCGACGACGAGCAGCGACCCGACCGCCTGGTAGGAGGCGACGACGGCGAGGGTGACGAGGCCGACCAGCAGGACCTGCGCCGCGCGCGGGGCGAGGCCCGCCACACGGGCGACCCGTTCGTCGATCGCGAGGGCGACGAGGCTGCGGTGGCCGAGCGCGGCGGCCGCGACGCCGAGCACGACCGCGACGGCCAGCACGACCAGGTCGCCGACGCCGATGGCGAGGATCTCACCGAAGAGGATGGCCGTGGCATCGGTGGCGAAGCTCCCGGCGTGCGAGATGACAATGACGCCCAGCGCGAGCATCCCCACGAAGAGCAGTCCGATGCTCGTGTCGTACGACAGCTTCGCGCGTCGCTGCAGCACGCCGATCCCGGCGCTCATCGCGATCGCGCTGACGGCGGCGCCCAGGAGCACCGGCAGCCCGAGCACCGTCGCGACGGCCACGCCGGGCAGCATGCCGTGTGCCAGCGCTTCGCCGAGGAAGGCCATCCCGCGCACGATGACCCAGGTCCCCGCAACGGCGCACAGCACCGCCACGAGCACGCCGCCGAGCAGAGCCCGTTGGACGAACTCGAAGGCGAAGGGATCAGTGAACCAGGACACGATGCTCGACCGTAGCGATAACGAGAATGATTCTCAAACTCGCTTCTCGGATACGCTGAGGCCGTGCCCCTCCGCTCCGCCCTCTCGACCGCCGCGGCACTCCGCGGCATCCGCGTCGACTACCCCGGCTCCACCGCCGTCGATGGCGTCGACCTCGACATCACCGCCGGCGCACTGACCGTCATCGTCGGACCCAACGGCGCCGGCAAGACCACCCTCCTGGAGGTGCTCGCGGGGGCGCGCACGCCGACGGCGGGCACGGTGGACGCCTCCCTCGCCACCCGCGCCTTCGTCCCGCAGCGCTCAGCGGTGTCCGACCGCCTGCCGCTCACGGTGCGCGACGTCGTGACCGTCGGCGCCTGGGGCCGCGTCGGACCGTTCCGGCGGCTGTCCGCCGATGCGCGCACCGCCGTCGACCGGTCCCTCGAGCGGCTCGACATCGCGGACCTGGCGCGGCGCCCGTTCGCGGCGCTCTCCGGCGGACAACGCCAGCGCGCCCTCCTCGCCCAGGGCCTCGCCCGCGAGGCGGACCTCCTCCTGCTCGACGAGCCGACGACCGGATTGGATGCCGCCAGCGCCGAGCTCATCCGGGCGGCGGTCACCGCGGAGCTGAGGCGCGACGCCACGGTGGTCTGCGTCAGTCACGACGATCGGCTCATCGCCGACGCGGACCGGGTGGTGGAGATGGCGGAGGGTCGGGTCGTCGCCAGCGGAGGCGAGACGCGATGAGGACGACCAGCGGCCCCGCCTCCGTGAGAGACGAGGCCGCCATCGCCGTCGGTGAGACAGTGGCGCTCACCGTAGTGCGTATCAGCTGCAGGTGCTCTTCGTGAAGTACAGGTGATTGCCGTCCTTCGCGGTCCAGCCAGTCGAGGTGGATTCCACACCGTCGGTGATCTTCGTCCCGTCGTTCCAGTACAGGACTTTGTCCTTGAGGAAGTAGCCCGAGTTGAGCGGAGTGGATCCGCTCGGCACGCTCGACAGATCGCTCGTCGTCTTGTTGAACGCCGCGTGCGCCTTGCCCGAGGTGTCCGTGTAGTAGACGTGGTTGCCGTCGCTGGCCGACCACCCCGTCGAGGTCTTCGAGACGTTCTCCGCGAGCTTCGTTCCGTCGATGTAGTAGAGCGTGTTGTCCTTCAAGAAGTACCCAGAGTTGAGGGCGGTCGCCCCGGACGGAACACTGGAGAACGCGGTCGGCTTGTTCTTCTCGCCGATGCCGTAGGCGGCGCCGGAGGTGCTGATGTACTGGATGTGATTTCCATCGCTAGCGGACCACCCGGTGGACGTGGACGCGACGTCCGTGGCCAGAACGGTGCCGTCGTTGTAGTACAAGGTGGATCCCTTGAGGAAGTACCCCGAGTTCAGCGGTGTGGCGTCCTTCGGGACGGACTTGAGATCGCCCGGTGCGTTCCCCTCGAAGACCGAGTGTGCGTTGCCGCTGGTGTCGGTGTAGTAGATGTGGTTACCGTCCGACCCCGTCCAGCCTGTCGAGGTCTTGCTGACGTCCGTCGCCACAGCTGTCGAGCTGTTGTATTGGTAAAGCGAGCTGCCCTTGAGGAAATATCCGCTGTTGAGCGGCGTCGAGCCGGCCGGGACGTTGCCGAGCGCGTTCGGCGTCCCCTTCTCGAAGACGCTGAACGCACGTGCCCCCGAAGGCGTCTTCAGCGCGGCAGTCGTCGAAGCACTGCCCGATGTCGCCGTGGCAGTGCTGTCACCCCCGGTCCCGGGAACCTTGATGTCGGGCAGGGTGAGCTTGCCGTTCGCGTCCGTCGTTCCCGTGTAGCTCGTGGACCCGTCTTTGAAGGTGTAACCGTCGGCGAGGGTGACCGTGACGCTTTCACCCGCTGCCACGACGCCGTTCCGCGTGGCGGTCACGTAGGCACCTGAGATCGTGCCGCACGCCTTGCCGTCGTAACTGCTCTTGTCGAATGCCAGCGTGAGGTCGTTGGTCGCCGCCGTGGCGGGTGCGGCCGTGACGACGGTCACGACGGGGATCGACCACGCCGCTCCCGCCAAGATAGTGCGGCGCTTTACGCCGTCGGGGCCAGTGAACACGCCTCGAAGCGGCGCGTCGTTCTCAGTCGTCATCTCGTCTCCCTGTGGTGTGAATGACGCGAGCAGCTTCTGGTGTCACACGCGCCCCGGCTACGTCGGTTGACGAGACTCCGCCATGGGTTTCCATCGATGAGTGCATGGGTGAGCTTGCCCGGTCGCGGAGAGGTTAAGTTTCCACAGGCGCTCCGAGGTTGCGATTGCGGCGCGGAACAGAGGACATCTCACGAGAAGGGGTGGTGAATCACGCCCTCCACCCCTTCGTGGCATGCGAATGTGCCCGGGTGGCTCAAAAGCGCGGCGCGTCCCCGGACGTGGCGTCGCGTTCCCGCGGCGACGACCGTGCTCCGTCCCGCCGACGGATACGAGCCGAGGGCCCCGCTGCGGCACGGTGGTTCGCGAGTCAAGGACTGACGCCGCAGCCCCCACCTCCGGCGACAGATGCCCCCGTCCTCATGGTGGACGAGCTCATCCACGGATCCTTCGCTGTACGCCGCATCAGGCACACCGCGGTGACTCTCTCGAGCGTGGGCGGTGAAGACCCGCAGAACAGTTGCTCGTCATCGACACACCCGTCGATATCGCTCACCTTGCAGACCGAAGGGGAGAGTGTCGTTTCCTCGCCCGACGGCGTGCGGACCCTTCACGCTCATGACGCGCTCCTCGCTACAACGCACAGCGTGCAGTCGTTCATGACGAGGTCCCCCTCCGCTCGCATCGAGATGATTTCGTCCAGCCTGCGCCTGCCCCCGTCGCACTTCACCCACCTGGCCCGCACGCGTGATTCATCTGCGTCCGTCGCGATCGTGTCCATCGTGAATGCCATTCTCGACGAGGGGGATGAGGTGAACTCCTGCACGGGCAGCGCGGTGCAACGCGCATTGGAGAATCTCGTCGAGGCCCTCCTCTGCGAGGCCGCCGTACCGAAGAGACGAGGTCAGCGCCGTGCCGCTGCAGAGCTCTTCTGCGCCGCGAATGAGTACATCGCGCTGTCCGCGCATGACGCGTCTGTCGGAGTCGAATCGGTCGCCGAGGCGACGAACGTCTCCGTCCAATATCTCAGGCGAGTGTTCGCAGCCCGAGGGACGTCGCCGAGCTCTGAGATTCGCCGCCGCCGATGCCAGCTCGCCCGAATCTTGTTGGCCGCGGGTGTCGACGATCCGCTCGAGATATGCGCGCATTCCGGCTTTCCGTCGGTTCGCGCTCTGCACCGGGCGCTAGCTACGTTCGACGCGGAGGACGCTCATCCTCGTGCAACCCTCACCGGGTGAAGCAGCGGGTGATATTCGCGATTCGGAGGGCGCGGCGAAGCGCCGTCTGCGAATGTGACGCCATGCCCCTCAGGATCCCAGAGCAGGTTGTCAGCAACGTGCCGCCATGGGAGCCGTTGCAAGGTGCCGGCTTCGATCATCTGCCGAAGAGAATGAGACAGAGACTCGACGGGCCCGCGGCCATCGAATGGTTCGAGGCGAGAGGGCATTCGTTGTCGACGTCCGACGCGTCGCTCAACGAGACCGTTCTCGTCGTCGACGAGCTGTCCGACGGCGAGTTCACCGCGCGCCGGCTGTGGCACACCCCGCTCAACCTGCTCCGCGACACGCAATCCACCGCTGACCGGGGCGTGCGCTTCTCCCTTCAGGTGGACGGGACGATCACGATAGCCGCCGGCGATACGACCACCACTCAGACGACGAACGACATCGTCGTCGTCTCCGCCCGTCACCGGTGCACTCTGCAGGCGCAGTCACCAACAGCTCGGATAGAGGTGGAGACATCATCGGCGACTGCTCAACTCCCGGGCGGGTTTCTCTACCTTCCCTTCGACGAGCCGACGTGCGCGGGTGCCGGTCTCGCCGCCCTGCTGAACACCGCGCTCAACCTCACCCCATCGCCGCACCCCGCCGTCATCCGCAAGATCCATGGCGCGATCGACTTGCTGATCGAGGGCCTCCTCGACGAGCACCGACCCCGTGCGGGTTCGACGTTGCCCGCGCTAGATCGCCTCTACGAGGACGCGATGGAGTGTATTCGGTCGTCAGCACACAACCCGGCCACCACCGTCGCGTCCCTCGCCGACACCCTCGACGTGTCCAGGCAGTATCTCGCGCGGGCCTTCGCCTCACGAGGCACGTCGCCATCCTCCGCGTTGCGCATGCGACGCCTGGAGCTGCTGGACAGCTTGCGGCGAGGGGGCGTCGCAAGCCCCGGCGAGCTGGCTCACCTGTCCGGGTTCCGCTCGACCTGGGCGATGCACAATGCCGCAGGCTCGACCTTTGCGGACGTTGACAATTGACCGCCTGGGCAACCGCATCCGGCACCCATGGAACGTGTGGCCACCGCCGTGCGGACGACCGAGACGGAAGCGCTGACGCGTCAGCTGCGGTCGCGCGTGGCTGCCGTGATGCGGCGGAGCACTTTGGCGAAGGCGTCGGCGCAGGGACCGTTCAGCTGCGGTCGCGCGTGGCTGCCGTGATGCGGCGGAGCACCTTGGCGAAGGCGTCGGCGTCGGCGCGGGGCTCTTCGCTGACGGCCGTCTCGACGTCGGACCCGAACCCCGTGAGGGCGGACCACGGCGCGGCGTCCAGGTCGATCTCGAGGTAGATGTGGTTGACGCGCCGGTCGTCGACGTCGAGCTCCCGGCGAAGCAGGCCACGCTCGACCAGACGATCGACGAGCGTCGTCACACCGGCGGACGTCACGTCGAGGTGCTCCCGCAGGCGGCTCGGACGGATCCCGGGCTCGGCGCCGATCGCCGCGAGCGCTCGAGCCTCGAGCTCGCTCACGCGCAGCTCCTTCCGCGCCGTGGCGACGGCGCGAGTGCGCGCCTGCACGAATTCCTCGAGAGCGAGGGAGAGGGCTGACAGAGTGCGCTGCGGCATCCACGTTCCTTTCTCTCGTTCGACGCGTATCCGCCCATCGTAGTCTTTATCGCGAACATTTCATCTTGTTAATTAACCTCGTGAAATACGTGATACCTTAGTATTTCGTCGGGAGCCCGCCCGACGGATGACCGAAGGAGATCGCATGGCAAAGCTCTACTACGGCTCCGACACCACCCCCGTCGCCCTCCCCGATCGTCTGCTGAGCTACATCAAGGTCATCGCGGCCACCAAGCTGCGTCGCAATGAGTCCTTCACGCTGACCTGGACCGGCGACGACACCGGGGACGGCCGCCAGACCATCTGGCTGCAGCCCTCCATCGCCCTGCGCTTCGTGTTCGAGACGCCCGAGCCGGAACAGCTGGTGGGCGAGTATCTCCGCCAGCTCGCCGACCAGTCCAACTCGTCGGCCGGGCTCATGCTCGACGTCCGCACGTGGGAGCAGGCCGAGGCCGCCGCGCGCCCCGCGTCGCGTTCCGTTCACGCCGCCTGATCGGCACCTCTTTAGCACATTCGCCCTCCCCGTCTGAATGCGGCCATACTGGACGCATTGCGCAAAACCTATTCGCGCGACTGGATCGGGGAGTGCGGTGCCGGTACGTGACCTTCTGAACATGGCGACCCTCGAGCTCTGGCTCGAGGAGTTCCGCGCGCTGGGCTACGTGACCGGCAGCGAGATGCGAGTCCTCGAACAGCAGGACGACACCGTCCCGGATGCCGGGCTCATCGTTGTCGACCTGTCGAAGGCGGCCACCATCAGCTACCTGCAGCCGGTCGACGGCAGCGGCGGCGCGTGGAAGGTCACCATGGAAGCCCGCGACACCACGATCGAGCTGGGCCCCGTGGAGCTCTTGAACCTCGGCAACGAGGTCAACGTGCTCTCGGCGCTCTGCGCCTTCCTCGAGGTCAAGTCGCGCGCACTCCTAGCCGTTCAGGCCGGCTGCTGAGGGCGTCGAGCCACGACCCGGCTCACTCCCCCGCGAGCCACAACGCCTCCTCCCGCGTGTGGGCGCCGAGCTTGCGATAGAGCGCCTTGAGGGATGCCGCGGCCGTGTCCTCGGAGACGAACAGGGCCGCGGCGATGTCGGACAGCGACGAATGCGCACGCAGCACCCGCAGCACCTGCTGCTCCCGGCGGGTCAGACGGACGCGTGCGGCGCACTCCCACAACTGCGGCACGACGGCCGCCTCCACGCCCACCCGGGGCAGGAGCAGTTCCCGCACGGGCGGCGTCGCCTCGGTGAGCGCGGCCGGCGCCCCGTGGGCGCGGACCACCGCCGCCGCGGCATCCAGGGTCTCCTCGCGTACCTCTCCCCCCACCTCCTGCTCGGCCGACGCGGCCAGCACGACACCGGACGGGAAGTGCGCGGGCGTGAACCCGTCGCGCATCGGTGAGCGCAGGATCGTCAGGGCGTCGTCGGGTCGTCCGCGCAGCAGAGCCTGACGCGCGCGACTGACGTCGATCGCGAGGTTGCCCTCGCGCATCCCGGGGGCGCGCAACACGCGTTCGGCCGATCTGAGGTCTCCGGCGATCTGCGTCAGCTGAGCGAGGTCCGCGCGCAGCAGGGAACCGGAGAAGGAGCCCGGCGGGAAGCGGTCGTACGAGGTGCTGAGCGTCGTCCGGATCGCGTGGATCGCCTCCCACGGCTCCTTCTCGAGCATGGCCGCTCGCGACCGGGCATGCAGGACGAGCCACTCCAGCTCACCCGTGACGGTCGGCTCGTCGACGCGAGCGATCCATCGGCGGGCGGAGCCCGGGTCGAGCTCCCCCACGGCGATCAAGGCGCGGACGACGAAGCCGACGCTCTGATACCGGTGAGCGAGGGTTCCCGCCGCGGGCGCGGGCGCCGGGTCTCCCAGCAGCCGTGCGGCCTCGACGAAACGCTCCTCCAGCACGTGCCAGAGCGCCAGGTGAGCGTGGACGGAGGCCAAAGCGGGATGCCCCTCGCCGACGGATGCCCAGTGCGCCGCCTCCCACAGCACCTCGACGGCGGCGGGCTCCTCGTGGGCGAGCATCCTGGCGACCGCGCAGAGGATGAACAGCACCGGCAGGATGTCCGTCAGACCCGTGCGGTCCTCGGCCGCCTCGACGGCGAGGTGGATCTCGTCGATGAGGGCGGAGGTCCGCTCCCCCCAGCCGTGGGAGATCAGCTCCCCCAGACGGACGTGCAGAAGGATCAGACCGTCCGCCGGCCGCGCGGATGCGTCGTGGCGCACGAAGGCGGCGAAGCGCTCGAGCACGGGCGTCGGAATCTGCCGCCCCTCGCCGAGTGCCCCCGTCAGGGCGCGCCACATCTCGCGGCGCGGGTGCTCGGCCAGCCACTCCGATGGCAGGGATGCCACGGCTCGATCCACCAGAGCGGGATCCTGCAGAAGCAGTCGGTAGAAGTGCCGCTCCCAGAGAGCCTCGATCCGGTTGAGATCGGCGCGGTCGATCGCGCGCGCGAGCTCGCTGATGATGTCCATCGGTGTTCCCCCCACCGGCGCGCGATCGCGCGCCGAACGTCCTGTCATCCGTCGCAGGCCCGAGCTCGCACTCGAGGGGAATGCCCACGACGGCGGTCACCCGCGACCGGCCGGGAACGCACTCGGGTGGCGTTCGCGGCGAGGCCACGGGTCCCGGACGACCGCGGAACGATCGCCCGGCACTGCGCGTCCACCGGCTCGGCAGGAGTCGATGGTCGCGTCCCGGCGGAGCCGGATGCGCGAACTGGATAAGTTTGCGCCCCGAGAGCCTAACTACCTGGACGTCGAACGCAGCACATGTACGCATTATCGAACGGCGTTCGCCAATGCAGAGGTTAACCATCTGGTTAACCCACGTGGGACGCGCGCTTCGGTGTACGCGCCGAGGGCGGGTCGCGGAACACCTGCGCCGGCGTCTTCTTCAGAATGACGGCGATGGTGCCCACCGGGCACGAAGAAGGCCCCCAGGCTCACCGATTGCTCGGCGGCCTGGGGGCCTTACGTCCGCGTCGTCGTGCGGATGGTGGCGAGTGAGGGATTCGAACCCCCGAATGCAATGCAGTCTGATTTACAGTCAGATCCCTTTGGCCGCTTGGGTAACTCGCCAGGTGCGCACCCGCCCGGCTTAGTCAGTCGACCGGAGGCGCGATCCCCTACTCTACTATCCCCGAAGGGGTGCCTCAAACCACGCCCGCGGGACGTCGCAGGATGCCGCTCACTCGGGCACGCGCAGCAGTGCACCCTCTTCGCGGCAGGTCGCTGCGGCCACGTCCATGGCCCGCTGCAGCACCGCCGCCCACGCGTCCTCGCCGGCCGGCAGCGCGTCCCGGACCAGCGAGACCGTCGTCGCCAGGACCGCGTCACCGCCGCCCATCGTGTCGACGATGCGCCCGGGCAGTTCGGAGATACCGCGTGCGACGGTGACGTCGCCGGCATCCACGGCCGCTCCCCCGGCCCCGTACGTGGCGAGCACCGCTCCCACGCCGAGGTCGCGCAGACGGGTCCGGAGCTCCTCGAGCGACGAGCCGTACAGCACCTCGGCGTCGTCCTCCCCGACCTTCACCAGCAGCGCCCCGGCCGCGGCCTTCTCGAAGCCGCGCACGAACGCCGCACGGTCGCGCATCATGCCGGTCCGCGGGTTCGGGTCGATCGCCAGCGGGGTCGACGGCGACGCAGCGGCATCGACGAGCTCGTCCGTCTGCGCCTCGTCGTCGAAGGGGAAGCAGCTGACGACGACCATCGCCGCGGAATCCATCGCCTCCCGCTCTGCGGCACCGAAGACGACGCGACGGTTCTGCGCCGCCTCGTTGAAGACGTACACCGGCTCTCCGCCGGCCGAACGCGTGCTCACCGCCCGGGACGTGCCGTGCGGTGCGGGACTCGCGAGGAGCTTCACGTCGAACTGGTCGAGATAGGCGCGGATCTGCGCGCCGGCCGCGTCGTCGCCCACCATCGCGACGAGCGTCGCCGGCACGCCCAGACGCGACAGGCCGACCGCGACGTTCAGCCCGGCGCCGCCGACGAACTCGCGCACGCCGTCGTCGTCGCGCAGCTCGTCGATCAGCGCGTCGCCGATCACGACGACGCGCGGGGTCACCGCTCCGCCCCGGCGGTCTCGAGCACGCGCTCGACGAACGCCTCCGTGCGGCGCTTCGTGCCGTCGATCTTCATGTCCACGCTCCCGCGGATCTCGCTCGGAGCGAGCGGCATCGCCAGACGCACGTTCTCGTGGCACGACAGGTCCGCGCACATGTACGTGCCGACCGTGTCACCGTGCGCCCCGGCATCCCCGGCCTTGCGGGCCGTGAACAGCGCGACCTGATCGCCCGGCTGCATCGTGTGGCACAGGTTGCACATCGCCGCCCGGGCCCGCGACTGCCCGTCCGCCGCGCGCAGCACCACGGCCGTCGGCTCGCCGTCGCGCTCGGTGACGAGATAGCCGCGCCCGCGGGTGCGCGGATCACGCCAGGCGAAGAAGTCCATGTGATCCCAGTCGGTGAGCAGGAAATCGTGCGGCATCGTGACGACCCGCAGCTCATCGGGTCCGGCGTTCACGAACGCGTCGCGGACCTCGTCTTCGGTGAGTGCTCGCATGGGATCCGAGTCTACGAGCGCGACGGGCGGCGGGGGGCGGTCTCTCAGCCTCGCCTCAGCGGCATCCCGCGGCCGATCCCGCCGTCTCCCGGCCGTCCCCGGTAGCCTGGACGCATGGCCGACAGCTCATTCGACATCGTCTCCAAGATCGACCGCCAGGAAGCCGACAACGCGCTGAACCAGGCCCGCAAGGAGGTCGAGCAGCGCTACGACTTCAAGGGCACGGATGCCTCCATCGACTGGAGCGGCGATGCCATCCTCATCAAGGCGAACTCCGAGGAGCGCGCGAACGCCGTCCTCGACGTATTCCAGACCAAGCTCATCAAGCGCGGCATCTCGCTCAAGAGCCTCGAGTCCGGCGAACCGACCGCGAGCGGCCGCGAGTACCGCATCACCTCCACGCTGAAGGAGGGCATCTCGCAGGAGAACGCGAAGAAGATCGGCAAGATCATCCGCGACGAGGGCCCCAAGGGCGTCAAATCGCAGATCCAGGGCGACGAGCTGCGCGTGCAGTCGAAGTCCCGCGACGACCTGCAGGAGGTCCAGCGCCTCCTCAAGGCCGCCGACCTCGACGTCGACCTGCAGTTCACGAACTACCGCTGACCGGCGTCATGGACGTCACCTTCGCCCGGTGAGCAGACCTCTCGACCCGCTCACGTGCCCGACGTGCGGCGACCCGCTGCGCTTCGAGATCCTCGACGACGAACGCTTCCTCGTCGCGTGGTCGTGCGTGAACTGCGGCCTCATCCGCACCACCGAGCCGGTGTGAGATTCCCTCGATCGATGATCCCGCCGGGTCCGACCATCCCTGTCGAGCAGGGCGATGCATGCGTATTGCCACGGCGAGATGATCGCGATCGTCTGGGTCGACGCTTGTGCAGCACCGCGACCGACGGGCCACCCGCGGATCCGCGCGGCGCGCCCAACACCGCCGAGTGGTACCATATCCGGTACGCCCGAGGAGGTATCGTGTCCGCCATCACCGCGTCGGAAGCCCGCAAGACACTGTTCGGCCTTATTCAGCAGGTGAACGAGGATCACGCACCCGTCGAGGTCGTCTCGCGCCACGGTAACGCCGTGCTGCTGTCCAAGGACGATTACGACTCCCTCACCGAGACGGCCTACCTCCTTCGCAACTCCGCGAACGCGGAACGTCTGCTCGAGGCCATCGGACGGGCCCGGCGGGGTGAGTTCGAACAGCACGACCTTCTGGACGCGTGACCCGGTCGTTCGCCTTCGACCCCCACGGGTGGGAGGACTACGTGTGGTGGCAGGGGCAGGACCGGAAGACCTTGAAACGCATCAACACGCTGATCACCGAGGTCCTTCGTGATCCCTTCGCCGGCATCGGAAAGCCGGAGCCGCTCCGGCACGTCCTGAGCGGCGCGTGGTCCCGACGTATCGACGACGCCAATCGACTCGTCTACTACGTCACGGACGATCACATCGTCATCCTGCAGGCACGCGAGCACTACTGACGAAGAAGCGAGTCACTCGCGGAGGCGGGCCACGAGGTCGGCGATCTCGTCGAGGTGGACGCGCATGGCCGCCTCGGCGGCATCCGGATTCCCCGCCCGCAGGGCACGGAGGATGCGGGCGTGACCGTCGTGCGACAGTCGACGCCCCTCGTCGTCGAGGTGCGAGTACAGCCGACCCTCGACCGTCCACGAGACCGTCAGCTCGCTGAGCGACGCGAGCAGCGGGTTGCGCGTCGCCGCAGCCACGGCGACGTGGAAGGCGACGTCCAACCCCACCGACCGCTCCACGTCGTGCACGTGCGCCGACCCCTCGAGCAGCGCCTCCAGCGCGGCGAGCTCGTCCCGCTCGATCCGTCCGGCCGCGAGCCGCGCGATCTGCGGCTCCACCACGGTCCGGAACTCGCTCGAGGCGGCGATCGCCCCGTCGTCCGGGGTGTCGAACGATCCCAGCACGGCCGATAGCGGCAGCCGGGCGCTGACCCGCGTCCCACTCCCCTGCCGGCGCTCCACCAGACCGGCGGACTCCAGCCGCGACAGCGCCTCGCGCACGGCCGAGCGGGAGACGCCCATCTGCGCGGCCAGCTCCCGCTCCGTCGCCAGTCGGTCCCCGGGCTTCAGCACGCCCGCGACCATCAACGACCGCAGACGCGCGAGCACCTGGTCGCGCACCGAACCGGCACCCCGTTCGAGCGGCGCCAGCGCCACATGATCCGTCACAGTGATCCTCCCCTCGCTCATCCTCCCAGCCCGCGGGTGACTCGGGCGCTGGATTGGTCCGACCGTAACCGCGACGAAACAGAGGAAAACCGCCGAGGAAACAGGGGCGTCCCATCATTGGACGGACCACTCAGAACCCGAACGAGGAGTACAGATGGCCAACGACACCGCACGCGGCGGCATCCGGAGTCCCCGGACCGTCGTCAGGGCCCTCCGCCACCCGGCCACGCTCATCGCACTGGCCGCGGTGCTCGGCGTCGTCTTCGGCCTCGTCGCCGGCGAGTGGGCCGGCAACCTCAAGTTCATCGGCGACCTGTTCATCCGCCTCATCCAGATGGCGATCGTGCCCCTCGTGATGGCCTCCGTCATCGTCGCGACGGGCTCCATGACCGGGACCGGGATGGGCCGCCTCGCCGGCCGCACCTTCTCGTGGATGATCGGCTTCTCGATCGTCGCCGCCCTCGTCGGCTGGGGCCTGGCGGCCCTCTTCCAGCCCGGGGTGGGCATCGACTACTCCGGACCCGTCGATGCCGCCCTGCAGGAGTCCGCGCAACCGGCGACCGGCTGGCAGGAGACGGTCCTCGGCTTCGTCTCGACCAACATCGTCAACGCCATGTCGACGGCGAGCATGCTGCCCATCATCGTGTTCTCGCTCCTGTTCGGCCTCGCCCTCAACGGCTACATCCGCACGACCGGCAACCGCCTCATCGTGACGCTGCTCGAACAGCTGCAGCAGGTCGTCCTGGGCATGATCCGCCTGGTGATGCACATCGCCCCCATCGGCGTCTTCTGCCTCCTCGCAGCCCTCGCCGGCGACGTCGGCTTCGCCGTCGTCACCACCGCGCTGTCGTACCTCGGCCTCACCCTTCTCGGCGTCGTCATCGTCACCGTGCTGTTCGTCGTCGTCGTGATCGCCCGCACCCGCCTGAATCCCTGGGCCCTGCCCGGCAAGCTCGCCGAGCAGACCGTCATCGCCGTCACCACGACCAGCTCGGCCGTCACCTTCCCCACGGTGCTGAAGAACGCCGTCGAGAAGGTCGGCATCAGCCAGCGCGTCGCCGGCTTCACCCTCTCGGTCGGTCTGACGATGGGCTCCTACGGCGCGGTGCTCAACTACACCATCGTCATCCTGTTCCTCGCCCAGGCCGGACGCATGGAGCTCAGCCCCGGACAGGTCGTGCTCGGCATGGCCCTCGCGATCCTGCTCAACATGGGCACCATCACCGTGCCCGGGGGGTTCGCCGTCGCCGCGATGTTCCTCGCCACCTCGCTCGGGCTCCCCCTCGAAGCCGTCGGCCTCCTCATCGCCGTCGACTGGTTCACCGGCATCTTCCGCACGTTCCTCAACGTCAACGGCGACACCATGGTCGCCATGCTCGTCGCGGATGCCACCGACGAGATCGACCGCGACGTGTACGCCGGACGCACGACGGTCACCGCCGCCCCCGTCGACCAGGAGGGACTCGCCGACCGCTTCGCCGCCGCCGACCGCGCGGACTGACGGACGGGTCGAGAACCTCAGCTCCGCAGGCTGTCGTCCCGCCACTCGGTCACGACGATCTCGCCGCGCGCGGCGCGCTCCTCCCGCTGACGCAGCTCGACCCGCCGGATCTTCCCCGAGATGGTCTTGGGCAGGTCGAAGAACTCGACGCGACGGACGCGCTGGAACGGCGCGAGCCGCTCGCGGGCGAACCGCAGGATGTCCAGCGCGACCTCCTCGCCCTCGACGTGCCCGGCCGCCAGCACGAGGTAGGCCTTCGGGACGGCGAGCCGCAGCTCGTCGGGGGCGGGGACGACCGCCGCCTCCACGACGGCGGGGTGCTCGATGAGCACGCTCTCCAGCTCGAACGGGCTGATCTTGTAGTCCGACGCCTTGAAGACGTCGTCCGTCCGCCCGATGTATGTGATGCTCCCGGTCTCGTCTCGGCGCGCGACGTCCCCGGTGTGGAAAAGCCCGTCGGCGAAGGCCTCGGCGTTCCGTGCGTCGTCGCCGACATACCCGCTCATGAGGTTCACCGGCCGCTCGCGCAGGTCGATGCAGATCTCGCCTTCGTCGGCCCGCTCGCCCGTCACCGGGTCCACGAGCACCACGGGACAGCCGGGGAGCGGTCGCCCCATCGACCCCGGCACGAGGCCGGCGGCCGGCGTGTTCGCCACGACCGCCGTCATCTCGGTCTGGCCGTACCCGTCGCGGATGTCGAGACCCCATGCGCGCTGCACCGCCGCGATCACCTCGGGGTTCAGCGGCTCCCCCGCCGAGACGACCTCGCGCAGCGCTCCCCGCCGCCCGGTGAGATCGGCTTGGATGAGCATGCGCCACACCGTCGGCGGCGCGCAGAACGTCGTCACCCGGTCGGCCTCCAGCTCGGCCAGCAGGCGGTCGGCCGAGAACCGCGAGTAGTTCAATGCCAGCACCGTGGCCTCCGCGATCCACGGCGCGAAGAAGCAGCTCCAGGCGTGCTTCGCCCAGCCCGGCGAACTGATGGCCAGGTGCACGTCGCCCGGTTGCAGGCCCAGCCAGTAGACGGTGCTGAGATGTCCGACCGGGTACGAGGCGTGCGTGTGCTCGACGAGCTTCGGCTTCGACGTCGTCCCCGAGGTGAAGTAGAGGAGCAGGCGGTCGTCGGCGGCGGTCTCCGGATGCCGTGCGGGAGCGGCATCCCTCAGAAAGGCGTCGTCGTAGTGCGCCCAGCCGTCGACCGCGGGCCCGACCGCGATCCGGCCGAGACCGGCGGGGAGGTCGTCGAATTTGGGGGCATCCGCGGCTCCGACGACGACGTGGCGGATCTCGGCGCGCTCGATGCGGTCGGCCAGGTCGCCCGGACCGAGAGCGGTCGTCGTCGGGGCGATCACCCCGCCCAGCTTCATGATCGCCAGCATCGACTCCCACAGCTCGACCTGGTTGCCCAGCATCAGCAGCACCGCGTCGCCGCGAGCGACGCCCCGGGACGCCAGCCACGCGGCGACCTGATCGGAGCGGCGGGCGAGCTCGTCGAACGTCCGCTCGTGGTGGGTGCCGTCGTCGTCCACGACGATGAGCGCCGGGCGGTCGTTCCCCCGCGCCATCGGGTCGAACCAGTCGATCGCCCAGTTGAACGGACCCTCGAAGCGCGGCCAGGCGAAGGCGGCGGCGCGCGCGGGATCGGTGCGGGATGCGAGCAGCTCGTCACGGGCGGCGCGGTAGCGCGCGGTCGCAGAGGCGGTGGTGGGGCTCATGGGACTCCTTCGAACCCGTCCTACGCTAGTCCCGCGTCCGGCCGTCACCGCAGGCCGGACGCCAGCGCCGCGTAGGCGGCCTCCCGCGCCGCCGGGGCCGACAGGAACACGTCGTGCAGCGCCCCGTCGACCCGGGAGATCGTCACGGTCGCCGCGATACGCGTCGCCGCACGGGCGATGTCGTCGACGACGAGGACCGAGTCGCTGGACAGCATCGCGTCGCTCCACGTGAGCGCCGTCGTGGACCGGGCCGAGAGCAGCACGTGCACGGCGCAGCCGACGTCGAGACCGGATGCCACCCGCGCATGGCCCGCGATGACCGCCGCGAGCCAGCCGGGATGAGTGGGGAAGCCCTGCGGCGGCCGCCACCCGTCGGGACTCTCCGGCAGCGTCCCGACCTCGCGCTGCGCGCGGGTGTAGAACCCCAGATCGACCACCGGGTGCGTGCCCAGCGGGTCGATCCGCGCCCGCGCGTTCACGAGCGGGGCGAGTGCCTGCCGACCGATCGGGCCGAGCTGCAGCTCCAGCCACGGACTGTTCAAGATGAGCGCATCCGCCGCACCGGGATGCCGCGCCGCCCACAGCGTCAGCGTCAATCCGCCCGTGCTGTGACCGACCAGCATCAGCCGGCGCCCCTCGCGCGCCGTGCCCATGGCATCCCGCGCCGCCGCGATGTCGGCGTCGTACACGTCGAGAGCCGCGACGTACCCCGGCGACTGCCCCGGGCGGAGGCTCCGCCCGTACTTCCGCAGGTCGAGGGCGTAGAAGCGCGCGCCCCGCTCGGTGAAGAAGCCGGCGAGCCCGGTCTGGAAGAAGTAGTCCGACCAGCCGTGCACGTACAGCACGTCGACGTCGCGCAGCTCGCCGAACAGTCGCGCACCCGGGTGCGGGCGCGAACGCACGAGCGTCGCGCACACCTCGCCCTCCGGGTCGCGGCCGAGCGGCAGCGTCTGCTGCTCGAACCCCTCCCCGAGGACGTCCGGACGCCACTCCCCCATCGACTCGCGGCCCCGCCGGATCAGGCGCGCTGTTCCTCGCGCGCCGCGCGCTCCTTCGCCCGCTCCAGCGCGCGCTTCCGGGCCGCGCGGGCGTCCTCCTCGAGCTTCTCCGCCTTCGCCTCGTCGCGCGTCAGGTTGACCCCCGTCTCGGGATCGAACAGGTGCAGCGCATCCGGGGAGAACCACAGCCGCGCCGCATCGCCCGCGCGGACCGTGCTCATGGCATCCAGGGCGACGACGAGCTCGGTGCGCAGACTCTCGCCGTCCAGGTCGCGGTCCAGCTCCGACAGCTTCTCCTTCACCGTCGCATCCGTCTCGTACGGCACGTAGGCGTACAGGACCTCGCCCAGCCACTCCGTCATCTCGATGTCCAGCTCGGTCGTCACGCCGCCCGTGAGATCGCGCTCCGTGGCGTCCGCGTCCTCGAACGCGTCCGGACGCACCCCGACGATGACCAGGTCGCGTCCCTCCACCGCCGCGCGCAGCCGGTCGTCGAGCGGGACGTCGGCGATGGGCAGGCGCAGCACATCGCCGCCGGACCCCCGCACCACCGTGCCGCTGAGGAAGTTCATCGGCGGCGAGCCGATGAAGCCCGCCACGAACAGGTTCACCGGCTGGTCGTACAGACCGCGGGGGCTCGCGACCTGCTGCAGCTCGCCGCGGCGGAGCACCGCCACCCGGTCGCCGAGGGTCATCGCCTCCGTCTGGTCGTGCGTGACGTAGACCGTCGTGATGCCGAGGGACCGCTGCAGACGCGCGATCTCCGTCCGCATCTGCCCACGCAGCTTCGCATCCAGATTCGACAGCGGCTCATCGAAGAGGAACGCGCTCGCGTTGCGCACGATCGCGCGCCCCATCGCCACGCGCTGCCGCTGACCGCCCGACAGGTTCGCGGGCTTGCGCTCCAGATGCTCGTCCAGCTCGAGCAGCTTCGACGCCCGCCGCACCCGCGTGTCGATCTCCTCGTCGCTGAGGTCGCTGGACTTCAGCCGCATCGGGAACGCGATGTTCTCGTACACCGTCAGATGCGGGTACAGCGCGTAGTTCTGGAAGACCATCGCCAGGTTCCGGTCCTTCGGCGCCTTGTCGTTGACGACCTCGTCGGCGATGCGCAGCTCCCCGTCGGAGATGTCCTCGAGGCCCACGATCATCCGCAGCAGCGTCGACTTCCCGCATCCCGACGGCCCGACGAGGATCACGAACTCCCCGTCGGCGATGTCGAGGTCGACGCCCTTCACGGCGGTGAAGCCATCGTCGTACGTCTTGACGATCTTGTTCAGAGTGATGGATGCCATGACTCGCTCCTTTAGCCCTTGACGGCGCCCTGCGTGCTGTTCCTCAGCCCTTGACGGCGCCCTGCGTGAGACCGGACACGATCCGGCGTTGGAAGATGACGACGACGATGACGATCGGGATCGTCACGACGATGGCGGCGGCGGAGATCGCCCCCGTCGGCGCCTCGAACTGCGACGCCCCGGTGAAGAACGACAGGGCTGCCGGCACCGGCCGGGCGGCATCCGTCGAGGTCAGCGAGATGCCGTAGACGAAGTCGTTCCAGGCGATGAAGAACGCGATGATCGCGGTGGTGAACACCCCGGGCGCCGCGAGCGGGACGACCGTCTTGCGGAACGCCTCGAACGGCGTCGCCCCGTCGACCTGGGCGGCCTGCTCCAGCTCCCAGGGGATCTGGCGGAAGAACGCCGCGAGGGTCCAGATCGAGATGGGCAGGGTCAGCGACAGGTACGGGATGATCAGGCCGAGCCACGTGTCGTACAGCCCCACCACGCGCCACAGGTTGAACAGCGGCGTGACGATCGACACGATCGGGAACACCGACACCGCCAGCGCCGTCGTCAGGATGATGCGCTTGCCGGGGAAGTCCAGCCGGGCGATCGCGTACGCGCACAGGGTGGCCAGCACGACCGCGATGAACGTCGCGATCAGCGAGATGCCGATCGAGTTGCGCAGCGCCGGCAGGAACAGGTCCTGGGCGCTCCCGCCCGGCGCGAGGATCGTGGCGTAGTTCTCCCACGTCCACTCCTCAGGCAGCAGCGTCCCCGAGAACAGCCCCGCCTGCGTCTTGAACGACGTCATCGCGATCGAGAAGACGGGGAACAGCGACCACACGAGCACGGCCGCGATGATCACGAGCCACATGATCCGCTGGGGCCAGGTCATCGCGCGCATCAGCTGTTCCTCCCCGCGGACAGGTCCACTTTGAAGCCCTTGATGAAGATGCCCGCGATGATCAGCACGCTGAGGAACAGCAGCACCGAGATCGCGGAGCCGAGGCCGATCTCGAGCCGCCCGATCGAGGTGTTGTATGCCAGCAGCGACAGCGCCTCCGTGTCGTTCGCGCCGGCGGTCATGATGAAGATGTTGTCGAAGATGCGGAACGCCTCCAACGTGCGGAACAGCACCGCGACCATGATCGCGGCCTTCATGTTCGGCAGGATGACGCGACGTAGCACCTCCCACGAGGTCGCTCCGTCGACCTTCGCGGCCTCTTCCAGGTCGCCGGGCACCTGCGCCAGGCCCGACAGCAGCAGCAGCGAGATGAAGGGCGTCGTCTTCCACACCTCGCTCAGGATGATGACGACGAGGGAGGTGCTCTGGGAGGCGAACCAGTTGAGGTCCTCGTCGAACCCGGGGATCCACGACAGCCAGTTGTTGACGTATCCGCCGGAGTTGATGTCGAAGGCGTAGAAGAATGCGAACGCCGAGACGACCGTGATGATGCCGTACGGCACGAGGATCGCCGTGCGCGCGAAGCCCCGCAGCTTCTTGATCGCGCGATGCATGACGAGCGCGAAGGCGAAGCCGATGATCAGCTCCAGCAGCACCGTCACGACGGTGATGAACAGCGTCACCCCCATCGACTGCCAGAACGCCGGGTCGCCGAGGATGACCTGGTAGTTGCGGAACCAGATGAACTCGCGGTCGTCCGGAGCGGTGAGCCGCAGGCTGAACAGCGAGTCCCACAGGGCCTGCACGATCGGGTACAGCGTCACCAGGAGCATGATCCCGAACGCCGGCCCGGCGAGCATCCAGCCAAGGCGGGCCTCGGCGCGGGCGCGGTCGGAGCGGCGCTTCTTGGGCCGGGTCGCGGTGTCCGGACGCTCCCGGTCGGCCCGCAGCGTGCCGGTGGCGGCGATCTCGGCGGTCACAGCAGCCTCTCCCCTCTCAGCACCGCGAGGATGAAGTCCGTCGAGGTCTCCGGCGTCGCGTCCGGGTTCACCGCGGTCGGCGGATGCCAGGTGCGCTGCAGACCGATGGAGATCTCGTTGTAGTACGGCGTCTGCGGGCGCGGGGCGCCGAGGTCGAGCGACTCGCGGATCGTGTCGGCCATCGGGAACTGCTCCTGCACCTGCGGGTCGTCGTAGGCGGCGGTGTTCGACGGCGGGTTGCCGTTCGTCACGAAGTACTGCGCCTGGTTCTCGGGCTGCACGATGCACTCCACCGCCCGCCAGGCGAGGTCGGTGTTCTCGCTGTAGGCGCCGACCCCGAGGTTGATGCCGCCGACGGGCGGAGCCGCCGGGGTGGCGGCATCCACGCGGGGGTAGACCGCCCACCCGAGGTCGTCGACGATCTCGGGATCCGAGGCCTGCATCGCCGGCCACACGAAGGGCCAGTTGACCATGAACGATCCGCTGTCGCCCTGGAAGAGGTTCATGCTGGCGTTCTCGTCCGCGGTGGGCAGTCCCGAACCGCCGAGCCCCTCGGACCCGATCCGTCCGATGATGTCCGCGGCGGCGCGACCCGCGTCGGTCTCCAGCCCCAGCTGCATCTCGTCCGGAGAGGCCTCCGGGTCCTCGAGGATCTGGCCGCCGGCGGAGGCGACGAGGGCGTTGATCCACACCGTCAGCGACTCGGCGAGAGCGCCCTGCACGCCGATCTGCTTGTCCTGGTCCTCGGCGACCTGGATGATCTGGTCCCAGGTCACCGGTTGCGACATGTCCAGACCCGCGGCCTCGGCCACCGACTCGCGGTACCAGAGCAGCTGCGTGTTGGCCCAGAACGGCACCGTCACCAGCTCGCCGTTCCAGCTCGCGGACTGCACCGCGCCCTGCACGATCCCGTCGGTGTCCTGCAGGGTGTCCGGCACGGGGGCGAGGAACCCGGGCTCGGCCAGCTCGGGGATGAACGGCGGGTCGAGGCTCATGATGTCGAGCGACCGGTCGCTGGCCGCGAGACGGCGGGCCAGCTGCTCGCGCTGCGAGGCGGCGTCGCGCGGAAGCAGCGACGTCTCGATGCGGTAGGCCCCGTTCGCGGCCTCGGTGCAGGAGGCCGCGATCTCGGCCTGCCCGCCGTCGTCCGGGTTGATGTACCAGGTGAGGGTGGGGACGCCGTCATCCGCGGAGCAGGCCCCGAGGGTCGCCGCCAGTGCCACCGCCGACAGCCCGGCGACCGTCCGTCTCAGCGTGCGCATCCGGCCTCCTCGCCTCGGTGCGCGGGCGTGGTGCCCGCGGCATCCCCTCCATCCTCATGGCGGAGGCGCCGGGGAACAGGTGGCTTGCGAGGCCGAAGGACGATGTAGTACCGGGTGGAAGTGTCTAACGACCGCCGTCCGGGCCCGGGTCCGCGGTCACTCGCCGCGCGAGATCGCGATCATCTCGTCGCGGGGCACGACCTTGACGCGGGCGCGCTCGTGCGGCTGCCCGAGGGCGACCTCGTGCTCGTCGAGGCGGTGCCACCCGTCCAGGTCGGTCCAACGCACGCCCCGCTCGGCGAGGAGGGCGGGGATCGCCTCTTCCTCGGGGTGCTCGGGCTGCCACCACTGGCCCTGGTCGTTGATGAGGTGACGGACCGTCTCCATGGCATCCGACTTGGTGTGCCCGATCAGGCCCACCGGACCGCGCTTGATCCAACCGGTCGCGTAGACGCCGGGGACGCGCGCGTTCGAGCCGGCCTCGATGACCTGGCCCTCCTGGTTCGGGATGACGCCGTGACGCTCGTCGAACGGGACGTCCTTCAGCGGCGAGCCGAAGTAGCCGACGGCGCGGTAGATGGCCTGGATCGGCACCTCGCGGATCTCGCCGGTGCCGACGACACCGCCCTGGCCGTCCGACGCGGTCCGCTCGTACACGAGCGCGGCGACCCGGCCCTCGTCGTCCTTCTTCACCTCGAGCGGCTTCGCCCAGAAGTGCAGGTGCAGACGGCGGGACGCTTCGCCCCCGACGCCGTTCGCGCCCGGGCGCGTGCGCCACTGCTGGAGCACGCGGTCGATGACCTTGACCTGCTTGTTGGTCTGCACGGCGGCCAGCGACTGCTCGTCGTAGTCGAAGTCCTCGTCGTAGACCACCATGTCGACGTCGCGCAGCTCGCCCAGCTCGCGCAGCTCCAGCGGCGTGAACTTCACCTGCGCCGGCCCGCGGCGGCCGAACACGTGCACGTCCGTGACGGGTGAGGCTTTCAGCCCCTGGTACACGTTGTCGGGGATCTCGGTGGGCAGCAGGTCGTCCGCGTGCTTCGCGAGGATGCGGGTGATGTCGAGGGCGACGTTGCCGTTGCCGATGACGGCGACCGACTCGGCCTCCAGCGGCCACTCGCGCGGCACGTCGGGGTGACCGTCGAACCAGCTGACGAAGTCCGCGGCGCCGTAGGAGCCGTGCGCGTCGATGCCGGGGATGTCGAGGTCGGCGTCCCGGACCGCGCCCGTCGCGAAGATGACGGCGTTGTAGTGCTGCTTGAGGTCGTCGAGGGTGATGTCCCGGCCGAAGAGCACGTTGCCGAAGATGCGGATGTCGCCGCGATCCAGCACCTCGCGCAGCGCCGTGACGACGCCCTTGATGCGGGGGTGGTCGGGCGCGACGCCGTAGCGCACGAGGCCGTACGGCGCGGGGAGGTGCTCGAACAGGTCGATCGACACGTCGAACTGACGCTCGGCCTTGAGGAGGATGTCGGCGGCGTAGATGCCGGCGGGTCCGGCACCGACGATGGCGAGACGCAGCTTGGTCATGGGTGTCCTCTCGATCGAGATCGGGGGGGGTGAGAAAAAGGGGGGGGTCAGGCGGAGCGGTCGGCGACGGCGCGCGCGAACCGGGTCAGCGCCTCGCGCACCGCGCCGTCCGGCAGCGGTGCGAGGGCGTCGATCGCCTCCTGCGACCACTGGTGCGCCAGGCGCAGGGTCTCGTGCGTGGTCTCGTGATCGCGCAGCTCGGCGAGCGCGTCGTCGAGGATCGACGGGTCGGCGCCGGCGGCGATCCGCTCCTGGCCCTCGTCGATGCGCGCGCGCAGGTCGGCGGAGGCCTCGTCACGGCGGTGCCCCAGAAGCAGGTACGGCATGGTGGGCACACCCGCGCGCAGGTCGGTCCCGGGCACCTTGCCGGTCTCGGAGGCATCCGGCGACAAATCGATGACGTCGTCGAGAAGCTGGAACGCGACGCCCGCCTTCTCGCCGAACACGACCATCGGCTGCTCGTACTCCTCGGGCGCTCCCGAGTAGATGACGCCCGACTGGGCGGCGGCCGCGATCAGCGACCCCGTCTTGTCGGCGAGGACCTTCAGGTAGAACTCGACGGGCTCGTCGCCGTCCTGCGGACCCACCGTCTCGTGCATCTGGCCCAGGACCAGACGCTCGAACGTGTCGGCCTGCAGCTGGATCGCGCGTTCGCCGCGGCGGGCCATGAGCTGGCTCGCGCGGGAGAAGAGCAGGTCGCCGGTGAGGATGGCGATGTTGTTGCCCCACACCGTCTGCGCGCTCGGCACCCCGCGGCGCTTGTCCGCGCCGTCCATGACGTCGTCGTGGTAGAGCGAGCCGAGATGCGTCAGCTCCAGGGCGGTGGCCACCTCGACGACCTCGTTCGTCGTCCCGCGGCCGAGCTGGGCCGTCAGGATCGCGAGCATCGGACGCACGCGCTTGCCGCCCGCCTCGTAGAGGTAACGGGCAGTGACGTCGGCGAGCCGGTCGGCGCTGCGGACCTCCCCCTCGAGGGTGCTCTCCACGCGGGCCAGGCCGGCCTCGACGGTGGAAAGCAGGGCGCGCGAACGGAGTCCGCCGAAGATACGGTCGCTCAGTCCGAGCTTGCCCGCCAGGCGGGAACCGGCGGCGGGCGGGATCGGGGTCACGGTCCCAGCCTAGCCTGGCCAGGGTGACCTCACTCGCGGGCGCCGACCGGTTGACAGCGGTATCGAGCTATCGGACGGATCGCGCGCTCACGGCGAGTCAGGCCGGGTTCGTCCCGCGGTGCAGCGCGACGATGCCGAGGGTGAGGTTGCGGTAGGCGACGTCGACCCACCCGGCGTCCCGCATCCAGCTCGCCAGCGTCCGCTGGTCGGGCCAGTCGCGGATCGACTCGTTGAGGTAGTCGTACGCGTCGGCGTTGGAGCTGACCGCCTTGGCCACCACCGGCAGGACCCGGTCGTTGTAGAAGCGGTACACGCCGTTGAACACCGGGGACGGCGGATGCGAGAACTCGCACACCACGATCCGCCCTCCGGGGCGGGTGACCCGGCGCAGCTCCCGCAGCGCCCGGCGGGGGTCGTTGACGTTGCGCAGCCCGAACGACATCGTCACCGCGTCGAACTCGCCGTCCGCGAACGGGAGGTCGGTGGCATCCGCCCGCACGAACTCCAGGTTCGGCACCGTGCCGTGCCGACGGCGTCCCTCCGCGATCATGCCCGGGGAGAAGTCCGCGGCGACCACGTGCGCGCCGCTCGGGACGAACGCCATCGACGACGTCCCCGTGCCGGCGGCGAGGTCGAGGATGCGCTCGTGCCGCTGCGGGGCGACCGCGCGCAGCGTGGCCACGCGCCAGAAGCGGTCGTTGCCGAGGCTCAGGACCGTGTTCGTGCGGTCGTACGCGGCCGCGACCTTGTCGAACATGCCGCTGACCCGCTGCGGGTCCTTGCCGAGGTCGGCGCGGGGGGAATCGCTCACGCGACGAGTCTAGGCGCGGGGCGCGGTGCGGTCGTCGGGGGTTGCGAGCTCCGCCAGCCGCTGCAGCCACGGGCCGGTGGTCTCGTCCGAGAAGGGCGCCTCCCGGGCGACGACCCGGCGCTCGAGATCGAGCGCCGTGGCCTCGAGATGCCGCACGACGTCGGCGGGGTAGCCGTAGCGGACCCGGTGGTCCTCCCACTCGTCGCGGTCGTCGATCCACGTGCCCCGGCCGTCCGTGCGGCGGACGACGTCGAGGTCCATGTCGATCCCGACCGGCACGCCCTCCTCGTTCCACGTCACGTCCCAGGCGAGGTCGATGTACACCGCGACCGGGTGGGGCGCGGCGTTGTGCGTGAACGCCCAGTCGCCGGACGGCGGCACGAGCGTCACGTTCGGCTCGCGGCAGACGAAGTGCCGACCCGGACGGTCGCTGCGCCAGCCCACCTGCTGGCCGAACCAGTCGCCCCACTCGTCCGACCCGAGGTAGACCGAGTCCTGCTCCCAGTGGGGCGAGCCGTCCCACTTCCGCCAGCGGAACAGGAGGCGGGTACCGGGTGCGGGACGGGAGGACATGATCGGGAGTCTAGATCGCGGGTCTAGGGTGAACGGGTGACCACCGCCGCGGATGACGCCGTGCCGCGCCTGCGCGTCGTGACGCGCGAACTTCCCCCCATGGAGGACGTGCTGGCGTACACGACGCCGTACGACCCCCTCTTCTGGAGCCGGCGCGGGGAGTCCCTCGCCGCCTTCGGCGACCTGCTGACGCTCCGCTTCCCCGGCTCCCGGATCGGGGACGTCTCCATCGCCGACCGCTGGCGGGCCATCGCCGCCGCGGCCGAGATCGACGACCCGGTGGGCCTGCCGGGGTCCGGACTGGTCGCTTTCGGCTCGTTCGTCTTCGACCCGCGCTCGGAGCGCGAGAGCGTGCTGCGCGTGCCCGGCATGATCGTCGGCCGTCACAGCGGACGCGCCTGGGTGACGCGCCTCGCCTTCGACGACACCCCCGACGAGCCCGAGCCCGAGCTCCCGCCGCGCTCCCCCTTCGGCCCCCACTGGGCCGCGTCCTTCGGTCCGGGGCGCCTCACGGCGGGCGGATACCAGGATGCCGTCCAGAAGGCGATCGACCTCATCTCGGCCCGCGAGCTGGACAAGGTCGTCATCGCCCGCGACATCGCCGGGACGATCCCCGCGGGATCCGACCTGCGCCGCCTGGTCCGCTCCCTCCTGGAGGGCTACCCCGACTGCTGGATCTTCGCCGTCGACGGGCTCATCGGGGCGAGCCCCGAGACGCTGGTCACCGTGTCCCGGGGCACCGTCACCGCCCGCGTCCTCGCCGGGACGACCGCGCGCGGCGGTGACGCCGACACCGACGCAGCCGCCGCCCTCGCCCTCACCGAGAGCGCCAAGGACCAGGAGGAGCACCGCTTCGCCGTCCAGAGCGTCCTCGCGTCGCTGCGCCCGCACACGTCCGCCCTCGCCGCCGCCGAGCAACCGTTCACCCTCAAGCTGCCGAACGTCTGGCACCTCGCCACCGACGTCGAGGGCGAGCTCTCCGCGCACGCCTCCTCGCTCGACCTCGTGTCGGTCCTGCACCCGACCGCCGCGGTCGCCGGCACGCCCACCGACCGCGCCATGGACGTCATCCGCGAGCTCGAGCCGTTCGACCGCGGACGCTACGCCGGCGCCGTGGGGTGGATCGGCGCGTCCGGAGACGGCGAATGGGCGATCGCCCTGCGGTGCGCCCAGGTCGACCGCGCCGCGCCGACATCGCCCACCGCCCCCATCACCGCCTACGCGGGCGCCGGGATCATCGCCGACAGCGATCCCGAATCCGAGCTGCTCGAGACGCGGGTCAAGTTCCGGCCCATCATCGAGGCGCTGGCCTGACGCGGCGGGAGGAGCGTCGTCAGGATGCCGCGAGCCGCTTCTTCTCCTCCTCGACGTCGTACTCCGCCTCCGGCCAGCTCGGGCCGATGTCCTCCAGCGCGTCGATCAGCAGCTGCTGCACCGCGAGCCGGGCGTACCACTTCCGGTCCGCCGGGATGACGTGCCACGGAGCCACGGGAGTCGACGTCCGATCGATGGCCACCTGATAGGCATCCATGTACTCGTCCCAGAGCTGACGCTCGTCGACGTCCGCCGGGTTGTACTTCCAGTGCTTGTCGGGGCGGTCCAGCCGCCGGGCCAGACGGTCGCGCTGCTCGTCCTTCGAGATGTGCAGCATCACCTTGACGAGGCGGATCCCCATCGCGGCGGCCTCCGCCTCGAAGCCGACGATCGCGCTGTACCGGCGTTCGATCTCGTCCTCCGGTGCGAGCCGACGCACCCGGCCGATGAGCACGTCCTCGTAGTGCGAGCGGTCGAACACCCCGATGCGTCCCGCATCGGGCAGGCGCTTCTCGATCCGCCAGAGGAAGTCGTGCTCCAGCTCCTCGGCGGTCGGCTTCTTGAACGAGGCCAGCTCGACGCCCTGCGGATCGACGGAGCCCACCACGTGCCGGACGATGCCGCCCTTGCCGGCGGTGTCCATCGCCTGCAGCACCAGCAGCACCGACCCGGTGGCGGTCCTCGCGACGCTCTGCGCGAAGAGGCGCTCCTGCAGATCCGACAACGGTGCCGCGCCGGCGGCCAGCGCCTCCGCGGCGTGCGACTTCGTGCCGTCGTACCCGGGCGTCGACCGCGTGTCGATGTCGGCGAGACGGAAGCCGGGCTCGATGCGCAGCGCGTCGGTGGCGGGGGTGGACCATCTGCTCTTGCTCATCGCCCCATGGTGGCCGGTGCGTCACTCGCCCACCACGCCCTTGACCCGCGGCCGGTCGGCGCGGCAAGGGCGCTGCGGGGCAGGCGCGGGAGGGCTCCCTGCGTCACCGGGGCAGCGGCACCTCGATCAGCTGGCGGCCGCCGACCGACGCGGTGAGCACCTGGTCCAGGGCCACGCGCGTCGTCACCCGGTGGTACTCCCAGCCGAGGGCCAGCGCGAGCTGCTCCAGGCGGACCGTCTGCGGGGTGTACTGCACGCGCCGCATCGCGTCCTCGCCTGCGACGCCGGCGACCTCGAGACCGTCGAAGATCGTCCCGCCCCCGTCGTTGCCCACGACGACCTGCAGCCGCGGCTCCTCCTCCCCCGGCGGGAGCAGCAGCGCACCGGCGTCGTGCAGGAACGCCAGGTCGCCGAGCAGCAGCCGCGTCACCCCCGGCCGGCCGCCGGCCTGACTGGCCAGCGCCACGCCGGTCGCGGTCGCGACGGTGCCGTCGATACCCGCGAGCCCCCGGTTCGCATGCACCGCGACCTTCTTGCCGCCGAGCACCTCATCGGCCACGCGCACGAGACGCGACGAGCCGAACACGAGTCGGTCGTGCGGCCACGTCGCCCGCCACAGCGCGTCGACGAGCGTCGCCCGGTCCAGCGGGGCGCGCATGACCTCCACCTCGGCGTTGATCGCCCCGAGACGCTGCTGCGGCACCGCCGACGACAGGCCGTCGGCATCCGGCGCGCGCGGCGACAGGTCCACGGCAGCGGCGCGCGATGCGCGCATCCACGCCCCGAGCCACGACCGATCGGACTCCCCGGACCCGATCCGGACGGCATCCACCCCCACCGTCGCGCCGTTCAGGTTCACCGCCTCGCCGGGACCCCGCACGGCGAGGACCTCGACGTCGGGCTGCCCGAGCAGCCGGGCGACCTCGCGGCTCAGCGTCGGATGCCCGAAGACCACGACCCGCTCGATGCGTCCGCCCAGCTCCGGGTCGCGCAGCAGCGCGCGATACCCGTGGACGACCTGACGCCCGAACCGTGCGCCGCTCACGATCTCCGCGATGAGGGGGAATCCGCCGCGGTGCGCGAGCTCCTCGGCGCCCGGACCTGCATCGGCTCCGGCGACCACCACGGTGCGCGGACCGTGGTCGAGCACGTGCGCGTCCTCGAGCCCGGGAGCCGCGTCCGCGATCCCGATGCCCCCGCCGCCCTGATAGTGGGCCCCGGATGCCTCGGCGTCGTCGCCGTCCTCGACGCTCTCGTCCGCGGGGGCGCTCCCCGCCGCGCGCACGGTCATCCATGCCGGGGCGGCCCCGGCCAGGGGCTCGCGCAGCGGGACGTTCAGATGCACCGGGCCCGCTGCCCGCGCCCCGGCCCCGAGGGCGGCGGCCAGCGCCGTCGCGGCGACGGCGTCCAACTCGCGGGTCTGCGCCCCGTCGCCGTCGTCGTCCGTCGCGACCGGCACGGGGAGGTCCGCCTCCCACCGCACCGCCGTGTGGAACAGCCCCGGCTGACGCGTCGTCTGGTTCGCCCCGATGCCGCGCAGCTCCGGCGGCCGGTCGCCCGTCAGCAGCAGGAGCGGGACGCCGGAATGGTGCGCCTCGAGCGCGGCGGGCAGCAGATTGGCCACCGCGGTCCCGGACGTGCAGATGACAGCCGCCGGCATCCCGGTCTCCCGACCGATCCCGAGAGCGGTGAACCCGGCCACCCGCTCGTCGATCCGGACGTGCAGCGACACGAGACCCGCGGCCTCGAGCTCCGCCGCGGCGAGGGCCAGGGCTTGCGAGCGCGAGCCCGGGCTGACGACGAGATGACGGATGCCGCGGGCCACCAGCCCCGACAGCAGCGCCGCCGCCGCATCGGTCGACGGGGCGGCGTCGCGAGGTGCGGGAGAACCCACGGCTCAGCCGACGGCGCCGCGCTGACCGCGGGAGTCGTCGTCGCCCTTGCCGGGGTCGTCGGGGTCGTCGGAGGACGCCGTCCCGGGTGCGGGCGGAGGCGTCTGCGGGCGCGGGTCGTCGGCCTGGGAGTCCAGCTGCGCGAGCTCCTCCTCGAGGCGGCGGATCCGCTCGTCCTGCTCGGCGCGGGCGCTCGCCGACATGCCCCGCAGGAACTCCGGGTCGTCGTCCGGCGCGCGGCGGGCCGCCGTGGGACGGCTCGCGCGACCACGACCGATGAGGAACCACAGGATGCCGCCGAGCACGGGCAGGACGATCACGATGACCATCCATGCCGCCTTGCTCACCCCGCGGTGACGCCCGGCCGGTTGCACGGCGCAGTCGACGATCGTGTAGACCCAGAAGGCGGTCGCCACGAGCGCCAGAATCAGCAACAGCCGTGCCATGCCCCAATCCTACGTGCGCCGGCTGGACAGGGGCCGGACGCCGACAGGTCCGCCGACCGCCGTAGAATGGTCGAATGCGTGCCCGCTCCGCCCTGGTCTACACCGTGCTGCGGCTGCTCGCGTTCCTGATCCCGCTCGGCATCCTCCTGCTGTTCCCGGTGTTCCAGGAGCTGCCCTGGCTGGCCGCCGTCTTCGCGGCCCTCATCGGCCTGAGCCTGTCGCTGCTCCTCCTGCGTCGACCGCTCGACCAGGTCACCGGCGGGCTCGCCGAGCGCAACGCCGCCCGCAGGGCCGAGAACCGCGAGCGCCGGAGCGCCGCGGAGGCCGACGCCGACGTCGAGGACGCCGTGGTCGACCGCAGCCGCCCCGACGACCAGCGCTGAGCTGGCGCGGAGCCGGCCGGCGCTGAGCCTGCGCGCGCTCAGACCGCGAGGAACGCCCAGAACAGCAGGGCACCGTAGGCGACCGACGTGAGGCTCGTGACCTGCAGCGCCGTGATCAGCTCGCGCGGCACGCGGTAGGTCCACACGATGAGGATCGCCGACAGTCCCCCGAGCAGGGCGATGAGCGTCAGCCACGCGACCGGGAAGATCAGCGCCAGGAACGCGGAGATCGCGAACGGCACCAGCACGAACACCGTGAACAGCACCCGCGTCGCCGTGCGGCCGATGAGGACCGACAGGGTGCGCTTGCCCGCAAGGCGGTCCTGGTCGATGTCGCGCAGGTTGTTCACCAGAAGCACCGCGCAGGCCAGCAGTCCCGCGGCCACCGCTCCGAGCCAGGCCTCCTGCGGCAGCGCCCGCACCTGCAGCCACGTCGTCCCGAGGGTGGCGACCAGGCCGAAGAACACGAAGACGAACACCTCGCCGAGCGCGTTGTAGCCGTACGGCCGCTTGCCGCCGGTGTAGAAGTACGCCGCGACGATGCACGCGGCCCCGACCAGCAGCAGCCACCACTGCTGCGTCCGGATGACCAGCGCGAGACCGACGAGAGCCGCGAGGGCGAAGAACGAGAACGCGACGATGAGCACCGTGCGCGGGCGGGCCTTGCCGGCCCCCGTCAGACGGGCCGGACCCACGCGCACGTCGTCCGTGCCGCGCACGCCGTCGCTGTAGTCGTTCGCGTAGTTGACGCCGATCTGCAGCGACACGGCGACCGCGAGGCACGCGAGGGCGATCACCCAGTGCAGCGCGGGATCGACCAGCGTCGCCGCGCCCGAGCCGATGAGCACCGGCGTGATGGCCAGCGGCAGCGTCCGCAGTCGCGCGGCGCCGATCCAGTCCCGGGCCGTCGCGGGAGCGACCGCCGCCGGCGACGCGACCTTCGGCTTCGACGGGTCACCGCCGACGCGCCGACGCTTCACGGGCTGGGAACGCTTGCGAGACTGTGCTGCCACGAGGGGTCAGTTTATGCCGCCCCGGCCGCCAGACGACGACGCAGCAGCGCGCGGTCCGGCTTGCCCGACGACAGCACGGGCATCTCCTCGACCAGGACGACGCGCGACGGACGGGCCGGTCGCCCCACCTCGAGCCCGACGGCGTCCCGCACCCGCCGGAGGAGCGCGTCGGCCGGTCCCGCACCGACGGCGACCACGGCCGAGCCCTGCCCCCACGTCGCGTCCTCGACCGGGACGACCACGGCCGTCTCCAGACCCGGGATGCCGCGGACCACCGCCTCCACCCGGTCCAGCGACACGTTCACGCCGCCCGAGACGATGACGTTGTCGAGACGACCGGTGACCCGCAGCACCCCGTCCGTCAGCTCGCCGGCGTCACCGGTGCGATACCAGCGCACTCCGGCGGCATCCGTCGGGAAGATCTCCGCCGTCCGGGCCGGCTCGCCCAGGTACCCGTCGGCGAGAGTCGGACCGGTGAGCCGGACCTCCCCGTCGACGATCGCGACCTCGACGCCGTCGAGCGGGACCCCGTCGTAGACGCACCCGCCGCTCGTCTCGGTCGAGCCGTAGGTGCGGACGATCCGTGCGCCGAGACCCGCCGCCCGCTCCCGGGTCGCCGGGGGCAGCGCCTGGCCGCCGACGAGGATGCGCTCGAACGACCGCAGCGCCTCCGCGACCTGGGGATCCTCGTCCGCCGCGTCCAGCAGCCGCTGCAGCTGCGCCGGGACGAGCGAGGTGTACGTGGGCACGCGCGCGCCGTTCTCGTGCGACACCAGGCCGAGCGCGGCCGCCGCGAACGCGTCCGGACGGAACGACCCGGCCAGCACCCCCGGCTCCCGCTCCGCGGCGAGCGCCCGCACGAGCACCTGCACCCCCGCCACGTAGGTCGCCGGCACCGCGAGCAGCCACGCCCCCTCGCCGATCCGCGCGGAGGTCGCGAACGCGCTCGCCAGCAGGGCGTTCCGGCTGAGCGCCACCGACTTGGGCACCCCCGTCGAACCGGACGTCGTCACGACCACCGCCGTGCCGGGCGGCACCTCGTCCGGCAGGTCCGCGCCCCCCAGTGCCACCGCCGGCCCGGCGCCGAACACGGCCGCGCGCAACGCCCGCAGGACGTCGCGCGCGTCCGAGGACGACGGGGCCGCGAGTCTCACCGCGCTCCGCCGGGGCGGCATCCGACGGTCGCCTGCCGCGCCCCTGCCGAACCGGGTCCGGGGATCAGAAGTGCCACGGGACGCCGGACCAGTCGGGAGCCCGCTTCTCGAGGAAGGAGTCGCGCCCCTCCGCGGCCTCGTCGGTGCCGTACGCCAGTCGCGTGGCCTCGCCCGCGAAGAGCTGCTGGCCCACCAGACCGTCGTCGACCGCGTTGAACGCGTACTTGAGCATGCGGATGGCCGTCGGCGACTTCGTGAGGATGGTACGGGCCATCCCGAGCGCCTCGCGCTCGAGCTCGGCGTGCGGGACGACGCGGTTGACCGCCCCCATCTCGTACGCGCGCTGCGCCGAGTACTCCTCCGCGAGGAAGAAGATCTCGCGAGCGAACTTCTGCCCGATCTGTCGGGCGAAGTAGGCGGAGCCGTAGCCGGCGTCGAACGAGCCGACATCGGCATCCGTCTGCTTGAACCGCCCGTGCTCGGCGCTGGCGATCGACAGGTCGCACACGACGTTGAGCGAGTGGCCGCCGCCCGCGGCCCAGCCCGGCACGACCGCGATGACGACCTTCGGCATGAAGCGGATGAGCCGCTGCACCTCGAGGATGTGCAGGCGCCCGGCGCGCGCGGGGTCGCCGACGGCGCCCTCCTCGTCGGAGTACTTGTAGCCGTCGCGTCCGCGGATGCGCTGGTCGCCGCCGGAGCAGAACGCCCAGCCGCCGTCCTTGGGGCTCGGCCCGTTGCCCGTGAGCAGCACGACGCCGATCCGCGGGTCCTGCCGCGCGATGTCGAGCGCCGTATACAGCTCGTCGACCGTGTGCGGACGGAAGGCGTTGCGCACCTCCGGACGGTCGAACGCGATGCGGGCGACCCGGCCGTCGTGCGTGACGTGCGCGGTGATGTCGGTGTAGCGCTCCGCCCCGGGCGCCGGGACCCACTCGTCAGGGTCGAAGATGTCGGAGACGGTCACCGGCTCAGGCGTTCTTCGCGTCGCGCCAGGCGAGCCACCGCTCCACGATCGAGTAGTCCCAGTCCGGACCCGAGAAGCCGAGCGTGAACAAGCGGGTCCCGGCGTCGAACAGCGCGTCGGCGTCGGACTCGTCCCGGTCCTTCAGCTCGTTCGAGACGACGAGACCCGACAGGTCGCGCCCCTCCGTCTCGGCCCAGCGCTCGATGACGCCCAGCTTGTGCGGCAGCTCGTCGGGGGTGACGAAGCTGTGCCAGATGTCGGCGTGACGCGCCACGATGCGGAGCGTCTTCTGCTCGCCCTTGCCGCCGATCATGACCGGGATGCCGCGGGTCGGCGTCGGGTTGAGCTTGCCCCACCGCGCGACGATGCGGTCGAGGTCCGTCGCGAGCGCGTTGAGGCGGGACCCGGCGGTGCCGAACTCGTAGCCGTACTCGTCGTAGTCGCGCTCGAACCAGCCGGAGCCGGTGCCGAAGATGAAGCGGCCGGTGTCGCCGCCCTTCTTGCTGATGTGGTCGATCGTGCGGGCCATGTCGGCCTGCAGGTCCGCGTTGCGGTAGCTGTTGCAGTTGACCAGGGCGCCGAACTCGACGCGCTCGGTCTGCTCGGCCCACGCGGCGAGCATGGTCCACGCCTCGAAGTGCTCGCCGTCCGGGTCGCCGTAGAGCGGGAAGAAGTGGTCCCAGTTGAACAGGATGTCGACGCCCATCTCCTCCAGACGGAGGACGGCGTCGCGGATGTCGGAGTACTGGACGTGCTGCGGCTGGATCTGGACGCCGAGCCGGACCGGGGTGTCGAAGAGCATGCGGCCAGCCTATTCCCGTGTCCCCGGCTGCGGGCGGCTGACGCGGACGGCCTCCACGCGACAGGATGAGGGGATGAGCACCGCCGCCCTCCCCCCGCTGGACGCCCTCCTCGCGACCGCGCGGGTCGTGACCCTCCCCCTCGTGACGCGGTTCCGCGGTGTCGAGACGCGCGAGGCGGTCCTGCTGGAGGGCCCGGAGGGGTGGACGGAGTTCTCCCCCTTCGTCGAGTACGGCGACCGCGAGGCCGCCACCTGGCTCGCCGGTGCCCTCGACTTCGGCTGGACGCCCGCCCCGCCGACCGTGCGCACGGCCGTGCCCGTCAACGCCACCGTGCCCGCGGTCGCCGCGGACCGGGTCGACGCCGTGCTCGACCGGTTCGACGGATGCCGCACCGCCAAGGTGAAGGTCGCCGAGCGCGGACAGGTGCTCGCAGACGACGTCGCCCGCGTGCGCGCCGTGCGCCGCCGGCTGGGACCGGAGGGTCGCGTCCGGATCGACGCGAACGGCGGCTGGAACGTCGACGAGGCCGAGCGCGCCGTCCACGCGCTGGCCGAGTTCGACCTGGAGTACGTCGAGCAGCCGTGTGCGGAGATCGACGAGCTCGCACAGCTGCGGGAGCGCATCGGCTACCTCGACATCCCCGTCGCCGCGGACGAGAGCGTCCGCAAGGCGGACGACCCGCTGCGGGTGGCCCGCGCCGGCGCCGCGGACCTCCTCGTCATCAAGGCCCAGCCGCTCGGCGGCATCCATCGGGCGCTGCGCGTCGTCGCCGAGGCCGGACTTCCGGCGGTCGTCTCCAGCGCCCTGGACACCTCGGTCGGTCTGGCGATGGGCGCCGCCCTCGCCGCGGCGTTGCCGACGCTCGCGCACGACTGCGGGCTGGGCACCGCCTCGCTGTTCACCGCGGACGTCGTGGCCGACCCCCTCGTCGCCCGGGACGGCCTGCTCCCCCTCGTGCGCCCGCGACCCACCGACGCCGAGCTGGACCGCGTCGCGGCGAGCGCGGACCGGCGCGACTGGTGGCTCGCGCGCCTCGAGCGGTGCCATGACCTCCTTCGGGCGGAGGGCTAGCCGAGGATCAGCCGGACGATCTGCGACAGCCGGTCGGCGAGCAGGGCACGGGATGCCGCGGCGTCGTGCCCCGTCATCAGGGCGTGCTCGCTCGCGGACACCCACGCGGCCAGCAGCAGTTCGGTCGCGGACTCGGCCGACACGCGCAGCTGCAGCCCCCGCGTGCGGGCGATGTCGCGGACGAGCTCGAGGACGCTCTCGGACAGGGCGGCGTTCAACGCCAGGTAGGCCTCCGCGAAGTCGGGGTTCCGCAGCGCCTGCAGACGGGTCTCCGCCCCGAGCAGCACGTCGAGACGGTCGCTGCCCGACACCTCGAGCACTTCCTGGACCAGGAGGAGCGCGTCCTGCGAGGAGCCGACGCCGACGCCCTCCGCCGCCGTCACACGATCGCGGACGGCGGCGATCGTGGTCTCCGCGGACCGCTCGCAGAGCGCGAGGAACAGCTCGTCCTTCGACGCGAAGTTGGAGTAGAACGCCCCGCGGGTGAAGCCGGCGCGCTCGCACACGGCCTCGACGGAGGCGGCATCCATCCCCACCTCCGCGAAGACCTCGGCCGCCGCGTCCATGAGGCGGGTCCGGGTGTTCTCGCGCCGTCGCGTCGGCGCCGCCGCAGCCGTCTCGCTCATCGTCCGTCGTCCCCTCGCCGCGGGACCCGGTCGGGTGCCCGGCTCATACGATACAGTGTTGTATCCGATACGGTGATGTATCGAAGCTGTCCGCCTCGATCGTGGGAGCCGCCACCGTGTCCACCTTCCTCTTCACCCTCGGACGCTGGTCGTTCCGTCACCCGTGGCGCGTCCTCGTCGGCTGGCTCCTCGTGCTCGTCGTGGCCGGCGGCGGCGTCGCGCTGCTCGCCAAGGGCACGGACAACACCTTCGCCATCCCCGGGACCGAGTCGCAGGCCGGGCTCGAGATGCTCGCGCGGACGTTCCCACAGGTCAGCGGCGCGAGCGCCGAGATCGTCGTCGTCGCGGCCGACGGCGCCACCGTCGAGGATCCCACCTACCGGGACGCCCTCGGCACCGCCACCCAGGACATCGGCGCGCTCGACTTCGTCGCCGCCGTCACCGACCCCTACGACGACATGGTCTCGGGCGGCATCTCCGACGACGACCGCGCCGCGATCGTCCGGGTGCAGTTCGACGGCGAGGCCACCGAGGTCCCCGCCGACACGATCACCGGACTCGAGCAGGCGCGCGACACCCTGGCATCCACCCTCCCCGCCGGCGCGCAGGCGGTGCTCGGCGGTCAGCTGTTCGCGACGGAGATCCCCGGCGTCTCGATCACCGAGGCCGTGGGCGTCGTCATCGCGGCCCTCGTCCTCATGGTGACGTTCCGCTCGTTCCTGGTGGCCGGGATGCCACTGGCCACCGCCCTGCTCGGCGTCGCCTTGTCGGTCGCCCTCATCTTCATCGCCACGGGCTTCGCCACGGTCTCCTCCACCACGCCGCTGCTGGCCGTGATGCTGGGCCTCGCCGTCGGCATCGACTACTCCCTCTTCATCGTGTCGCGACATCAGGACCAGACCCGGCACGGCATGGACCCGGAGGAATCGGCCGCGCGCGCGACCGGCACCGCGGGCTCGGCCGTCGTCTTCGCCGGCATCACGGTGCTGATCGCGCTCATCGGCCTCGGCTTCGCCGGCATCCCGTTCCTCACCACTATGGGGGTCGCGGCGTCCGTCGCCGTCGCGATCGCCGTCTGCGTGGGGCTCACGCTCACGCCCGCGCTGCTCGGCTTCGCGAAGGGGCGCGTCGTCGGCTGGGGCTTCGGGCCGAAGGGCCGTGCGCGTCGCAGCGCCCGAGCCGCCCGCCGCACCGAGCGACCCGGGACGGCGCGCCGCTGGGTGGGCCTGGTCACCCGGCATCCGATCGTCACCTCGGTCGCCGTGATCGGCGTGCTCGGCGTCGCCGCGATCCCCGCCGGCAGCCTCGCCCTGACGCTGCCGAACGCCGGTCAGGTGCCCGAGGGCGACGAGGCGCGGACGGCCTACGAGCTGACCGACGAGTACTTCGGTCCCGGTGCCAACGGCCCGCTCATCATGACCGGCACGATCGTCACCTCGAACGACCCGCTGACCCTCATGCAGGACATCGGCGACGAGATCGCGAAGGTCCCCGGCGTGGCCGAGGTCGCCCTCGCCACCCCCAACGAGACCGCCGACACCGGGATCGTCCAGATCGTCCCCGAGACCGCCCCGGACGACCCGGCCACCGCCGACCTCGTCCGCGAGCTGCGTGCGCAGGAGGACCGGCTCTTCGACCGGTTCGGCGTGCGCCTGCTCGTCACCGGCTACACCGCCGTCACCATCGACATCTCCGACCAGCTCGGCGCCGCGCTCGTGCCCTTCGGCATCTTCGTCGTCGGCCTCTCGCTCGTGCTGCTGATGATCGTCTTCCGCTCCATCTGGGTGCCCCTCACGGCCGCGGGCGGCTACCTGCTCTCCGTCGCGGCCTCCTTCGGCGTCGTGGCGGCGGTCTTCGAGTGGGGCTGGTTCGCCGACGCGCTGCACGTGGCGAAGGTCGGCCCGATCATCAGCTTCATGCCCATCGTCGTGATGGGCGTGCTGTTCGGCCTCGCGATGGACTACCAGGTCTTCCTCGTCTCGCGCATGCGCGAGGACTACGTGCACGCCGACCGCGAGGACCGGACGCCCCGCGAGGTGGCCGTGGGAGCCGTCCGCAGCGGGTTCCACGCCTCCGCGCGCGTCGTGGTCGCCGCCGCCGTCATCATGTTCGCCGTGTTCGTCGCGTTCGTCCCCGAGGGCGACTCCAGCCTCAAGCCCATCGCGCTCGGGCTCGCCGTCGGCATCGCCGTCGACGCGTTCCTCGTCCGCATGACGCTCGTGCCGGCAGTCCTGGCTCTCCTCGGCGCGAAGGCGTGGTGGATGCCCCGCTGGCTGGACCGCCTGCTGCCGCGTCTCGACGTCGAAGGCGAGGCGGTGGAACGCGAGATCGGCCTCGCCGACTGGCCGGGCGAGCCCGGGCTCGCCGTCGCCGCCGATGGGCTGCGCGCCCCCGCCGGCCGCGACGGGGAGCCGGCGTTCGCCGACGTGGCGCTGCGCGTGCCCGCCGGCGGGACGCTGCTCGTCACGGGCGCCACCGCGGTCACGCGGCCCCTGCTGCTCGCGCTCGCGGGCCGCCTCTCCGGCATCGACGGACGGCTCCGCGTCGACGGACTGCTGCTCCCCGAGCGCGCCGGCGCCGTGCGCGCCCGCGTCGGCCTCGCCCTCCTCGACGACCCCGACGACGTCGCGCCCGAGGTCCGGCGCGCCCTCGCCGGTGGGACGCGCCTCGTCGTCCTCGCCGACGTGGACCGTCTCGACGACGACGCCCGCGACGACGTCGCCCGCGCCCTGCGCCGGGCCGCGGGTGACCTGCGGGACCGCGACGACGCGACCGACGGCCTGACGGTCGTCGTCTCCGCCCGCGACGAGGGACGCGCCCTCGCCCTGCTGGCCGCCGCGGAACGCCCCGACATCGCCGCGGTCGCCCTCCCCTCCCGTCGCGCCCCGCGCGACGAGCCCTCCCCCGATTCCTCCTCTTCGATCCTCGAGGTGTTCGCATGACCCGTCTCGTCGAGCGCTCCCGCAGCCGCCGCCCCGTCACCTGGCTGACGCTCGTCGGCGTCCTCCTGCTGCCCGCCGTCATCGGCGGCATCCTCGTCGGTGCCCTCTACAACCCCACCGACCGCCTCGACAACATCACCGCGGCCATCGTGAACGACGACGAGCCGGTCACCCTCGACGGGCAGACGGTCCCCCTCGGTCGCCAGCTCACCGGCGGTCTCGTCGCCGGCGCGGAGGACCAGCCCAGCAACATCGACTGGGTCATCTCGAACGACGACGACGCAGCGGCCGGCCTCGCCGACGGCACCTACACGGCCGTCGTCACGATCCCCGACAACTTCACCTCCGCCGCCCTGTCCACGCGGCCCGGCGAGACCCCCGAGCGGGCGACCATCGGCGTCTCGACCGCCCCCGACGCCCGCGTCGTCGACGGCGCCATCACCGCGCAGCTCGCATCCACCGCGTCGTCCGTGTTCGGCAGCGAGCTCTCGTCCCAGTACCTGCAGAACGTCTTCCTCGGCTTCACCACCCTCGGCGACCAGCTCGGTCAGGCCGCGGGGGGCGCCCACCAGCTCGCCGACGGGGCGTCGCAGGCGACCGACGGCGCCACGAGCCTGCGCGACGGGCTCGGACAGCTCGCCGACGGCGCCGCCGGTCTCGCCGACGGTGCCGGACAGCTCACCACCGGGGCCGACCAGCTCGCCGCCGGAGCGTCGCAGCTCGGCGGCGGCGCCGCCCAGCTCGCCGACGGCACCCGCGAGGCGGCCGCGGGCATCGGCGACCTCGCCGCGGGGGCGGATCGCATCGCCGAGGGCAACCGCGCACTGGCGACGCAGATCGGCGCCCTGGCGGACGCCGTCCCGCCGGAGTTCGCGCAGACGGCGACCGGCATCACCGACGCAGCCCCCCAGGTGGATGCGGCCCTCGTCACCGCCGCCGCCGACCTGCGCCGTCTGGCCGACGCCTGCGACGCCGGCACCACCCCCGACCTGTGCGGGCAGCTCGCCCAGGCCGCCGATCGTGCGGACCAGGAGCTCCCGCGCGCCCAGCAGACCGTGGCGCAGATCGGCGCCCTCGCCGGACAGGCCGCCCAGCTGCCGGCCGGCATCCGCACGATCGCGGACGCCAACGCGCAGCTCGCCGACGGCGCCGCGGGCATCGCCGGCGGAGCGCGCGAGGCCCAGTCCGGTCTCGGCACGCTCGCCACCGGCATCGACGGCGTCGCCACCGGCGCGAACGGCCTCGCCGACGGCGCCCGTCAGCTCAGTGGCGGTGCATCCGCCCTGCAGTCGGGCGCCGAACAGCTGGCATCCGGCACCCGCGACGCGCAGGACGGAGCGGGCGCGCTCGCCGACGGCGTCGGGCAGGTGGCATCCGGGACCTCCTCGCTCGCCGACGGTCTCGACCAGGCCGTCGCCGCCCTGCCGACCTACACCGACGCGCAGGCCGCGAGCCTCGCCGACGTCGTCGCCGACCCCGTCTCCGCGACCGGCGTCGAGGACTCGCTGTTCGGGCTCTCGGCCGTGCCGCTGCTCGCGATGGCGGTTCTCTGGTTCGGCGGCCTCGGGTCGTTCGTGGCGTTCCAGGCCGTGTCCGCACGCGCCCTCACGACGCGGCGCCCCTCCGCCCTCGTCGCGCTGCGCTCCTTCGCCCCCGCCGGTCTCATCGGCGCCGCCCAGGGCCTCCTCGTCGCGGGCGTCGTCCAGATCGCCGGTCAGTACGGGTGGGGGGACTGGGCCCTGTTCGCCCTCGTCAGCATGCTCGCCGGCATCGCCTTCGCCGCCGTCCACCAGGCTCTCGTCGCCGTCTTCGGCGGCGCGGGGCGGTGGCTCGCGGCCGTGGTCGGCGCGCTTGCCCTCGGCGCGAGCATCGTCTCGACCGTGCCGCCGGCCTTCACCGCCGTCGCGGCGCTGCTGCCCACCTCCCCCGCGTTCGACGCGATGCTCGGCGCGCTGTCGTCGGCCGGCGGGGTCGGAGCCGGAGTCGCCGCCCTCGTCGTCTGGGGCGCGCTGGCGCTGCTCGCGACGACCCTCGTGGTCGTCCGGAGACGGACCGCCTCCGCCCGCACCGCCCTCGCGACGACCTGAACCGCCGGAGCGCGCGCAGGCGGGAGCCGCCTGTAGCTCGCAGGGCGGGGAGCCGCCCGCCGCTCGCAGAAACGCACGAACCTCGCAGTGATCCGGACGGATGCTGCGAGGTTCGCGTCGTTCTGCGGGGAGCGGAAGGGTTACTCCGTCAGGCCGCTGTAGGCGTGCAGCCCCTTGAAGAACACGTTCACGATCGTGAAGTTGAACAGCACCGCGGTGAAGCCGATGATCGACAGCCACGCCGAGCGCGTGCCGCGCCAGCCACGGGTCGCCCGCGCGTGGATGTACCCCGCGTAGAGCACCCAGATGACGAAGGTCCAGACCTCCTTGGTGTCGAAGCCCCAAAAGCGCCCCCACGCGTCGTTGGCCCAGATGGCCCCGGCGATGAGGGTGAAGGTCCAGAAGATGAAGCCCACGATGGCGAAGCGGTACGCGAGCGACTCCAGGTCGTCGGACGACGGGAGCGTCCGCAGGAAGCTGCGTCGCGGGGTCGCCTCGACCGGGGCGCCGACGAGCTTGCGCTCCCGACGCGACTGCAGCAGCTGCACCACCGACAGGCCGAAGGCGAGCGCGAACAGCGCGGTCGCGAGGATCGCGACGAAAACGTGGATGACGAGCCACACGGACTTCAGCGGATCCGCCAGCGGCACGACGTCCACGTGGTACGCCAGCGTCGCCCCGCCGAGCATGACGATCGCCATGCCGGTGATGAGCGAGCCAAGGAAGCGCAGGTCGAACTTCGGCAGCACGGCGAGGTAGACGCCGACGATGATCAGCAGGCCGGTCAGGGCGAACTCGTACATGTTCGACCACGGGACGCGCTCGGCGGCGATGCCGCGGAGCACCGTCGCGACGAGATGGAACGCGAAGCCCATCGCCGTCAGCGCGGTGCCGATGCGGGCCCACACGTAGCGCGGCTTCGCGACGGAGGATCCGGATGCCGCTCCCCCGCGGTCCGCTGTCAGCACCCCACCGCCGCCGGCGGTGACGAGCTCGCGGGCGACGACGGCGTCCTTCGCCTTGACGGCGAGGTCGGAGCGGCGTGCGAGGTCGATCGCGTAGGCGATGAATGCGAGGACGTAGATCGCGACCGCGGTCCACACCAGCAGGAGGGAGATCTCATCGAGGAGGATCGGGTCGGTTCCGGGCATGATGTCAGTCTACTTTTCCGGTGTCGGGGCGGCTCGGGCCGGCGTCAGGACGGCTCGGGAGGGTGGCGGCGCCCCGTTCGGCCATCTGGTCCACGGCGGCGGCGAGCGTGGGATCCTCGCCGCGGGCGAGACCGGCGTACTCGACGGTGACGCGTCCGTCGCGCGCGGTGGCCTTGACCCACATGCGCCGACGGGGGACGAACAGGGCGGCGAGCAGGCCGAGGGTCGCCAGGACAGCGAACGCGAGGACCCAGGGACCCGCGAGGTCGCGGTGGATGGACAGCGACGCGAAGCGCTTGACGGACCCGTCGTATCCGGTGGCCCCGTCAGGCGCCTCGTTCTCGAACGTGATGGTGCCGAGGCCGTTCGGGAGGTCCTGCGTCTCGCCCGGCATGAGCTGCAGCGCCGGGGTGCCGCTGTCGCCGCCGGCGAGCTGCTCCATGCCCGTCGGGTCCAGCGTGTACACCGAGCGGGGGGTCCCGTCGTCGATGCCCAGGTCGCCGGCGTACACGCGCAGCGTGAGCACCGGGTACTCGAGATCGCCGTAGGTCGAGGTGAGGGCCCCGCTGTCGAGCACGTCCATGGTCGGGTAGAAGAACCCGACCAGGCCCAGCTGCTCGGGCAGACCGTCGGCGACCTTGATGACGCCGAGCGAGGTCATGTTGGCATCCTGGGGCAGGAACGCGATCGAGTCGTGGAACACCTCGTCGCCCTGGGCGTCGCGGATGGTCACGGTCGGGGCGTAGCCGTTGCCCAGGAGGTAGACGCGATCGCCGGCGACGTCGAGCGGGTGGTTCACGCGCACCTCGCCCTCCTGCGGCTCCTGCCCGGGAGCCCGCGTCGTCATGTGCGCGGCGAAGTCGCCGGCCTGACCCGACCCCGGCTGGCCCGGCGGCACGTATGTGACGTCGAACTGGTCGAGGGTGAGGGAGTACGGCGTGAGCGTGTCGCCGCCGACGAAACGCCCCGGGTTGAACGACGAGTAGTCGAGAAGGCTGTTGGCGAAGGCCTGGCCCTCGACGAGCACGCGCTGCCCCGTGTAGGTGAACCCGCCGCCGACACCGACCGCGAGGAGCACGCCGACGAGCGCGGCGTGGAAGACGAGGTTGCCCGTCTCGCGGAGGTAGCCCCGCTCCGCCGAGACGGAGAACGACCCGCGCCCGTCGTAGCGCGCCACCCGGTAGCCGCTCTTGCGCAGCTGGGTCGCCGCGCTGTCCACGGCGGCCGCGGCGGCGGCATCCGCGTCCCCCTCCGGGACGATCGTGAGCGAACGGTGGTCGTCCAGTCGCGAGAGGCGCGCGGGCGTGCGGGGCGGCTGCGACCGCAGGGCCTTCCAGTGGTGCTTCGTGCGCGGCAGCACGCAGCCGATCAGCGAGATGAACAGGAGGATGTAGATGGCCGAGAACCACGGCGACGTGTACACGTCGAAGAGGCTGAGCCGGTCGAGGATCGGCGCGAGGTCCGGGTTGTCGGTGAAGTACTGCGTGACGCCGTTCGGGTCGGCGCTGCGCTGCGGCACGAGGGACCCGGGGACGGCCGCGATCGCGAGCAGGAGCAGCAGCACGAGCGCGGTGCGCATGCTCGTCAGCTGACGCCAGCCCCAGCGCAGCCACCCGACGACGCCCAGACGCGGGGAGGTGACGTCGTCCCCGCCGCCCGGCTCGGACTCGGCGTGGTCGGACGGACGCAGCACGCCGTCGGTCGGGTCGGTCATCGTGGTCCCTCGATCAGAGCGGGAGCTGGACATTGGCCATCACCCCCTGCAGGGACGACATCCACGCGCCCCAGACGCCGGTCACCATCGCCAGGCCGAGCACCACGAGGAGCAGGCCGCCGATGATGTTCACGGCGCGGATGTGCGCGCGGATGAACGCGACGGACCGGGTGGCCCAGCCCAGGCCCAGCGCGAGGAGTAGGAACGGGATGCCGAGACCCAGCGAGTAGAAGAGGCCGAGGAGCGCGGCCCGGCCGGGATCGCCGAGGTTGTACGACACCGAGAGGATCGCCGCGAGCGTCGGCCCGATGCAGGGCGTCCAGCCGATGCCGAGCGCGACGCCCAGCAGGGGCGCCCCGACGAGGCCGAGACCGCTCTTCGACTGCATCCGGACGGAGCGCTGCGCGATCCCGAACAGGCCGATGAAGACGAGGCCCATGAGGATGATCACCACGCCCAGCACGCGCGTGATGACGTCGGAGTACCGGGTGAAGAAGGCGCCGGCCGTCCCGCCCAGGGCGTTGTACGCGACGAACACGAGCGTGAACCCGGCGATGAACAGGAGGGTGCCGCCGACGAGCCGCCCCCGACCGGGCGCGGACGCCGACCCGCCGCGGGGAGCGACCGCGCCGCCGATGTAGCCGAGGTACCCGGGCACCAGCGGCAGCACGCACGGCGACAGGAACGAGATCAGCCCCGCCGCGAGGGCGATCGGCAGCGCGAGCCAGAGGGCGCCGTCGAAGACGATCGCGCCGGGGTTCACGCCGTCTCCGCCACGAGCGTGCGCACGATGGCCTCGAGGATGGATGCCTCGGGCAGCTCGCCCACGATGCGGGCCGCGACGCGGCCCTCCCGGTCGAGCACGAGGGTGGTCGGCGTCGCGTTGATGGGCGTCTTGTCGGCGAAGGCGAGCTTGAGGTCCGCGTCGTTGACGGCCATCGCGCTGGGATAGGACACGTCGTTGTCGCGCGCGAACGAGAGCGCCGTCGCGGGCTGGTCGTACGTGTTGATGCCGAGGAACGACACGTCCTGTCCCTCGAAGCTCTGGTACGCCTGCTCCAGACGAGGCGCCTCGATGATGCACGGGCCGCACGTGGCGTACCAGAAGTTCACGACGAGGACGCGACCGGCGAAGTCGCCGCTGGAGACGGGCGAGCCGTCGTCGAGCGAGCCGGAGAACTCCACGGGCTGGCCGCGCTGGTCGGCGGGGATCTCGACGGTCTGGAAGCCGTTGGCGGCGATGTAGCCCTTGTTGTCGCCCGCGCGGTACTGCTCGGCGAGCGGATCGGCCGAGCAGGCGGCGAGCCCGACGGCCAGCGTGGCGGTGGCCGCCGCGGCGACCACGGCGGAGAGGATTCGGCGCATCAGACGGCTCCTACGTCGACGGCTCCGGCGGTGGATGCCGGCTCGGCGTACGCCACCTCGACCCAGCGCGGCGCTCCGGCGGCGCCGTCTCGCCGCTCGAAGCTCGTCACGCTCGACAGCGCGCAGCGGCGCTTGCGGGGGTCGTGGCGGGTGGGACGGTGGGCGATCGCGAGGTGCGTCACCCAGATGGGGAGCTGATGCGACACGATGACGACGTCACCGTCGGGCACGCGCTCCCAGGCGTCGTTCATGGCCTCGACGACACGGCCGACGATGCTCGCGTAGGGCTCGCCCCAGCTGGGCAGGTCCGGCTGCCGCAGGTGCCGCCAGTTCAGCGGATTCGCCAGCGCCTGCTTCATCCGACGCCCTTCGAAGACGTTCGTCGGCTCGATGACGCGCTCGTCGATGACCGCCTCGAGACCGAAGATCTCGGTGAACGGCTCCGACGACTCGCGCGTGCGCTGGAGCGGGGAGGCCACGAGCGCCGACACCGGCCGCTCGAGCCCCTGGACGTGCTCCGCGACCTGCCGCGCCATCCGCCGACCGTCGACGCTCAACCCGAAACCGGGGAGCCGACCGTAGAGCACACGGCGAGGGTTGTGGACCTCTCCGTGGCGCACGAGGTGAAGGCGTTCGGCGGGCACCTGGTCAGTCTACGTTCGAGGGCTGTGGGCGGACTGAGCGCCCGGCCCCGTTACTTCGACGGTGGGGGAACGCGGGGCGGACGTCAGGCGTCGCGCCGGGACGCCAGCAGCGCCCGCACGCGGGCGTACAGGAACCACGCCACGCCGATGGCGACGGCGGCGATCACGATGTACTGCAGGATGTCGGCGTACTGCTCGATGACGTGCCAGTTCTCGCCCAGCAGGTACCCCGCGAGCACGAAGATCGTGTTCCAGATGAGGCTGCCCGCGCCGGTGAGCAGGCCGAACCGGAGCGGGGACATCTTCGCCACGCCGGCCGGGATGGAGATGAGGCTGCGGAAGATCGGGATCATCCTCCCGAAGAACACGGCCTTGCCGCCGTGACGCTCGAACCAGGCGACCGTGCGGTCGACGTCCTCCGGGTGCAGCAGCGGCACCTTCGCGGCGATGGCCCGCAGGCGCTCCGCCCCCAGCCAGCGGCCGAGCCCGTACAGGACGTAGGCGCCGACGATCGAGCCGACGGTGGTCCAGATCAGCGCCTCGGCCAGAGTGAAGCTCCCGCGGCTGGCCGTGAGACCGGCCATCGGCAGCACGACCTCGCTGGGAAGCGGCGGGAAGAGGTTCTCCAGCGCGATGGCGACGCCCGCTCCGACCGGGCCGATGACCTCCATGAGCGAGACGGTCCAGTCGGCCAGGGAGGTCAGCCAGGACTGGTCCTGGGAGCCGGCCGCGGCGGACACCGCGGCGGGGAGGGTCATGACGGTCATCGGGTGCCTTCGCGCTCGGTGATCGGCAGCCCGGGCGGACGCCTCCTCCAGGCTAGGGCGGGAGCCGCCGGTCTGCCTGGGGATTGCCCTGGAGGGCGGGCAGGAGCCTCAGCGGGGTGAGACGCCCGCTCCCACGATGGCGGCGGCCACGAACCACAGCGCCACCATCCCGATCACGGTCAGCAGCGGCACCCAGAACGCGATGCGGTGCCGCACGAGCCGGACGATCGCCACGGCCACGCCGATGACGAGCGCCGCCCACGGCGCGATCACGGCGAACCACAAGCCGAAGTTCACCAGGCCCAGGTCGCAGGAGGCGAGGAAGCAGCTGTCCCCGGCGGCGGTGAACAGCAGGCCCGCGGAGGTCGCCACGAGGGCCGCGAGCGGCAGCAGGACGAGCAGGACGACCGTCAGCGCGACGTCCCACACCCGCAGGCCGCCGCGCCTCGGCTCGGGACGCAGCGTCCGGAACGCGTCGGGCGGCAGGGAGTAGGTCACGACGGACATCCTAGGGAGGCCCCCACCGTAGACTGTCCCCTCGTGAGCGAACGCGTCCTGATCACCCAGTTGAAATCCCTCCCCGCCGGCCCCGTCGAGGTGTCGGGATGGGTCGAGACCGTGCGCGATCAGAAGAAGGTGCAGTTCGTCGTTCTCCGCGACGAGACCGGCGCCGTCCAGTTGGTGAACCCGGCGACGCGTCCGAGCGAGGAGGCCGGGCACCAGGATGCCGCCGCCCTCGCGCTCACCGAGACGATCGGAACCCTCGCCACCGGCACCTTCCTCACCGTCCGCGGCGAGCTGAAGCACGACGAGCGCGTGAAGCTCGGCGGCGTCGAGATCAAGGTCGGCGAGCTCGTGATCGCCGCCGCCGCGAACCCCGAGACGCCGATCGCCGCCGACAGCAGCCCCGACAAGCGCATGGACTGGCGCTTCATCGACCTGCGTCAGCGCCGCAACAACCTCATCTTCCGCGTGCAGACCACGCTCGAGCACGCGATGCGCACCTACTGGGTGGAGCGGGACTACATCGAGGTGCACTCGCCCAAGCTCATGGCATCCCCGTCCGAGTCGAACGCGGAGCTCTTCGAGGTGCCGTACTTCGAGGAGAAGACCGCCTACCTCGCGCAGAGCCCGCAGTTCTTCAAGCAGATGGCGCAGGTCGCCGGCTTCGGCAAGATCTTCGAGATCGCGCCCGCGTTCCGCGCCGACCCCTCCTTCACGAGCCGCCACGCGACCGAGTTCACCTCGATCGACGCGGAGATCAGCTGGATCGACTCGCACGAGGACGTCGCCCGCATGCAGGAGGAGCTCCTGCAGACGGCGATCCAGGCCGTCGCCGACAAGCACGGCGCCGAGATCCAGGAGCTGTTCGGCGTCGAGGTGCAGGTCCCGACCCTGCCGTTCCCGCGCATCCCCCTCGCCGAGGCGCGGGAGATCGTCGCGGCGCGCGGGTACGACATCCCCCGCACCGACGGCGACCTCGACCCCGAGGGCGAGCGTCAGATCGCCGCGCACGTCGCCGAGACGTTCGGTCACCAGTTCGTCTTCATCACCGACTACCACCCCGAGATCCGCGCGTTCTACCACATGCGCGACGAGGAGACCGGGCTGACGAAGTCCTACGACCTGCTGTTCAACGGCGTCGAGATCACCACCGGCGCCCAGCGCGAGCACCGCGTCGACGTCCTCGTCGAGCAGGCGAAGGAGAAGGGTCTCGACCCCGAGCACCTCGACTTCTACCTCGACTTCTTCCGCTTCGGCGCCCCGCCGCACGGCGGGTTCGGCATGGGTCTCGCGCGCGTGCTGATGCTGCTGCTGGGCGAGTCGTCGATCCGCGAGGTCACCTACCTCTTCCGCGGCCCCACGCGCCTGGCCCCCTGACCCGTATTCGTTCCCTGCGCGTCGGCGCCGGTTCACCCACCGGGACCGCGCCGGTCGTCGCGGACGCCTAGCGTCGGGGGATGGCCGTCGTCCGTCCCCCCGAGTCCGAGGCCGTGTCCGCTCCCGACACCGAGGGAGCCGTCGCCCCGCGACGGGCGGCCGACGTCGTCCACCTGGATGCCGTCGGCGTCCGGCGCGGTCGCCGGTGGGTGCTCGCGGAGGTGGACCTCGCCGTCGGCCCGGGCGAGATCGTCGCGGTCACCGGCTCGTCCGGGTGCGGCGCCTCGACCCTGCTCGCCGTGGCGGCGGGGCGGCGACGCGCGACCGTCGGCCGCGCCCGTACCGCCGCACGGCACGAGGTCCGCGTGGTCGCCGGGGACGCTCCCCTGCCCCTCCTCCCCGGCGTCGACCCGGATGCCGCGGACCTGACCGTCGTCGGCCTCACTGCCGGAGCCCCCCGCCGTCCGCACCTGCTGAGCGGCGGCGACCGGCAACGGCTCGCGCTCGCCCGGGCCCTCACCGCCGCCCCGCGCCTGCTCGTCCTCGACGACCCGCTCTCCCGCCTGCACAGCGTCGAGCGGGCCGAGCTGGTGTCGGCTCTCGCGCGGACGCTGCGCGCCCGCGGCGTCGCCGTCGTCTGGGCCACCCGCGACACGGCCGAGGCATTCGCGCTCGCCGACCGGGTCCTGGCGCTGTCGGCCGGACGGGTGGTCGCCACCGGCGCCCCGGAACAGGTGAGCGCGCGCGCCGCCGAACCGGAGCTCGCGCCCGTCCTCGGACCCGTCAGCGCCGTCCCCGGCATCGTCGACGGCGACATGGTCGACGTCTGGGGTCAGGAGATGCCGCTGGCCGCCTCGGCCCACGACGGGCACTGCGAAGTGCTCGTGCGCCCCGAGGACGTGCTCCTCGTCGACGTCGACGGCGGACCGGGCGTCGACGCCGTCGTCGAGGAGAGCACCTTCCTCGGCGGCACGCGCCGCACCATCGTCCGCGCGGCGGACGGCAGCCTGGTCCGCCTGCAACACTCCTCCGCGCGGGATCTCGCGCCGCGCGAGCGCGTCCGGATCGCCCTCGCCGACGTCGCCGTGTCGACCCGCCCGCTCGCCTAGGCCCGTCAGTATCGCCCGACCCCCGTCGTCCTGTCGAGGCGCACGGGGTCCCGCCCCCCTCTCGGTAGCGTGGCCGCCGACCCCGACCCGAGGAGGCCCATGCTCGACCCCTGGCTGCAGTTCGCCGTCACCCTGACCGCGGCGATCGTCATCGCCGTCATCGTCTCGTTCATCGTGACCGGCATCGTCCGGCTGATCGCCCGGCGCCACGACTGGCCCGGAGGCCTCGTCCGCCGCGCGCGTCGCCCGTTCCGGGCCGTGGTCCTCGTCGTGGCGGTCTGGGCCGGCATCGGGCTGGCCTTCCCCCGCGAGCTGCGGGACGAATGGATGCCACCCCTCACGCAGACGCTGACGATCGCGGTCATCCTCGCCTCGGCGTGGCTGCTGTCGGCCCTGGTGTCGTTCGCCACCGACCTCGCTCTGGGCCGCCATCGGATCGACGTCCCGGACAACCGGCACGCGCGCCGGATCCGCACGCAGACGCTCATCGTCCGCCGCCTCGCCCTCGTGCTCATCGTGGTCGTGGCCATCGGCGCGATCCTGCTGACCTTCCCCGCCGTCCGGACCGTCGGCGCGAGCCTGCTCGCCTCGGCCGGCATCGCCTCCATCGTCGCGGGCCTCGCAGCTCAATCCGTGCTCGCGAACATCTTCGCGGGGGTGCAGCTGGTCTTCAGCGACGCCCTGCGCGTCGACGACGTCGTCGTGGTCGAGGGCGAGTGGGGGCGGATCGGCGAGATCACCCTCAGCTACGTCGTGGTGGACCTGTGGGACGAGCGCCGGCTCGTCCTGCCCTGCACGCACTTCACCACCCAGCCGTTCGAGAACTGGACGCGGCAGGGCAGCGAGCTGCTGGGCGCGGTGGAGATCGACGTCGACTGGCGGGTGTCGCCCGCCCGCATGCGCCGGCACCTCGACGAGATCCTCGCGGACACCGACCTGTGGGACGGACGCACTTCGGTCCTCCAGGTCACGGACGCCGTCGGCGGGCTCGTGCGCGTGCGCATCCTCGTGAGCGCCCGCGACGCCCCGACCCTGTTCGACCTGCGGTGCCGCGTCCGCGAGGACATGGTGGTGTGGGTCCAGCAGGCGATGCCCGCCGCCGTGCCCGCCCAGCGCGTCCTATGGGCGGACAGCGGGACGGATGCCACCCCCTCCGACGGGCGGGACGCGGCGCGGCACAACGGCGCAAACGCCTCCACCGGCGGACGCACCGACGACGCCGACGTCCTCGAGGACGATCACGGCTCCGGGCTGTTCACCGGGAGCGCCGAGGCGGAGCGCCGCGCCAGCACCTTCACCCAGGCGATCCCGATCGTGCACGTCGACGGTGCGGGAGACCCGCGCCGCTGACCACGGTGCTCCCGCGCGCGAGCGCGGGAGCAACCCGGTCTCAGCCGGGGAAGTCGATCGAGGCGCGCTCGGCCACCACGGAGCGGACGAACGCCGCCGCCTCCTGGTGGGCCGGGTGCACCTGGTAGCGCTCGAGCGCCTCGACGTCGGCGAACTCGCTCACCAGCGCGACATCCCAGTTGGCCTGGGGGTACGCCACGTTCCGGCCGATCTCGATGTGCTGGATGTCGTCGATGACCTCGCGCAGGGCGAGCAGCCGCTCCGCGATCTGCTCCGCGTGCAGGGCACGGGTGTCGGCGTCGTCCGCCGCGAGCTTCCAGAGGACGATGTGTCGGATGCTCACGCGGAGGCTCCTTCGGTGTCGGCGGCCAGGAGCGCCGCGCGCAGGCGGTCGGCCGACACGCGCCAGTGCGCGTGCAGACGGCCGTCGATCAGGACGACGGGGATCTTCTCCCACCACTGGTCGTACAGGGCGGGATCGTCGGCGATGGACGAATGCTCGACGGCGATGCCGTCGGCGACGCCGTCAGGCAGATCAGAGACCACCGAGTCGACGATCTGCTCGGCGACCTCGCAGAGGTGGCAGTCGGGCTTGCCGATGAGCGTGAGGGTCGTCACGCTCCCATCCTAGGAGCCGGGGAGGCGCTCAGGACTGAACGTCGTACCCCGCGGCGATCCATTCCCCGGTGCCGCCCTCGACGTTGGTCGCGTCGTGCCCGCGGGCGGTGAGGGCCTCGACGACCCGCGCCGAACGGCCGCCGGCCTGGCAGATGACGTCGAACGCGCCCTCGGGCAGCTCGTCGAGGTGCTCGCCCAGGGTCGACATGGGCAGGTTCACGGCGCCCGGCACGTGGCCGGCGACGAACTCGTGCTCCTCCCGCACGTCGATGAGCGGGCGCTCGCGGCCCGCGTGCAGATCGTGGACGGTGATGGACTGCATGCTTCCTCCGAGGACGGACGACGGCCGGGCGAACGGATACACGAAGCGCCCGTCACAACAGGACAGGCGCTCGGTGTGGTGGCCGCTTTACTTCTTGTTGCGGCGCTGGTGACGAGTCTTGCGAAGCAGCTTGCGGTGCTTCTTCTTCGCCATGCGCTTACGGCGCTTCTTGATGACAGAACCCACGGAAAACCTCACTAAGTCGGGGTCTGGGTGCCGATGTCGGCCCCCGGGAACACTAGGCGTTGGAAAAAAGCCTCGGATCAGTCTAGCCGACGTCGGACACCGGCCGCTGCACGGCATCCGCCACGGCGGATTCCGGCACCCGATAGCTGCGTCCGAAGCGGACGGCGGGCAGCTCGCCCGAGTGCACGAGACGGTAGACCGTCATCTTCGACACGCGCATCAGCTCGGCGACCTCGGCCACCGTCAGGAAACGCACGTCCGGCAACTCGGCCATCGACCACCCCTCGTCCGGGTGCTCTCACCCTCTGATGCTGGACACACTCTAGAGTCTGCGCGCGACGCGTGTAAACCGCTGTGACAGCCGTGACGGATGTGCGTTCAGCGGCCGGGCAGCTTGCGGAAAGCGCTCTCGATCGAGTGCTTCACGGACGCCGCCGCACGGCCGACGACCTCTGCCGCGTGGACGGCCGAATCCGGCAGCGCCGGCTCGTTCTCGGCATCCACCGAGAAGAACGGCACCAGCCAGTCGTCGACCTCGTCGAGAGGCGCGACCGTCAGGCTGTAGAAGCGGTGCTGCCCCACCTCGCGGACCGTGACCAGCTCGGCCTGGCGGAGCACCTTGAGGTGCTTCGACACCGTCGGCTGACTCACCCCGAGGGCCGTGACGATCTGCGAGACGCTCGTGCCCCGCTCCCCGCCGGTGGCCCGATCGAGCAGCAGCTGAAGGATGTCGCGACGCGTCCCGTCAGCGATCACGTCGAAGATGTCCGCCATGGCATTAGATTAGCCGCGCCCTCGCACGAGTACCATGATCCGGGTTCCGGCAGAGAGGGAGTGGGCATGGCGGCGACGCCGAGCGACCGACGTGCCGGAGTGCGCGTACGGCGCATCGCATACGAGGCGTGGGACGCGCTCCGGACCCTCACGACCGCCTCCCCCGCCCGTTTCGCGGTGCTCGTCTTCGTGACGCTCATCCTGCTGTTCACCGCGCTGTTCTCGCTCCCGGCGGCCGCCGCGGACGGGCAGCGCACCTCCCTCGCGGACGCGCTCTTCACCGCGGTCTCCACGATCTGCGTCACCGGCCTCTCGACGGTGAACATGTACACGCACTGGTCGCCGCTCGGGCACGTCATCACCTACATCGGCGTCAACGTGGGCGCGTTGGGCGTGCTGACCCTGGCATCCATCCTCGGTCTCGTCATCTCGAAGCGCCTCGGTCTGCGCGCCAAGCTCATCGCCGCGGGCGACAGCAACCCGCTCCGCGTCCACGGCGGGCCCGTCAACGAGGGGCAGACCGTCCGGCTCGGCGAGGTCGGTCAGCTGCTGCGGACCGTCGCCCTGTCGACGCTGGTCATCGAGGCGGCCCTCACCGTCCTCATCTACCCGGCGCTCCTGGTCGGCGGCATCGACCCCTTCGTGGCGCTGTGGGAGGCGCCCTACTACGCCGCCATGGCGTTCACGAACACCGGCTTCGTGCCCAACGCCGAGGGCCTCACCCCGTTCGCGCAGGACTATTACCTGCTCACCGTGCTCATGGTGGGCGTCTTCCTCGGGTCGATCGGCTTCCCGGTCATCTTCACCCTGTGGCGCCACTACTGGCATTTCCGGCGGTGGTCGCTGCACGCCAAGCTCACGATCATCACGACCGTGATCCTCTTCTTCGCCGGCGCCGCGGTCATTCTCCTGCTGGAATACGACAACCCGTCCACCTTCGGGAGCATGGACGCCTGGGACACGACGTTCCAGGCCCTCTTCCTCTCCGCGATGACCCGGTCGGGCGGCTTCTCCGTCATCGACATCGGCGACCTCAACGGCGCGACCCTCATCGTCGGGTCGATGCTCATGTTCGTCGGCGGCGGTTCCGCCTCGACGGCGGGCGGCATCAAGGTGACGACGCTCGCCGTGCTGGCGCTGGCCGTCTGGTCCGAGGCGAAGGGACGCCCCGCGGTGCAGGCGTTCGGCCGCCGGATCCCCAGCGACGTCCAGCGCGTCGCCCTGTCGGTCGTGGCCTGGGGCGCGACCATCGTGGCGCTGTCGACCGTCATCATCAGCCGGATCACGAACGCCCCGATCGAGTACGTCCTGTTCGACGTCATCTCCGGCTTCGCCACCGTGGGGCTGTCCACGGGCCTGACCGCCGAGCTCCCCGACCCCGCCGTCTACGTGCTGGCCGTGACCATGTTCATGGGGCGCATTGGTACTGTGACACTCGCCGCGGCCGTCGCCGCGTCCTCTCGTTCGCAGCTCTACGCGCTGCCCGTGGAAAGGCCGATCGTTGGTTGAACGGATTCGCAGCGACGCGCCCGTCCTCGTGATCGGACTGGGCCGCTTCGGCGCCGCCTGCGCCGGGGAGCTGGACCGGCTCGACCGCGACGTGCTCGCCGTCGACGGCAACCTCGAGCTCGTGCAGAAGTGGTCCGAGCGCGTCACCCACGCCGTACAGGCCGACGCCCGCAACATCGATGCGCTGCGTCAGATCGGCGCCCAGGACTTCCAGGTGGCCGTCGTCGCCGTCGGGTCGCTCATCGAGGCGTCCGTCCTCATCACCGCCAACCTCGTCGACCTCAAGGTCCCCCAGATCTGGGCGAAGGCGGTCTCGCAGTCGCATGGCAAGATCCTGTCGCGCGTCGGGGCGAACCACGTCATCTACCCCGAGCGCGAGGCCGGCGAGCGCGTCGCGCACCTCGTGAGCGGTCGCATGCTGGACTTCATCCGCTTCGACGACGACTTCGTCCTCGCCAAGATGTACCCGCCCAAGCTGGTCCGCGGCGTGGGCCTGAACGAGTCGGGCGTGCGCTCGAAGTACAACGTCACGGTCGTCGGGGTGAAGAGCCCGGGCCGCCCGTTCCGCTACGCCGAGGCGAACACCGTGGTCACGAATCACGACCTCATCATCGTGTCGGGGACCAACAGCGACATCGAGCGGTTCGCGGCGCTCGACCGCTGATCGCGGGGCCCCGGCGGGCGCTGCAGGTCGCGCCTTCGGCGACGCTCAGGCGTCGATGTCGAGCTCGAGCTCGACCACATCGTCCACGGCGACGCCCTCGGCATCCTGCAGCGCCTTCTTGATCGGCACGACGTAGCCGCCGTCCTTCGGCCAGAGCGACGTCGTCACACGCGTGCGGCCGATCGTGACAGCGGCGGGGATCATCCCCCAGCCGTACGTCACGACGGGGGCGACCTCGGCGATCCTCGCGGCCTCCCGCTCCGGGACGGTGACGAAGTGGAACGGCGCGGGACCGCGCCAGAACCAGATCTCCCCCGAGAACCGCAGTCGCATGTCAGCTCCCGGCGGCGAGCTCCCGGGCCCGCGCCAGCGCGGCCTCGGCGGCCTCGGTGAACGTCCGGTCCAGGCGCGCCTCCTGCAGCACGGCGACCGCCCGTTCGGTGGTGCCCTTCGGGCTCGTCACGCGACGTCGGAGCTCGGCGGGGTCGTGCTCGGAGGCATCCATCAGCACCGTCGCCCCGATGAAGGTCTGCTCGGCGAGGAGGCGCGCGTCGGCCGTCGAGAAGCCCATCGCTTCAGCGGCCGCGGTGAACTGCTCGACCAGCAGGAACACGTAGGCGGGGCCCGACCCCGAGATGGTCGACAGCGCGTCGATCTGCGACTCCGGCACCTCCAGCACGGCGCCGACGGTCTCGAACAGGCGACGCACGACTGCGACCTGCTCCTCGGACGCGCTCGGACCCGCGGCGAGCCCCGTCACGCCCTTGCCGACGAGCGACGGCGTGTTCGGCATCGACCGCAGTGTCGCGACGTCCGCGCCCAGACGGTCGGCGAACGTGGCGAGGGTGACGCCGGCCGCCAGGCTCACGACGACCGCGCCGGGACGCAGGTGCGGCCGAATCTCGTCGAGGAGGTCGGGCACCATGGCCGGCTTGACCCCGATGAGGACGATGTCGGCGGATGCCACGGCCTCGGCGTTGCCGTCCGCGTTCGCCTCGAGGGCGATGCTCGTCACGCCCTCGAGATCCGCCAGCTCGGCGGCCTTCGCGATCGACCGATTCGTCGCGACGATCCCCCCGCCGGAGAGCCCGGCCGTCACGAGGCCGCGCAGGATCGCACCGCCCATCGAGCCGGCGCCGAGAACGGCGATCGAAGGCAGGGACCCGGTGGCATCCGTCATGCTCCCCAGTCTACGAACACCGCCTCGCCCGACGCGGGCAACCCTGAGTGCGGGCCGAAGGGGGGCGCGTTAGAGTCGGGAGCGCGCGGGGTACCGGGGCTCCGCGCTCGACCCGGAGGACCTCGCATGACTCTCTTCGACGGCATCGCCGCCCGCCTCGTCGACACCGGTCGGCTGAGCGTGAACGTGCTCGAGCGCGCCGGCGACGAACCCGCGACGGTGGCCGAGCAGACGGTCGTGCTCGTGCACGGCAGCGTCGCCTCGTCGCTGTTCTGGCAGGAGATCATGCAGGACCTGCCGAGCGACCTGCGCGTGCTCGCGGTCGACCTGCGCGGCTTCGGCGGCACCGAGCACTCCCCCATCGACGCCACCCGCGGCGTCCGCGACTTCAGCGACGACCTGCACGCGACCCTTCAGACCCTCGGCCTCGACGCGGTGCACCTCGTAGGGTGGGCCCTCGGCGGCGCCGTCGTCCTGCAGTACGCGCTCGACCACCCCGTGCTCTCGCTGACCCTCCAGGCGCCCCTGTCGCCGTACGGGTTCGGCGGTACGCGCCGGGACGGCTCCCTCGTGTCCGAGGACGGCGCGGGCACCGGTGCGGGTGCGGCCAACCCCGACTTCGTGCAGCGGCTCACCGCCCGCGACGCCACCGACGACGCCCCCACCTCCCCCCGCTCGGTGTTCCGCTCGAGCTACGTCTCGTCGGACTACCGCTCCGAGCACGAGGACGTGTGGGTGGAGGCCATGCTCAGCACCTCCACCGCCGGCGGCAACTACCCCGGCGACGCACGAACCGTCGCGACCTGGCCCGGGTTCGCACCGGGGACGACCGGCGTGCTCAACGCGATCGCGCCCACCCACCTCGACCTCTCCGCGATCGTCGACATCGCCGACAAGCCGCCGGTGCTGTGGATCCACGGCACCGCCGACGCCGTCGTGTCGGACACCTCGTTCTCGGACGTGCACCACCTGGGCGCGCTCGGCGTTGTCCCCGGGTGGTCCGGCGCCGACGCCGCTCCCGCCCAGCCGATGGTCTCGCAGACCCGCGACGTGCTCGCCGACTACGCGGCGGCCGGGGGCGCGGTCACCGAGCTCGCCGTCGAGGACGCCGGGCACGCCGTGCACCTGGAACGGCCCGCGCAGTTCCGTCGGGCGCTGCTGGAGCACATCGGCTACGTCGGGCGCCCCGCCGACCCCGCGCCGCCGACCGAGGCGATCATCCTGCGCTCGGCCGACTGATCCGCCCACCCCGAGGAGCCCTTTGTGGAGTACTGCCTGTTCACCGAGCCCCAGGAGGGGTTCTCGTACGACGACCAGCTCGCGTTCGCCCGGTCCGCCGAGCAGCACGGCCTGGACGGGTTCTTCCGCTCCGACCACTACCTGCGCATGGCCGACGGCGACCCGCTGCCCGGGCCCACCGACGCGTGGACCACCCTCGCCGGCCTCGCCCGCGAGACCTCCCGCATCCGCCTCGGCACCCTCGTGTCGTCGGTCACCTACCGGGTGCCCGCGATCCTCGCCATCCAGGTCGCCCAGGTCGACGCGATGTCCGGCGGACGCGTCGAGCTCGGGCTCGGCACCGGATGGTTCGCGCGCGAACATGCCGCCTACGGCATCCCGTTCCCCGACAAGCGTTTCGACCTCCTCGAGGAGCAGCTGCAGATCGTCACCGGACTGTGGTCCACACCGGTCGGCGAGACCTTCTCGTTCGACGGCGCGCATCATCGACTGGATGCCGCCCCCGCCCTGCCGAAGCCGGTGCAGACGCCCGTGCCGGTCATCGTCGGCGGCGGCGGCCCGAAGCGCACCCCCCTGCTCGCAGCGCGCTACGCCACCGAGTTCAACATCGGCTTCGTGACCGAGGACGTCGTCGCGGAGAAGTTCGACGGGGTGCGCCGCGCCTGCGACACCATCGGCCGCGACCCCGGGTCGCTCAAGCTGTCGGTCGCGCTCCCGACGATCATCGGCACGGACGACGCCGAGATCGAGCGCCGCGTCGCCGCGATCGGTCAGACCCGGGCGCAGTTCGACAACGGGGCCAACCTCATCGGCACCCCCGCGGAGGTCGCTGAGCGCGTGGAGCGGCTCGCGGCGCGGGGCGCACAGCGCGTCTACTTCCAGCTGCTCGACCTGCGCGACGTGGACCACGCCGACCAGGTGGGCGCGGAGCTGCTGCCGCTCCTCCCCCGCTGAGCCGGGCGCGTCCGGGCCGTCAGTCCCCGCGGCGGTCCTCGAAGAACGCCCGCAGCAGGGCCGACGCTTCCTCCTCGGCGACCCCGCCGACCACCTCGACCCGGTACGGCAGGCGCCGGTCGCGGAGCACGTCGTACATCGATCCGGCCGCGCCGGCCTTGGCATCCCAGGATCCGAAGACGACCCGCGGCACGCGCGCCTGCAGGACGGCGCCCGCGCACATGACGCACGGCTCCAGCGTGACGACGAGGGTGCAGTCCGCGAGATGCCACGAGCCGAGAGCGTCGGCGGCGCGGCGCAGCGCGACGACCTCCGCGTGCGCGGTCGGGTCGCCCGTCCGCTCGCGCAGGTTCCGCCCCTCGCCGAGGACCCGGCCGTCGGGCCCCAGGACCACCGCCCCCACCGGGACGTCGCCCTCCGCCGCGGCCTCCCCTGCCAGCACGAGGGCACGGCGCATCGCGTCGAGGTCGGCGGCGAGCGGGGTCACGGTCCTCCGGGACGGGAAGTGCGACGCCGGGGTCGGGCGCGCGGGTGGAACGGCTAGCCTTGAGCCTATGCGTGTCCACGTCGCCGATCACCCGCTCATCACCCACAAGCTCACGGTGCTGCGTGACGTGCAGACGTCGTCGCCGGTGTTCCGCCAGCTGACCGAGGAGCTCGTGACGCTCCTCGCGTACGAGGCGACCCGCAACGTCCGCGTCGACCCCGTCGAGATCCAGACCCCGGTCACCACCACCACCGGGGTGAAGATCAGCGAGCCCCGTCCGATCGTCGTCCCCATCCTGCGTGCCGGTCTCGGCATGCTCGAGGGCATGGTCAAGCTCCTCCCGACGGCCGAGGTCGGCTTCCTCGGCATGGTCCGCGACGAGGAGACCTTCGAGCCGACCACCTACGCCGAGCGGCTGCCGGACGACCTCAGCGACCGTCAGTGCTTCGTGCTCGACCCGATGCTCGCCACCGGCGGCTCGCTCGGCGCGGCCATCAACTTCCTGTTCGCCCGCGGCGCGCAGGACGTCACCGCGATCTGCCTGCTCGGGGCGCCCGAGGGCGTCGCGGCCATCGAGAAGCAGGTCGAGGGGCACGACGTCACGCTCGTGCTGGGCGCGGTCGACGAGCGCCTCAACGAGAAGGGCTACATCGTGCCCGGTCTCGGCGACGCCGGCGACCGCCTCTACGGCACGGCCTGAGCCGCGCCCCGCGGCTCAGACGACGGCCGGCTCGCGCACATCGCCGGTGAGGGCGCCCGCCGATGTCGGCTGGGCCGCCCTCAGACGACGGCCGGCTCGCGCACATCGGCCTCGACGAGGCGCGCGAACGCGCTGAGGCGGGCGACTCCCTCCGGCGTGCGCGGGAGGTCGTCGAGCAGTGCGGGCGAGAAGACCACGTACGCCGCCTGCATCGCGCGCGAGATCGCGACGTTGATCCGGTTGCGCAGGAGGAGGAACTCGAGCCCGCGGGGAGCCTCCCGGCCGGAGGACGCGGCGAGGGTGAGGACCGCGACCACCGCCTCCTTGCCTTGGAACCGGTCCACCGTGCCGACCGGCACGTCGGCGAACCCGGCCGCGGCCAGTGCCTCCTCGACCGCCACCTGCTGTGCGTTGTAGGGCGTGATCACGATGATGTCGTCGGCCCGCAGGGGCCGGGGCTCGTGCCGGACCGCGGTGTCGCCGGCGCCGCCCTCCGCACCGGTCCACCGACGCCCCACGAGGTCTGCGACGATGCGCACGACCTCCGCCGCCTCCTCGGGCGAGCAGGTCGCGTTGCCGGTGTGACGCACCGGGCGCACGTGCACGCCCGGCTCGACCCCGTCCAGGGTGCGCAGCGCCGTGGAGGGGTGCGCGGCCAGGCGCCCCTCGTACGACAGGCGCGATACGGGCTCGGCGACGTCCGGGTGCATGCGCCGGGTGCGCGCGAGGAAGTAGCCGAGCTCCGCGGGCACGACCTCGGCACCGTCGATGATCCACCCCAGCGCGGACGTGTCGACGGGCTCCGGGTGGGTGCCCTGGCTGACCTGCGGCAGCTGCTGCGGGTCGCCGAGCAGCAGCAGGCGCTGGGCCACGAGGGAGACGGCGATCGTGGATGCCAGCGAGAACTGCCCCGCCTCGTCGATGACGAGCAGGTCGAGGCTGCCGCGCGGCAGGCGGCCCTCGTGACTGAAGTCCCAGGCCGTCCCGCCGACGACGAAGCCCGTCGCGGCGTTCTCGGCCGTGAAGGCGGCGATGCCGTTCTTCGGCAGCACCGTGAAGGCGTGCGCGGCCGCGGGATCCTTCGGCGCCTTGCCGACCCGCGACGCCGGGACGCCGGCATCGACCACCCGGTCGAGCATGTTCTCGACGGTCGCGTGCGACTGCGCGACCACGCCGACGCGGAACCCGCGCTCGGCGACGAGACGCGCGATGACGTGGGAGCCGACGTAGGTCTTGCCCGTGCCGGGAGGGCCCTGCACCGCGAGGTAGCTGTGGTCGAGGTCCGCCACGCTGCGGGTGATGGCCCCGACCTCGTCGAGTGGCTCGGCGGTGGCGGGGCCCCCGCCCGCGGCCCCGGCGACGGGGGCGGCGGTGACGCCGGTGACCGCGGCGAGCGCGCCGGACCGCGTGCGCGGCGGCACGCGACGCAGGATGTCGGCGGCCGGGCCCTGCGGGATCCGCGGCGCCGCCGCCAGCACGGCGTCGGCCCAGGCGTCGATCGCCTTCTGCTGGTTGCCGGCCCGAGGCGGTGCGGGCGGCGTCAGGGCCAGCGGCAGCTCGTCCCACGTCACGCCGTCGGCCGCGACCTCCTCGACGACGGCCCCGTCGTCGAGCACCTCGCGGACGGTGACCCGCCGCGCGCCGTGGATCCAGCGCGGCCGGGTCTCCATCGGGAACGGCGCCGGCAGGTCGTAGACGGCGAACGGCTCGCCGTCGACGCTGAGACGCGTACCAGGGGCGAGCTCGCCGCGCAGTTCGATGAGGCGGCGTTCCGCGCCGCGGCCGGACTCGGCGATGTGCCAGTCCGCCACCACGCGGGAGCGGGCGGCGTCGACGACGACCACGTCGCGGGTCTCCTCCCACACCGACACCGGCTCGCGCAGGCGCAGGAAGTGGGTGGCCCAGTACGTCTTCTCCTCGCGCGGGTAGTAGTCGATCGCGGCGGCCGCCAGCCGCAGGGCGACCGCGTCCGCCTCGTCGGCATCGGCCGCCCACCGCTGCAGCGCCGTCGCGCGGGGCGAGGGCTCGTAGGCCTGCTCGTCGGGCTCGGCGCCACGGGCCGGGACGGCGCCCGACTCGCGGGCGCGCTCGACGAGCCAGTCGCGCAGGCGACGGGTCGAGACGCAGTCGTAGCGGTTGTAGTCCGCGAGGTCGTCGAGCACGCGTCGCGCCCCGTCCGCGTCGCCGTCCGCCGCGAGCGCCCGCGCCTCCACGTACTTGACGATGGAGTCGTCACCGCGCTGCACGTCGCTCGTGCGCACCTCGTCGCCCATGTACAGCGGCTCGAGCTTCTTGATGGAGTACGACCGCGATCCGACGCGGAGCGCACGACGGACGACCGGGTACAGGTCGACGAAGACGCCGTCGCGCAGCAGCCGGTCGACGTCCGCCTCGCGCACCCCGTACCGTGCCGCCATCGTGAGCAGGTGCGTCGGCTCGTAGGGCGCGTAGTGGTAGATGTGCATGCCGGGGAACCGCTCGCGCCGCACCGCCACCATGTCGAGGAAGCGCTCCAGCGCCGCCCGCTCCTCGTCGAACGTGTGCGCCCACAGCGCGCCGTACGTCTCGCGGCTGTCGACCCACCCGAACAGGTAGTCGATGCCCCAGTGCGCGCCGGCGCCCTCCGTGTAGAGCGGGTCGCCCTCGAAGTCGAAGAAGAGGTCGCCGTGGTCCGGACGGGGCAGCACGCCGAGCGATTTGGGGGCGACGACCTCGAAGGTGGGGACGGCGTGCGGGTCGGCGTCCGCCTCGTCCCCGGGCACGCCGGCCGGACTCGCGAGCTGCAGCCGGGCCTGCGTGCGCAGCGACTGGAACGTGTCGGCGCTCATCGCGCTCGGACCCGTCGCGGCGGCGGCGAGCGCGTCGATCGTCTCGAGCCCGCCGGCGCGCAGACGCTCGCGCTGGACGGGGCGCATGCCCGCCACGAGGAGGAGGTCGCGGTGGGCGACGACCTCGAGCTCGCACGTGGCGCACCGCCCGCACGCGATGACGGCGAGATCGCCGCGCGGGTCGCCCCACGGGATGACGGGGCCGCCGGTGCCGAGACCGACGGCGCGGTCCGCGATGAGGGCGCGCAGCCGGGCCCGGCGCAGGCCGAACACCGGCAGGAGGTCGTCGACACGGTGCTCGCTGACCGACCCGTCGCCGAGGAGGAGCTGCACGTCGTCGGCGCGGGGGACGCCGAGGCGGTCCAGCTGGTCGACGTAGGCGGCGAGCTGCATGAGGGCGGTGACCCGGGCCCGGCGGGCGAGCTTGGTGTCCTGCACGACCCAGCGACGTGGCATCCCGTCGCCCCGATCCGGCTCGCGGACGAGGAAGTCGGCGAACCCGACGAACTCCTCGGTGGCGAACGCCGCCTGGTAGACGACCTCGACGTCCGGGTCGGCCAGGGCGTCGCCGGTGAGGCGGACCGCCTCGGCGAGCGCCGCCGCATCCGACGAGCGCGTCTCGGGGATCTCGCGCACGGCCGCGCCGAAACGGGCCCGGTAGTCGTCGAGCACGCGCAGCTCGTGCGCGGTGCCGAGGCGGGCCGCGCGCTCGAGCGTGGCGTCCTCGGGGTCGTCGACGGGCGCGATGCGGCCGATCTTCGCGTCGATGGCCCGCAGCCACGCGAACTCGCATTCGGCTGCCGCCTTGAGGTCGCTGGCGCTCCAGACGATCCGACCGTCGTGCTCGATGTACCGCATGATCCCCCACGGTAATCCGGGGCGCCGACATCGGCGGTCGCGGCGCCCGGACGGGGCCCTGCGCGATCCGGCCGCCCCCTGTCGGGAGCACCTGACAGACTGAACGGGTGAGCACCGACCTGCCGTTCGAGAGCGTCTACCGGCACGGGTTCGCGCGCGTCGCCGCGTGCACGATCCCCGTCGCGGTGGCGGACCCCGCCCGCAACGCCGACGCCGTCCTCGCCTCGGCGCGCGACTGCCACGACGAGGGCGTCGCCGTGGCCGTGTTCCCGGAGCTGTGTCTGTCCGGCTACGCCATCGACGACCTGGTCATGCAGGACCCTCTGCTCGACGCGGTCGAGGCGGCGGTGGGTCGCATCGTCGCGGCATCCGTCGACCTTCTGCCCGTGCTGCTGGTGGGTGCGCCGCTGCGCAGCGGCAACCGCCTCTACAACTGCGCGGTCGTGATCCACCGCGGCCGGGTGCTGGGCGTCGCACCGAAGTCGTACCTGCCGACCTACCGGGAGTTCTACGAGCACCGGTGGTACGCCCGCGGTGACGACCGGTCGGACGAGCTCATCGTCGTGGCCGGGCAGACGGCGCCCTTCGGCCCCGACCTGCTCTTCGACGCGGTCGACGTCCCCGGGCTGACCGTGCACGCCGAGGTCTGCGAGGACGTGTGGGTGCCGATCCCGCCGTCGTCCGGGGCCGCGCTGGCCGGCGCCACCGTGCTCGCGAACCTCTCCGGCAGCCCCATCACGATCGGCCGCGCCGACGACCGGTCACTGCTGTCGCAGTCCCAGTCGCTCCGCTGCCTCGCCGCGTACGTGTACGCCGCCGCGGGGCAGGGCGAGTCGACCAACGACGTCTCGTGGGACGGCCAGACCATGATCTACGAGGGCGGGCAGCTGCTCACGACCACCGAGCGGTTCCCCGACGGTCCGCGGCGGAGCGTCGCCGACGTCGACCTCGACCGCCTGCGGCAGGACCGCCTCCGCCAGGGCACCTTCGACGACAACCGGCGCACGACCCGGCCGCGGTTCCGCACCGTGACGTTCGAGCTGGCTCCCCCGGCGGCCGACATCGGCCTGCGCCGCGCCCTCGACCGCTTCCCGTTCGTCCCCGACGACCCGTCCCGCCTCGCGCAGGACTGCTACGAGGCGTTCAACATCCAGGTGTCGGGTCTCGTGCAGCGCCTGCAGGCCATCGGGAACCCCAAGCCGGTGCTCGGCGTCAGCGGCGGACTCGACTCCACGCACGCCCTCCTCGTCATCGCGCGGGCCATGGACCGCATGGGCCGGCCGCGCAGCGACATCCTCACCTACACCTTGCCCGGCTTCGCCACGAGCGAGCGGACCAAGCGCAACGCCATCGCCCTCGCCGAGGCCGTCGGGGCGTCCATCGAGGAGATCGACATCCGCCCGGCGGCATCCGAGATGCTGGCGCGCATGGGGCACCCGTTCGCCGCGGGCGAGCCCGTGCACGACGTCACGTTCGAGAACGTGCAGGCCGGTCTGCGCACCGACTACCTCTTCCGCCTGGCGAACCAGAACGGCGGCATCGTCGTGGGCACCGGCGACCTGTCCGAGATCGCGCTGGGCTGGTCGACGTACGGCGTCGGCGACCAGATGAGCCACTACTCCGTGAACCCGGGGGTGCCGAAGACCCTCATCCAGCACGTCATCCGGTGGGTCATCTCCGCCGGGGAGCTCAGCGCCGCCACCGTCGAGGTGCTGCAGGCCGTCCTCGACACCGAGATCAGCCCCGAGCTGGTGCCGGCCGGTCAGGACGGACGGATGCAGTCCACGGAGGATCGCATCGGCCCCTACAACCTCCACGACTTCACGCTGTACCACGTGCTGCGCTACGGCTTCCGGCCGTCGAAGATCGCGTTCCTCGCCGCCCGGGCCTGGGGGGATCCGGATGCCGGGACGTGGCCTCCGGGATACCCGGAAGGTCAGCGCCCGTCCTACGACCTGGTCACCGTCGCACGGTGGCTCGAGGTGTTCCTGCAGCGGTTCTTCGGCTTCGCGCAGTTCAAGCGCACCGCCATCCCCAACGGCCCGAAGGTGTCCCCCGCAGGCTCGCTGTCGCCGCGCGGCGACTGGCGCGCCCCGTCGGACGGGAACGCGCGGGTGTGGCTCGCCGACCTGCACGCCGCGGTGCCGCAGGCGTTCGAGGACTGACCCGCGGGCGCGTCGGCGCGCTCGGGTCGTTCGGCGCGCTCGGGTCGCCCGCCGTGGCCGCGTCGGCGCGCTCGGGTCGTTCGGCGCGCTCGGGTCGCCCGCCGTGGCCGCGTCGGCGCGCTCGGGTCGTTCGGCGCGCTCGGGTCGCCCGCCGTGGCCGCGTCGGGCCGCCCGCGCGGGGCTACCAGCCCATCGAGCCCGGGACGCCCTTGAACGGGCCGGCGAGGTCCGACGTCACCCATCCGCCGTAGAAGCCGCCCGGCTGCGGCTCGACGACTTCGCCGTTCACGATGCAGCGGTCCATCGGGCCGGCGTACACCGCGACGCGATCGGCGAGGACCTCGTAGCCGGGCATCGGCGACGGGTAGTTCCACGCCGCCCGTTCCGCGACCAGGCCTCCGCCGCCATGGACGTCGAAGTATCGCGCCCCGCCCTTGAACTCGCAGAACGACGCCCCCTGGCCCAGGGTGAGCGCGTCGCCGAAGGCGTCGATCGGCAGGTAGTAGACCGGCGGATGGCTCGTCTCGAGCACGCGCACGACGTCGTCGGTGTCGGCGATGCGCACACCGCCGAAGTCGATCTGCACGCGGCCGGGGACGCGCTCCACGCGCGGCGGCCGGGGGAAGTCCCACACCGAGAGCTGGCCGGGACGGATCGGGTGGGGTACGGGACGCGCCATCCCTCCACGCTACGCAGCGCCCGCCGGTGGTCAAGCCCTCGCGCCGGGACATGTCCACGGCATTCGCTACGCAGCGCCCGCCGGTGGTCGCGCCCTCGCGCCGGGACATGTCCACGGCATTCGCTACGCAGCGCCCGCCGGTGGTCACGCCCTCGCGCCGGGACATGTCCACGGCATTCGCTACGCTGATCCCGGGAGGCGAACGGGTGAGCGGCGACAGAAGCATCGGCGGCAACGGCCGGTACCGGGTGTACCAGGTGGTCGGTCTGATCCTGGGCGCCCTGTTCGTCGCGGTCGGCCTCGCCGCGATCCTCGGCGGCGGCGGACCGGTCATCGGGGTCATCGGCCTCGTCGGCGGCGTCGCCGTGATCGCCGTCTCGATCGTCATGATGGTGCGCTCGTGAGCGCCCCCGAGGGCGGCGGCGGCCGCAAGTACCCGCCGGGCACCATCGTCATCTGGGTCGCGGTCTCGGCCGTCGGCCTCTGGCTCATCGGCAGCGGCCTGGTCGGCATCCTGTCCGGCAGCTGACGCGCGCCCCCACCGATCCGCCCGGGGATGAGACGGTGCACGGCGGCGCGCCGCGGAATTCTCCACGCCGCGGGTCGTTGACATTCTCCAGATCCACACGACCTGGAAGGGCATCATGACGCGCATCGGACAGAGCGACCTCGACATCCTCCCCCTCTCGCTCGGCGGGAACGTCTTCGGCTGGACGGCCGACCGCGACACCTCCTTCGCCGTGCTCGACGCGTTCCACGCGGGCGGCGGCGACTTCATCGACACCGCCGACGGCTACAGCGCCTGGGTCCCCGGCAACAGCGGCGGCGAGAGCGAGACCCTCATCGGCGAGTGGCTGGCCTCGCGCAAGCCCGCCGACGTCGTCATCGCGACCAAGGTCAGCACCCACCCCGACTTCCGCGGGCTGTCCGCGTCGAACGTCCGCGCCGCCGCCGAGGCATCCCTCTCCCGCCTCGGCGTCGAGGCGATCGACCTCTACTACGCGCACTTCGACGACCCCGAGACCCCGCTCGAGGAGACGGTCGGCGCCTTCGCCGACCTCGTCCGGGACGGCCTCGTCCGTCACGTCGCCGTGTCGAACTACACGGCGGAGCGCATCCGCGAGTGGATCTCGCTCGCGCAGTCCTCCGGCGCCGCCCTGCCCGTCGCCGTCCAGCCGCACTACAACCTCGTCCACCGCACCGAGGTGGAGAGCGAGATCGTCCCCGTCGCCGAGGAGTTCGGCCTCTCGCTCGTTCCGTACTACGCCCTCGCGAGCGGATTCCTCACCGGCAAGTACCGCACCCCGGATGCCGCCGGCTCCTCGCCCCGCGCGGGCACCGCCGCGAAGCTGGCCACTCCCGCCGGCCTCGCCCTGATCGACGCGCTCGAGGAGGTGGGCGCCGCCCACGACGCCTCAATCGCCTCCACGGCCCTGGCGTGGCTGCGCCGGCAGCCCACGGTGGCCGCGCCGATCGCGAGCGCGTCGAAGCCCGAGCAGGTCGCCGACCTGCTGGCGAGCGCGCGCCTGGAGCTGTCGGACGACGAGGTCGCGCGTCTGTCCGCCGCCGCCCAGTCCTGAACGTGTGATCTCGGGCCCGGCGGACCGGCCATGATGGAGGGGTGAAGCTCCTCGTCGCCGCCCACGTGTCCGAGCTCGTCGCGTTCGAGGAGGACCTGCCCGGGTTCGACCGTCTGCTGACCGGTGTCGGCAAGATCCCCGCGGCCTACGCCCTCACCCGCGCACTGAGCGGCCGCACGTACGACGAGATCGTCGTCGTCGGCACGGCCGGCGCCATCGACCCCGAGGTGGAGGGCGGGGTGTACGACATCGCCGCCGCCATCCAGCACGACGTGAAGGACCTGGACGGCGTCTTCGGGCAGCACGCGTCCCTTCCCGCGCGCGTGGAGACCGGGGTCGACGGCCTGGTGATCGCCACGGGCGACCACTTCGTCGACGACGCCGAGACCGTCGCCCTCGTCCGCGCGCTCGACGCCCGTCTCGTCGACATGGAGTCCTACGCGCTGATCTGGGTCGCCCAGCAGTTCGGCGTCCCCATCCGCATCCTGCGGGCCGTGTCCGACCGCGCCCAGGACGGAGCGACGCAGGTCTGGGATGAGGTCGTGGAACGCTGCAGCCACCAGCTGCGCACGGTCGTGCGCGAGCGCTACGGGGTCTGACCGGCGGCATCCATCCGCGACATCCCCGACGACCTCAGGGCGTCTGCGATCCGCGGCGGGCGCGTCTCGTGAGGTCGACGACGCCGATGACGAGGGCGAGCCCCAGGAACACCCCGACGGCGATCATCCCGCTCGCGTAGGCGTCGTGGAAGACCGTGAGGGTCTCCTCGGTGTCCTGCTCCCGGTAGACCGTCGCGTAGAAGAGGGCGAGCGCGATCGCCGTGCCCACGGCCGTGCCGATGCGCTGACCGAGCTGGCCGACCGAGCCGGCGACGCCGCCGCTGGCGACCGGGATGTCCGCGAGCGTCAGCGTCTGGTTGGGCGAGATCACCAGGCCGCCGGCGAAGCCGCCGAGCACCATCACCCCGGCCATCACCCACGGCGTCCATTCCGGGGCGGTGAACACCGCCGCCAGGACCAGTCCCCCGGCCGTCGCGACCATGCCCACGATCCCCGCGACCACGAGGGGGCGCCCCAGGCGGATGACGAGGTTCCCGCCGATCCAGGAGCTCCACGCGGATGCCACGGCGAAGCCGATCGTCACCATCCCGGCGAACACCGGCTCGAGGCCGAGACCTCCCTGCAGGTAGAGCGTGCCGAGGAGGAACATCGCGGGGATCGCCGAGAAGTACGCGGTGGAGATCAGCACGCCGTTGCGGTACGACGACAGCCGGAAGATCGAGAACGGCATGAGGGGCGACCCGCCGCGGTCGGCGTAGCGGCGCTCCCAGAAGACGAAGACCGCCGCGAACAGCACGGACACCACCAGCAGCCACCACCGGCGGGGGTCGTCGTCGGGTGATCCCGTCGTGAACAGGAACGGCCACATCAGCGCGATGATCGTCAGCCCGAAGAGCAGGACGCCGACCGGGTCGAGGTCGAGGCGGCGGTGGGACTTCTCCCGGGTGGCGGGAAGCAGCCAGGCGGCGAGGGCGATCACGATCGCGACGAGGGGGATGTTGATCCAGAAGATCAGGCGCCACCCGTCGGTGTCGCCGCCGAGGGCGATGAGGAGGCCGCCGAGGGTGGGGCCGAAGGCCGTCGCGATGCCGATCGTCGCGCCGAACAGCCCGAAGGCGCGGCCCCGCTCCTTGCCCTGGAACAGCTGCTGCACGAGCCCGAGGACCTGCGGCATCTGGATACCGGCAGCCACGCCCTGCAGCAGCCTCGCGGTCAGCAGGACCGCCGTGTTCGGCGCGAGGGCGCACGCGAGGCTCGTGACGAGGAACAGCGACAGGCCTACGAGGAAGAGCACCCGGCGCGACCGCAGGTCGCCGAGTCGCCCGGCGGGCACGAGCACGAGGCCGAACGTGAGGATGTAGCCCGACACGACGAGCTGCAGCTCGGTGGGGCCCGCGCCCAGGGCCGCCTCGATCGAGGGCAGGGCGACGTTGACCTTGGTCAGGTCGAGGATCGTCAGGGCGGCGACGGACACGGCGACCCAGTAGGCGCGCCAGCGGTGCTTCGGCGAGAGGACGATGTCGCGGGTGGGCGGGTGGGCGCCACCGGCGGGCGCGGACTGATCAGGCATCGCTCGCGACGCTACTCCCGCGCGGGAGGCGGCCGGTCGGGGTTGCGCGGAAGGGGCGAGGGCACCAGCGGGTCCGCGCTGGCGGGTCAGTCGACGTCGCGGCGCGCGAAGACGGCGCGCAGCACGAAGAAGACGATGAGCGCGACGACGGCCACCGCGAGGAGACGGAAGACGAACGCGACGAGCGAGAAGAGGATGTTGACCAGGAACCACGCGATGACGATGGCCGCGATGACGCCGAGGACGGTCCACAGGGTGCTCTTGCGCATGGTGCCAGCCTACGGCGCGGATGCGAGGGCGCGGCTCACACGAGCGCGGCGGCGTCCTGCCGGATGATGCTCGGGCCCCGCGGCGTCGCCGAGACGCGCAGGTGCGCGGGGAGCTGATCCTTCATCGCCGCGACGTGGCTGATGACGCCGACCGTCCGACCCCCCTGGCGCAGCTCGTCGAGTGTCCGCAGCGCCAGATCGAGCGTCTCGTCGTCAAGGGAGCCGAAGCCCTCGTCGATGAAGAGCGTGTCCAGACGGATGCCGCCCGCGCGCGCGGTCACGACCTCGGCGAGGCCCAGCGCGAGCGCCAGCGACGCGAGGAACGTCTCTCCCCCCGAGAGGGACTGCGGCGGTCGGCACTGCCCGGTGAAGGCATCCATGACCTCCAGGCCGAGACCGCTCGCGGCCCCGCGCGCGGCGAGTGCATCCGTGTGCTGCAGCCGGTAGCGCCCGCCGGACATGTGCTCGAGGCGCAGGTTCGCGGCCACGACGATCTCCTCCAGCTCCGCGGCGAGCACGAACGTCTCCAGCGTCATGCGGTGGGTGTTCGGGGCGCGTCCCGCGACCGTGTTCGCGAGTCGGGCGATGACGGCGTGCTCCTCCGAGAGCCGCGCGACCGCGTCGTGCCCGGCGTCGGCGCGCTGTGCCAGGTCGCGGAGGCGGGCGGCGGCGGACGCGGCCGCGGCGTGGGCGGCCGTGGCGGCGCTCGCCTCGGCACGGGCGGCGGCGACGGCGGCGACCACCGGGGTCAGGTCGACCGGCTCGTCCGGTTCGTCGACGAGGGCGAGCTCGAGCTCCAGCAGCCTCTGCCGGGCGGCGCGCTCCGCGCTCTCGTGGGTGCGCACGCGGGTGTCGAGCCGGCGGCGCTCCGCGGCGTCGCGCAGCGCCGCCGTCGCCTCCGACGCGTCGTCGAACGGGCTGCCGGCGAGACGTGCCGACAGGTCGTCGCCCGCCTCCGCCCGGGCCCGTACGCGCGTGCGGAGGTCCGTCCCGGCGTCCGCGAGCGCGCGCAGGCCGTCGCGCCGTGTCACGGCGTCGGCGCGGCGTGCCGCCACCGTGGGGAAGCCCCCGCGCGCCTCGTCGAGACCCCACCGTGCCGCCTCCGCCCGCTGAACCGCCAGCGCGAGCTCCTGCCGCTGGGCGACGAGCTCGGCGGCGAGCCGGTCGGACTCGGCCGCCGCGGCCGCCTCCAGCTCGGTCAGCGACCGGTGCTCGGCGCGGACGCGGCCCTCCTCGGCGACCTCGGCCGTCGCGGCGTCGACGAGCGCCGTCGCCTCGTCGAGACGCTCCGCCAGGGCGGGCACGCTCTCCCCGCCCGCACGCGCGGCGGCGAGGGCGTGCACGTCCCGGGCGACGCGGGCGGCGTCGGACGCCAGACGGTCGGCCTCCGCCGCGGTGTCCTTCCGCCGCTCGGCCGCCGCGATCTCCGCGTCGGTGACGGGGGCGGCCTCGTGGTCCGCCGGTTCCGGGTGCTCCCGCGAGCCGCAGACCGCGCAGGGCTCGCCCGGCACGAGGTCGCGCGCCAGCTCGCCCGCGGCTCCCGCGAGGCGACGGCGCAGGAGCGCCGCCCACGCCTGGACGGCCTGCTGCAGCTCGTCGGCACGGACCAGCGCGGTGAGCTCCGCCTGGTCGCGGTCGGCCGCGAGCCGCTCCGCCTCGCGTGCCGCCGCCAGACGCCCGGAGAGCTGCTGCGCCGCGGCGCGCGCGGCCTCCGCCCGGGCACCGGCACCCGCGAGGGTCTCCAGACGCGTCTCGAGCTGCCTCATCATCGTCGGGACGGCCGCACGTCGCTCGGCCAGGGCGGCGAGGGCTCCGTCCGCCTCCGCGACGGCCCGCTCGCGTGCACGCACGTCGGCCTCGGCCGCCGACGCGGACGCCTCGAGCCCGGAAGCCTCGTCGCAGCGCGCGACCGTCGCCGTCAGCGCGTCGATCCGCGCGCCGAGCTCCTCGCCCGAGATCGCGTCGTCGGCGTCGGACGCTTCTTCCGCCGGACCCGCGGCGCTCCCGGACGCCTCAGCGGCCGGGAGCTCGCCGAGCGCCCGGGCCTCGGCGGCGGCCCGCTGCAACGCGGCGCGTGCCGCCGCCTCGTCCCCCCGAGCGCGCTCGACGGCCTCCAGGGGTGCGCGAAGGGCCTCCGCGGCGTTCGCCGCCTCCAGCTCGGCGCGCTGACGGACGATCTCCGGCGTCCCGGCATCGAGAGCGGCGAGCGCGGACCGTGCCCGCACCCGCTCGATCTGGCGTTCGCGGAGCGCCCGCGCCTCCCGCTCGCGATCGAGCGCGCGGTCCAGAAGTCGGCCGGCGTCGTCGCGTTCGCGCTCCAGCGTCTCGACGCGGTAGTCGGCGCGTTCGACCCCGCGCACCACCTGCGCCAGTCGCTCCACGACGGATGGGGCCGGGGCACCGTCGCCCGCAGGCCCGTCCGCCGTTCCCGACTCCTCGTCCGGCGTCAGCTCGTCCGCGAGCCGCTGAGCCTCGTCGAGCAGCGTGGAGACCTCGCCGCCCTCCGCGGCGAGCGCCTCGCCCGCGGCCTTGCGGCGGTCGTCGAGGGCGCGTTCGTACTGCTCGAACGTCCGCGTGCCGAACAGGGTGCGGAGCAGGCCCTGGCGCTCGTCGTTCTTGGCCAGGAGGAACCGGGCGAAGCGGTTCTGCGCGAGCAGGATGACCTGGAGGAACTGCTGCTGGGTCAGCCCCAGGATCTCGTCCAGGTGCGCGGCGACGTCGACGGGACGCGCCGCCACGCCGCTCCAGCCGTCCTCGCCGAGGACCTCGAGACCCGCGCGGTGGGCCTCCTTCGTCATGCCGCCGCCGCGCCGCTTGGGGCGCTCGTACTCCGGTGAGCGCGTGACCCGCCACCGTCGCCCCTCGGCGGTGAACTCCACGGTCACCCGGGTGGGGTCGTCCGGCCCGCAGTGGTCGCTGCGCACCCGCCGGTCCGCGCCGTCGTACCGCGGCACCCCGCCGTACAGCGCGAAGCAGATGCCGTCGAGGACGCTCGACTTGCCCGCTCCGGTCCGGCCGGTGATGAGGAAGATCCCGTCGTCGGCGAACGCGTCGAGATCGACGACCTGCTTCTCCAGGAACGGCCCGAAGCCCTCGAGTTCGAGGCGGTGCAGCTTCATGCGCGCGCCTCCGCCGCGGTTCGGGCGTCGAGCACCTCGCGCAGCAGATCCCTCTCGGCGTCGGACGCGCCCTCGCCCTCGCGGACGTGGCCCAGGAACGCGTCGATGAGCTCGACCTCGTCGCGGGCGGCGCGCACGCGTCGCGCGTACCCGATCTCGTCGTCCTCGCGCGTGACGGCGGGGGTGTGCGCGACGGTGGCGCACCAGGGGAACCGCGCCTGGAGACGACGCATGGGATCGGTCTGCGGCGTCGCGTCCGTGTACTCGGCCCGGACCCAGTGCTCGACGTGCTCGTCATGACGGGCGTCGGCGAGCAGGTCGTCGAGGGCGCCGCGGAGGGTGACCAGCGGACGCGGAACGGGCAGCTCGAGCCATTCGACCGCCCCCAGCCCGTCGGCGTCGAGGTCGACGAGCCACGACCCGCGCGGCTTGCCGGCCTCGCCGAAGCTGTAGTGCAGCGGCGCACCGGCGTAGCGGACGTGGTCGGCGAGGCGCTGACGCCCGTGGATGTGCCCCAGGGCGACGTAGTCCAGGCCGTCGAACGTCGACAGCGGGACGACGTCGAGGCCGCCCTGACGGATCTCGCGCTCGACGCCCGGCGTCGCGTCGACCCCCGCCGCGAAGCAGTGCGCCGCGACGACCGCCCGGCCCCCGCGGCGCGCGTGGTCGGCGCGGACGAGCTCCATCGCGTGCCGCATCGTCTGCGCCTGCGTCCGCAGCTCGGCGTCGGGCCAGACGTTCCGCACGATGGCGGGCTCGAGGTACGGGATGCCGTACACGTGGACCGGCCCGTGGGCGTCGTCGAGCGTGACGGGCGTGCCCACGGAGGCGGGATCGGTCAGGACGGAGATCCCGTCGCGCAGCAGCCCCGACTGGAAGCCGAGGCGGGCGGCCGAGTCGTGGTTGCCGCTCGTGACGAGGACGCGGGCGCCCGCGTCCGTCAGCGCGGCCAGGGTGCGCGACAGCAGCGGATAACAGGCCGCCGACGGGGCCGCCGAGTCGAAGACGTCGCCGGCGACCACGACGAGGTCGACCGCGTGCGTCCGCACCTGCGCGACCAGCGCCTGCAGGACCCCGTCCAGCGCGTCGAGCGTGGAATGGCCGTGGAACGACCGCCCGATGTGCCAGTCCGACGTGTGGAGGATCCGCATGCAGAACACGGTACGTCGCCCCTCCGACATCGACGCGAGGGCACGCGCGGGTCCGGGACGCCGACGCCGCGGCATCCCCCTCCCGGGTCCCGCAGGACGCCGCGCAGGCGCCCGGGACGCCCGGATAAGGTGTCGGGATGCTGCCCGAGGTCTCCGTCGTCTACCTGCGCCGCGGTGGCGCCGAGGGCGAGGTCCTGCTCGGCGAGAAGCTGACCGGTCTCGGGGCGGGCCGCCTCGTGGGGCCCGGCGGCAAGCTCGAGCCCGGAGAGACCCCCGTGGATGCCGCGGTGCGCGAGGTCCGCGAGGAGATCGGCGTCGAGGTGGCCCCGGCAGATCTCCGCCCCGTCGGCGCCCTGGACTACCACTTCCCGGATCGGCCCGCGTGGTCGCAGCGGTCGCACGTGTTCGTCGCCGACCGCTGGCGGGGCCGGCCGGTCGAGAGCGTCGAACTGCGCCCGGCGTGGTTCGCGCTCGACGCCGTCCCCTACGACCGGATGTGGGACGACGCACGACGGTGGCTCCCCGCCGTCCTGCGGGGAGCCACCGTCGATGCGTCCTGCGTCTTCGCCGCGGACCTGGCGACGGTCTCCCGATGGGAGCCGCGCCCGGCCTGATCAGCCGTTGGCGACCTCGGCGGCCAATGCCGCGATGCGGTCGTCGCCGAGGTCCAGGCCGATGTCGCTGAAGCGCTGGCGCAGCACCTCCGCGATGCGGTCCTCCGACTTGTCGCCCACGTCGGCGCGGGTCTGGACGACGACGCCGGCGATCCGCGCCTCGTCGTCGGTGTCGTGCGTGTCCATCATCGGGCCGGACTGCTCGGCGGGGCGCGACGGCGCGACCTGGGTGTCGGGCTCCGCGGGCATCTTGCGGTCCTCGTGGACCGCGCCGCCGACGGAATCGGCCGCGCCGGCACCGCCGTCGGGCTGCTCCGAGGGCTGGGGGGCGCGTGTGGCGTCGGACATCGTCATTCCTCCGTGCTCAGGTCGGGATCGATGCCCTGGCTCGCGGCATCGCCTTCGATCGGGTCCGAGGGCGCCGCGTCGTTCAGACGCGGCGAGCCCTTCGCGTTCTCGTTCTGCTCTCGCGTCTCACCGTCCGCGGTGGCGCCGCTCTCCCACCCTCCGGGCGGGTCGGCGTCGATGACACCCTCGGGCAGATCACGGTCGTCGCTCATGGCATCCCCTTTCGACGTCTCCAGCATCGTCGCCGCGGGGGTGCGCCTGAGAGGGGTTGACGCCTCGGACGGCCGGTGACTAGGCCCGCGCCGGGTCGCGACCGTCAGACGGCGGGACGTCGGTGCAGGAGACCGGCGCGCTCCGGGTGCGCCTCGAACCACTCGCCGACGTACCAGCACACGGGGAGGATCTCGCGATCCCCCGCCTCGGCGATGGCGTCCACCGCCCGCTCCGTGACGACGGCGGCGTAGCCGTGACCGCGGAACGTCGGGACCGTGAACGCGCGGGTCAGCGCGATGGTGCGGCCGTCGTCGCGGTAGTCCAGCACCGACACGAGGTCGTCGCCGCGGTGCAGCGTGAAGCGGGAGGCGTCCTTCTGGTCGGCGAAACGCAGATCGGTCATGCCGTCAGGCTACGCCGGATGGATGCCACGGGCTCCGAGCGGGCATTCTGCGCACTCCCCCGCCTCTCGCGCCCCGGTGGGCCGTGCACTCTGCGCACTTCCGGCGACGGCCGGCGACTTGACGTTCTCGGACTCGGTACGACATAATCGGCCGCATGACTGTCAACGCGCTCTCTCTGTCCGCCGTGGAGGCGAACGGGACTGCCGGCATGATGATGCCCGGCCGCGTTGCCATGTGTTGTCGAATGTGCCGCTGACACAGCGACCTTCGTCCGACCGCTCGTGCTTCTGAACGCCGAGCCGTCCCCCGGCAGCAGGACTCCCGCGTCGATCACGCGTCCCCTGCGTCGAACCCCCGGCCTCCGGCCCTTCTCCTCCCGTCGAACCCGCTTCGCGACCGACGCCCGGGTTCCACCCCCAAGGACTGCATCATCATGTCGACCTCCGCTCTGCTCGACCGCCCCGTGACCTCCTCGACCGCCCGCCCCGCCGCTCCCGCGGCCGTCGCGCGCCCCGCCTCCCCCTCCGTGCGGTCCGCCGCTTCGCCGGCCCCCCGCACCGTGCAGTCCGCCGCCGCGCCGGCCGCCGCACCCGCTGCTCCGGCCGCCGGACCCGCCGCTCCGGCCCCGCGGCCCGCGCCCACCACCGCGCCCCGAGGGTTCGCCCTCTACGTCGGCATCGACGAGGCCAAGGCCGCCGCCGCCGGCGTGAGCCTGGGCACGCTCGTCGAGGCGCTGCGCCGCACCCTCGGCGAGCTCGCCCCCGCCGCCGAGACCTACGCGACCGTGGCGCTCGCCCCCGCCGGCGCCGGCGGCCGCGACGTCGACGTCGTCCGCCTCGCCCTGCACGAGCCCTCCGCCGTCGCCCGCACCAAGGACGAGCCGGCCGAGGAGGACCGCGCCTCCGGCGGCGTCGTGGTCGACATCTCCCGCAAGCGCGTGCTGATCGACGGCGAGTCCGCGGCGTTCACCTTCAAGGAGTTCGAGCTGCTGCAGTACCTCGTGCTGCGCGAGGGTCGGACGATCGAGCGGGCCGAGCTCGTGGCATCCCTCTGGGAGGCCTCGGCCGACGACGACGCCCCGGGCGAGCGCACGATCGACGTGCACGTCCGTCGCCTGCGGGCCAAGCTCGGCGTCTACGAGGACATCGTCCGCACGGTCCGCGGCGTCGGCTACCGGTTCGACCGCCATGCCGACGTCGCCATCCGCTACGGACACGGAACGCCGTCGCCTGACCGGTTCTGACCGGTTCTCACCGTTCCCGACCGCCCCGGATGCCGCGTTGTCGGCGCCCCGACGTAGGGTGTCGGCATGAGATCGACCGGGGTGCGCGCGCGACAGCCGCAGCGCGAGCTCGCCGTCCCGGTCGAGAAGCCGCGCGAGTCGGAGTACCGCCCCGCGGTGCCGACCGACGTGGGTCGCGCCGTCCTCGCTCAGCGTCACGGCGGCAACGACCCGACCTTCACGGCCACCACCCCGCTCTCGGCGGGCGGCGTCGTGTGGCGGGCGAGCCGGACACCCCTGGGGGTCGCGACCCTCGCGCTCCGGCAGACCGCGGGCGGCACCGTCCGCGCCGCCGCGTGGGGCCCGGGCGCGGAATGGGCCCTCGATCAGCTGCCCGCGCTGTGCGGACGCGACGACGAGCCCGACGGGTTCGACGCGTCACGGCATCCCTCCGTCGCCGAGTGGCACCGCCGCCATCCCGACCTGCGCATCGGACGCACCGACCTCGTCTTCGACGCTCTGGTCAGCGCCATCATGGAGCAGAAGGTCACGAGCATGCAGGCCTTCTCCGCGTGGCGCAGCATCGTCACCTGGTACGGGGAGCGCGCGCCGGGGCCGACGCCGCGACCGATGTTCGCCCCGCCCGACATCGACGGCTGGCGTCACGTCCCGTCCTGGGCGTGGCATCGCGCCGGCCTCGAGCCCCCGCAGTCCCGGACCATCGTCGAGACCGCGCGCCGGGGCCCCTCCGTCGTCCGCGCGGCCGAGGCGGCCACCGACGGCGAAGCCCGCGACCGGGTCTTCATCAGCCTCCGCGGAGTGGGCATCTGGACGAGCGCCGAGACGCGTATCCGGGCCTTCGGGGATCCGGATGCCGTGAGCGTGGGTGACTACCACCTCGCTCACCAGGTGGGCTTCGCCCTCACCGGCCACCGCACCGACGACGACGGCATGCTCGAGCTGCTCGAGCCGTTCGCGGGGCACCGGCAGCGCGTCATCCGTCTCATCTACGCCGGCTCGGCGCTGGAGCCCCGTCGCGGTCCGCGGCTGCACCCCGAGGATCACCGCGACCGCTGAGCGTCGGCGCTCCCCGGGCCCGTCCATGTCCGGCATCCGTAGTCTGTGGGGATGAGCGAACCCGCAACCGGCTGGCCCCGTGGCCGCACCCACTGGATCCTCGGCACCGTCGTCCTGCTCGGGCTGGGCGTCCTGGTCGGCCTCGTCCTCCAGAACGTGTGGCTGGGCGTCGTGCTCGCGGTCGTCGTGTCGATCGGGTGGCTCATCGCCTACGAGTCGAGCCGGGGGCGCAACGTCGGCGTCAACGATCCCGACAACGGCGTCGAGCTCTGACGGTCAGCGGTAGTAGACCGCCACGGGGTAGGCCCCGTCGCGGCGGATCTCGACGGCCGTCCCGAACACCTCCTCGAGCGTGTCCGGCGTCATGAGCTCGACGGGCGTCCCCTCGTGCACGACCCGCCCGTCGGAGAGGGCGATGATGCGGTCGGCGTACGCGGCCGCGAAGTTGATGTCGTGGATGACGATGACGATCGTCTTGCCCAGCTCGTCGGCCGCCCGCCGCAGCTGCTGCATCATGGCGACGGCGTGCTTCATGTCGAGGTTGTTCAGCGGCTCGTCGAGGAGGATGTAGTCCGTGTCCTGGGCGAGCACCATGGCGACGTAGGCGCGCTGCCGCTGCCCGCCCGACAGCTGATCGAGGTAGCGGCCGGCCAGGTCGGTGAGGTCGAGGAACGCGATGGCCTCGTCGATCTTCTCGTGGTCCTGCGCCGTCAGGCGCCCCTGCGAATGGGGGAAGCGCCCGAACCCCACGAGCTCGCGCACCGTGAGCCTGGTGACGAAGTGGTTCTCCTGCCGCAGGATCGACACGATCTTCGCGAGAGTGCGGCCGGGGGTGGTCGCCACGTCGTGCCCGGCGATCTCGGCGCGACCGGTCGAGGGGGTGGCGAGCCGCCCGATGACGGTGAGCATCGTGGACTTGCCCGCCCCGTTGGGGCCGACGAGCGCCGTGATGCCCCCGGCGGGGATGTCGAGGTCGACCGGCCCCAGCACGGTCAGGTCGCCGTAGGTCATGGAGACGTCGGTGAGGCGGATCACAGCGCGCCCTTTCGCAGGAGGTAGACGAGGAAGAACAGGCCGCCGGCGAACTCGATGATGATCGACAGCATCCCGGCGGCGTAGAAGACGTGGCGCAGCACGAAGTAGCCGGTCAGCAGGGTGGCCATGCCGAGCAGCACCGCGAACGGCAGGACCACCCGGTGCTGCGACGAGCCGGCGAGCTGGTAGGCCAGCGTCGCGACGATGAAGCCGAAGAACGTCATCGGCCCCACCATGGTCGTCGAGACGGAGATCAGCACCGCCACGAGGACGAGCATCCGGATGACCTCGCGCCGGTAGGCCAGACCGAGGTTGATGGACGCCTCCCGTCCGAGCGCGAGCACGTCGAGACGGTGCCGTGCCCGCCAGACGAGGACGAGCACCACGGCCACGACCAGGGCGCCCCAGGGGAGGTAGTCGGCATCCGAGTTCGACAGGTTGCCGAACAGCCGCGCGGAGAGGATGTCGAAGTCGCTGGGGGTGAGCAGCCGCTGCATGACGGTCGAGAGCGAACCGAACCCGACGCCGAGCACGACGCCCACGAGCAGCATGATGTGGAGGTTGCCGCGGCGGCCGGCGAACAGCCAGCCGTACAGCAGCGTCGCGAACCCGACCATCAGGACGCTCTGGACGACGACCTTCAGCAATCCGTCCGTCGCCGACAGCGCGGCGCTGCCGAAGAAGAACACGAGCGCGGTCTGCATGACGACGTAGAGGGCGTCGAAGCCCATGATCGACGGGGTCAGGATGCGGTTGGCCGTCGCCGTGTGGAACAGCACGGTCGCGACGGCCTGGCAGCAGGCGACGAGGGCGATCGTGGCCACACTGACCACGCGCAGGTCCATCGCGATCCAGAAGCCGCGCGAACCGGGCGTCCCGGGGACGTCCCAGGTGAGCACCCCCACGGCCGCGACGATCACGATGAGGGCCAGGATGCCGAATCGCAGGGCGATCCGCGGACGCCGGGCCGCGACGGTCGGGGCCGGGCGGGTCAGGGTGTCAGCCACGGGCACGCATCCTCAGCAGCAGGGTGATGAACACCGCGGCGCCGACGACGCCGAGGATCATCGAGACGGGGACCTCGAAGGGCATCCGGATGACGCGTCCGACGATGTCGCACACGATGACGATCGCGACGCCCCCGAGGCACACCCAGGGGAGGTTCGCGCGGGCGTTGTCGCCGCGCCACATCGAGACGAGGTTGGGGACGACCAGGCCGAGGAAGGGCAGGAAGCCGACGACGACCGTCGTGACGCCCGTGGCGACGGCCACGAGACCCGTGCCGACGAGCAGGACGCGGGTGTGATCGAGCCCCACCGACGTGGCGATGTCGCGGCCGAGGCCCGCGACGGTGATGCGGTCGGCGTAGAGGAAGACCAGCAGCACCACGATCGCGACGATCCACAGCACCTCGTAGCGACCTCGGACGATCGAGGTGAAGCTGCCCATGAACCACGTGCCGAGCATCTGCAGGGAGTTGGTCGAGACGGCGAGGTAGGTCGTGAACGCCGAGACGACCGCGCCGAGCATGATGCCGATCAACGGGACCACCAGCGAGGAGCGCAGCGAGATGCGGCGCAGGATGCCGATGAAGATCATGGTCCCGACGAACGCGGCGACGGAGGCCGCGATCATACGCACGGAGAGCGGCGCGGTCGGGAAGAGCAGCACGGTGGCGAGCAGGCCGAGCGCGGCCCACTCCGTCGTGCCGGTGGTGGACGGCTCGACGAAGCGGTTCTGGGTGAGCAGCTGCATGATGAGGCCCGAGACGGCCATGGCGCAGCCGGCCAGCACGAGCGCGACGGTGCGGGGCACCCGTGAGATGAGGAACATCTCGCTGCCGAAGTCGTCGGCGGTGAGGTCGTAGGCGCCGACGAACAGCGACAGCACGACGAGGGCGGCGACACCCAGGAGGGCGGCGGGAAGCGCGAGACGTCGGAGCCTCGGGGGCGCGGGGGGAGTTCTCGTGTCGATCATGGCGGAGGTGGGGGCCCGGCGTTCCGGGCCCCCACCGGTGCTCAGGAGGCGAAGGCCTCGGCGGCCTGGCGGTACAGCTTCGTGTACGCCTGGATGCCCTCGTCGAGGTAGAAGCTGCCGTCGAGGTAGACGATCTGGCCCTTCTGCACGGCGGGGACGTTCTTCAGCGCCTCCGCGTTCTCGATGAGCTCTGCGGCTCCGACGTAGTTCTCCACTCCCAGCGGGGCGTCCCGGTCGAGCACGAAGAGCCACTCCGGGTTGGCCGCGGCGATCGCCTCGACGCTGATGTCATCGCCGTGCGACGAGTCCTCGGCCGAGCGCTCGAGCGCGGGGGTGAGACCGAGCGTCGGGAACAGGGTCCCGACGCCGCGGCCCTCGCCGGGGGCGGCGTAGGCGATCTTGCCGCCGGAGGTGATGAGGCCCATGACCGTCTGCGACGGGTCGTACGCGTCCTTCGCATCGGCGATCGCGGTGTCGAGGTCGGCGTTGAGCTGGGCCGCCTCGGCCTGCTTGTCGAAGACCTCGCCGAGGATCGTGGTCTGCCGCTTCAACTCGGAGGACTGGTCCTCGCCGTCGCGCGGGCTGGTCTCGATCGTGGCGGGCTGGATCTCCTTGAGCTGGTCGTAGAGCTCCCGGAAGCGGTAGCCGCCGATGATGAGGTCAGGCTCGGCCGCGACGATCGCCTCGACGTCCGGCTCGCGGTGCAGGCCCGCGTCGAGCACCTCGTCGCCGCCGGAGAGGTCGGGCCACAGGCCGTGCATCAGCGGCTTGGGCGCGGCGACGAGCGTCACTCCCCAGTCGCTGAGGGTCTGGAAGGTCGTGTTGTCGAGCGCGACCACGCGTTCCGGGTCGACGGGCACCTCGATCTCGCCGTGGTTGTCCTCGACGGTCACCGTGGTGGGAGCGGCCGAGGCGTCCGGCGCTTCCGCGGACGGACCGCTGGCGCATCCGGCGAAGGCGAGCGCGGTGACGGCGAGGGCCGCCGCCGCGGTGACAGAACGGAACGTGCGTGATCGCATGCGTATCTCTCCAGTGCTGTGTGTGTGATGGGGGCCGAGCACCTCCCAGAGGGCCGGCATGCGAGTTAGGTTAGCCTTAGCTTCGTGAAAATGTCGAACCGTCTCGCCGCCCCTCTTTCTTCGACGCCTCCCTCCGCGGCGCGCCTCGAGCCCCGGCGGCACGACCTCGTCTTCCGCCGCGCGACGCTCGCCCGTCGGACGTTCCTGACGCCCGCGTACGTGCGTCTCCGACTGGTCGGCGAGGAGCTGCGCGGCTTCGACTCGCCCGGCGCGGACGACCACATCCGGGTGTTCTTCCCCGAGGCCGGCGCCGTCACGGGCGACCTCCGCGAGGCGCCGAACCGCGAATACACCCCGGTCGACTGGGACGCCGCGGACGGACGCCTCGACCTCGAGTTCGCCCTGCACGGCGACGGCGTCGCAGGCAGATGGGCGGCCGAGGCGCCGATCGGAGCGCCGGCGGGGGTGGGCGGCCCGCGCGGATCCCTCGTCCTGGTCGGTCGCCCCGACGGCTGGCTCCTCGCCGGCGACGAGACCGCGGTGCCCGCGATCCGCCGGTTCGTCCGGACGATGGATGCCGCCGCCGTCGGGCGCATCGCCATCGAGGTGCCCGATGCGGCTCACGACCTCCCGGTCGACGCGCCGGCCGGGGTCGAGGTGGTGCAGCTGCACCGCGGAACCCGCCCCGCCGGGACCGAGCTGGCGGACTGGCTCGACGCGCTCGACGTCGAAGAGCGCCCCGACGGCAACGTGTTCGGCTTCGTCGCGGCCGAGCAGTCCATCGTGCGGTCCGGCCGCGCGCTGCTGCGGGATCGCTGGGCGCTCGACCCCGCCATGACGGTCGTGAAGGGGTACTGGAAGCGCGGGACGAGCGAGTACCACGCCCCGCACTGACAGTCGCCGCGACGACCGGCGGCGGCCCCGAGGGGCCGGCCCCGACCGTCCGCCGCCGTCAGGACCGTTCGGCTCCCGCGGCGAACGCGAGCACGCGCGCCGTGACGAACGGGGCGATGTACGGCGCGTCGGTGTCCGTCGGAGCAGGGTCCGTCGGGCTCGCGGCGGTCGCGGCGGACGACCGCAGGGCGGCATCCGCGAACGCACCGCGGAGGAAGGCGGCGTCGGCGCCGCCGGTCTGCACGGCCTCGATCGCGTGGACCGTCCATTCCTCGGCCACGGCTGCCCGCGTCAGGACGGCATTGCCGTCCGCGGCGTCCTCCGCAGTGGTGTCGCGGAGGGTGCCGTCCGCGGCGCGGCCGAGCGGCACGCCGTCCGGCACCATGGTCAGGACGGGGGCGCAGAGGACGTAGATCGACGTCGCGACGCTCAGCGCGGCCCAGCCCCCCGACGCAGGGCCGTCGGCCGCGCCGTCCCCGGCACCGTCCGCGGCCGTGGCGAGGGCGGTCAGGTCCTCACGGGCCGCGTCGATCGCCGCGAGGCGAAGCGGGAGGAGGTCGGCGGCATCCGTCGACCCCCCGGCGCTCTCGGCGTCCCCCGTCGGAAGAACGGCGGCCGCCGCATCCTCTGTGGCGATGGTCGCGCGACGCAGCAGCGACGCCAGCCCCGTGAGGTCCGCCCCGTCCGCCAGCGCGCCAGCGGCATCCGTGTCGGCGCCCTCCCCCGTCTCGCCGTCCGGGCGGATGTCCTCGGCCGCCTGCAGCGCCGAGGCGGCCACGACCGCCGCCGTCGTCGCGGACGCGGCTGTTCCGGCATCCGTCGTGTCCGACCCGGCGTCGGCTCCGCCCGTGGCGGCGAAGGTCTGCGCGGCGAACCGGCTCAGGGCATACGCGTCGACGGCCGAACGGGCGACCCGCAGGACGGCGTCGGCCTCGTCGAGAGACGCGGGCGGCGCGGCGAACAGCTGGTCGAGCAGGGCCTCGCTGGCCGCGGCGGTCCGGTCGGCGAGCTGCGCCGCGTCCGTCGCCGACACCCGCGCAGCCGTCGCCGCGGCCGCCAGGTCGAGCGCGCCGGCCGTCGCCTCGATGGCCCCCGTCACGTCGCCGGCCTCCTGCAACGCCGCCGCGCGATCAGCGGCGGCCGTCGCCGCCGTGGCCCGACCGGGATCGGCGCCGGAAGCCGCCGGATCCGCCAGGTCGTCGACGGCCGTCTCCAGACGCGCGGTCAGCGCGCGCAGCCCGGCATCGGCGGCATCCCCTCCCCCGCCGTCGTCCCCGGCCGCGGCCTGATCGCCGTCCGGCGCGACGGTCGGCAGCGGCGTGGGCGTGGCGGGCGGCGTGGGGAAGACGGATGCCGGGAGGTCCGCCCCCGTCACGACGCTGTACGCGGTCGCCACGTCGGCGACCTCGGAGACGGTCATGCCGCCGGTCGCCGCGAGCTGGTCGAGGTCGACGAGGGAGCCGGTGGCATCCGGAGCCGTCCGCTGCCCGGCGGGGACGAGGATCGTGTCGATGCCCCCGGCGTCGATGGCGGCCGAGACCATCTCGGGAAGCCCCGCGACCGGGCCGATGGTGCCGAGGGGGGTGACGGTTCCGGCGAGGGCGACGCCCGGCTGGACGTCGGTGTCGAAGTACAGCGCCAGGACGCCGACGGCGGTGATCGCACCGGCGGCGGGCGTCGCGATGCGCGCGTCGAAGCCGAAGGTGTACGCGGTGTCGGGCTGTGCGCCGGTGAGGAGGGTCGCCGCGGTGACGGCCGCCCACGTCCCGGACTGGGTGACCGCGTCGACGCCGCTGACGTCGTTCTCGGTGATGTCGATGCTGAGTCCGGCGCCGTCCGCGGGCGTCGCGGTGATCCGCTGCGTGGTGACGCCGCCCTTCGCGCCCGAGCTGTGGAGGACGGGCACGGTGAGCTCGGATCCGTCGAACGTCCCGTCCGATCCGCTCCCGAAGCCGAGGGAGAACGGCAGCGACAGTCCGCATGCGGAGAGCGCGATCGTCAGCGCCGCGAGCCCCGCGACGCCCTGGACGAGGCGGCGGCCCCTCACTCCCGCGCCTCGCTGACGTACAGTGCGCACGCGGTGTCGTAGTAGTCGGTCGTCGTCCCGTCGGACCTCATGCCGAGGCGTCGGGCGACGGCTCCGGATGCCGCGTTGGCGGGGTTCGTGACCGCGATGATCCGGTGGATGCCGGACGCGTGGGCGAGGGAGAGGACCGCCTGCGCCGCCTCGGTGGCGTAGCCGGCACCCCAGGCGTCGGGGTGGAAGTGCCACCCGATCTCGATCTCGGCGTCGCGGCCCCCGCCGGCCCCCTCCGACCAGGGGATGCGCTTGAGCAGCACCGATCCGAGTCGCCGGCCGTCGTGCCGGGTCACGGCCCGGACGCCGAGCACCCCGTCGGCGAGGGCGGTCCAGCGGTCCTGCAGGGCGTCGAGCTCGGCGGCATCCGTCATCACCCGTCCGTCGCCGAGGAAGCGCCGGACGTCGGTGCGGCGGTACATGTCGAAGAGGAAGTCCCGGTCCTCCGCGGTGCGGGTCCACTCGCGCAGCTGCAGCCGGTCGGTCCGCAGGTGGGTGCGACGCATCGGCAGGTGCGGGATGCCGTCCTCGGCGAACGGCGGGCCCGAGACGACGAATCCGAAGCGGGCGTACCAGTCGGCGAGGTGCGCCTGCGCGTCGAGGAGGGTCGGGATGCCGGGGGCGTCGACGTCCAGCTGACCGGTCGCCGCGCGCATGAGATCGGCGGCCAGGCCGCGCCCACGCGCCGCGGCGGAGGTCGCGACGCGGCCGATCCTCGTGTTCGCCGCCTCGCGGAGGATGCGCAGGGTCGCGAGGACCTCGCCGTCCTCTTCCGCCCAGAGGAGCTCGGCGCCCGACTCGATGTCGCGACCGTCGATCTCCGGATACGCGGCCTCCTGCTCGACGACGAAGACGCTCACCCGGAGCCAGAGGATCCGGTAGAGCGTCTCGGAGGGGATGTCGGCGACCGGGGCGCGATGGATCGAGACGGCCATCCTTCGACGCTAGCGCGTCGGGAGTACCCTTCCGTCATGTCGTTTCAGGCGTACCTCGACACCATCGAGAAGAAGACGGGGCTCACCCCGCGGCAGTTGATCGCGCTCGCCGAGGAGCGCGGGTTCGGACCGGGGACCACGGCGGGGCCCATCCTGCAGTGGGCCAAGGAGGAATACGACCTCGGGCGCGGTCACGGCATGGCGCTCGTGCACGTCATCACCAAGGGTCCGCAGATCAGCGAGAAGCACGTCGGGTCGGGCGGAACGCACGCGGATGCGAGCTCCACCCTGTGGCTCGACGGCGCGGCGACGAACCCCGACCGCTGACGACCTTCGCGGGCCGGACGCGTCGCGGGCGACGGAGGTCCAGACTGGGGACATGTCGACCGCGCCGATCCTCATCACCGCCGCCGCCCTGCACGAGGCTCTCACCGGACCCGGTGCGGACCGTGTCCGCGTGCTGGACGTGCGGTGGCGACTCGACCGGCCGGACGGCCGGCCGGAGTACGAGGCCGGACACATCCCCGGGGCGCAGTTCGTCGACCTGAACGTCGAGCTGGCGCGGCACGCAGGGCCGGAGGAGGGTCGGCATCCCCTGCCGTCCGTCGACGAGCTGCAGGCCGCGGCGCGGCGCTGGGGCATCTCGGACGGTGACACCGTCGTCGTGTACGACGACCTGAGCAACCTGTCGAGCGCCCGCGCGTGGTGGCTGCTCCGCCACTCCGGCGTCGCCGACGTGCGTCTGCTCGACGGAGCCCTGCGCACCTGGACCGAGGCGGGACTCCCCCTCGAGTCGGGCGCCGCGGCGCTGCCCGCGCCGGGGACCGTCTCGTTGTCGTACACGTCATTGCCCGTGCTCGCGCTCGAGGACGTCGCGGCCTTCGCCGACGACTCCCTCCTGCTGGATGCGCGTGCGGCGGAGCGGTACCGCGGGGAGGTGGAGCCCGTCGATCCGCGAGCGGGTCATGTGCCGGGGGCGGTGAGCGCGCCGACGACCGAGAACCTGGGACCGGACGGCCGGTTCCTGGCAGCGCCGGCGTTGCGGGAACGGTTCCGCCTGCTCGGCGCCGCGGACGGCGTCGGCGTCGGTGTCTATTGCGGGTCGGGTGTGACGGCCGCGCACCAGGCCGTCGCTCTGGCTCTGGCGGGTCTGGAGCCGCGGGTCTTCGTCGGCTCGTGGAGTCAGTGGGCGAACCACCCGGAGCTCCCGGCGGCGACCGGCCCGAACCCGTCCTGATCCCGCGGCTCGCCCTCGTCGTCCCGGGCCCCGTGCTCGTCGTCACACTCAGAGGTCTCCGTCGTCACGCCCAGAGGTCGCTGACGGCAACGGGTCGTTCGAGCACGTTCTGGGCGGCGCGATGACCTGAGAGCAGAGCGGCCGGCACCGTGGCGGGATCATCGCCCCACGTGGCCTCTCCGGCGAGATGGAGGACCGCCGGACCGCACGGCGCGGGGCGGAGGGGTTCCGCCAGGACGTCGTGGTCGGCGCCCACCGAGCCGGGCAGCATGTAGGCGTACGAGCCTCGGGAGAACGGGTCGTCCTGCCAGCGGGTCACCACCACGCTCGTCGGGTCCGGCACGGCGTCGCCGTAGAGGCGGCGCAGCTGCGCGACGCTGGACGCGGCGATGTCGTCGTCGCTCCAGTCGCGCGTGGCGATCGCCGCCGGTCCCGCGGCGAAGGTGAGGAGCGCCGGCTCGTCGTGGAGCCGTCCCAGGTCGTACCAGGAGTGCCACCATTCCCCCTCGGGCCCCAGCTGCCGGATGCCGTAGACCCCGTCCTCCCAGAACCGCTGGCGGAAGCGGAGGACGACCTTCTCGAACGCGTTCATGCGGAACAGCGCGAGGGCGCGCGCCTGCCGCGGGGGCAGGGGCGGCTCGAGGACCAGGTCCCCCGCCTGAAGCACCCCGACCGGAACGGTGACGATCGTCCGCGCCGCGGCGAAGGAGGCGTCCGCGGTGCTGATGACCACCCCCTCGGACGCCCAGGCGACGCGGGTGACCGCATGACCGAGGCGGACGTCCAGTCCGTCGGCCAGGCGCGAGGCGAGCTCGTCGTACCCGTCGGGGAAGACCACCTCGGGTCCGTCGATGACGTCGTCGTCGAGGCCGTGTGCACCGAGATGCATCATCGCCACACCGTACTGCTCCTGCGCACGGCGGTCGTTGTACTCGCGGACGCTCTCGACGCGCGCTGACGACCAGTCCTGCTCGGCGAGAGCCCGTTCCACCAGGTCACCGAAGGTCGCCTCGGATCCGGCGTCTGAGATGAGGCGTTCGAGCACGGTGTTGACGGTGCGGATGTCGTCGGCGTAGCGCCGGACGGCGTCGGGGCTCATGCGCGCCCCCGCGGCCTCGAAGTAGGTGAGCGGACGGCTGTCGGGCTGATAGCCGCCGACTGTGAACTCGACCATGCGCATCCCGAATGCCCGGGCCGCCTGCTCCACTGGACTGTCGTGGATGCCGTGGATCCACGAGGCGCCGCGGTCGGTGATGCGGCCGCCGGTCCGATCGGTCCAGACGCGTCCCCCCACCCTGCTGCGCGCCTCCAGGACGACCACGCGGTGCCCCTCTCGCTGCAGGAGTCGCGCGGCGGTGAGGCCGGCGATGCCCGCCCCGACGACGAGGGTGTCGATCCGGTCGGGTTTCCCCGCGGGGTCCGTCCCTGCAGCACCCGCCCCGACCCCTCCACCGGCGGACACGCTCGGGAGCTCTTGTTCAGCGGTCATGAGTTCTCCTTCGCCCCGGCGGCACGAGCGTATCCCCGTCGTCCTCCCCGCCCGGGGGCTGGACAGGTCGATCCGCCCGCCTAACGTCGCCTTCCTCCCGGGCGTCCGCCGCCGTTCCCTCCAGCTCGGTCGAGACGAAAGCGACGGCGGCGGGATACGCCTCCGGAACGTCGAGGTACGTGCGCCCCGTGGGGGAGGTCCACTCCAGGACTCCCCCGGGATGCTGGCGGACCGTCCACCGCGTGAACTGCTTCTGGCTGTGGTGGCGCTGGCACAGGTGAGCGAGATTGCCGACGTGGGTGGCTCCCCCGAGCGCGTGATCCCGGGTGTGATCCACCTCGCACCGGACGGCGGCGGCGGTGCAGCCGGGCCACCGGCAGCGACGGTCGCGAGCGCGCAGATGACGGTCGATGGCGGCTGTCCGTTGGTATGTGTCGGTGGCGAGCACCTCACCGGTCACCGGGTGGGTCAGGACGCGGTCCCAGGGCACGGTCGTCGCCTCCGCGAGGGCGCGGGCGGTCGCCACGTCGACCGGCCCGTGACCCACGAGCTCGGCGGGCGCGAGGTTTTCCGATTCGGGGGTGAGCATGGTGAGGACCGGCACGACGACCTGCACCCGTGCGCGGATCGCCCCGAGCGTCCCCGGCCCGTCTCCCTCCCGCGTGGGATCGGCGGCGGGCGCGGCGGTGAGAAGCATGTCGGTGAGGATGTCCGCCCTGACCTGATCCGTCGTGCGTTCGTCCGCGGGGTCCGGCCCGTCCGGAACCGCCTCTCCGGTGGGCCTTTCTGACGCACGGGTCGCTTCGTCCGCGGCATCCAGCGCCGGGCCCGACCGCAGGTCGATGAGCGCGTGAGCCTGCTGGGTGAGACGGTCGTAGATCGCCGCCGCGTGCACCGGATGGAGGGTCGCGATCAGATCCGAGGTGCCGTCCGTCCCCGGCACGAGACGAACGCCGCGCCTCTCGTGGGCGGCCCGGTGACGTTGCGTCACCGTCGTGGGGTGGAGCCGTTCCGCCATCGCGGCCAGCGTCGTGCGCAACCGCCCCGGCGACAGTCCCGGCGACACCTCCACCGCCAGCCGGTCGAATTCGCCCTTCCGCCCGGGAGGGACCCGCGCGCCGACATCCGCGATGACGCGGACGTGCGACCGGGACAGCGCCCCCGCCTCCCAGGCGGCGACGACCCCCGGCAGGGAGGATGACAGCGTCATCGCCTCGTCGATCTGCCGCTGGACGGACCGGTCCGACAGCGCGGTCGCCGCCGCGATCTCCGACGCCACCTCTCGCAACGCCATCTCGGAAGCCCGGACGCGGGACCTCTGCCCTGCCATCGCCTCCTGGGCGTACCGGCCCGCCGCCGCCAGCGCCCGCACCCGCCGCGCCTCCGCTGCGGCGACCGCCGCCTCGGCCGTCACGACCTCGTCGACCACTCCGGCGAGGGCGTCGAGTGCCGGGAGGCCGGGCAACGCGGGAGGCGTGGAAATCATGTCCCCACGCTAGGGCGATGCGCAGACGAAGACCAGGTCAAATGCCCTTTCCGTGGACAACTCACGGCGGTCTGCGCTTGGGGAGGAACCGTCCCGAGGCGCGCATCCGAACGGCGCACCCCCGCGGTCATTCTGCCGTCTTCCCGACCTCGCCTCCACCAGGAAGCGGACAGCGCGAGCCGGTGGCATCCCCTCTGCCCCTTCCCGACCCCCACCCGGCCCGCCGCGCCCGGGATCATGACAGGCTCGACCCGAGGGGAAGGGGCGCTCATGTTCCACGTGACGGAGACCATCGACATCGCCGGTCCGCCGGACGCGGTGTTCGCATTCCTGACGGATCCGGCGCGGCGTCCGCAGTGGGATCACACGGTCGTGTCGGAGCAGCTGCTGACGCCCCCGCCGGTCGCGCCCGGCAGCAGGATCCGCACCCGCATGAGCGTGATGGGACGCGAGGTCGAGTTCGAATGGCGTGTGACGGCCTTCGACGCGCCGCGCGAGATGGCGGCCGAGAGCGACTCCGGCACCCTCCCGGCGCGCATGCGGTTCGATCTCGAGGCGACGGACACGGGATGCCGCGTCCGCAGCTCGCTCGAGGCGGAGCCGACGGGTCTGCTGCGCTTCGTCGAGCCCATCGTCGAAGGCACCGCCCGCTCGACGCTGGCGGAGGGCCTGGCCCGCGCCAAGCGGCTCATCGAGGAGGAGCGTTCCGCGGGCAGGACGTGAGGGCCGAGGCTCAGTCGCGGCGGTCGACGGGCGCCTCTTCGTTCACGACGGGCGCGGGTACGCGCCCGCGACGTCCGTAGCGCAGCCAGAAGTATCCGTAGCAGAGCAGGACGAACGGGATGCCGAAGTACAGCGCCGGCGCCTGGGCGGGATCGAAGGCGATGGCCACGATGGATGCCGTGAGCAGCACGAACGCCACGATTGGCACGGCCGGGTAGAACGGCGTGCGGTACGGCAGCGTCGCGGGGTCTCCCCCGCCGGCGACGAACTGACGGCGGTGGAAGAACTGGGCGGCGACGATCGAGATCCACACGGCCACCGCCGCGAAGCCCGCGATCGACACCAGTACCAGATAGACGGTCTCGGCGGCGATCACGCTGGAGATGAGCGACACCAGCCCGACTCCCAGGCTCACGAGCAGGGCGAGGAGCGGGATGCCGCGCCGCGTGAGTCGCGTGAACACCCGGGGCGCCTGCCCCTCCTCGGCGAGCGAGAAGAGCATGCGCGCACAGGAATACAGTCCGCTGTTCCCGACGGACAGCAGGGCTGTGATGACGACGAAGTTCATGATGTCCGCCGCGAAGGGGACGCCGACGTACTCGAAGACGTCGACGAACGGGCTCGAGGTCACACCCGCCTGCTCGTAGGGCAGCAGGGCGGCGATGACGGCGATCGAGCACACAAACAGCACCAGCAGGCGGACGACCGTCGAGCGCAGGGCACGCGGGATGTTGCGGGCGGGATCCTTCGTCTCCCCGGCGGCGACGCCCACCAGCTCCGCGCCGCTGAAGGCGTAGAACACCGCGAGGGAGGTGATCAGCACCCCGCCGATCCCCGCGGGGAGCAGCCCCTCGGGCGTCGTGAAGTTGCTGAACAGCACGGCACCCGGATTCTCCGCAGACAGCGGGGTGAAGCCGAAGATCGCCATCCCGCCGAGCACGATCAGCGCGACGATCGCCACCACCTTGATGAGCGCGAACCAGAACTCGGTCTCGCCGAACACGCGCGCCGAGATGGCGTTGAGGGTGAAGAGCACCCCGGCGAAGACGAGACACCAGACCCACACGTCGACCTGCGGGAACCACCGCTGCATGAGGATCCCGGATGCCGTGAACTCCGAGCCGAGCGCCACGACCCAGCACAGCCAGTACATCCACGCCGTGGCGAACCCCGTCGCCGGCCCCATCGTCCTGGCCGCGTAGATGTGCAGCGACCCCGACACGGGGTAGGCGACCGCGAGCTCGCCGAGGCACATCATGACGAGCCACACGACGAACGCGCCGAGCAGGTAGGCGATGACGGCGCCGAGCGGCCCCGCCTGATGGATCGTGTAGCCGGAGCTGAGGAAGAGCCCGGACCCGATGACCCCGCCGAGCGCGATCATCACCAGGTGGCGCGCGTCCATCGATCGGCGCAGCGTCCGCGGCGACTCCTCGGATGGGGACTGCTCGGCGGGATGCGCGACGGTTCGCTTCATGGGTCTTCTCTCGTTCGGGTGCCGTCCGGGGCCGGTGGGCTCGGGAACGCCGCCGGTCAGAGTAATCGAAATAGCGGACGGCGGCGCTCACTACGCTGGGACGACGACCCCGGTGGACGGCAGCGACGCCGCGGATCACCCGCTCCTCCGTCGGTCGCCGCGACAGGAAGGCCACCGAGATGACGTCACGCCCCGACCGCTCCGACGCCGCGACCCTCCGCGAGTCCAGCCTCGCCGTGCACGCCGGGATCGAGCTCGACAGCACCCGGGCGCTCCGCACGCCGCTCGTGATGGCGAACTCGTACGCCCTGCCCGACGATCCGAGCGAGATCAGCTGGTCCGCGACCGGGCCCGGCCTGTACACCCGCAACTCGGGACACAACCAGCTCGCTCTGGAACGGAAGCTCGCCGCTCTCGACGGTGGCGAGGAGGCCGTCGCCCTCGCGTCCGGTGTCGCGGCGCTGCACGCCGTGTTCTTCACCCACGTGCAGGCGGGCGACCACGTCGTCGTCAGCGATGTCGTCTACGAGGCCACCTGGCGGCTGTGGACCGAGCTGCTGCCCCGTCGCTACGGCATCCAGGCCACATTCGTGGATGTGACGGATCCGGATGCCGTGCGCGCGGCGATGCGCCCGGAGACGCGGCTGTTGTGCGTCGAGGCCGTCGCCAACCCGACGACGAAGGTGGCTGACATCGCGATGCTGGCCGGGATCGCGCACGAGGCCGGCGCGGTCCTGATGGTCGACTCGACGTTCACTCCCCCGCCGTTCTACCGCCCCCTGGCCGACGGCGCGGACCTCGTCGTCCACTCGTTGACGAAGTACATCAACGGGCACGGCGACGCGATGGGAGGTGCCGTCATCGGGCGTTCCGAGCTCATCGCGCCCATCAAGGCCGACGCGATGGTCGATGTGGGCGGGGTGATCTCCCCGTTCAACGCCTGGTTGATCCAGCGCGGGTCGGTGACGCTGCCGCTGCGTCTCCGTCAGCACTTCGCGTCGGCCCAGCGCATCGCCGACATGCTCGCGGCGGACCCGCGCGTGGCGTTCGTCGCCTATCCGGGACTCGCCTCCCATCCCGGCCACGATGTCGCGCGACGGCAGTTCGCCGACCGGGGATACGGCGGGATGATGGCGTTCGCCGTCGACGGCGACCCCGACACCCAGAACCGGTTCGTCGCGTCGCTCCGCCTCATCACGTCGGGCTTCTCCCTCGGCCACGACGACAGCCTGATCGTCCACACCGCGGCGGACGGCCCCCGCACGGCGACGTATCCCGAGGAGTTTCGACGTTTCGGGCACCTGCGCCTGTCGGTGGGGCTGGAGGACCCCGACGATCTGCTCGCCGACCTGGGGGCGGCACTGGATGCCGTCGGCGCCTGACCCGGCAGCGAGGGAGCAGGATGAACGCATGAAGGACGACGAGCTGACCGAACCCGACGGGCGCCTCGTGCTCGTGCGACACGGCGAGACCGAATGGAGTCGCTCCGGCCGGCACACCGGCCTCACGGACATCCCCCTGACCGAGACGGGCGCGTACAAGGCCGAGCTGGCGGGGACGCTCCTCGCGACACGGTCGTACGACCTCGTCCTGACGAGCCCGCTGCAGCGCGCGGTCGAGACGGCGCGGCGAGCGGGGTACCCGCAGGCGCGGCCGGAGCCCCGGCTGGTGGAGTGGGACTACGGCGCCTACGAGGGGCTGACGACGCCGCAGATCGTCGCCCAGCTCGGCCGACCCTGGACGATCTGGCAGGCGGGCTCCCCCGCAGGGGCGACGCCGGGCGAGACCGTCGCGCAGGTCACCGCGCGCGCCGCGTCGCTCCTGGACGAGCTCCGCCCGCGGGTTCAGGCGGGACAGCAGATCCTGGTGTTCTCGCACGCCCACGTCCTCCGCGCCCTCGCCGGCGTGTGGCTCGGTCTCACCGCCGCCGGCGGGCGGTACTTCGTCCTCGGCACCTCGGCGGTCAGCGAGCTGGGGTTCGAGCACGGCTCCGAGGTCATCACGCAGTGGAACCACGTCCGCGGGCGCTGAGACCGCGGAGGACCCGCCGACGGAAAATCATCACGGAAACATAACGACAGCTCTTCCCTTCCGTTATCTCACCGTTATAGAGTGCAAGCACGGTAGTTGTTTTGCTGTGGCAGCTACCGACATGTGATTGCAGGACACTCTTGGTGCAAGGGACAAGGGCCGGTCGGAAGCCTCTCCGACCGGCCCTTACTCTGTCCCGGGATCGATGGCGTCACCCGGTCCTCCGTCCGCGAGATCACGTGGTCTCGGCGAGATCCCACGCTCGGTCGCGCCGGATCACGTGACCTCGGCGGGATCACGTGATCTCGGCGCGGCTCAGGAGCGCCGCGCCCGGCGGCGCAGGAGGAGGAGCACACCGCCCACTGCCATGAGCACCCCCGCAGCGAGGGCCCAGGGCAGGAAGGCCGCGGCATCCGTTCCGGTCACCGCCAGCGGATTGCGTCCCGGAGTGTCGCCCGCCCCGGCGCCGACTCCCGGCGCACCTGCGCCACCGTCCGCGCCCGGCTGGCCGGACCCACCCGCACCCGGCAGCCCCGGCTCACCCGGCAGCCCCGGCTCACCCGGCAGCCCCGGCTCGCCGGGCTCGACCGGCTCACCCGGCTCGACCGGCGCGGCGAGGACGGAGAACAACGACACACGCGAGTAGTCGACCGCGCCGAACGGGTCGCTCGACCGGACGTACCAGCCCCGTTCGCCCGGCTCGGCGACCGGCCACGACGCGGACAGGATCGTTCCGCTGGCGACGTCGGAGAACGACGCGATCTCCGCCGCCCCCAGGATCTCGGCGGAGAAGGCATCGGTTCCCAGCCGACGCTCGACGGGTTCGATGCCGAGCTGGTCGTAGGTGAGCTCGAACTCCTGGTTCACGTAAGGATCGTCCGCGGGTCCGAGCAGGCTCGGCTCGTCGGCGTTGTACCGGTCGAGGGACGGCGAGTAGGTGCGCACCATCATGCGCTCGCCCTCGTTGTCGAAGTGGAGCAGCCGCAGGTACCCGAGACCGCCCTCGGGCAGGCCCTGGTAGTCGAACAGCATCGAGTACACGGTGCGGTCGTCGATACCGTCCCCGTCGTCGTCGAACGCGTCGGTCCGGAGGAACGCGTCGTGATAATGGCCGGACATGACCATCCGCACGTTCGGGTTCGGGGCGACGACCTCGTCGAGCACACGCTGCGGGATCGCCCCCAGACCGCCCGTGGTGAGGATGAACTCGTGCTGGGCGATCACCGCGACACGGTCCGGGTAACGCTGCAGCACCTCGTTCATCCACGCGATCGACGCATCGTCCGGCAGCCAACCGGTGTACAGCATGAGGAAGTCGATGCCGCCGGCGGACACGAGGTCGTAGTGCCCGCGGTTGTCGGCGTAGCTCCCGCCGTACCACGGGGTGTCCGCGAACCGCGCCTCGCCGAAGTAGCGGCCGAAGTTCGTGTAGTCGCCGACGTCGTGGCCGACGTCGTGGTTCCCCGCGAGCACGCCGTAGGGAAGCCCCGCGGCATCCAGGCGTGCGTACTCCACGTCCGCGCGGTCCCACTGCTCGAGCTGGTCGTAGTCGTCCACGATGTCGCCGGTGTGGAACACGTACTGCAGGTTCAGCTCGTCCCGCCGGTCGAGGAAGTAGGAGTGGATCGCCTGCTGATGCCTGTACGGCCCGCCCTCGAGGGTGTTCTCGTTGTAGTACTGCGTGTCCGACTCCCACCCGAGCGTGAAGTCGTACTCCGATCGCGGCACATCGGCGGGGTTGTGGGGCGTCACGGCGGTGTCGCGGGTGCTCCGGTCGGGGGCCGCGAAGCCCTCCGAGTGCTGCACGAGCATCCGCACAGACCCGTCGACCGTGTACGCGTCCACGGGGACGACCCCGTCGAGCGTGAAGGCCTCGTCGCCCGTCAGCGCCACGTGCCGGTCGACCTCGTCCCACCCCGACCCGTCCGGGCGGAGCGCCGACAGGATGACGGTCGCTCCCGCATTCGCGCGGCCCGCCCACGTCGCGCGGACCTCCGCGCCCGCGTCGGCGGAGTCCACGGCGATGTCGAACGCCTGGTACGGGAAGGCCTCCCGGCTGGCGACGTCGTCGCCGGCGCCGTCGACCTCCGCCAGCGTCCGGGCCTGAGCCGGCGAGAGCGTGACGGGGGTGGCGCGCTCGACGGCGGCCGCATCGGCCACGGTGCCCGACTGCGCCTCGATGTCGCCGTCGGCGAGGTCCAGACGGCGTCCTTCGAGGAAGGCCACGTCGAGGGCGTCGCCCTGCGGATCCTCGACCTTGGCCTGCAGCGTCACGTCGCCGGCCGTCACCTCCGCGCCCTCGGCGGGAGCGAGCATACCGGCGGCGGGTTGCTCGTCGTACGTCTCGAAGGTCGCGCTCCACGTCGCCGCGTTGCCCAGGGCATCGGTGGCGACGATCTCGAGGACGTGGTCACCGGCGACCAGATCGACCGACGAGGTCTGGAAGGGGAGCGGGATCTCGCGACCGTCCAGGCGCGCCGTCACGGCGGCGACGCCGGAGCCCGTGTCCTCCACCGCGGCGTCGATGTCGATGACGCCGCGGTAGGCGGTGCCGTCCTCGATGCGCGAGGTCACGACCGGGGCGGTGTTGTCGACACGCACCGTGCGCGCCACCGTCTCGTCTCCGTCGGTGGCGGAGACCGCGGCGTCGCCGTCCGCGCGCGCGGCGGTGTCCCACGTGTGGGAGACGGCGGAGAACGCGTCCTCCGGGATGTCGAAGCGCGCGTCGAAGAAGTCGAGCTTGCCGGCGCTGTCACCCATGCGGAGGATCGCCGCCGGGTCGGCATAGTCCGCCGGGGTCAACGTGCGTCCGTCCGGGAGGACGAGGCGGAGCCCGCGGATCTCGAAGTCGTCGTTGTTCTCGTCCGGGTCGATCTCCGGGGCCTTCTTCGTCCCCGCCCAGACGGACACGGTCAGGTCGTCACCGCGCACGACGTGCTCCAACGGCACGGGCGTCGCGATGGTCTCCCACCCTTCCGTGCCCGTGTCGAAGATCGTCAGCACCTCGTCGCCGACGCGCACACCGTTCTTGAAGTAGTAGTTCACGTTGGTCGCCTCGAAGACGAACATGGGTCGCGCCTCGAGGCTGGGCGTCGTCTCCACCGTCCGACCGTCGATCGACAGCGCGAGGGGGCTGGGGTAGGCGTCACCGGATGCCACGACCTCGGTGCTGCCGCTGACGAACCGGCCCTCGTCCAGGTTGAGTCGGACGGGGTCCGTCGACACGCCGGCCACCGTGACACGGTGTTCGGCGGTGCGGGCGATGTTCGTCCCGTCCCGCGCCTCGACGGTGTACGCGTACCACCGCTTGCCGGTGAGGTCGACGGCCTTCACCGTGTGACGGTAGACGCCGTCGCCGGAGTCGGTGAGGTTCACGCGGAGGGGCTCCGGGTCGACGTCGTTCCCCAGCGTGAGCGTCGCGGTCCGCACGTCCACGTCGTCGGAGAGGGCGAATTCCAGGGTGAAGTCCTGACCGGTCGCGATCTCCCCCGGCGTGCGGTCCACGACCAGCGGCTCCTCGACGTCCGCCGGGACGTCGGCGAGCGCGGCGGGCACCTGGTCCGGCTGCACGGCGCCGGGCGTCGCCGGCACGATGTCGACGAGACGCTGACGTGCGAGGTCGTCCCCGGTGGTGTAGCGGATGCCGCGGTCGGCCTGCGTGTCGTCGCGCCCGTCGAGGTTGTAGAACGCCGTGCTGATGACGTGGCCGGTGTTCGTCGCCACCTGCACGCCCCGTGGGCTGCCGTTGGCCATGCCGGCGGACGAGATCTCGACGAGGTCCGTCCCGGCGGTGAGGGCGGTACCGAAGCGCCGGTTGAAGTCCTCGGCGGTGAGCGCGTCGTTCGCGCCGTTCTTGATCCAGAAGACCAGGGTCCCGCCGCCGGGGATGACGACGTCCGCCGGCACGGCCGGCCACCGGCTCACCGTGCCCTCGACGGGGTAGAGGTAGTCGATCGCGTAGTCGCCGAAGTCGATCGGCGCGCGGGTGGCGTTGTAGACCTCGATGAACTCGTACCCGTCCGATCCGCCGACGTTCGTCGAGTCGGGCAGGAGCTCCGTCACCTGCAGCGGAGCGGTCGGTCCGGTCGGCGCGGGGGTCGGCTGCGGCGCAGGGGTCGTCGGCTCCGGTGCGGGGGTCGTCGTCGGCTCCGGCGCAGGAGTCGTCGGCTCCGGCGCCGGGGTCGTCGGCTCCGGCGCAGGGGGCGTCGGCTCCGGTGCAGGAGTGCTGGGCGCAGGCGTCGGCGTCGCCCCCGGGCGGGTCACCGCCTCGGGCAGCACGGCGCCCGGAGACGGGGCGGCGTTGACCCCGAACACGTCGAGGCGGGGCTGGGCGGGGTCGCCGGCCAGCCGGAAGTGCGTCGCGAGACCCACCCCGAACCCGGCCGCGGGCGCATGCGACCACGAGACGAGCTCGCCGTCGTCGAGAACCCGGATGCCGCGGTCCCCGCCGTTCGCGATGCCCCCCTGTCCCGTCAGCCGGGCCACCTGCACGTCGGCGGGCACGTTGTGGGCGCCGCGGAACTCCTCGACGGTCCGGACCGACGTGTCGACGCTGGCGTTGGTGTAGCTCACCCAGAGGAGGGCGGTCTCGCCGACGGCGAGGGTGAGCGGTTCGGCGGTGAGCGCGACGTCCCTCGTGCGGTCCGCCGAGTCGCTGTAGGAGTACGCGAACGAGATCCCGGCCGCGGACAGGTCGACCACGGCATCCGAGACGTTGTGGATCTCGACGTACTCCCACGTGTCGACCCCCGGGTTGTCCGCGACGATCTCCGTCACCACGATCGGCGCCGAGGTCGCGACGGCCGCGACGGCCGGTGCGGACAGCACCGGCACGGCGCCCGCGGCGAGCGCGGTCGCCAGAGCGGCGGAAAGGACACGGGGATGCGGAGAGCGCATGGCAGGGCCACCTTCGTCTGGGGGGACGGGTCGACGGTAGGCAGCGCGGCGACCGCGAGGGTGAATCGCGTTCGGCGGCCGGGTGGACGGCAGGTGACGAGGCCGTCCACCTCGATGTGGTACCGGCGCCTGCGCCCGGGGGCCGCTCAGACGCCTCTAATGTGAATGCATGACCGATCGACGTCTCGCCGTCCAGGCGTGGGAGAGCCTGTTCCGTGCGCAGCACGAGGTCTTCGAGGACATCCGGTCGGATTTCGAGTCCACCGACCTCACCCAGGCGGAGTACGACGTGCTCCTCACCGTGACCCGCGGGTCCGGGAACACGGCCCGCCTGCGCGACGTCACGGCCAACATGCTGATCAGTCAGCCCAGCGTCTCCCGCCTCGTCGAGCGCATGGTCGCCCGTGGCCTCCTCACGAAGTGCCCCGACCCCGAGGACGGCCGCGGCTCGCTCGTGCGCGCGACGGAGGAGGGCGCCGTGATGTTCCGTCGGATGGCGGCGGCCCACGGCAGCTCGATCGCCGAGCGCATGGCGCGCCTCGACAACGAGGAGCTCGCCCTCCTGCGCGACCTGACGTCCAAGCTCCGCGCCCGCTGACCCCGGCGCGCGCCCGGCGTCCGGCCCGCGCCTCGCCGTCAGGACCGCGACCGGTGCCTCAGCACTCGATGACGTTGACCGCCAGGCCGCCCTCGCTCGTCTCCTTGTACTTGGTCGACATGTCGATGCCCGTCTGCCGCATGGTCTCCACCACCGCGTCGAGCGACACGTAGTGGCTGCCGTCGCCGCGCAGCGCGAGGCGGGCGGCGGTCACGGCCGTCGAGGCGGCGATGGCGTTGCGTTCGATGCACGGGATCTGCACGAGACCGCCGACCGGATCGCAGGTGAGCCCGAGGTGGTGCTCCATCGCGATCTCCGCCGCGTTCTCGATCTGCCGGTTCGTGCCGCCCATGACCGCCGTCAGACCGCCCGCGGCCATGGCGCAGGCCGACCCGACCTCCGCCTGGCATCCGCCCTCCGCCCCCGAGATGGACGCGTTCGCCTTGAACAGGGAGCCGAGAGCGGTGGCCGTCAGGAGGAACCGACGGATGCCGCGACGCCGATTGGCGTCGGCGATGTCGCCGTCGTCCCAGGCGGCGACCTCGCCGCGCGTGACCGCGTGCCCGTCGTACCCGAGCAGGGCGCTGCCGACGAGCTCGCCGTACGGGGTGACGGCGTTGCCGGCCCCGAGCCCCGAGTCGGCGAGGAAGCGCCACCAGTACATGGCGACGGCGGGGAGGATCCCGGCGGCTCCGTTGGTCGGGGCGGTGACGACCCGACCGCCGGCGGCATTCTCCTCGTTGACGGCCAGGGCGAACGCCCCGAGCCACTCCCCGGGGAGCTCCCGGCGCCCGTCCGCCTCGACGGCCTCGAGCTGCGCCCGGATGGCCGACGCACGCCGCTTGACCTTCAGCATCCCGGGGAGCACCCCGTCGTGGTGGAGGCCGGCGTCGACGCAGGAGGACATGGCATCCCAGATCGCGTCGAGCCCCGCAGCGATCTCCTCGTCCGTGCGCAGCGCCGCCTCGTTGAGCCGGGCCGCCTCGGCGATCGTGATGCCGCGCTCGTCGCAGAGGGCCAGGAGCGTCGCGGCGTCGTCGAATGCGAGCGGGAAGGGCGCGGCTGCGACCCGCGACGCCTCGCCCTCGCGGCGGATGAAGCCGCCGCCGACGGAGTAGTACGTGTCCTCGGCCACGACGTCCCCGTCCGCGGCGCGCGCGACGAGCGTCATGGCGTTCGGGTGCCCGGGCAGGCGGGTGCGGGGCGCGAGCACGACGTCGGCCTTCGCGAACGGGATCTCGTGCGCGCCGGCAAGGAGGAGACGGCGCCCCTCGGGCCAATGCGTCCACGCCGCGCGCACGGCATCCGGATCCACCGTCTCGGGGTGGTGCCCCTGCAGGCCCGCGACGACGGCGTCGGGGGTGCCGTGGCCGATGCCCGTCGCCCCGAGCGAGCCGTAAAGAACACAGGACACGGATGCCACCCGGTCCAGCACCCCGCCGGCGCGCAGACGCCCGGCGAAGTCGGCGGCGGCCCGCATCGGCCCGACCGTGTGGGAGCTCGAGGGTCCGACGCCGACGGAGAACAGCTCGAACGCCGAGACGTACGCGCTCATCCGACCAGACTACGTCGCCGCCGCGTCACCCGCCGGACACCTCCGCGCCACGCCCGGGATGCAGCATGGAGCGTGCCGATTAGACCTCCGTCACGGCTCCGGCTATGCTGGACCACGGCCTGCGCGCCGTTTCGCGCGGAGGCCCTGCGCCCGTAGCTCAATGGATAGAGCATCTGACTACGGATCAGAAGGTTAGGGGTTCGAGTCCCTTCGGGCGCACACTGTGTTGAGACAGTGACAAGGCCCCGGCCGTGAGGAAACTCCGGCCGGGGCCTTTTTCCGTTCACGGGCGCGATCGAGGATCGCCCGGCATTCGCGCGGGCGGGGTCAGGCGGTCCCGGACTCCTGATGCGCGGCCTCGGTCGCCGTCGAGTGCAGCTGCATCACCGCGACGGCCTCGTGCAGCGAACCGATCGGCGTCTCGATCTCGTCGTAGTGGTGGACGAAGCCGTTGGCGTCCCGCGCCGTCACCGTGACGAGGGCGTACCCCTGCCGTGCTGCGCGCGTCTTCCGCCCGATCCGTCGCTCCGCCATGTCCGCCTCCTCGATTGCTCAGAGGATAACCACGGGCACGCCGTCCGCCGCGACGACACCCGGACGTGCTAGGCGCTGGCCTTCTTCTTCTTCTTGCCGGTGGGGGCGGGCGCGGCCTCCTCCGGGCCCGACTCCGCGGGGTCGGAGGAGGCGGCATCCGGGGCCTCCTCCCCCGGGCGCGCGGACGCCTCGACCTCGGCGGCCCGCTCCTTCGCCCGACGCTTCGCCTGCGAGGCGAGGCGGGCGAGGTCGACCATCCGCAGCGCGTCCATCCGGGCGCGGCGCATCGTGGCGTACTCGGGGTCGGAGTCCGCGGTCATCCCCTCGACGTCGAGCCGCTGGGTGAGGTTCGCCTCGACGTCGCCCCACGCCGCGATGCGGGCGTCGGCGACGAGGGCGGCGACCTGCGCGGGGTCCTCGGCGCGGGCGCGCAGCTCCTTCGCCACCCCGCGCGACTGCTTGGCGCGACGGCGGAGATTGCGCGTGTCGCGGTCGCGGTAGTCGTGCGTGCCGGACGAGTCCGAGAACCGCCCCCAGGCGCGCTTGCGCTGAGCGGTGACGCGGTCCGCCGCCTGGTCCTGCTCGTCCGCGAGGGACTGCAGCGTCTCGCGGGCGAACTCCGCGAAGGTCTCGTTGTCGTAGTGACCGCCGCGCGCGATCGTCTCGACGAGGATGCGGTTGCGCACAGCGAGCCGCGCGGCGGCCGTCGCGATCGACAGCCCCTCGGCGATGGCATCCTTCGTGCGGCCCACGCGACCTCCCGTTCCAGGCTATCGTCCACGGACCTCGCCCCGTCGAGCCGCTCGCGCGGATCGTCCACCCTCGAGCGGTCGGCGGCCGGGGATGCCACGGTGCCGGGACGAGGCGTGCCCGCGCTCGGCGGCGCGAGGATGCCACGGCCCCGGCCCTCGAGACAGGTCCCGACCCCGTAAGCGCGAGCGGCGCCGTCCCGCCGCGTCGGACGGCGTCAGGAGAGCTTGGCGACGACGGCGTCCACCCGGCGCGCCCGCGTCTCTGCGGCCTTCGCCCCCGTGACGGCGGTCACGTGCGCCTTGCGCGCGCTCGGGCTGAGGGCGTCGAACGCGGCACGGACCCCGGCCGCGTCCAACGCCGCCGCGAGGTCGTCGGGCACCTCGACGGTGCGCGGCGCGTCGTCGAGCTGCAGCTCGACCGTGATCGGGTCCCCGCCCGTCAGACCCGTCGCCGCACGCTTGTCGGACGAGAACGGGATGAGGTGACGGCCGCCCATGACGGCGAGCGTGCTGGCGTACACGTATCCGTTGACGTCGACGGTGACGGCCGCGCGCTTGCCCCCGCCGAGTTCCTCCACGATCTCGGGAGGGACCTCGATGCCGGTGTTGTTGCCGCTCTGGAACAGCGTCGTCTCGAATCGCATGGCGCGAGTGTGCCAGACGGCGACCTATCCCGCGAGCGCCGATCGCGCAAGCCCTCCCGGTGGCACCGCCGCGGCCGTATCGTCGTCGCTGTTGCGGAGGGCCTCGGAGAGTACTCGGGGGCCTTCTGTCGTATCCGGCTGTCGCAGCCGGCGCCCTACCGGATCGGACGGATACGCGCAAACGCCAATCCGAATCCGGGATTGTCTCCGAAGATGTATGAAAGCGGCCGAACGGTCGCTGCAAACATCCTGGGAGGTTCATCATGAGCTCGTCACCGAACCGCATCGTCGCCACCGTCTTCGGCGCCGTCTACCTGCTCGTCGGCCTGCTCGGTTTCGCCGTCACCGGCGGCGTCGGCTTCATCTCGACCAGCGGAAACCTGCTGCTCGGCGTGTTCGAGGTCAACCCGCTGCACAACATCGCGCACCTCCTCATCGGTGCCGCGCTGCTGATCGCGGGCCTGGCCAACGCGCGCGCCGCCAAGAGCGTCAACGTCACCGTCGGCGCCGTCTACCTGCTCCTCGGCATCGTCGGGTTCTTCCTCGTCGGCACCGCGGCCAACATCCTCGCCCTGAACACGCCGGACCACTTCCTGCACCTCGCCAGCGCGGTCGTGCTCCTCGGTGTCGGCCTCGGCACCGAGAAGAGCGTCCCCCGCACCTCGGCGGTCTGACGATGAACGCCGCGACCTTCGTCCGGTCGTGGCCCTCCGCCGCCGCGTGGGGGGCCGGCCTGATCATGGCGGCCCTCGGCGCGGGGGCGATCGTCGGGTCCGACTCCGGGGCCGCCGCGCGCGGCCTCGGGGTCGGCCTGGTGGGACTGGGCCTCGCCTCGCTCGTGTGGGGCGCCGCCACCCTCTCCGCGGGACGGCTCGCCGTTCCCCGCATCGCGCTCACCGGCGCCCTCGTCTCCCTCGTCGCGACCGCCGCCGTGCTCTTCGCGATGCCCGCGCGGGTCAGTGTGCTGGCCGTCTTCGCCGGCATCTCGCTGATCGTCGTGGTCGGCGCCTCCGCCGCGGTGCACCTGCGTCGCGCCCGCCGCGACGCGGCATCCCCCTCCGGCAAGCCCATGAGCGTGATCGGCCTGCTCGTGGCCGCCGCCGTCGTGGCCGTCGTCGTGACCCCCGCGTTGAACGCGACCCAGGGAGCGCTGCTGCTGCGCGATGACGGGACCGTCCCCGTCATCAGTCACAACCACTGAGCCCACCCCCTCCGGCGGATGGCACGCTGGAGGGGTGCATGTCTCCCCCTCCGACGCCCCGCGCGTCCCGCGTCACGTCAGCTCGCTGCGCGCCAAGCTGCTCATCGCCCTCGCGGGCGACCCGACCGGCATGGCACCGTACGTCCGGGCGATCGCCGACGGCGACGACGCGGGCTATTTCGTCGAGAACGGCCCGGCCTGGACCGTGCACGCGGGGATGGGGACGCTCGTCGCCGGCATCCGCGCGTTGCTGCTGCAGGCTCTGCACCCCGGCGCCCTCGCCGGCGTCCACGACTGGTCGCGGTACCGCGAAGACCCGATCGGACGCCTGACCGGCACGGTCCGCTGGGTGATCACGCTCACCTACGGCTCGAAGACCCAGGCCGACCAGGAGACGGCGCGCGTCGGCCGATTCCACCAGCGGGTGAAGGGGACGTATCGCGGCGGCGACGGCGCGGAGCGCACCTACACCGCCGAGCAGACGGACCTCGTCCGGTGGGTGCACCTCGCCTTCACCGACGCGTTCCTCGCCTCGCACGAGGCCTACGGGGGACCCATCCCCGGCGGTCCGGACGCCTACGTGGCCGACTGGGCCACCGCCGGACGACTGATGCGGGTCGTCGATCCGCCCACGACCCGGGCCGCGCTGCGCGCCGAGCTCGACGGGTTCGTCGAGCGCGGCGAGCTGCGCCGCGACGAGCGGGTGGACGACGTCGTGCGGTTCCTCCGCCGTCCGCCCTTCCGCGGCACGATGGGGCTGGCCTATCGCGTGCTCTTCGCCGCGGCGGTCGCGACCATCCCGCCGCACCTGCGTCGGCTGCTCGGGGTGCGGCGATGGCCGCTGCCCGTCGTCACGGCGACCCGGCTGATCCTGAAGACGACCGAGCGCGCACTCGGCTCCGGGCCGCGCGCCCAGGACATGGCCCGCCTGCGACTGCGCCGCCTCGCCGAGCAGCGGTGAACGGACGTCCCGCGCGGGACCGGAGCCCGACGGAGCACGTAGCCTGGAAGGACCCCTTCTCACGGAGGCGACGATGAGCGACGACCCACGGCAGACGGCGGCCCGGTACCGCCTCGACCAGGAGCTGCGCGAGAGCGGTCTGGCATCCGATCCGCCGGAGACGGCCGATGCGCCGCAGCGCGGATCCACCGCCGCCGAGCGCGCGGCCTACGTCGAGACCTCGATCCAGCAGGCGATCCGCCGCGGCGAGTTCGACGACCTGCCCGGTGCCGGCAAGCCGCTTCCCGATCTCGGCGGTTCCCATGACCCGGACTGGTGGATCCGTCGCAAGATCGAGAACGAGAACCTGACCGGTCTCGGTCCGCCGGCGCTGACCCTGCGCGTCGAGCACGCCGAGCTGGACGAGCGGATGGATGCCATCCGGCACGAGGCCGAGGTCCGGGAAGCGCTCGAGGACTTCAACCGGCGGGTCATCGAGGCACGACGCCAGTTGCTCGGCGGACCCCCGGTGGTCACTCCGACCGTCGACGTCGAGGAGCGCGTGCGCGGCTGGGCGGAGCGCCGGCGGGACGCCGTGCCCGTGGCATCCCCTCCTCCCCCGCCCCGACGGGGCTGGTTCCGCCGCCGCTGACGAGGTCGCGGCGCGGGGACGGGAGGAGATGCCGCGACGGGAGGACTGTCCTGCCGCGCAGGCTCCTCCCTTCGCCGCATCTCCTCCCCCGGCCGACGCCGACCCCGGGTCAGAGCGCGGCGAGGGCCTCCGCGCGGGCCACGAGCGCACGCGCCCGGGCGAGAGCGGGGGCGTACGAGCCGTCGACCGGTCCGTCGGGCGTCGCCGCGAGAAGGGTGCGGGCGGAGGCGATATCGTCCGCCGACGGCGTGAAGGCCGCGTGCGCGCCCGCGACGGCCGCATCGTCGAGCGCCAGGGTGCCGGTGAAGCCCATGCCGGCCGCGTGGGCTGCGGCGTCGTGGGCGAGGCCGACCGGCCCGCAGGGGCCGTCGATCGGCGCGGCGATGCCCGCAGCGGCGCTGGCGACGACGAGCTGCGCGCGGGGCCACGACAGCGCCAGGCGGTCGGCCGACATCCCGGTGTCGCGGCGGAAGTCACCGGTGCCGAAGGCCAGGCGCAGCGTCGCGGGGTGCGCGGCGATGGCCGGCGCCGACAGGAGGGCCGCGGCGGACTCGACCATCGCGACGACGGGCGTCCGCGGCGGCAGCGAGGCCGCCACGTGGGCGACGTCGGCGGGGCCGGCGCACATCGCGAGGACCACGCCGGCCAGCTGTCCGCCCAGCGTGCGGCCGAGGGCGAGGTCGGCCTCGCCGTCGGGCGTCCCGGCGGCGCTGATCCGCAGCCACACGGGTCCGGCCGCGGCGGCGCGCTCGGCGCGGGCGCGGCCCTCGTCCTTGCGTGCGGCGGGCAGGCCGTCCTCGAGGTCGAGCACGAGGACGTCCGCGGCGGTGTCGAGCTCGCCGACGAGCGGCGAGCGGAGCATCCAGGTGCGCGCGTGGACGACGCGCACGGGGGCGGGGGCGGCCGAAGCCGCCCCCGCCGGGGTGTGGAGCAGACTCACGAACGGCTCCGCGTGATGGCCTCCGCCTCGGCCTGGGCGCGGAAGGTGTTCAGCGCACGGGTGTCGACGGGACCGGCGCCGACCTCGGCGGACGCCTCCTCCTTGGCATCCGCGGCCGTGTTGACCGAGCCGTGGTCGTCGCCGCCCAGGGTGCTCTCGTCGAACGGCACGGTGCCGGCGAGCACCTGGCGGACGCGCTCGGCGTCGTACTCCTTGGTCCAGACGCCGATCAGCATGGTCGCCACCGCGTTGCCGGTGAAGTTGGTGACGGCGCGGGCCTCGGACATGAAGCGGTCGATGCCGACGATGACGCCGACGCCGTCCAGCAGGTCGGGGCGGTAGGCCGACAGGCCGCCCGCGAGGGTCGCCAGGCCCGCACCGGTGACACCGGCAGCGCCCTTCGAGGCGATGATCATGAAGATCATGAGGCCGATCTGCTCGCCGATCGACATGGGCGAGCCCATGGCGGTGGCGATGAAGAGGGAGGCCATCGTGAGGTAGATCGCGGTGCCGTCGAGGTTGAAGGAGTAGCCGGTCGGGACGGTGATGCCGACGACGGGCTTCGAGACGCCAAGGTGCTCCATCTTCGCGATCAGGCGGGGCAGCGCGGCCTCGGACGACGAGGTGCCGACGATGAGGAGGTACTCGCGGCCGAGGTACTTCATGAGGGTGAAGATGTTGACGCGCGTCACGGCGAACAGCAGCACGCCCAGCACCACGGCGATGAAGAGGAAGCACGTGATGTAGAACGCGCCCATCAGGATGCCGAGGCTGATGACGGCCTGGAAGCCGGTCTTGCCGACGACGGCGGCGATGGCGCCGAACGCACCGATCGGCGCGAGCCACAGGATCATGCCGAGGATGCGGAAGACCAGCACCTGGAAGTTGCGGATGCCCTCGACCATGCGCGCACCGCGCTCGCCCATACGCTGCAGCGCGAAGCCGACGAGCAGGGCGATGAACAGCACCTGGAGGATGCTGCCGCCGGTGAAGGCGGAGAAGAACGTGGTGGGGATGATGCCGAGGATGAAGTCCTGGGTGGTGGTCGGCTCGGCGGGCGCCTCGTAGGTGGCCCCCGCGATGTTCAGGCCCTCACCCGGGTGGATGATGTTGCCGACGACGAGGCCGATGATCAGGGCGAACGACGACATGACGAGGAAGTACGCCATCGCCAGGCCGCCGATCTTGCCGACCGTGGATGCCTTGGCGATCGAGCCGATGCCGACGACGATCGTGCAGAAGATGACCGGGGCGATCATCATCTTGATGAGGTTGACGAAGCCCTTGCCGATCGGCTCGAGGGCGGTGGCGAAGGCCGGGGCCACGAGGCCGACGACGATGCCGGCGACGACGGCCACGATGACCAGGATGTAGAGCCAGTGATTGCGGTCGATCTTCTTGCGGGGCCGACCGTCGCGAGTGGTGCGGAGTGAGAGAGCCATCAGCGCCTTTCCCCTCTTCCTAACGTCTTCGTTGAGTCCGGCGGGGCCGCCGGGCGATGTGACGACTGTGGCCGAGGGCGAGCCCCCCGGCGATTTGTGGTCGTATTGTTCACGGCAGGCGCAGAGAGGCGGGTGACGTGCGACTGAGTGTGGGTGGGCGACTGGCTCTGGTGTCGCTGGGCGTCGTCGTGCTGGTCGCCGGCGTGCTCGCGGCGCTCCTGTCGCTGCAGCTGAGCGACTCCGGTCAGCGCCAGGCCGAGACCGTGACCCGGTCCGTCGCCGAGACCCTCGCGCACGAGCCCGACGTGGCCCTGCTCGTCGAGGCGGGCGACTCCGACGCCCTGCAGCCGATGGTCGAGTACATCCTCGCCGACGCGGGGCTGTCGTTCGTGACGATCATGACGCCCGACGGCATCCGGCTCACCCACCGCAACCGCTCCGAGATCGGCGAGCAGTACCTCGGCTCCCGGGAGGAGGCGCTGGCGGGCGAGACGTTCACCGAGACCTATCGCGGCACGCTCGGCCTCTCCGTCCGCACGATCGCGCCGATCCGCGCCGACGGGGTCGAGGACGGGCCCATCGTCGGACTGGTGTCGGTGGGCGTGACCCTGGGCGCCGTGCAGCAGGACCTCGCCGCCCGGGTGCCGCTCATCGTCGCGGCATCCACCGCCATCGTCGGGTTCGGGGTGCTGGGCGCCGTCTATGTCCGTCGGAGCGCCCGCCGGGTGACCGGGTCGTACACGCCCGCCGAGCTGGCGCGGCTCGTGCAGAGCTACGAGACGGTGCTGCACTCGCTGCGCGAAGGGCTCGTCGTGACCGACGGGGCGGGGCGCATCGTGCTCTACAACGACGAGGCGGCCGACCTGCTCGGCCTGCCCCCCGCGACCGCCGGGCAGGTGCCGCTGGACCCGTCGGAGGTGGGGATGGACGCCTCGCTCGCCGAGGCCATCTCGGCGGGACGCCGCATGGTCGAGGAGACCGTCGTCAACGGGGACCGGGTCCTGCTGGTGAACCAGGAGGAGGCCCGGGACCTGGAGGGACGCCGCGCGCCCCAGCGCGGACACGTGATGACGCTGCGCGACCGGTCCGAGCTGCAGGCCCTCCTCGGCGAGCTGGAGGGGGTCCGCACGCTCAGCGAGACGCTCCGCTCCCAGACCCACGAGCACGGCAACCGCCTGCACGCCATCTGGGCGCTCATCGAGCTCGGACGCCTCGACGACGCGCGGCGTCTCATCGAGGCGTCCACCGGCGAGCGCCAGGGCCTCGCCGACCGGCTCGTGTCCGACGACGAGGACGCGGTGGTCGTCGCTCTGCTGCTCGGCAAGCTCGACGAGGCCGCCGAGCGCGGCGTGCGGCTCGACCTCGACGTCGCCGAGCCGACCCCCGCGCTGCCCCTCGCGGCGGCGGAAGCGGTGACGGTCGTCGGCAACCTCGTGGACAACGCCCTCGACGCCGCAGCGGCCGGGCCGACCCCCCGGTGGGTGCGAGTGGCGCTCCGCGCCGGCGGCGGCGACGTGGCGCTCGAGGTGAGCGACAGCGGCGGCGGCTTCGACCCGTCCCTGGAGGACCCGTTCGCGTTCGGCGCGTCGACCAAGGCCGGGCACACCCCCGGGGGTCGCGGGGTGGGCCTCGCCCTCGTCCGCGACATCGTCACCGCGCACGGCGGGACGCTGCGCATCGACGCCGACCCCACGACGGTGCGGGTGTTCCTGCCGGAGGTGGCCGCCGTCGCCGCCGGCGAGGAGGTGCGGCCGTGATCCGCGTGCTCGTCGTCGACGACGACGCCCTCGCCCTCGAGCTGCACACCGCGTACGTCGGTCGGGTGCCCGGGTTCGAGGTCGTCGGCCAGGCGTCGGGTGCCCGGGCGGCGCTGACCGCCATCGCCGACCCCGAGCGGGCGATCGACCTCGTCCTGCTCGACATGACGATGCCCGACGGGGCCGGGCTCGACGTCGCGCGCCGTGCGCGGGCGATGGGTGCCGGGGCGGACATCATCGCCGTCACCGCAGTGCGCGACGCCGCGACCGTCCGTGCCGCCGTCTCGACCGGGGTCGTGCACTACCTCATCAAGCCGTTCACGTTCACCGCGTTCCGCGAGAAGCTCGAGGCCTACCGCACCTACGTCGACGGCCTGCATCGCGCGCAGGGCGACGCGACGCAGTCCGAGGTCGACGCCCTCTTCGGCTCGCTGCGGACGGTGGCCCCCGCGCTGCCCAAGGGACTGAGCGACGAGACGCTGCAGGCGGTCGCCGAGCGGGTCCGGACCGCGGCCGGGGCGGTGTCGTCGACCGAGGTCGGGGAGACGCAGGGCATGTCCCGCGTCACCGCCCGCCGGTACCTCGAGCACCTCGCCGACGTGGGCCGCGTGCGCCGGGAGCCCCGCTACGGCGGTCCCGGGCGCCCCGAGATCACCTACGCCTGGGTGCGCTGAGCCCCGCCGCTCGTGGGGCTCTCCCCCCTGCCGGGCTCTGTCCCCTGCCGGACTCCCCCCCTGCCGGGCTCTCCCACGTGCCGTGACGTGGCGCAGATGCACGCCCCCAGGGCCCCACGGCGTACATCTGCGACCAGTCAGCGCCCGAGGGGTCTCGCGGAGGAGAGGGGGCGCGGCATCCCGAGCCTGCCTCAGAGGCCGAAGGCCGCCCGCACGCCCTCGTTGACGACGACGCCCGCACGGACGTTGAGCCCCTTGGCGAGGGCGGGATCGACGGATGCCGCGCCCTCCCAGCCGGCGTCCGCGATGCGCGCGATGTAGGGCAGGGTCGCGTTGGACAGCGCCCGGGTCGAGGTGTGCGGAACGGCACCCGGCATGTTCGCCACGCAGTAGTACAGCGCGTCGTGGACGCGGAAGGTCGGCGCGTCATGGGTGGTGGGGCGCGAGTGCTCGAAGCAGCCGCCCTGGTCGATGGCGATGTCGACGAGGACCGAGCCGGGGCGCATCGCCGCGACCATCTCGCCGGTGACGAGCTTCGGGGCGGCCGCGCCCGGGATGAGGACCGAGCCGATGACGAGGTCGGCGTCGGCGACCTGCTCGGCGATCTCGAGGCGGGTCGACGCGCGGGTCTCGATCGCGCCGCCGAAACGCTCCTCGAGCTGCCGGAGCTTGGGCAGCGAGATGTCCACCACGGTCACGCGGGCACCGAGGCCGAGGGCGTTCGCCGCGGCGTGCTCGCCCGCGACACCGCCGCCGATGACGACGACCTTCGCCTTGGGCGTCCCCGGCACGCCGCCGGGGAGCAGACCGCGCCCGCCCGACGCGCGCAGCAGGTGGTGCGCGCCCTCGACGATCGAGAGGCGTCCGGCGACCTCGCTCATGGGCGCGAGCAGCGGCAGCGCGCGGTCGGGGGTCTGCACGGTCTCGTAGGCGACGGCGGTGGTGCCGGCGGCCATGAGGGCGTCGGTGAGCGGGCGGTCCGCGGCCAGGTGCAGGTAGGTGAAGAGGGTGAGGTCGTCGCGGAGGTGACCGTACTCGGCCTCGATGGGCTCCTTGACCTTCACGAGCAGCTCGGCGCGCGCCCAGGTCTCGTCGGCGGTCGCCACGATCTCCGCGCCGGCCGCACGGTACTGCGCGTCGGCGAAGCCGCTGCCCTCGCCGGCGCCCGCCTGCACGAGCACCTCGTGGCCGCGGGCGACGAGCGCGTCGACTCCGGCGGGCGTCATCGCGACGCGGTTCTCGTTGTTCTTGATCTCTGCGGGGACGGAGATGCGCATCATTCCTCCTGCGTGGGCGGCGTTGCCGGAAGAATCGCAGAAAGGAGTGTTTCCTCGGCGTTACACCGAAGATCCTTCGACAGGATGCCGCCCGCCAGGCGTATCGTCGGATCCCAACACCTTTCGCGCTCGCTCCGACCGAAGGATCTGCGATGGCCGACGACGACCTGCATCCGCACGACGAGCGGATCATCGCGATGCTCTCCGCCGACGCCCGGATGACGAACGCCGCTCTGGCCGAGGCCCTCGGCGTGGCCCCGTCGACCGCGCACGCGCGGGTGCGTTCGCTGGTCGAGCGCGGGCTCATCACCGGCTTCCACGCCGCCGTGGACCAGAGCCGGCTCGGGCGCGGACTGCAGGCCATCGTCGGCGTCACCCTGCGGCCCGGACAGCGCCAGGAGAGCATCCGCGCCTTCGCGCACGAGATCCGCCGGCATCCCGACGTCATCCAGCTGTTCTTCCTCGGCGGCGCCGACGACTTCCTCGTGCACATCGCCGTCGACGACTCCTCCGCGGTGCGCCGGTTCGTCGTCGACCACCTCTCGGCGCGGCACAGCGTCGCCTCCACGCGGACGAGCATCATCTTCGAGTACCACCGCAACGCGCTCGCAGCCGATTTCGACTGAGCACGCGCCGGTCAGGCGCGGACGGCCGCGGCGAGCGCCGCGATGTCCGCCGGGGTCGTCCGGCAGCAGCCGCCGACCAGGCGCGCGCCGGCGCCCACCCACTCCGCCGCCGTCGCCGCGACGGCCCCGCCGTCTCCGTGCCAGGAGCGGGTGGCGGCATCCCATCGCTCCCCGCTGTTCGGGTAGGCGACGAGCGGGATGCCGCCCGGTGCGGCACGCAGGGCGGGGGCGACGCTCGCGGGGGCGCAGCAGTTGACCCCGACCGCCACGACGCCGTCTCCCGACGCCGCGGTGCGGAGGGCCGCCCCCAGCGCACCCGGGGCGCCGAAGCCGGTGCTGTCGGCCGACAGGCTGAGGAAGGACGGCACGCCGAGCCCGTCCAGCTCCGCGACCACCGCTTCGACCTCGAGCGGCGAGGGCAGGGTCTCGATCGCGAGGACGTCGGCCCCGGCGTCGGCCAGGACGTGCAGGCGGCGACGGTGGCGACGGCGGAGCTCGTCGACGTCGAGCCCGTAGTCCCCCGTGTACTCGCTGCCGTCCGCGCGGAGGGCGCCGAGGGGACCGACCGATGCCGCGACCCACGGCGTTCCGGCCTCGCGCGCGAGGGTCACCGACCGGACGAGGAGCTGCTCGACGGCGGCATCCGGGATCGCCCCGTCGAAGCCGAGCTGGTAGGAGGACGTGATGGCCACATCGGCACCCGCGTCGACGAAGGCCGCGTGGGCGGAGCGGATCTCGTCGGGGTCGTCGCGCAGGACGCGTGCGGACCACAGCGACGAGGACACGTCGTTGCCGCGCGCGGCGAGCAGCGTGCCGAGTCCCCCGTCGAGGACGACGGGGCGCACGGCTAGGGCGCGGGAGAGGTCGCCGCTCATACCTCGTGCGTCTCGCCGGCGGCGAGGACGCGAAGGGTGCGGGCCAGGAGCGCCTGGTCGGCGCGGCTGATGTCGCGCAGGGCGTCGGCCTCGAGCCGGACGAGCTCGGTCATGGCCGCGTCGACCCGCTCGATGCCCTCGGGGGTGATCGCGACGAGGATGGCGCGGCCGTCCGACGGGTTGGGGCGGCGGTGGACGAGCCCGCGGTCCGCGAGCTTGTCGAGGCGGTTCGTCATGGCTGCGCTGCCGATCATCGTCGCCGCGATGAGGCGGGTGGCGCTGAGCTCCGTCCCGGAGCGGCGCAGGGCGGCGAGGACGTCGAACTCCCATACGGCGATGTCGGCGGCGGCGAAGGCCTTCGCGCGGAGCTTCGCCAGGTGCCACGACGCGCGCCGCAGGCGGGACATCACGTCGAGCGGGGTGAGGTCGACATCGGGCAGCAGCTGCGACCACGCGTCGATGAGGAGATCGACCTCGTCGTCCTTCCCACTGGTACTCGGCATGGCATCGACGCTACCGGAGCCGCCGGGGGTCGAGGACCACGCGGGGCCGTGGTGGCGCCGGTGTGGGGCGGCGCTGACTTGGCGCAGATGCACCCCGCGGGGCCTCCCTCGCGTGCGTTTGCGCCAAGTCAGCGCCGGGGGGCGCAGGGGCGGGGGGAGGCAGGAGCGGGGCGGGGGTGGGGCCGTGAGTTGGCGCAGATGTACGCGGCGGGGCCTCCCGCGCGTACATACGCGCCAAGTCAGCGCCGGTGGGAGGGGGGGAGGCAGGAGGGGGGGGAGGCAGGGGCGGAGTCAGCGCGCGGGCGGCGGCGCAGTCGTGCCGCGCGCGACGAGCCGGGTGGGCAGCTGGATGTGCGTCTCGTCCAGCTCCTCCCCCGCCAGCAGCGCCAGCACCATCCGGACGGCCTCGCCGCCCAGCCGCTGCATGGGCTGCCGCACGGTCGTCAGCCCGGGCTGGGCGCGCGCGGCCTCGGGGACGTCGTCGAAGCCGACGACCGACAAGTCCTCGGGCACGCGCAGCCCGCGTTCGGCGGCGACCTGCACGATGCTGAGGGCCGACAGATCGTTCGCCGCGAACACCGCGGTGGGCGGGTCGGCGAGCGAGAGCATCGCGTGCGCGGCCTCGCGGGCGACGTCCTTCTCGTAGCGGCCGACTCCCACGAGCGCGGGGTCGAAGGGGATGCCGGCGGCGGCGAGCGCCTCCCGGTACCCGGACGCGCGGGCGACGGCTGAGCGCAGGTCGGGGCGGCCCGCGATGAACCCGATGCGGCGATGGCCGAGCTGCGCGAGGTAGTGCACCGCCTGCTGCGCGCCGGTGAAGCTGTCGGACTCCACGGTGGGCACGTCGCCGCGGCCGGTGTGCGGGTCGATCGCGACGATGGGCACCTCCCCGGCGATGTTGACCACCGTCGGGGTGACGATGATCGCCGCGTCGATGAGCGTCCCGCTCAAGCGGCTGAGCGAGCGCCGCTCCCACCCCTCGCCCTGGCGGCGGGACGCGGTGTAGGCGAGCAGGTCGTACCCGGTGTCCGACAGCGCCGCGCCGACCCCCTTGAGGATCTCCGCCGAGAACGGCTCGATGTCGGCGACGAGCACGCCCACTACGCCGGTGCGGCGCGAGCGCATGCTGCTCGCGACGAGGCTGGACTCGTACCCGAGCTCGCGGACGACGTCCAATACCCGTCCCACGGTCTCGGGCGACACCCCGTAGCGCCCGTTGACGGCTTTGGACACCGTGGCCACCGAGACACCGGCAGCCGCGGCGACGTCGTGGATGGTGGCTCGCCTCATGGCATCCGACCCTAGCGTGGAAATCATTTTCGAAAACGTTTGACGACCCACCCGCGCCGGGTCACACTGCTCAGACCCGGACCACAGCAGAGCCGGGTCAGTGAACGGACGGCAGAGCAGCCGACACCACCGGAGCGTCCCTCGCGGACGCACCTCGACGAAGAGAGACGGGAATCACATGAACACCAGGAAGACCCTCGCCGGCGCGGCCCTCGCGGCCGTCGGCGTGCTGGCCCTCGGCGGATGCGCCGGCACGGGCGGCGACAGCGGCGACGGCTCGACGCTGACCCTGTGGCACAACTCCACGACCGGCGACGGCAAGAAGTACTGGGAGGACACCGCGGCGGCGTTCGAGGCCGCGAACCCCGGTGTGACGATCGAGATCCAGGCGATCCAGAACGAGGAGATGGACGGCAAGCTGCAGACCGCGCTCAACTCCGGCGACGCCCCCGACATCTTCATGGCCCGCGGCGGCGGCAAGCTCGCCGACATCGTCGAGGCGGGACAGGCCATGGACCTGACCGACAAGATCTCCGACGAGGCGTCCTCCGCCCTCGGCAGCTCGCTCGGCGCGTTCGAGGTCGACGGCAAGAACTACGGGATGCCGGTGGCCGTGCTCCCCTCGGGCATCTTCTACTCGCAGGACCTCCTCACCGCCGCCGGCGTGACCGCCCCTCCCACGAGCATCGAGGAGCTGGAGGCCGCCGACGAGCAGCTGCGTGCCAGCGGCGTCGCCCCGATCGCCGTCGGCGCGAAGGACGCGTGGCCCGCCGCGCACTGGTACTACAACTTCGCGCTCCGCGCCTGCTCGCAGGACGTGCTCGACGCGGCGGCGGAAAGCCGCAGCTTCGACGACGAGTGCTGGCTGGAGGCGGGCGAGAACCTGCAGTCCTTCCTCGAGACGCAGCCGTTCAACGAGGGCTTCCTCACCACGGCCGCGCAGCAGGGCGCCGGATCCTCCGCCGGCCTGCTGGCGAACAAGCAGGCCGCGATGGAACTCATGGGCGCCTGGAACCCCGGCGTGATCGCGTCGCTGACGCCCGACGAGCAGCCCCTCCCCGACCTCGGCTGGTTCCCCTTCCCCGAGGTGGACGGCGGCGACGGCGAGCCCGGCGCGATCATGGGCGGCGTCGACGGCTACTCCTGCTGGGTCAATGCCCCCGAGGCCTGCCCCGACTTCCTGAACTTCCTCGTCGAGCAGGAGAACCAGGAGCGGTACGCCGACGCGTTCCAGACGCTGCCCGCCTCCAGCGAGGCGACCGGCGCGGTCACCACCCCCGCGCTGCAGTCCGTGCTCGAGGCCTACACCGACGCCCCCTACGTCGTCGTCTGGCTCGACACCCTCTACGGCCAGAACGTCGGCAACGCGCTGAACGTCGCCGTGGTCGACATGTTCGCCGGCAAGAGCGGTCCCCAGGACATCGTCGACGCCGTCAACGCGGCCGCCGCGCGCTCCTGAGGAGAACGACCATGACCAGCGTGCGCCCACCGCTCGCCCCCGCCCCGGACGCCGCCGGTCGCCGCCCGGCCGAGGAGGGTGCCGCCCGCACCCCCTCGGCCGGGCGCCCGCCCGTGCGTCATCGACGCGAGAACTGGCGGATCCGCGGCGAGCTCGCGATCCTGCTCGGCCCCGCGCTGGTGGTGTTCGTCTCGTTCGTCATCCTGCCGGTCGCCCTCGCCGCCTACTACGGCTTCTACAGCTGGTCGGGCTTCGGCACCCCCGTCGACTTCGTCGGCATCCGCAACTACGTCACGATCCTCACGGACCCGGCCTTCCACGAGGCGCTCGGCCACAACGGCTTCATCGTCGTCGGCTCTCTCGTCCTGCAGGGTCCCCTCGCGCTCGGTCTCGCGCTGCTGCTGAACCGCAAGATGCGGGCGCAGTCGCTCATCCGCGTGCTGATCTTCGTGCCCTACGTCATCTCCGAGGTCGTCGTCGGCCTCGGCTGGGGACTGATGCTGCAGTCGGGCGGGGCGCTGAACGGCGCCCTCGAGAACATCGGCCTCGGCTCCCTCCGGGCCGACTGGATCTCCGACCCGGCCCTGGCCATCTGGACCCTGCTCATCATCATCACCTGGAAGTACATCGGCTTCGCCGTGATCCTCTTCCTCGCGGGCCTGCAGGGCATCCCGGAGGAGCTGCCGGAGGCCGCCGCCATCGACGGGGCGTCCTACTGGCAGATCCAGCGGCACATCGTGCTCCCGCTGATGGGACCGACGATCCGCATCTGGGCCTTCCTCTCCATCATCGGATCGCTGCAGCTGTTCGACCTCGTCTGGATCATCTGGGGCCAGTACGTCGCGTCGACCGCGGGCACCTCGACGATGGCCACCTACATGGTCGCCAACGGCCGCAACGCCGGCAGCTTCGGCTACGGCAGCGCCGTGGCGGTCGTCATGTTCCTCATCTCGCTCGCCGTCGCCCTCGTCTACCAGCGCTTCGTCCTGCGCCGCGACACGGCCGGCGCCCTCACGGGAGGCACCAAGTGACCGCCACCGCCACCCTCGTCGCCCCCAAGGCGCCCCGGTCCGTCCGGCGCGCCCCGGCCGGCCGCCGCCGCTCCACCTCCGTCGTCGTGGGCTTCGTCGCCCTGGTGCTGATCGGGCTGATGCTCGCCCCCGTGGCGTTCATCATCCTCGGCGGGTTCCGGTCGAACGCCGAGATCACCGTCGACCCGGCCGGATTCCCGACCCGGTGGAACTGGGAGAACTACGTCGACGTCCTCGCCAGCAGCGCGTTCTGGGGCCAGGTCGCCAACTCCACCATCGCGGCCGTCGCCACGACCGTGTTCGTCGTCGCCCTCGGCCTGATGGCCGCCTACGCCCTCGCCCGCTACCGCTTCCGCGGGCGGGGCGCCGTGTACGCGCTGTTCACCGCGGGGCTGATGTTCCCGATGACCGTGGCCATCACGCCGCTCTACATCCTCGTGCGCAACCTGGGACTGACGAACTCCCTCGTCGGCGTCATCGTGCCGCAGATCGCCTTCGCCCTGCCCATCACGGTGATCATCCTGTCGCCGTTCCTCGCCGCGATCCCGAAGGAGCTGCAGGAGGCCGCGTCCATCGACGGGCTCGGCCGACTGGGCTTCTTCTGGCGCATGGTGCTGCCGCTGGCCGTCCCGGCGATCGTGACCGTCGGCATCCTCGCCTTCGTCAACAGCTGGAACTCGTACATGCTCCCGCTGTTCATCCTCAACAACGAGGCCGCGTACACCCTGCCGCTCGGCACGCAGGCGTTCGCCTCGCAGTACTCCGTCGACACCGCACGCGTGCTCGCGTTCACCTCGCTGTCGATGATCCCCGCTCTGGTGTTCTTCAGCCTGTTCGAGCGTCGGATCGTCGGCGGTCTCACCGGCGCCGTGAAGGGCTGACCCGCCATGACCATCCACACCACCGACGTCGGCGCTGCCCTCGGCCCGGGGACCTCCGACCGCGTGCGAGCGCTCCTCGCCGACATGACCCTCGACGAGAAGCTCGCGCAGCTCGTCGGCTACTGGGTCGATCAGGGCGACGAGGTCGTCGCGCCGCTGGCCGGCGAGAAGGTCACCACCACGGCCTACGCGGACGCGACCGTGCACGGGCTGGGCCACCTCACCCGCGTCTACGGCACCCGCCCCGTCGACCCGGTCGAGCGCGCCGCGTGGCTGTGGGGCGAGCAGCGGCGGCTCGTCACCGAGACGCGCCTGGGCATCCCCGCGCTCGTCCATGAGGAGTGCCTCACCGGCTTCGCCGCGTGGCAGGCCGCCACCTTCCCCACCCCGCTCGCCTGGGGCGCGTCGTTCGACCCGGATGCCGTCGAGCTCATGGCATCCACGATCGGGCGCTCCATGCGCGAGCTCGGGGTCCATCAGGGCCTCGCGCCCGTGCTCGACGTGATCCGCGACCCCCGCTGGGGACGCGTCGACGAGTGCATCGCCGAGGACCCGTACGTCGTCGGCACGATCGGCACGGCCTACGTCCGCGGACTGCAGGCGGCCGGCGTGCACGCCACCCTCAAGCACTTCGTGGGCTACTCGGCCTCGCGCGCCGGGCGCAACCACGCCCCGGTCAGCGCCGGACCGCGCGAGCTGCAGGACGTGTTCCTGCCGCCGTTCGAGATGGCCGTCCGCGACGGCGGCGTCCGCAGCGTCATGAACTCGTACACCGAGATCGACGGCGTCCCCGTCGCCTCGTCCGGGGACCTCCTCACCGACCTGCTCCGGCGCCGCTGGGGATTCGACGGGACCGTCGTGTCCGACTACTACGCGGTCGAGTTCCTGCGCTCCATGCACGGCGTCGCCGGCTCGCTCGGCGAGGCCGCGCAGCTCGCCCTCGAGGCCGGCATCGACGTCGAGCTCCCCGGCGCGGACGCCTACCCGCACCTCGTCGAGCGGGTGGCATCCGGCGCCCTCCCGGAGGCCGTCGTCGACCGGGCCGTCGCCCGCGTGCTGGCCGAGAAGGAGGACCTGGGACTCCTGGATGCCGCCTTCGACGACGCCCCGACCACCGTCGACCTCGACGACCCCGAGCACCGGGCCCTCGCGCGGCGGATCGCGGAGGAGTCCGTCGTCCTGCTCCGCAACGACGGCGACCTGCTCCCCCTCGCCCCGTCGACGCGGATCGCCGTCATCGGCCCGAACGCCGACAGCGCCGAGGCGCTGATGGGCTGCTACTCCTTCGCGAACCACGTGCTCGCGCACCACCCCGGCACCCCGCTCGGCTTCGACATCCCGACGGTGCGGGCGGCGCTGTCCGCCCGCTTCGCGGACACCGCGTTCGCGGAGGGATGCGGAGTGGAGGGGACGGATGCCACGGGCATCGACGCCGCGGCATCCCTCGCCCGTGACGCCGACGTCGCGATCGTCGTCGTCGGCGACCGGGCCGGCCTCTTCGGCCGCGGCACCGTCGGCGAGGGGAACGACGCCGACTCGCTCGAGCTGCCCGGCGTGCAGCGGCAGCTCGTCGAGGCCGTCGTCGCCACCGGCACCCCGGTGGTGCTCGTGCTGCTGACCGGACGCCCGTACGCGCTCGGCTGGGCGCTCGACGGCGCGGAGGGTCCCGCCGCGGTGCTGCAGGCGTTCTTCCCCGGCGAGGAGGGCGGGCCGGCTCTCGCCGCCCTCGTGACCGGGGATGCCACCCCCTCCGGGCGTCTGCCCGTCTCGCTGCCGCGCGCGGCCGGGGCTCAGCCGTACTCGTACCTCCACCCGATCCTCGGCGGACCGTCCGGCGTGACGAGCACCGACCCGACGCCGGTGCGGCCGTTCGGGTTCGGCCTGTCGTACACGACGTTCGCGCGCGCGGGCTTGGCGGTCGACGGGGTTCCCGCCGGGACGGACGCCGAGGTGCGGGCGGGCGACGCGTTCGCCGTGTCCGCCCGGGTGACCAACACGGGTGCCGTGCGCGGCGCGGACGTCGTGCAGGTGTACGCGCACCGCCCGGTCGCGAGCGTCACCCGGCCCGTCGTGCAACTGCTGGCCTACGCCCGCGTCGAGCTCGACCCGGGTGAGAGCGCGGAGGTGCGGTTCACCGTGCCCGCGTCGCGCCTGGCCTACAGCGACCGTTCGCTCCGCCGGGTCGTGGAGCCCGGCGAGGTGGAGGTGCGCGTCGGCGCGTCGTGCGCCGACGTCGATGCCGCCGCGACGCTGCGCATCACCGGCCCGACGTACGAGCTGACCGCCGACGATGCGCGCGTCGTCGACGTGGAGGTGCGGCGGGGCTGAGGCGGCGGCCCGGGCCTCGGTCCGGGCCTCGCCGGGGTGGGCCCCGCCGGTCCGGGCCTCGTCGAACTCCGGAATTCTGCCGGGGCGGGGTGCTCCGGTCCGGGCCTCGCCGGGGCGGGGTGCTCCGGTCCGGGCCTCGCCGAACTCCGGAGTTCTGCCGGGGCGGCGTGCCTCGGTCCGGGCCTCGCCGGGGCGGGCCGCCGGTCCGGGCCTCGCCGAACTCCGGAGTTCTGCCGGGCCCGGTGTGGCGGGCTCCGGAAGAACAGCGGCGACGCCTGCCACGGCAGCCCTTCTGGTCGCGGTGAGCGCGGGTTCTCCGGAGTTCGGCCCGCCGTGACCCCGTGGCCCCCTCCCCCGGGCCTTACCCCGCAAATCTCAGGAGTTCGGCGAGGGCGCCTGCGGGCTGCGGCCCCAGCCGCCGGGGCCGGACGTCGCAGATCTCAGGAGTTCGGCGAGGGCGCCTGCGGGCTGCAGCCCCGGCCGCCGACGCCGGACGTCGCAGATCTCAGGAGTTCGGCGCGCGGGCCCACGGCCGCCGGCGACTGCGCGCGGCGTCCCGCGGAGACGCGCCCCGGCACGGAGCACCGGCCGGAACCCGCGGGCGGGTTAGCGTGGTCCGACACCACCGCCGCGAGAGGACCGGGATGACCCTGCACCACGAGACATCGCCCTCGACGGAGCCGCGGGAGGGCGGCATCCCGGATCCCGCCGCCGCCCGCGTCTACGAGGATCGCGACGACGTCCCGGGAGACCCGTGGTCGATCGATCTGGAGCGCATCCAGTTCTCTCCCTACTTCTCGCGGCTGTCGGCCGTGACGCAGGTGGTGTCGCCGTCCATCTCGGGCGCGCCCGTGCACAACCGCCTCACGCACACCCTCAAGGTCAGCGCGATCGCCCGCGTCGTGGCCCTGCAGCTGAACACGCGGGCACGCGACGCGGGCGCGGCGGACGTCTGCAACGCCACCGTGGTCGAAGCGGCGGCCTACGCCCACGACCTCGGTCACCCGCCGTTCGGCCATCTGGGCGAGATGACGCTGAACCGTCTCGCCCGCACCGAGCTGGGCCTCGCGGACGGCTTCGAGGGCAACGCGCAGACCTACCGCATCCTCACCGCCCTCGACGTCATCGAGACCGCGCCCCGCGGGCTGAACCTCACCGCGGCCGTGCGGGCGGCGTCGGCGAAGTACCCCTGGGCACCGTCGGCGTCGGCGAGCGAGATCGAGCGGAACGGGCCACCCCGTGGCATCCGTCGTGAGCCCGACGGCGCCTACCGGGTGCACAAGTACTCCGCCTACGACCTCGACCTCGAGGACCTCGACGCCGCCCGGGGAGGAGTGGATGCCGAGCCCCTGCGCCAGAGCATCGAGGGCGCCGTGATGGACCTGGCCGACGACATCGCGTACTCGGTGCACGACGTCGACGACTTCTATCGGGCCGGCATCCTAGATCACGCCCCCATCGCGGCGGAGTTCCGCGGGTGGCTCGACGACGTGCTCGAGTGGCGGGAGCGCGACGACGCCGAGGTGCGCGCCGAGCTCGCGCCGGGCGCCGGATTGGAGCGCCTCCGCCGCAAGATGCGCCGCGACGACCCGTGGATCGCCGACGACGAGGCCTTCCTCGCCGCGGTGAGCGACGTGGATGCCGAGATGGTGACCGACCTGCTCGCCCGGCCGTTCGACGGCTCGCTCACCGCCGAGCGCCGGCTCGCCGCCTTCACCGACCGGTGGATCCGCCGCTTCCAGGAGTCCGCACGGCTGCGGCCGGTCGACACCCCGCGGGCGGGTCCGGTCGTGCTGTCGCCGTGGGCGTGGCATCACGTCGAGGTCCTGAAGTTCGTCCACAAGCGGTTCGTGCTCAGCCGTCCCGACCTCGCCGTCCAGCAGCGCGGGATGAGCCGGATCCTCGCGCGGTCGGTGCGCGCGCTCGGCGAGTGGCTCGACGACGACCTCGACCGCGCCCGCACCCCGCGGCGCCTGCGGGAGCTCATCGCGCTCGCCCGCGAGCAGTACGCCACGCTGCCGGCCGAGCGGCGCCCCACCGACGGGGAGGCCGACGCGCTCGCCCGGTCGCGCGGGATCGTCGACTACGTCGCGTCGCTGACCGACGCGCAGGCGTTCGCGCTGTCCGAGGCGATCTCGGGCCGCGCGGACCGGCTGTGGGCGCTGGGGCAGCGGCTGTAGGGGGCGTGGGCGCGCGGGGTGGTCCGGCGTTCGCGTCGCCGCGTCGACGTGAGTGGCCCCGGGGCCACACAGCGCGCCCCGGGGCCACGCACGGTCGACGGCTCAACGCCGCGGGCCGGGTCCCGTGCGTCGCCGTTCGCGTCGCCGCTTCGACGTGAGTGGCCCCGGGGCCACACAGCGCGCCCCGGGGCCACGCACGGTCGACCGCTCGACGCCGCGGGCCGGGCCGCGTGCGTCGCCGGGGTGCGTCGCCGTTCGCGTCGCCGCGTCGATGCCGCCCCGAACGCGGTTCGCGTCGCCGCTTCGACGTGAGTGGCCCCGGGGCCAGACAGCGAGCCCCGGGGCCACGCACGGTCGACGGCTCGACGTCGCGGGCCGGGCCGCGTGCGTCGCCGTGCGCGTCGTCGCGTCGACGCCGCCCCAAACGCGGGCTCGGGGCGCGAGTGGGGCGCGTCATGTGCAGCGGGGCGAGCATCGACCGCCCCGGTGCACGGCGAGCGCCCCGATCCCGGCGCCCCGCAGCCGGTGCACGGCGAGCGCCCCGATCCCGGCGCCCCGCAGCCGGTGCACGGCCGCCGCCCCGTGCCCCGCGACACCCCGCGGAGGCCCGCGCAGCGCGCTGCGTTTTCCGTCCGGACCAGGTCCGCTCGTCCTTGACACGTCCCTCGCGCGCGCCCTACCGTGAAGTCACCGGTTGTTCCCGGTAACAACACAGCCCCTCGACCGCAGCCGCGGTCACCGAAGACCGCGATGACGCGTGTTCTCCGGCGCTCGAGACGTCGCCGTCCGGGCGCGAAGATGCCGCATCGCGTCGACCGAGAGCAAGGACGCCCGCCAATGCGCACGCGCACACGTTCACCCCTGTGGAGAAGAGGTGTGGCCGCTGCGGCCGCGCTGACGCTCACGATGACCGGCCTGGGAGCGGCGACCACCGCCGCACAGGCCGCGACCGGCCCGCAGCCGCTCCTCCACTACTCCTTCGACGCCATCGCCGGCGCCACGGTCTCCGACGTCAGCGGCAACGGCTACAACGCCACCCTCCGGCAGAACGGCGGCTCCGTCACCGGCGGCAGCCTGTCGCTCCCGGGCGGCGCGGCGAACACCGCGGCCTACCTCGACATCCCCACTGCGGGCCTCGTCGGCAAGAAGGACCTCACCATCTCGACGTGGCTGTCCCCCCGTTCGGGCAACGGCAACGTCGCCGCGGCCTTCATCGGTGCACCCGTGGCATCCGGCGCCTCCTTCTCGTCCGGCTACTGGCTGCTCAACCCCGCCAACCCCAGCGGCTACGTCAAGTCCGTCGTCACGAACAGCGTCAACGCGGGTGCCCCGTGGGGCACCGAGGTCGGCCCGGGCGCGACGAACACCGCCACCGCCGGCGCCCGCACCCCCGCCGGCCTGAGCCTCTACACGACCGTCATCAGCGGCACCACCGGCCAGCTGAGCGTCTACATCAACGGCACGCGCATCGCGCAGAACGCCATCAGCCGCGACGTCGCCTCCTTCGGTCAGAGCCTGGTCTCGTACCTCGGACGCTCCACCTACAACGACCCCGGCTGGAACGGCCTCGTCGACGACTTCGCCATCTATTCGTCGGCCCTCACCGAGAGCGACGTGAAGGCCCTCTACAACGCCCAGGCGCTCGACCGCGCCGTGGCCGGCGTGACCGTCCCGACGAACGCGACGGCGAACTTCACCGTCCCGACGACCAGCGCCGGGGCCACCGTCTCGTGGGCGTCCGACAACGCGGCGATCTCCGTCGACGGCAGCACCGCCACCGTGACCCGCCCGGCCGCCGGCGCGGGCGACGCCTCGGTCACTCTGACGGCGACGTTCACCGTCGGCTCCGACACCCGCACCCAGACCTACCGCGTGACGGTGCCGCAGCAGCTCACCGACGCCGAGAAGGTGTCGCGCGACCTCGCTGCGCTGTCCATCCGCAACCTCGACAACATCCGCGGCAACTTCTCGGTGTCCACCGCGGGCGCGCAGGGTTCCACGATCACCTGGGCGGTCACCGCCGGATCGGCCAATGCCGCGCTGCGCGACGGCGTTCGCGCGGACTCGCGCACCGTCGAGGTCAAGCGTCCGGCCGCGGGCTCCCCCGCCGCCGAGGTGCAGCTGACCGCCACCGCCGTCAGCGGCGGCGCGACCTCGAGCCGCACGTTCGCCGCACGCATCCAGCCGATGCCCGGCGCGTCGGACGAGACGGAGGCGTACTTCTGGACGTTCTTCACCGGCGAGGGTCAGGGCGCCGAGCGCGTCAGCATCGCGGCATCCAAGGGCAACGACGCGCTCACGTGGAACACCCTCAACCAGGGCCAGCCGATCTTCACCTCGACCGTCGGCACGCAGGGTCTGCGCGACCCGTTCATCATCCGCGCCCCGCACGGCGACAAGTTCTACATGATCGCCACCGACCTCAAGGTCGACGGTCTGGCGGGCGGCTTCACCACCGCGCAGATCTCCGGCTCGACGTACATCGAGGTGTGGGAGTCGGACGACCTGGTGACCTGGTCCGAGCAGCGGCACGTCAAGGTGTCCTCGGACTTCGCGGGCAACACCTGGGCGCCCGAGGCGTACTGGGACGAGGAGCTCGACACCTTCGTCGTGTTCTGGGCGTCCAACCTGTACCCGACCACGAACGTGGCCGACCGGACCGGCGTCACCTACAACCGCATGATGTACGCCACGACCGACGACTTCGTGACCTTCTCGGACGCGAAGATCTGGAGCGACGTGCGCCGTGGCAACGGTCTGGGCCTCATCGACTCGACCGTGGCGAAGAAGGACGGCGTCTACCACCGCTTCACCAAGGACGAGGCGAGCATGACGATCCGCCACGAGAAGTCCACGGACCTCACCGCCACCATCACCGGCACCCTCCCCGGCACCACCGGCGCCGCGGACCAGTGGACCCTCGTCGAGGAGCGCGTCGCCAGCGGCCTGCCCAACGGCGAGCCCGGCGGCACGTACTCCAGCGGTGAGGGCGCGAACATCTTCGCGGCCAACGAGGGCGACGTGAACAACCTCGACTGGTTCCTCTTCATCGACCAGCCGAACTACCACGGCGGCCCGAACCACTACGTCCCGTTCGGCACGAACGACCTCGACCGGGCCGGCACGTGGCAGGCGCTCGGCGGCAAGCTCCGTCAGGGCCTGCCGCAGAACGCCGACGGCGGCAAGCCCCGTCACGGCACGGTCATCCCGGTAACCCGCGCCGAGTACCAGAAGGTGCTCGAGGCCTACGCGCCGAACATCGCGGTGAAGACCGTGGATGCCATCGACGTGACCACCGACGCCGGCACCGCCCCGGTGCTCCCCCAGGCTCGCCTGACCAAGGCCGACGGCTCGGTGCAGACCGTCGACGTGGCGTGGGAGGCCGTGGATGCCGCGAAGTACTCCACCGCGGGGACGTTCACGGTCGCCGGTGTCGCGCAGGACGACTCGCGGATGCCGGTGGAGGCCACCGTCACCGTCCGTCCCGTCGTCAAGGTGCAGCTCTCGGCCGAGGCGCGCTGCGTCGCCGGCAAGGCGCAGCTGGTGCTCCGGGCCGTCAACGGCGGCGACACCGCGGCATCCCTGACGCTCTCGAGCGCCTACGGCTCGAAGTCGGTCACCGTCGCCGCCGGAGCGACCACCTCGGCCACTTTCACCACGCGCGCCGCCACGGTGCCCGCGGGTGAGGCCAAGGCCGCCGTCACGCAGGGCTCGGCGACTGCGACGGTCACCGCCGCCTACGCCGCCCGCACCTGCGGCTGATCCCGCACCCGCTGCCGTGAGGCGGCGCGAGAGGCCCCGGTGGTCCGCCACCGGGGCCTCTTCGCGCGTTCGCACACGCACCCGGGTGGCCCCGGGGCGCCGCAGAGGACCCCGGGGCCACCCCGATGCACCGCACCCCGGCACAGCACCACCGGCACAGCACCCGGGCACAGCACCACGGGCACGGCACCCCCGGCACAGCACCACCGGCGCTCCCCGGCTGCGGCGCAGGAACGATGAGGCACGCCCCGCCGGAGGCAGCAGAACGCCCTCCCCGCGCCGGTGACGGGCGGGGAGGGCGTTCGGGATGCCGTGGGTTACAGGCCCTGGGCGAGGCGGTAGTACGCCTGGTTCCAGCGCAGCTCGCTCTGGAAGCCGCGGACCGTGGTGTCCTCGTCGATGACGACGAGCTCGGTCTTGGCGATCTCGGCGAAGTCGCGGAACACCTCGATGCCCACGGCCGTCGTCATGACGGTGTGGTGGGCGGCACCGGCGGCGAGCCAGCATCCGGCCGAGGTGGCGAAGTCCGGCGCGGGCTTCCACACCGCGCGGCCCACGGGCAGCTTCGGCAGGTCGGGGGCGTCGACGTTCTCGACGACGTTGGCGACGAGGCGGAAGCGGTCGCGCATGTCGCTCATCGCCACGACGAGCGCGGGGCCCGCGTCGGCGGTGAAGACCAGGCGCACGGGGTCGTCCTTGCCGCCGATGCCGAGCTCGTGGATCTCCAGGCGCGGCTTCTTCGAGGTGAGCGACGGGGACACCTCGAGCATGTGGGCGCCGAGGATGCGCTCCTGTCCGGGGACGAGGTCGTAGGTGTAGTCCTCCATCAGGGACGCGCCGCCGGGCAGGCCCGAGCCCATGACGTTCGCCACGCGCACGAGGATCGCGGTCTTCCAGTCGCCCTCGGCGCCGAAGCCGTATCCCTCGGCCATCAGGCGCTGCACCGCGAGACCGGGCAGCTGCTTCAGCGCGCCGAGGTCCTCGAACGACGTGGTGAAGGCGCCGAAGCCGCCCTCCTCGAGGAAGGACCGGAGGCCCAGCTCGATGGCCGCACCGTCGCGCAGCGACTGGTGGCGTGCGCCGCCGGGCAGCAGCTCGTCCACGACGTCGTAGCTGTCGACGTACTCCTGCACGAGCGCGTCGACATCGGCATCCGACGCCTTCTCGACGGCCTCGACGAGCTCGTTGACGCCCCACGTGTTGACCTGCACGCCGAAGCGGAGCTCGGCCTCGGTCTTGTCGCCCTCGGTGACGGCGACGAAGCGCATGTTGTCGCCGAATCGGGCGAGCTTGAGGGTGCGGGCGGCGGTCCAGCCGGCGGCGGCGCGCTCCCAGTCCTCGATCTGCTGACGCACGGCGGGGTTCGACACGTGGCCGACGACGGTCTTCCGCGCCACGCCGAGGCGCGTCTGGATGTACCCGAACTCGCGGTCGCCGTGGGCGGCCTGGTTCAGGTTCATGAAGTCGAAGTCGATGTCGTTCCAGGGCAGTTCGACATTGGCCTGCGTGTGCAGGTGCAGCAGCGGCTTCTGCAGGGCGTCGAGACCGGAGATCCACATCTTCGCGGGGCTGAAGGTGTGCATCCAGGCGATCACGCCGATGACGTCGTCACGGCCGTTGATCTCGAGAGCCATGCGGCGGATGCTGTCGGAGTCCTTCAGCACGGGCTTCCAGACGACCTTCACGGGCAGGCCGTTCAGGCCGTCCACGACGGCCTGCGACTGCTCGGCGACCTGCTTCAGCGTCTCCTCGCCGTAGAGGTTCTGGCTGCCGGTGACGAACCAGACCTCGTAGGCGTCGAGCGACGTGGACAGGGGGGTGCGGGTCATGCGGGTCTTCCTTTTGGGTGTGGGCGAGGCGGCGGGCCCGGGTCAGGGCGTCGCCGAGATGGCGGCGTGCTCGATGGCGAGCCCGGCGCGGTATCGGGTGAGGTAGGCGGCGAAACCGGGGACGTCCTCGGGGTCGGGATCGATCGAGTCGAACTCCGTCTGCGCGAAGACGCGGTCGGTGAGGAAGCGGTCGATCGGCCCCCCGGCCGGGTCCGCGGCGAACGCTGCGAGCACGGCGATCCCCCACGCGCCGCCCTCGGAGGCCGTGGCGGCGACGGCGACGGGGGCGTCCAGCGCCCCGGCGAGGAAGCGCTGAGCGACGCCCGCGGTGCGGAACACGCCGCCGTGGGCGTACATGCGGTCCAGCTCGACGCCCTCCTCGGCGAGCACGCGCATGCCGAGCGCGAGCGTGCCGAAGACGCCGTACAGCTGCGCGCGCATGAAGTTCGCCAGCGTGAGGCGGCTGTCGGGGGTCCGGACGACGAGCGGCCGCCCCTCGGAGAGGCCCGCGATGGGCTCGCCCGCCAGGTGGTTGTAGGCCAGCAGTCCGCCCGCGTCGGGGGAACCGTCCAGCGACTCCACGAACAGCGCCTCGAACACCTCGTCCGGGTGCAGCGTCCCCCCTGCGATGGCGGCGAACCGCTCGAACAGGCCCACCCACGCGGCGAGCTCGCTCGCGCCGTTGTTGCAGTGCACCATGGCGACGAGGTCGCCGGCGGGGGTGGTCACGAGGTCGAGCTCCTCGTGCGCACGGCGGAGCGGCCCCTCGAGCACGACCATCGCGAAGATGCTCGTGCCGGCGCTGACGTTGCCGGTGCGCGGGGCGACGGAGTTCGTCGCGACCATGCCCGTGCCGGCGTCGCCCTCGGGCGGGCAGAACAGCACGCCGGGGCGCAGGGTCCCCGACGGGTCCAGCAGCGCCGCACCCTCGGGCGTCAGCTCTCCGGCGGGCTCGCCCGCGACGAGGACGTCGGGGAGCAGGCCGCGCAGCTCCAGGCCCGGTGCCCGCTCGGCCACGAGCCGGTCGAACTTCGCCATCATGTCGGCGTCGTAGTCTCGGGTGGCGACGTCGATGGGGAACATGCCCGAGGCATCCCCGATCCCGAGCACCCGGCGGCCGGTGAGCCTCTCGTGGACGTAGCCGGCCAGCGTGGTGAAGGAGTGCAGGTCGGGGATGTGGTCCTCTTCGTCCAGCACCGCCTGGTAAAGGTGGGCGATCGACCACCGCAGCGGGATGTTCGTGCCGAGCAGCTCCGACAGCACGCCCGCGGCGCGCTCGGTCGAGGTGTTGCGCCACGTGCGGAAGGGCACGAGCAGCTCCCCCTCGGCGTCGAACGCGAGGTAGCCGTGCATCATGGCGGACACGCCCGCCGCGGCCAGCGTCTCGATCGACGTGCCGTGGGCGCTGCGCACCTCGGCGGCGAGCGCCGCGTAGGCGGCCTGCACGCCGGTCCAGACGTCCTCGAGCGCGTACGTCCAGTTGCCCTGGCGGTAGCGGTTCTCCCACGCGTGCGACCCGGTCGCGAGCACGCGGGAGGGGTCGTCGGCGTCCACGAGGCACGCCTTGATGCGGGTGGAGCCGAGCTCGATGCCCAGAGCTGCGCGTCCGGTCGCGATGACGTCGGCGGCCGGGAGGATCGCCGCGCTCACCGGCGGGCGTCCGTGTTCTGTCCGTAGACGTTCTGGTAGCGGTTGTAGAGGTGGTCGATCCGGTCCTGCGGGATCGGGATCAGCGGACCCGCCTCCCGCGCCAGGTGCACCGACCGCGCGGCATCCTCGCACATGACGGCGGCCTTGACGGCGTCCTTCGCCGAGACGCCGATCGTGAACGGACCGTGGTTCTGCATGAGCACCGCGCGCGAGCGGTGGCCGCGCAGCGTCTCGACGATGCCGCGGCCGATGGAGTCGTCGCCGATCACCGCGAAGGGGCCGATCGGGATCGGCCCGCCGAACTCGTCCGCCATCCCGGTGATGACGCAGGGGATCTCCTCGCCGCGCGCGGCCCACGCGACCGCGTAGGTCGAGTGCGTGTGGACGACGCCGCCGACCTCGGGCATGTTGCGGTACACGTAGGCGTGCGCGGCGGTGTCGCTGGAGGGGCTGCGGTCGCTGCCGGGCGTCCCGGGGACGACCTCGCCGTCCAGGTCGCACAGGATCATGTTCGACGGCGAGAGGTCGTCGTACGAGACCCCCGAGGGCTTGATCACGAACAGGTCCGCCCCGGGCACACGGCCCGAGACGTTCCCGCCGGTCCACACCACCAGGTTGTAGCGCACGAGTTCGGCGTGCAGACGGGCGACGTCCTGGCGGACACGATCGATGGATGCCTCGATCTCGGGCGTGAAGTCAGCAAGGGACGCTGCCACGGTGTTCTCCTTGTGGGGGTGCGGGTCGACGACGATGCTCATTTTCGTCGCCGCGCGGTGAGCACGCGCTGCAACAGGACGAACGCGAGCAGGATACCGCCGGTGATGATGGTCAGGTACTCGGGACGGATGCCGCCGTCCTTGGTGATGATCATGGCCAGGGCCGCCAGGACGAGCGAGCCGACGACCGATCCGAGCACGTAGCCCGCGCCGCCCGTCAGGAGCGTCCCGCCGATGACGACGGCGGCGATGGCATCCAGCTCCCATCCGATGCCGGTGACGTTCTGCGCCTTGCCGCCCACCTCGGCGGTGTAGACGACCGCCGCGAGGCCGGCGAGGGCGCCGCTGAGGACGTAGATCAGCACGCGCGTGCGGGCGACCGGCAGACCCATGAGCTGGGCGGAGTTCTCGGCGCCGCCGATGCCGTAGACGGTGCGGCCCGTGCGCGTGCGGTGCAGCAGCACGAAGGCGCCGACGACGACGAGCACGGCGACGAAGAAGCCGGGGGTGAGGACGAAGTCGTTCACCTTCGGTCCGTCGATGATCTTCCAGTCGGTCGCCAGCACGAGGATCGGAGCCCCCTCGGGCGCCTGCACCGGGACGGTCGACAGGATCGACGCCAGACCGCGGGCGAGGAACATCATCGCCAGCGTGGCGATGAACGGCTGCACGTTGAAGTACTGGATCAGCACGCCCGAGACGAGGCCGAACAGGGCCCCGAAGCCGATCATGAGGATGACCGCGACCCAGCCGTTCACGCCGTTGTTCATGAGCATCACGCCCGACACCGAGGTGAAGGCGACGACCGCGCCGACCGAGAGGTCGATGCCGCCCGAGAGGATGACGATGGTCATCCCCACCGCCAGGATGATCGTCGGCGCGAAGCTGACGAGGAGGCTCGAGATCGTGCCGGCGTGGAAGACGCGGCCGTACGCGAGCTCGGCGTAGACGAGCATGGCCACGAGCAGCAGGACCGCGGCGAGGGTCGGGATGACGGACTGGCTGCGACCCCACATGCGGGAGATCGCCAGGCCCCGGACCGGGACCTCGGTGCCGTGCGAGGGCGACGGGGGTGAGACGGTCGTGCTCATGCGACGACCTCCTTCCGGGTACGACGGCGTCCGGCCTGGAGGACGACGGTCCTCACCCGCTCGGACTGCAGCAGGACGAGCAGCACGATGACGATGGCCTTGAAGGCCGGGGTCGCCGCGGCGGAGACCCCCAGGAACAGCACGGTCTTGTTCAGCGTCGCGATCAGCAGCGCGCCGACCGTCGATCCGAGGATGGAGAACTTGCCACCGGCGAGCGAGGTGCCGCCGATGACGACCGCCAGGATGGCATCCAGCTCCATCTGGTAACCGGTGCCCGACACGTCCACCGTCATGACCTCCGACACGGTGAACAGCCCGCCGCCCGCGGCGAGGACGCCGGAGAGGACGTAGACCGTGATGAGGATGGGGCGGGGGCGGATGCCGGCGAGCCGACTCGCGTCCGGGTTCACGCCGATCGACTCGATCATCAGGCCCAGCGCGGTGCGCCGCATGATGACCGTGACGACCACGACGATGGCGATGGCGATCACGAAGCTGATCGGCAGCCCCAGCACCTGGCCGTTGGCGATCTGCTGGAACGGCTGGTTCTGCGAGTTGGTGTTCTGTCCGCCCGTGATGACGCGGGCGATGCCGCGGGCCGCGAGCATCATGACCAGCGTGCTGATGAACGGCTGCAGGCCGACGATCGAGACCAGGAGGCCGTTGACCAGTCCGAGCACGGCGCCGAGGAGCAGGGCCAGGCCGATCGCGGTGAACATGGCGCCGAACGAGCTGGGGGCGTTCAGCGCCCGCAGGAGCTCCATCGCCGCGGCCCCGCCGACGGCCATGATCGAGCCGACGGAGAGATCGATGCCCTTCGTGGCGATGACGAACGTCATCCCGAGGGCGATCATGATGATCGGTGCCGAGACGCGGAGGATGTCGAGCAGGTTGCCGGCGAGCTGGCCCGTCGCCGGGTTGATGCCGACGGCGAGGTAGGTCGGGTCCTTGATGACGTTCAGGGACAGCAGCAGGACGATGCCGATGATGCCCCAGAACCACGGGGTGCGCAGCAGCGACTTCAGAGCGGGCATCAGCGGGTCTCTCCTTCGGCGAGGGCCTCGGCCTGGGCCTCTGCCTCTTCTTCGGACTCGGCCGCGATGATCGACACCACGCGCTCCGCGGTGACGTCGGGGCCGTTGACGACCTCGCCGACCTTCTCGTGGTCCTTCATGATGACGATGCGCTCGGACAGGCGGACGACCTCTTCGAGCTCGGACGAGATGAACACGACGCTCATGCCCGCCTCGGCGAGCTCGGCGACGGTCTCCTGGATGTCGGCCTTCGCGCCGACGTCGATGCCGCGGGTGGGCTCGTCGAGCAGCAGCAGCTCCGGGTCGGTCGCGAGCCAGCGGCCGAGGAGCACCTTCTGCTGGTTGCCGCCGGACAGCAGGCGGATGGGCCGGTCGGGGTCGTTCGGCCGCACGCTGAAACGCTCCATGTAGGTGGAGACGAGCTGGTCGACCTCGCGCGCCGGGATGCGGCGCAGCCAGCCGCGCTTGGCCTGCAGCGCCAGCATGATGTTCTCGCGGATGCTCAGGTCGCCGATGATGCCGTCGTCGCGGCGATTCTCGGTCGAGTAGGCGATGTGGTTGCCGAGGCCCGACACCGGCGAGGTGACGTTGACCTTCTTGCCCTTGAGGCGCACGGTGCCCGAGTCGGCGCGGTCCGCGCCGGCGATGAGGCGGGCGAGCTCGGTGCGGCCGGAGCCCAGGAGCCCGGCGAACCCGACGACCTCGCCCTTGTGGATCTCGATGTCGGTCGGCGCCAGGGCGCCGGCGCGGCCGAGGCCCTCGGCGGCGTAGACGGGGGTCGCGCTGCGATCGCGCGCGTCGACCTGCCGGTTGGACCCGAGGGCGCGGAGGGCCTCGATGTCCTTGCCGATCATCTTCGAGATGAGCTGGGTGCGGTCGAGGTCGCGCGTGAGGTACTCGCCGACGAAGCCGCCGTTGCGCAGCACCGTGATGCGGTCGCTGATGGCGTACACCTGGTCGAGGAAGTGCGAGACGAACAGGATGGCCACGCCCTGGTCGCGGAGGCGGCGCATGACCGAGAACAGGGTCTCGACCTCGGCGGCATCCAGGCTCGAGGTGGGCTCGTCGAGGATGAGCACCTTCGAGTCGGTGACCATGGCGCGGCTGATGGCGACGAGCTGCTGCAGGGCGATCGAGATCGACGAGAGCGGGGCGCGGGTGTCGAGGTGGCCGAGGCCCATGCGGGCGAGGGCGTCCTGGGCGCGGGAGTGGGTGGCGCGCCAGTTGATGCCGAGGGGGCCGCGCACCTCGTGGCCGAGCATGACGTTCTCACCGATGGTGAGGTTGGTGCAGAGGTTGACCTCCTGGTACACCGTCGAGATGCCGGCGGCCTGGGCGGAAGCGGTACCGGTGAGGCGCTTCTCCTCGCCGAAGATGAGGATCGAGCCGGAGTCGATCTGGTAGACGCCGGTCAGGGCCTTGATCAGGGTGGACTTGCCCGCCCCGTTCTCGCCCATGAGCGTGTGGACCTCTCCCGGCAGCAGTCGGAAGTTCACTTCATCGAGGGCTTTGACGCCGGGGAACGTGATCGATGCGCCGCGGACTTCGACGATCGGTAGGGATTCTGTCATCGCTGACGAACTTCCTCGTGTGTGGCGGAGCGGATGGAATGCGGAGCGGGGGCAGCCCGGGCGGGCGGCCCCCACTCCTGAAGTGGTGCGTTCGAACGGGTGGTCCGGGCTTAGAAGCCCAGGCCCTCCGACAGCGCGGTCTCGGCCGCCTCGGGCGAGTCGAAGGTGGCGCTGTCGACGATGATCGTCGACTCGACCGACTCGCCGGCGATGGCCTTCTCGACCGCGTCGACGGCGACGTCGCCGAAGAAGGGGTTGTACTGAGCGACGAAGCTCAGCTGACCCGCGGCGAGGGCCTCGAGGGCGCCGGTGGTGCCGTCGATCGTGGCGATCTTGACGTCGGTGCCGGGGGTCAGACCCGCGGCCGACACGGCCTGCGCCGCACCGATGCCCATCTCGTCGTTCTGGGCGAAGATGAACTGGATGTCGTTGTTGTTCGCCTTCAGGACGGTCTCGATGACGGACTTGCCCTCGTCGGTCTTCCAGTTGGCGGTCTGAGCGCCGACCTTGGTGAAGCCGGTCGCGCCGTCCACCTCGGAGTCGAAGCCCTCGTTGCGCTCGTTCACGACCGAGAGGCCGGGGACGCCCTCGAGGACGAAGTACTTGGCGCCGGACGGGAAGGTGTCGACGGCCCACGAGCCGACCGAGGCCGCGACCTGCGTGTTGTCGGGCGCGATGCGGGTGACGTAGAGGTCCTCGGGGGCGTCGACGCCGCGGTCGAGCAGGACGACGGGGATCTCGGCCTCCTTGGCGAGCTCCAGCGAGTCCTCCCAGCCGGACGCCTCGGTGGCGGTGAGCAGGATCACGTCGACCTCGTCGTTGACGAAGGTGGCGAAGGCGTCCAGCTGCGACTTCTGGTCGCTGGGGCTCGCGGCGGGAGCGTACTTGAGGTCGAAGCCGGCCTCCTGCGTGAACGCGTCCTTGATGGCCTGCTCGTTGGCGTTGCGCCAGCCGCCCTCGGGGCCGACGGCGACGAAGCCGACGGTGGTGAGGTCGCCCTCGGCGCCACCCTCGCTCCCCGCACCGGAGCCACCGGCGCAACCGGCCAGGGACAGGGCGACGGCGCCCGCCCCGATCAGTCCGACGACGCCGCGCATGCGCTTCGAAATAGACATTGGTTCTCCTCCTTGAGATCTCTCCAGCGTTCGGGTTGGAGAGGGATGTCGTGCAGCTGTGTGACGCAGCACTCCTGATGTGGTCCAGTGTGCGCGCTAACAATCCGGAGCGCAAGTCGAATCCCGGACAATTTCGGCCCCGGAGATCACAAGTCCATCACGGGGCTTGGACACGCCCAATCGCTTGAGGCGAAGCGCGGATACTACTCCCGGTCGAGCGCCTTCGTCGACTCCCGGATGACGAGATTCGGCTCGATCATGTCGTGCGTCGGCTCGAGGTCCCCCTCGATCGCGGCGATGAGCTGCTGGAGGGCGAGCTCGCCGAGGGCGGCGAAGTCCTGGCGGACCGTCGTCAGCGGCGGCAGGAAGTGCCGGGCGTCCGCGAGGTCGTCGAAGCCGATGACGCTGATGTCGTCGGGGACGCGGAGGCCGCGCACGCTCAGCCCGTGCACGACGCCGAGCGCGATCTGGTCGTTGGCGGCGAACACCGCGGTGGTGTCGCCGAGGTCCGCCGATCGGCCGTACTCGTATCCGAAGTCCGACGTCCACTCGCCGATGACGTGCGGCCCCTCGGCCAGGCCCGCCTCGGCGAGGCTCTCGCGCCAGCCCTGTGCGCGCTCGAGGGCGTCGAACCAGTCCTGCGGACCGGCGAGGTGGGCGATGGTGCGGTGGCCGAGCCCGATCAGGTGGTCCACGGCCAGACGCGCGCCGGCGCGCTGGTCCACGCCGACCGTGTGCCACGAGGCATCCGCCTCCGCCTTGATGACGATCGTGGGCAGGCCGGTGCTCTGCTGGCGGAGCAGATCGAGGGAGGACTTACGCGGGGCGATGACGCACAGGGCGTCGATGCCCTGGGTGACCAGCTCCACGACACCCGAGTCCATCTGCGAGGAGTCGTCGTCGCCGATCGAGAACGCGCTCACGGCGTACCCCACGTGGCGGGCGGCGTCCTCGAGGGCGCGCAGGGTGTTGTTCGGGCCGTTCTGGACCGGACCGTCGATGAGCACGCCGATACGGCGCGCTCGCCGCGTCGCCAGAGCGCGGGCGATCGAGCTCGGCGTGTAGTTCATCTCCTCGATCGCCTGCAGCACGCGCGAGCGCGTGGCCTCGCGGATGTTGGGGTGCCCGTTCAGCACGCGCGAGACGGTCATGTGCGAGACGCCGGCCCGGCGGGCGACGTCGTAGATACTGGGCCGCTGCCACCCGCGACTGGAGGACTGGGGCATGGTCTCTCTTCCGATCCGGACATCATGATCACGGTGCCTGCCGGACTGTCCGAGGCACGCGGCAGATCACGGACCACGCCGAGAGAAATGCCGATCACAGCGATGTTACGCGCCCATCCCGCCGGGATTGTTGTGCCACCCCCGGAATTTCCCCCCTCGCTGCCGTCGCACGTCCCGAACGACGACGAGACCGCCCCCGGGCGGGCGGCGTCGTCAGGACGCCGTCGCCGCCGGGAGGCGGTCTCGTGTGCGGGTGGGGGAGGTCAGGAGCGGACGCGACGGCGACGCGCGACGATGAGCGCGACGCCGACGGCGACCAGCACCAGCGCGGCGCCGATCAGCAGCCAGGCGGGCTCGGCGCCGGTGCCGGCGAGCCATCCGAGATCGGGCGTGCTCGAGGGCGAGGGCGCGGGCGCCCCGCCCGCGGGCGGGGTCGGCAGCACGGTCGGCGACGGCGAGCCGCCGACGGGCGGTGTCGGCACGATCGTGGGCGACGGGGTCGGCGTGAGCGTGGGCAGGGGGGTGATGTCGACGTCGACGGTGACGGCATCGTCGGGCAGGGGGGCTACCGCGGCAAAGAGGGGCATCACGATCTTTCTGTGGTGGGGGCGGTGGAGCGGGTCCGACGGAAGCGGCGGGTCTCCGCTCCCGTCGATGTGGGCGATCCCGACGAGGGGGCGACGGGGGCGCCGACAGCGGTGGCGGCGGACGGGCCGGCCGCCGAGGCTCGGCCTTCTTCGCGCGCCCGGTCGAGGGCGGCCGCGAACCGGCGCCGCCTCCAGAACAGGGCGAGGACGATGAGGACGAGGCCGAGGAGGACGAGCAGCTGCGACACGGGAACGGCCCAGAAGCCGGCGTCCGCGGACTGCGGCGCGACGTCGACGGGCTCGCCGCCCAGGTCGCTGGCCGTGGGGGCGAGATCGATCGAGCCCGGCACGAACACCGTCGGCCAGACGTCCGCGATGGGCACCGTGATGCGACGGGACTCGCCCGGGAGGAGGGTCGGTCGCTGCTCGCCCTCGACGGGGACCGTCGTCGATCCCGTCCCGGCGCCGACCACCCCCTCGAAGAGCAAGGTCGCGTTGCCGGTGTTCTCGACCGTGAAGGAGGTCTCCGCCGCGCCCGGCCGGAACGGGTTCCACGACAACTCGTAGGAGGACTGCACCCCGCTGATCGCGTAAGAGGGGACGATCTCCCCCGTCACGCGTGTCGTCACACGGAATCCCACACGACTTTCGACCCCGACCGCTGCGCCGCCGTCATCCGTGCCGGCGGATCGGACGGATGCCGCGATTCCGGCGGCGTGATCGCCGGGGACCGCGTCATCGGGCACGGTCGTGGTGAACGGCACCACCGCGGTGCCGCCCGCGGCGACCGTCACCGTCTCCGGCAGATCGATCCACTGGCCGGCGTCGACGGACTCGCGATCGGACGGCAGCATGTTGAACCGCCCGTTCTCGTTGTAGTAGCCGTCGGCGGCGCTCAGGGCGAAGGTGACCTCGAAGCTGCTGAGGTTCGTGACCGCGAAGAAGTCGTCACGGGACGCGCCGGGGTCGAGCTCCTGCTGGATGACACCGCGTGTGTCGGGTCCCGACTCGTCCGCCGGGGTGACCGACCACGTGACGTCGGTGTCCGCCGACGCGTGCGCGGCGGGCACGACGGCCGCCGAACCGAGCAGCGTCGCGGCGAGAACACCGAGGCTCGCGACGAGCGTGCGTGTTGTGAACATGGGATGGCACCGTCCCGGATCGTCGTCGATCTGTCTCGACGGGGGTGGCTCGAGCGAGGAGGAGGGGCGGGTTCACGGGGAACCCGCCCCTCGGCTCGCGACGAGCTTACTCCTGGGGCTCCTGGCTTACTCGATGTCCTCGAACAGCGAGAGCGTCAGGATGGAGGAGTATTCGCCCGGCGCGACATCGCGGTCGGCCTTCAGGGTCAGAGAGGCGTCGGCCGTCCAGGAGGACTCTCCCGAACCGCGGATCTCGGCGGAGGGGGCCAGGCCGTACAGGAGCTCCTGGTCGACGAGACCGACGTTGTTGCCGGGGGCCGCGGGATCGGTGCCGTCGTCCTGCGAGGTCGCGACGGGCTGACCCTCGTTCACGAGGCCGGTGTCGCCCTCATCGATGAGCCGGGGGGTCCACCCCAGACGATCCGCGCCGATCAGCGCCTGGCCGGGGCCGACGAAGTCCGACGCCACGCCCACGACGTACCAGTACGCGTCGGGGTTGATCGCTGCGGCGTCGCGCGTATCGGTGACGGTGACGGTGGGGAGCTCGCCGTCGAACTGACGCAGGGTCGGCTCGCCGGCCTCCGCGTTCTCCGTCAGGCTGGTCGAGTCGCCGGCCACCGTGAGGGTCAGCGCACCGTCGCCTTCCACAGCCTCGATGTCGACGCTGACCGTGACGTCATCGCTTCCGACCTCGGCGGCGAACGCGGCGCCGGCCGTTCCGGCCAGCACGAGACCGCCTGCCGCCGCCACCGCGATGCGTGCCGCGACACCCTGAGAGAACTTCATCGTTGTACTCCGTTTCTTCGACCGACACCGACGTCGACCGAGTAGCAAGACCACCGGATGGTCCGGTCGTCGCGAGGGGGGCCCGGGGTAGTTCGCCCTGCGACTTCCTGAATGTTAGCGAGAACACATTTCGATGACAAGAGCGGATCGCACGTGTTTTCCGCGCCCCGCGATCCGCCCGCGCGCGCGGCCGCAGGACCGGTGGGGCGCACGTCGCCCCACCGGGCGGATGCGACCCCCGCGCGCCCCTCCCTCCTGCAGACTCGCGGACAGCCCCCGCCCCACCCCCGGCTGACGCGGACCGCCCCGCGCGCCCCTCCCTCCCGCGGACCCGCGGGCAGCCCCCGCCCCGCCCCCGGCACGGACGCCCCGCGTCCCGCAACCCCCTCGGCCGAACGCCCGCCCCGCCGCTGCGATGGCGGGATGAGCTTCTCCGCCGCCCCGCCGCCCTGGTCCCGCTCCCCCGCCGCACGGGGCCTCGGCGAGCTGCTCGGCGCCGCCTTCCACGTCCTGCAGCGCGTGCGTCACCCCCGCCCCCTCCACCCCCGCGGCGCGATCCTGAGCGGCGAGCTGAGGGGGATCCCGGATGCCGCCCCGGCCGGCATCCGGTGGATCGACGACGCCCCCGCCGGGCCGGTCCCGGTCATCGCCCGGGTCTCGCGCTCCCTCGGCCTCCCTGCCCCGCTGCCGGACGTCGCCGGCCTCGCCCTCCGCTTCGAGGCGGACGGCCGCCCGGTGGACGTGGAGCTCGCCTCCACCGGCTGGCTCGTGCCCGCCCGCTTCGCGCTGCTCCCCGTCCGCCGCATCGAGCGGGCCCGGTTCGGGACGCTGCTGCCCTACCGCGGCGAGCGCGGCGCGGTCTCCCTCGGCGCCCGCACGCTCTCGGGGCGCCCGCCGGCGACCGACCCCCGGGAGATCGCGCGAGCCGACCCCGCCGCGGGGTGGACCCTCACCCTGGGGCACGCGCGGGCGTTCGGGCCGTGGCATCCCTTCGCCCGTCTCACCCTGCGCCTCGATCCCGACCAGGACGACCGCGGGCTGCGGTTCGACGCCGTCCGCCGTCCGCTGCCCGGGGCCGGCGTGTACGACGCGGTGCGCGCGGTGCGGCAGCCGTCCTACCTGCGCGTGCAGCCGGCGGACGGCCCCGTGCGCCTGCCGCGCGGGCGGGCGGCGGAGGAGGGGATGCCGCGGACGCGCACGATCACGGAGTGACCGGCCGTCATCCGCCTCAGCCGGAGGCCGCGGGGACGTACCGGGGCAGGCCGTCGGCCTCGCCGTCGCGGGTCCAGGTGAGTCCCTCGGCCTCGAGGAGGTCGGCGGCCTCGTCGACCTCGACGTCCCGGGTGTAGGTGGGTGCCTGCAGGCGGATGGTGGGCATGGGGCGACGCTAGGCCCGCCGACGCGGTCGTGCCGAGGTGGTTGACGCGGGCGGGATCACTCCGCCGCGCGCAGCGCCGCGACGACGTCGTAGCGGGCCCGGATCCCGGCACGGTGATCGGGAGCGACCGCGCGGGTGGTGGCCACCCGCCAGTCCACCGGACCGCCGGCGAGGACCCCCGCGGCCTGCCGCGCCGCGCCGAGCGCGACGTACTCCCCCGCGGCGGGCACGACGATCTCGGCGTCGAAGACCTGCGCGGCGATGCGCGCGACGCCCTCGTTGGCGGCGGCGCCGCCGATGAGGAGGATGCGGTGGACCTCGACGCCCTGCGCCTGGATCGCCTCGAGGCCGACGGCGAGACCGCTCAGCATGCCCTCGATCGCGGCGCGCGCGAGATTCGGACGGGTCGTGGACGCCAGCGTGAGACCGGTCAGCGAGGCCTGGGCGTGCGGGAGGTTGGGCGTGCGCTCCCCCTCGAACCACGGCACGAGCACGACGCCGCCGGCGCCGGGCTCCGCCTGGAGGGCGAGCGCCCCGAGCTCGTCATGCGTCACGCCGAGGAGCGACGCGGTGGCATCCAGCACACGGGCGGCGTTGAGGGTCGCGACCAGCGGCAGGAAGCGGCCCGTCGCGTCGGCGAAGCCGGCGACCGTCCCGGTGGTGTCGCGGGTGGGCGCGTCGGCCACGGCGAAGACGGTGCCGGAGGTGCCGAGCGAGACGACGACGTCGCCGACGCCGGCGCCGAGCCCGAGGGCCGCGCCGGCGTTGTCGCCCGCGCCGGGTCCGACGAGGGCGCCGCCCGGGAGGGTGCCCGCGCTCTCCCACGGCGCGAGCACGCGCGGAAGCACGGCGTCATGACCGAGTGCGCGGCGGAAGAGGTCGAGGTCGTAGCCGTCGGCGCCCCAGTACGCGGTGCCCGACGCGTCGGAGCGGTCCGTCACCAGCTCGTCGAGCGCGGGGGCGTCCGGGCCGTAGCCGCGGAGGCGCCAGGTGAGCCAGTCGTGGGGCAGGGCGACCGCGGCGACCCGGGCGGCGTTGCCGGGCTCGGCGTCGCGCAGCCAGCGCAGCTTCGTGCCCGTGAAGGACGCCACCGGGACGGCGCCGGTGCGCTCCGCGTAGCCCTCGGCCCCCACCTCGTCGATGAGGTCGCGCGCGGCCTGCGCCGACCGCGTGTCGTTCCACAGCAGGGCGTCGCGGATGACGCGCCCGTCGGCGTCGAGCACGACCATGCCGTGCTGCTGCCCGGCGATCGACACCGCAGCGACGTCGTCGAGGCCGCCGGCCTGCGCGATGGCCTCCTGCAGCGCGATCCACCACGCCTCGGGGTCGACGGAGGTGCCGGAGGGGTGCGAGGCCCGTCCTTCGCGCATCACCTGCCCGGTCTCGGCGTCGACCACGACGACCTTGCACGACTGCGTCGACGAGTCGACTCCCATGACGAGCGCCATGCTCTGCCCTTCTGCCTGCCCCGCGTCCTCGTCGGCGCAGGGTGTCCGTGATTCGTTCGTCTCCCGTCGGGAGGACGGCGCAGGACCCGGATGCCGCGGCATCCGGGTCCTGTCCGCGTCAGCGTGCGCCGAGCAGGTGCTCCGTGGCGAGCTGCTGCAGGCGGACGAAGCCGAAGCCCTTGCCGCCCAGGTACGCGTCGGTGTCGAAGTCCTCGTACGCCGAACGGTCGGCGAGGAAGTCGTCGTAGGTCTCGCCCTCGTTCAGCGTCGGCTGCGACAGCTCGAACACCTTGGCGGCCTCGAGGGCCTCCTGCACCTCGGGGTCGGCGCGGAAGGCCGCGGCCCGCTCCTTGAGCAGCAGGTAGGTGTTCATGTTCGCCGAGACCGAGTCCCAGACACCGGTCTCGTCCTCCGTGCGCGAGGGCTTGTAGTCGAAGTGACGGGGGCCGTCGTACGCGGGGACACCGCCAGGGCCGCCGTTCTCGAGCAGGTCGACGAGGGCGAAGGCGTTGTGCAGGTCGCCGTGGCCGAAGACGAGGTCCTGGTCGTACTTGATGCCGCGCTGGCCGTTCAGGTCGATGTGGAAGAGCTTGCCGTGGTACAGCGCCTGGGCGATGCCGGCGGCGAAGTTCAGGCCCGCCATCTGCTCGTGCCCGACCTCGGGGTTGAGGCCGACGAGCTCGGGGCGCTCGAGCGAGTCGATGAACGCGATCGCGTGGCCGAGCGTCGGCAGCAGGATGTCGCCGCGGGGCTCGTTCGGCTTCGGCTCGATGGCGAAGCGGATGTCGTAGCCCTTGTCGGTGACGTAGTCGCCGAGCAGGTTGACGGCCTCGCGGTAGCGCTCGAGGGCCTGGCGGATGTCCTTCGCGGAGTCGTACTCGGCGCCCTCGCGGCCGCCCCACATGACGAAGGTCTTGGCGCCCAGCTCGGCGGCGAGGTCGAGGTTGCGCAGGACCTTGCGGAGGGCGAAGCGACGCACCTGGCGGTCGTTCGAGGTGAAGCCGCCGTCCTTGAACACCGGGGCCGAGAACAGGTTGGTCGTGACCATCGGGGTGACGATGCCGGTGGCATCCATCGCGCCCTTCAGGCGGTCGATCTGGGTCTGACGCTCGGCGTCGGTCGAGCCGAAGGCGAAGAGGTCGTCGTCGTGGAAGGTGAGCCCGTACGCGCCGAGCTCGGCCAGCTTCTCCACGACGTGCACGACGTCCAGCGGCTTGCGGGTCGGGCCGCCGAAGGGGTCGGTGCCGTTGTAGCCGACGGTCCAGAGTCCGAACGAGAACTTGTCATCGCGGGTGGGGGTGGGCATTCCTGCTCCTTCGCATGGACGCACGCGTGCACCGGGGCGCACATCGGGTTTGTTGGTGTTCACAACATATACCCCGGATGCCGCTGCGTCCAGGCCCCGATTCCCGGTTCCTCCCGCGGTGACTTGGCGCAGATGTCCGCGCCGGGGGCCTCGCCGCGTACATGTGCGCCAAGTCAGCGCCCCGGGTGAGCGGCGGTCAGCGCGGGAGGGCGTCCTCGATGGCGGCGACCACCTCGTCGGCGTCCGGCTTGACCCGCGGGCTGAATCGCACGACGCGCCCGTCCGGGCTGACGACGAACTTCTCGAAGTTCCACGAGATGCGCCCGGTCTTACCCTCGGCATCCGGGACCGAGGTCAGCTCCTTGTACAGCGGATGGGCGTGGCGCCCGTTGACGCGCACGCGTTCGGACATCGGGAAGGTGACCCCCCACGTCGCCGAGCAGTACTCCGCGATCTTGTCCTCGTCGCCCAGCTCCTGCAGGAACTGGTTGCTGGGGAAGCCGATGACCGTGAAGCCGCGGTCGCCGAAGCGCCGGTGGAGCTCCTCGAGCTGCTCGTACTGCCCGACCAGTCCGCAGCGGGAGGCCACGTTCACCACGAGCGCCGCCTTCCCCTCCGTGAGGTCGCCGTAGGTCGTCTGCTCGCCGCGGATGGTCGTGATCGGGATGCCGGAAAAGTCCATCCCCGCATCCTGGCACCGGTTCCTCGGGGCGGGATGGGAGTTGCGCGGCCCGGCGGGAGCGGACGCGCGTGGCAAGGTGGGACCCATGGTCAGCGTGGGCACCCGGGGCGACGGCATGCGTCGCGCCAACCTGGCCCTCGTGCTGCGGACCGTCCATCAGCAGGGGCCGCGCTCGCGCTCGGCGCTCACGGGGGCCACCGGTCTGAACCGGTCCACGATCGCCGACCTCGTCAACGAGCTGTCGCGCCAGGGCCTCGTCGTCGAACGCGCCGCCGACCCCGACGGCCGCGTCGGCCGCCCCTCCCCCACCGTCGCCCCGCACCCGGACGTCGCCGCCGTCGCCGTGAACCCGGAGGTCGACGCGCTCGAGATCGCCGCGATCGGCCTCGACGGCACGATCCTCGTCCGCGAGCGCCTGCCTCAGGACACGCTGCTCACCCCGGAACGCACCGCCGACCTCGTCGGCGAGCGGCTGACCGCCTGGCGACAGGGACCGCTGCGCTCGACGCGGCTCGTCGGGGCGGGCATCGCCGTGCCGGGGCCCGTCCGCGCGTCCGACGGCATGGTCCGCGAGGCCCCGCACCTGCACTGGACCGACGCCGCGATCGGCGCCCTCGTCAGCCGGTCGACGGGCCTGGACGCCCACGTCGCCAACGACGCGGCCCTCGGCGCACGGGCGGAGCACCTCTTCGGCGCCGCGCGCGGCGTGAACGACGTCGTCTACCTCAACGGCGGCGCGAGCGGCATCGGCGGCGCCGTCATCGCCGGCGGCGCACCCCTCGGTGGCGCCGGCGGCTACGCCGGCGAGTTCGGCCAGAACCGTCCGGGCATCGTCGACGAGGACGACCGCCGGGTGCCCGGCGGCGTGCTCGAGGACGAGGTCAGCCGCGCGCTGCTCCTGGCCGCCGTCGGCCGGGACCACGGCGACGACGTCGAGCTCGCCGACGCCCTCACCGCGTCCGAGGACCCCCGCGTGCGGGCCGAGACCGCGCGGCAGCTCCGCATCCTCGCGACGGCCCTGGCCAACGCGGCGAACGCCCTCAACCCCGCGGTCATCGTGCTCGGCGGCTTCCTCGCCGTGCTCGCCTCCCTCGACCTCGACGGCCTCGACGCCGCGGTGCGCGCGCAGACGATGCCCGCGTGCGCGGACGACCTGCGCATCGCCGTGGCCGAGCTGGGCGGACGGCGGCTGCTCGTCGGCGCGGCCGAGGCCGTCTTCGAGGCCGCGCTGTTCTCGCCGTTGTGACGGCGGCGGGAGGGGATGCGGCGGAGGGAGGATGCCAGAGGCATTCAGGGTCCTCCGCTCCCGACATGACCTCCGCTGCCCGACGCGCTGGTCACCACGGCGGAGGGAGGACATGTGGCGACGGGAGGAGCCGAGCGGCATCCACCGTCCTCCGCTCCCGACACCACCTCCGCTGCCCGACGCGACGGTCACCACGGCGGAGGGAGGGGATGTCGCGACGGGAGGAGCCGAGCGGCATCCCCCGTCCTCCGCTCCCGACACCACCTCCGCTGCCCGACGCGCCGGTCACCACGGCGGAGGGAGGAGATGCGGCGGAGGGAGGAGCCGAGCGGCATCCAGGGTCCTCCGCTCCCGACATCACCTCCGCCGCCCGACGCACTGTCCTCGCCGGCGTGACGGCGGAGGGAGGATGCCAAAGGCATCCAGGGTCCTCCGCCCCCGACATCACCTCCGCCGCCCCGCGGCGGGGCAGGATGGGGAGTCGGCAAGGATGCACGGAGGAGACCGAAGATGATCCAGACACGAGAGCCGGGCGCGACCTGGTCGGGCAATCACCGGTACGCGGCCGAGAAGGTGCTGCTGCCGAGCGACCTCGACGAGCTCGCCGAGGTGGTGGCATCCACGCCGTCCCTGCGCGTGCAGGCGACCCGTCACACGTTCAACGACATCGCGGACGCCGACGCCGCCCTCGTCTCGCTCGAGCGCCTACCCGTCCGGATCGAGATCGACGGCGACCGCGTGCGCGTCGAGGGTCTGGTCACCTTCGCCGAGCTGGCTCCGGTCCTCGAGGCCGAGGGGCGCGCGCTGCACAACCTCGGCTCGCTGCCGCACATCTCCGTCGTCGGCGCGACCGCGACGGGCACGCACGGCTCCGGCCTGCGCAACGGCAACCTCTCGAGCGCCCTGCGGGCGGTGGAGATCATGGATGCCGCCGGCGGCATACGTCGGTTCGAGGCCGGTGAGCCGCTGTTTCCGGCCGCCGCGCTGAGCCTGGGCGCGCTGGGTGTCGTCGCCGCTGTCGAGCTGCGGACCGAGCCCACCTACGCGGTGACCCAGGAGGCGTTCACGGGGGTCGCGTGGGAGGACATCGTCGGCGACGTCGAGCGGGTGTTCGGCGGGGCGCGCAGCGTCAGCGTCTTCACCACCTGGGGCGAGCCGGCGCACGACCTCGTGTGGGCCAAGAGCGACGACGGCGACCTGTCGTGGGTCGAGGCGCTCGGCGGGCGTCCCGTCGGAGACGACATCCACCTGGGTCGCATCCGCACCGTCGACAACACCACGCCGCGCGGCACGGCGGGACCGTGGCACACGCGTCTGCCGCACTTCCGCGCCGACGCCCTGCCCAGCGACGGGGACGAGATCCAGAGCGAGTACTTCGTCCCGCTCGCCTCCGCCCGCGAGGCGCTGGCGGCCGTCCGCGATCTGGCCTCCACCATCGACCCCCACCTGCTGGTCACCGAGCTGCGCACCGTCGCCGCGGACGAGCTGTGGCTGAGCCCGGCCTACCGGCGCGACGTGATGGCGATTCACTTCACCTGGCGGAACGACACCGACGGCGTCCTGTCGGTGCTGCCCGCGATCGAGGAGGCGCTCGCCCCGTTCGAGGCGCGACCGCACTGGGGCAAGGCCTTCACGATGCCCGGGGAGCGGATCCGGTCGACGCTCCCGCACGTCGAGGACTTCCTCGCCGCGGCTCGCGAGGCCGACCCGCGCGGGGTCTTCCGCAACGACTACCTGCGGCGGACCCTCGGCCTCTAGCGGCGCCGCCGAACCGGGCACGGCGCCGCGGCACGCGCCTCAGGCGATGCGGCGCTCCCCCGGCCGGATGACGCGCCACCAGCGGTGGCCGTAGCCGTCGAGGGCGACGTCGATGCCGCCGTCCGTGATCTCCTCGGTGCCGGCACCGTCGGAGAGGAGGTCGACGACGCTCCAGCCGGTGGCATCCATCCCCTCGATCTCCAGGCGGAACGTGCGCCCGTCGGGGGCGAAGTTGTGCGCGGCGACGAACATCCCGAGCTCGCTCGTGACCGAATGTGCGAGCACGCAGGAGTGGGGCTGATCCAGGATGCCGAGCTCTCCCCATCCGATCTCGGGAGACGCCCGGTAGTGCCGGACGAGGTTCTGGACGAACCGCAGCATCGACTCGGGGTCGTGGCGCTGCTGCGCGACGTTGACATGCTGCGGACCGAAGCCGCCGGGCACGACCTGCGCCACGAGGTCGTCAGCGGCGGCCGACGAGAAGCCGGCGTCGTCGGCGCCGGTCCACTGCATCGGGGTGCGCACCGCCGCGCGGCTCCCCTCGATCCGGGGGTTCTCCCCCATGCCGATCTCCTCGCCGTAGTAGAGCACCGGCGCCCCGGGCAGCGAGAAGATCAGGCTGTAGACCATGCGCACCCGGCGCGGGTCGCCCTCCAGCATCGAGGGCAGGCGGCGGGTGATCCCGCGCCCGTGGATGCGCTGGCCCTCGTTCGGCGCGAACGCCGCGAACACCTCGTCCCGCTCCCCCCGGGTCAGCTGGTCGAGGGTCAGCTCGTCGTGGTTGCGGACGAAGTTGCCCCACTGGTTGCCGATCGCCAGCGCCGGGCGCGAGGCGAGCGCCTCGCGCAGCGGGGCGGCGTCCTGCCGGGCGAGGGCGAGGTAGAGCCGCTGGTTGGCGACGAAGTCGAACTGCATGGTCAGCTCGTCGCCGTCCGCGCCGCCGAAGAAGAGCATCTGCTCGTCGTACGGGAGGTTAACCTCGCCGAGCATCATGGCGTGCCCGCTGCGCCGCGAGACGTACCCCCGCAGGGTGCGGAGGAACTCGTGCTCGGGCCCGTCGTCGCCGTCGATGAGATGCGGGACGGCATCCACGCGGAACCCGTCGATGCCGAGCTCGAGCCAGAAGCCGATGGCCTTGGCGATCTCCTCCCGCACCTCGGGGTGGTCGGTCGCCAGATCGGGCTGATGCCGGTAGAAGGAGTGCTTGTAGTACTGCCCGGCCGTCTCGTCGAAGAACCAGACGCCGTCCTCGACGTCGGGGAACATGCTCGCGGGGGCGTCCTCGGGCACGTCGTCGCGCCACTGGTAGAAGTGCCGGTATCGGCTGTCGCGGCTCGTCCGGGCGTCCTGGAACCACGGGTGCTGGTCGGACGTGTGGTTCACGACGAGGTCGACGATCACCCGCATGCCGCGGTCGTGCGCCGTGCGCAGCACCTCGACCATGTCGCCGAGCGAGCCGTAGCGCGGATCGACGCCGTAGTAGTCCTCGATGTCGTAGCCGTTGTCGCGCTGCGGCGACGGGTAGAACGGCGCCAGCCACAGGCACGTGACACCGAGCTCGGCGAGGTGGTCCAGCCGCTGGGCGAGGCCCCGGAGGTCGCCGACGCCGTCGTCATCGGCATCCAGGTACGTCTTGACGTCGAGGTTGTAGAAGACGGCGGTCTTCCACCACAGGTCGCTGGTGTCGGTGAGCCTCACGACGCCGCCCCCGTCCGGACGGCGGCGCGGTGCGGGCGGGGCGGGGTGGTCGTCATCGGAGCCCTCTTCTCGGGAGCGGTGGCGGCTGGTCCTTCGTGTCTACCGGTCGGGTCCGTCGGGAACGGACGGCTTGCCTGCGGCCCCGTGCGCGTGCATCGCTCCGCCGGGGGCGTCGTGTCGCGGAGTCACCGGGTCGCGAATCGCCGTCGGTCACCGCGGCATCCGGATTCGTCAAGGGCGCGCGACGGATGCCACCGGCTCCCTAGCGTCGAAGGATGAGCAGCGACCGCGACCAGTACACCTTCGACAACCCCGTCACCCGCTACGACCGCGTCGAGCCGCCCGTCCAGCACCAGCCGGAGCCGGGCGTGCAGGCCGACATGACGCCCGTGCCCGACCTCGGGGAGGAGACGTACCGCGGGCTCGGCCGCCTCGTCGGCCGCAAGGCCCTCATCACCGGCGGCGACTCCGGGATCGGCGGCGCCGTCGCCATCGCGTTCGCCCGCGAGGGCGCCGACGTCGCCATCGTGCACCTGCCCGACGAGCAGCGCGACGCCGACCACGTGCTCGAGCACGTGCGCGCCGCCGGTCGCACCGGCGTGTCCATCGCCACGGACATCTCCGAGCCGGCGGCCTGCCGCGACCTCGTCGCCCGCGCCGTCGAGGAGCTGGGCGGCCTCGACATCCTCGTGAACAACGCCGGCAAGCAGGTCATGGTCGAGAAGGTCGACGACCTCTCCGACGAGCAGTTCGAGCTGACGTTCCGCACGAACGTCTTCGCGCCGTTCTGGATCACGAAGGCGGCGCTCGCGCACCTGCCCGAGGGCGGCACCATCATCAACACCGCGTCCCTCGAGGCGTACAAGCCGGCGCCCGACCGCCTGGACTACGCCGCGACGAAGGCGGCGATCAACAACCTGTCGAAGGGACTCGCCCAGCAGCTGGCACCCCGTGGCATCCGGGTCAACGTCGTCGCCCCCGGGCCCACCTGGTCGGCGCTGCAGGTCAGCCGGGGCGTGTCGGACGAGCAGATGAAGGCGTTCGACGACGAGAGCACCTACCAGCGCGCCGGCCAGCCCGCCGAGATCGCGCCCGCCTTCGTGTTCCTCGCCTCCGCGGAGTCGAGCTACGTCTCGGGCGAGACGCTGAACGTGAACGGCGGCATGGTCACGCCGTGAGCGCGACGCATCGCTCGCCGGTCTGCTGAGATCCAGGGGCGGCGGGGGTGCCTGCCTCGCCGAACTCCTGAGTTGCGCGGCGGGCGGCCCGCCGGGCCCGGGGGCCGCTCACTCGCCGAACTCCTGAGGCCCGTCCCCCCGGCCCGGGATCCTTCACTCGCCGAACTCCTGAGTTCCGCGGTGCCCGGGCGCGTCGCGCCCGGATTCCCGCGGCAATCCCGCGTCCCCGGCGGCGGGTCTCCGGAGTTCGGCGGGCGCCCCACCGCCCCGGGCACGCCCCGCGGCTGCCGGGACTCCGGAGTTCGGCGAGCGCCCCGCCGCCCCGGGCACGCCCCACGGCGGCCGGAAGTCCGGAGTTCGGCGAGCGCCCGCCGCCCCCCGGGGCAGCACCCACTGCGGCCGCAACCGAGGAGTCGGGTGAGCGGCCCGCGGCATCCACTCCCGCCGTCACCGGCACTTGCGCAAATCGGCCCGGATTGCAAGCGGCCCATTCCGCTCGATCCAGTGAGCGAGCGTGAGGATATGCCCACCACGAACGACGGCCCCGGCGGGGCGCCCGTCACCCTCTACCTGCTGCACGCGCTCGGCGCGAGCGCCGACTCCTTCGCACGCCTCCGCACGGAGCTCGCCGGCCGCGTCCACGTCGAGGGCATCGACCTCCCGGGCTTCGGGTCGGCCGCGGACGCCGCGGACACCTCCATCGAGGCGACGGTCGAGCACGTGATCGGCGTCCTCGCGGCGCACCGCGGCGGCCGTTGGATGCTCGGCGGCCACAGCATGGGCGGCAAGATCGCCGCGCTCGTGGCCGCGCGCACGCTAAGCGGCGAGGCCCGCCTGTTCGGGCTGAGCGGGATGGTGCTGATGGCCCCGTCGCCGCCCCGCCCCGAGCCGATGGACGAGGAACGCCGCGCGCTCATGCTGTCGTGGGTCGCCGACGGCAGACTGTCCGACGACGACGCTCAGACCTTCCTCGACCAGAACACCGCGCGTCCGCTCGACCCCGACGCCCACGCGCTCGCGCTGGCCGACCTGCGACGCACGTCCCCGGCGGCGTGGCGCGCCTGGCTCGAGACCGGGAGCCGCGTGGATGCCACCGACGAGGTCGGCCGTCTCGACCTCCCCGTCCTGGTGCTCGCGGGGACGGACGACGCCGATCTCGGCGCCCACGCTCAGCCGGGCCTGCTCGCCGATGTGTACCCCCGCGCGCGGTTCCACCCCCTCGCCGAGACGGGGCACCTCATCCCGCTGGAGCGCGCCCCCGAGGCATCCACCGCCATCGCCCGCTTCGTGGAGGACGAGGTCCTCGTCGGCCCTGTCGTCCCGGACGACTGGGCGCAGCTCATCGCCGGCGACCGCGTCGACGACCGCGTGCGCGGCACCCTCGGCCGCCGCGCCGTTCCCGACGACCGGGGGTACGCCCCGCAGGTGCTCGACGTCGCGCAGCTGACGCTGCTCCGGGAGATCGCCGACCTCGCCGTGCCCCAGGACGGCCCCGCGATCGACCTCGCCGGACGCGTCGACGCGCAGCTCGCCCGCGGGGAGGGCGACGGCTGGCGCAACGCGACGCTGCCCCCCGACGTCGAGGCCTACCGCGCGGGTCTCGACACCCTCGCGCCGCTCTGGCCGACCGACCCTGCCGCCCGCGCCGACCTCCTGCGGCGCGCGATGGAGGGAGAGGGGGATGCCACCGGCCCCCTCGACCACCAGCAGCTGGCCGCGTGGCTCGAGGACGCCCGCGTCGATCTCGTGCGGCAGTGGCTGGCGCACCCCGCCAGCATGGCCCGCACGGGCTACGACGGCTTCGCCACCGGCGGGACGCGGCCGCTGCGCGGCTTCGTCCAGCTGACGATCGGCCGCCGCGAGGACTGGGAGCCGGCGGGCGTCGGTGGCACCGTCGACGAACAGCAGCACACCACCGGAGAGGCGGTCTCGGCATGAATCTCGACCGGATGCGCACGTACCCGCTCGACGACGTCGTGGACGTCGTCGTCATCGGCACCGGCGCCGGCGGCGCCCCCCTCACCGCGGAGTTCGCGAAGCGCGGACTGTCCGTCGTCGCGCTGGAGGCGGGTCGTCACTTCACGACCGACGACTTCACCCCCGACGAGCCGGAGTCCGTCGAGATCAACTGGATGTCGGACCGTCTCTCCGGCGGCGACGACGCCACCGCCTTCGGCCCGAACAACAGCGGCCGCGGCGTCGGCGGCTCGACCCTGCACTGGGGCGCGTTCACGCCGCGCCCGGACCGTCGCGACCTCGCCCTCCGCACCGAGTCCGGGGTCGGCCGCGACTGGCCGATCGACCCGGACGAGCTGCTGTCGTACGTCGAGCGGGTCGAGGGCGACATCGGCGTCTCGGGACAGACCCCCTACCCGTGGGATCCCGACCGCCGGTACGCGTACCCCGCAGCGGCCCGCAACGCCCCGGCGAACCTCGTCGCCCGCGGGTGCGAGGAGCTCGGCATCCGTTGGGCCGACGCCCCCGCCGCCGTCCTGACCCGCGCCCGCCTGCAGGACCACTACGGCGAGCGCGGCGCCTGCATCAACTGCGGCGAGTGCCACCAGGGATGCCGGACGGATGCCAAGGCCTCCACCGCCAACACGTACCTGCCCGTGGCGGTCGATGCCGGCGCCGAGATCCGCGCGAACGCGATGGTGCACGGCATCGAGCGGGACGCGCGCGGGCACGTCGCCGCGGTCGTGTACCGGCAGGACGGTGTCGACAAGCGCCAGCGCACCCGCGCGCTCGTCCTCGCGGCGGGCGGCGTGGAGACGCCGCGTCTGCTGCTGCACACGGGGATCGCGAACGACAACGGCCAGGTGGGGCGGAACTTCCTCGCCCACGGCGCCACCCAGGTGTGGGGCCGGTTCGACGAGCCGGTGCGCGGTCACCGCGGGTACCCCTCGTCGCTCATCACCGAGGACATGATGCGTCCCGCCGACGCGGACTTCGCCGGCGGGTACCTCGTGCAGAGCCTCGGCGTGATGCCGCTGACCTTCGCGACGACGCTCGTGCGCGGCGGCGGCCTGTGGGGGCCGGAGCTCATGCAGCGGCTCGATCAGGCGCGGTTCATGGCGGGCATCGGCATCAACGCGGAGTGCCTGCCGTCGGACGACAACCGGCTGGAGCTGGTCGACGAGGTCGACGAGTACGGCATCCCCCGCGCGCGGATCACGTTCACCGCGGGCGAGAACGAGAACGCGATCACCCGGCACGCGACGGCGTTCATGCTGCGGGTGATGGAGGCGGCGGGGGCGCGCGAGACGATGGTCCTGGCCCGCTCGGCGCACACGATCGGCACGGCCCGGATGTCGGTGGACCCCTCCGACGGCGTGGTGGATGCCGACGGCCGCTCGCACGAGATCCCGAACCTGTGGATCTGCGACAACTCGGTCTTCCCGTCGGCGATCGCCGCGAATCCCGCGCTGACGATCATGGCGCTGTCCCTCCGCACGGCGGACCGCTTCCTCGCCGCCGCCTGACCGCCCCCGCCCGCCCGGCCCGCCCTCCCGCCACCGGGACCACGTGATCTCGGCGAGGACCTGCGGGCGGGCGGACGCGGTCCGCGACGAGGCACGGGAGAATGGATGCCATGAAGCTCGCGCACCTGGTCCGGTTCTCCGCCCTCGCCGAGGAGCTGCACTTCCCGCGCGCGGCCGCGAGCCTCGGCATCCCTCTCGCCTCGCTCTACACGACGATCGACAAGCTCGAGGAGGAGGTGGGGCAGCCGCTGGTGACGCGGACGCCGCCGACGCGGCTCACCCCCGCGGGCGAGCTGCTGCTCGAGGAGGCGCACGCGCGCATCGCCGACGCCCCGCCGCAGGCCGTCGCCGCGCCGAAGGTCCAGGGCGGGAAGGCGAAGGCGTCGAAGGGCACGGGCCGCGCGCCCATCGTGAAGGGGCAGCCCAAGCCGTACAAGAAGCGTCAGGGGCGCTGACCTCGCCTGTCAGCCACGCGGCCCCTCGGGGCTCACCCCCGCGCGGGGCTCATCTCCGCGTGCGGCCCCGCGCGGGTCAGACCTCGGAGACGTCTCCGGACTCGACGCGCCAGTGGCGGTCGGTCTGCACCGCCGCGAGCATGCGGCGGTCGTGGGTGACGAGAAGCAGGGTTCCGGTGTAGGACTCCAGCGCCTGCTCGAGCTGCTCGATCGCAGGGAGGTCGAGGTGGTTCGTCGGCTCGTCGAGCACGAGCACGTTGACACCGCGGGCCTGCAGCAGCGCGAGCCCGGCGCGCGTGCGCTCCCCCGGCGACAGACCGTCGACCGGACGCGTGACGTGGTCGGCCTTCAGCCCGAACTTCGCCAGCAGCGTCCGCACGTCGGCGGAGGTCATCTCGGGCACCAGCCCCTCGAACGTCTCGGCGAGGGGTCGCTCGCCCACGAGCAGCGACCGCGCCTGGTCGATCTCGCCGATCGCGACGCTCGAGCCCAGGCTCGCCGTGCCCTCGTCGGGCGTCTGGCGACCCAGGATGCCGCGGAGGAGCGTCGTCTTGCCGGCCCCGTTGGGGCCGGTGATGCCGATCCGCTCGCCGGCGTTCACCTGCAGCGAGACGGGACCGAGGGTGAAGTCGCCCTGGCGGAACACCGCGCCCGACAACGTCGAGACGACCGAGCTGGACCGCGGCGCCGTCCCGATCGTGAACTCCAGCTGCCATTCCTTGCGCGGCTCCTCGACCTCCTCCAGGCGCGCGATGCGACTCTCCATCTGCCGGACCTTCTGCGCCTGCTTCTCGCTCGACTCCATCGACGCCTTGCGCCGGATCTTGTCGTTGTCGGGCGCCTTCTTCATCGCGTTGCGGACGCCCTGGCTCGACCACTCCCGCTGCGTCCGGGCGCGGGCGACGAGGTCGGCCTTCTTCTCGGCGAACTCGTCGTACTTCTCGCGGGCGTGCCGGCGGACCGTCGCCCGCTCCTCGAGGTACGCGTCGTAGCCGCCGCCGTAGACGCGGTGGGTGTTCTGGGCGAGGTCGAGCTCGAGGACGCGGGTCACCGCTCGGGCCAGGAACTCCCGGTCGTGGCTGACGAGCACGACGCCTCCGCGCAGGCCGCGGACGAACGTCTCGAGGCGCTCGAGTCCGTCCAGATCGAGGTCGTTGGTCGGCTCGTCGAGCAGGGCGATGTCGAAGCGCGACAGCAGCAGCGCGGCGAGGCCGACGCGGGCGGCCTGACCGCCGGACAGTCCCGTCATCAGGGCGTCGGCGCCGACGGAGAGGCCGAGGTCGGCGAGGACGATCGGCATGCGCTCGTCCAGGTCGGCGGCGCCGCTGGCGAGCCAGCGCTCCAACGCCGTGGCGTAGGCGTCGTCGGCCCCGGGCACCGAGGGGTCGCCGAGGGCTGCGGCCGTGGCATCCATCTCCCGCGTCGCCGCGGCGCATCCGGTGCGACGGGCGATGTACGCGGCGACGGTCTCGCCGGGGACGCGCTCGTGCTCCTGCGGGAGCCACCCGACGAAGGCGTCGGCCGGCGCGAGGGACACGGTGCCGGCCTGCGGGTCGTCGACGCCCGCGAGCAGGCGCAGGAGCGTGGATTTGCCGGCCCCGTTGGCCCCGACGACGCCGACGACGTCGCTCGGCGCGACGGTGAGGTCGACCCCGTCGAAGAGCGTGCGGTGTCCGTGGCCCCCGGCGAGGCCCTGCGCGACGAGGGTGGCGGTCATCCCTCGATTCTCGCAGGCCCGTTGCCGCGGCCCTGCGTCCCGGCCTTCGGGCGCTCCCGCCAGTAAACGCTCCCTCGCGGCGGAAACGCCGTGCCACGTCGTGTCCACCGGCGGAGGGCGTTTACTGACCGGGAAACCCCGCGGCGACCGGGGGGCCGCGGACGTCAGGTCCAGCGGTCGACGCCGCCCCAGCCGCCGACCCAGGCCTCCAGGTGCGGCTCCTCCCGCAGCACGTGGACACCGGATGCCGTGAGCGTCCCGGTCGTGAACCCCGCGTCGGTCCCCCACCGGGTCGCACGGCGCCGCGCGCGGCGCGAGGTCGCGGCACCGACCGGCGCGCCGTCCGCGGCCCGCAGCTCGAATCCGCCCTCGGACCCCTGCCCCAGCGCGGACAGTCGCGCCGCCAGCTCGTCCGCCCCGTCGATCGCGACGGCCCGGTCCAGCCGCAGGACGACGCGCGCGTCGGGGAGGCCGTCGGCGGCCCGGCGCAGCCGCGGGTCCGCGGCGACGAGCACCCGCGGGTCCGCGGCGAGAGGCGGCGACGGTTCGGCGTCCAGCACCACCGTCGCCCGGGGGAAGGCCGCGAGCACGGCGTCGACGCACAGGAACGCCGCCGCCGGCGACGGGTCCCCCGTCAGGTGCACGACGAGATCGGGCACGGCGGGCATCACCGCGCGCCCGCGCGAGCCGTCGAGGGGGATCGCGTCGGCCAGGCGAAGCGTCTGCCGGTTACCCTCGCGGGCCCGGTCCTCGCTCGAACGCCCGGCCCAGTCCGGTCCGTCGTGCCAGGCGACCGCCGCCGGCACGTGCGCGAGCACCGCGCCGGCCTGCCACGCCCGGTGCGCCCACTCCCAGTCCTCGCCGCCGTAGGAGGTGAAGCCCTCGTCGAAGCCGCCGACCTCGTCGAACAGCGCACGGGAGCAGGCGAGCACGGCGCTGATGACGAAGCGGTACGAGCGGTCGTCGGCGTGCAGCAGGTCGCCGCTGCGGGCGTAGGCGTCGCGCAGCCAGTCCGGCTCCGGCAGTTCCCGGGCCGGTCCCACCTCCGCGAGCGGCGCGTCCGGCGCGACCCCAGCGAGATCGGCGTGACGGCGGCGACCGACCGTCACCGCCTCGGGCAGGAGCGCGGGCAGGCGGCTCAGGGCGCGCACGTATCCGGGCTCGGGCGCGGTGTCCGCGTCGAGGAAGCACAGCACGTCCCCGGTCGCGGCGGCCGCACCGAGGTTCCGCGCGGCGGCGGCCCGGAACCCCCGGTCCTCCTGCCGCACGAGGAGCACGTCGTCGGGCACGACGGGGGCGATCGGGGAGCCGTCGTCCGCGACGACGATCTCGAGCAGGTCCCGCGGGTGGTCCTGTCGCCGCAGGGCTGCGAGGGTGCGGGCGAGCTCCTCCGGCTGGTCGTAGTGCGTCACGATGACGCTCACCCGCGGCGGGACCGGCTCGACCCCGGCGACGAGGTCCCAGCGGTTCCCGGGGACCCACGGGTGCCCGGGAACCCACCCCGCGCCATCGTCCGGCCGGTTCACGCGAGACCTTCCGCCCACCAGCGGAGGTACGCGTCCGCGGCGTCCGCGCGTCCGTGCGGGAGCGGATGGATGCCGTGCCACGTGCGTCCCGGCTCGGCGACGGCGCCCCGCACCTCCGACGCGAGGGCATCGGGCTCGACGGGCCGGAGAGTCCCCGGTCGCAGCTCCGCCATCTCGTCCACGTAGCGGTTCCGGACGGCCAGCGGCGCGCGGCCCCACCCGATCCACGACGCCAACGAGCCGGACGCCGAGACGTGACGGTGGGCGATCACCGGCACGGCGACGGCGCGGGCCCGCGCGGCCATCGCCGCGTCGTCGAGCCACCCGGTCACCTCGACGTCCACGCCGGCCGCCGCGGCACGGCGGACGAACGCCTCCAGGTCGCCCGCGTGCCCGTCCGACGCGCGTCCGAGCACGCTCACGCGCGGCACGCCCGCGGCGACCGCCGCCGCGAGCGCCTCGTCGTGCCCCTTGCCGGGGTAGAAGTAGCCGAGCACGCCCACCGACCCGTCGGGCGGCGGCGCGGGCAGGGACGGGGTGGCATCCACGGGGAGGGGGACGACCGCGACCGGCCCGTCCCACACGTCCTCCTCGGCGAGCAGCGCCCGCTCGTGCGCGCTGTTGACGGCCACGCCGCGAGCGGCCCGGACGACGGACCGGTAGAACGCCCGGCGGCGCGGCCGGTTGCGTTCGCCGTCGGACTCCTGCGGCACGTCGTGCAGAGTGACGGAGAGGGGATGCCGCCGCGCCAGGGCCTCGATGACCGTCGCGGCCTCCTCGGGCGAGGTGCCCCACAGCCGGTCGGTGACGTGGGCGTGCACGGGTGTGCCGGGCGGCAGCGACGCGAGCCCGTCCGGCGCGATCACGCGGGCCCGCGGGTCGAGGCCCACCACCTCGGCCGCGATCTCCCGGGCGTACACGGCGACGCCGTGGGGGCCGGGATGCGTCAGGAGGACCGGGGGCGCGAGCTCGGGGAGGACGGACGACCCCGACTCGGCGGTGCCGCTCACGCCGCTCTCCATCGGGCGATCAGCGGGGCGAGACGCTCCATCGCGGCGGCGACGAACGCGGGGTGCGCGGCGTACCACTCGAGGTGCGCCGACCGGACGGCCTCGACCGACAGCTCCTCCCCCGCGACGATCCAGTCCGGTCGCGGGGCGTCGTCGAGGTCCCACGCGTCGAGCACCCAGGGCTCCAGGGGCGCCCGCACCCCCGCGAGGATGGGCCGCCCGGGGTCGACGGCCGTACCCGGCGCCCCGAGCGCGGCGACCACGCGGTCGCCCAGCGGCATCCAGATCGCGTTCCCCGGGTGGTTGACGGTGCGGGCGAGGTCCACCACGACCGGAGACAGCAGGTCGGATGCCACGATGTCGATGCCGAGAGCCTCGCGGCGGCGCAGTTCCGCGACGGACGCGGCCGCGACCTCCCGGACGCCGTCGCGGGACAGCTCCCGGGCGACGGGGAGGCCGGCGGCCTCGGCCAGGACGCGCACGTCGTGGTAGGCCACGAGGGGCGGGTCCTCGTCGACGCCCGGCACGCGGATGGCCGCCTGGAACGGGTAGAGGCCCCCGAAGCGGACGATCGGCACGGTGAGCGAGCGGGCGTGCGACGGCAGGGCCGCGCGCAGCTGCGCGGTGCCGAGCGGCAGGCCGAGGTAGTCGTCGCGGATGGGCTGCGCGACGAGCCAGGACGCGCCCGCGAGCAGGCGGTGGAGGTGAACGGCGTCCTCGGGGGTCAGCTCGTGGACGGCGGGGACGCGGACGCCGGGGAGGGCATCGGACGACACGATCAGACGCAGCGACTCCGCCTGGCAATTGCCGACGACCAGGCCATATCCCGCAGGAGGCGCCTCGTCGCCGTAGAAGACCGCATAATGCCGGCGTCTCGCTATCACCGCCTCGCCGTGCTCCGCAAGGCTTCCCGGCCCGATCCTCTCGCCACCCATGATGTGAACGTAGCCGTCGGCCGTTTCGCGCTCCCAACCGCCCCGTTGCATTGCGAACGCCTCGGCGATGCGGTAGCGCACCGCCGGAGCCAGCATGACGAGGAGGAGAAGAGATCGACGCACCACTCATCCCGCCTGTCCGGGTCGCCGCGGTCCCCGCAGCCCACCCGTACGTCCGGGCGGTGACCGACCCTGCGCGTGTCGCGCTGCTGGCCGATCCCCCGCCGCCCGGGGCCGAGCCGGGCCAGTGGTGGCCGCCGCAGGTGCTGCTCCCCTCGTGGCTCGAGGCGCACGCGGCCGGGATCGACCTCGTGCACCTGCACTTCGGTCTCGAGTCGTACTCCCCCGAGGAGCTGTCGGCTGCGGTCGCGACGATGAGACTGCTCGGCCTGCCCCTCGTCTACACGGTGCACGATCTCGAGAACCCGCAGCTGGAGACGCAGGAGGCCCACCGCGCGGCCCTCGACGTCGTGATCGGCGCGGCCGACGAGCTCATCTCCCTCACCCCGACGGTCGACGCCGAGGTGCGACGCGTCTTCCACCGTGCGACCACGGTGCTCCCCCACCCCACGCTGCTCGCCGAGGAGGCCCCGACCGGAACCGCGCGACGCGTGACCCGGATCGGCGTCCACCTCCGCGACCTGCGTCCCAACATCGACGGCGTCGGCACCACCGCGACGCTGGTGCGGGCCATCGCCGACCTGCGCGCCCAGGGAGCCCATGTGGAGGGGGTCGTCCGAATGAACGAGAAGGTGCGCGACGCCGACGCGGCGGCATCCATCGAGCTCCTCGTCGCCGACACGGAGGGAGTCGCCGTCGAACGGGGGCCGCGCCTGGGCGACGCCGAGCTGTCCGCCTGGCTCGCCGACCTCGACGCGTGCCTGCTGCCCTACCGGCACGGGACGCAGTCCGGCTGGGCCGAGCTCTGCTACGACCTCGCCGTGCCGGTCGTCGGGACGCGCGTGGGCCACATGGCCGCGCAGCACCCCGAGGACTACCACGCCTTCGCCGTCGGCGACCCGCTGTCGCTGGAGCGCGCGATCATCGACGCGATCGCCCCCGCGTGGTCGACGCCCGGATCGCCGCGGCGCGCCGCCGAGGTGGCCCGGCGCCGCGACGAGCGCCGCGAGGAGCTCGACGCCGTCCGCGACGCGCACGTCGCCCTGTACCGCCGGGCGCTGGCCGCGAAGGACGCCGCGTGATCCGCGGCTCGCGGCGCCTCCGCGTCCTCGTCGTCGCCCCCTCGCGATACCCCCTCCGCCAGCCGCACGCGGGCGGGCTCGAGGCGGTCGTGTGGGACCGCGTCCGCTGGCTGCGGGCGCGCGGCCACGAGGTGACGCTGGTGGCGGCGGACGGCTCCGACTTCCTCGGCGACGTCCCGGAGTTCCGGCTGCCCGTGCCGACCTGGGACCGGCGGGCCGACGCCTCCGACACGATGTACCCGCCCGGGTACGCCGACCGGCTGAGCAGCGCCATGGAGGCGGCGCTCCTGCGGCTGCAGGCGGACCGCCACCTCTTCGACGTGGTCGACAACCACAGCCTCCACGGCGAGCCGATCCTGTGGAGCCGCGAGGCCGGCATCCCCGTCGTGACGACGCTCCACACCCCGCCGCTCGAGCCGATGCTGGACGCGGCCGCACGGGTGATCGACCACGCGCACCGGTTCGTCGCCGTCAGCCAGGCGACCGCACAGGCGTGGTCGGCCGAGGGCGTGGACGCGTTCGTCTTCCCGAACGGGATCGACACGGACCGCTGGACGCGGGGACCCGGCGGTACCCGCTGGGTCTGGTCCGGGCGCATCGTCCCCGAGAAGGCGCCGCACCTGGCGATCGAGGCCGCTCGGCTGGCCGGGGCCGAGATCGTCGTGGCCGGGCGCATCGGCGACGTCGACTACTACGAGCACATGGTGCGGCCGCTGCTGGACGAGCGCGCGCGCTACGTGGGGGCCCTCCGCCAGCCGGATCTGTGCCGCCTGGTCGGCGAGTCGGCCGTCGCGCTCGTGACGCCCATGTGGGAGGAGCCGTTCGGCCTCGTCATCGCAGAGGCCCTGGCCACCGGCACACCCGTGGCCGCCTTCGACATCGGCGGCGTCTCCGAGGTGCTCGCCGGCGCCCCGGCTGCGGCCGTGGTGACCCCCGGCGACGTGGGGGGACTGGCCGCCGCGGCCGCCGACCTCGCCCGGCAGGCGCAGCGCGAGCCGCTGACCCGCGTGTGGACGCGCCGCGCCGCCGTGCGCGCGCACTCCCTGGCCGGCCGGTACCGCGAGGTGGAGCGGGTGCTGGCGCACACCGCCACGCAGCCGGTGCCCGTGCGCCGCGCGCCCGCGGTGTCCTGGTGATCGGCTGGTACGTCCACCACCACGGGTACGGACACCTCTCGCGCTTCCTCGCGGTGCAGCCGCACCTGCGCGTCCCCGTCGCGGCGTTCTCGTCCCTGCCGCGGCCGGCCGGTCTCGACGGGTCCGTGCCGTGGACGCAGCTGCCTCCGGACGCGGACGTCGTCGTGCAGCCCGACGGGTCGCTCTGCGACCCCCGCGAGGCCGATCCCACCGCGCGCGGCCACCTGCACTGGGCGCCGCACGGTCACCCCGGCCATCGCGCCCGGCTCGCCCGGATCGCCGACGCGGCCGTCGCCCGCGACCTGCGCGTCCTCGTCGCGGACGTCAGCGCCGAGGTCGCCGTGTTCGCCCGGCTGCTGGGCCTGCGGACGGTCGTGGTGACCCAGCCCGGCGACCGCACCGACGCCCCGCACGCCCTCGCATACGACCTGGCCGACCGCATCCTGGCCCCCTGGGCGCACGGCATCGTGCCGTCCGCAGCCCTGGCCGACCGCGGCGACCGCGTCGTGTGGACCGGCGGCATCTCGCGGTACGACGGGCGGGCGGCATCCCTCCCCCTCCCCGGCCGGTCGGTGCTCTTCCTGGGCCGGACCCTGGAGCCCGAGGTGCGCGCGACCGCCGCCGCCGCGCTGTCCGCCCGGGGCTGGACGGTGGATGCCATCGGGCACGACGCCGCGTCCCGGGTCGACGATCCGTGGCCGCTGCTGTCCTCGCGCACGGTCGTGGTGAGCGCGGCCGGGCAGAACAGCGTGGCCGACCTCGCCGCCGCGGGCGCCCGGGCGGTCGTCATCGCGCAGGAGCGCCCCTTCGACGAGCAGCAGCGGACCGCCGACGCCCTGCGGAGCGCGGGTCTGGCGCGCGTGGCCCCCGCGGACGTGTCGGCCGACGAGCTCGTCGCGCACGTCGAGGGCGCCGCCGGGGACGCCCCGGACTGGTCCCGCTGGCAGGTCGCGGGGGCGGCGCGCCGGTTCGCGGAGGCCGTCGAGGCGATGCTGCCGTGAGCACGACCGCCGTCCTGACCGTCGCCTCCGCCGCGCGCCGCGAGCACCTCGAGCGTCAGCGGCGCGTCCTCGCCGAGGTGGCGCCCGAGGCGCTGCGCGTGGAGGTCTGGCTCGACGAGACCCTGCCGGACGGGACCCTGCCGGACGAGACCCTGGATGCCGCCGCCCTCACCCTCCACGTCCCGCCCGGCCCGCACGGGCTCCGGGTCGGCGAGGGGCGCAACCGCGCGGCCGCGGCCGCCCTCGCCGCGGGCGCCGACCTCCTCGTATTCCTCGACGTCGACTGCCTCCCCGGGGCCGACCTGCTGCCGCGCTACCGGGCCGCAGCCGCCGCGGCGCCCGACGCGCTGCTGTCGGGCCCGGTGACGTACCTGACGAGCGTGCAGCGGCCGTCCACGGCCGCCGAGCTGCCCGGCCACACCCGCCCGCACCGCGCCCGTCCCCTGCCCGCGGACGGCGAGGTCCGCGTGGCGACCCCCGACGAGTACGCCTTGTTCTGGTCGCTGTCGTTCGCGGTCACCCCCGCGACCTGGCGCCGCCTCGGCGGCTTCCACGACGGCTACGAGGGCTACGGGGCCGAGGACACCGACCTGGCCTGGACCGCCCGCGCCGCCGGCATCGAGCTGCGCTGGGTGGGCGGGGCCCACGCGTACCACCAGTGGCATCCGGTGTCCTCGCCGCCGTGGCGGCACCTCGACGACATCCTCCGCAACGGCGCCGCGTTCCACCGGCGGTGGGGCGAGTGGCCGATGGGCGGGTGGCTCGACGCGTTCGCCGCCGCCGGGGCGATCGAGCGCCGCGGCGACGGCTGGGCGCGGGTGGCCTGACTCCGCTCGACCCGGCGGGGCCGCGGGAGGAGATGCGGCGAAGGGAAGAGGCATCCACCCCCCTCCCTCCTCCGCTGCCGACATCTCCTCCCCCGCCGCCGCGGGACCGACGCAGCGCTGCGTTGTGGCGTTGACTTGCCGCAAATGCACACTGCCGACAGCCCGCGGCGTACATCTGCGCCAAGTCACGGCGAGGGGCCAACGGCAGACGGGCTCGGCGCCCGCGGGCCGCAACCCCCCGCGGCCATGTCGGGGCCGCTCGATAGCGTCGAGAGCCCGAGACGAAGGAGACCCGATGCCCGCTTGGCCCGAGCACGTCATGTGGTGGCACGTGTACCCGTTGGGGTTCGTGGGGGCGCCGATCCGCGACGACGTGGACCCGGATGCCGCTCCCGAGCACCGGCTGGACCGCCTCGAGCCGTGGCTGGACCACGTGATCGGCCTGGGTCTGAACGGCCTCCTGCTCGGCCCCGTGTTCGCCGCCGAGACGCACGGATACGACACGGTCGACCACTTCCGCATCGACCCCCGCCTGGGCGACGAGGACGATCTGCGCCGTCTCGTCGACGGGGCGCACGCGCGCGGCATCCGGGTCCTGCTCGACGGGGTGTTCAACCACGTCGGACGCGGCCACCCGGCGTTCCGGGCGTTCGCGGACGGCGGCGACGACCCGGGGCTCTTCCGCGCCCGGCGGGTCGACGGCCGCGTCGAGGCCGATGTGTTCGAGGGTCACGACGCCCTGGTCGCGCTCGACCACTCCTCCCCCGCGGTCGTCGACCTCGTCGTCGACGTGATGTGCCACTGGCTCGAACGGGGCGTCGACGGATGGCGATTGGATGCCGCCTACGCGGTGCCCGCGGACTTCTGGGCGCAGGTGCTGCCCCGAGTGCGCGAGCGGTTCCCCGACGCGTGGTTCCTCGGCGAGGTGATCCACGGCGAGGCCGCGGACATCGTGCGCACGTCGACGATCGACGCGCTCACCCAGTACGAGCTGTGGCAGGGGATCTGGCACGGCATCGCCGACCGCAACTTCTTCGAGCTCAGCCACGCGGTCGAGCGCAACGACCAGCTGCTGGCCACGTTCGTGCCGCAGACCTTCGTCGGCAACCACGACGTGACCCGTATCGCCTCGGCGATCGGCCCGGACCTGGTGCCGCACGCGCTCGCGGTGCTGTTCACCGTCGCGGGCACCCCGTCCGTGTACGGCGGCGACGAACTGGGCTGGACCGGCGTGAAAGAAGAGCGGATCGGCGGCGACGACGCGGTGCGGCCGGAGTTCCCCGCCGCCCCGCCGCGCGACGAGGAGCTGGACCCGTCCGCGCTGCGTATCCTCGACGCGCATCGCGCGCTCATCGCCCTGCGTCGCCGCAAGCCGTGGCTCTGGCGCGCACACACGGACGTCGTGGAGGTGACGAACACGGCCCTGTCCCTGCGGACCGCCGTCGGCGACGACGCCGTCGTCGTCGCGCTCAACATCGACGACGCCCCCGCCTCTCTGCCGGTCGCGGACGGGGCCACCGTCGTCGCGGGCGAGGGGGCCGTGGCGGACGGCCGCGCCGCGCTGCCGCCGCGGGGGTGGCTGGTGCTCGAGGCCTGAGGCATCCCGACCGGCGTACGGGGCGCGAGCCGTGCACCGGGGCGACCACCGACCGCCCCGGTGCACGAATCGCGCCCCGCACGGCCGGACTCGCCGGTGGTCCACCAGGCGTGTCCCGAAATGTGCGACCCCGGCCGGCCAAACCTGCACAAAGTGGGACACGCCCACCCCGCCCCCCGCCCCGCACGGCCGAGCCGCGGGCGGAGAGACCGTCGGGCGCGTTGCCGGGGTCGAGCGTTATCGGTAACATAACTCCATCGCGACGCGGGAGCGCCGCCGCGAGACCCCGGGCCGCGACGAGCTCCCCCGGCGAGGAGAGCGACGATGCCCACCACGATGACCCGCCCGACCCCGGCGCCCCCGCGCGCCGGTGCGACGCCGCGCGCGCGACGGATCCTCCTGACGGTGGGGGCGGTGCTCACCGCCGCCGTCCTCGTGCGGGCCGTCTCCATCGACGCGGACTCCCCGCTGCCGAGCGCCCTGTCGGACGGTGTCACGCTCGCGGCGAGCGTCATCGTCGAGTCGCTGCCGTTCGTCTTCCTCGGCGTCATGGTCTCGATCGCGGTGCAGCTCTGGGTGCCGACCCGGGTGATGGATGCCGTCGTCCCCCGCGCCGGCTTCGCGCGGCGCGCGGTCCTGTCGCTCCTCGGCGTCGTGCTGCCCGTGTGCGAGTGCGGCAACGTGCCCCTCGCCCGCGGACTCATGGTGCGCGGGTTCTCGGTCGCCGACGCGGCGACGTTCCTGCTCGCCGCCCCCATCCTCAACCCCGTCACCCTCATCACCACGTACCAGGCGTTCGGCTGGAACGACGGCATCCTGGTGTCCCGCCTCGTCGGCGGCTTCGTCCTGGCCAACCTCGTGGGCTGGCTCGTCAGCCTGCACCCCGACCCGGACCGCCTGCTCACCCCGGTCTGGGCCGCGGCGTGCGCGAGCGCGTCCTCCGCCACCTCGGCCCCGACCCTCCGTCGGGCCGCGGGCCTGTTCCGCAGCGAGGTCTCGGCCATGCTGCCGGCGCTGTTCCTCGGCGCCGCCGTGGCGGGCCTCATCCAGGTGGCCATCTCGCGCGACACGCTCACGTCGATCGGCGGGCATCCGGTCTACGGCATCCTGGCCCTCCTCCTCCTCGCGTTCGTCATCGCCATCTGCTCCAACGTGGACGCGTTCTTCGCGCTGTCGTTGGCGTCGTCGTTCTCGCCGGGCGCCCTGGTCGCGTTCCTCGTGTTCGGGCCGATGATCGACGTGAAGATGCTCGTGATGCTGTCGACGACGTTCCGGGTCCGCGCGCTGGCGGGCGTCACCCTCGTCGTCGCCCTGGGCGCGCTCACCCTCGGACTGGCGGTGAACGCCCTTGTCTGACGTCCTCTCCCGCTGGGCCGGACTCGCGCTGTGCGCGGTCGGCCTGATCGCGACGCTCGCGCTGGCCGTCACCGGCGACCTCACCCTCTACATCCACCCGCGGTACGTGCTCTTCACCGTCGTCCTCAGCGTGCTCGGCGCCGGGCTGTTCCTCGCGTCGGTCTGGTACGCGGCGGCGGGCGGTCGCGGCGGGACCGAGGACGGGCACGACCACGACCACACGCACGAGCACCAGAACGACCACCAGCACGACCACGGCGCCCACGCTCACGGTGGCCGGGCGGAGCGGCATCCCTCCCACCTGTGGCGCACCGTCCGCGGCCGGGCTGCGGCGACGGGCCTCGCCGCCCTCGTCGTCGCCGCGACCGTGGCCCTCCTGGTCGTCCCGCCCGCAACCCTCAGCGCGGAGCGCGCCCTCACGACGGCGACCGCGGCCGACGGCGGCGGCGACGTGCCCCGCCCCGCGCTCCTCGGCAGCGACCCCACCGGGTTCTCGGTGCGGGACTGGGCCACCATCCTCGGCGGCGGCGCCACGGCCGACGACCTCGTCGGACAGCAGGCCGACATCACCGCCTTCGTCCTCGTCGGCGACGACGGGTCGGCGCGTCTGGGACGCTACGCCGTCACCTGCTGCACGGTGGACGCGCAGCTGTTCGCCGTGCCCGTCGTCGCCGCGGACCTGCCGGACGGTCTGGCCTCCGGATCGTGGGTGCGCGTCACGGGGACCTTCGCCGACGTCGCAGGGGCGACCCTGTTGCATCCGGACGCCGTCGAGGTCGTGGAGGAGCCCGATGACCCCTACCTCTCCTGAGCGGCGCGCCCCCTCCGCCCGCCGGCGGTTCACCCTCGCCGGTGTCGCCGTCGTCTCCTGCCTGACGGCGGTCAGCGTCGCGCTCGGCGCCGCGGCCCTCGAGCGCGGACCCCGCGTGCGCGGGATCGACGGCGACACCGACCTGCTCGTGGAGCGCTCCGGCGTGACCCTCGTCCTGCGCGCCGACCAGCCCCTCGACGGACGCAGCGCCGACGGAGTGCGCGTGGAACCGGAGGTGCCGATCGACGTCGACGTGTCCGGCTCCTCCCTGCGCGTCACCTTCCCCGGGACGGTCGACTTCGCCCGCGACTACCGCCTCATCGTCCCGGCCCTGCGCAGCCGCACGACGGGAGCGGTGGATGCCGCCGAGCTCGCCTTCACGACCCCGTCGCTGTCCGTGACCTCCCTCGTCCGGGGCGGCGCGTTCGCCCGCGACGGCGGAGACGACCGCATCGTGCGCCACGACCTGTCGAGCGGCCAGGAGACCACCGTCCTCGCGGCGCCGCGGATCCAGGAGTACACCGACGACGGCGCCGGCGTGGTCGCCGCCGTCCTCGACGACACCGGACGCGCCTCGCTCGTCCACGGCGGCGACGGCCTCTCGACGATCCCGCTCGCGCTCCCCGGCGACGGCACCCTCGGCCTGCTGCGCAGCTCCGCCGACGCGGGGCGCGTCGGGTTCGTCTTCACCGGGTCCGGCACGGACGGGCAGCAGCACCTCAGCACCCTCTTCACGATCGACCCCGCCGACCCCGACGCCGCGGCGCAGGCGGTCCTCGGCGTCGACGGCATCCCGCTCCAGGCCGACGCGTGGTTCTTCGTGCCGGGCAGCACGTACCTCGTCGCGCAGGCCCCGACGGGCACCATGAGCCTGGTGGATGCCACCGGGGTCGCGGCCCCGCGCCTGCTCGGCGAGGTCGGGACGCTGCGCGGCGTGCTGCCGGGGACCACCTCGCTCGTCGTCGAGACGCCGGAGGGCACGACCGTGCTGGACCTCACCACGGCGACGACGACGCCGGCCGGCACCGACGCGTCGGACGACCTCGCCGCCGGGTCGCTGCTGCTGTCGCCCGAGACGTCGATCGCCTGGACCGCCGACACGGTCGACCGTCGCGCGGGCGGCGTCGTCCGGCGCGTGTTCGACGCCGACGCCGGCGCCCGGATAGAGGAGGTCTGCGTGTCGCCGAGCGGTCGGCACGCGGCCGTCGGCACGGTCGCCGACGACGCCGTCATCGACGGCTATCCGACGCGCGCGGAATGGCTCGGCCGCACGTCCGCGGTGGTCGACCTGTCGACGGGCGAGGTCGTGGCCGAGGTGCCCGGCACCCGCCCCGACTGGTGCGCCTGACCCCCCCCCCTCGCCGCACGCTGCCCCCGCCCTCCCGCCGTGGAGATCACGCGATCTCGCCGAGGGCACACGTCCGGGGGCGCGAGAACGCACGAGCTCGAGGAGATCACGTGATCTCGCCGCTCGCGCCGGCCCTGCGGACCCGGCCCGCGGCCCGGGCCGGCCCCGCCCCGCCCGCGCGCACGAAGAACGCCCCGAGGCCGTTGGGGGCGGGCCTCGGGGCGTCGGTGCGGCTGGCCCGGGTAGGTGAGCATCGCGCGTCACCCACCCGGGTGGGGATCAGCCGCAGCTGCGGGCGGTGTACGCCGCGGTCTGGGTGGCGGTCACGTCCTTCCCGTCGACGGTGCCGGTCGCGGTGACCGTGGCCTGGCCGGCCCCGATCCGCACCTGACGGGTGGTGAACGCCTGGCTGGTCGACTTCCCGCCGGCGAGACCGGTGACGGTCTTCTCGCCGTGCGGCGTCGAGATGCGCAGCGACACCGGCACCGTGCTGGGGTTCTTCACGGTGACCGTCAGCACCACGCGGCCCGACACGCACCGCGTGGACGCGGTCGCCTCGACCTTGAGGGCCGGGGCCGTGGCCCGCACGATCTGGACCCGGTACGTCTTCGACGTCGTGTGGTCCTGCGCGACCGACCGCAGCGTCACCGTCGTCGCCCCGTCGGCGGCCAGCGGGACCGTCCGCTTCTGGGTGTCGTCGATGAGGATGTCGCCGAGGTAGACCAGGCCGCTGGGGGTGGCCGGGTCCGCGTCGAACGTCGCCGTGGTGGCGTCGCGCGGCACGGTCACGGTGTAGTCGTACGTCCCGTCGGCCAGCGTCGGGCTGAGCGTGCCGCCGTCGAACGTCAGCGCGTTGAGGTCGGCGTCCGTCGCGAACGAGGTGGTCGTGGTCGTGTAGACGCCGAAGACCCCGCCGACGAAGCTCGCGCCCGTGCCCTGGAAGCGCACCGTGATGATCGGGATCTTGTTCCCGGCCTCGTCGAGGACGTAGTTCCCGGCCTGGTCGCGCTTGTACCGGTCCTTCGCCGCGATGTCGGCCAGCGCCGACGCGGGGATCTCGTCGTATTGGACGTAGAACGAGTTCGCCCCGTTGGCGTTGGTGATCCGCTCGCTCTTCAGCTTGACGTCGTTGATGTAGACGTCGAACGTGCGACCGTCGTCACCGCCGAAGTAGCGGACGCCCAGATAGTTCTTCGGCGCCGACGGGTCGACGGCCATGTCGTACTGGAAGAACGCCTCGGCCGAGCGCTGGCCGTCGCGGTACTGCTGGCCGAGGTGCGCGCCGACGGAGGAGAGGTTGAACTTGTAGTTCTTGCCCGCCTCGCTGTTGTTGTTGTCGAACGACGTGAGGGCGTCCACCGTCATCTCGTCGATGCGCAGCTTCTCCTTCTCCGTCTTGATGAGGGCCTGCGCCTCGGCCGAGTCGGGCTGGATGAGGTTCATGTACAGCGCGTACCGGGCGTTGTACATGCTGTAGTACGGCTCGAACGTCAGCGCCGCGGAGGCGGCATCCACGTTCTGGAGACCGAACTTCATCACCGTGCGGCCGTTGTTGTCCGCGCCGTTCGGGCGGCGGACGAGGTTCTTCTCGATGTCCTTCTTGAAGGCCTCCACGTCGGCGACGCGCACGCTGTTGGTGACGGACTTGTCGGCGGTGCTCATGCGCACGAGGATCCCGGCGGGGCTGGTGGCCTCGACGTTGGTGCGGTTCAGCTCCGCGGACAGGACGACCGGGCCGTAGCGGAAGGCCACCCAGTTGGGGTTCTCGGTGCCGGCCTCGACCTGCACCTTGGCGGGCAGGGTGTACGAGATCCGGTCGCCGGCCGCGACGGGCACGACCACGTAGCCCTTGTCGGTGGCCGCCGCGACGTCACGCGTCTGGCCGTTGACGGTCAGCGTCGGGTTCGGCGACCACGACGGCACGCGCAGGCGCAGGGTGGTGCCCTCCGCCAGCGTCCCGCCGTCCAGCGCCTCGACGACGAAGGTGGCCGTGTCGGTGTTGGGGATGTCGGCGGTCTGGGTGAGCTTCATGTTGTGCGGCTCGGACGAGAAGACCGTCGACCGGAACATGTTGACGTAGACCGAGGAGCCCTTACGGAAGTAGATCGAGTCGCCGAGCTTGGTGAAGCTCTCGGTCGCCGTTCCGTGGTCGCACCAGAACTCGTCCACGGGACGCCCGAACACCTTCGCGTACCCGGCCGTCTGCGGCTGGAAGTACGTCATCATGCCCGTCTCCGGGTTCTGCGACGCGAGGATCGTGTTGATGTAGGTGTTCTCGTACCAGTCCGCGTACTTCACGTCGGGGTTCACGCGGAACAGGCCGTGCGTGAGCTTGAGCATGTTGTACTCGTTGCATCCCTCGACCGTGGACTGCTCGCCGTAGCCGTTGGTGATGCCGTTCGTGGCGAACTCGTGCAGCGTGCCCGGCTGCTGGAAGTGCTCCGAGTAGCTGTTGCCGCCGCCGATGTAGGAGTGGTCGTTGACCACCATCTGCCAGAAGTTCTCCGCGGCGCGACGGTACATGTCGAGGTCGGACTTCTCGGCATCCGTCAGACGTGCGTACAGCGCCGGGTTGTCGGTGAACACCGTGTAGCGCTTGAGGGCGCCGACCAGCTTCGGGATCGTGGTGTTGGCGTGCTTGCCGGCGAGGACGTCCTGGTTCGCGGCGAGCTGACGGAACAGCTGCACCTCGTCGAAGAGCTCGGCGGCCTTCTTGTGCTGGTCGTTCTCCGTGATGGCGTACAGCTCGTACAGCGCCTCGTTCATGCCGCCGTACTCGGTGCTGAGCAGGGCGCTGGGGTTCGCCTGACGCGAGCCCCAGACATTGAGCCAGGAGCCGAAGCCGCTCGCGACCGACAGCGCCTTGTCCGCGACGTCCTTCGGGGCGTACTGGTGGGCGTCGATGAGACCGGCGAGCACCTTGTGCAGGTTGTAGAACGGCACGATGAGGCCGTCGCTGCCGTGCGGCAGGTACGACACCGGGAACGGCGCGACGTAGCCGGCGTTCGCGGCGTCGCGCTGCGCGTAGGCCGCCTGCGCGGCGGCGAGGCCGTCGACCGCCGTCGTGAGCTTCTGCAGCAGCTGCGCCTTGCGGCCCGCGTCGGTCTCGGTGGAGTACGCCTGCGACAGCGCCGACATGAAGTGACCGAAGAAGTGGCCCTGGAAGCGCGCCCCCGTGGTGCGCTCCCATCCGCCGTACGGCTGCGCCGTCGTGGGGATGCCGGCCAGCTGGTCGAACGAGTAGAGGAAGCGCTTCGGGTCGAGCGTGAGCAGCCAGTCCACCATCTTGGCGTTGCTGTTCTGCAGGTAGGGGTCGGTGACCAGGACCTCGTTGAGGTCGGTGTCATCGACGTAGATCGAGGTCGCCACACCCTGCGGGGCGACCTCCACCGGGAAGGTCTTGATGCGCGGGGTGCTGCCCGCGTACCGGGCGGTCGCCGTCAGCGTGACGGTGGCGGCGGCGTCCTTCGGCCGGGTGACGGTAACCTGACCGCCGTCGATCGAGATGACCGCCGGGTTCGAGGAGGTCCACGTGAAGGTGCTGCCGTTGGATCCCGTGGTCGGAAGCCCGAAGCTCGTCGACGCGCTGGCGGGCACCGTGACCTGCTCGAGCGCGCGGCCGGCGACGTCGGCGGGATCGAACGCGGGGTTGTTGGCCTGGGTGAGCGCGACGACGTCCTCCGTCGTGGCGACGGCGTTGTACAGCGTGTAGTCGTCGAGTGCCCCGCGCACGTAGGCGCCGTTGTACTGCGGGCCGTTGAAGCCGATCGACTTGGTGGTCGTCGTCTCGGAGGTGATGACGCCGGTCGCCGATCCCTCGGCCGGGAAGGCGACGGACGACACCTGCTTCTCGCCGTTGCGGAAGAAGGTGACCGCCTTGGAGGCCTGGTCGTACGTCACGACCACGTGCGTCCACTCCCCCGCGGGGAAGAACGCGTCGCGGGGACCGTTGACCGTCACCTTGTAGGGCTGCTGGTTCGCGGGGCCGATCGACAGGGCCAGCGGCGTGTTCGCGTTCTCGGCGGTGAGGTACCACCCGGCGGTGTTGTAGGCACCCTTGTTCCAGGTGAAGACCTGCTCCCCGGTCCCCATCGCGCCGTCCGGCTTGAACCAGAACGACAGCGTCAGGTTCTGCGGCTGGAGGGCGGCGCTCGTGCCGAGGCTCACCGCGTCGTCGCCGGTCAGGCTCAGGGCGCGCCCGTCGATGCCGGCGACATAGGCAGCCTGGCCGCGCAGCATCGAGGTGGCGATCTTGTTCGGCCCGACGTCGGTCAGGGCGTCGTCGAACGGCAGGTCGAGCACCGTGGCGGAGTCGAGGGCGGATGCCGCGGAGGCGGCTGTCGGGGCGATCACCGCCAGCCCGCTGGCGATCACTGCGGCGGTCGCGCTGAGGGCGACCGCCTTACGAAGTCGGGACATCGTCGTTCCTTTCTGCGTCACTGCAGAATCCGGACCGTGCGCGACGTGCTCGCGCTCACCGGGAGGGCGGCCCGGTGAATGGTTCTCCGAACATGTTAGGGCTAACAGTGCGGTCTCACCAGTCGGATTTCTGGGAGCGTTCCCACGTGGATGCCACCGCCCCGGCATCCCGTCCCCTCCCCGCCCCGCGGGGCCGACTCGTCCGCGCCACCCGCGCTTCCGCCGCAGCCGGCACCGCCCCCAGGCGTGTCCCAATTTGTGCGACTCCGGCCGGCAGAACCTGCACAAAGGGGGACACGCCGGCTCAGCCGGCGCGGAACCGGTGCTCCGGCCGACCGGTCGTCCCGTACCGCAGCCCGACCCGGATGACGCCCCGCTCCGCGAGCGCTGTCAGGTGCCGCTGCGCGGTGGCGCGCGAGACCCCGATGCGCTCCGCCACCTCCGACGCCGACGCCTCGTCGTCGCCGAGCGCCGCGAGCACGGACTGCTCGGTCGCGGACCGGGCGATCGACGCGCCGTCCCGCTCGCCGCGGAGCATCGCCGCGGCGCGGTCGATGTCGTCCTGCGTGAGCGGCCGTGTCGACGACAGGAGGTTGCGGTACCGGGCGTAGCGCTCCAGCCGCTCGGCCAGCACGCGCGTGTCGAACGGCTTCACCAGATACGCCAGGGCCCCGGCCCCGAACGCCCGCCGGACGGTCGCGGCATCCGTCGCCGCCGACAGGACGAACGCGTCGATCCCCGCCGACCGCACCAGCTCGATCCCGTCCCCGTCGGGGAGGTACACGTCGGCGAGCAGCAGGTCGGGCGCGTGGGCGGCGAGCGCCGCGCGCGCCTCCCCCACCGTGCGGGCCGGGTCGAGAGCGGTGAATCCGGGACGGGATGCCACGGCGTCGCGGTGCAGTCCGGCGACGCGGTAGTCGTCGTCGACGACGAGGACGCGGATGTCGGTCATGCGTCCTCCTCGGACGGTCGGGTGAGCACACCGGGCAGGCGTGCGGCGACGACGGCGCCGTGGCCGTCGCCGCCCGGGTCGGCGATCCAGACGTCGCCGCCGCGCCGCCGGGCGAACTCGCGCGAGAGCGGAAGGCCGATCCCGCGGCCGTGGACGGCGTCCCCGTCGTCGTCCCGGTCCGCCTGCCGGGCGAAGGCCGCGTCGACGTCGGCGATCCCGCCGCCGGTGTCCGCGACGGTGAGCACGACCGCGTCGGCGTCGCCGAGCACGGCGACCTCGACCTCGCGCGGGGAGGGACCGGATGCCGCCGCGGTCACGGCGTTGTCGATGAGGTTGCCGAGCACGGCGACGACGTCCTCCACGTCGTCGACGGTGCCGCGGAGCCAGGTGTCGTCCGCGACCCGCAGCGCGACGCCGCGCTCTCGCGCGGACAGCGCCTTCGCCCCGAGGAAGGACTGCAGCATGGCGTCGCCGACGAGGTCGATCCCGGGGACGGCCCAGTCGACGGAGCCGCGATCGACCAGCTCGGCCAGGAAGGCCCGCGCCTCGTCGGTGCGTCCGGCATCCAGGAGTCCGACCGCCGCATGCACCCGGTTGGCGTTCTCGTGGCGCTGCACGCGGAGGGCGTCGCCGAGGGCGCGGACGCTGTCCAGCCGCCCGGACAGGGCGGCGACGTCGGTCCGGTCGCGGACGACGGCGACGCGGCCGAGCCGGCGTCCGCCGCGGCGCACCGGGCGGACGTCGATGAACACGACGCGCTCGCCGACCGGGAGCCCGGACTCGGCGCCGTCCTCGCGGAGGGCCGCGGCGACGGCGGCGGGGAGGCCGAGCTCGGCGACGGGCCGACCGACGGCGTCGGCGCGCCCGAGCAGCCGCTCGGCCGGGGCGGTCCACACGCGGACGACGCCCGCGTCGTCGATGGCCACCACGCCCTCGTCGGCGCTCTCGAGCACGGCGGTCTGGGTCTGCACGAGCGCGACGAGCTCCTCGGGCTGCACGCCGAGGGTGAGCCGTTCGAGGCGCCGGCGCATGAGGAAAGCGACGACGGCGCCGATGCCGACGGCGGCGAGGACCGCGACGGCGATGCCGCCGAGGAGCGCGGGCAGGTCGTCGAACACGCTCGCCCGCTCGAACCCGACGCTCACCTCGCCGACGGGCACGTCGCCGTCGGGCGGGTAGACCGGCACCTTCGCCCGCGCGGACTCGCCGAGCGTCCCCGTCTCCCAGGTCACGACCTCGCGTCCGGCGAGCGCGTCCGCGAAGCTCGTGCTCACCACCTGCCCGAGGCGGTTCGGATCGGGATGGGCGAGACGGATGCCGTGGTCGTCGGTGATGACGACGAAGAGCCCCGCGGTGCGGTCGGTGACGTCGGCGGCGTACTCCTGCAGGACGCCGTCGCGCAGATCCGCCGGGTCGGGCGTGCCCGGGTCGGCGGAGAAGTCGGCGACGAGCGCGCGCACCTGGGGCGAGTCGGCGACCGAGCGGGCGATGTTCAGCGCGGACGAATCCGCCTCGGCGCGCAGCTGCTGGACCCCGAGCCAGCTGAAGACGGCGGCGCAGACCGCGACGACGACGATCTGCGTGGCCACCTGCACCACGAGCATCCGCGTGGCGAATCGCACGGGGCACCTCCTCCGGTCGGCGGGTCGCGGCCGTCGCCGGCGCTGCGCGAAATGCGCAGAACACACGGTACGCGCATAACGCGGAGCAATGCGAGCAAGCGCGCGCGGGAGGGAGCGGCATCCCTAGCATCCGGAGATCGATGCGCGACGCTCGCGCCCGTCCACGACGAAGGAGTCGCGATGACCCCCCTCATCCTCTCGGCCGAGGCCGTCGAGTACCCGGTGGCCTACACGCCCGCCGACGGCGTGCTCGTCGCCCTGGGCTTCCTCATGATTCTGTCGTTCATGGCCCTGATCATGACGCGGCGCCTGACCCCGATGGTCGCGCTCATCGTGGTGCCCACGATCTTCGGGCTGATCGCCGGCGCCGGGTTCGGCATCGGCGACATGGTCATCGACGCGATCGGCAACATGGCGCCCACCGCCGCGCTGCTGATGTTCGCGATCATGTACTTCGGCATCATGATCGACGTCGGCCTGTTCGACCCGCTCATCCGCGTCATCACCCGCCTGCTCGGCGACGACCCCGCCAAGGTGGTGCTCGGCACCGCGATCCTCGCCGGCGCGGTCTCGCTGGACGGCGACGGGTCGACGACGTTCATCATCACCACGTCCGCGATGCTGCCCATCTACCTGCGCCTCGGGATGAGCCCGGTCGTGCTGACGTGCGTCGCGGGTCTGATGAACGGCACGCTGAACATCGTCCCGTGGGGCGGTCCGACCGTCCGCGCCGCCACCGCCCTGGGCCTCCAGCCCACCGACGTGTTCGTCCCGATGCTGCCCTCGCTGGGCGCGGGCCTGGTCGTCGCGCTGGCGTTCGCCTGGTTCCTCGGCCTGTCCGAGCGCCGTCGCCTGGCCGGCTCGGTCGACACCTCGAAGCTCGACGGCCCCGGCGGCTTCGGACGCCTCGGCGCCCCGAGGATCTTCCGCGGCGCCGAGCACAAGCCGGGCGCCCTCGCCTCGCTGCGCACGGGCAACATCGTCACCGTCCGCGGTGGCCGCGGCGCCGTCGCCGCCCCGGAGCTGGTGGAGGCGTCCGACACCGCGATGGCCGACACGATGCTCGACCCGAACCGCGCGACGCTCCGCCCGAAGCTCATCTGGTTCAACCTCGCGCTGACCCTCGCCGTGATGGTCCTGCTCGTGATGGACCTCTTCCCGCTCGCCTTCGTCTTCATGGTCGGCGCGTCGGTCGCCCTCATCGTGAACTTCCCGAAGCTCCGGTCGCAGGCCGACGAGATCGTGGCGCACGCGCCGAGCATCGTCGGCGTGGTCTCGATGGTGCTCGCCGCCGGCGTGCTCGTCGGCGTCCTGAACGGCACCGGCATGGTCACGGCCATGGCGGAGTGGATCACGCAGGTGATCCCGTCGTCGCTCGGCCCGTTCCTCGCCGTCATCACCGGTGTGCTGTCGATCCCGTTCACGTTCTTCATGTCGAACGACGCGTTCTACTTCGGCATCCTCCCGGTCCTCGCCGAGAGCGCCACCGCGTACGGCATCGAGCCGGTCGAGATGGCCCGCGCGTCGATCACCGGACAGCCCGTGCACCTGCAGAGCCCGCTGGTCCCCGCGATCCTGCTGCTCGTGTCGCTGGCCGGGGTGAACCTCGGCGACCACCACAAGAAGGTGCTGTGGCGCGCGACGATCGTGTCGCTGGTGATGCTCGCCGTCGGCGTGCTCGTCGGAGCGGTGCCGCTGCTCAGCTGAGCCGTCGTCGGTCTCGGACGGACCCTGGGTGCCATGGCATCCCGGGTCCGTTCCTCGTTCTCTGCATGCGTTCCCTCCCGCCGATAAACGCTCGCTGCACCGAGAAACGCCGGGTGCGCGCGTTCCTCGGTGCACGGAGCGTTTATCGCCAGGGGGGACCCGCGCGTGTCGGAGTGTTTCGTCCCGGGGAGCCGCGGCCGCCGACAGCGCGTACCGTCGTAGACATGACCTCGCTACCGCACGCGCACGACGAGAGCACTCCCGCCATCGGCACCACGGTGTCCGCGGACGACTTCAAGCGTGCGTTCCGCGGACACCCCGGCGGTGTCGCCGTCATCACCGCCTACGGCGAGAACGGGCCCGTCGCGCTGACCGCCTCGTCGGTGTCGTCAGTGAGCGCCGACCCGCCGCTGCTCATCTTCTCGGTCTCCGCGATCTCGTCGGCGACGCCCACGATCATCGCCGCCGACACGATCGTCGTGCACCTGCTCGACGCCGAGGACATCTCCCTCGCCCGCGCCGGCGCGACGAGCGGCATCGACCGTTTCGCCGACGCCGACGCCTGGTCCCGCCTGCCCACGGGCGAGCCGGTCTACCACGGGGTGCGGGCGTGGCTGCGCTGCCGGATCGTCAGCCGGATGGATGCCGGCGGCTCGACGGTCATCGCCGCCCAGGCCCTGCAGGTCGACGTCGAACGCGACCTCGAGCCGGGCGCACCGGGCGACGCGCTGGTCTACCACAACCGCACCTGGCACCGCCTCAGCGAGCACTCCCGCCTGGACTGACGGCGGGCGCGGCGTCGATCTCCGCCGTCGCGAGCACCACGTCGCCCGGACCGAGGGCGACGACCCGCGTCGCGTCGGCGTCGCCGCACAGCCGCAGGGTCGTGTCCACGAACGCGGGTGCCGTCATCCGCACGCGCAGCGCACGCACGCGTCGGTCGGGGGTCCGCCGCCACGCGGCGTCGACCATCAGCAGCCGCAGCAGCGGGCCGTGCACGAGCAGGTCGTCGAGTCCCTCGACCTCCTGCGCCCACCGCCGGTCGTAGTGCACGAGGTGGGTGTTGAACGTCAGCGCGGAGAAGCGGAAGAGCTGCCGCGCGTCGAGATGGACCTCCTCTACCCAGGCGGCCTCCGCCGCCGCGAGCGGGTCGGTGAGCGGCGGCCGGCCGGGACCGGCGGCCTGCTCCAGGAAGACGTCGTGCCACACCGACCGCACCCGCACCTCCCCGTCGACGACGAACTCGCGCTCGATGTCGGCGAAGACCAGGCGACCGCTCGCCCCGGTCTTCTCCTGGATGCGGCCGGCCCGCGCCGTCTGCGTCACCCGGTCGCCGACGTGGAGCGCGGCCGCGAAGACGGTGTCCTCGCCGGCGTACATGCGACGGGGCAGGTCGGTCTCGGGGAGGATGCCGTCGCGGGCGGGCGTGCCGTCGGGCCGGAGGTCGTTCAGGGGCGCGGCGAAGGGGAAGAACACCGCCTCCCACCCGGGCGGCAGCGGGTCGCCGTCGGCCAGGACCGCGTCGCGCGGGGCGAAGGTGCCGCGGTAGGCCTCGGGGCGGGCGGCATCCAGGGTCTCCATCCGGGTCGTGCTCATACGACCGCGCCCGATTCCCGGAGCTCTGCGATGCGCTCGTCGTCGTACCCCGCGATGCCGGTGAGGACCGCCGTGGAGTGCTCGCCCAGCCGGTTGGCGACGCGGCCGGGGTCCGCCGGGGTGGCGCTGAGCTTGATGGGCTGACCGAACATGCGCAGGATGCCGAGGGGGCCGTAGTCGGCGTCGACGATCATGTCGCGCTCGGCGGTGCCCGGGTCGTCGACGACCTCGCCGATCGTCTTGATCGCCGTGAGCGGGATGACATCGCCGGCGAGGGCCTCCAGCTCGGCCTTCGTCCGGTCCGCGAGCCACCCCGCGACGACGGGCTTGACCCGGCGGGCGTACACGTCGGGCTCGAAGCGCTTGCGCATCGTGTCGATTTCGGGGTCGTCCGCGACCTCGGGCGTGCCGAAGAGCGCGCAGCTGGCCCGCCACAGCTTGTCGGTGTACGCGCCGAAGAACACCTGGCCGTCGGCGCAGTCGAACAGCTCGTACGGGCGCACCCAGGCGTGCTCGTTGCCCGAGGGCGTCGCCTCCACGCCGCGCACCGTGTAGTCGACGACGGCCGTCTCGGTGAGGGCCAGGACGCTGTCGACCTGCGCGACGTCGACGAGCTGCCCCTCCCCCGTCCGCTCGGCGTGGCGGAGGGCGGCGAGGGCGCCGACCACGGCGAACAGCGTGGCGGACAGGTCGCCGATGGTCACGCCGACCCGCACCGGCTCCTGGCCGGGGTAGCCGTTCATCGACCACATGCCGCCCGCGGCCTGCGCGGTGTTGTCGAAGGCCGGGCGGCGGCTGCGCGACCCGGTCTGGCCGTAACCCGACACGGCGACGTAGACCAGACGCGGATTGACCGCGCGCAGCACGTCGTAGCCGACGCCGAGCTTGTCCATGGTCCCGGGGCGGAAGTTCTCGACCAGCACATCGGCGCGGCGCACGAGATCGATCAGGGTCGCGGTCCCGCCGGGGGCGGTGAGGTCGAGGCCCACGCCGAGCTTGCCGCGGTTGTACTGCGCGTAATAGGCGCTGAACTCGTCGTCGCCGTCGGTGAGGTACGGCGGGAAGCCGCGCGACACGTCCGGGTCGCGCGGGTTCTCGACCTTGATCACCGTCGCGCCCAGGTCCGCCAGCATCTGCGCGGCGTACGGTCCGGCGAGCACGCGGGACAGGTCGAGCACGAGCACCCCCGCGAGCGCTCCGGTGGTCGGTCCGAGGGGCGTGCTCATGCGGAAGTCTCCTTCGTCGGGGTTGCGGGCGAAGCCCCGTCGGAGCGCTGACTTGTCGCAGATGTACGCGCGAGAGCCCTCGCGGCGTACATCTGCGACACGTCATCGTCTTCCCATGGGGCATCCTCGGAGCGCTGACTGGGCGCAGATGTACGCGCAGGAGCCCCCGCGGCGTGCATTTGCGACACGTCATCGTCTTCCACTGGGGCATCCTCGGAGCGCTGACTGGGCGCATGTGTACGCGCAGGAGCCCCCGCGGCGTGCATTTGCGACAAGTCACGGCTTTCCCGCGGGGCAGCGGCGGCGGCGGGGCGGGTGAGGGCGGCGGCGACACGGGAGGCGTGGGGCCGGCCGCGCCTCTCCGCGAGCCACGCGCTCGTGCGGGCGAGGGCGACGACGTCGAGACCGGTGCGGATGCCGAGGCCCTCGAGCATCCACACGAGATCCTCGGTCGCGAGGTTGCCGGTGGCGCCCGGGGCGTAGGGGCAGCGGCCGAGCCCGCCGACGGACGCGTCGAACTCCGTCACCCCGGCGCGGAGTCCGGCGAGCACGTTCGCGAGGGCCTGGCCGTATGTGTCGTGCAGGTGCAGGGCGAGCGCCGTGCGGGGCACGCCGGCGGCGGCGACCGCGTCGATGACGGCATCCACGTGCCCGGCGGTCGCGACGCCGATGGTGTCGCCGAGGGCCACCGTTCGGCATCCCGCGTCGTGCAGCGCCGCGGCGGCGGCGCGGACCGCGGCGATGTCGACGTCGCCCTCCCACGGGTCGCCGAAGGCCATGGAGACGTAGCCGCGCACGGCCAGCCCCGCCGCGACGGCCTCCGTGGCCACCGCGCGGGCGCGCTCGATCGCCCCGTCCCGGTCGGTGTTGAGGTTGGCCCGGGCGAACGACTCGGTCGCGCTGACGACCACCGACACCTCGCGGAACCCCGCGCCGACCGCGTCGTCGAGTCCGCGGCGGTTGGGCACGAGGGCGACGGCGCGAGCGCCGGGCGGGGGAGCGAGGGATGCCGCCACGCTCGACGCGTCCGCCAGCTGCGGCACCCACGACGGGGGCACGAAGCTCGTGACCTCCAGCGCGCGGACCCCGGCGGCGTAGAGCCGGGCGCACAGCTCCGCCTTGACGGCCGTGGGGACGACGTCGGTCTCGGCCTGGAGGCCGTCGCGCGGACCGACCTCGAAGACGGTGACCTCGGCCGGCATCCCTTCCCTCGGGACGACCACGGGACGGGACCGCGGCGCGGGAGCGCTCATCGCGGCACCCGGGCGGCGCGGACCTCGGCGAGCACGTCGCGGGCGTGCTCCACGCGGATGCGGCCGTCCGCGACGATGCGCGCCGCGACCTCGCCGATCTCGTCGACGGCGGCGCCCGCGCTGGCCGCGATCGTGCGGGCGTGCAGGGTCATGTGCCCTCGCTGGATGCCCTCGGCGGCGAGCGCCCGGCACGCGGCGAGGTTCTGGGCGAGGCCGACGGCGGCGATCGTCGCGGCGAGCTCCCGCGCGGTGGTCACGCCGAGCAGGCGGACCGCGGCCTGCGCGGCCGGGTGCGCACGTGTCGCGCCGCCGACGAGACCGACCGCGAGGGGCACCTCGATGGTGCCGACGATGTCGCCGGCGGCATCCCTCTCGAATCGGGAGAGCGCACGATAGAGCCCGGAGCGGGCGGCGTGGGAGTGGCAGCCGGCCTCGACGGCGCGCGTGTCGTTGCCGGTGGCGAGCACGACGGCGGTGATGCCGTTCATGATGCCCTTGTTGTGGGTCGCCGCGCGGTACGGGTCCGCCTCGGCGAAGGCGCTGGCCGCCTCGATGTCGGCGGCGACCTGCGCGCCGCCGAGGAGGTCCGCGGGGAAGACCGCCCGCGCGCGGGTCAGGCGCAGGTCGGCCTTGTTCGTGAGGATCCGCAGCAGCGTGCGGGCCCGCGCGATCTCGGCGACGCGCGGGGCGATCGCCTCCGCCATGGTGTTGACCGCGTTGGCGCCCATGGCATCCCGGACGTCGACGTGCAGGTGCAGGACGACCTGGGTGCCGGTCCGCGTGGGGAGCGTGCGGACGGAGACGTCCCGCGCCCCGCCGCCGAACGAGACGAGCACCGGGTCCTGGGCGTCGGCGAGGGCGAGCAGTTCGTCGCGCGCCTCGAGGAGACGCAGGCGCGTCCCCTCGGGGTCCACGGCATCCAGGATCTGGATCTGCGCGATCATCACGTCGCCGGTGGACGAGGTCGAGAATCCCCCCGTCGTGCGGGCGATGCGCGCCGCGTTGGAGGCCGCGGCGACGACGGACGGCTCCTCTGTCGCCATGGGCACGATGCGGTCCACGGCGTCGACAGTGAAGTTGGTGGCCGCCCCGACGGGTACGCCGATCATGCCGATGACGTTCTCGACCATGTGGTCGGCCCGGGCGACGGTGAGACCGTCCTGGGGGTCGAGCGCGGCGAGGTCGTCGGGGTCCACTCCCGCGGCGTCGGCGACGAGGCGGCGCCGATCCCGGGGGGCGTGGTCGCGGAGTCCGGGCAGGCGGCTGGTGGTCGACACGGGGGCTCCTCCTCGAGCGGGGCGCCGCGCGCGTCGCGGCCACGACTCGAGGCTAGGAAGGGCGCGGGCCGACGGACACGGACGCAGAGCACACCGGATGCCGCCGGCGATGTGCCGGTCACCCATCGCGCTGTCCCGCGAGCCGGTCCCGCAGCTCGTCGAGGCGCACCGCCGTGGACAGCCGGAAGAAGCGCTCGTCCTCCCGCCAGCCGTCCTCCAGCAGACGGTCCAGCTTCTCGAGCCGCTGCAGGATCGTGTTGGTGTGGAAGGTGAGCGCTCGGGCCGTGCGCGTGGGGCTGGCGCCGTTCCGCACGAACGCGCGCAGCGTCGTCAGCAGGTCGCTGCCGCGCTCCGCGTCGTGGCGGCGGACCGCGCCGAGGGCTCCGTCGAGGAACGCGGAGAGGGCTCGCCGGTCCGACGTCAGCGTGGCCGCGTAGGGCGCCAGGTCGTCGGCGGGCACGAGCGTGTCGGTCAGGTCCAGCGCGCGGGCCAGGCCCGCGGCCGCACGGACGTCCGCGGTCGCCCGGACGGGGTCGCGGTCGGCGCCGCCGGTGGTCACGGCCAGCACCGGGACGTCGAGGGCGGCGCGGACACGACGGCGCACGGCCGCGTCCGACGGCGCGTCGTGGAGGGCGAGCACGAGGCCGTCGAGCTCGGCGACCAGCGCCCCCTCCCCCAGCTCGCGGGCGATCACGCGCGCGGCCTCCGCCCGTCCGAGGCGATCGACGTCGAACGCGGTGGCCGCGCGCAGACGGCCGAGGTCGACACCGGACCTCCGCAGGGCGTCCGCGACATCGGCGCGCCGCGCCGGGGCCGCGGTCACGAGCTCGACGAGCAGGTCCGCCCGCCGGCGATGATCCGCGGCGGCCACCGCCTCCTCCGACAGCGCCAGCAGGGCCGTCACCTGACCGGCACGCTCGATCGTGCGCAGGTCCACGTCGTCGAGCTCGCGTGCGGACGCCCCCACGACGATGGCGCCGAACGAGCGCGGACCGGCCGCGACGGCGGTGACGAGGGCGGCATCCGGGGTCCACACCGCCCGCCCGTCGGCCCTGCTCCGCACGACGGCCGCCCGGACGGCGGGGCCGGCGGTGTCGGGCGGCCGGTCGCCCTCGCTCGCACGGACGGCGCCGTCGGCGTCGATGATGACGACCGGGGCCTCGAGCCCCGCCGCGAGCGTCCGCGCCACCGGGGCCAGACCGCCCCCGGCCAGGACGGCGTCCACGAGCTCGCGGTGGACGCGATTGGCCCGGTCGCGGGCGGCGACGTGCGCGGTCAGCGCGGCCGCCGCGGCGCGGGCGCGCTCCGCCTGGAGCTCGGCGTCGGCGAGGGCCGCGGCGGTCTGCAGCACGACCGACGCGTGGTCGGCCAGCGCCGCGAGGAGCGCGATGTCGTCGGGGGTGAAGGTGCGCTCGCGGCGCATCGCCACGAACAGCACGCCCAGCACGCGGACCTCCGAGAGCAGGGGCACGCCGAGCATCGACACGATCCCCTCGGCGGCCACCGCGGCGTCGATGCCGGACGTGTGCCGGTCCGCCGCGACGCTGTCGTACCGGCGCACCGCGCGGGGCAGACGGGACTCGGCGATGGCGCTGACGAGACCGCGCCCACGGGGAACGACGAGGTCGCGGAGCGCCCCGGAGACGACCCCGCGGGTCTGACGCACCCGCAGCGTGCCGTCGCCGTCGTCGAACTCCGACAAGTACGCCACGTCGGCGGCGAGGAGCTCCTGCGCGCGTTCGACCAGCCGCTCCAGCACGGCGTCGGCGTCGCGGACGGCGGCCAGCTCACGGGCGCTGGCGAAGAGCGCCGCCAGCTCCCCCGCGCGTCGGCGGAGCGCGGCGGTGTCATCGGGCCGGCGGAGCGCGGCGGTGTCGTCGGGCCGGCGGAGCGCGGCGGTGTCGTCGGGCCGGCGGAGCGCGGCGGTGTCGTCGGGCCGGCGGAGCGCGGCGGTGTCGTCCCCGCCCGCGGGCGACGCGTCACCGGGCGGCGGGGACGCGGCCGTACTCACGTCCGTGCGACCGCGCCGGCCACGACGGCGGCGCCGCACACCGCGGCCATGAGGACCGCGACGGTCGTGTCGTTCACGGCATCCCTCCCCCGCCCGTCCCGGCGGCTCATCCGTCCGCCATCCGGACGCCGAGGACGGGCACGGCGTCGAGGAGGTCCCGCGTGTACTGCGCCGCGGGGGCGTCGAGCAGCTGCTCCGTCGGTCCGGACTCGACGATGCGGCCGTGACGCATCACCGCGATCTCGTCGCTGACGTAGCGGACGACGGCGAGGTTGTGCGAGATGAAGAGCATCGACAGGCCCAGCCGCTCCTGCAGCTCCCGCAGCAGGTTGAGGACCGCGCCCTGCACCGACACGTCGAGCGCGCTGGTGACCTCGTCGGCGATGAGGACGGACGGCTCCCCCGCCAGCGCCCGGGCGATCGTGATGCGCTGCCGCTGGCCGCCGGAGAACGCCGCCGGCAGCTCCCCCGCCCGGTCGGGATCGAGGTGGACGAGGTCGAGCAGCTCCCGCACCCGTGCGACGCGGGCGTCCCGCGACCAGGACCGGCCCGTGGCCCGCAGCGCCTCCGCGATGGAGTCGCCGATGCTCATCCGCGGGTCCAGCGCCGAGAACGGGTCCTGGAACACCAGCTGCAGGCTCCGGCGGGCGCCGCGCGCCGCCGCGCCGCGCCCCGAGGCGGGGATCCCGCCGACGCGGATCTCGCCGCCGGCGAGCGGGACGAGACCCACCGCGGCGGCCGCGATGGTGCTCTTGCCGGAGCCGGACTCGCCGACCAGGCCGAGGGTCCGTCCCGCCGGCACCGCGAGCGAGACGTCGTCGACGACGGTGGTCCGGCCGTAGCGGACGGACAGGCGGTCGATCTCGAGGGCGTTCACACCCCCACCTCCTCGGCGAGCGCGGACGCGGCCAGCTCCGGCGGGATGACCGGAAGCGGCCGGGTGCGGTCGGACGTCATGTCGGGCAGGCACGCCACGAGCGCCCGCGAGTACGGGTGCGTCGCGTCCTCGCGGATGCGCTGGGCGTCGAGCTCCTCCACGACGACCCCGTCCTTCATCACGAGGACGCGGTCGCAGAACGCCGACACGAGCGCGATGTCGTGCGAGATGAAGACGATCGCCGCGCCCGTCTCGCGCTGAGCGGTGCGCAGGACCCCCATCACCTGACGCTGCACGGTCACGTCCAGAGCGGTGGTCGGCTCGTCCGCGATGATCAGCTGCGGGCGGCCGGTGAGGGCCTGCCCGATCATGGCGCGCTGGCGCATGCCGCCGCTGAACTGGTGCGGGTACTGCGACAGCCGGCGACGCGCGTCCGGGATGCCCACGGATTCCAGGGCCAGGGCGGCGTGCTCGCGCGCCTCCGACCGCGACAGGCGCAGGTGCACCTCGGGCACCTCGGTCAATTGCCGGCCGATCGTGAGGGCGGGGTTGAGCGAGGTCAGCGGGTCCTGGAAGACCATCCCGAGCTCGACGCCCAGGACGGAGCGGTCGGCGGCCGTGAGGGGCCGCGTCATGTCGATGCCGTGGAAGGTGTGCGCCGTCGTCGTGATGCGGGCGTCGGCGCCGAGCAGCCCGGCGAGCGCCATCGCGGTGAGCGACTTGCCGGACCCCGACTCGCCCACGATGCCCACGACCTCGCCGGGGGCGATGCGCACGCTGACGCCGCGGACGCGCTCGACCTCGCCGCCGTCCGCGGTGCCGAACGCGACGCGCAGGTCGGCGACCTCCGCGATCGGCGCGTCCGCGGCGATCGGGGCGCGGTGCGCCGGGGACGCCGCGGGCCGGAGGGGGGCGACGGCGCCCACGGCCCGGCGTCCCACGGCCCGGAGTCCGTTCCCGCCGCCGGCGAGCGCCTCGCTGACGAAGGTGAAGACCAGGCCGGCGAGGACGACGGCGATCCCGGGGCCGATGGCCGCGAGCGGGTTGACGTAGATGCGGGTGATGCCGTCCTGCAGCAGCCGGCCCCAGTCGTATTCGGGCGCCTGCACGCCGAGGCCGAGGAACGAGAGCCCGGCGAACGACAGCAGGGTCACGCTCGCGGTGGCGGCGGCGTTGACGAAGAGCGGGTTGGCGATGTTCGGCAGGATGTGCCGGACCAGGATGCCGAACGGCCCGACGCCCACGACGCGGGCGGCGCGGACGTAGTCGCGGCCGGACACGGAGGAGGCGAGGTTGTAGACGAGACGGGCCATGAAGGGGATGCCGGAGATCCCGATCGCGAACATCGCGCTCATCGCGCTGGCGCCCCAGATGACGGTGAAGAACAGCACCATGAGCAGCCACGGGAAGGCGAGGAGGATGTCGAGCAGGCCGGTCGCGAGACGCCGGACGTGCCGGGGCAGGATGACCGCGACGAGACCGTACGCGATGCCGCCGACGGTGGAGACGAGCGTCGCCCCGAGGGTCAGCAGCAGCGAGACGCGGGCGGCGACGAGGACGCGGGCGAAGATGTCGCGACCGAGGTCGTCGGTGCCGAACGGGTGCGCTGCGCTGGGCGCGAGCAGCCGCTCGGGGACGTTCGACGTCTCGGCCGCGCCGACGACGAGCACCGGTCCGAGCAGGGCGACGAAGAGGAACAGCGCGGTGCCCGCGAACGCGGCGATGCCGGCGGGCGAGAGCAGACGGGAGCGCAGGGTCATGGCTCAGCCCTCCGTGATCGAGGACCGCGGGTCGACGGTCACGAGGATGAGGTCGACGATGAGGTTCACGCCGAGGATGATGAGCGCGTAGACGACGACGAGCCCCTGGACGATGGGGTAGTCCTTGGCGCCGACGGCCGGCACCATCACCCCGCCCATCCCGGGGATGGCGAACACCGTCTCGATGAGCACGGTTCCCGCGACCATGCCGCTGAGCAGCAGGCCGCTGACGGTCAGCGAGGCCGTGATGATGTTGGGCAGCGCGTGCCGCAGGTAGATGAGGCGCCCGGGCAGGCGCTTCGCGCGGGCGGTCGTCATGTAGGTGGCCCCGAGGACCCCCGACATCTCGACCTGCACGATGCGGGCCAGATAGGCCATGGGGCCGAGCGCCAAGGCGAGCAGGGGAGGACGGCATCCCTCGGGTCCCCCCACCCCGCCGCGGGCAGCCACTGCAGCTGCACGGCGAAGAGGGCGATGAGCCCCACCGCGAGGAGGAAGCCGGGCACGGCGATGAGCATGCCGAGGATGCCGGAGATCGCGGCGTCCGCGACGCGGCGTCCGGGACGCTGCAGCGCGACGGCGGCGCCGATCCCGAGCGGGACCGCGGCGAGGAGGGCGACGAGGAAGCTGACGACGCCGAGCGTCACCGTGGCCGGGAAGCGCTGCGCGATCGTCTCGGACACCGGGCGGCCGGTGCGGATCGAGTCGCCGAAGTCGCCGCGCAGCAGGCCGGCGATGTAGTCGAAGAACTGGGCGGGCAGGGGCTGGTCCAGCCCCAGCTCGGCCCGTGTCGCGGCCACGAGCTCGGGCGAGGCCTGGATACCGAGCGCCGCCCGCACCGGGTCGCCCGGGACGAGGTGGATGAGGAAGAAGGATGCCACGACCACCACGGCCAGCGAGACGAGCAGGCGCCCGAGCCGGCGGAGGAGGAACGCGGTCCGGGGCGACAGGGACGGGCCGCGGCCGCGCCCCTCCGCCCGCACCGCGAGGGCTGCGGTCGGAGCACCGGCCAGGTCGGCGGTGGCGGGCGGAGGGGTCGCGGTCATGTCAGCCCAGCATCCGGATCGAGGTGGGGTTGAGGAAGTTCGGCTGCTCGAACACGGCGCCGGACTGGTAGTTCGGCAGGATGTTGTCGATCACCGGGAACGTGTCGAAGCGGTCGATGAGCTCCCGCTCGGCCTGCTGCCACAGCCCGCACGCCTCGTCGGGCGCGGCGGTCTTGGCCTCGGTGGCGAGGGCGTTGTACTCGGGGTTGTCGACGAACATGAAGTTCAGACCGCCCTCGTCGGGGGTGGCCCCGCCAAAGAACAGGTCGAGCACGACGGGGCTGCCCGGCGCGATCTGCACCCAGCCGGTGTCCCAGTCGAAGCTCGTGTAGAGCTGGTCCGACCAGGCGGCGGCGTCGTTGGCCGACAGCTCGGTGACGACACCGAGCTCGTCCCACGTCTCCTTCACCAGCTCGGCGGCCGGGGCGTGCGAGGCGGTGGGCGCGTCGTAGATGAACTTCACCTCGAGCGGCCGGCCGTCCTTCTCGCGGATGCCGTCGGAGTTCAGGGTCCACCCGGCCTCGTCCAGCAGCTCGGCGGCGCGGTCGACGTCGGTGTCCGGGAGGGTCCATCCGGGCGGGTCCTGCACGCAGAGCAGGGGCGTCTTCATCACGAGCCCGGACGACGGCAGGCCCGTCGCGCCGGCGATGACGGGGCCGACCTCGTCGCGGTCGATCGCGATGGACAGCGCCTCACGCACGAGCGGGTCGGAGAACGGGCGGCCCTCCTTCTCGTTGAAGAGGATCTGGCCGACGGGGTTGCGCACGCCCGCGTACTCCAGGCCGGCGCCTTCGAGGCGGTCCTGGTCCGGGCCGGTGACGACGCCGGAGTTCAGCTCGCCCGACAGCAGCAGGTTGGTGACCGTGCTCTGATCCGAGACGATGCGCGCCTCGATCGTGTCGGGCAGGCCCTCGGTGTCGCTCGTGACGTCGTACGGGCCCCACGTGTACCCGTCGCGCTTGGTGAAGACGTAGGCGTCGCCGGCGCGCGCCTCGCTGAGCTGGAACATGCCGGTGCCGTTCGTGGCGTCCGACAGCGACGGGATGTCGGCGAGGCCCGCGTCGCAGACCATCATGATCGAGCCGAGGTTCGTGGAGAGGAACGGGTCGTTGACCGTGCTGGTCACGGTGACCACGTTCCCCTCGGCGGTCGCGGAGACCGCCTCGGTGATGACCGTGCCGTACGAGAAGGTCGCGTTGGCGGGGTCGGCGTTGTAGTTGAGGTTGTCGGCGACCGTCTGGCCGGTGAACTCCGAACCGTCGGCGCAGGTGATCCCGTCCTTGAGCGTGAAGGTGGCCGACGTCCCCTCGTCGGTCCAGCTCTCGGCGAGCCAGGGCTCGTACTCCCCGTCGGGGGTGACGTAGATGAGCGACTCGTACGCGATCGTGACGACGTCGAAGGTGTCGGGCGACACGGCCTTCATCGGGTCGAGGTCGCCCGGGTCGTCGCTGATCGCCTTGACGAAGGTGCCGCCGGAGACGTACTCGCCGGAGGCGTCGCCGCCGCCGCCGTCGGATCCCGCGCAGGACGCCAGTGTCAGCGCGAGGAGGGTGGCCCCGGCCGCGGCCGGGACGATGCTGCTGCGTTTCATTGCCTTGCTCCTTTTCTCGGGTGAAGCGTGGTGCTGCCGGTGGTGCGGTGCTGCGGGTGGTGCTTCGGGTGTGGTGCGGGTGTCACCGCGCCGGGAGGGGCGCTGCCAGGTGACTCAGGGGCCCCGCCGCCTTGACGGAGACCTTGATGGTGGGACGCGCGGTGTACGACAGCGACGTCTCGAGGACGTCGACGATCTCGACGGCGAGGGGGTCCGCGCCCGCCTGGATGGCCTTGGCGATCGCCGCCTCGGACGCGGCCGCGATCGCGGCGTCGCGGTCCTCGGCGTCGGAGATCTGATCCGCGCGGCCGCCCGCGAGCGAGATGGCCGCACCGACGGCGTTGGCCACCTCCGCGCGGTCCGGCCGCAGGACGGGGCCGGCCCCCGGCAGGTCGTCGGGGACGAGCATCGCCCCGCCGCCGACGACGACGAGCGGCAGGTCGACGCGGCCGAGCGAGAGCCGCTCCACCGCCTCCTCGATCCGCTCGTGCGCCCGGGCGAGCCCCGCGGCGAGCGCGTCGCGCCGACCGGCGGTGAGCGGGGGCAGCGACCGACCGGCGATGCCGTACCCGGCCGCGGCCGCGGCGTCGGTGAGCGTCGGGGTCGACCCGCCGAACAGGAGGGCCTCCTGTGCGATGCGGTAGCCGACCGACCGCGGGCCGACCGCCCCGGTGCGCGGGTCGATGACGGTGCCGCCGCCGATCCCGAGGCTCAGGATGTCCGGCATCCGGAAGTTCGTCCGCACCCCGCCGATGTCGCGCGGGAGCGTGGACTCGCGGGGGAAGCCGTCGACGAGGACGCCGAGGTCGCTCGTCGTGCCGCCGACGTCGACGACGATCGCGTTCGCGGCACCGGACAGGAAGGCCGCCCCGCGAATGGAGTTCGCGGGGCCCGACCCGATGGTGAGCACGGGGTACCGCACGGCGTAGTCGAGCGACATGAGGGTGCCGTCGTTCTGCGCGAAGAAGGTGGCGACATCGAGCCCCTTCTCGGCGACGACATCCACGAGGGCGCGGGTGACATCGGATGCCACCCCGCGCAGCGCCGCGTTCAGCACGGTCGCGTTCTCGCGCTCCAGCAGGCCGTCCGGGCCGATCTCCTGACTGAGGAAGACGGGGGTCGCGGTGCCGAGGTGGTCGTGGACGAGCTGCTCGACCTCGCGCTCCTGCTCGGGCGAGGAGGGGCTGAAGATGCCGCACACGGCGACGCTGTCGAACGCGCCGCCGAGTCCGTCGAGGAAGCGCCGGATGCCGTCGCGGTCCAGCGGCGAGATGGGGGTGCCGTCGACCATGTGGCCGCCGCCCAGCATCGCCGCTCCGGCCAGGACGCGCTCCGACAGGTCCGCAGGCCAGCCGGTCAGCGGCGGCCACTCGGTCGCGGCCGGGGCGCCCAGGCGCACGAGTGCGACCCGGTCCAGCCCGCGCCGGGCCACGATGGCGTTGGTCGCGTGCGTCGTCCCGAGCATGACGCGCGACACCCGGTCGCGGTCCTCGCCCAGCTGGTCGAGGACGGCGCCGATCCCGGCCCGGATGCCGCCGATGACGTCCTCCGTCGTGGGCTGCTTCGTGAACGCGATGACGGAGCCGGTGGCATCCACGACGACCGCATCGGTGTTCGTGCCGCCGACGTCGACGCCGATGGACAGGTCGCGAACGGCGCTCATCGCGCGTCCTTCCGCTCGAAGGGGACGTAGGGCAGGTCGTAGCCGAAGGCGCGCGGGCCGGCGAGCTCGAGGCCGCGCTCGGTGCGCCACAGGGGGTCGCACGCCCAGGCCAGGACCGAGACGCGCTGGCCGTAGCGGAGCATCTCGGTCGAGATGGCGTGCCCCGTCTCGAGGTCGACGACCGTGATGAGGTCGGGCACGGTCGCCAGGACCTCCCCGTCCTCGAGGACGACGAGGTTCTCGTTGCGCAGCTCGACCCGCTGGAGGCGCCCGCGGTCGTCGCCGATCCCGGCGATCGTGATCGACCCGCGGACGAAGCCGCCCTCGGTGCGCCGGGAGACGTCGACGACCTTGCCCGAGATGAGGACGTCCGCGTCGAGCTCGGCCGCGATGGCGGGGACGGGGTCCGAGGCCTCGAGGAGGGCCCGCCCGACCCGGATGGCCGTGCTGACGGTGCCCGGGATGACCGCGCCGCGGGCGGTCTGCGCGGTGAGCAGGTAGTGGGCGCCGAGGCAGATGCCGCCGGCGGCGACGGTGACCGCGCGAGCGTGGCGCTCCAGCCAGCCGAGGTCGACCGTGCGGAGCGTGACGACGTTGCCGACGACGTCGCTCAGCACGGCGAACGCGCACGGGACCCCCGCGACGTTCGTGGAGATCATGGTCGCCTCGGGGAACGCGCGGCCCATGCCGTCGGCGTCCAGCAGGGCGACGCCCAGGCGGGCGGCCCACCCGGCGGGCGAGACGCCGTTGCTGCCGCCGATCTCCGCGGGCATGATCGCGGTGATCCGGCGTCCGGCGACGCGCTCGGCCTCGCGCAGCAGCGTCTCGACCTGGTCCGTCGAGGCGAGCATCTCGATGCCCACCGTCGGGGCGCCGATCCCGCTCATCATGATGACGGCGTCGTCGGGACCCAGGTCGTCCAGCGACAGCAGCCGGACCGGGCCGTGCTCGCGGATCGCCCGCTCGGTGATCTGCTGCGACGTGTAGACGGCCCCGCCGCCGCCCGTGCCGAAGATGGCGGCGCCGGCGGCGAGGGCCGCGATGTCGTCCGCCGTGACGTGCGCGGCCGTGCGCGCCGAGGGCGACGAGGTGAGGGACGGGGATGCCATGACACGACCCTAAGCACCCCGTCAGCGAGCGACAATGTGCCCGCGCGACAGGGAATCGGCGTAGATTGTGCGCGTGGCACAACTCACCACCACCGACCTCCTCGCGCAGGCCGAGCGCCTCGGCGTCGCGCTCGCCGCGGGTCCCACCGGCGGCACGACGATCGAGCGCGTGGACGTGACCAGCCTGGCCGAGCTGCCGTCGCTGCCCGCGGGCACGCTGGCCGTCGTGGCCGGCGACGAGCCGCCCGCCCCCTATCTCGTGGACGTCGCCGTCCGGCAGGCCAGCGCGCGCGGACTCGCCGGCATCGTCATGCCCGCGGGGTTCGCCCCGACCGAGACCGCCGCGGCCCTCGCTCTCCGCGGCGGGGTGCCGGTGCTCGTCTCGCTCTCCGCGCGCGCCCCCGACCTGGCGGTCACGATCGACCGGGTCATCAGCGGCGGGGCCGCGGAGTCGATGACCCGCGCGGCCTTCGCGGTCAAGAAGGCGACCGAGGCCGCCGCGGCCGGGGCGGGCGACGCCGTCGCGGCCATCCTCGACGCGGCCGGTACCGCCCTCGGCATCCGCGTGGGCCTGCAGGAGGACCTCGCCACCTCGTGGACCGATGCGGACGCGGTGTTCGTGGGCGAGGTCCCGATCGGCCGGCTCGTCGCCGAGACCGGCGACCCCGCCGCGACCGTCGCCCTGCCGGTCGTGGCCTCGCTGGTCTCGCGGGCGATGCAGCGGCAGCTGCAGGACCGCTTCGCACCCAACCAGTCCCGTGCGGACCTCATCGTCGAGCTGATCCTCGCCGAGTCCGGTCGCGTGGACGGCTTCGTCGCCCCGGCCGCGCGCCTCGGCCTGCCGCTGCAGCTGTCGCACGCGGTGGCCTGGCTCCGCCCGCAGCACCGCTCCGACCCGGGCCTGCGCGCCCCGCGCTTCGTCGAGGCCGCGCTCGAACTGCACACGCTGCAGCTCATCGAGGACCGCCCGGAGCTCTGGCACATCGCGTTCCTGCAGGACGACGTCATCCTCGTCAGCAGCGAGGACCACGGCGCCGGCGACCATCAGCGCCGCCTCCGCGACGTCGTCACGCAGATCCAGGCGCAGGCGCGGCGCATCGCCGGCGACGACTGGACCTACACCGTCGGCCTCGGCACGCCGCAGACGGGGGCGGCCGGTCTCCGCCAGTCCGCCGCCGAGGCCCGGATCGCGGCCGACTCGGCGATCGCGGCGGGACGACTGGATGCCATCGAGCTGACCGACGTGACGGGCCTCCGCCGCCTGCTGCTGGACTTCTACGCCTCGCCGGTGAGCCGCAACCTGCTCGACGACATCCTGCATCCGCTCGACGCGCTCGGCCCCGAGCGCTCGACGACGGCCGTGCGGACGCTGCTGTCGTACCTCGGCAACCGCAACTCGCTCGCGCAGGCCGGACGCGAGCTGAACCTGCACCCGAACGCGGTGGGCTACCGCATCCGCCGGGTCCGGGAGCAGCTCGACGTCGACCTCGACGACCCCGACACGCGGTTCGCCGTCGAGCTGGCCTGCCGCGTCCGCCTCCTCGGCGCGGGGCGCTGAGCTGGCGGCATCCCGCGCCCCCTCGTCGCTGCGCGCGCGAGGAACACCTGTGCGGGGAGCACAGATCGCACCCGTGATCCTGTGCCGGGACGACGAAGCGCGGACCGGAGGGCCGGGATAGCGTGGAGGCCATGCTCTCCACCGGTTTCCGCGCGCTCGGGATCGAGGAGATCCGCGGCGTGCTGGGCGAGCCCGAGGGGCCGTCCCTGCAGAAGATCACCGATCACCTCGACGAGAACTGCCTGCGCTTCCTCGCCCACTCCCCCTTCGCCACGCTGGCCACCGCGGACCGCGACGGCACGTGCGACTGCTCGCCGCGCGGCGACTACCCCGGCTTCGTGCGGGCGATCGACGACCGCACCGTGGTGATCCCCGACCGGCTCGGGAACAAGATCGCCGACTCGATGCGCAACATCGTCGACAACGGCCACGCCGCGCTGCTGTGCTTCGTGCCCGGGATGACCGAGACGCTGCGCATCAACGGCACCGCGATCGTCACCGACGACCCGACCCTGCTGCGCGCGCTCGAGCAGGACCACACCGTGCCCGACCTGGCCATCGTCCTCCGCATCGAGCAGGTGTATCTCCACTGCGGGCGGGCGCTGCTGCGCGGCGGGCTGTGGGATGCCGAGATGCAGGACCTCGCGACGCAGGTGCCGACGTCCGGGCAGATCTGGGCGAGCACCTCCGGGTGGGACCCGGAGGTCGGCGACGTCATCGACGAGGCGATGTCCGGCGCGTACCGGGCGCTGTACTGAGTGCGCACCCGCACCGGACTCCTGCCCCTCGTCGTCCGCGAGATCACGCGGGAGACGCCCGACATCCTCAGCATCCGCCTCGCGCATCCCGACGGCTCGCCGCTGCCCGCGTGGCAGCCCGGCGCCCACGTCGACCTCCAGCTGATCACCCGCCACGAGCGGCAGTACTCGCTGTGCGGCGACCCCGCCGACACGACGTCGTACCGCATCGCCGTCCGCCGCGAGCAGCTCTCCCGCGGCGGCTCGCACTACATCCACACCTTCCTCCGGACGGGGAGCACCGTGTGGGTCCGGCCGCCCCGCAACCTCTTCGCCCTCGGCGACGCCCCGGCCCACCTGCTCCTCGCGGCCGGGATCGGCGTGACCCCGATCCTGGCGATGGCGCGACACCTGGCATCCACCGGGGGCGACTGGCGCATGATCGTCGCGGCGAGGACGCGGGCGGACGTGGCCTTCGCCGACGAGATCGCCGCCCTCGGCGACCGGGCACGAGTGCACGTCAGCGGGGAGGACGGACGGCTCGACCTCGCCGCCGTCCTCGCCGGGATCGCCCCGGGCACCGGCGTCTACGCGTGCGGACCCGCGGCCTTCACCGACGCGCTGCTCGCCCTCGCTCCGACGCTGCCGGAAGGGTCCGGCATCCATCTGGAGCGTTTCGAGCCGCGCCGGCGCGCGTTCGGGCCGACCGAGGCGTTCACCGCCACCGCCGCCCGCTCCGGCGTGACGGTGGAGGTGCCGGCCGAGCGGTCGCTGCGGGAGACGCTGCAGGGCGCCGGGGTGCCCGTGGAGGGGTCGTGCCTGCGCGGGGTGTGCGGCTCGTGCGCCGTGCCCGTCCTGGACGGCGCCGTGGAGCACCGCGACTCGCTGACGACGGACGAGGACTCGCGCGTGATCTACACGTGCGTCTCGCGCGCCGCGCCCGGCTCCGCCCTCGTGCTCGACGTCTGACCTGCCGTCAGTAAACGCTCCGCGCGGGGGGGAAACGCCGTGCCACGGCGTTTCCCCCGCGCGAGAGCGTTCACTGCCGCCCAAGGGGCCGCGGGGCTCACAGCGCGCGGTGCGTGAACCGCCCGCCGAGCAGCGTGGCCGCGACCGGCATGCCGCGCAGGGCGTCCCGGTCGCAGGCGTACGGGTCGCGGTCCAGGACGACGACGTCCGCCGCCTCCCCCACGGCCAGCCGCCCCCGACTGCTCGCCGCCAGCGCGACGTCGAGCGGGAGCCGCTGCTCGGGATGCCACGCCTCCCGGTCCCCGCGACTGCGCGCGGTCGCCGCCGCGATGGCGTGCCACGGGTCCAGCGGGGCGACGGGCGCGTCCGAGCCCAGCCGCAGCGCGGCGCCCGAGCGGTGCAGGGAGCCGAAGGCGAACGCGCGCGCGGTGCGCCCGGCCCAGTGCAGGTCGGCGATGTCGCGGTCGTCCATCGCGTGCTCGGGCTGCACGCTGGCGATGAGCCCGGCGGGCGCGAAGCGGCGGAAGTCCTCGTCGCGCACGAGCTGCGCGTGCTCGATGATCCCCGGCATCCCGAGCTCCTCGAACACCTCGATGACCTCGGTGTTGGCGCGGTCTCCGATCGCGTGGACGGCCGGAAGGATGCCGCCCTCCTTCGCGCGCGTCAGCAGTCGGCGCAGCTCGTCGACGGGGACGCTCTGCACGCCGCAGCCGTGCTCGGCGTGCCCGTCGGCGCTCGGGTACGGGTCCCAGCACCACGCCGTGCGCGTGTTGAGCGAGCCGTCCACGACGACCTTGAGCCGCCCCATCGTCACGAGCCCGTCCGGGTCCAGCGGAGCGCCCGTCCGCAGGCCCGCGGTGATGGCCTCCTCGAGCCGGTCGGGCCACACCGACGCGTCGACCCGCAGCGCGCGCACGCCCGCGGCGACCCGCTCGGGCCACTCGCGGAAGTTCGGCACGTTCTCGTAGTCGACGATGCCGACGATCCCCCGCCGGGCCGCGGCGTCCGCCACGTCCGTGTATGCCTCCAGGGGAATGGATGCCGCCTTCTGGAAGCGCTGCAGGGAGCCGATCCAGTCGGACTCCGACACCACGCCGCTCGCATCGGGCCGCAGGCCGAACCGCTCGGCGCCGCGCGTGTTCATCCACCCCGCGTGCAGGTCGCCGCTGACGAGGACGACGGGGTCGTCCGGGAACGCCTCGTCGAGCGCGCGGAGCGAGGTCGGCGTGGACCACAGCCCGTCGCGGTAGCCGTACCCGACGACGACGCCGTCCGTCCGCGGCGCCCCCGCGGCGATCGCCCGGCGCACGGCATCCACCGCCTCCTCCGGGCTGTTCGTCCCGCTGACGTCGACGCGGCGGCTCGCGATGACCCACTGCGTGAAGTGCACGTGCGCGTCCCACAGTCCCGGGCCGACGAAGCGCCCGTCGAGGTCGACGACCTCGCCCTCCGACGGCTGCGTGCCGGCCGGCGCGATCGCGGCGATGATCCCGTCGCGGACGAGGACGTCGAGGGGCTCGCCGCCGCCGTACGGCCGTCCCCCGCGCAGCGTGAGGGCGCTCATGCGACGGGCACCGGGGCGCCGACCATGCCGAAGAGGTCCTTCGGGTCGTCGGGGGCGGCCACGAGGTCGATCTCCTGGGCGAGATCGGTGCCCGCGACGCTGTCGCGGAGGAATCGCAGCGCCGAGAAGTCCTCGAGCGCGAAGCCGACCGAGTCGAACACCGTCACCTGGTCGGACGACGTACGGCCGGGCAGACGGCCCGTGAGCACCTCCCAGAACTCCGTCACCGGGAAGTCCGGCGCGACCCGCTGGATCTCCCCCTCGATGCGGGTCTGCGGCGTGTACTCGACGAACACCGGCCCGCGCGACAGGATCGCGGGGTCCAGCTCGGTCTTGCCCGGGCAGTCGCCGCCGATGGCGTTGATGTGCATCCCGGATGCCACGTGCGCGTCCGCCAGCACCGTCGCGGCCATCTTGTCCGCGGTGCACGTGGTCACCACGTCGGCCCCGCGGGCGGCCTCGGCGGCGGAGTCGCACACGACGACGTCGAAGCCCAGGGGGACGAGGTTGCGGACGAGCTTCGCCGTCGCGGCCGGGTCCACGTCGTAGACGCGCAGCCGGTCGATCCCGAGGACGCCGCGGAACGCGAGGGCCTGGAACTCCGCTTGACTGCCCGCGCCGATCATCGCCATCACGCGGGAGTCGGGCCGCGCGAGCGCCCGGGCGACCATCGCGGAGGTGGCGGCGGTGCGCAGCGCGGTCAGCAGCGTCATCTCGGACAGGAACACGGGATAGCCGTTGTGCACGTCGGCGAGCACGCCGAAGGCGGTCACCGTCTGGTACCCGCGCCCCGGGTTGAACGGGTGCCCGTTCACGTACTTGAACGCGTACGTGTCGGGGTCGCTGATCGGCATGAGCTCGATTACCCCGAACGGCGTGTGGCTGGCCATCCGCTCGACCTTGTCGAACGCCGGCCAGCGCCGGTAGTCCACCTCGAGGTAGGCGACCATGTCGGTCATCAGCCGCTCGGCCCCGTGCGTCGCCACCCATCGGACCATGGCGTCCACGCCCACGAATCCCGTCATCGTCGTTCCTCTCTGTCGTCGCCGGCATCCGCCCGGTCGGCCGGGGCCGGAGGGAGGGATGCCGTCGGGTCGGCCGGGGCGCGACGGACGGCATCCATCCGGTCGGCCAGCGCCGGGTTCTCGTACGGTCCGGGCGCGCGCAGCGCCGCGATCACGCGGTCGACCACCTCGTCCGGCTTGTCCTGGCTGAGCTTCTGCTTCGCCTCGAACCGCGTCACGCGGAGCCGGAAGCCGACCGTGCCGTGCACGATCCGCTCGGCGTACGCGGTGTTCTCGAGGGTGCGGTGCATCAGGAAGGGGTTCGGCAGCGGCGCCTCGAAGTGCGTCACCAGCCGATCGAGCACCGCGAGGTTCTCGTCGTCGCCGAGGATCTCGGGGGTTCCGTGGAGGTGCGCGACGACGAAGTTCCACGTCGGCACGGCCGGCGACACGTCGTACCAGCTCGGCGAGATGTACCCGCTCGGCCCGGACACGACGATCATCGCCTCGTGCCGTCCGAGCTCGTGCAGCGCCTCATCCGGCCGGCCCACGTGGCTCACGAGCGAGAGACCGTCGGCGTCGTCCTCGACGAGGACCGGATAGTGGGATGCCACGAGGCCCCGGCCCGGGACATGACTGACCAGCGTGGCCCAGGGGTTCTCGCGGACGAGGGCGCGCACGGCATCCCGGTCGTCCATCGCGTAGTCGGGGGCGTGTCTCATCCGCGTGCTCCGCCCGTGGTCGCGGCGCCGGACAGTCGGCTCGTCACGATGCTCACAGCGCCGGGGCGGCGGTCGCGTCCACCGCGAACGCCGTGAGGTCGTCCGTGGTGCCCTCGCCGATCGCGAGCTCGGCCAGACCGAGCCCGAAGGCCGGGGTGAACTTGAAGGCGTGCCCCGCGCCGAGGCCCACGATGATGTCGGGGTGCTCGCGGAGGGCGCCGAGGACGAAGCGGCGCCCGGGGGTCAGCGCGTACTGGCAGGTGACGGTGCGCAGGAGGGCGCCGCTGCCCGGAATCCGCGCGGACAGGAACGCCGACAGCTCGGCCACCCGCTCCGGCGAGGGGACGAAGGTGCGCTCGTCCGGGGACATGCGGTTCTCGGAGACGTCGCGCGCCGCCTTGATCGTCGGCTCGCCGTACGTGGGGAAGCCGTAGAAGTTCTGCTCGTCCTCCCAGATCCAGACCGGGAAGCGCTCGGGGGCGTAGTCCGCGGGCGCGGCGGGGGCGAAGTAGCTGACCTGCTCCTGCATCACCTCGAGGGGGATATGGATGCCGAGCGGCTCCAGCAGCGCGGACGTCCAGGCGTCCGCGGCCACGACGACACGGCGAGCGCGCACGTCGCCGGCCGAGGTCGCCACGACGACCCCGCCGTCGACGGGGACCAGGGCGTCCACGCGCGTCCGGTCCCGCAGCACCGCGCCCCGCATCCGCGCGTGCATCTGCAGCGTGGCGACGGTGCGGGCGGCGTGGGCGATCCCTGAGTCCGGCGTGTAGACCGTCGTCACGCCGGCGGGAACGTCGAACTGCGGCCAGCGGGCGCGCACCTCGTCGGGGGCGAGCAGCTCGTACGGCACGCCGTTCTCGGTCAGGCTGCGCGCGAAGTCGTCCGCGTCGTAGGGGCCGGCGTCGGGGATGAACACGACACCGCCGGTCACGGTCAGCAGGCGCTCGCCGGTGTCGGCCTCGAGAGCCGCCCACTCGCGGTAGGCGGCCTGCGCGAATCGGACGTACTCCGGCGAGCCGTACGACGTGCGGACGATGCGGGACGTGTCGTGCGAGGCGCCGCGGACGTGCCCGAGCTCGAACTGCTCGAAGGCGACGGTCCGGATGCCGGCACGCGCGAGGTGGTAGGCGGCGGCGCTGCCCAGCGCGCCGAGGCCGACGACGGCGACATCGAACTCTTCCATGGGTCCCTCTTCCCGGGCCGGGCGGATTCCCGGCGGACGGAAGCCATTATTCGAATCGCGCAGGTCGGAGGTGTTACGGTCGGCGAGAAGTGCAATCCTCCTCCCGTCGGATTGCACTTGTGGGAGGGCACGTGGGTGCGCGCGTCGAGCAGGCCGTCGCCGCGCTGCGCGCCGTCGCCGCGCGGCCGGACCCCACCGCCCCCCTGACGCTGGCGTCGATCGCCGCCGCGGCCGGATCCGGCCCGAGCACGGCGTCCCGGCTGTGCGCCGACCTGGTCGCCGCGGGCGCCCTCGCGCGCGGCGACGGGTACGGCACCTTCCGCCTCGGACCGCGCGCGATCGCCCTATCCGGCCGCGCCGCCGCGCCGCTCGCCGCCGTCACGCACTTCGAGCTGCATCGGATCGCCCAGGACACGAGCGAGACCGTCCTCCTCGCCGCCCCCGAGCGCACCGGCGCCCGCGTCGTGGCGAGCGTCGGCTCAGGATGGACCCTGCACGTCCCGGCCGGCGTCGGCGACCTCGTGGAGGACGACCGTCGCGCCGTCGTGCGCGCCGCCCGGGGCGACGAGGCGGAGGTCGTCGAGGCGCAGGCCGGCCGCGCGGTCGAGATCGCGGTGGCGCTGTCCGCCCCGGACGGACGGTGCGTCGCCGTCCTCGCCGTGTGCCTCCCCGTCTACCGGGCGGTGCGCGCGCGGACGCGCATCCGCCGCGTGCTCCTCGAGGCCCGCCGGGCGTTCGAGAAGACGCTCGCCGCGCCGCCCGCCGATCCCCTCCCGGCGGCGACGCCTCCCGCCGCGCCCGCCCCGGCCGCGCCGCCCGCCCCGCTCGCACCCACCGCGCCGGCCTCCCCCGCCGCACCGGCCCGAGCGCCCGCGCCGCGCACGGTCGAGGCCGCGCTGCGGCTCCTGGAGCGCCTGGCCGCGGGAGCGACGACGATCCCCGCGCTCGCGACGGCGAGCGGCATCCGTCCGGACCGCGTCCGGCGGCTCGTCGACGGCCTGCTGCGCACGGGGATGGTGCACCGCGACGCCGAGACGGACGCCCTGCACCTCGACGCGGGCGTCCACGGCTGGCACCGCGCGGCGATGATCCCGCTGCTGGAGGAGGCGAGCGCGACCGTCGTCCCCGACACGGCGGCCCGGCTCGGCACCTGCGTCTTCGTGACGACCCTCCGCGGCATGCGCAGCTTCACGCTCGTGGAGCACATCGAGCCGCTCGGCGAGGGACTGCTCATGACCCCGTGGCTCGGACGCCCCCACCCGCTCGTCGGGTCCGACGGCGGCCCGACCCTCGCCGGCGACTTCGCCCCGGAGCAGCTTGCCGCGCTCTTCCCCCGCCGCCACGGCGCCCTCGAGTACGAGCGGTTCGTCCGCCGCGCCGCCCAGGCACGGGCGGACGGCGTGCTCGTGATGGAGTCGCCGGACGAGTTCGCCATCACCTCGGTCTCCGCGCCCGTGCGAGATTCGTCCGGACTCGTCGCCGCCGCGGCGTGCATCGTCGGCGCCAGCGAGGACGTCCGCCCCCGCCTGGACGATCTGCGCGACGCCGCGCGCGCCCTCGCCGCCGCACTGTCCGCCCGCCTGTGCGGCGCGGAGTCCCCGCCCATGCCGCTCCCGCGAACGATGGGGTGAGCGTCCATTCCGCCCACCGCCGGACCCCGCTAACGTCTCTCGCACCCGAGCTCGAAGGACCCTGGATGCCACTCACCTCCGCCCCCGCCATCCACTACGAGTCCACGGGCGACCCGTCGGCGCCGCCGGTCGTCCTGCTCTCGGGCGGCGGCGCGCAGCTGATCAGCTGGCACGTCGACCTCGTCGCGATGCTGGTGGCACGCGGCATCCGGGTCATCCGCATGGACAATCGCGACGTCGGACTGTCCGCGCGCTTCGGCGGCGAGGACGACATCGACGGCGGGTACGGCCTCGGCGACATGGGCGACGACGTGGTGCGCGTCCTGGACGCCCTCGGTCTCGAGTCCGCCCACCTCGTCGGCCACTCGATGGGCGGGATGATGGCGCAGATGGTGGCGATCGACCACCCCGCGCGCGTGCGCAGCCTGGGCCTGCTGTCGACGATCCCCGGCCGGGACCCGCGCTACATCCTGCACGGCGAGCGCCCGGAGCTCCTGGTCGCGCCGCAGCGCTTCTCGCGCGACGAGGTCGTCGCCGGGGCGGCCGCGTTCGCCGCCTCCACGGCGGGGCACCGCTACCCGCTCGACGTCGAGTGGAACGCCTGGGCGGCGGGCGAGGCGTTCGACCGCGGCTACGCCCCGGAGGGCTTCTCCCGGCAGTGGGCGGCGCTGCTGCGCGCCCCGGAACGCCTCGAGGCGTTGCGCAGCGTCACGGTGCCGGCGTTCGTCTTCCACGGCCGCGACGACGACGTGCTGCACTGGAGCTCCGCAGTCGACATGGCCGAGGCGCTCCCGCGGGCGGAGCTGCAGGTGCACCCCGACCTGGGGCATTACCTCAACGCCGAGTTCTGGCCCGCCCTCGTCGACGGCATCGTCCGCGCGGTGGCGGCAGGCGAGGCCCTCCGCGCCGACGCCTGACCGGACGCGACCGCCCTGCGCCGACGCCTGACCGGGCGCGCGGCCCTCCGCGTCGACGCCTGACCGGGCGCGACCGCCCTGCGCCGGCGCTCAGTGCGCGACCGGGGCGTCCCGCTTCACCAGACGCGTGACGCCGGTCACCACGACCACGATCAGCAGACCGAGGGCGAGGCCGAACACGGCCGACAGCGCGGTCTCGACGATCCACTCGACGACGGGCCCGGCCGCCTCGATCGCGTGCGTGACGTGGTGGACGAGGTCCCACGGCCCCGCCCAGAGCGTCTCGGCGAGGTTCTGAAGCACGAGGTGGCCGCCGACCCACAGCATCGCGACGGTGCCGACGACGCTGATGACGCGGAACACGGCGGGCATGGATGCCACGACGCGGGCACCGAAGCGTCGGACGCCGCGCGCGTGGCTCTTCATCAGCCGTAGGCCGATGTCGTCGATCTTCACGAGCAGGGCCACCGCGCCGTAGACGACGACCGTCATGGCCAGGCCGATGACGAGGAGCGCGCCCAGTGTCATCCCGATCCCGAAGTCCGGGTCCAGGCTGGCCAGGGCGATCAGCATGATCTCCGTGCTGAGGATGAGGTCGGTGCGCACTGCGCCGAAGACGAGCTTCTTCTCGTCGCGGGGACCGTCGTCGTCGTGAGCGCCGTGGTGGACGCCGAACCACTCGAGCACCTTCTCCGCGCCCTCGAAGCAGAGGAACCCGCCGCCGACGATGAGCAGGTACGGCAGGACTCCGGGCGCGAAGGCGCTGAGCAGCAGCGCGATCGGGATGATGACGACGTACTTGTTGATGATGCTGCCGAGCGCGATCTTCCACACGACCGGCAGCTCGCGCGCGGGGGTGATGCCCTGCACGTACTGCGGGGTGACGGCGGCGTCGTCGATCACGACGCCCGCGGTCTTGGCACTGGCCTTGAGCGCGGCGCTCAGGATGTCATCGACGACGGCGAGCAGTCCGACCGACATGCGTGTTCCTCCCCCGGGGTGCGCCGCGGATGCTCCGCGAGGCTCTTCCGAGGATAGGGGCGGGAGGGATGCCGCGAGCGACGGGGTTGCGCGTGGCGACACCGCCCGGCACGCTCCGACCCCGTCGACCGGCGTCAGAGCCTCGGCCAGTCGGAGGTCAGGTACGCCTCGACGGCGCGATGCCGGAACGTGTACGGCCGCCCGCGGTCGATGATGCCGCGGACGGTGTCGAGCCGCTGCGCTGTCGGCCCGGCCTCGGAGACGCGGGTGAAGCCCATCCCCTCCGCGATCCGCGTGAGCGAGCGGTCGCCCGCGGGCAGACCGGCCATCACCTCCAGCAGCTGCCGTTCGCGCCCCGGCAGCCTCTCGAGCACGCGCTCGACGTGCGCCGTCGCCTCGCGCTCCGCGTTGCGCCATCCGCGCCGGACGTCGTCCTCGGTGACCGTCGAGGAGGAACCGGCGTACCAGGCCTGCTCCCCCGCCAGCTGGAACAGGAACGGCTCGCCGCGGCACACCTCGGCGATCAGCGCCGCGGCCTTCGGCTCCATCCACACCCGGCCGGGGCCGTCCTCGCCCGCCACCTCCCATCCGCGGAGCACGAACTCCTGCAGCGCCTCGGACAGGGCGTCGACGTCGATCGCGGAGAGCGTCGAGGTCTTGAAGCGTCGCGCGAAGGTGGCCCCTTTCCGCGTGCCCGCCATGTCCTCGAAGTCCGGCAGCCCCGTCAGGTAGACCGCGAGGGGCAGCGACCGCCGCACCCGCGCTCCGCCGGGGACGGCCACCTCCGTCTCGTACGTGAGGGCGTCCCCCAGTGCGATGAGCAGCTGCGACAGCGCCTTGTCGTTGGTGATGTTCTGGACCTCGTCGACGTGGATGAGGGCGACAACCCGTCCGTCCTCGAGCGCGGCGCGCCCCACCTCCACCAGCAGGTCGGTGAGCGCGGAGAAGGGCTCGGCACCCTCCGCGCCTCGCAGGGTCAGCGAGAGTCCCGACACCGCGACCGCCTCCACGCGGGCCAGTGCCGTCGCGATGCGACTCTCCCGGGCGGCGGGCAGTCCGGCCTGCCCGGCCAGATCGAGGACCGCGCGCGCGACCAGCTTGAGCGGGTCCGACCCGGCGGGGATGCGCAGCTGCGGCGTCACCCAGTCGCCCGCGCGCGACGCCTCCGCGGCGATGCGCCGCACCAGCGCCGACTTGCCGAGACCCGGCTCACCGAGGATGGTGCGCCCGCGTTCCGGCAGGCCCGCGAGGCGGCGGGGACGGACGACGTCGCGCCAGTCGCCGAGGTGCTCGGTGCGTCCGGCCCACACGTCGGGGACGGTGTCGGAGCCGGGACTGAACGGGTTCGTGAGGGCGGTGCGCACGTCGATAACATTATCAAAACATCAGTCAGCGATAACGTTATCAACGCGACGATCGGCCGACGCGGTCATCGCGCCGGCCGATCGTCCTCCCCCTCTCTACGAGGACGCGGCGGACTCCGGGTGCAGCACGACCTTGGTCCACCCCTCGTCGCGCTTGTCGAAGTGCTCGTACGCGTCGACCGCGCCGTCGAGGCCCAGCTCGTGGCTGACGATCCACGACGGCGTCGCCTTTCCGGCGGCGATGAGGTCGCGCAGGGGCCGGTTGTACTTCTTCACCGGGCACTGGCCGCTGCCGAGCTTCTGCCCGCGGAACCAGAACTCGCCGAAGTCGAACGCGACCTTGCCCTGCTTCGCGAGCTCGTCCGGGCCGCCGGGATCCTGCGGGACGAACACGCCCACCACGCCGATCTCGCCGGTGAAGCGCACGGACTTCACCAGGCGGTTCAGGGTCAGGTTCGGGTCCTCGTCGCCCGCGGGGTCGTGCGCCTGGTAGCCGACGCACTCGCACCCGTTGTCAGCGCCGAGGCCCATCGTCATCTCCATCACCGCCTCGACCGGGTCCACGGCCGAGTCGTCGATCGGGATCGCCCCGATCTCCTCGATCAGCCGCAGGCGGTCGGGATGCCGGTCCACGACCATCACCTTGCTCGCGCCCTTGATGATGGCCGAGTACGCCGCCATCGCCCCGACCGGGCCGGTGCCGTAGATGACGGTCTGATCTCCCGGCTTCACGTTCGCCATCTCCGTCGCGTGGTAGCCGGTGGGGAAGATGTCCGCCAGCATGACGTAGTCCGTCTGCTTCTCCTCGGCGTCCTCGCCCAGGCGAAGGCAGTTGAAGTCCCCCCACGGGACCCGGAGCAGCTCGGCCTGGCCCCCGGCCCAGGGGCCCATGTCGGCGAAGCCGTAGGCGGCGCCCGCCCAGGACGGGTTCGGCTGCGCCGTCAGACAGTAGTTCGTCAGACCGCGTTCGCAGTTCTTGCAGTGGCCGCAGGCGACGTTGAAGGGGATCACCACCCAGTCGCCGACCGTGACCTTGTCGACGCCGTCGCCGACCTCGATCACCTGGCCCAGGTTCTCGTGACCGAACCACCGGCCGGTCTCGAAGTCGGTGCGCCCCTCGTACATGTGCAGGTCGGACCCGCAGATGTTGGTCGTGGTGATGCGGACGAGGACGTCAGTGGGGCGCTCTATCCGGGCGTCGGGCACATCCTTGACGCTGATCGAACGGGGTCCGTCGTAGACGACAGCTTTCATGTTCTTTCCTTCCGGTTACGCGTTGTCTGATCGGGATGCCGATGAGGTGACGGGTGCGGGGCGACCTCCTTCCGCGCGACGGCGGAGCTCACGGACGGAAGACCGCGCGGACGCAGCCGTCGGTCTTCTCCTTGAACATCGCGTAGCCGGCCGGGGCCTCCTCCAGCGGCATGACATGGGTAGCCAGATGCTCCGTGACGAGCTCACCCTGCGCCATCCGTTCGAGCAGCATCGGGATGTACCGGTGCCCGTGCTGCTGCGCCGAGCGGAGCGTCAGGCCCTTGTTCATCAGGGGGCCGAGGGGGAACTTGTCGACCACTCCCCCGAAGACGCCGAGCACGAACACGTTGCCGCCCTTGCGCGCGGCGTAGATGGCCTCGCGGACCGCGGTTGACCGGTCGGTCTGCAGACGGAGCTGCTGCTTCAGCTGGTCGTACCCGAAGTCGAGCCGGTCGGAGTGCGCCTCCATGCCGACGGCCTCGATGCACACGTCGGGGCCGCGCCCTCCCGTCGCCTCGCGCAGCTCGGCCAGGACCTCGCTCGTCTCGTAGTTCATGGTCTCCGCGCCGATGACGTCCGAGGCCTGCGCCAGTCGCTCCGGGAACCGGTCGATGACGATGACCCGCTCCGCACCGAGGAGCAGCGACGCTCGCGCGGCCATCTGGCCGACCCCGCCCGCGCCCCACACCGCGACCGTGTCGCCGGGCTTCACCCCGCCGAGGTCGGCCCCCATCCATCCGGTCGGCGCGGCGTCCGAGGCGAACAGCGCCCGTTCGTCGCTCACCCCCTCCGGCACGGTGAACGCGCCCTGGTCGGCGTAGGGCACCCGGATGTACTCGGCGTGACTGCCCGCCCATCCGCCGAGCGCGTGCGAGTAGCCGTAGCAGCCGCCCGGCGCCTGCCCCCAGAGCATCTCCGGGATGCCGGCGTTGGGGTTGCCGTTGTCGCAGAGGGAGTACAGCTCGTTGCGGCAGTACCAGCAGCGGCCGCAGCTGATGAACGAGCACACGACGACCCGGTCGCCGACGCGGTGCTTCTCGACGGCCGAGCCGACCTCGACGACCTCGCCGAGGAACTCGTGGCCGAGCACGTCGCCGGCGCGCATCGTGGGCACGTACCCGCCGAGGAGGTGCAGGTCTGAGCCGCACGTGGTCGTCAGACGGACGCGGACGATGATGTCCTGCGCGTTGAGGATCTCGGGGTCGTCGACGTTCTCGACCTCGAGCTTGTTGACGCCGGTCCAGCACAGAGCCCTCACAGCACACCCTCGCCCTTCGCCTTGTCCTCGGCCTTGTCGACCGCGAGACCCGGGAGGGTCATGGGCCGGTGGCCGTGCGGCCGCGGTCGGGCCAGGAGGATCTCCCCGGTCTCGAACAGCTGCTTGGCGTCGCGGAGGGCCGTGCGCAGCTCGGCGTCGGCGTCGTCGTCGCTCTTGCCCGAGGCATCCGTCCGCCGGCGCGCGTGGACCTCGAAGCCCTTGTCGCCGGGGGCCGGGGCGATCCGGATCTCGAGCTCGTCCGCCAAGCGCTGCAGGGGCGCCGGGTACCCGCCCGACGTGAAGTCGTCCGCGTCGCCGAGGATGGTCACGGCCTTCCACCCCTCGGGATGGCGGCCGTCGCCGACGGAGTCCGACCCGGACTTCTTGCGTATCAGCGCTGTGGCGGCCAGGCCCGCTGCGGCGCCGACCGCTCCGGCGGTGACCGCTGTCTTGACTCCCATGTCTGCTCCTCCGGTTCCTCGCCGCTGGTGCGACGAGGGGCCAGGGTCGGAGCGTTAGACCGGCGGCACGTAGGGGCTTCACAGCGGGGGTCGACCGGAGGACAATCGCGTGGCGGGCGCGGGGGGCCGTTGCACGGATGCCGCCCGGATACGACGAAACCCCCGATCTCTCGGGGGTTCTCGTGGCGGAGACGGAGGGATTTGAACCCTCGGTCCCCGTGAGGGGACTCCACCTTAGCAGGGTGGTGCACTAGGCCTGACTATGCGACGTCTCCAGGTGATCGACGCCTCACGGCGCGAGCACACCGGTACATACTAACCGGATCGCGGGAGGCATCCGAAACCGGGATCCGGATGCCACCCTCTCACTGCCGCACGTTGCCGTTCGAGCAGGTCGACTGGGCCGCCGTCTGACCGGCGATCTCCGAGGGCAGCACGATCGCCGTGGAGCTCGGCGTGGGGGTCGAGGACGCCTCGGACGTCGGGGCGGGCGCGGGGGCGGCGGTCTCGACCGGGGCGGGCGCGGGGGTCTCGACGGGCTGCCCGCCGTCCTCTGCGACGACGCCGTCGCCGCCGCTCAGCTCGCCCGAGAGGGTGATCGCCTGGTTCGCGTCGAGCGCGGCCCAGAGGGTCTCGGCGGCGTCCTCGTCGGGCACCACACGGTTCGGATCGGCGGGGTCGGCGGCCGTGGGGTACTGGACGAACACGATGTCGCTGAACGGCACGTCCTTCACGGCCGCGGCGATCTGCACTAGCGTGAACGGGTTGGTCAGCGACGTCGACGGGTCGACGTTGCGCAGAGCGGTCGACGCGAGCTTGTACAGCGTCGCGGGGTTCGACAGCACGTCCTCGCTCTTCAGCTTTGTCGCCAGGCGCGACATGTACTGCTGCTGGTTCGAGATGCGGCCGAGGTCCCCGCCGTCGCCGACGCCGTGGCGCGTCCGCAGGAACTGCAGGGCATCGAGACCCTTGACCGTCCGCATCCCGGCCGGCCAGTCGATGCCCGTGTAGCGGTCCTTGATGCCGTTGGCGATGCAGACGTCCACGCCGCCGATCGCGTCGGTGATGTTGATGACGCCGCCGAAGCTCACCTTCGCGGCGAAGGGGATGTCCTGGCCGCTGAGGTCCGAGATCGTCTCGACGACGCACGAGAGGCCGCCGTCCTCGAAGGCGCTGTTGATCTGCGCCTTGCGCGACGCGGAGTGCTCGACGCCCTCGGCATCCGTGCACGCGGGGATGGGGACCATGAGGTCGCGGGGGAACGAGACGACCGTGACCCGGCGGGGCGCGTCCGAGATGTGCACGAGCATGTTGACGTCGTTGAGGTTGCCCTCGGCGTCGGGGCCGCTGCAGCGGTCGCCGAAGTACTGCGCGAACTCGGGCTCGCACTCGTCGGTGCCCGCCAGCAGCAGGTTCACGCCGCCCTTCAGCTCGCCGAGGTCCGGCGGCACCGCGGGCTGGTTCTTCAGGTCGACCGCGTCGGCGGTGAAGCTGCTCGACAGGTCGTAAGTGACGTACGCGGCCACACCGGCGCCGGCCACGAGGATCGCGGCGAGGGCGATGCCGACCGCCGACATGAGCTGCCGCAGGGGGCCGGGCGACGAGAGCTGTCCGTGACGCGCGACGATGCGCCGCGCGCGCGTGGTCGTCTTCTTGCTCACTCGGGTCCTCTCGGGCGGGGCGACCCGGCCAGCGAGTCGGAACCATGTTAGGGAGAAGCGGCTGTGTATTGCGTGAAGACCGGCGCGTCGCGCGGGTCGGCGTCGCCGAGCGGAGGAGATGTCGCGACGGGAGGACCAAATCACGTGGATGCCACCTCCCCCGGCCTCATCCCCTCCCCTCCCCTCCCCGCGCGCGTCGGCGTCGTCAAGCGGAGGAGATGTCGCGAAGGGAGGAGATGTCGCGAAGGGAGGACCGGATCACGTGGATGCCACCTCCCCCGGCCTCATCCCCTCCCCTCCCCTCCCCGCGCCGCGCGCTCACCCCTCGAAGACGACGACCTCGTCCGCGTCGGCGTCGTAGACGAACTGGAAGGCCGTGCCGGCGGGCAGGTCGATCGCCTTGCGCTCCGGCGTCTCCTCGCCGAGCAGCATCGTGACGGCCGGCGGGAACAGGCCCGCCCCGCACGACTGCAGCAGCAGGTGCCCGTTGTACGAGTAGCCGCCGTCACGGAGCTCCTCGAGCAGACCGGGCTGCCAGATGGCCATGCAGGGCCCGGCGGCGCGGCCGGTCTCGAACGACGCGTACGTGATGACGCGGAACCCCTCGAACTCCTCGTACGCCGTCACCCCGCTCGTCACGCCCCGCGACATCGACGTCGGCGCAACGAAGCTCGGATCCGGCGCGAGCCGCGCCACCTGGGTCGCCCCCACCTGCAGGGGATCGGACTGCACACGCGGGACGACGACGAGCGCGGTGATCAGGCAAGCGACGACGAGCGCGGCGGCGGACAGCATGATCACCGTCGAGCGTCGGACGCGCGGCATCCGGATTCCTCGCTCGACGGGTGCGATCGCCTCCGTGGGCTCATCGTCAGCGGCGCGCGCCTCGACCGACGGCTCGGGACGACCGGATGCCACGACCCCTTCGTCCGGAACCGGCTCGGCCCGTTCGGCGACGGCGTGCGCCTCCTCCAGCTCGACGAGGCGGGCGAGCGCGGCGGAGTCGGAGTAGATGTCGCTGTCCGGCGCGTAGGCGCGTCGACGGAGGCTCGCGAGCTCGTCGTCGACGCCGTGCATGCCCCGATCTAAGCAGCCCGCCGCCCGCGAGGACAGACCCGCCCGCTACGCGGCGCGCGAGCCTCCGGCGGCGTGGGCCCAACTCCGTTCGGATCCCGCTCAGCCGGTCATAACGCGGAGGGTGTGGGATTCTCCCCACCGCCCCTCCACCGACCGCTTCGCGCTCGGCGGAGCCTCCGGCGGCGTGGGCCCAACCGAGGTTCGAACCCTCTCAGCCGGTCATAACGCGAAAGGCGGACCCCTGCGGGGCCCGCCTTTCGCGTTGCGGAGGGTGTGGGATTCGAACCCACGGGACATCTCTGCCCACTGGTTTTCAAGACCAGGTCCATCGGCCGCTCGGACAACCCTCCCGAAAGCCCGAGTCTACCGACCGCGTCCAGCCCCCGACGTCGACGGCGGGGCCTGGCTAACGTCGACGGCATGGCGATGACGACGCGCGGGTCCGTGGCATCCTTCTTCCTCCGTCTCGGGCGGCAGGTGTGGGTGCGTGCCGCGATCTTCACCCTCATTGGCGTCGCGCTCGCCCTGACCGCCCGGTTCGTCGGCCCGTTCATCCCGTTCGACGTCAGCATCGAGCTCGGGCAGAACTCCGTCGGCTCTCTGCTCGAGATCATCGCGACCGCCATGCTCACCGTCAGCACGTTCTCGGTGACCGCGATGGTGACCGCGTTCTCGTCCGCGACGACCACCGCCACCCCGCGGTCGACGCCGCTGCTCATCGCCGACCCGACGTCGCAGAACGCCGTCTCGACCTTCATCGGCGCCTTCACGTACTCGATGGTGGGCATCGTCGCCCTGTCGACGGGCTATTACACCGAGCAGGGCCGCACGATCCTGTTCGTCGGGACGCTGATCGTCATCGCCATCGTCGTCGTCACCCTGCTGCGCTGGATCTCCCACCTGTCGACGTTCGGACGCATGGCCGACGTCATCGACCGCGTGGAGACCGCGGCCGGCGTCGCCCTCGAGGACCACGCGAGGATGCCCACCCTGGGCGCCCGCCCCGCACGTCCGCTGCCCGCGGGCGCCGCGTCCGTGCACGCCGAGGAGGTCGGCTACGTCACCCACGTCGACGTCGCCGGCCTGCAACGACTGGCGACGGCGCACGACCTCGAGATCCACGTGCGCGCCACCCCGGGCCGCATCGCCGACGCCCGCACCCCGCTCGCGTCGGTGCGGGGGAAGGTCGATGACACCGTGGCATCCACGATCCGTCGCTGCTTCCGCATCGAGAGGCACCGGACGTTCGAGCAGGACCCGCGCTTCGGCGTCATCGCGCTCACCGAGATCGGCAGCCGCGCCCTGTCGCCGGCGACGAACGACCCCGGCACCGCCATCGAGGTGATCGCCGCCCTGCAGCGCGTGTTCACCCGCACGCTGCAGGCCGCCGCGCCCGTCGACGTCCGATACGACCGGGTGTTCGTCGAGGCGCCGGAGCTGTCCGACCTGCTCGCGGACGCGTTCCGTCCCCTCGCCCGCGACGGCGCCCGCGACGTGGAGGTGCAGATCCGGCTGCAGAAATGCCTCGCCTCGCTCGCGGCGACGGCGCCACAGCACGCGGACGACCTCCGGGACGCCTCCCGCGCCGCCCTCGACCGCAGCCTCCCCGCGCTCGACCGCCCCGACGCGAAGCTGCTGAAGGCCACGACGCGCGGCCTCTGGGCGGACATCCGCCCCCGCTAATCCACCGACAGTAAACGCTCTCGCGCGGCGGAAACGCCGTGTCAGGGCGTGTCCACCGCACGAGAGCGTTTACCGGACAGGGATGCCACGCGGCACAGCCGCGACACGGGCGCACCTCCCCCGCGGGTGAGGGCAACCCGCCGGGGTCAGAGCGCGCGCAGCACCGCCGCGACGCCGCCGTCGCCGACCGACAGTCCGACCTCGCCCGCGGCGGCGTGGACCTCCGGCGGGCCCTGGTGCATGGCGATCGCGCGGCCGCCGTTGCGGACGGCCCACTGCATCATCTCGATGTCGTTGCGCCCGTCGCCCATGACCAGCACGCGGTCCGGTGCGACGTCCAGCCACGCGCGGACCCGCTCGAGCGCGGTCGACTTGTCGACGCCCTGCGGGGCGATGTCGAGCCAGGCCGTCCACCCGATCGCGTATGAGACCTGGCTGAGGCCAATCCGCTCGACGAGCTGGAGGAAGTCCTGGTCGGTCTGCTCCGGCGCGACGACGACCACACGGCAGACCGGCTGCGCGGACAGCTCCGCGAAGCTCACCTGGTCGGCGTCGTGCAGGTTCCAGTCGTCGAGGTACTCGGTGAAGAGCCGCTTGCCGTCGGGGAGCTCCACGAGGAAGTGCGCGTCCCCCAGGTGCTCGCCCAGCAGCGTGAGGACCTCGGTCGGGTCGAACGTCTCCACGTGCGCGCGCTCGTAGCCCGCGGCATCCCCGTCTCCGACACGTCGCATGACGATGGCGCCGTTCGAGCACACGGCGTACTCGGGACGGATGCCGAGGCGGGACATGATCGGGTGGGTGCTGTCCCAGCTGCGACCGGTGGCGAGCATCACCTCGTGGCCGGCGTCCTGCGCGTGCGCGACGGCCTCGACGATGCCGGGGCTCAGCGTGTCGTCCTCGAGGAGCACGGTGCCGTCGATGTCGAGCGCGATGAGCATGCGCCCGACGGAGGCGTCGGCGAGATCCTCGACGACGTCGGCCGCCTCTTGCTTCGGGGCGACGTCGACGTCGCCCGTCTCGGGCAGGGCGGCCTCGCGGGTCACGCGACCGGCTCCATGACCTCGAGCCCGCCCAAGTACGGCCGCAGCACCTCCGGGACCGTCACCGACCCGTCGGCCCGCTGGTGCGTCTCGAGGAGCGCGACGATCCAGCGCGTCGTGGCGAGGGTGCCGTTCAACGTCGCGACGGGCTGCGTCTTGCCGCCGTCCGGACGGTGGCGGACGTCGAGGCGACGTGCCTGGTACGTGGTGCAGTTCGAGGTGCTCGTCAGCTCCCGGTACGCGTCCTGCGTCGGGACCCACGCCTCGATGTCGAACTTGCGCGCGGCGCTGGAGCCCAGGTCGCCGGCCGCCACGTCGATGACGCGGTACGACAGGCCGAGGTCCTGCAGCATCCGCTCCTGCATCTCGACGAGACGGTCGTGCTCGGCCTCGGCGTCGGCCGGGTCGGCGTAGACGAACATCTCCAGCTTGTTGAACTGGTGCACGCGGATGATGCCGCGGGTGTCCTTGCCGTATGAGCCGGCCTCGCTGCGGTAGCAGGTGGACCAGCCGGCGTAGCGCTTGGCGCCGCGCTCGAGGTCGAGGATCTCGCCCATGTGGTAGCCGGCGAGGGGAACCTCGCTCGTCCCGACGAGGTACAGGTCCTCCTTGTCGAGGTGGTACACCTCGTCGGCGTGCTGGCCGAGGAAGCCGGTGCCGCGCATGACCTCGGGACGCACGAGGGTCGGGGGGATCATGGGGGTGAATCCGGCCTGCAGGGCACGGTCGAGCGCGAGGGTCATCAGCGCCAGCTCGAGGCGCGCGCCGATGCCGGTGAGGAAGTAGAAGCGGCTGCCCGACACCTTCGTGCCGCGCTCCATGTCGATCGCGCCCAGCTTCTCGCCGAGCGCGAGGTGGTCGAGCGGCTCGAAGTCGAAAGCGGGGATCTCGCCGTGCGTGCGCAGCGTGATGAAGGCCTCCTCACCGCCGGCCGGGACGCCCTCGAGGACGATGTTCTCGATCTTCGCGAGGGCGGCGTCCGCCGCGGCCTCGGCCTCGGCGACGGCGTGCTGGGCGTTCTTGACCTGCTCGCTGAGCTGCTTGGCCTCGGCGACGAGAGCAGCCTTCTCGTCCTTCGGAGCCTGCGCGACCCGCTTGCCGTGGGCGTTCTGCGCCGCCCGCAGCTCCTCGAAGGCGGTGATGGCCGCGCGGCGGTCGCGGTCGGCGGCGATCGCGGCGTCGACCGACTCGGACGACTCGCCACGGGCGATCTGGGAGCGCTTCACGAGCTCGGGATCTTCACGCAGCAGAGTCAGGTCGATCACGCGTCCATCCTAGGGGCGGGTGCGGACGCACTCCCCGCCGCGTCCGGGCGCGCCGTCCGGGCGCGCCGCCCGCCCGTGGGGACCCCGCAGGGGTGGCGTCAACCCCCGCAACACCGCCCGTGCCCCGCCGCGCGCCCGCCCTATGGTGGAGCCATGGCCGGTTCTGACGACTCGCGCGACGACGCGGCATCCCCCGACGAAGACGCTTCGACCGCCCCCGCTTCCCCGGGGGCGCACCACGACGCCGCCGCGGCGGAGGGGTCGGGCGAGGACTTCGAGGCATCCTCCCTGCGCGACGGCGCCGGTGACGACGCCTCCGAGGGGGCGCCGGATCCGAAGCAGGCGGCCGAGCCCGACGACGTCATCCACCAGCCGGAGGACGTCGAGCCCGACACCTCGGACGAGAGCTCCGGTGAGGCCAAGCGCGTCTCGTCCGACGGCGACGAGGCCCCGATGGACGCGGAGCCCACCGAGAAGAAGCGCGCCGCCCTCATCTACAACCCCACCAAGGTCGAGCCCGAGCAGCTGCGCGCACGTGTGGCCGAGCTGGCCGCTGCGGCGGGCTGGGCCGAGCCCCTCTTCTACGAGACGACCGTCGACGACCTCGGCGACGACGCGGCGCGCGCCGCCTTGGAGGAGGAGGTGGATGCCGTCCTCGCGGCCGGCGGCGACGGCACGGTGCGGGCGGTGGCCGAGGCGCTGACCTCGTCGGGCGTGCCCCTCACGATCGTGCCGAGCGGCACGGGGAACCTTCTCGCCCGCAACCTCAACCTCCCGCTGACGGACACGGACGCGATGATCCGCGCCACGTTCGACGGCGACATCCTCCCGATCGACACAGGGCTGGCCCGGATCCGCCGCGCGGACGGCGAGGTCGAGGAGCACGGCTTCTCGGTCATGGCCGGCATCGGCCTGGATGCCGCGATGATCCAGAACACGCGGTCCGACCTGAAGAAGCAGGTGGGCTGGGTCGCCTACGTCGACGGTGCGGCCCGGTCGCTGGTCTCGGCGAAGCCGTTCCGCGTGATGTACCAGCTCAACGGCCACCGCCTGCACTCGGCGAAGGTGCAGAGCGTGCTCTTCGCGAACTGCGGCGCGCTGCAGGGCGGCGTGGCGCTGATCCCCGACGCGTCCGTGGCCGACGGCCGCCTCGACGTGGCCGTGATCCAGCCGAGCGGCATGCTGGGCTGGCTGGGCGTCTGGCGGAGCATCGTGTGGGACAACTCCGTCCTGCGTCGCTTCCGCGCCGGCCGACGCGTGCTCGAGCGCCGTCGCGACACCTCGGTCCGCTACCTGCGCGGCGACGGCATCGAGCTCGCGACGTCCCCGGCCCAGCCGATCGAGCTCGACGGCGACGAGTTCGGCGAGGCGACGCGCATCTACACCCGCATCATCTCCGGCGGGCTGTCGGTCGCGCTCCCGAAGGGCCACGACACCTCCTCGCTCTGACGGCCGCCCCGCCTGCCCCTTCGCTCGCCGAGATCACACGTTCGCTGCGAGAGCACACGCTCGCACGCGCCTGCGCTGTGTGATCTCGCGCGGAACGTGTGCTCTCCCCCCGCCCGGGGTCGGCCGCGGCGGTGTCAACCCCGAAGGGACGGATGCCGCGGTGGATAGCGTCGAGGGATGGCAACGCCCTCGATCGTGTGGTTCCGCGACGACCTCCGCCTGACGGACAACCCGGCGCTCCGCGCGGCCCTCGACCGGGACGAGCCGATCATCGGCCTCTACGTCCTGGACGAGGATTCGGACGGCGTGCGCGAGATCGGCGGGGCTGCGCGCTGGTGGCTGCACCACTCCTTGGCATCCCTCGCCGGTCGCCTGGAGGAGCGTGGCTCCTCCCTCGTGCTGCGGCGGGGGCGGGCGTCCGAGGTCCTGCCCGCGGTCGTGAAGGACGTCGGTGCGGGAGCGGTGTTCTGGAACCGACGGTACGGCGGGGTCGAGCGCGAGATCGACGCCGGCATCAAGGAAGGGCTCCGGGACGACGGGGTGACGGTGGCCTCGTTCGCCGCGAACCTCCTCTACGAGCCGTGGACGGTCCGCACGCAGTCCGACAAGCCGTACGGCGTCTACAGCCCGTTCTCGCGCGCGGTGCAGAAGCTCCCCGCGCCGCGTCCGCCGCTGCCCGAGGCGCGCAAGGTCCCCGGCTTCGACGGGGGTGTCGACGGCGACGACCTGACCGCCTGGGACCTGCTGCCGACGAAGCCCGACTGGGCGGGCGGCCTGCGCGAGACGTGGGAGCCGGGCGAGCCCGCCGCGAAGGCCCGGCTCGAGGAGTTCCTCGACGAGGACCTCGGCGACTACGCGAAGTACCGCGACGAGTTCGCCGGGGGCTCGACGTCGAACCTGTCGCCGCGTCTGCGCTGGGGCGAGCTCAGCCCGTACCAGGTGTGGCACGACACGCTGGAGCACAAGGGCTCGGGCGAGCATGCGAAGAGTGCGAGCGGCTTCCTCTCCGAGCTCGTCTGGCGGGAGTTCGCCTGGCACGTGACGTACCACTCCCCCGACATCGCGACGGTGAACTGGAGGCGCAACTTCGACGCCTTCCCCTGGCCCCCGCTGAACCGTGCGCACCTCGAGACGTGGCAGCGGGGCGAGACGGGCGTGGCCGTGGTCGACGCCGGGATGCGTCAGCTGTGGAAGACCGGCGTCATGCACAACCGCGTGCGCATGGTCACGGCATCCTTCCTCATCAAGAACCTGCTGATCGACTGGCGGCATGGCGAGCAGTGGTTCTGGGACTGCCTGGTGGACGCGGATGCCGCGAGCAACCCGTTCAACTGGCAGTGGGTGGCGGGGTCCGGGGCGGATGCCGCTCCGTACTTCCGCGTGTTCAACCCGGACACCCAGCGTGAGAAGTTCGACAAGCACGACGCCTACGTCCGCGAGTGGGCCCCGGAGTATCTCAGCGACGACCCGCCGCAGCCGATGGTCGACCTGAAGGAGACGCGCCGGCGCGCCCTCGACGCCTACGCGCACGTCCGTCACGGCGACTGAGCCCGCGGCATCCGGGATGGACGACGGTATCGTCGAGCGATGCGCGCCGTCCCGCCCTCCCTCGATCCCGCGGTGGTCTCCGAAATCGATCGGCGTCTCGCCGCGGTCGCGGTAGAGCACGGTGTGCGCATCCCCTGGGCGATCGAGAGCGGCAGCAGGGCGTGGGGTTTCCCCTCACCGGACAGCGACTACGACTGCCGCTTCGTCTTCGTCCGCCGAGCGGAGCAGTACCTGTCGCTCTGGCCAGAGCGCGACGTGATCGAGACGCCGCTCGACGAGACGTTCGACGTCAACGGATGGGACCTGCGCAAGACCGTGGGGTTGATCGTCCGCGGCAATGCGACGGCCATCGAGTGGCTGCGCTCCCCCATCGTCTACACCGGCGACGCCGCCTTCCGCGACGGTCTGCTCGCCCTCGCGGAGGCGACGGTGGACCGCACCGCGGTCGGGCGCCACTACCTCCACGTGGGCCGGCAGCAGCGGGCCGGTGCGACGACGCTGAAGAAGTTCTTCTACGCCTTGCGGCCCGCGACGGCGCTGCGGTGGCTCGAGGTGCACCCGCAGGCTGTCCTTCCGCCGATGGACCTGCCGACCCTCCTGGTGGAGGCGGAGGTCGAGGAGGCCGTCGCCGGAGCGGCCCGCGACCTCATCGCGCTCAAGGCGCGAACACGGGAGCTCGGCGCGGGCAGCCCGCCCGCCGTGCTCGACCGCTTCGTCACGGCGCAGCTGGAGGCCGCGTCGGCCTTCGAGGAGGCCGCCCCGGTGCGCGAGCCCGGGGCCGTGCGGCGCCTCGCCGACGAATACTTCCGAGCGCAGGTCCTGGCCGGCTGAACCCGCGGCATCCGGACACGAGAAAGGGCGCCGCTGCGAAGCGGCGCCCTTTCTGCGGAGGTCAGTTGACGCGCTTGTCGGCGTCCTCGTCCTCGTCATCGTCATCGCCCGGGATGTAGACGTCGACGACGGTGACGTTGATCTCGGCGACCTTCATGCCGACGAGGTCGGTGATGGCCTGGCTGACGGCGGAGCGCACGTCGCTGGCGACGTCCTGCAGACGCTCGGGGTAGTCGACCTGGATCGAGATGTCGGCGGCGACCTCGGTCTCGCCCACCTCGACGCTCACGCCCTGCGCGTGGTCCTTCGCGCCGACGGCCTGACGGATGTTGCCGATCACGCGGGCCGCACCGCCACCGAGGGCGTGGACGCCGGGGACCGAGGCCGCGGCGATGCCCGCGACCTTGGCGACGACGCCGTCGACGATGACGGTCTTGCCGCCGTCGGTCGACGTGGTGGTGGGGGTCGTGGCGGTGGTGTTCTCAGCCATTGCGCTTCCTTCCGTTGTCTCCGGGACGGTGTGCCCCGCGATGTCACTAAGGAGACGCGGCGAGGAGCGCGTTCGTCACGGATTCAACCTGAAAGAACCCTGAGACCTGGATGCCGCGGCTCACGCGTCGAAGAAGCCGCCGAACGGCTCCGCGAGCTCACCGTTGTCGCGGACGTCGTACTGCACCGTCTCGACGGACAGCGCGACGGACGTCGACACCGTGAAGAGGACGCTCACCTCCCGGTTGCCGACGACGGTGAAGGTGACGAACCGTCCGCCCGCCTTCACGGCCTCCTCGATCTTCCTCATGAGCTCCTCGTGGGACTGCCCCTGCGCCAGATAGAACGCGGCGTCGTTCACGGCGACCTGCGTGCGGATCATCGTCTGCTCACCCATGGCCTGAACGTAGGGCGAGCTGCGCGGGAGACGAGGGGGGTTGCCCCGAGCCCCCCGGCGGAATATCCCCCCGGGGGGACGGGTTGCCCTCAGGGTGAACGACGCGATCCCCTCCCTCTCCGTTCTCGACCTCGTCCCGGTGCGCAGCGGACAGACCAGCGCCCAGGCCGTGACCGCCGCGCTCGACCTCGTGCAGCGTGCGGACCGGCTCGGGTACCGCCGCTACTGGTTCGCCGAGCACCACAACATGCCCGCGGTGGCCTCCACCGCTCCGCCCGTGCTCATCGCGGCGGCCGCCGCCCGCACGTCGCGGATCCGCGTCGGCTCCGGCGGCGTGATGCTGCCCAACCACTCCCCCCTCATCATCGCGGAGCAGTTCGCCGCCCTGGAGGCGATCGCCCCCGGCCGCATCGACCTCGGCATCGGTCGCGCCCCCGGGAGCGACCCGGTCATCACGCAGCTGCTGAACCGTTCCGGCACGACCAGTGACGTGTCGCGGTTCCCGGACCACGTGACCGACATCATGGCGCTCACCTCCCCCGACGGGGCCACGGTGCGCTTCACCTCCGGCAGCGAGTACCAGGTGAAGGCCACCCCGGCGGCATCCGGTGTCCCTCAGGTGTGGCTGCTGGGCTCGAGCGACTACTCGGCGCAGCTCGCGGCGAGCTTCGGCCTGCCCTACGTCTTCGCCAACCACTTCGCCGGCGAGGGCCTCGAGCACGCGCTCCGGCTCTACCGGGACCAGTTCCGCCCCAACGAGTCGGGCGACGGTCCGCGCACCTTCGTGACCGCGAACGTCGTCGCCGCTCCGACCGCCGAGGAGGCGGAGGAGCGCGCTCTGCCGCAGCTGCGCATGATGGCGCGCCTGCGGACGAACCGTCCGCTTGTCCCCCTCGAGACCGTGGAGGAGGCGCAGGCCGACCCGTTCGACGCGATGGCGCAGTCCCTCATGGCGTCGACGCGTCAGAAGTGGTTCGTCGGCACGGGCTCGCAGGTCTCGGCGGAGCTCGCCGCCTTTGCCGCGCAGCACGCCGTCGACGAGATCATGGTGTCGCCCGTCGCGGGCGCCTACGCCGGTGAAGCCCCCGACTCGGCGGACGGGCGCGCGCAGACGCTGGAGCTCCTCGCGCAGACCGCGCCCGTCGCGGCCTGAACGCGGGGCGCATGACCTGAGCGCGGGACGCCCGGCCCGGCCGGGTCTCGCGGACGGAGCCCGCTCAGGCCTCGGGCTCGCCGCTCAGCAGGCCGCGCAGCCAGTCGCGCGCCTCGACGAACACGTCGTCGGAGTAGCGCTGCGGATAGCGGTTGATCGCCCGGTCGGCGCGCGCGTACGAGCCGAGGAAGATGACCTTCGGGCTGAACCGCCGCAGGCCCATCAGGGCGTCCGCCATCCGCTCGTCCTGCACGTGCCCGTCCGCGTCGATGACGAAGCGGTAGCGGCCGAGCGCGTCGCCGATGGGACGGGATGCCAGGAGACTCAGGTTGATACCGCGGGTCGCGAACTGCTCGAGCAGTTCCAGCAGGGCACCCGGATGGTCCTCGGGCAGCTCGACGATGAGCGAGGTCTTGTCGGCCCCGGTCGGCGGCGCCGGTGCCACGGTCCGGCTCACGAGGACGAAGCGCGTGACCGCGTTCGGGTTGTCGCCGATGTTCTCGGCCAGCACCTCCAGCTCGTGGTGCGTCACGATCCCGGGCGCCGCGATGGCGGCATCCGCCCCGCTCGACGAGTCGAGCACGCCCAGCGCGCTGGCGACGTTGCTGCTCGCCGGCAGGTGCGCGTGGGCGGGGACGTGGTCGCGCAGCCAGCCGAGGCACTGCCCGTAGGCCACGGGGTGAGCGGAGATCAGCGAGACGTCCTCGATGCGCGCGCCGGGACGACCGACCAGCACGAAGTTCACCGGCACGAGGTACTCGCCGACGATGCGCAGACCCGGCACGGTCGCCAGGGCGTCCTGCGTCGTCGACACGCCTCCGTCGACGGAGTTCTCGATGGCGATCATGGCCGCGTCCGACCGTCCAGAGGTCACGTCGGCGAGCGCCTCGCCGACGTTGCGGACCGGATGCCACACCTGATCCCGCGCCTCGGGCACCTGGGCCAGTGCGGCCTCGGTGAAGGTCCCCGCGGGGCCGAGGTAGCTGTACGTACGACGGATGGGCGCGGACTCGGCTTCGGGCGGCACCGGCTCAGCCTAGCGCCGCCCTCTCGCTGTTCCGCACGCCCCGCCCCCGCCCTTCCCTCGCGCTCCCCCTCGCCCTCCCCCAGCGCTGACTTGCCGCAAATGCACACCTCACCCCCGCCCCGCTGTACATTCGCGGCAAGTCACCGCCTCCGGCACACGCCGCCCCGCGACGGCAGAGGGGCCCGCGCATCGCGCGGGCCCCTCCGTCGTCGGAACGATCAGCGACAGCTCGCCGCCGGGACCGCGACCGTGAACGACGACGCGTCGGACGAGGTGCCGGCCACCGCCGTGCCCACCGTCATCGTCCCGGCCGGGACCGACGCCGCGCGGCTCGCGAAGGTGGTCGAGGCGGTCTTGCCGGCCGCGACGGTGATCTTCTTGCTGCCGTACGCCCCGGTGAGGGTGACGTCCGCGGCGACGTCGGCGGCGTTGGTCACGGTCACCACCTGGCTCACCTTGCCCGCCACGCAGCGGTTCGCCACGACCGCGGACACGTCGAGGCCGAACGACCGCGCCTCCGAGCTCGAGGCGGTGACCCGGTTGTCGGTGTACCCGTTGTACCGGGCCGTGACCGAGCGCACCGTCGCGGGCACCTCGACCGAGGCGGAGCGCTGGCTCAGCGCGACCGTCTGGGTCCAGCCGTCACCCGAGAAGGTCACGGTCCCCGCGACGTCGCCGCGGTCGGCGGCCGTCACGGTCGCCGTCGCGGTCCGCCCCTGGGCGGTCAGTGCCGTGGTCGACGACACGGCGGCGACCGACGACCAGGTCCGCATCGCGGTCAGCACGCCCTGATCGACGCTCACGAACGAGCCGTGCCGCGGGCTGGCCGGCAGACCCCCGATGGGCCGGACGTTCCAGTCCGCCCGGCGCGACAGCCGGTCGCTCTGCGAGCTGCTGGCGATCGCCTGCCCCGTGGTCACGAACGCGCGGTAGCCGCCGGCGCTGAAGTTGTCCACCAGGAAGGCGTAGCCGTCGTTCGCCGCGTTGTTGTTGGGGTCGCCGGCGTTCAGCTTGATGATCTGCGGACCCTCGCCGACCTCGTTGGTCTCGAGGCGGGTCATGTACGTGTCCGTCAGCTGCCACGTCTTCTCGGGGTCGGCGTTCCAGTCCGAGCGCGTCGTCGGCGCGGTGAGCACCTTGGACCGCTCGAGGAAGATGTCCTTGCCCGCCTCGAGGCCGTCGGCGGCGCCGCCCTCCTCGTTCTTGGTGAAGCGGTAGTAGTAGTCGCCGATCTTCTGCACCGTGGAGTCGATGCGCGCGAAGCCGGTGTTCTGCCACTCGGTGGGCGGGTAGGTGAAGGTCTTGAAGTCGCGCGTGAGCACCGTGAAGACCCGCGCGTGAAGGTTGTCGGTGTTCGTGTGCGCCGCGTCCTTGTACAGGCGCGACGAGAAGTGCACGACGTACGACTGCAGCGCGTCGTCCCAGTACGCCTCGGGAGCCCACGTCATGCCGGCCTCCGGCTGGTTGATCGTGATGCCCTCGTTGGCGCCGTTGGTCCGGTCCCACGTCACGAGGTCGGTGGACTCCCACACCTCGATCTTGAGCGAGCCGTTCGACTGCGCCGGACCCCAGCCCGTTCCGCAGCTGATGCAGAGGTCGGTGGCGACCATGTAGTACTTGTCGCCGTCCTTCGACCGGAGGATGTACGGGTCGCGCAGGCCCTTCGTGTCGGTGGTCGACGTGATGACGGGCTGGCCGCCGTTGACCGGGGAGAACGTGAAGAAGTCGTTGCCCGACGTCGCCGCCTGGTAGATCTTCTCGTCGCCGTCGGACTTGAAGTAGGCCGCCGCGTAGCCGGCATCCGGAGCCCAGCGTCCCTTCTCGGCGACCGTGACGTCGAACGACTTCTGCGCGGTCTGCCCGTTCAGCGTGGCGGTGGCCGTCAGCGTGACCTTCGCGTCACCGGCCCCGTAGGCGGGACGCGACACCAGGCCGCCGCCGCGGAAGGGGTCGGCCACGCCGACAGCCGGGGCGACGTAGTCCGCCTTCGTCCCGCTGACGAGGGCCGAGTTCGACGACGTCCACGTGATGGCGGCGCCGTTGACGGCACCGGTGGTGGCCAGCGGCAGGTTCTCGGTGGTCCGGGATGCCAGGGCGATGGCATCCAGGTCGGCGGCCACGTTCGGCGCGATGACCGTGACGTCGAAGGTGAGCGTCCCGAGCGAGCTCGTCGCGGTGAGGGTGACCGGGGTGTTCGTCGTGATGCTCCGCGACACCACGCCCGTGGTCGAGACCACCGCGGGGTTCGAGGACGACCACGTCAGGGCGACGCCGTTCACCGAGGGGGCGAGGTTCAGGTTGCTCGAGACGCTGTCGAGCGAGGTGTTGGCGCGCAGCATCGTGGCGAGGACGTCGCCGCGCAGAAGAGCGGCGGTCGTGGAGGACTTCTGCGCGGCGGTGGGCATGCTGGAGCCGACCTGCTCGGCGGAGAGGGCGGTGTCCCAGACCTTCACGTCGCTGACGTCGGCGCGCAGCAGGGCGTCGCCCTGGTAGAGCGACCGGCCGAGGTAGCCGAGCACGTTGCCCGACGGGATGATCGAGCTCAGCGCGTTGCTGTGCGTCAGGGTCGAGATGACGCTGCCGTCGCGGTAGAGCGTCAGGGTCTGGCCGGAGCCGACCATGGTCAGGGTGGTGAAGCCGGGGTTGAGGCCGCCGCCCGCGGGCATGCGCGTCTCGCCGTTGCTGCTGCCGTTCTTGACGCGGATGGCCGCCAGCACCTGGTCGCTGTAGCCGCCCTGGGCGGAGCGCGGGCTGAGGAAGATGTGGTTGCCGAGCTGCGTCGTGTTCCACGGTCCGACACCGTCGCCGATGACCCACCCGAAGTGGTTCGCGGAGGTCTGCGACGCGACGGTGTACTCGACGGTGAAGTCGTTGTCGGTGCCCGTGATGAGGCCCTTGGGGAGGGCGGCGTAACCGTCGGCCTTGAACCGCAGCACGGCGTCGCCGGCCGCGTCGGCGAACGACGCGTCGGTGAAGCCGGTGAGCGCCGCGTTGCGGCCGTTCCCGGAGACGTCGAGCAGGGCTGCACCGGAGTGCGACATGTCGTAGTGGGCGGTGGGGGCCGGCACCTCGGCGGCGTGTGCGGCCGGGGCGATGAGGCTGAGCGTCGAGGCGACGAGCACGCCGGTCAGCGACGCGGCCACCGCCTTCGGCGCGCGGCGGGAGCGGACGGCTCCAGGGGGACGGGGGGCCAGTGATCTCATCGGCGAGACCTTTCTCTCGGATGCGGGGCCGATACCTCCGTCGCCCGCCGGGGAGCCGGGGCGGGGAGGGCGTGCCGAGACGCGCGGTCCGCTGCCGTCGAGCCGGGGCGGAGGAGCATCGGCCGGCGTCAGCCGGACCGTGAGACGGGCACCGATGCACTTCTGCGATCCGTCGACGGACAGCGGTCTCATCTTCGACGTTAGCGGTAACGAGGAGCCTCGACAACACATGCGCCGACCGAATCCGTCCGGTCGATACCGCATGACGGCTTTTCTCCTCGCGCACGGGCGCGAACGGGCAGACTGTACGCATGAGCAGTCGCGCAGGACAGCCCGCCGAGGCATCCGATCTCATCGACATCGACGACCTGATCGCCGCCTACTACGACCGCAAGCCGGATGCCGCCGTGCCCGAGCAGCGCGTCGCCTTCGGCACGAGCGGTCATCGCGGCTCGTCGCTGAGCACCAGTTTCAACGAGGACCACATCCTCGCCACGACCCAGGCGATCGTGGACTACCGCGCCGCGCAGGGCATCACCGGGCCGCTGTTCCTCGGCCGCGACACCCACGGGCTGTCGCTTCCCGCCGAGCGCAGCGCGATCGAGGTGCTCGTCGCCAACGGCGTGGACGTCCGCGTGGACTCCCGCGACGCGTGGGTCCCCACCCCGGCCCTCAGCCACGCGATCCTCACCTACAACCGCGGGCTCGCGGTCGACGACCCCGGCCGGGCCGACGGCATCGTCGTCACCCCGTCGCACAACCCGCCGCGCGACGGCGGCTTCAAGTACAACCCCCCGCACGGGGGCCCCGCCGACACCGACGCGACCGGCTGGATCGCCGACCGGGCGAACGAGCTCATCACGGCGGGACTGGACGGCGTCCAGCGCACCCCGCACGCCGACATCGACCTCGAGGGGCTCGGAAAGTACGACTTCCGCGACGCGTATGTGCGCGATCTGGCATCCATCATCGACGTGGATGCCATCAGGAACGCGGGCGTCCGGATCGGCGCCGACCCGATGGGCGGGGCGTCGGTGGAGTACTGGGCCCTCATCGCCGAGGTGTACGGCCTGGACCTCACCGTCGTGAACCCGGACGTCGACCCGACCTGGAAGTTCATGACGCTGGACTGGGACGAGAAGATCCGCATGGATCCCTCCTCGCCGTCGGCGATGGCCTCGCTCGTCGCGCGCCGCGACGAGTACGACATCCTCACGGGCAACGACGCCGACGCCGACCGCCACGGCATCGTGACGCCCGACGCGGGGCTGATGAACCCCAACCACTACCTCGCCGTCGCGATCGACTACCTGTTCTCGCACCGCCCGGGCTGGCCCGCGGACGCCGCCGTCGGCAAGACGCTGGTGTCGTCGATGATCATCGACCGCGTCGCCGCGTCGCTCGGCAAGACGCTGCTCGAGGTCCCGGTGGGCTTCAAGTGGTTCGTGCCGGGTCTGCTCGACGGCTCCGTCGCCTTCGGCGGGGAGGAGTCGGCGGGAGCGTCGTTCCTGCGCCTGGACGGCACCGTCTGGACGACCGACAAGGACGGCATCCTCCTCTGCCTGCTGGCGGCCGAGATCCTCGCGGTCACCGGCACGACGCCTTCGCAGCGCTACGCCGAGCTCGAGGCCGAGTTCGGGTCGTCGGCCTACCAGCGCGTGGACGCCCCGGCGACGCCGGCGCAGAAGTCCGCGCTGTCGAAGCTGTCCCCGGACGCCGTGACCGCGACCGAGCTGGCCGGCGAGCCGATCACCGCCAAGCTCTCGCACGCCCCCGGCAACGGCGCGGCGATCGGCGGGCTGAAGGTGCAGACCGAGTCGGCGTGGTTCGCCGCGCGGCCCTCCGGCACGGAGGACGTCTACAAGCTGTACGGCGAGTCCCTCCGCGGCGAGGAGCACCTGCGGGCGGTGCAGGAGGAGGCCCGCGCGGTCGTCTCCGCCGCTCTCGGCCAGGCCTGACCTCTCCGCCCGCAGCGGCGTCGCCCTCCGGGGCGGCGCCGCTGCCGCGTTTCCGGCGACGTCGACGGCTGGCGTCCCGCCACCAAACGCTTCCTCGCGCCGGAAACGCCGCGTCACGGCGTTTCCCCCGCGCGAGAGCGTTTACCCGGATCGAAACGGGAACGCCACGGCCCCGACGCTCCGCAGAACGTCGGGGCCGTGGCATCCCGATGTCAGGACGCGAGCGTGGCCGTGTCGATGACGAAGCGGTAGCGGACGTCGCTCTTCAACACGCGCTCGTACGCCTCGTTGATCTGGTCGGCCGAGATGAGCTCGGTCTCCGGGGCGATGCCGTGCTCGGCGCAGAAGTCCAGCATCTCCTGGGTCTCCTGGATGCCGCCGATGCCCGAGCCCGCGAACGAGCGGCGGTTCGCGAAGAGGGTGAACACCTCGATGGGCAGCGGCTCCGGCGGGGCGCCGACGTTCACCATGATGCCGTTGCGGGCGAGCAGACCCAGGTACTGCTTGAGGTCCAGCGGCGCGCTCACGGTGTTGACGATGAGGTCGAAGGTGTTCTTCAGCGTCGTGAAGGTCTCCTCGTCCTTGGTCGCGTAGTAGTGGTCGGCGCCCATCTTCAGGCCGTCGTCCTTCTTGCTGAGCGTCTGCGAGAGCACCGTGACCTCGGCGCCCATGGCGTGGGCGATCTTGACGGCCATGTGACCGAGACCGCCGAGGCCGACGATCGCGACCTTCTTGCCGGGACCCGCGTTCCAGTGGTGCAGGGGCGAGTAGGTCGTGATGCCGGCGCACAGCAGCGGCGCGGCCTTCTCGTAGGGGATCGACTCGGGCACGCGCAGCACGAAGTCCTCGTCGACGACGATCTTCTCGCTGTAACCGCCCTGGGTGATCGTGCCGTCGACGTCCTTCGCGCCGTAGGTGCCGATGTTGCCCTTCAGGCAGTACTGCTCCTCGCCGGCCTGGCAGTTCTCGCACTCGCGGCACGAGTTGACCATGCAGCCGACGCCGACGCGGTCGCCGACCGTGTGCTTCGTCACGTCGGAGCCGACCTCGGCGACCGTGCCGACGATCTCGTGGCCGACGGTCAGGGGGTAGGGCACCTCGCCCCACTCGCCGCGGATGGTGTGGATGTCGGAGTGGCAGATGCCGGCGTAGGCGATGTCGATGAGGACGTCCTTCGGGCCGACGTCGCGGCGCTCGATGGTCGTGGGCTCGAGGGGGGAGGTCGCGGACGACGCCGCGTAGGCGTTGACGTGCATGGTTCTCCTGGGGTCGAAGAGGGGTCAGGGTCCCATCCTGCGATATCGCCCCTCCCGTTCCGGAACCCTTGACGAGGGATGCCACGGCGTCCAAAGCCCGCCGACACCGCTCCGGGCAAGAGCAGCGGAGGGATGCCACGGCGTCCTGCACCCGCCACCGGACATGCCGGGAGGGGCGGCGACCACGTCGCCGCCCCTCCCGTCCTTCCGTCAGCGGCAGGTCGCCGCCGGCACCGCGACCGTGGTCGTCGACGGCGTGCCGCCGACGGTCGCGGTGATCGTCGCGGTCCCCGCGGGGACGGACGCCTGCCGGGTGGTGAACGACGAGGAGACGCGAGCGCCGGGCTCCAGCGCGCCGAGGCTCTTGACGCCGTACCGGGTCTCGACCTTCACGTCGGCACGGGTCGTGCCGGTGTTCTGCACCGTCGTCACGACGACCGCCTTGCCCGCGACGCAGCGGGTCGCGGCCGTGCCGGTCACCGTGGCCGCGGGGGCGCGGGTCACGGTCACCGTGTACGTGCGCTCCGTGCCGTCGGGCGCGGTCACCCGCACCGTGCCGACACCGCCCGCATCAGCGGGCTGGACGATCCGGACGACGGCATCCTGGTCCACCGCCTGCGCGTTCAGGACGGGCCAGACGTCGCCCCCCGAGGTGACGGCGTAGTCGGTGCGCGCCGGGTCGAAGCCCTCCACCGCCGACGGGCCGACCGTCAGCCGCGCGAGGTCGGCGATGCCGGCCGGCGACGGCGCCGAGGCGAGGATCTCGACCTCGGACACGACCATGTACGACCCGGACTTCGCGTTCAGCACGACGCGCACCTCGTCGGCGGTCGCGCCGTTCAGCGCCACCTCCACCTTGGGCGCGCCCGTCGCGGGCGTCGGGACCGTCTGCAGCGCGCCCTGGACCCAGGTGCCGCCCGCCGTGCGGTGGTCGACGCGCAGGGTGTCGGCCCAGCTCGCACGACCGTCGCGGTAGAACTGCACGGAGACGCGCTGCAGCGTCTCGGTGCCGGCCAGGGCGTACGTCAGCGTGTCCTGGGCGTTCGAGCCGTTGGAGCGCCAGTTCGACCAGCCCTTGTCACCGGTCTGGCCGTTGATGGTGCGCTCGACCGGGTAGCCGCTCTCCGTGAAGGTCGCGGACGGACGGGACTGCGGAGCGACGTTGCGCTCGACGGCCGCGGTGACGATGACGGTCAGCCGGGCCGGGAGCTTCTCGCCGCTCGGCCCGGTCGCGGTGCCGTTCACGACGACGGTGCCCGTCTTCGCGAATGCGGCGTCGGTCACGTCGCCCCAGGCCCAGACCACGTCGGTCCAGAAGCCGGCGCCGTCGGCGCGCACCTCGGCCTGCACCGAGCCGGGGGCGGCCGCCTTCACCGCCGCGAGGGAGGTTCCCGTCGCGACGGTCATCGAGAGGGGGCGTGCCGCGGTGTAGGCGCCGATCTCGACGGTCGCGATCGCCTCGACGGTCGCGCCGAAGACGTCCGTGCCGGTTCCGCGGACGGTGACGGTGCCCGCCTTCGACCAGTCCTTGCCGTCCAGCTGCCAGGTGACGGGGACCGAGCGGAGGGTCGCCCCGGCGTAGCGCGCGGTGACCTCGGCGGGCAGGCTGGGCGCCTTCCCGACCGGCGTGCTCACGGTGACCGGCTCGACGCCGAGGACGGCGGTGCCCGACAGGCGCCACGACTGGTTGCCGCCGCCGTTCGAGGTCCAGAGCCCCACGCGGGCGTCGGGCTGCGTGCTCGCGCCGTTGACGTCCAGCACCCGCTCCGCTCCGACGCTCAGGAGCGAGAAGGCCGCGCCGTCGGTGGTGGATGCCATCCACTGCAGGTTCCGATCGGCCGCGGCGGCCGCCGGGTCGGAGTCGACGAGGGTCGTGCCCCCGTTCGTCACGGCGAGGTACTGCCCCGCCGCGTTCTCGAGGGTGAAACGGTGACGGTTGGTGCCCGCGCCGCTGAGGGTGCGCACGGTCCACGTCTGCGTCGCGGCCGCGGCGGCGGTGGTGGCGGCCGGACGGATGGCGAGCGAGGAGCCGCCGTCCAGGACGAGTCCGCTCTGCACGCCGGTGAGCTGCACCGCCTGGCCGTCGCGGAACGCGGCCGCGCGGTCGGCCACGCCGGACACCCCGTCGATGACGAAGGTCGTCACGGAGCGGGCCGGCACGGTGAGCAGCGCCGTCTTCGTGGCCGGGTTCACGGTCACGGCCGTCCCCTGCCGCAGAGCGTTGGCGGTCGGGTCGGCGAGGGTGGACTGCGTGGTCACGATGGGGGTGACGGTGGCCCCGGGCGCCACGGTCCCGAAGTCGTTGAGGTCGATCTCGACGGTGTGCTCGGCCGTCTCGCTGTTCACGTGCACGACGGTCGCGCCGGTGCCGTCGGCGTCGATGGCCGCGGTCGACTGGTCATCGGAGCTGGCGACCAGGCGGTCCCCCGGCTCGATGTAGTGGGTGAAGTTGCGGACCGTGTTGAACTTCTCGTTCGTGAGCACCTTGCAGCTCGGGTCGGCGTCGCCGTCGCGCAGCCGCCGCTCCGAGTTCCCGTCGGCGTTGCAGTCGAAGTCGATGAAGACGCTGCCCCAGTTGAGCTTCTCGACCTTCTCCATGTTGTAGAGGTCCTCGACGGGCTGCCAGAACACCCACGCGTCGGGCTCGAGCTCGCGCAGGTCGTCGACGATGTGCTCGGCCATGCCGAGCCCGTTGCCGATGTCGACGGGGTTGAAGCCCGTCCCGGGGGTCCAGTTGCCCTCGACCTCGCTCATCCAGAGCGGCTTGTCCGCGGCCTTGGCGATGTCGCGCACCACCGGTCGGCCGCTCGTGCCGTAGGTGTGGACGTTGAGCTGCTCGACGGCGTTCTTCGCCTCGGGCGACCAGGTGTTCCAATTCGTCGCGAAGAGGCCGGGGTTCGTCTCGTCCATCGCGGAGATGACCGCGTCGGTCTGCGTGTCGGGGTCGGCCAGGCGGGCGGCGAGCACCTTGATCATCTCGTCCTGCCGCTGCGGCCCGATGTGCGCGCCCTCCTGGCGGCTCGCGCTCGTGGGCCAGGTCTGGCCGGCGGGGATGTTCGTCGACCAGTAGTTCGTGTTGGGCTCGTTGAACGGATCGATCGTGTCGAACGAGATGCCGTGCTCCTTCTCGAGCTCGTCGACGACGGTGGTCAGGTACCCCGCGAACTTCTCCATGTCGGCGGTGGCCAGCTGCTCGCTCGTGGCGTTGTTGATCCCGCCCGAGACGAAGCCGCTCTGGGTGAGGAAGTAGGGCGGCGAGTTGCTGAAGGCCTCCCAGTGGGTGACCTTGTCCTTCAGCGCGTCGATCCACCAGCGCTGCGCCTCGTCCGCCGTGAAGTCGTAATGGGTCGGGTCGTCCGGGTTCCACGCCGACTTGTACCGCTCGCGGTCCGCGTAGGTCGACGTGATGGCGCCCTGGGCGTCCGTGGCGGGCAGCTCGGGGTTCCAGAATCCCGGCACCGCGCCGCCGGGACGCAGGTAGGGCGGGACGTCGGTGGCGTTGCCGCCGCCGATGTTGTAGCGGGCGATGTTGAGGTTGAGACCCTCCTCGCCGAACACCGCGTCGAACAGCTGCTGCCGCACGTCGGCGGGATAGCCGCCGGTCGCGTTGGCGAACCAGACGAGGCTCGTCCCCCATCCCTCGAACGGCTCCGACGCCGTCGCGGGGTTGGGGGCGATGCGCACGGGCGGCGTGGCCGCCGCGCTGCTTTCCGGGGGCGACACGAAGGTCGCGGCCGTGACGGCACCGGCGGTGAGCGCCACCGCACAGGTCATGGCCAACAGTCGAGCTGACTTCATCGTCATTCCGATCCGGCCGCTCCGATGCGGCCTCAGGGGGATGTTGACGTCAACATGCGACGTCGAGCACAGCCTACGCGGCGGATGTGAGCGCGCACAAGAGGGGTCAGCGCGGCCCGGAGCTCGCCCGGACCACGAGCGACGTCGGCACGAGGGTGCGCTCGTGCGCTCCTCCGCCGCCCTCGATGTCGGCGATGAGGGCGCTCATCGCCTCCTCGCCCACGCGTTCGAAGCGCTGCCGCACGGTGGTCAGCGGCGGCCAGAAGTTGGATGCCTCCGGCATGTCGTCGAAGCCGACGACGCTCACGTCGCCGGGCACGGCCCGACCCGCCTCGTGCAGGGCCCGGATCACCCCGAGCGCCATCTGATCGTTCGCTGCGAAGACGGCCGTCACCGCCGGGTCCGCGGCGAGCGCGGTGCCGATGCGGTGCCCGGACTCCGCGGTCCAGTCGCCGATCTGCACCTCGGGCACACGGCATCCGCGTTCCTCCAGCGCCGCGCGCCAGGCGTCGCGCCGACGCTCGGCGGCGAAGGACTCCGGCGGGCCGGACAGGTGCCAGACCGTCTCGTGACCGAGGTCGAGCAGATGCTCGGTGGCCAGGCGCGCGCCCTGGGCCTGGTCGTTGTCGACGACCGCGTACGGGTAGTCGGCGCTGGAGTCGACGACCACCACGGGCAGCCCCGTCGGCAGCGACAGCTCGTTCTCGCCCAGGCGGTGGGTCTCGATGAGGATCGCGATGCCGTCCACCGCGTGCTCGCGCAGCCGCGAGAAGGCGCCCGACACGTCGGACTGCGTCGCCGAGCGGACCGTGATGAGGGTGATGGAGTACCCGGATGCCGCGGCGACCGAGGCCAGCGCGTCGAGGGTGCGCGTGTTGCCGTACGAGCCGAGCGAGAACATGATGACGCCGATGCTGCGGAACCGCCCGGAGCGCAGCGCGCGGGCCGCGCTGTTGGGCCGGTAGCCGAGCGTCTCCATGGCGTCGAGCACGCGCTGCCGGGTCTCGGGGTCGACGTTCGTGCGACCGTTGGCGACGCGCGACACCGTCTGTCCGGACACGCCGGCGGCCGCGGCCACGTCGGCCATGGACGCGTCGCGGCGTCTGCCGCGCGTCGACACCGCGGTCGACACCGTCGTCGTCTCGCTCACGTCTACCTCCAGGGATGTTGACGTTGACATGGTAGCGGCCCCGGGTTATGTTTACGTCAACATTCCGTCGACCCGGACGGAATGCGCATCACTGAAGAGGCACTGGACGATGACGACCACCGCGGCACCCCCTCCCGCCCTGCGCACCCCACCGCGCCGACGGCGCCGGCGCATCGAGGAGCGGGGCTGGCTCTTCGTCGCTCCATTCGCGATCGTCTTCGCCCTCGTGTTCCTCGCGCCGCTCGCCTACTCGCTCTACCTGAGCCTGTTCCGCGACCAGCTCATCGGCGGCAACGCCTTCGTCGGCTTCGACAACTACCTCACCGCCTCCGCGGACCCGAAGTTCTGGGAGGGCTTCGGCCGCGTCGGGATCTTCCTCGTCGTGCAGGTCCCGATCATGCTCGTCCTGGCCCTCGCCGCCGCCCTGGCGATCGACAGCGCACGCCTGCACGCCGCCGGCTTCTACCGCATGGTGATCTTCCTGCCCTATGCGGTGCCCGCGGTCGTCGCGGTCCTCATGTGGGGCTACATCTACGGCGACCAGTTCGGCCTCGCCGGCAACCTGAACAGCCTCCTCGGGTCCGACGTCGTCCAGCCCTTCGTCCCCGAATGGATGCTGGTCTCGATCGGCAACATCGTCACGTGGCAGTTCGTGGGCTACAACATGCTCATCTTCTACTCGTCGCTGAAGACCATCCCGAGCGACCTCTACGAGGCGGCATCCATCGACGGTGCGGGCGCGTGGCGCACGATCTTCTCGATCAAGATCCCCGCGGTGCGCGGCGCCATCGTCATCGCCACGATCTTCTCGATCATCGGCAGCTTCCAGCTGTTCAACGAGCCGAACATCCTGAAGCCCCTCGCGCCGAACACGATCTCGACGTTCTTCACGCCGAACATGTACGCCTACAACCTCTCCTTCGCCGGACAGCAGTACAACTACGCGGCGACCATCGCGATCATCATGGGCGTCATCACCGCCGTCATCGCCTACGTCGTGCAGCTGCGCGGCTCACGTCAGGAGGCGCGATGACCACCGCGACCGCACCCCGCACCGACACCGTCGCCGTCACCACCGGTCGCCGCTCCCCCCGCACCGGAGGCCGGCCCTCGTTCGCCCGCACCTCCCCCTCGCAGGGACGCAAGTCGCTCGTCCTCAGCATCGTGATGGGCCTGTACCTGCTCTACACGCTGGTCCCGCTGTTCTGGCTCGTGATCAACGCCACGAAGACGCAGCCCGACCTGTTCTCGTCGTTCGGGCTGTGGTTCGGCGACAGCTTCGCGCTCGGCGACAACATCGTCCAGACGCTGACCTACCGCGACGGGATCTTCGTCCGCTGGCTCGGCAACACGCTGCTCTACGTCGTCGTCGGCGCGGGCGGGGCGACGCTGCTGGCCACCCTCGCCGGCTACGGCCTGGCCAAGTACAACTTCAAGGGACGCAAGGCCGTCTTCGCCGTCGTGCTGGGCGCGATCGCCGTGCCCGGCACCGCCCTCGCCGTGCCCACGTTCCTGCTCTTCAGCCAGCTGGGCCTCACGAACACCCCGTGGGCGATCATCATCCCCTCCCTCATCAGCCCGTTCGGCCTCTACCTGATCTGGGTCTACGCGACCGACGCGATCCCCACCGAGCTCCTCGAGGCCGCGCGCATGGACGGGGCGGGCGAGTTCCGCACCTTCTTCACCATCTCGATCCGGCTGCTCATGCCCGGCATCGTCACCGTCCTGCTGTTCGCCGTCGTGGCCACGTGGAACAACTACTTCCTGCCGCTCATCATGCTGAGCGACCCGGCCTGGTACCCCCTGACGGTCGGTCTCAACCAGTGGAACGCCCAGGCCACGGGCGTCGGCGCCCAGCCGATCTACAACCTCGTGATCACGGGAGCCCTCCTGTCGATCATCCCCATCGTCGCCGCATTCCTCGTACTCCAGCGCTTCTGGCAGTCGGGTCTGAGCGCCGGAAGCGTCAAGCAGTGACCGCGCCCCGAAGCGCCGGTCGCCGCTGACGCACACCCCACCAGCACCGGAGCGCCCTGCTCCGGACTCCAAAACAACGAAGTGAAGGAATCCCGATGACATTCATGCGCAAGGGCACCGCCGTCCGGCGGGCCGCGTTCGCCGTCGCCGCCACCGCGCTCGCGGCCGGCTCGCTCGTCGCCTGCTCCTCCGGCAACGCCGGAGGCGGCAACGGCGGCAGCGCGGAGGACATCGAGGCGGCTCTCGAGCAGGGCGGCGAGATCACGTACTGGTCGTGGACGCCCTCCGCCGAGGCGCAGGTCGCCGCGTTCGAGAAGGCCTACCCCAACGTGAACGTGAACCTGGTCAACGCCGGCACGAACACCGAGGAGTACACCAAGCTGCAGAACGCCATCAAGGCGGGATCGGGCGCTCCCGACGTCGTGCAGATCGAGTACTACGCGTTCCCCCAGTTCGCCCTCTCGGACTCGCTGCTCGACCTCGCCCCCTACGGCTTCGGCGAGCTCGAGGACGACTACAGCCCCGGCACCTGGGGCGCGGTCGACTTCGACGGCGCGATCTACGGCCTCCCCCAGGACTCGGGCCCGATGGCCCTGTTCTACAACAAGGAGGTCTTCGACCAGTACGGCATCGCCGTGCCCACCACGTGGGACGAGTACGTCGCCGCGGCCGAGAAGCTCCACGCAGCCGACCCCACCAAGTACATCACCGCCGACACCGGCGACTCCGGCTTCACCACCAGCATGATCTGGCAGGCGGGCGGCCAGCCCTTCCAGGCCTCGGGCACCGACGTCACGATCGACCTGCAGGACGAGGGCTCGCAGAAGTTCGCCGACAACTGGAACCGCCTCATCGAGGGCGGTCTGCTGTCGGACACCCCCAGCTGGTCGGACGAGTGGTTCAAGGGCCTCGGTGACGGTTCGATCGCCTCGCTCGTGATCGGCGCCTGGATGCCGGGCGTGCTCGAGAGCTCCGTCGCCGACGGCGCCGGCAAGTGGGCCGTCGCGCCCATCCCGACGTACGACGGCGAGCCGGTGACGGCGGAGAACGGCGGCGGCGGTCAGGCCGTGACCAAGCAGAGCCAGAACCCGGCGCTGGCCGCCGGCTTCCTCAAGTGGCTGAACAACGACGAGGAGAGCCTGCAGATCTTCGCCGAGTCCGGCGGCTTCCCCTCCACCACCGCGCAGCTGAGCGACCCCGCCTTCGTCGACGCCGAGAACGAGTACTTCGGCGGCCAGAAGATCAACCAGGTGCTCACCGAGGCGTCCAGCCAGGTGCGCGAGGGCTGGAACTACCTGCCGTTCCAGGTCTACGCCAACAGCATCTACAGCGACACCGTGGGTCAGGCCTACGCGAACGGCAGCGACATGAACGCCGGTCTCGAGGCGTGGCAGGAGCAGCTGGTCCAGTACGGCAACGACCAGGGCTTCAGCGTCAACAAGTAAGTCCGGACACGGGGGCGGGTCGCATCGTTCGCGAGCGGCCCGCCCCCGCTCCATCCGCGCCGCCATCCCGAGGCGCGCGCGCCCCATCCCTCCCAGGAGAGACGAATGACCTCCCCCACCCGCATCTCGGTCGATCGCACCGCCCTCGGCGCCGTGGTCCCCCGTCGCCTGTTCGGCACGTTCGTCGAGCACATGGGCCGCTGCGTCTACGACGGCATCCATTCGCCGGATCACGCGACGGCGGACGGCGCGGGCTTCCGGGCCGACGTGCAGGAGCTCGTCCGCGAGCTCGGGGCGACCGTCGTGCGCTACCCCGGCGGGAACTTCGTCTCCGGCTACCGCTGGGAGGACGGCGTCGGGCCCCGCGCGGAGCGTCCGGTGCGCCTGGATGCCGCCTGGCACAGCACCGAGACCAACGAGGTGGGCCTGCACGAGTTCGCCGACTGGGCGGATGCCGCGGGCCTCGAGGTCATGGAGGCGGTCAACCTCGGCACGCGCGGCGTGGCCGAGGCCGCCGACCTGCTCGAGTACGCCAACCACCCCTCCGGCACCGCGCTGAGCGACCGCCGCCGCGCGAACGGCCGCGAGGAGCCGTTCGGGATCCGGTTGTGGTGCCTCGGCAACGAGATGGACGGTCCGTGGCAGATCGGCCACAAGACCGCCGACGAGTACGGCCGTCTCGCCGCCGAGTCGGCGCGCATGATGCGCTTCCTCGACCCGTCGGTCGAGCTGGTGGCCGCGGGCAGCTCGAATCACGAGATGCCGACCTTCGGAGAGTGGGAGCGCACCGTGCTCCGGCACACCGCGGGCCTCGTCGACCACATCTCCGTGCACGCCTACTACGAGGAGGACCCCGCGGATGCCGCGAGCTTCCTCGCCAGCGGCGTCGCCCTCGACCGGTACATCGGCGAGGTCGCCGACATCATCGACGAGGTCGGGGCGACCGGCCCGGACGGCCGTGCGATCGGCATCAGCGTCGACGAGTGGAACGTCTGGAACCAGACCCGCTGGAACGAGGTCGACAAGCCCCGGGTCTTCACCGGTGACTGGCCGGTCGCGCCGCGCCTGATCGAGGACGACTACACCGTCACCGACGCCGTCGTCGTCGGGTCCCTCCTCATCACGCTCATCCGGCGGTCCGACCGGGTCTCGATGGCGAACCTGGCACAGCTCGTGAACGTCATCGCCCCCATCCGCACGGAGCCGGGCGGCGGCGCCGCCTGGCGGCAGACCACCTTCCACCCGTTCGCCCTCACCGCGGCGGCGGCGACGGGCCGCGTCGTCCACCCCCGGGTCGACGGAGCGACGATCGACACGGCCCGGCACGGCGCCGTGGACGCGGTCGACGCCGTCGCGACCGTGGACGGCGACGCCATGACCGTCCTCCTCGCTCACCGCGAGCTCGACGCCGCCACCGACGTCGAGCTCGACCTGGGCGCCGTGACCGACGTCGAGGCCGTCGTCCTCACCATCCCCGACGGCGGCGACCGGCACACGACGAACGCGGCCGGCGCGGAGCGCGTCGCGCCCGTCGCGCTCCCCGTCGAGGTCGGCGCCGACGGCATCCTCCGCTTCCCCCTCCCCCCGCTCGCCTGGGTGCGCCTGCGCGCCCGCCTGCGCTGAACGCCCCCGCGCGGAACCCCCGACCCGAAAGACACCGTGACCACCTTCACCATCGGCGACACCGACTTCCTGCTCGACGGACGGCCGTACCAGGTCATCTCCGGCACGCTGCACTACTTCCGCATCCACCCCGAGCACTGGCGCGACCGCATCCGCAAGGCGAAGGCGATGGGCCTGAACACCATCGAGACCTACGTCGCCTGGAACGCCCACGAGCCGGTCCGGGGCGACTGGGATGCCACCGGGTGGAACGACCTCGGACGCTTCCTCGACCTCATCGCCGACGAGGGCCTGCACGCGATCGTGCGCCCCGGCCCGTACATCTGCGCGGAATGGCACAACGGCGGGCTGCCGGTCTGGCTCACCTCGACGCCGGGCATCGGCATCCGCCGGTCGGAGCCGCAGTTCCTCGCCGCCGTGTCGGAGTACCTCCGCCGCGTGTACGAGATCGTCGCGCCCCGGCAGATCGACCGCGGCGGCAACGTCGTGCTCGTCCAGATCGAGAACGAGTACGGCGCCTACGGCTCCGACAAGGACTACCTCCGCGAGCTCGTGCGCGTGACGAAGGACGCGGGCATCACCGTGCCGCTGACCACCGTCGATCAGCCGATGCCGTGGATGCTCGAGGCCGGCAGCCTGCCCGAGCTGCACCTCACCGGCTCCTTCGGCTCGCGATCCGAGGAGCGTCTGGCGACCCTGCGCGAGCACCAGCCCACCGGTCCCCTGATGTGCTCGGAGTTCTGGGACGGCTGGTTCGACTGGTGGGGCAGCATCCACCACACGACCGACCCGGCGGCATCCGCCCACGACCTCGACGTCCTGCTCGCGGCCGGTGCCTCCGTCAACATCTACATGGTGCACGGCGGCACGAACTTCGGCACGACGAACGGCGCGAACGACAAGGGACGCTTCGACCCGATCGTCACGTCCTACGACTACGACGCCCCGCTGGACGAGTCCGGCCACCCCACCGCGAAGTACCACGCCTTCCGCGAGGTCATCGCGAAGTACGCGCCGGTCCCGGACGAGGCCCCCGCCTCCCGCCCCGACGCCCCGGCGTTCGAGGTGGCCCTGTCGGGCGAGGGCGAATGGATGCCGCCCGCCCACGACTCCGCCCCCGCCGACGCCCCCGCGACGTTCGAGCAGCTGGGTCACCTCGGGGCGCTGGTGCGTTACGACGTCGACCTGCCCGCGTTCGACGGCGACCGGGCGGTGCTCGCTTTCGACGAGGTGCGCGACATGGCGTGGGTCCATGTCGACGGCGCCTTCGTCGGGCGGCTGTCCCGCACCCTGCACGAACGGGCAGTGGCCATCCCGGCCGGCGCCCGGCTGACCGTGCTGGTGGAGGACCAGGGCCGCGTCAACTATGCGGACCGCCTCGGCGAGCACAAGGGGCTGCACGGCGCGGCGACGCTCGACGGCCGCCCGCTCACCGGGTGGACCGCCACCCCGATCGACCTCGCGGCCGCCGCGGGCACCGGCGACGGCGCGGCCGGTCGCGCCCTCCTGCGCGGCTCGTTCGACCTCGACGCCCCGAGCGACCTGTTCCTCGACACCGACGCGTGGACCAAGGGCTTCGCCTTCGTCAACGGCTTCTTCCTCGGCCGGTACTGGCGGCAGGCGCCGCAGCGCACGCTGTACGTCCCCGCCCCGGCGACGAAGGCCGGCGCGAACGAGCTCGTGCTGCTCGAGTTGGAGCAGGCGCTATCGCTGACGGCCCGGTTCGTGGCCGAGCCCGCGCTGGGGCAGCGCGAGGAGTAGGCCGTCGCGAGAACAGGCGTGTACGCCGAGAACAGGTCGATTCCGCGTGGATCGGCCTGTTCTCGTGGCATCCCCTGTCCTCGTCGCTCCCCCTGCGCAGGCGCGTTCGAGAGGAGCAGGATGGAGGCATGACGATGGCTGCGGGGATCCGGTCGATCCCTCCCTCCGTGTGGGGGCGGGAGAGCGACGAGTGGCAGCCGTCGACTCCGACGACCGAAAGCGGGAACCGATGAGCGACTACGAGATTACCGAGATCGGCGGACTGGGCGACTGGCGCGACCATTTCGGGGGTTTCGCCCCGGCACGCTCCCGCGATGGGCGGCGCGTCGTCGATCAGGAGCTGACCATGCAGTTCATCGGGATGACGGCGAACGCCCTCCTGCCCGGCGAAGAGGCCGGCTATTGGCACACGCACACCCGGGTCGAGGAACTGTACGTCTTTCTGGAGGGGCGCGGACAGATGGGTCTCGACGACGACGTGGTCGACGTCGGTCCCGGCAGCGTCGTGCGGGTCGGACAGAACGTCTGGCGCACCTGGCGCGCGACCCCGGGCGGCGACAGCGAGCTGCGGTGGCTCTGCATTCGCGCGGGCGGCGAGGCGCTCTCGCCCGTGCCCGACGACGCCTCCCGCGACCCCGAGCGGCCGATGCCCTGGAGCGACGAGGCCTGACGGCGGCTTCGCCGCGGGCTCGCGATCTCGCGTGGTGGCGCGTGACGCGGTTGCGGTCGCCGTAGCCGGCGGCGAGCGCGCCGCACCGGCCGAGGCGAAGACGTCAGGCCGTCATCGCGACCTGGATGCGCCGGTCGAGGTCATCGAGCTCGGCCAGCAGTTCCGATGCGACCCAGACACGATCGCGTTTGCGTCCCGTGATCTCCCTGAGGAATCCGGCCCTGGTGAGGTGATCGATGGCCGAGTAGGCAGCGGGCCTCGGCGGGTGTCACACCGTGATTATCTGAGACGTTAATAAACTTTGCAATGACCAAACTAAAATAACAAGAGTCTTACTTCAGGTCGCACCGTGCGCAGAATCGGATCACGGCTGCAGAGTCGGACGCACTTCAGCATCTCGTCCGACTCCGCGGCCGTCATCCGATTCCGCCGACGCTCCGAGCCGCGACGGACTCGCGAAGCGCGCCCGCCCGATGACCACGGCCGCGGCGAGCATGAGCACCGCCCCCAGCACGTACGGCGACGCGTGGGCGATGTGGGCGTAGAGCAGCCCCGCCAGCAGCGGGGCGACGGCGCCGACCGCGGCGTTGACCGACTGCGCGGCCCCGGCAATCCACCCCTGCTCGTCGTCTCCGACGGCGGTGGACAGCAGCCCGTCCATCGTCGCGGTGGCCGCCCCCTGACCCGCGGCGAGCGTCAACGCCCCGACGGCGAAGAGCCACGGCTCCGCCAGAACGGAGGCGACCGCCGCCAGGGCGACGAGACCGACGGCCTGCGTGACGATGCCGCCGACCACCACCCCGCGCTCCCCGATCCGGGGCAGCAGAAGACCGAGCAGCGCGCCCTGGATGACGATGTCGATCACGCCGACGCACGCGGTGAGCAGGCCGATGGCCGTCGGGGTGGCGCCGATGGCATCCAGTCCCAGGACGCTGAAGTTGTTGACGAAGAAGCCGAAGGGCAGGCCGACGAGCACGAGTCCGAGCATGAGCGCGCGCAGCTCGGGGCGGCGCAGCACGCCGCGGAAGACGGCGAAGGGGTGCACCTGCCGGAGGTCCAGGGACGCGATGCGCTTCTCCGGCGCAAGGCTCTCGGGGAGGAGGGAGATGCTCAGGACCGCCACCGTCGCCGCCAGAGCCGCCGTCACGAAGACCGGCAGGTCGAGGTCGATCGCGGCGAGCGTCCCGCCGAGGGCGGGACCGACCATCGTGCCGATGCCCGCGGTCGCGCCCAGGACGCCGAACCGTCGCGCACGCTTCTCGGGCGGGGTGATGTCGGCGAGGTAGGCGAAGAGCGCGGGCAGGTCTCCGGCCGTCACGCCCTGCACGACACGACCGAGGAGCAGCACCCAGAGGGCGCCGCCGAGCCCGAAGAGGACGAACCCGACGGCCGCGCCGAAGCCCGCCACGATGATGACCGGCCGACGGCCGAAGCGGTCCGAGAGACGTCCGAGGAAGGGGGCCATCAGGAAGGCGCACAGGGCGTTCACCGTCTCGAGAATGCCGACCCACACGGCCAGGTCGGCGGGGTTCGAGACGTAGCGGAGGACGACGAAGGGCAGCACTGGGAGGACGACGGTCATGCCCGCCGTCGTGAGCGTCGTGATGACGACGAGCATGATCCACGCGCGGCGTCCGTTCCCTGCTGCGAGAGGAGGAATGGTTTGCGAAGTCATGCCGTAACTGTAGTCATACCAGTTTCGGTGTCAAGACAGTTTCGACATCGCGCCAGTAAGATGGTCGACATGAGCGAGACGATCGGGCGTCGGGAGCGCAAGAAGGCCGCGACGCGGAAGGCGATCTCGGACGCGGCGACGGCGCTCTTCCTCGAGCGCGGGTTCGACGAGGTGAGCATCCGGGAGGTCGCGGATGCCGCCGACGTCTCCCCCACCACCGTGTTCGCCCACTTCCCGCAGAAGGAGGCGCTGGTCTTCGACGAGGACGACGCCCAGCGCGACCTGCTCGTCGACGCGGTGCGCGATCGCGCACCCGGGACCACGGTGTCGCAGGCGCTGCGCGACCTCTACCGTCGCGAGCTCATCGGCCTCGCCTTCGACCCGGACGGCGAGCACCGGCGCCTCTTCATGCAGCTCATCGACTCGACCCCCGCCCTGCGGGAGTACGCCGGCCGCATGTGGCTCCGCCACGAGGACGCCCTCGCCGATGCCATCGCGGAGACGACCGGCCACGCGGAACCCGACGCCGAGATCCGGGTCTACGCGCGGATGGTCCTGCAGCTGCAGATCCTGGCGTTCGAGCACGACGACGCTGCGGCCACGATCGAGGCCGGGTTCCGCATCCTCGACCGCGGCTGGCACGAGGGCTGAGCCCCTCGCAGGATCACAGATCCCGCCGCGGAGAGTGCGAAGAAGGGATGCCGCCGCGAGAGACGCGTGTGCCGGCGGGTGGTCAGCGGCTCCCGCTGCTCGCGCGCACGACGAGCGACGTCGGCACCGACTCGGCGACGGGCGCACCCCCCTCGATCGCCGCGACGAGGGCGGCGACGGCACAGCCACCCAGCTCGTCGAAGTCCTGGCGCACCGTCGTGAGCGGCGGTCGGTACTGAGCGGCATCCACGATGTCGTCGAAGCCGACGACGGCGACATCCTCGGGAACGCGTCGACCCGCGTCGGTGAGGGCCCGCAGGACGCCGAGCGCCATCTGGTCGTTCGCGACGAAGAGCGCCGTGGCCCGGTCGAGGTCGTCGACGGCGGCGTACCCGGATGCCGACGTCCAATCGCCGCGCACGGGATCGGGCATCGCCGCCCCGGCGTCCGCCAGCGCCGCCCGCCATCCGCGCTCGCGCTCGGCCGCGGCGAAGGACCCCACCGGTCCGGCGAGGTGGTGCACGGTGTCGTGACCGAGGGACAGCAGATGCGCGACGGCCGCCCGCGCTCCGCCGGCATGGTCCGTCTGCACGATGGAGTACCGCGCGTCGGCCGGCGAGTCGACGACCACGAGGTGGAGGTCGGCGGGCGGGTCGACGTCGCGGGCGAGCTCGGTCGCCTCGTTGAGCACGACGGCCCCGTCCACTCCCTGCGAGCGTAGGCGGGCGAAGGCGTCGCGGATGCCTCTCTCCCCGACGGTCACCACGGCAAGGGCGTAGTCGCGGGCCGCGGCCGCTTCGGAGATCGCCTGCAGCATGCGCGAGTTGCCGACGGAGGCGAGCGTCGAGACGACGAGGCCGATCGTGGAGGTCTGGCCGGTGCGCAGCGCACGAGCGGCGCGGTGCATGCGGTAGCCGAGGTCGCCCATGGCCTTCTCCACGCGGAGGCGCGTACCCGGGTCGACGCGGGGGCTGCCGTTCGCCACGCGTGAGACGGTCTGCGCCGAGACACCCGCCCTCCGGGCCACATCGGCCATCGACACCGGCATCCCACCACCTCCATGTTGACGATAGCACGCGCGGGATGTAGCGTGTTATCGTGAACACGGAGACCTCCCCCGCCGTGACCCTCGGCAACGGTGTCGTCAAGCGCTCGACCCGCCTCGCCGACGGCCGCGAGCTGCTCTACTTCGACGACCCGGGCACCGCGCTCGGCGCCGAGCGCGCCGTCGACGCCCGCACCCTCGACCCGCGCCCGGCGACCGCGACCATGCGGCAGGACGTGCTGACCGGCGACTGGATCACCGTGGCATCCAATCGTCAGAACCGCGCCTTCCTCCCGCCGGCGCACCTCGATCCGCTGTCGCCGCAGACGCCGACGAACCCGTCCGAGATCCCCTCGCTCTACGACGTCGCCGTCTTCGAGAACAAATCGCCGTCGTTCGGACCGGCCCTGGATGCCGCCACCGCCGACGCACCCGCGGCCGACGACCCGCCGCGCAGCGCGGACGACCTCGAGCACCTCGGCCTCGGCCGCACCCGCACCTCGGTCGGACGCTGCGAGGTCGTGTGCTTCAGCCCGGCGCACGAGGGGTCGTTCGGCTCCCTCACCCGGACCCGCGCCCGCACCGTCATCGAGGCCTGGGCCGATCGCACCGCGGCGCTCTCGGCCCTCCCCGGCATCCGGCAGGTCTTCCCGTTCGAGAACCGCGGCCAGGAGATCGGCGTCACACTGCCCCACCCCCACGGCCAGATCTACGCCTACCCGTACGTCACCCCTCGCACCCACCGCCTGCTCGACACGCTCTCGCGCACGTCCGACGACCTGTTCGCGCGCATCCTCGAGGTCGAGAGCGCCGGGGAGCGCGTCGTGCTGCGCGGCGAGCACTGGACGGCCTTCGTCCCCTTCGCCGCCCGGTGGCCGATCGAGGTCCACGTCCTCCCCCACCGCCACGTTGCGGACCTGGCGGAGACGACGGATGCCGAACGCGACGAGCTCGCGCCCTTCTACCTGCGGCTGCTCCGCGGCATCGACGCGCTGTACGAGACCCCGACCCCGTACATCGCCGCGTGGCATCAGGCCCCGGTGGACCGCGCCCGCGAAACCGTCCGCCTCAGCCTGCAGATCACGTCGCCCCGTCGCGCCGCCGACAAGCTGAAGTACCTCGCCGGATCCGAGGCCGCCATGGGCGCCTGGATCGGCGACGTCACCCCCGAGTCGCAGGCCGAGCGCCTGCGCGCCGCCCTCGACACCGTTCCGGAGGTGACGGCATGACCGCCGTCGACGACGCCCGCGCCCTGCTCGCCAGCCTGACCGATGCCCCGCCGGCCGGGGTGTGGTCCGCCCCCGGACGGGCCAACCTCATCGGAGAGCACACCGACTACAACGAGGGCTTCGTGCTCCCCTTCGCCATCGCGCAGCGGACCGCCGCCGCGATGTCCCTGCGCGACGACGACCTGATCCGCGTCCGGTCGACCTTCTCGTCGACCGGCGTCGACGTGTCGCTCGCCGACCTCGACGCGCGGATCGCCGCGGGCGGGCTGGACTGGGCGGGCTATCCGCTCGGCGTGGCGTGGGCGCTGCGCGCCGAGGCTCCGGATGCCACCCCTCGCGGCCTCGACATCGCCGTGGCCTCGGAGGTCCCCGTGGGCGCCGGGCTGTCGTCCTCCGCGGCGATCGAGGGCGCCGTCGCGTCGGCGCTGAACGACCTGTGGGACGCCGGACTCGACAAGGTGTCCCTCGCCCGCGTCGGCCGCATCGCCGAGAACGACGCGGTCGGGGCACCGACGGGGATCATGGACCAGATGGCATCCATGCTCGGCGTCGCCGACGCGGCCACATTCCTCGACTGCCGCACGCTCGCGACCCGGCCCGTCGCCCTCGGCTTCGCCGAGGCGGGGCTGCAGATCCTGGTGATCGACACGCTCGTCGAGCACGCGCATTCCTCGGGCGGGTACCGCGAGCGCCGGGCGTCGTGCGAGAAGGGGGCCGCCGCCTTCGACGTCGCCGCGCTGCGCGACCTCGGCGTCGACGACCTGCCCCGTGCGGCGGAGATCCTCGACGACGTGACGTTCCGGCGCGTCCGGCACATCGTCACCGAGAATCAGCGCGTGCTCGACACCGTCGCCGCCCTCGACGCGGACGGGCCCCGGGCGATCGGAGACCTCCTCACGGCGTCGCACGTGTCGATGCGCGACGACTTCGAGATCTCGGTGCCCGAGCTCGACCTCGCCGTCGAGACGGCACTGTCGTCCGGCGCGCTCGGCGCCCGGATGACCGGCGGCGGGTTCGGCGGCGCCGCCATCGCGCTTCTCGACAGCGAACTCGTCCCGGTGGCCACCGAGGCCGTCCTCACCGCGTTCGCGGCAGCCGGGTTCCGCCGTCCGAACATCTTCACGGTCACGCCGTCGGAGGGCGCGCGCCGCGACGTCTGAGGTCGCCCCGCCGGTCCGTTCCCGGGGTCGGGGGCGTCGCCTCCGCCGGCGCGGACCAGGCCGTTGGGGGCGGTTTTCACCTCGGCCCTCACCCGCTCACGCGTGGCGGTTCACCCCTTTCGGCCTGTTCCCCCGTCGACGCGTCGGCGACCGGCGGCTGCGCCGTCCGCGCGCGGGCCGGCGGACGCTCCCCGAGCGGGTCCAAGCGGACCCCGATCGTCGGTGCGGCCGAAGCTTCGGCCGGCTGCGCGGCGACGGGCGGTGCCGGCTCGCCGCCCTCGAGTGCGTCCCGGATGATGCGCCGAGGGTCCATCCGGCGCGGGTCGTACGACCGCCAGTCGGGCGCGAACTGGTCGAGCTCCCCCACCACCTGCGCCTTGCCGGCGCGATAGGCCTCCCGCGCGCGGCCGAGGAACTGCACCGCCGAGCGGCTCCAGCCCATGAGCCGCTCGGGACCCGCCACGAGTCCCACGAGCATCGCGACCAGCAGCAGCTTGTCCCATCCCATGTCGAACATCAGCGACGCCTCCCGTTCGCGGTGATCGTGCGACGGTATTCGCGCCGCGTCACCGGCGGCGGAGCCCCGGTGGCGCCGTCCCCCGGCTCGGCGCGGCTCGCCACGACCAGGGACGGTCCCGTTCCCCGGGCGTCGACGCCCGCGGCTCCGCTCCCCGCCAGAGCTCGCCGGAGCCCGCTCACGACGGCGCCCGTCCCTCCGGAGACGCCGCCCGGACCGCCGTCCGCGAGCCGGCCCGGCAACGCGTTCCCGGACGCCAGGATCGAGGACACCGCCTGCACGCTCTGGCGCTCGAACGCCTGCCAGACCGAGGGCGGACGCGAGACCGGGTCGACGATGCCGTCGTCGCCCTCGGCAACATGTCGGTCCTTCGTCCGCAGCGACGCGGCGGCCGCGACGAGGGAGTGCCAGTCCGTCGGCGAGAGTCCGGCTCCGCGGACGGCCTCGAGGAGGCGCCCGAACTCCCGCACCGTGAACACCGTCGAGACGAGGTCGGGACGCATCCGCAGGACCGCGCGGCGGTGACGCCGCTCCGCGCAGAGGATGACTGTCTGCCCCTCGAGGGCCGGTTCGACGAGACGCTCCGCCCGATGCGCGGAGAGGTCGAGGCCGTAGACGCGTGCGACGTCGAGCAGTTGCGCCTCGGCCGAGGTTCCGAACCGCGCGGAGACGCCCGCGCTCGTGACGACGACCGGGCCCGCGGGCGTCGGGTGCAGGCGCGTGCGCAACAAGGCCGCGACGAACGGCGAACGGATGACGTTCGCCGTGCACACGACGAGGATGCGCGTGGTGGGTCCGCTGCGGATCGGCATGTACTCCCCCTTCGCCGTGGACTGCGGCATCGCGACAGTCAAGCCGCCGGCGTACACGAGGCCGGCGAGCGGTCACGTTCCGAGAGCGGGTGAATTTCCGGGGTCGGCCGGGCGATGTTCCCAGTGGATACGGGCGAAACCGGGAGCGAGTCCTCGACCATGGACCCTTCGCACCCCACCGACCGGAGGTTTCCCGTGGGCATGTTCGGCAACGCATTCTCGGGATGGCATCTCATCCTCATCCTCGTTCTCGTCCTCCTCCTCTTCGGCGCGGCCAAGCTGCCGGCGCTGGCCAAGAGCGTCGGAGAGTCCGTGCGCATCATCAAGAAGGAGTCGCGCACCGCCAAGCAGGAGCAGGCGGAGGATGCCGCGGCCACGACCGCCGCCCCCGCGGCCGTCACCCCGGCACCCGCTGCCGCCCCGGCGACCGCTGCCCCGGCGCCGACCGCTCCCGCGGAGAGCGGCCACCGTCCCGAGTCGGGCAGCTCATCGCCGGCGTGACCCTCGCGCCGCGGCGTCGCTTCCTGGGCTCGGCCGGCCGGCCGAGCGACGGAGCGATGTCGCTCCGCGAGCACCTGCGCGAGTTCCGCACCCGCGCGATGATCTCCGCGATCGCCGTGCTGGTGACGGGGATCGTGGGCTTCCTCCTCTCGGACGTGATCATCCAGGCGGCGGCCGCGCCGCTGTCGGAACTCGACCTCGGCGACCACGCCGCCCTGAACTTCACGCGGGTCGGCGAGGCTTTCGACCTGCGGTTCAAGATCGCGCTCACGGCCGGGATCGTGCTGGCGACCCCGGTCTGGCTCTACCAGCTGTGGGCGTTCCTCGTCCCCGGCCTGACTCCGCGCGAACGCCGGGCCGGTGTCCTCTTCGTGGGCACCGCCGTGCCGCTGTTCGTCTCGGGGGCGGCGTTCGGGTGGTGGATCATGCCGCACATCGTCGTCATGCTCGCCGGCTTCGCGCCCGAGGGATCGACCACCCTGCTCAGCGCGACCCAGTACTACGACTTCCTGCTCAAGCTCGTCGTCGCCGTCGGGATCTCGTTCGTCTCACCGCTGGCGATCATCGCCCTCAACGCCGTCGGAGTGCTGTCCGCGCGGAGCATCGTCCGCGGGTGGCGCGCGGCGCTCGTCGTCATCATCATCTTCTCGGCCGCGGTGACGCCCGCCTCCGATCTCCTGAGCATGGGACTCGTCGCGCTCCCGCTGTGCCTGCTCTACGCCGCGTCGGCCGTCTGGACCACCCTGCACGACCGCCGCCTGGCGCGCCGCACGGCAGCTGCATCGGCATGACGTCCCCCCGGCCGCGTCGCGTCCTCCACGTCGTGGACCGCATCACGGGCGGCGTCCCCGTCGCGGTGCGCACGTACATCGCGCATTCGCCGCCGGACGTCGAGCACGTCGTAACGTCCCCCTTCGTCGACGGGGCGCCCGCGGCCGTCTGGCGCGCCGACGACGGTGCCGCCGCCACGTTCCTCGACTGGGACGTCCGCACGCCCGCGCACGCCGCGGCGGCGCTGTACCGTCTGCTGCGGCGCACCGACGCCGACGTCGTCCACGCCCACTCCAGCTTCCCCGGCGCGTACGCCCGTCTCGTCCGCTCGCGCAGCGGACCGCGGCTGGTCTACACCCCGCACTGCTTCGGGTTCGCCCGCACGGACATCTCGCGCCCCGCCCGCCTCGCCTATCGACGCGTCGAGCGCCTCCTCGCCGGCCGGACCGACGTCCTCGCCGCCTGCGGCCCCGGCGAGGCGGCCACCGCACGGGCGCTCGGCAGCCGCGTCGGAACCGTCACGGTGATCCCGAACGTCGCCTCCCTCGTCCCGCTCCCCTCGCCGGGCGACCGCCGCCCCGGGCCGCTGCGCGTGGGCATGATGGGCCGCTGGTCCCCGCAGAAGGATCCCGCGTACTTCGCCGCGACCGTGGATCGCCTGCGCCAGGAGATCGGGACGGTGGATGCCACCTGGATCGGCGGCCCGCCCGACGACACCGCCGCGGGGATCGAGATCACGGGCTGGCTCGACGGCCCGGACGTCGGCTCCGCCCTCGCCTCTCTGGACGTGTACCTGCACACGGCGGCGTGGGAGGGCTTCCCGATCGCGTTGCTGGACGCCCACGCCGCCGGTCTCCCGATCCTGGCGCGGCGGATCGCCGCGCTCCCCTGCCTGCCGGCGCCGCTGACGATCGAGGACGGGCTGATCGACCTGGTCCGCGCCGTCCGGACGGACGACGTCGACGCCTGGCGCGCGCGCACGGTCGCCGCGTGGGACCACTACCTGGACGGCAACACCGTCGACGCGCAGCGCGCGGCCCTCGGGAGGGTCTGGGCGCCGACCGTCGATCTCTGGCCCCGCCGCTGACGTCGGCGGCATCCGGAACACGACCCGGGCGAGCGGGAGCGGACAGCCGGGCACCCATCGTCGGATGGGCACCCGGCGTCCGTGTCACTCGTATCCGAGCTCGCGCGCGATGGCGACCGGATCGGTCGCCTGACCGTACGGGTGCCGGGCCGGCACGTTACTGCGCACCCGGGCGCCCAGGCGCATCTTCCACAGCTTCCACGGCACCCGCTCCAGCGGGGCGATGAGCGTCGTCAGGGGCAGACGCGCGCGCCACTTGCGCCGCATGTACCGGTGGGCGAGGGCGTACCCGCCGCCCAGCGACGTGATCGGCTTCGCGTGGTGGACGATGCGCATCGGCAGCGCGTACGACGTCGCCCCCGCGCGCTTGGCGTTCTGGACGATGTCCACGCCGTAGAGGTGGAAGTGCGGCAGGGCGGTGTCCACGAACGGCAGCGCGCGGCGGGACAGCACGAGGAGGCACTCGTCGAGGCACTCGATCGGCGCGGGTCCGGCGATCGGACGGCCCACCACCATCCCGCGGTCGGTGCTCCATACCTCGCCCTTGTCCTCCAGCGCCGCGTCGCGTCCGATGGCGCCGACGACCGCCCAGGCGGGATCGGTCTCCTCGAGCTCGGCGAGCTGCCGGGCGAGGATGTCGAAGAACCCCGTCGGCAGGTAGACGTCCTGGTGCGCGTAGACGACGAAGGGCACGTCCATGTCGGTGAGGGCGTCGGCGATGACGGTGGGCGCGGAACGGGCGTCCAGGACCGTCCGGAGGCGCACCGTGCCGTCGGCGATGTCGGGGGATGCCGCCAGGCAGCGCCGCAGCGTCTCCGGCTCGTTCACGGGGGAGACCACACCGAAGCTCTCGGGGGAATACGGGTTCACCTGTCGTCCTGTCGTCGCCGGGTCGGGGATGCTCACTCTCACACCGCCTCCGTCGACGGTTCCGCGACGGGGCACCCCGGGGCGGGCGGGTGAACCTCCTCCGCGAACAGGCGGGTCAGCGCGTCGCGGAACGCCTCGTCCGAGAACTCGCGCCGCGCCCAGTCCCGCGCGCGGTCGGCCACGGCCGTCGCGTCGTCGGGCGAGAGCGCCGCGTCGATGAGCCCTCGGGCGAAGGCCTCCGGCGTCTCCGCCTGCCGCCAGACGAGGGCCGGGTCGTCCGTGATGCCCTCGAGTCCGACGGCCGTCGAGACGACGGGGCACCCCTGGAGCATGGCGACGACCGTCTTGAACTTCACGCCGGCCCCCTGTCGCATCGGGATCGCGACCGCATCCGCGGCGAGATACTCCTCGTCGAGGCTGTCGAGGTAGCCGGTGACCGTGACGGTCTCGTCCCGCGCGGCGAGGCCGCGCACCTCCTCGGTCGGGTCGCCGCCCGCCAGGACGAGCCGGGCGTGGGGCAGACGGGCGACGACGCAGGGCCACACCTCCCGCGCGAGCCAGAGGGCCGCGTCGGCGTTGTCGCTGCGACGGAACCACCCGACCATGAGGACGCGGAACGTGGATGCCGCCCCCGCCCGCGGGGGCCGCTCCTCGATCCCGGCGGCGAGCGGAGGGCGGACCACCGTCACCACGTCGCTCCCCCGCCGGCGGAGAACGCGGGCCTGAGCGGCATCCTTCTCGCTGAAGACCACCACGGCGTCGGCGCCGGCGACGGCCCGCCGTTCGACGGCACGCACCGCGAGGTGCTTCAGGAGGCGCTGCGCGCGGAGGCCGAGGGATGCCGCGGTGTCCGCGAGCTGTCGGCGCGTCTGCTGCGTCATGACGTCGTGCAGCACGACGATGCGACGCGCGGTGCGGAATCCCCGGCGGGAGAGACACCGGGCGAGGGTCGCGGCCTGCGTCCACTGGTACTCCACGGCATCCGCGAGGGCGACCTGACCGCGGACCGCCGGGTCGCCCAGGATCGCCCGCCGCTCCCGAACCGTCACCACGGCGGGAACGATCCGCAGGAGCAGGCGCTCGGCGCGGGTCAGCGCGGAGAGGTCCCCGTCGCCGTACAGCAGCACGCCGTCGGGGGCGAGGGCCGCGGCGCGCTCGTTGTCGGCGGTGCGGGGCGCGACGATCGTCACGCGATGGCCGAGGGACCGCAGGGCGGTGACGTGGCGCAGGTAGTACTCGCCGCCGGCGTGGGTGATGCCGGGGTGGGGCACAGAACGGGTGACGCTGACGATGTGCATGGGGTCTCTTCGAGGCGGGGAAGGGGCGGGCGGGTCACCGTCGGAGGACGAACTCGCGAAGCGTCCGGAGATCGCCCCGGCCGCAGACTGCGCTCATCATGAGGGCGGCGGCCGCCCAGGCGCCGACGCCGATCACCAGTCGGGTGAGGTCGTCGGCGGCCCCCGCCCAGACCGATGCCGCCCCCCACCCGGCCAGGCCCGCCGTGCCGAAGATGACCACGGGACGGATGCCGGGAGCCGCGAGCGCCCACCCGTCCAACCCCGCCCGCGGGAGGAACACGGTGGTGGCGACGAGCCAGATGAGGACGTGTCCCACCGCCAGCGCCGCCGCCACCCAGAGCGGGCCGAGAGGCACGAGGGCGACGGCGAGCACGATCATCGCGATGCGGCCCGCGGCCTCGGAGATCAGCAGCATCCCGGACCTGTCGCGCGAGACGAAGCCCCAGTAGCCGACGTACCCGAGGGTCTGGAAGAGCGCGCCGATCGCGAGGACCGGCACGTACGGGGCGGCATCCCTCCAGGCGCTTCCGAGCACCGTGACGATCGCCGGCTCGGCTGTCGCGACGAAGACGCTGAGGTAGGCGAGCACGGGGTAGCAGAGCACGGTCTGGAAACGACGGAGACGGGACAGCAGGTCGTCGGCGTCCACGGCGTCGACGAGCCGGGGGACGACGATGCGGGTGAGGGGGGTCGCCAGCTGGTCGATCGGAAGATTCACCAGCTGATTCGCCCGACCGAAGAATCCGACTACTCCGTTGCCGAACTGCTGGCCGATCACGATCGTGCCGACGTTCGCCGAGGCGTAGTTCAGCACGTGCGTGGCGAAGGTGTTCCCGCCGAACGAGAGCAGCCCCCGCATCTCGGCGTCGCGGCGCGGCCGGCCCGGCCGCCATCCGCTCAGCACACCGGCCACGACGAGGGTGAGCAGCGCCGCGACGGTGCCCTGCAGCGCGAGGCCGACGTACCCCGCCCCGGCGAGCGCGAGGGCGGCCGCGACGACCAGGCCGAGCGCGTCACCCGCGAACTCCGACACCGCCAGGCGTTCGAGCCGGTGCGACCGGTTGAGCTCGACGCGGAACTGCACGCTCGCCGCCCGCAGCGCGAAGGCCGGCGCGAGCAGCGCCATCACGACGACGAGGCGCTCGTCGCCGTAGAGGGCTGCCAGGGGCGCGGCGAGCGCGACGACGAGCCCGGCGGCCACCAGGCCGACGACGGTGTTGATCCAGAAGAGGTTGTCGCGCTGCGCCGGGGAGAGCGTCGGCGCGCGGAGGGCGGCGAGACTCAGACCGAAGTCGCCGAGCACCGCGGCGAGTCCGGCGAGTGCGGCGCCGAGGGCGACGAGCCCGAACTCGTCGGGCGCGACGAGGCGCGCCAGCAGGACGATCCCGCCGACCTGCAGCGCATAGCGCCCCCACTGGGCGACGAGCAGGGCGATCGCGCCCCGTCGCCTCGAGCGCGACTCCACGGCGGCGGTCATGCGGTCTCCCCAGGATTTGTACTGTGTCGGGCGTGCACACAGTAATGACGGCCGCGCCGGTCGCCTCCCCCGCCCCCGCAGCGCCGCGGGGGTTGAATCCGGGCCCCGTTCCTCGCCGGCTGCTCGTGGCGCTGCTGTGGCTGTACTCGACCGCCGGGCCGATCGCCGAGGCCCTCACCACCAACCGCGCGTTCTATACGGAGGGCGAGGCGGTGGTCGCAGCGCCGCCGGTCGCCCTGACGTACTCGCTGGTCGGCATCGGCGTACCGCTCCTGGCCCTCGCCATCGCCGGCGTCGCTCTGCTGTTCACCCGCGTCAGCCTCCTCGCGGTGACCGTGGTGACGCTGCCGTCGGCGGTCCTCCTGGTGTCGCAGTTCCTCTTCGAGAGGGGTCTGGTCGTCTCGATCCTCGTTCCCGCGGTGGTCGGGCTCCTCGTCGTGGCCACCGGCATCCGCCTGTCCGACCTCGTCGTGCTGGGGTATCTCGGCGGCCTCGTCGCCGTGGTGTCGCTGGTGGGGACGGTCGTCGCTCCGCAGAACGTGTTCATGTCGGCCGGCCTCGCGCAGGTGGAGAAGTCGATCACGGGAGCGCCGCTGCTGGCGGGCATCTTCTCCCACTCGAACATCCTCGGAATGTTCCTGGCGATGTCGCTGCCTTTCGCCTTCCTGGTGAAACGGTGGGTGATTCAGTTCGCGATCGTCGGTGCGATCGGGGCGGCCCTCGTGCTGACCTCGTCGCGGACGGCGCTGTCGGGGGCCGTGGTCGTCCTCGCTGTCGTGGTGGTCGGCTGGCTCCTCCCCCGCGCGCCGTGGCGGGTCCTGTGCACGGCTGGTTTCGCGGTCGCCGTGGTCGCGCTGTTCCGCATCCCCTTCGGCGAGACGGACCCGTCGGCGTACACGTACCGCGGCGGCATCTGGATGTTCAACATCGAGAGGTGGCACGAGAACGAGCTCTTCGGCCTCGGGGCGACCTGGTACACCGACCACTACGCCGAGCTGCGCCGCTACCTCTCGAGCGCCGCGAGTCACGCGCACAACGAGGCTCTGACGCTGCTCGTCCAGGGCGGCGTGGTGCTCGTCGCCGCGGTGGCGGTCGTGGTCACGCTCGCGTTCGTGGGAGCGGCCCGCCAGACCCGCCGCTCGCGCGGCATCGCGGCGATGTCGTTCGTCCTCGGCTTCCTCGTCATCAGCTTCACCGAGACGACGTTCCCGATCCTGAAGTACGGGCCGACCTCCGCCGTCTCCCTCGTGCCGCTGCTCGTCCTCGCCGTCGACGCCTGTCGGCGAGCGGCATCCCCGTCTCCGCTCGCACCGCCGGCCCTCGACGGCGACCCGGCGGCGGCGCGCTGGCGGTCCTGGGCCCGTTGAGGCCCGTCGCGCACGGCGGACGACGCGCACGGCTCGACCTCTGCGCGCCGTGCCACCTCTGAGAAGAAGCGCGGGATGCCACGGGCCGCAGCCGCGCGACCCGTGCGCTACCGGTGCAGGGAGGTCCGCAGCCATCCGCGTGCGCCGCGCACGATACGACGCAGCCGCGCCCGCACCGATCCGCCCGCGCGGTCGCCCGCGCGACGCGCGGACTCCGCGGCGACGTCGGCGTTCGGCCACAGCAGCCGGAACATCAGCCGGAGCCGCAGCCACAGCCGCTGCTCGCGCAGGGCCACCCAGTACGCGCGGACACGGTCCGGCTGGCCCCGCCAGACCCAGTCGCGCGGGGTGCCCTGGTCGTATCCCCGCAGCTCGGACGGGGACACGACCTCCAGCAGCTCGGTCCGCAGAGCGACGACCGCGCCCAGGTCCTTGGCGCACGCCAGCGTCCCCGGCCGGGACAGGAGCCGGACGGCGTTCTCGGACGCCGCGGCGTCCCGTCCGAGGCGGCCGATCTCCGGCCGGACGCCGTGCAGCGCCGACACGACGGCGTGCATCGGCGGAGTCGGGACGCGCACGCGCACCCCCGCGAAGGAGACCTCCGAGGAGTGGCGCCAGAGCGCGGCGAAGGCGCGCTCGTCGTCGTGGACTGCGCCCGGCATGCGCCGGTGGACGTCGATCTCACACCCCCAGAGGAGGGGCGTCATCGTGGCCGAATGGTTCACGCTCGTGCCGCGCCACGGGTCCGCCTCGCGCCGCCACCCTCGCGTGGCGAGGGCCTCGGCCAGGTCGTCCCAGCGGTCCGGCTCGCACCACACGTCGACGTCGCCCGAATGCTCACGCTCCCGCAGCCCCTGCAGGTGCAGGGTGGGCCCCTTGATGAAGACGCAGCGGATCCCCCGCTCGCGGGCGACGTTGGCCACCACACCGTAGACGAGCTCGTGCAGCGGCGACGACAGCGTCGGCACGCAGAGGTCCGTCACGACGGTCGGCGGCCGCCCGCCGAGATGGGTCAGCCCCACGACGCGCATCTCCTCCAGGAGCGAGACGTCCGCGGCATCCAGGGCGCTCGGCTCCCACGGGCCGCTCCCGATCAGTCGTCGCCACAGCTCCGCGCCGTGGCCGATGAGCGACACGGGTTCGACGGCTCCGACCGGGACGACGACGATCTCGGCGCCGCCGTCGAACGCGTCGGATCCGCGCACGTCGAGGGAGCCGTCGGCGACGGCCCACCAGGCGACGCGACCGTCAGCGGGTCCGGGGAGGGCGGCGTCAGATGTCGGCATAGCGGGGCAGCGCCGGCTCGCGGCGGGAGGAGACGGAACGGATCGCGGCGACGATGCCGCGCAGATGCTCGCCGGTCCGCGCGGAGGCGAACGGGACCAGCGGCACGCGGAGGAGGAGGGCCGCGACGACCACGCGCGACGCTCGGCGTTCCGCGACCCCGACGGCGCAGAGATACCGGAACGCGGAGAACGCGATGGCGGGCAGGACGGTCCGGATGTGCTGCCCCGTGCTCGCGGACTTCTCGTGGCGGATCCCGACGTCCACGCAGACCGGCTCCCGACCGCCCAGGGCCCGGTGCCGGCGGACGAAGAACGCGTCCTCGTAGCAGAACACGAACCGCCGATCGAGGCCACCGACGCGTCGCCAGGACGCGCGCGAGATCGCGACCGCGCTGAAGGAGCGATAGGTGGATGCCACCCCCTCGCGGCCCCGTCGGGCGGAGCGACGCTCGCGCCCCGCCTGGTCCGCCCGTCCGAAACGGTGCCGCAGCGCGTCGAGCAGCGACACGGAGGCGAAGACGCCGCCGACGGTCGGCAGCGCCCGCGCCGGCTCGTCGTCGAGGTGCACGATCGCCGCGTCGGCCTCGTCGTGGTCGGCCAGGACCCGGCGGATCGCGGCCGGTGCCGTGGGAGCCAGGTCGAGGTCGTCGTTCATGAGGATCAGCCAGTCCCACGCGGGCGCGCCTTCGAGCGCGGCGACGATCGAGCGGGAGAAGCCGGGGTTGGCCCCGGTGTCGACGACCGTGGCGGACAACCGCGGGGCGCAGGCCGCGGCAGACGCGGAGTTGGCGACGACGCGAACGTCGAACCCCTCCGCCGTGAGCGCGGCCAGCCAGGTGCGAGCCCGCTCGAGGCGGGACGCGCTGATCGACGGCACGAGCACCGTGACGCGGACGGAGTCGCTCACGAGGTCGCCGGCATCCGGTCGTAGAGCTCCGCGTGCGCGTCCACGACGGCCGACCATCCGAGCGCCGGGTGCACGAAGTCGCGCGCCCGTGCGCGGATGGCGGGGAGCTCGTCCGAGGTCAGGAGCTCCAGGATGCCTCTGGCCATCTCACCCGCCCCCGCCCCGCGGGCGATGAGGCGGGGCGACAGCCCCCTCACGACCTCGGGATTCGCGCCCACCGGGGTCACGAAGGCCGGCGTCCCGCAGGCGAGGGCCTCGACGGTCGACAGTCCGAAGCCCTCCAGTGCGGCGGTCGGGGTGACCGCGAGGTCGGCTCGTCGGTACCAGTCCCGCAGCTCGACCTCCGACACGCGGCCGAGGAGCCGCACGCGGTCGCGCAGTCCCCAGCGGTCGATGTCCCGTTCGAGCTCTGTGCGGAGCGGTCCGGCGCCGGCCACGACGAGACGGGCCCGTGGCTCGCGCGCGAGCACGTGCGGCATCGCCCGGACCAGACGGTCGACACCCGTCCGCTCGACCAGACGCCGGGCCGTGAAGAGGACCACTTCGTTGGACGACCCGCCCCGGACGGCTTCGTCGGGGGAGAACCAGTCCGTGTCGAGACCGCCGGGGATGCGGACGACGCGGTCGGCGGCCAGCGGGCTCAGCTCCGCGACCTCGGACCGGACGAAGTCGCTCAAGGCGATGAGGGTGTGGGCGCGATGGATGACGCGCCGCTCCGCGGCCCGAAGACCCGCCACGGCCGCCTTCTGCACGGGAGCGGGGAGGAAGTACGACCCGCGGCGCTCGGACAGCACCTCCTTGTAGACCGGCGCATGACACGTGTACACGTACGGCCCGCGCCGGGTCGTGAGACCGAGCATCGGGACGGGGAAATGCCCGTGCACGATGGCCCTCCGGGCACCGGCGTCGGCGAGCGCGGCGCGCATCGCGCGGTCGACTCCCCGCGTCACGGCGAGGGGGTAGCGCACGCCGAAGAGGGGGTCGGACTTGGACGGCGGCACGTAGCGACGTATGCGGACGCCGTCTTCCCCGTCCTCGACCAGGGGCTGCGCGGCATCCGTTCGCTTCGCGACAACGGTGACGGTCGTGCCGATCCGGACGAGTGCCGCCGACAGCTCGCGGACGTATCGCTCGAGCCCGCCGAGCTTGTCCGGGGCGACGGCGTTGGTCACCATGACGACGTGGGGGGACGTACTGCTCACGCGGGGTTCCTCACTCCGGTGCAGGGATGACGCTCGCGCGTCGGCGGATCCCTGGACTCACGAGAGGAATACCCGGGTGCGGCCGGCCTCCCCGCCCGGGCGCGGCTCTGATGCGGTCCCCGGCCCCGCGTTTCGCCGTGCACCTCACCCGGTGGAGCTTCCGCGTTCACCCGGCTCGCACGGACGCCGTTCCGCCCCGTTCTCACCACCCCAGGTGACCTGCTGACCGGCGGGCGGACCACGCTGCGGGTGAATCCGGGCAGGCGGTTGCCGCGCGGTGCCCCGCGCCGCCTCGCGGCGGCGGCGATCGCCCGGAGCGGCGCTCGTACGCTCCCCGGATGCCGGCTCCCGCCCCCTCCCCCTCCGAACCCGCGACCCGTCGCCACGCCGCCCCGACCTGGGCCGACCGACGACGTCGGCGGCGCCGCCGACGGCTGATCGTCGTCGGCTCGGCGACCGTGCTCCTCGTCGCCGCGGGGGCCGTGGGTGTCGCGGCCTGGACTCTCTGGGGAGAGGCGCGCACCGCGCGCGACCACCTGACCGCAGCGAGAGAGGCCGCGGGCGGGATCGCCGCCGCCGTCCGCGACCGCGACGCCGACGCCGTCCGCGCCCTGACCGCACAGGTGTCCGACCAGATCCGGGCAGCCGACGACATCGTCCAGGGCCCCCTGTGGGAGGCGGCCGCGAATCTCCCCGCGGTCGGGCCGAACATCGACGCCGTGCAGACCATGACGGGCGCCGCGACGGTGATCGACGACAAGGCCCTTCCGGCCGGCGTGACCCTCATGACCGACCTGTCCACCGGATCCCTGTCGGCCGACGGGGCGGGGATCGATCTGACGCCGCTGCGCCACGCGAAGGACGCCGTCCCTGTCATCTCCGCCGCCGTCGACGAGGCCGCTGCCATGATGACCGGGGTCGACTCCACGGCGGTGGTCCCCGAGATCGCGGACGCGGTGACCTCGTTCTCCACGCTCATCGGCGACCTGCGTCCGACGCTCGACGACCTCAGCGCGTCGCTCCCGACGCTGCTCGACATGGCGGGCGCGGACGGCCCGCGCTCCTACCTGGTCCTCTTCCAGAACAACGCCGAGGTCCGTGCCACGGGCGGCAACCCGGCCGCGATGACGCTGCTGCGGGTCGACGACGGCCGCCTGTCGCTCGACGAGCAGGCGGACTCGTCGACCTTCTATGCCGCCGGTCTCGTCGGACGCGACATCGCAGAGATCCCGGCGGAGACGCGGGCCCTCTACGAGCGCGACACGTGGCAGTTCCCGCAGAACTACACGCGGACCCCGGACTTCCCCCTGACCGCCCATCTGTTCGATGCGATGTGGACCGAGGTGACCGGCAGCCCCGTCGACGGGGTCGTCTCACTGGACCCCGTCGCCCTCTCGCACATCCTCGAGGTCACCGGCCCGGTCACGCTCGACGACGGCGAGGTCATCAGCTCGGACAACGTCGTCACGGTCCTCCTCCGCGACGCCTATGTGCGCTTCGGGGCGGACGGGCCCGCAGCTGACGCCTACTTCCAGCGGGTCGTGCGGAGCATCTTCGCAGTGCTGTCCAAGGGCCAGTGGGCACCGATCCCCATGATCGAGGCGCTCTCCCGCGGGGTCCAGGAGCAGCGCGTGATGGCCTGGATGCGCTCGGAACCGGAGGAGCAGACGATCGAGCGCGCCGGCCTGGCCGGGACGTTCGCCGCCGACGGTCGCGACCTGGGCGTCTTCGTCAACGATGCGTCCTACAGCAAGCTCGAGTACTACCTGGCCTCGTCCGTCACCGTCACCTGCGACGCGGCCGCGGGGACCGTCCAGACGAGCATCGCGCTCACCAACAGTGCGCCCCGCGACGGTCTTCCCCCGTACACCGAGGGGCACCGCAACAGGTCCATGGGGCTGCCCACGAGCACGATGCTGCTCGACGTCCTGTTCTTCTCGCCGCGCGGGCAGACCGTCCTCGCCACGGATCCCGCCCAGGGCGACGTGCCGTCCTGGGACCGCAGCGGCGTCGACGGGGGGCGGAACGGACGCAGCGTGACCGTCGCCGTCCCGGCCGGCGGAAGCACCACGGCCACCGCCACCTCGACGTACGACCCCGCCGCGGGGATCGGCTCGGTCCGGACGACGCCCGGCATTGCGAACACGCCCGTCTCGGTGTCCGAGACGTGCCGCTGAGCCGGTCTTCACCCGCCCCGGAGCCGATCGCCGCCGTCCGGGCGACCCGCGCCGGGCACGGCAGTCTTCCCGAGTCACCCGCCACCCTCCTGCCGTCTCCTCCCTCGAGCGCGGCCCCAGGACGACGCTTTGGAGCACGATGGACCACAGCCTGTCGACGATGACCCGCCCGACGACCATCCGGCCCGCACGGACGAGCACCCGTCCGTGGCAGAGCCGATACGCGCTGCTGCTGCTCGTGGCGGACGTGGTCGCGGTCTTCATCGCGGTGTACGGCATCCAGGGCCTGTGGGTCGGCCTGCACCAAACAGAGGTCGCCGGGTCGCCGTTGAGCTACGAGCTCTTCTCGGCCGTGCTGGGGCTCGCCTGGGTGGGGGCCCTGACGCTCTTCAACACCCGCGCGCCGCGCGTGGTGGGCTACGGCGCGATCGAATACCGCCTGGTCATCAGTGCGTCCCTGCACCTCTTCGGTCTGGTGGCCATCGCCAACTACCTGGCGGACACCGAGCTCTCGCGCGGCTACTTCCTTCTGACGCTGCCGCTGGGCACGGCCCTCGTGGTCGGCGGCCGGCTCCTCTGCCGATGGTGGCTGCGGGCGGAGCGTCGCCGGGGGCGGATGTCCGCCCGCGTCCTCCTCGTCGGCGACCGCGACGAGTGCGCCCGCGCGATCTCGGAGCTCGAGCGGCAGCCCGGCTCGGGTCTGCGCGTCGTCGGCACCCACGTCACCGATGTCGGCGACAGCGACGGCGAGTGGTCAGAGACCGACACCCGCCGTCTGCGCGACTCCCTGGCGACGGTCGACGCCGACACCGTCCTCGTGTCTGGAGGTGCCGCTCTCGGCGCGCACCAGATCCGCCGGATCGGCTGGAGCCTGGAGCCCGGCCGGCAGCATCTCGTCGTCGCGGTCGACCTCGTGGACGTGGCCGGGCCTCGCATGCACACGCGACCCGTCGCGGGTCTGCCGCTCGTCCACGTCGAGACACCGCGCTACTCGCATCGCCAGTTCCTCCTGAAGCGGGGAATGGACATCATCGGCGCAGGCGTGATCCTGCTGCTGCTCTCGCCCGTGCTCGCCACCGTCGCCGCGCTGGTGCGCCTCTCCGGCCCCGGGCCGATCCTCTACCGGCAGCGTCGCATCGGCCAGGGCGGCGTGCCGTTCGACATGGTCAAGTTCCGGTCGATGGTGGACGGCGCCGACGCCCGCCTCGGCGCGCTGCTGGAGGCGCAGGGCCGCGCCGACCAGCCGCTGTTCAAGGTCACCGACGATCCCCGGATCACACCTATCGGCCGCATCCTGCGCAAGTACTCCCTGGACGAGCTCCCACAGCTGTGGAACGTGCTCTGCGGGCAGATGAGCCTGGTCGGCCCGCGTCCGCAGCGGGAGGCCGAGGTGGCCTTCTACGACGATGCCGCGCGCCGTCGCCTGATCGTCCGGCCCGGCATGAGCGGGCTCTGGCAGGTGAGCGGTCGCTCCGCTCTGTCGTGGGACGACGCGATCCGCCTCGACCTCTTCTACGTCGAGAACTGGTCGCTGGTCGGCGACATCCAGATCCTCGCCCGCACCTTCAAGGCCGTCCTGTCCCCGGGCGACTCCGCCCACTGACCGTCGGCCACGGGGGGATCGCCAGTCCCTTCCGTATGTATGCATGCTGTTTCACCCGCGAAATCATCACACCGCTCGTCAGGCGCCGCCCGTGCGCTGAGGTCGAGCGACCCCTCCGAGAGCTCCGACGGACGCGCCACCCTGGGACTCCACTCATCACGGAGGAGACACCATGCCTCGTTCTCGCCCCACGTCCCCGAGCTCGTCGGCGCCTGATCTCGTCATCAACGGACGGTTCCTCACTCAGCCGCTCACCGGGGTGCAGAGGTTCGCCCTGGAGATCACCCGGCACCTCGCCCATCTGCGCCCGGTCGAAGTGCTCCGCCCACCCCTCCCGGGTGGCACCCTTCCGGTGGACCCCGCGACACTCACCGTGGTCGGTCGTCGGTCCGGGCAGGCCTGGGAACAGTTCGAGCTTCCCGCCGCGCTGCGGCGCCGCGGGCGCCCGCTGCTGTTGAACCTGGGGAGCACGGGACCTCTGGCGTACGGACGACACATCTCGACCCATCACGACATCACGTACGTGCGCCACCCGGAGAGCTTCTCGCGGCTGTTCCGAACGCAGTACCGCGCGATGATCCCTCCGCTTCTGCGAGGGGCGCAGCGTGTGCTCACCGTGAGCGAGTTCTCCCGCGGCGAACTGGCAGTGCACTTCCACCTCGACCCGACCCGGATCGAGGTCGTGAACAACGCGGTCGCACCGGTGTTCACGGAGGAGGGACCACTCCATCGGGAACGCGAGCCGTATCTGCTCGGGGTGTCGTCGCCCAACGCCCACAAGAACTTCCGGCGTCTCGTCGAGGCGTTCCGACGGGCGACGCGGCATCGCATCCGACGGCTCCTCATCGTCGGAAGCCAAGCCCCCGCCTTTCGTAGCGCGTCGCTCGGCAACGACGACGAGGTGGTCATGCTCGGACGGGTGGGCGACGACGAGCTCGGGCGGCTCTACCGTGGGGCGGCGGCCTTCGCCTTCCCGTCGCTGTACGAGGGGTTCGGTCTCCCGCCGCTCGAGGCGCAGGCGTGCGGGACGCCCGTGATCGCGGCACGCGCAGCCTCGATCCCCGAGGTCCTCGGCGACAGCGCCCTCTACTTCGACCCGTTGTCCGTCGCCTCGATCGCGGAGGCCATCGAAGCCGTCGACGCCTCTCCCGCCGTCGGTCGACGTCTGATCGAGGCGGGGCGGCAGAACGTGCGGCGCTTCTCGTGGGAGCGGTCTGCGGAGATCGTCTCGAACGTCGTCGACGACGTGCTCGCAGCCTCCGCTCGCGGGACGCGCGCGACATGAGGGCTGCGGCGACGTCAGAGCTCCCGGCGTCGGCCCAGCCGTCCGGTCACTCCGTCGCGGACGGCGTGCAGGATCACGCGCGCCTTGTCGCCCCTCCGGGTGAGGACGAGACATGCGCCGCACAGCACGACGAAGAGCCCAGCGTTCACGACGCGCGCGGTCGTCCACCGGGGGCCGGAGCGCAGCTCGCGGACGACGCGGTTGCGAAGGAAGTAGTAGAGCAGAGCGTCGTTGCGAGACCGGAACATGGCGAGGACCTCGAACCCGGGAGGCATCCATCTGTCCCCCCGGGGGTCGACGACGACCGCTTCCGGCACGAGCTCCAGGCGCCCGCCGGCCGCCGGGATGCGGGACGTGTACTCGAGATCGTCCCCGTAGAGGACGAACGACTCGTCGGGAGCACCGATGGCCTGGACGACGTCGGACCCGATCAGCAGCCCGCCGTATGGAGCGGACTGCAGTGACGACGAGCGGGCGGGCCTCGGCCGTCGCAGGCCCGTCCGCTCGAGCAGCCGCCGCACGAACACCCGGGTGTCGACGCCGGCGAAGGCGACGGCGTCGCGAACAGGTTCGCGCGCGCTGTCGTCGGCGATGGCGCGCGCGACGACGTCCGGCTCCGCGGTCGCCGATCGCGTGGGAGCGACGGCGCAAACGCTCCGCCCGGCATCGCGCAGCGCCTGCTCGCGGCGACGCAGAGCCGTCAGCGCGCCCGGGACGGGGAGGTTGTCGTCGTCCAGGAGCCATATCAGGTCCGCTCCGGCCCGTCGTGCTTCCGCCAGCGCGGCGGAGAACGCCGGCGCGGAGCCGTCGTTCCGAGGACGGCGACAGAGTGTGATGACGCCGGCGTGAGCGTCGCGGAGCGTCTCCAGCGCGGACGACGAGGACGGGGCCGAGCCGTTGTCGATGACGACCACGTGGTCCACCCCCTCCCCGAGCATGGCCTCGACCGTCGCGCGACACGAGGCGGAGCGGTCCGCGTAGGTCACCGTCGCCCCCACGACGCGGGCCCGTCGGACGGTGGGGCGAGAGGCATCCATCAGTCTTCTCCTGATCGTGTTCGGTAGAGCGCGGCAAGGTGCCGTTCGAAGCGTTCGGGCGAGAACTCGGCCGCGGCCTCGCCCTGGACGGCGCGTGCCCGCTGCCGGGCCGCGGCGGGGTCGTCGAGCGCACGGCAGACGGCGTGCGCCAGACCGGCGGCGTCATCGGCCACCGCGAAGGCACGGATGCGGTGGTCGTCGACGATGCCCTCGACGCCGACGGAGGTGGAGACGACGGGGATGCCGCGGACCATCGCCTCGACGGTCTTGAACTTGACGCCGGCACCCGACCGCAGGGGCACGAGCACGACGGCCGCCGACTCGTAGAACGGCTCGAGATCGCGCACCCGGCCCGTGACGTGGATCGTCTGGGCCTCGCGTTCGAGCATGGACGGCGGAGGATGCGCGCCCGCGAAGACGAAGCGGGCATCGGGATGCCGCCGATGCACCAGCGGTGCGATCTCGGTCATCGCCCAGACCGCGGCCTCGGCATTGACCGACCGGTCGAACGCACCGACGAAGAGGACGTCGCCCGCGGTCGACGGTGCCGTCCGTTCCCGCACGGTCACCGCAAGCGGAGGACGGACGACCTCGACGGCAGCCGCTCCCGCGGTCACCCGGTCCACGAGACGCGCGTCCTTGGAGCTGAAGACCAGCACGACCGACGCTGCGCGGTAGATGCGCGCCTCGTCGCGGCCGACGGATCGGACGCGCCACGCGGCGAGAACGCCGCGCGGGGACGCCCTCCGGCGGACCAGGGCTCGGTGCCTCTCGTAGGACTGCGTCAGCACGTCGTGCGCGACGACCACGGTGCGTGCGTCCGTCCATCGGCGCAGCCCGCGGCCGATCCAGGCCGTCTCGGTCCACTGGAACTCCACGACGTCGGCCTCACGAAGAAGCCGCACCAGCGAAGGGGCGGAGAGAGACCGGGGATGCCAGTCCACGGGGCGCGCGGGATGGAGGCGGCGGGCCCAGCGCGCGCGGATCCGACCCGCCCGCGTCGTGGGCGAGCGCGCGGGGAGCAGGACGACCGCGATGCCGTCAAGACGGGATCGCGCCTCCCTGTTCTCGGCGGTGTCGAGCGCCACGACGGTGACCTCAGCACCACCGCGGCGGAGGGCGCGCAGGTGTCGCAGGTAGTACTGCCCCCCGGCGTGCGCCACCTCCTCGCTCGGCACCACCGGGGACACGCTCACGACCCTCACACCTTCTCCTTTCCGTCGGCCGACGCCCTGCGATCCAGCGTGTCTGATGGGGGGCGGGAGGGATGCCGTCGCGCGGACGAGCGGAACGGGTGAGGCCGGCCGGTAACACGGATGAGGCGCCGCATGAATCTGGAAGGTCTCGCACCGTCAAGGTCGTCGCCCCGCCCGGTCGTGACGCTCATCCGCGCCTACCCTCGCCGGGACGGAGGAGCCGCGGCTCCGTGCATGCAGCCCGGTCCTCACGGCGCCGCAGCGCGGTCCGGCGGGAAGGAGACGATCGTGCGGGTGACCCACGTGCACAGCTCACTCGTCGCTCCGCTCGGCGGGGCCGAGGCCTATGTGATGACGCTGGCGTCGGCCCAAGCAGCTCGTGGGCACAGTGTGCGCATCGTATGCGGCGCCGCGGATGCGCAGACGGTCGCTGACGCGGCTGCGGCCGGCGTCACGGTGGACGTCCGCCCCGTCTGGCGCCCCTATCCCGCCCATCGACACGGTGCACGCGTGATCGAGCGCCTCCTCTTCCATGCCCTCGATCTGGTCGGCGCGGTTGCCACGCCGGCTGCCTACCGGCATGTGCAACGGTCGTCGGACGTCGTCCACGTCCACCGCTTCCAGGGCATCGGCGCCCGTGTGCTCCGGTCCAGGCACAGCGCGGTCGTTCACACCACCCACGACTACGGGCTCGTCGACACCCGATCGACGACCGTGCGGGACGGGCGTTGGCCGGACCGGCTCGAATGGGTGCAACGCCGACGGGCGGCCCTGCTCTGGCGGTGCGCTCGGCGCGCAGACGTCATCGTCTTCCCCAGCGAGCGCACGCGCGCTCGTCATCTCGAGCTGGGCCTTCCCGTCGACGAGACCCTCCTGCACGTCGTGCCCCACGGATGGCCCCGCCCGGCCGGCCGCAGCCGCATGCGGCAGCGCTCCCGCCCTCGCTTCGTCTTCCTCGGCAAGCTCGAAGGCGTCAAGGGCATCCACTTGCTTCTCCGGGCCTGGGAGCTCGCGGGCATCGACGGGGAGCTCGTCATCGCGGGCGACGGGCCCGAACGCGGGCGGGTCCAAGCGGCGGTGGGGCGGACCGTGACCTACGCGGGGTGGGTGGACGGCCTCGAGAAGACGGCCCTCATCGCCTCTGCCACGGCGCTCGTCTTCCCCTCGCTGTGGCCCGAGACCTTCGGGCTGGTCATCGCTGAGAGCATGCTCCTGGGGCGTCCGGTGGTGGCGACGCACGCCGCCGCCGGCTCCCTGGTGAGAGACGGCGAGAACGGGGTGGTCAGCGCGGACACGACACCCGCGGCGTTCGCCGCAGCGCTGCAGAGGATCGCGGAGGACTCCGCCCTGCGCCGGACGTTGGCGCGCGGTGCCGCCGCGACGGCCCGCGAGCTCGGTTTCGCCCTGCACGTCTCGCGCATCGATGAGGAGTATCGCGTGGCGCGCGAGACATTCGCGGCGGCTGGTCCGGACGGCATCGGGTGACTCGCGGGCACCCGGAACGTTCCGGGCACCCGCTCAGCGCTACCGCTTGCCGTGCTCAGCGCCGGGGCTGCTGAGCACTCGGACCGGCCCCGTCGTCGCCGATGCAGGCGCGGGGCGCAGCAGCTCCTGCAGACCGACCTCGATCCCCGAGCTGTCGGCGTCGATGCGCGGACCCTCCTCGAACGTCCGTCGACGAGCCGCGCGCGACGCCGTCGACGTCGGCGGGCCCGACTCCGTGCGGGCGGCAGGCTTCCTCGCTCGACGCTTCCGCGCCTGCACGAGTCGCTGCCACCTCGTCTGCGCGTCGTGATCGTGTCCGTAGTACCGCGAGTACTTGCCGTAGTACCCCGCGTCGACGCTGCGACGCGGGACGCGGTTCATCACCACGCCGAGAAGGTGCCCCTTGGTCTTCGCGATGTTGTCCACCGCGCGCTTGAGCATGTCGTCGGTGGTGCGGCCGGCCGTCAGGACGAGGAGCACCCCGTCGGCCCAGCTGGCGATGATGGCCGCGTCGGCGACGGCGAGCGTCGGCGGCGAGTCGATGATGACGATCATCTCCTCGCTGATCCGCCGGACCAGGGTGCGCATGCGCTGCGACCCCACCATCTCGCTCGGGTTGGGGGGTGTACGCCCCGCGGCGACCACGAAGAGGTTCCCCTCGTCATCGACCTTGTGGGCGACGTCCTCGATCTGCGTCCGTCCCGCGAGGACCTCCGACAGGCCGACGTCGTCGGAGAAGCCGAAGATCCCTCCGACGACGGGTCGGCGCAGATCGGCGTCGATGAGCATGACGGCCTGCCCGGTCGCCGCGATGCTGACGGCGAGGTTGGCGGCGGTCGTCGACTTGCCGTCGCCGGGAAGCGGGCTGGTGACGACGATGACCCGGGCGGGATCGTCCACGTCGACGTACTGGAGGTTGGTGCGCAGCTCCCGCATGGCCTCCTTGTGGGCGAACGATCCGCGCCCGTCACGGACGTCGTCGAAGGAGAACACTGCGCGCTCCCCGACGAGCTCCTTGTCGAGCGGGAGCATCCCGATGACGGAAGCGCCGCAGCTCTCGGTGACGTCGCGGCTCGAGCGCAGCCGACGGTCGAAGGTGCGACGGATCAGTGCGAAGAGGATGCCGCTCAGCAGACCAGCCATCAGGCCTGCGGCGACGGCGATGCGCACGTTCGGCGACGACGGTCTCTGCGGCAGCTGCGCCGAGTCGCCCGCGATGAGCTGCACAGCGCTTTCGCCCTTGTCGTCGGCCTCGAGCCGGTTGATCTCCTCCGTCATGGCCCGCAGCCACGCCTGCGCGAGGTCGCGCGCCGCCTCCGGCGTCGGACCGGACGCCTCCGCCCGCAGCGTCGCCGTCTGCGCCGGGTTCGTCACCTTGACACGTCGGCTGAGCTCGTCGACCGAGTCGGTCAGCCCGAGCTGCGCCTTCGCGGACTCGGCGACCGACCGCCAGCGTCCGATGTCGATGTAGGAGAGCACCTTGGACTTCGCGAGCTGGTCGCCCGCAAGGGCGGCTCCGGTGGACGCCTCCGACTGCACCGCCGAGACGTACCCGGTGGCATCCGCCGTATAGACACGGGGCTGCACCGCGCTCCACCCCCAGCCGGCGGCGGCGCCCAGCACGGCCAGGACGAGGATCGTCACCCAATACGCGCGCAGGATGCGCACCATCTTCAGCAGGTCCACCCGTTGTTCCACCCTTCTGCGGCCTCGCAGAGCGCGACGGCCGTCTGCACAGTACGCAGAGCCTTCGCCGAACCACCCGCCGGGCGGCGAGCGCGACCACCGGGCGATCACGGGGGCCTGAGCCTCTTTGCCTACCACCGGGCGGAGCGGGATCTCCGGCCGCTTCGCGGGACGACACGCGGGGGCGGGCCGGGCTTCGTTCTTCGCCTCACCCGTCCCCACGCAGAACCTCACCCGTTGCCGTTCGCGGGCGTGGGCGGCATCCATCCGCCTGGCACCCGCATGCATCTGCATAGGGTGCTCGCCATGCAGGTCGCCCACATCGCCGCCCTCGGCCGCCGCCTCGCGCTGCACTTCCCCGACGGCGCCGACTCGTCGCTCGAGTCCGCCGTCCGCCGGGCCTGGACGGGGGCGATGCTCCCCGACACCGTCTCGACCGCCGACGTCGACGTCCACGTGCCGCCGCCCGGCGCCCACGCCGAGCAGGCGCTCTCGGACCTGACCGCCACGGTCACGCGCCGGGCCATCGACCGGCGCCGTGGCGAGATCTGGATGACGCACGCCGGCGGCGTCGCCGATCCCGACGGCCGGGTGTGCATGCTCGTCGGCCCGTCGGGCGCGGGCAAGACCACCGCGACGCGCCGCCTCTCCCGACGCTTCGGCTACGTGTCCGACGAGACGGTCGCCGTCGAGCCGGGCGGACGGGTGCTGCCCTACCGCAAGCCGCTGTCGCTCGTGGTCGACGGGGAGAGCTGGAAGCGGCAGATCGCCCCCGAGGAGCTGGGACTGCGGGCTCTGCCGGACACCCCGTTGCGGCTGAGCGCGGTCATCGTCCTCGACCGCTCGCGGCACGCCCCCGCGACACCGCGGGCCGTCCCGCTCGACACCCTCGACGCGCTGATCGCCGTCGCCGAGCATTCGAGCGGTCTGAGCAGTATGCACCGCCCCCTGGCGACGATCGCCGCGTGCCTGGCGGCCGCTCCCCCGTATCGACTCGAGTACCGGAACGACGCGGATCTGACCGGGATCGTCGAGGACCTGCTGTCCGCACCGAGCCCGCGCCGCGCGGGCGTCCGGCACGAGTCGCCGACGGACGAGGTCGCTCGCGCCGCCGACCTCCCCGGCCTCCCGCCCGGGTTTTACCGCCGCGCGCCCTTCGTGGACGCCGTGTCCGACGACACGCGCCTCGCCGTCCTCCGCCACGTCGGCCACGGCGAGGGCGAGCTGACGGTGATCAGCGGCATCGCTCCGGAGATCTGGCGGCAGTGCGCGACCGACTCCGACCTCCGCACCATCGGCGAGCGGATCGCCTCGGTGCACGGTTCTCCCCCTCCGGGTGAACCCGCGGATGAGCTTCTGCAGGTGGGCCTGGACGACCTGGTCCGGTCCGGCGTGCTGCTCCGCGGCTGACCCTGCGCAGGGGTGAAGACGGGAGGGATGCCACTCCCCCGGCTCTCACCAGGGTGACCCGGAATTTCGCCTTCTCGGCGGCCGAAGGGTGAGAAACAGGGTGATATCACTCTCGCGAAGATGAGAAGCGGGAGCCGACAGCCGAAATATCGGACTCGATACAACCCGACTGTTTCACCCGCTCGGGACGACGTCGCTCCGCAGCCGCACGGGGCGGCCGAGACCCGGCTCACCCGTCAGGAGTCCCATGCTCATCGATTTCGACGCGCATCTCGTCAGCCCTCGTGGATCCCGTCGCCTCAGCCGATTCTGGGCCCCGCGCACCGACACGGTCGCGCAGATGCGGGAGGCCCTGGCCCACGACATCGTGCTGCTGCGCGGTCCCGCGGGCGTCGGCAAGACCTCGCTCCTGCAGCAGTTCGCCTTCGAGCTCGGAGAGGACCCGACGGTCGGCGTCCAGTTCGTCAACGGCCCGGCCACCACCGCGCAGTCCCTGGCCCGCGTGGCGGGGGGGTTCCGCGGCGGGCCGGCCGAGCACGTCCTGATCGTCGACTCGCACCGCGACGACGGCCTCGGGATCACCTCGGACGACCTGCTGGGGCTCCTCCGCGAGGACCCGTCGCTCCGCATCGTCGTCGCGACCCGTCACGTCACGGGGCTCGAGAGCCCGCTCATCGCGCTCGAGTTCGACTCGTTCGTCCTGCCCGCGGCGAGCATGCTGATGACGCGCGAGGAGATGACCTCGGTCCTGCGACGCAATGGCATCCATTTCAGTGATGACGCCGTCGAGACCCTCTACGAGCGCACGCACGGATGGCCCGCCCTGGTCCAGCTCGCCGGCGCGCACCTGCGCCTGGAGGACCTGTCGATGCGCACGCAGGAGGAGGCCGAGGCGATCGCCGACTACGCGGCGTACGCGTTCACGTCCGACATGGAACGCCGCCTCCCGGGGTGGGCGGCCAAGGACCTGACCATGCTCGCGATCCCGCCGTACGTCACGCCCGACGTGGCCGAGGCGGTCGGCATCGACGCAGACACCGGCTCGCTCGCCGACCTCATGGACGCGCTGCGCGAGGAGGGCTTCGTCTGGCCGAGTGCGACGCGGCTCGTGCTCGCCGAGCCGGTGCGCGACCGGTGGCTGCGGCAGGTCCTCCGCGACCGGCCGGAAGCGGTCGAGGACGCACGGCTGGCGCTGTCGGCCTACCTCGTCTCGGCGGGCGAGCCGTTGCTGGCCGCGCGACTGGCCCAGGAGTCAAAGAACTGGCCGGGACTCGCGTCCATCCTGCGCTCGGCCGGACCGCAGATCTGGCTGCGCGACGCCGACGCGTTCGCCGAGCTGGTGAGCGCGCTCCGTCTCTTCGGCGGGACCGCGCCCGACGTCGCCGAGGTCCTGCTGACCCTCGACCCGGAGGCCGCGCAATCGCAGGACGCGCCGAGCCTCGCCGTGGCGGCGCTGGCGAAGCTGCCCGACACGAAGACCGCCGCGCAGACCGACCCGGCGGCGCTGGTGTCGCGCATTCACCTGCTGCGGGCGTCGGGGCGCTTCGCCTTGGCCGCCGAGGCCGTGACCCTCCTGGTGGACGGCCTGCGCCGCCGCATCTCGCCCGACGGGGTGTTCCTCGCCGAGGCCTGGTACCAGGTGGCGATGACGCACCTCGCGACGGGCAAGCTGCGCGACGCGAGCATGGCCCTCGGGCTGTCGTTGCGTTCCGCGGAAGGGCCGGCCCGGCTGCGCACGCGCGGCGCCGCCGCGATCATCTCCCTCCTCGAGGGCGACGTGAACACCGCCGAGGCCTTCGTCGCGGGACCCGACGGCGACCAGTGGCGGGAATCCCCGTGGGGCGAGCCGACGCGCTTCGCCGCGGCGTGGCTGCAGCTCGAGAAGGGCGAGCCGGATGCCGCCCTCGAGTCGCTCTCGCGTGTATCGATGACGTTCACGGCTCGCGAGTTCTGGCCCATGGCGGCCGCTCTCAACGCGATCGCGCTGCTGCAGGCGGGTGTCTCGGCGGACGCCCTGGGCGCGCTGCGCCTGTGGTCCAAGCGGACGCGGATCACGCCGCCGTCCCACTACCACTCGACCCTGGTGCTGGTGGCCCGGGCGAAGGTCATGATCGCGCTCCGTCAGGCGCGCAAGGCGATCGCCCTGTTCGAGGGGCCCTTCGGTCTGTCGCCGATCACCGCCCCCACGATCGCCCTGTCGTTGCTGTACGCGGGCCGCGCCCACGACGCCTACGTCATGGCGATCAAGTGGGGGATGCAGACCGACGCGACGCCGCGCGCGAGCCTCGAGTGCCTCGTCGTCAGCCTGATCGCCGACGTGCGACTGAACGGCCCCGGCTCTCCTCGCCAGTCCAGCCGACGTGCGGAGGCGCTGAGCTCCCGCAACGCCCTCTGGAGCCCGTGGAGCGTGGTCGGACCGGAGGATCGCACGCCGCTGTTCTCGATGCTGTCCGAGCCCGCCCAGCGCGAGGTCGCCCGGCGCCGGTCGGTGTTCGAGTCCGCGGTGAGCGTGCCGCACCTCACCCGCCGGGAGCAGGTGGTCCTGAACCAGCTCACGCCGAACGCCACGATCTCGGACATCGCCCAGGTGCTCGTCGTGTCGCCGAACACGGTCAAGACGCAGCTGCAGAGCCTGTACCGCAAGCTGCGTGTGACCGACCGGTCGAGTGCGATCCGCGCGGCTCACGCCTGGGGGCTCATCACGCCGACCGGGACTTCTGACACGCGTCGCGACGCGCACCGCCGCCCCGTGTCTTCCGGGGCGGCGGTGCCGTTTCCGGCGGCCTCCCCGAGGTCACCAGACGCTTCACCCCAGAATGGATGCCACTCTCCCGAGCCTCACCCTCCCGCGGTCGCGCCGGGGGTCGGCACCGGTGTCGGGGGCGCCGTCGGGGAGGCGAGGGGGGTCGCGGTCGGCTTCGTCGTGCGGGTGGGCGTCGTCGCGGGGGTGGGCGTCGAGGTCGCCGGGGGCGGCGCGTCCGTCGCAGCGGAGCCCGGGTCGACGGAGCAGGCGAAGACGAACTCCTCGGACTCCGCCGTCACCCGCGGACGGACGTCCAGCGTCACCGAGCAGAAGCGATCGGTCTGCGCGTGCAGCGGAACCCAGAAGCCGATGTCGCCCGTCACGCTCTCCCCGGGGCCGACGGTCTTCGACGTGAAGGCGTCCGGCAGCCGCACCGGCGTCTCGGCGATCTGATGACTCGACACCGTCCACCCCGCCGCGGCCAGCGTCGCGTCGAAGATGGACGGGCTCGCCCGCTCCGTGCTGACGTTGGTGGCGGTGAGGTGGACCACGGCCCAGCCGTACCCGTCCGGGACCGACGGGGCGTGGGGGTTCGCGGCGAGGATCGACGGGGTCCGGTCCCAGAGGACGGGGCCGACGATCCACGACCAGCGTCCGGCCGCGACCGGTGTCCCCGGCGGCAGGGTCGCGTCCGTGGGGATGGCGGTGGGCGTTCGGGCGACGGCGGGCAGGGGTCCGCTGCCCGTCGCCGCGGGGACGGACAGCAGCCCGCAGCCGGCGAGGAGCGGCAGCACGGCGAGCAGCAGGGGGGCGATGAGGCGGCGGGGCATCTTGTCTCACAACGAAGCGCGAACGGAGCAGGGCTGCGCCGAGGGTAGGAGCGTGAGGAGAAGCGCTTCCGTGGACCGCTGTCCGCGGGGACCGGGTGAGAAGAATCGCCGAGCGGGCGGTACACCGGGTGAAGAATGCGCGATCGCCACCGGAAAAGAGTGCGGCCGCTTCCGCTCCGCTTCCATGCTGAGGGCAGAGCCCGTCAGCACCGCCATCTCGTCCGGTCCCACCCGGGCCGCAGGGAGAAGAATGAGCGCCGCCTACATCGTCCTCGCCGCCGTCGCGGCGCCGTTCCTCCTCGTGAGCGGCGTGGGGAAGCTCGCCGCGCTGGACGACGCTGCAACGACCATGCGGTCGCTCCGTCTGACGCTGCCTCTCCCCCGACTGCTGGTCGGAGCCGTCTCGATCGGCGAGATCGGTCTGGGCGTGCTCCTGCTGGTGTCCGACGGCGTGACGCGCATCCTGGCCGCCGGCGTGGTCACCCTGTCGATGCTGGGCTTCTGGGCCATCGCGAGACGTGCGGTCCGGGCGGGATCGACGGCGGACTGCGGATGCCTCGGTCGCGTCGCCCCGACGCCGCTCTCCCCCGCGGTCTCCCGCCGCAATCTGCTCTTCGCCATGCTCGCGGGCGCGATGACCACCGCTGCCGTCCTCGCGACCGCCGAGCAGGCGTCGTCGGTCGTGGGTGCGCTGTTCCAGAACCCCGTCCGTACGTTCGCGCTGATCGTGGCATCCCTCGTCGTCGCCCTCGTCGCGGGCATGACCGTGGCGGCGACGCACCGGCCGGTTGCCGACGCGTCGCCGCTGGCCGCGCACCCGCGTCCGGTCCTCATCCGTGAGGACGGGCTCGTGGTCGACGTGGTGCAGGCGGCTCTGCGGGAACGGGCGCAGCTGCTGCTGTTCTCGCAGCCGTTGTGCGGCCGATGCGAGTCGGCGCAGGCACTGCTCGACCGCGACCACGCCGAGCTCTCCTCCTTCGTCGACGCCCGCATCGTGTACGCCGCCGGCCACGAGGTGGACTGGAACGGTCCCGCCCGTTCGGCAGACGGTCCGCGCACCCCCAGTGCCATCGACCCCGCCGGTCTCCTCGCCCACACGCTCGAGATCGGCTCGGAGCGCCCCGTCGCCGTCCTCATCGGGACCGACGGCCGACCCGTGCGGCCCTACGCGAACGGCCCGGAGGAGCTCGACCAGCTGCTCGCGGTGCTCGCGGCGTCTCGCACGCCCGAGGTGGTGCAGGAATGACGGACATCATGGCGTTCCCGACGCCGACGTCCGAGATCCCGCTGGGCTCGTGCCTGTCCGACGTGGTGGTCGACGCTCTGGGCGCGAAGGTGGCCCTGCGCTTCTCGCCCGACATGACCACCGGGTTCCACGACGTGGTCAGCCGAGCCTGGGAGGGCGCCTGGGCTCAGGATGCCGACAGGCCCGACCTCGTCGTCGAGGTACCGGATCCGCGACTGGACGGCGGTCATGACCGCGCGCTGTCCGCCCTGTCGAACGAGGTCACCCACCGCGTCATCGCCCACCGACGGGGTCAGGCCTGGATGGTCCACGCCGGTGGCGTCGCCGACGCTCGAGGGCGGGTGTGCATGCTGGTCGGCCCGTCGGGTGCCGGCAAGACCACGGCGGTCCGACGGCTGTCGCGGGCCTTCTCGTACGTCTCCGACGAGAACGTCACCGTCGAGAGCGACGGACGCGTCCGCCCCTACCGCAAGCCTCTGTCGATCGTGGTGTCGGGTGAGCGGTGGCGCTGCGAGATCCCGCCCCGCGCTCTGCGGATGGGCGACCTGCCCGACGAGGACCTGCGACTGGCGGTGGTCGTGTTCCTCCGGCGTTCGCCGGGCGCCCCGGCGACGCCGCGTCCGACGCCCGTAGACACGCTGACCGCGATCGAGGAGGTCGCGCGCCAGTCGAGCAGCCTCGTGCGCCTGCCGGCACCGCTCGCGACGATCGCCGCACACCTCCGACGGGCTCCGGTATTCCGTCTCGAGTACCGCGACAACACGGAGCTTCGGCCGTACATCGCCGAGCTGTTGAACGGCGATCACGCCGGGCCCACGACCGAGGTGACCGTCGAGCCCGCCTCGTTCGAGCTCGCACAGACCCCGCTCGCGGGGAGGCTCGTGACCGCACCGTTCGTCGACGCCGTCTCGGACGCGTCGGACATGCTCGTGCTGCAGCGGACGACGGGGGATGCCGGAGCGGTGACCCGTCTGACCGGGATCGCCCCGACGATCTGGCGGGCGTGTCACGGAGGCGCGACCCATCGCGAGATCGCGGCCGCCGTCGTCACGGCACACGGGCTTCCGCCGATGGGGGTGCCGTTCGCCCGCTCCCTGCAGTCGACGATCGACCTCATGCAGCGCGGCGGCCTCCTGTTCGACTAACGGAGTCGCGGGCAGCTGATGCGAGACGAAGAACGGTGGTCCCCGCAGCTGCGGGGACCACCGTTGTATCCGCCGGTGAGGCGGACCGCGTTCCCGGGGTCAGGTCAGGTCAGCACGTCAGCTTCTGACGCCACCCGAAGATCTTCTGGTTCTTCGAGCCCCAGTTGGTGTACTCCGCCTGAACCGCCTCGACGTCCTTCGCCGCGATCGAGCCGTCGTCCCCCCGGTAGATGGTGGTCCCGGACTGCCAGTAGATTCCGCCGGCAAGGGGCGTCGCGTTGGACGGGATCTTGTCGCTCGGAGTGCCCGCCGAGGGATCGGACCCGGAGGTGTGCACCTCGTTGTGGAGCTTGCCATCCGAATCGGTCCAGGCGACGACCGACTGGTTGGCGGTGCCCCAGTTGTTGAACGTCGCAGAGACCTTGGCGGCGTCGGTCGTCACCTTCGTGCCGTCCTGACGGTAGATCGTCTTGCCGTCCTGCCAATAGAGACCGCCGGCGAGCGGGGTGGACTTGTCGGGGATCTTCCCGCTTGCGCTGGCGTCCCCCTGGGACGGGTCATCTCCGGACGTCCAGACCTCCTCCTTCAGCTTCCCGGAGGTGTTCGTCCAGGCGATCCGCTTCTGGTTCTTCGTACCCCAGTTCGTGAAGTCCGCCGAGACGGTGTCCACATCCTCGGCGACTTTCGTCCCATCCTGACGGTAGACCGTGTTCCCGGACTTCCAGTAGTACCCGGCAGCCAATGGCGTCGCGCCGCTCGGGATCTTGCTGTTCGCATCGGCCTGCGCGGGATCCTGGCCTTGCGTCCAGACCTCGTACTTGTTCTCACCCTTCGAGGTCGTCCACGCCAGGTTCCTCTGATTGCCGTCACCCCAGTTGTTGAAGTCTGCGGTGACCGTCTTCGCATCCGTGGTCGCGACCGTGCCGTCTTGACGATAGATGGTGGAACCCGACTGCCAGTAGTACCCACCGGCCAGCGGGGTGGCGTCCTGGGGGATCTTGTCGCTGGGCTGATACTGCGCGGGGTTCGAGCCGGATGTGAACACTTCGAAGTGCAGCGGATTCACCTTCGGCGATGTCGCGGTCGAGCTCGCCGAGGTGGACCCCGAGGTCGCGCTGAGGGGAGAGTCGCCGCCTTTCGCAGGAACCTTGATGTCGGGCAGGGTGATCGAGCCGTCGGCTCCGGATGTCCCGGTGTAGCTGGTCGAGCCGTCACTGAACGTGTAGCCGTTGCTGAGCGTGACGGTGATCGACTCTCCGGGTGCCGCGACGTTGTTCCGGGTGGCCGTGACCTTCACCCCCGAGATCGTTCCGCAGGCCTTTCCGCTGTACGAGGTCTTGTCGAACGCCAACTTCAGATCGTTCGTCGCCGCGAAGGCGGGGCTGGCCGTGGCGACGGCGATGACGGGAACGCTCCAGGCCGCACCGGCCAGGATCGTTCGTCGCTTCATGCCGGCGGCGACGTCGTCGCCGACCGGTGCGGTGGTGTCACGCATGGTTCTCCCTCAGGGATCGGGTCGAGCGGCCGGTTGCCGGTATCGACGGGCCTCGCTTCGCCCCAGGTCGGGCCGCGATGGACTGCACACACTCTCGGCAACCCGATCCCCCGTCGGCCGTCTCGGGTCGCGAAATCCTGACTGTGTCCGTAAGACCTGTCGGACTTCACCCCTCCGTCACTTGTCGCCTATTTCGAATGCGCTCCCCTCACTCATAAGGAGGTCGGGAGGTGAAGCTCGAGACGCTGAGGGGTGAACCCGCGGATGTGGTCAGCGGGCGAAGCAGTCACCCCGCATCCTCACTGAGTCACCGTGGGGGAGGTGAACAGAGGGAAGGTCCGGCACGTGAGACAGACGCAGGTCCCCGGCGCCCCAAGCACCGTCGCCGGGGTGGGCCGCTGGTTCGACGACCACGGATGGACGGCGGACGTGCGGGGTAACGCGCCGTACTGCTTCGCGGACGAGGCCGCGCATCTGACGACGACCGTGCGTCGTATCGCCCACTCCCCGCTCGCGGCGACGCGCCGGGTCACGCCCGCATCGAAGATCCTCGTGTCGATGCAGGCCGAGGGCGAGACGACCTTCTGCACCCGGGACGGCGCGACACATCACGTCGAAGAGGGCGGCGTCCTCGTCTGCGCCCTGCCGCACGTCCTGGAGCTCCGCGCGGACGGACCGTCCGCCCGAGTGGAGGTCGAGATCTCCGCCGACGTCGCCGCTTTCGACCTGCCCGACACGGTCGTGCTCACCGCGCCCGCCCACGACTCCCGCGCCGTCCACACCCTGAGCGCCGTGGTGATCGCCAGCCTCAACGTGACCCGGCGCGTGTCGCCGACCGTCGACGCCCACCTGCAGGCGGCGGTCGCCCACCTCGCGGCATCCGTCGTCGATGAGCTCGTGGCGCGCGGCATCCCTCCCGCTCCCGACGAGGCGCGCGACCTGCTCGCCCGGGCCCGCGCCCTCATCGACGCGCGCGCCGGCACGCCTGGCGTGACGGTGCAGGCGTTGGCGTCCGAGCTCGGCGTGACACCGCGCCACCTCGCTCGGGTCTTCCGGATCGCCTTCGCCGCCCCCAAAGCGGCGCTCACGGAACGCCGGTCGATCGCCGCGCAGCTCCTCATCTCGGGCGGGACGGATGCGTCGCTGACCACGATCGCGCACGCCAGCGGCTTCCCCTCGGCGAGCGCCCTGCGATACGCCCTGGGGAGGACGGTCGAGGGCGCTGAGGTGCTCGACCCCGCCATCGGGTGAATTCGTTCTTCCGAGCGGATGATTTCCTCGTCCGCGCTCGATCCCTGCGGCGACTCGTGGCAACGATCAAAGGACGCCTGCTCGCCCGAGACGGCCCGACCCCTGGAAGTTCGATGACGACTGCCGCCAGCCGCCCCACGCGCTACGAGGGTGCGGCGATGGAGGAGTGGTTCTCGGAGCACGGATGGCGGGCGACGACGGACCTCGCCGTCAGCTACGCCTTCGTCGACGAGGCGCAGCTGCTGTCGACGGTGCTGCGACGGGTGTGGCACACCGCGTCGGCCTTCGAGCGTCGGCCGAGCAGCGAGCCGCGGCAGCCTGTGATCTGCGCGCTGCTCCAGATCGAGGGCGAGACGCACCTGCGGACGAACCTCGGGGAAAGCCTCACCCTCTCCCAGGGGTCGGCGCTCGTCTGCGTCGCGGCACAGCTCACCGCACTGCTCTGCACCGCGCCCTCTGCGCGCATCGAGGTGGAGCTGCGCGTGGCATCCCCGGATCCCGACCGCACCCCTCTGACGGCCACGCGGATGGACGAAGGCGTGCCGTGGGCCGCCTTGACGTCGGCGGTGAACGGCATCTTGAACTCTCGGCCGGATGCTTCCCCGACCACGGGCTTCGCTCTGCAGGCGGGCATCGTCGGACTCGTCTCGGCGCTGCGGGCGGAGATGACCGAGAAGGTCCGCCGGGATGCTTGGGTCTCGCCGGATGCCACCCTGTACGACAAGGCGCTCGCGTACATCGACGAGGGCTCGAGCGATCCGGACTTCACCATCCAGACGCTCGCACGGCGCCTGGGGGTGAGCCCGCGTCACCTGTCCCGGACGTTCGAGGAGCACGGTGCCAGCCCGCGCGAGGTCCTCGCCCGGCGCCGGCACCGGGCCGCCCTTCTGCTGATGCAGGAGGAGCCGCGACCGCCGCTCGCGCAGATCGCGCGGGAGGCGGGGTTCTCGTCCGCCGACGCCCTGCGCTATCAGCTGCGGCACCGGCGCGGTCGGAACTGAGCGAGCGCCCGCCTCACGAGTGGCGGACGGCGATCCCGGGGTAGTCCACGATCAACCCGGCGCCGTCGTAGCGCAGCTTGCAAGCGAATCCGAACGTGGTCGACGCGTAGTGGAAGGTGAGCGAATCGGCCGACCTCGCGAGCAGCGTGTATCGCTGTTCGAGCCGTTCCACGCGGAGGTCGTCGGCGCGGACGAAGACCGCCGGGACGTCCACGCCGACACCCTCGCCGAGGGCGAGGCGATGAAGCGGGAGCGTGTTCGTGACTGCGGACGACTCGAAGTCGACGTCGTGGCATCCATCGAGGTCAGGTCGGAACTCGCCGTCCACCGACCACCTGCCGCCGTCGCACCGCAGCGCGACGTCCCGCTCGCCGCCCTCTGTGAGCGTCGTCGCCCGGACACGGGTCGTGGTCCAGGCGGCATCCACCTCGACCTCGTACCCCACCGACCACCTCGTGGAGTCCTCGTCCGCGGACGTGTGGCCGCTGATGCGGTACCCGGAACCGAGCGGGCGGAAGAAGGCCACCTCGAACCCGTCCCTCGCCCCGCGATGGGACCACGCCGCACCCTGCGGCAGTCGCTGCAGCTCCATGATGCGACCGGCCCGCGGGGTCAGGAGCCGTGGGCCTCCTCGGACACCGGCTGCCACTCGCGCCAGGTCTGCAGACGGGACTCGTAGTCCTTCTCGGCGATGCCCAGGGGCGCCTTGCCGAAGAAGATGCGCAGCGGCGGGTTCTCCGCATCCACGACCTTCAGGATCGCGGCACGGGTCGCCTCCGGCTTGCCGGGGTCGGCAGCCGAGGGACGCTTCGACGCCTGCTCGCGGACGTCGGCGTAGGCCTCGATCTCCTCGCTGCGCTTGGCGGACGGGCCGGACCAGTCGGTGGAGTACCCGCCCGGCTCGACGAGGGTCACATGGATGCCGAACCCGGCGACCTCCTGCGAGAGCGACTGCGACAGTCCCTCGAGGGCCCACTTCGACGCGTGGTAGGCGCCCACCGTGGGGAACGCGCTGATGCCGCCGATGCTCGAGACCTGGATGATGTGGCCCGAGCCCTGCTCGCGCATGACGGGGAGGGCGGCCTGCGTGACCCACAGGGCGCCGAAGAAGTTCGTCTCCAGCTGCGCGCGCACCTCGTCCTCGGTGAGCTCCTCGACCATGCCGAAGTGGCCGAAGCCGGCGTTGTTGATGACGACGTCGAGCCGCCCGAACTTCTCGTGGGCCTCACGGACGGCATGCCGGTCGGCCGAGCGGTCCGTGACGTCGAGCTGCAACGCGAGGAAGTTGTCGGGGTAGGCGTCGACGAGCTCCTGCACATCGTCGAGGTTGCGCGCGGTTCCGGCGACGTTGTCGCCCCGCTCCAGCGCCGCCTCGGCCCACTCGCGGCCGAAGCCCTTGGATGCGCCGGTGATGAACCAGGTCTTGCTCATGGGAGTCCTCCGAACAGGTGAGGGGGTGAACGCGGCGACGCTACGCCCCTCCCCTGCGCCCGCGGCGGGCTTGACACCCGGGGTGGTCGGGGGAAGGGCGCCGGCCCCGATGGGATCCTCCGCGTGGGCGAAGGGACCCGCCGGGGCCGGCGCTGTCGTCAGGAGGTCAGAGACCGTCGTGGTGCATGGCCTGCACGAGGCGGACGTTGCGGTCGAAGTTGGTCTCGTTGTACTCGTTGGAGTAGTTCAGGCCGTAGGGCCAGAAGTGCGAGCCCCCGCAGTTGATGCGCGCGTCGGGACCGTCCCACGAGCGCAGCAGGGGAAGCGCCGACGGCCAGTCCTGCGCGTCGCACTTGGCCTGGAAGTGCCCGGCGGTGCCGACGCCGACGGTGTGCGAGATCTCGTGCAGAGCGGTCCCCTCCTGCATGAAGCCGCGGTTGGAGCCGAAGCGGATGTTGCCGTTGATGCTCGCGTCGGCCGTCTGCACCCACGGGGCGTACTCCACCGTCAGGTGCCGGTGGGTGTTGTTGAAACGGTTGTAGCGGGCGACGGCACGGTCCATCGCGTCGGTGATGCGGGCGTAGGCGTCCGCCTCGTCCTCGGTCGGGTTCGCCGACCGCGCGAGCGAGTAGGTGAGCTTCGACACGTTCGGGTCCGTCAGACGCCAGCGCTGAACACCGGAGTTGTTGCAGGTGGTCTGCACGAGCAGTCCGCCGTCGGTGGGAGCGGTCGCGCTCTGCAGGCAGAGATTGTTGTAGCGGTTGCGGATCTCGGTCCACCCGCCGCCGACGTCGGTCAACGCCCACTGCTGCACCTCGTTGCGGAGGCAGGTCCACTGCCGGACCTCCGACCCGGGGGCGGTGGCGAAGTTGAAGTTGTCCAGGCAGAGGTTGCTGTGCCTGTTCTTGATCTCGGCGAAGCCGTTGCCGAGGTCGGTCACGGCCCACAGCTGATTGACGCCCTCGAGGCACGTCCACTGGCGGACCTCGGCGCCGGGCTGGGTGTTGAATCCGTAGTCGTCGAGACAGAGGGTGTTCTGCTGGTTGCGGATCTCCTGGTTGGGACCGGTGCCGACCGGCGCGGCCGCCGAGGCGGGCGCGGTCGCGCCGAAGGTGGTGAAACCGATTGCGAACGCGACGACGAGCGCGCCCAGCGCCCGGGTCCTCGTGTACCGCTTCGGACGGGTGGACGTCGATGTCCGGAACATGGTGTGCCTCTCAAGCACGGAGCCCGTCAGGGCTGGAGTGGGGGAATCTCGCGCGCGCACGCCGAGGCATCGGAGTGCACGTTCGAGCACGGGGCGACGTCTCCTCCTCGAGACGACGAGACGGCCGGGGGACCGCCTGGGTGTGCCAGTTCTCTTCGGGATGATCGCTCATGTTTGCGCTAACATCCTGCCGGAATCATGGCAACGAGCGCTTCGCCTGTCAAGGTCCGGCCGCCGACGAAGCGTGACATTTTTCGCTCGCAACCCATATGATGGCTGACGCCTGACCACTGCCGGTGGTCGCCAGGAAGAGCGAAGGAGCTTCTCATGACCGCCGCCTACACCGTCACCGTCCTGGGGCTGGGGGCGATGGGCCTCCCCATGGCCACGCGTCTCGCGACCGGACTCACCGTCCACGGCTTCGACATCGCGGAGGCCCGTCTGCGCCTCGCGGAGGAGCAGGGCGTGACGCCGTTCCCCTCCGCGCGCGAGGCTGTCGCGGACGCGGACGCGGTCCTGCTCGCCGTCCGTGACCAGTACCAGCTGGACGACGTGCTCTTCGGCGACACCGGCATCGCGACGGCGCTCCGCCCCGGCTCGGTCGTCATCCTCACCAGCACCGTCGGCACCGCGGGGATCCGCCCCGTCGCGGAGCGTCTCGCCGCCGACGGGATCGACCTCGTCGACGCTCCCCTCTCGGGCGGCCCCGTCCGCGCCGGGCAGGGCGACCTGCTCATCGTCGTGGGCGCCACCCCGGCCGCGCGTGAGAAGGCCGCCCCGGTGCTGGAGCTCCTGGCATCCACTCTCACCGTCGTCGGCGACAACGCCGGAGACGGACAGGCGCTGAAGACCGTCAACCAGCTCCTCTGCGGCGTCCACATCGCCGCCGCCGGAGAGGCTCTGGCCCTCGCGGACGCCCTCGGACTCGACCCCGAGAAGACGCTCGAGGCCCTCATGGGCGGGGCCGCCGCCTCGTTCATGCTCGGCAACCGCGGTCCGCGCATGCTGCAGGCCTACGACGAGGAGGGCGCCGAGGTGCTGAGCGCGCTCGACATCTTCGTCAAGGACATGGGGATCGTCGGTGACGCCGCCCGCCGCGTCGGTCTGCCCACCCCGGTCGCGGCCGCCGCCGAGCAGCTGTACCTCACCGGTCGCTCGCAGGGCCTCGGCTCCCGCGACGACTCCTCCGTCATCCGCGCCGTGGCCCCCGAGCGCCGTCGCGGCTGACCCTCACCTCTGCCCGGAATCGAAGGAGATCCCGACGTGTTCATCCACACCGCGGACACCCCGCCCATCGCCCCCGCCGTCGAGTTCGGCACCGGGGCGCTGCTCGCCATCGCCGCGGCCGGCATCGCCCTGCTGCTGGTGCTCATCATCCTGTTCAAGGTCCACGCCTTCGTCGCGCTGCTCATCACGAGCGTCGCGGTGGCGCTGTCGGCGCAGATCCCCGCGGGCGACGTCTTCACCCTCGTCGGGAACGGCGTCGGCTCGACCATGGGCAAGGTGCTCATCATCATCGCGCTGGGCGCCATCCTCGGTCGGTTGATCGAGGTGTCCGGTGGGGTGCAGCACCTCGCCGAGAGCTTCACCGACCGCCTCGGCCCTCGCCGGGTGGCCGTCGCGCTCACGATCGTCGCGTTCGTCGTCGCCATCCCGGTGTTCTTCGAGGTGGGCGTGATCGTGCTCGTGCCGATCCTCTACGCCTTCAGCAAGATCGCGGGCGTCAAGCCGATCGTCTTCGGCCTGCCCATGTTCGGCCTCATGCTCGCCGTGCACGTCGCCGTCCCGCCGCACCCCGGCGTCGTCGCGGGCGCCGGCGTCTTCGGCGCCGACCTGGGTCTCGTCACGGCGATCTCGCTGCCGATCTGCGCCGTGCTCGGACTCCTCTGCTTCTGGGTCGCGCGGATCATGAACCGCACCGACTACGCCCTGGCTCCGCGGGTGGCGGCGCAGATGGCGGAGTTCGGCCAGACCAGCACGGTCATCGAGTCCCGTCGCCCGGACGGCACCGTGATGGCCCCGCCGCGCGCCGGCACCGTCATCGGCCTCATCGCCCTGCCGATCGTGCAGATCCTCGTCGGCACGGTGCTCTCGCTGAGCCTGCCGGCCGACTCGGCCGGGCGCGGAGTCGCCACGTTCATCGGAACGCCCGCCCTCGCCCTGCTCGTCGCGGTCCTGGTGGCGTTCTTCGTGCTCCCGGTCCGCCGTCGCTGGGGCCTGGCCCGGACCAACGAGGTGTTCGAGAGCTCCATGCCCCCGATCGCCTCGATCCTCCTCGTCGTCGCCGGCGGCGGCGTCTTCGGAGCCGTCCTCCAGGCGTCGGGCATCGGCACCGCCCTGTCGGTCACCCTGGAGAACCTCGGCGTGCCCCTCCTGGGGGCGGCGTTCCTCATCACGCTCGCGCTGCGCGGAGCCCAGGGCTCGGCGACCGTGGCGATCGTGACGACCGCGAGCCTGCTGTCGGCGGGCGTCGCCGAGGCCGGCTACAGCCCGCTGCAGATCGCCGCGGTCGCGGTGGCGGTCGGGTTCGGCTCGCTCGGCCTGTCCATGGTCACCGACGCCGGCTTCTGGATCGTCACGCGCTACCTCGGGCTCACCGTCGCCGACGGCCTGCGCACCTGGACCGTGCTCACGACGATCCTCGGTGTCGCCGGGTTCCTGCTGACCTGGGCGGTGTTCGCCCTCGCCGGCTGAGGTCTGCCGCTCCGCCGGGGCGGGGACGCATCGCGGTGGGTCCGAGGCGGTGTTCGTGCATCGGGCGGGGTGAGCGCACCCCAATGCAGGAACGCGCCCCGGACCGACCCGATCTTCCCCGGCCCGGCGATTAGGTTGGACCGGAAAGGGGATGCCATGGCACGACGTTCACGCGTCGACGAGGTCGTCGACGGTCTCTTCGACGACATCATCGCTCAGCAGCTGACCGCCGAGCAGGCTCTCCCCAGCGAGGCCGAGCTCGGCGAGCGCTTCGACGTCAGCCGCGTCACGGTCCGCGAGGCCATCAAGACCCTGCAGGCACGCGGCGTCGTCCGCGTCGAGAGCGGCCGCGGGTCGTTCGTGCAGCCCCTCGCCCGGTGGACCTCGCTCAGCGCCGTCCTCGCCGCCACCTCCGCCAGCGCGGACGCGTCCGCGGCGGAGCAGCTCATCGAGCTGCGTCGCATCTTCGAGACCGGTGCGGCCGCGCTGGCCGCCGAACGGGCGCAGGACACCGAAGTGGATGCCATCGAGGCCGACCTCGCGTCGATGAGGGAGGCGCACCGGGCCGACGACCTCGACGCCTTCGTCGCGGCCGACCTGTCCTTCCACGACCGGATCCTCTCAGCATCCCGGAACCCGTTCCTGCGGGTGATGTTCGCGCCGCTGACGGAGGTGCTCTCGGAGCGGCGGGCGCAGACGTCGCGGGTCCGGGTCATCCAGGAGCACGCCATCGCCGAGCACGAGCGCGTGCTCGAGGCCATCCGCAGCGGCGACGCCGACGCCGCGCGACGGGCGATGGACGGGCACATGCAGCAGACGCTCGACGACCTGCGCCAGCACGTCCTCCGCGCGGGCGACTGACCGGGCGCGCGGCGGGAGCCGTCAGGCGTGCACGTCCGCATGCGGGAGACGCTTGCGCATGACCGCCACCGCGTCGGCGTTGTCGTCGATGAGCACGGAGCGGCGGCCGAGCGGCGACGCGACCGCCCCGAACGTGCCGCTGCCGGCGAACATGTCGAGCACCCGGTCGCCCGGACGGCTCGAGGCCTGCACGATCCGGCGCAGCACGCCCTCGGGCTTCTGCGTCGGATACCCCGTCTTCTCGCGGCCGGTGGTCGGCACGATCGTGTGCCACCACACGTCGGTCGGGAGCTTGCCGCGGGCGGCCTTCTCGGGCGTGACGAGGCCCGGCGCCATGTACGGCTCGCGGTCCACCGCGTCGGTGTCGAAGAAGTAGCGGTCGGGGTTCTTCACGTACACGAGGATCGTCTCGTGCTTGGTCGGCCAGCGCCGCCGCGACTTCGCCCCGTAGTCGTACGCCCAGATCAGCTCGTTCAAGAAGCGCTCGCGCCCGAACAGCGCATCGCACATGACCTTCGCGTAGTGCACCTCGCGGTAGTCCAGGTGGAGGTACAGCGTGCCGTCGTCGGCGAGCAGCCGCCACGCCTCCACCAGCCGCGGCTCCAGAAAGCCCCAGTAGTCGTCGAACTTGTCGTCGTACGTGCGCAGGTCCCCGCGCAGCCGCGAGTACTCGCGCCCGTGGAAGCCCCGCTGCACGACGGGAGCGGGCGCCTCCTCGTCGACCTCGCCCGGGAGGAGGAGAGGGGATGCCACGGGCTCGGGGGCAGCGGCATCCGGGGTCTCGTCCGCCGGAGGCGTCCACTTCGCGGACTCGACCGCCTTCTGACGGGTGCGCCCCGTGTTGAAGGGCGGGTCGAGGTAGACGAGGGTGAACGTCCCGTCGGCGAACGTGCGCGTGACGTCGAGGTTGTCGGCGTGGTGGATCTCGACGGCGCCCTCGTCGAGGATGCCGTCGATCGTCTCGGCGCTCACGGGACGCGCTGCAGCCACGCGTCGGTGGCGAACTTCGACGCGACGAGGGCCTCGGCCTCGGCGTACTCGTCCGGAGTGACGTTGCCCGGGGTCGCGCCGTACAGCGTGGTGAACGTCTGGATGAAGCGCTCGATGATCTCCTCGCGCGACAGACCGGTCTGGCTGCGGAGCGGGTCCACGCGCTTGGCGGCCGAGACGGTGCCCTTGTCGCTGAGCTTCTCGCGGCCGATGCGCAGCACCTCGGTGAGCACCTGGCCGTCCATGTCGTAGCTGAGCGTCGCGTGGTGCAGCACGCCGCCGTTCGCGAGACGCTTCTGCGCCGCACCGCCGATCTTGCCGTGCGGACCGGCGATGTCGTTCAACGGCTGGTAGACCGCGTCGATGCCCAGCGAGCGGAGCGCCTGGAGCACCCAGTCGTCGAGGAACGCGTACGAGTCGGCGAACGTCATTCCGGCGACGAGGGATGCCGGGACGTAGAGCGAGTAGGTGACGATCGAGTTCGCGCCCATGAGCATCGCACCGCCGCCGGAGATGCGGCGGACGACGTCGAAGCCGTGCTTCTGCGCCCCGGCCGGATCGACCTCGTTGCGCAGCGACTGGAACGAGCCGATGACGACGGCGCTCTCGTCCCACTCCCACAGGCGCAGCGTCGGCTTGCGCAGGCCGGCGCCGACGCGGGTCGTGAGCACCTCGTCGAGGGCGAGGTTCATGCGGGGCGAGACGGGGCCGTCGTGGACGACCTCCCACTCGAAGTCCGCCCAGCCGGGGGCGGTGACGAGCGCGCGTCGGATGGCCGTGGCGACGGCCTCGGGCGTGAAGCCGAGCAGCTGCGCCCCCTCGGGCAGGGCGGCGCGGATGGCCGCGGCGATCGTCGGGACGTCGGACTCGATCGGGAGTCCGTTCACGGCCGCGTCGATGTCGTCGAGGGCGTCGTCGGGCTCGAGGAAGAAGTCGCCCGCGAGATGGAAGCCGGAGATGCGTCCGTCGCGTTCCTCGAGGTCGACGACGACCAGCTTCCCGCCAGGGACCTTGTACTCGCCGTGCATGCGTTCAGCCTACGCGGGGCGTCGGCGAGGTGCCGTCGGGGCGCCGTCGTGCGGGGTCGGGGCGCCGTCGTGCGGAGTTCACGGCCGACACGCCGGTACGGCCGAGTCTGCCCGCGGCGTGTCGCCCCGAACTCCGAAGGACGGCATCGCGGGGGCCGCGGGAGAGGACGGCGGCGGGTCCGCGGCGGGGAGCGGGCGGACGGGCCGGGAGCCGGGCCACCAGTTCGCCCGTCCGAGCAGGGTCATGACCGCGGGCAGCAGCAGGCCGCGGACGACGGTCACGTCGAGGACGACCGCGACGACCATGCCCACGCCGATCTCCTTCATGGCCACGAGCTCCCCGAACGCGAAGCCGAGGAACACGATGCAGATGGCAGCCGCGGCCAGGGTCACGACCGGACCGGTCCGCGCGATCCCGTGGCGCACGGCCTCGGCGTTGGCCCGGCGGGGGTCGACCGCGCGGTCGCGGGCGCGCCAGCGCTCCGTGATGCGCGCGAGCAGGAACACCTCGTAGTCCATCGTCAGGCCGAAGGCCAGCACGCCGATGAGCAGCGGGGTGGTGAGGTCGAGCGCGCCGGTCGGGGTGAACCCGAGCAGCGCCCCGCCCCACCCCCAGGAGAACAGCGCGACGAGGACGCCCAGCGTCGCGGACACCGTCAGACCGGCCAGCAGGAGCGCCTTCACCGGGACGATCAGCGAGCGCGTGAGGGCGAACAGCAGGGCCACGGCCGAGACCGCGATGACGATCGCCGCCCACGGGGCGCGCTCGCGCAGATGGTCGCGGGAGTCGACGAGGAAGGCCGCCGGCCCGGTCACCCGTACGGCGACCGCGGCATCCATCCCCCGCACCTCCTCGACGAGGCGCACGGCCTCCGCCCCCGTCGCGGAGTCCCCGACGGGACGGAAGTCGACGACGGTGACGTCCGCCGGCAGGCCCGTGACGAGGTCCGCGTCGGCGACCTCGGGACGCGCGGCGATGCGGTCGAGGAGGTCGGTGACGGCGGCATCCTGGACCGAACCCTCGACGAGGACCGTGACGGGCTCGACGCCGAGACCCGTGAACCCGGTCGTGACCGCCTCGTACGCGCGCCGCTCCTCGGCGGCGGCGGGCAGGGACCGGATGTCGGAGGAGTCGAGGGAGAGGGATGCCAGCGGTGCGGCGAGCGCGAGCAGGGCGGCCGTGGCGCCCACGGTGACGAGCAGCGGCCGTCGCTGCGCGAGCCGGGTCGAACGGACCAGGAGGCCCTCGCGGGACCGCCCCGGACGGCCGGCCCACGGCCGGGCCCAGGTGCGGGCGTGCCGTGCGGGGAGGGCGCGGCATAGGTAGGACAGGGCGGCCGGGACCAGGGTCAGGCCGGCGAACGTGGCGAACAGGACGACGACGGCCCCGCCGAGCGCCATCCCGGACAGGAGCGGGTCGCCCAGGATCAGCAGGCCCAGCAGCGCCACCCCCACGGCGAGCCCCGACACGAGGACGGCCCGGCCCGCTCCGGCGAGCGCGCGGCCGACGAGGTCGTCGACGGGCGCCTCCGGCGTCGCGGCCCGCTCCTCGCGCAGCCGCAGGACGACGAGGAGGGAGTAGTCGACGGCGAGGCCGAGGCCGAGGATCGTGACGACGTTGACGGCGAACTCGTTCACCTCGGCGATGCGGGCGAGACCCCCGAGGACGGCGAGGGTCGGCGCGACCGCGGCGAGCGCCGCCAGGACCGGCAGCAGTGCGATGCGGATCGAGCCGAGGACCACGGTGAGCAGGGCGACCAGCCCGAGGAGGGCGATCCCCTCCCCGACGGCCGCGTCGGTGGTGGCGCGGTCGACGAAGGCCGCCTCCGCGAGCAGCTCGCCGCCGACGAGCACCTCGGGAGCGTCGATCGTCCGCAGGACGTCGGCGACACGGGATGCCACGGCGTGGGCCTCGTCGCCGTCCAGGCCCTGCGCGAGCTCGACGACGACGAGGGACGAACGGCCGTCGTCGCCGATCGCGCCGCCCGCGGTATAGGCGTCGGTGACCTCGCCCACGCCGGGCAGCGCCCGCACCTCGGCCATGACGGCCGTGGCGCTCTCGCGCAGCGCCGGGGCGAAGAAGTCCTCGCCGGAGATGACGGCGGTGACGATCTCGCCCTCGGGGTCGAGGGCGTCGAGGCGTTCCTGGGTCGTGCGGGACTCCGACCCCGCGGGGGCGTCGGCGACGGAGACGGCGCGGTCGAACACGTCGCCCGCGAGGGCGGAGCCGCCCGCGACGAGGACCGCCCAGGCGACGAGGACGAGGAGGCGGTGCCGGCTCATCCGGCGACCGAGGGAAGCGAGCATCGGGGGTCTTCCTGAGAACGGAGGAGCGCCTCCGGCGACGGGCTCGGAGGAGCCCGCCACCGGAGGCGCGTGGGGGATCAGCCGCAGCTCTTGGCCGCGTACGCGGCCGTGGCCTCGCCGGTACGACCGTCAGCGGTCGCGCTCACCGTGGCCTCGCCGGCCGGGACGGACGCGGCACGGGTGGTGAAGGTGTGGAACACGGACTTGCCCGGCTGCACATCCTCGATCACCCGCTCGCCCCACGCCGAGGTGAGGGTCACGTCGACCGGCACCGTGTCGGTGTTGGTCGCGCGCACCGTCAGCGACGCCTTCTTGGCGAGGCAGCGCAGCTCCGCGGACGCCGTCAGCGCGAGCGGCGCCGGCTCGTCGATGTCCATGACCCGGATGTTCCGGTAGGACACCGCCTCTCCACCGCCGTGGTTCTGCACGCCGATGAAGCCCTGAGAGATGTCGCGCGCCGGGTCGGTGCTGGTGAAGTCGTTCACCAGCGTCCCGTTGAGGAAGACCTTGATGGTCTGCCCCCGCACGACGATCTCGTAGGCGTTCCACGAGCCGACGGGGTTGAGCGCGGCCTCCACGGCATCCAGGTCGGCGCCCTGGAACGTGTAGATCGCCCCGGTCGTGCGGTCGTCGGCATCCGTCGCGTCGATCTGGATCTCGTAGCCCTGGTTGACCGCCACCCACGGGTCGCCCTTGGGGTCGGGGAACCCGACGAAGACGCCGCCGTTGTGGTCGGCCACGAGCTTCCAGTCCAGCTTGAGGCTGTAGTCCTCGAGCTCGCCGCCCTGGTGCCAGAGCAGGCCGAGCCCGCCCTCGCCGCGGATGCTGCAGTCGTCCTGACGTCCGAAGCCGCCGGGGCCGGCCATGCGCCACCCGTCGAGGCTCGTCAGCGTGCCGTCGAAGAGCGGACGGTACCCCTCCTCGATCTGCGCCGGCGTGCAGATGTCCGCCGCACCGAGCGAGAGGACGTCGACGTTCAGGTTGCCCTTCGTGCCGGTGTCGTACTTCAGCGCGATGGTGTTGCTGCCCGCCTGCAGGTCGAGGTCGCGGGTCACGGTGCGCCACGTCTTCCAGTCCGTCGTGGAGGGGAACTCCCACGGGCCGATCTTCTGCCCGTTGACGTAGAGGTTGACGTCCTTCGCGCCCGGAGCCGGGTTCGGACCGTTCGCGTACCGGACGTTCACGGGGTAGGTGCCCGCGGCATCCACGTCCACCGTGAACTCGAAGGCCGAGCCCACCGACCACATGCCGCCGGCGAAACCGGCGCCCGAGTAGCCGCTGTGCTCCCAGTCGACCTTGGCGCCGCCGGTGAGACGCGCCTCCTCGGCCTCGTACCAGCCGCGGTCGGCCGGGGAGACGTAGCCGGGCAGGCTGTTCAGCGTGTACCAGGCCTCGGTGCTCCACAGCTTCTCGCCCGTCGCGGACGCGAAGGGCTGCGGCGAGCGCAGGTGGACGACGCGTCCCTGCTTGAGGCCGTCCAGCGTCAGCCGCACCGTCCGACGGTCCTCGGAGACGGTCGCCGCCGACACGCTGAGCACCTCCTCGTCGAGCTTGGGCCCGCCGTAGGTGGACGTGGGGAGGTAGCGCCACTGCTGCGCGCGGTAGGCCCGCGCGATGTTCGCGACGGTCTCGTCCGAGAGCGGCTGCGTGTAGGTGACGTCGAAGCCGCCCTCGACGACCTCCATCGAGACGATGTCGAACGCGTTGTTCTGGTTCGGCACGAGCTTCTGCAGACCGTACGTCAGCTTGCCCGCCTCGCCCCAGTTGCCGCCCTCGCCGGTCCCGCCGACGTAGAGGGACTTGTCGGGGCCCTCGATGACGCGGTTGACGCCGACCTCGAAGCCCGCCGAGTGACGAAACACGGCGCCCTGGAACTCGCCGTCGACCTTCTCGAGGAAGGCGCGCTGCAGGCCGCCGTAGGTGACGTCGCCGAACATCATCTGGCCGGCGAACGGACCGTTCTCGAGGAGGATCGGCGTGCTCGGGGAGTTGCCGATCTCGTTCTGCGGGATCCAGACGGCCGGCTGCGTCACCGGCTGGTCGTCGAAGGGTCCGGCGGGGTTCGTGAAGTGGTTGAAGAACCGTCCCTGCTCGACGTGGACGAGCTTGGAGCTCGGCAGCCACGCGCCCTGGTTGTCCATGGCGAACAGCTCGTCCTCGGGACCGAAGGCGATGCCGTTCGGGGTCCGCAGCCCACCGGCGACGTACTCGATCGCACCGGTGGCGCGGTTGATCTTCACCGTCGTGCCGCGGTTGGCCGCCGGCTGCGGGTTGGTCGTCGCTCCCCCGTTGTCGATGGCGACGGAGAGGTTGACGTAGAAGTTCTCGTCGTCGTGGATCAGCCCGAACGCGAACTCGTGGAAGTTGTTGCCCGAGGGGTAGGAGGCGACCGTGCGCTTGCTGTCGAAGACGCCGTCGCCGTCGGGATCGCTGAGCTCGGTGAGCTGGTAGCGCTCCGAGACGTAGATCTTGTCGCCGATGACGTCGATGCCCATGGGGTTCTGCAGGCCGCTGGCGATCTCCACCGCGGTGACGTCCTCCGGGCCGTCGGCCGCCTGGACGTTCTTCATCAGGAAGACCTTGCCCGGCGTGCTGGTGTCCCATCCGCCGGAGTTGACCGATCCCGTGGTGAGCACCGCGAGGTCGCCCGCGTCGGTGAAGTCGAGAGCGGCGACCTTGGGCGTGAAGCCGGCGGGGCGCAGGTCGACCAGCGTGTAGTTCGGGTTGACGGCATCCAGGCGGAGACCGTCGCCGGCGGAGTCGGCGCTGCCCTCGCAGTACTTCGTGCCGGGCGCCGTCACGCGGACGACGCCGGTCTCGGTGCTGAGCACGTTCGCCGGGATGACCGTGAAGCTCGAGCTCCCCGGCGTCTTCCACTCGACCGTCAGCTGCTGGCCGTTGGTCGCCTCGAACATCTCCACGAAGAGGTCGTGGACGCCGACGTCGAGCGTCGCCGTGCCCTCCACGGCCTCCGGGCCGTGCAGTCCGTCGTTGTCGATGATCTGCGTGCCGTCGAGCGTCAGGCGGGATCCGTCGTCGCTCGTGAGGCGGAAGGCGTACTCGCCGGGCTGACTGACCGTAAGGTTCGCCAGCGCGTGGGTGATGAAGTTGTCGCCCGCGCCGAACTGCTCGTCGGTCGTCCAGTCGATCGTCGACATCAGCTTGTCGACGTTCGGGGTCTGGCCCGATTTGAGAGTGCACACTTCGGTGAGGGGCGGGGTGCTGTAGGTGCGCAGGGTCACGCCCTGCTCTTGCTGGGGGAGATCCGCCGGTGTGTTGACGGCGGGGTCGACGGCGGCGCCGGCGGGCAGGATCGCTCCTGTCGCCACGAGCGCTCCGCCCAGGAGACCGGCCGCGAGGGTCCTCGCGACGCGGGTGCTGCGCCGGCGGGTGCCGGTCGAGGCAGCGGGTATGGGCATCATTGCTCCTTCGGATCGTCGTCGCGGCCGACGCACGATCTCCGTCGCCCTCGACGGTCGTCATCGTAGGTGGCTTTTACCAACACGTCTACAAAACCTGGCAGATAGGCGTTTAGAATCAGCAGCACTACTGGGGTTGTGGGTCCACCGCTCCGCTGCATTGGTGTACGGTCAAAGGATTTTTCCCGGCTGCAGGCGTTTTTACCGGCTGGCTCGGCTGTTCGACGTGCGTGCATCTTTTGCTTGACCGTTGTGTGATGCGGGGCTACTGTCGGCTCGAACCCGCAGAACCGACCCGTGACAGCGCCGTCACGAGGCTTCCAGCCGACGTGCGCCGCCGACGACCGGCATCTCGTTCAGCGGCCGTCCCCGGCGGCCGTTCCCCACCACGAGTCGCCTCGTGCGACAGCACCGCCCCGGCGGTGGCAGAACGGAGCTCCCCATGTCCACGACCCTTCGCCGCAGTCTCCTCGCCCGTCTCGGCGCCGCCGGCCTCGGCGTCTGCGCGCTCGCCGTCGTCGGTGCCGGCGCCGCCGTCGCCGCCGACGAGGACACCGTCGACGTCCGCGTCGAGATCGCCCCCGACGCGGAGCCCGGCGTCCTCGCCCTCACGGTCGCGAACGACTCGACCTCCCTCACCGAGGCCGAACGCGACGGCACCGACCGCACGTTCACCGGAAAGCTGCCGACCGTGACCGTGACCGACACCCGCCTCCCCGAGAACATCGACCCGTCGTCGTACTGGTACGTCATGGGGTCCATCACCGACTTCGCGGGCACCGCGGGTCAGCCGCCCATCCTGGCGGCCGAGTCCTTCGGCTGGTACCCCGACATCGTGTCCGGCAACCCCGAGGGCGGCGACCAGGTCGTCGCGCCCGGCGACCCCGTCGACCCGGGCATCGGCGGCTTCGTCGAGGCCGAGCTGCTGGCGAGCGTCGACAGCGCGAGCGACGCGGCGGGCGGCGCCTACTCCGCCACCGCGGACCTGCTCCTGCGCACCCCGGCCGACGTCGCCGCCGGCTCCTACGCCGCGACGATCACCCTGACCCTGCTGCAGGACTGACCCTCGGGCGGCGGGGCGGGCGGACGGCTTTCGGGCCGTCCGCCCGTTCGTCTTCCCGTCCGTCCGTCGTGCGGTCCGCCGCCTTTTCGTCCGTGGTCGTGAGGTCCCGCCGTCGTGCGGAGAATCGGGCGACACGCCGACCCCAAGGACCCGATCACCCGGCGTGTCGGCCGCACCTCCGCAGGACGGTGAGAAGGGTGGATGCCGTTGCCGTGGCATCCATCCCTCACCTACCCGCGACCGGCCCCACCGTCGTGCGGAGAATCGGGCGACACGCCGCCCCCGACGACCCGATCACCCGGCGTGTCGGCCGGATCTCCGCAGGACGGTCCAGCAGAAGCCCGGACCGACGGTCCCGCAGAGGGCGGGGTCGACGGCTCGGCAGAAGGAACGACCGGCGGCACGACAGGGGGCCGGACCGACGGCTCGGCGCGCAGCGCCTCCCGCACGATGCGCCGCGGGTCGTACCGGCGGGGGTCGAGACGTTGCCAGTCGACGTCGGCGGCCTCCGGGCCGAGCTCCTCGCGGAGACGCCCCTGCGCGGCCTGACCCCATCCCCGCGCCCGGCGGGTGAGCCGTCCGAGCGCCTCGGCCGCCGCGGGCAGCCGCTCCGGACCGATGATGAGCGCGGCGAGGACGGCGATGAGCAGCAGCTTCTCGATCGTCAGCCCGAAGGTCACGCCGCCACCTCCGCCTGCGCCGGCGCCGGAGCCAGGGCGCGGGCGCGCCGCCGGTCGAGCAGGAGCGCGACCCCGGCTGCCCCCAGGTAGAACAGCGTCAGCGTGCCGGCCAGCAGCAGCATCGACATCACGTCGGCCGCCGGGGTGGCCAGCGCGGCGAACACGGTCGCGACGAGCACCGCGACGCGCCAGCCGCGGAGGATGGTCCGTCCGCTGAGCACGCCGGCGACGTTCAGCGCCACGAGGAACACCGGCAGCACGAACGCGACCCCCACCGCCAGCAGCAGCTTGAGGACGAAGTCGTAGTAGACCGCGGCACCGTAGAGCGCGGCGCCCTGCGCCGGCACGAACCGCGCCATGAGCTCGATGATGTGCGGCATCAGGAGGAGCCCCGCCGCGCAGCCGGCGAAGAACAGCGGCACGGCCGCGCCGACGAACGCGAGGCTCCGCCGCACCTCGCGGCGGGTGAGGCCCGGCATGACGAATGCCCAGACCTGCCACAGCCAGACCGGCGCGGACAGGAGGATGCCGACGGCGAACGACATCCGCATCCGCAGGTCGAACGCGGCGGTGACGGAGTCGAAGTTGAGCGCGACGAGGTCGCTCTCGCGCGCTTCGGAGACGGCGCGGATAGGCGCGGTGAGCACGGCGATCAACGGGTCGGTGCAGAAGAACGCGATCACCGTCCCGACGACCACGGCGAGCGCCGCGATCGTGAGTCGCCGCCGGAGCTCGACGAGGTGTCCCCCGAGCGAGAGGCGCCGTTCGCGCCACTCCGGGGACCTCCGGATGCGGCGCATCATCGCGTCAGGGGGTGCGCGGGGGCTCGGGGAGAGCCGTCGCCGCGGCGGGGGACGGAGGGGTGGATGCCACTCCCTCGGCGCCGTCGTCGGCCTTCATCGCCTGCATCTCGCCCTTGAAGACGCGCGCCGACTGTCCGACGCTCTTGGCCAGCGCCGGCAGCTTCGCGGCGCCGAACAGGAGCAGGATCACCGCGAGCACGATCAGCAGATGCCATCCGGTCATTCCATGGAGCATGAGCCCTCCTTCGGGCTGGCCGGCCTCATCGCTCGGCACATCGTGGGGGAATGCGATGCCGTGGGGCACCGGGTGGGCCGATGCTAACCCTGGACGATCAGGGATAACAAGACTCGCGTCATGTATTCGATTCCTGATCGCACATTACGCAACTTTTGATTGACCGATGGACGAACTTCGGTCAGGATGACCACCAGAGCAGCCCCGCTTCATCCCCTCGCGGAGCACTCGTCCCCCCACCCCGGGTCGTCCACGTCAGCCGCCGTACGAGGCGCTGCTCGTCGATCCGTCCGAACTCGATGAAGAGCGGAGGAGAACAGGCGCGCGGCCGGACGCCGCCGCTGCGAAGGGCCCGGGTCGCCACGATCAGCCGTTGAGACCGGCTGGTGACGACCCGGTGAAAACAACTCGAACGCATTCACAGGAGCTGTTTCACGATGCACTCTACTTCTCGGCATCCCGCCGTGCGGTCCCGGTTGACGGCGGTCTTCACCGCCGTCGCCCTCGGGCTGACCGCCGTCGGCGCCACCTCATTGCCGGCCGTCGCCCACGAGGGCCACGACCACGGGACCGACCCCGGCGGCGATCACGGCGATCCCACCGACCCGGGCGTCCCCGACCCCGATCCCGGCGACGGCGAAGGCGCCCTCGACTGGTCCAACTACGAGCGTGTGCTGCTGACGAAGGACGTCGGCGAGCCGATCGACCTGGCCGTCCTGCCGGACGAGCGCGTGCTGCACACCGCCCGCAACGGCGACCTGCGCCTGACCGACCCCTCCACCGGCGTCACGACGGTCGTCAACACCCTCCCGGTGTACCTCAACTCCGAGGACGGCCTCCAGACGGTCGCGCTGGATCCCGACTTCGAGGAGAACAACTGGGTCTACCTCGTCTACTCGCCGCTCGACGCCGACGGGGACGGGCAGAACGACGTGCCCACCGGGAACGCGCCGAACACCCTCCCCGCCGGGGCCGACGAGTCCTACTGGGACCAGTGGAAGGGCGTGAACCGTCTCTCGCGCTTCCAGTGGAACGGCTCTTCCCTCGACACCGCGTCCGAGCAGGTCATCCTCGACGTCGAGGTGCAGCGCGGGCAGTGCTGCCACGTCGGCGCCGACATCGACTTCGACGGCGACGGCAACCTGTACCTGTCCACGGGCGACAACACCCCGGCATCCACTCCGGGCGCCAACGGCTTCGCGCCGAACAACGACGCTCCCGGCTTCAACCCGGGCTTCGACGCGCGCCGCGGCGCCGGCAACACCAACGACCTGCGCGGCAAGATCCTGCGCCTGCACGTCGAGGACGACGGCTCGTACACGATCCCCGAGGGCAACCTGTTCGCCCCGGGCACCGAGCTGACCCGCCCGGAGATCTTCGTGATGGGCGTGCGCAACCCGTTCCGCATCGAGGTCGACCCCGCCACCAACTCGCTCTCCTGGGCGGACTACGGTCCCGACGCGACCAAGGCCGTCGCCGAGACCGCCGGTCGCGGCCCCATGGGCTACGTGGAGTGGAACGTCGTCAGCCTCGACGAGCCGCACAACGCCGGCTGGCCGTACGTCCACGCCGACAACTTCGCCTACAACGACTGGGACTTCGCCACGGCGACCCCCGGCACGTTCTTCGACCCCGAGAACCTCGTCAACGAGTCCCGCTGGAACACCGGACTGAGCGAGCTGCCGCCCGCCAAGGCCGCCACGCTGTACTACGGCGACAGCCCGGGCGACCAGCCCTGGGACGAGCTCGTGAACTTCGGCGCGGGCAACGGCCAGGGCCCCATGGGCGGTCCGGTGTACCACTACGACGAGGCCAACCCGTCGGAGACCAAGCTCCCCCGCCACTGGGACGGCAAGGCCTTCATGGGCGAGTTCTCGCAGGACTACATCGCCGCGTTCACGGTGGACTGGGATGCCTTCGACGTGACCGCGATCGAGGACTTCCTGCCCAACGCCGCCCTCACCGCCAACGGCCAGCCGCCGCACGACAACCCGATGGACATGGAGATCGGCCCCGACGGCTCGATGTACGTGCTCGACTACGGCGACGGCTTCTTCCGCGCGAACCCCGACGCCGGCCTGTACCGGATCGACTACGTCGCCGGGAACAAGTCTCCCCAGGCGAGCTTCACCGCCACGCCGACGTCGTCGTCGACCGCGCCGCTGACCGTGGAGTTCGACGCCACCGCGTCGGTCGACCCCGATGGCGACGAGGTCACCTATCAGTGGGACTTCGACGGCGACGGGACGTTCGACGCCACCGGCGCGACCGCGTCGCACACCTACACCGAGATCGGCAACTACACCGCCCGCCTGCGGGTGTCGGACCCGGCCGGCCGCTTCGGCCTGACCACCCGCACCATCTCGGTCGGCAACCAGGCGCCCGAGGTGACGATCGCGTTCCCCGAGAACGGGTCGTTCTTCGACTGGGGTCAGGCCATCCCGTTCCAGGTGACCACCTCGGACGCCGAGGACGGCGACGCCACCGACTGCGCCCGCGTGGCGTGGACCTACGGCCTCGGCCACGACGAGCACGCCCACCCCGAGGTCTCGGGCACCGGCTGCACCGGCGTGTTCCGCACCGACCCGAACTCGCCCGAGCACGGCCCCGGCGCCCTGCTCTACGGCGCGGTCGTGGTGACCTACACGGACCGGGGCGCGAACGGCCTGCCCGCCGCGACCGGTGAGGCGACCCTCCGTCTCAACCCGAAGGAGCAGCAGGCGGAGCACGCGATCCGTCGCCAGGGCGTCGTGAACTACGCGGATGCCACGGCCTCGGGCGGCAACGCCGTCCGCGGTCTCGGCGCGGGCGACTTCCTCGCCTTCGACCCGGTGAGCTTCGCCGGCATCGACGGTGCGGTCATCCGCGCCAACGGCGCCGGAGAGGTGCAGCTGCGCTGGGGCGCGGCCGACGCCGAGCCGTTCGCCACGGCCGCCATCCCGGCGGGCCAGGGCTGGCAGGACGTCGAGATCGCCTTCGACGCCCCGGAGGGCACCGGTGCGCTGTACGTCACGTCCGGCGACGAGCTCGCCCTGGACGCGCTGACCATGGTCGGCGACGGCGTCGGCGACGTCACGGCTCCGACCGTGGCGCACACCCTCGCCCCCGCCGCCCCCACGGGCGTCGGCGGCGTGTACAACGAGCCGGTCCGCTTCTCGGTGCAGGCCGCCGACAACGGCACCCTCGCCAGCGTCCAGTACTCGCGCGACAACGGCGCGACCTGGTCGAACCTGGCCGCCGGCGAGCAGTACGGCGTGACGTTCTCCGAGAACGGCACGTACGACATCCGCTACCGCGCCACCGACACCGGCGGCAACGTGTCGGAGCTCGGATCGGCGACGTTCACCATCGACCTCGACGCTCCGAACGAGCCGACGGTCGAGAGCCGGACGCTCGTGACGCTCGCCTCGCCGCGTGCCACCTACGGCGCCCCCGGTGACGTGACCGTCTCGGTCCGCGGCGACGGCGGCGTCCCCTCCGGCGAGGTCGTGCTGACCGCCGGCGAGCGCGAGCTGGGCCGGGCGGCCCTGGACGCGGACGGCAACGTCGTCTTCGCCCTCCCGGCCGACCTGCCCGTGGGCACGCACACGCTGCGCGCGACGTACGGGGCGGACGAGACGTTCATCGGCTCGGCCGGCATCGGTCGCCTGACCGTCTCGCAGGCCCGGTCGACGACCGCGCTCGAGGTCGCACCCAACCCGGTCAAGCCCGCCGTGGCCGCGACCGCGACGGTGAAGGTCACCTCCTCGACGGGCATCGCGCCCACCGGCGAGGCGACCGTGACGGTGCGCCGCAACAACGCGGTCGTCGCCACCCTCACCGGCACCCTCGGCGCCGACGGCAGCGTCCGCGTGACGCTGCCGAAGCTCGGCACCGTCGGCAGCTACCAGGTGCAGGCGGCCTACACCGGTTCGACCGGCGTGGCCAAGAGCAGCGCGATCGCCGGACTGACCGTCGCGCGGTAACACCCGGCGGGGGTCGCGTCTCGACGCGGCCCCCGCCCCCCGGCCGACCCGGGTCCCCCGGGCGGACACACCTCAAAGGAGAGTCATGAGTCACCACCACGACCACGCGCACCCGACGGTCTCGGCGAAGCCGATGAGCCGCCGGACGCTGCTGAAGGCACTGGCCGCTTCGTCGGTCGCCGTCGGCATCGGCGCCGCCGCCGCTCCGGCGGCCACCGCCGCCACCGGAATCGGCGCCCGCGCCGCCGCCCCCAGCGTCAGCGCCGGCAAGCGCCTCGTGCCGGTCAACCGCATCGGCATCCAGCTGTTCACCGTCCGCGACAAGGTCAGCTCCCTCGGCTTCCGCGCCGTCTTCGAGGAGCTGGCGAACATCGGCTACTCGGAGATCGAGTTCGCCGGGTACACGCAGGGCCAGGTCGGCGCGATCACCCCGCAGGAGATCCGCCAGCTGCTCGACGACAACGGCCTGCGCGCCGCCGGCTCCCACGTCAACCTGACCCCGGCGAACATCGACCAGCAGCTCGAGATCGCGCACATCCTGGGCACGCCGCACCTCGGCCAGGGCGGACCCATCGCCGGGGGCTACGGCGGACCCATCCCCCGCGACCAGTGGGTCTCGGCCATCGAGACCTGGAACCAGATGGGCGCCAAGGCCAAGGCATCCGGGATCAAGCTCTACTCGCACAACCACGCGCAGGAGTGGGGCTTCACGTCGGACACCAACGAGCGGGTGTACGACCTGCTCTGGGACGGCTTCGACCGCGAGTCGGTGTTCTTCGAGATGGACGTCTACTGGGCCCACGTCGGCAAGCACCTGTACCCCGGGTTCGAGCCGATCGACTACATCAAGCGCGACCCCCGGCGCTTCCCGATCCTCCACCTCAAGGACGGCAAGCTGAACCCGGAGAGCGCCAACGGCTACGACATCATCGAGTTCGGCGCCGGGAACATCGACTACACCGCCTTCCTGTCGCAGCTGCGCGACCGCGGGCAGCGCTACGGCATGTTCGAGCAGGACAACGCCGCCACCTCGGCCGTCGGCGGCAACCCGCTGAACTCCCTGGCCAACGCCGACCGCAGCTACGACCAGATCGCGTCCCTGCGCGCCTGAGGGACGAGGAAGAAGAGATGAAGAACCTCACCAAGATCACGACCGTCGGCCTCCTCGTCATCGGGGGCAGCGTCGTCGCGGTCCCCGCGTACGCGGCCGACCTCTCCTGCACCGGCGACCTCGGCAGCCAGACCGTCTCGGGCACCCTGACCGTCCCCGGCGGCGTGGACTGCGTGCTCGGCGGCGCGACCGTCGAGGGCGACATCATCGTCGAGCCCGGCGGCTGGCTCGACGCGACGTCGGTCACCGTCACCGGCGACGTCATCGCCACCGACGCGTACGGCGTCTCCCTCGACGGCACGAGCGTGGCCGGGGACATCAGCGCGTACTCGGCCGACACGACCGTCGGGTTCCTCTACGTCACCGACCTGCGGGTCGGCGGCTCGGTCGAGGCCGGCGGCATCGACGTCGAGGTGACCGACAGCGCCATCGCCGGGTCGCTCACCACGCAGCAGGCGACGTACGTCGACCTCGTGCGCACCTCGGTCGACCAGGACGTCTCGATCGACGGCTCGGCGTGGGGCGTCTCGCTCACCGGCGCGATCGTCGCGGGCGACGTCTCGGTCAGCGGCAGCGGACGGGACGTGCTCATCGGCGCGACCGCCGACGGCGGAGCGGATGCCTTCGCGAACACGATCGGCGGAGGCCTGACGCTCTCGGGCAACAACGCCAACCTGCGTGTCGCCGCCACGACCGTGTACGGCGCTCTCGCGCTCGACGGGAACACCCCGGCCGCGGCGTTCGGGACCGGCGTCCGCGCCGGCTCGACCACCGGCGACTTCACCGGCGAGGCCCCCACGGCCCCGCCCGCGGGCGACCAGTCGATCGCGGTCACCGTGCCCGACCAGGGCTCCGGCGAGCTCACGTGGTCGATCGAGGGCACCTCGAATCTCGTCGACCTGGGGGTGGCCGAGGAGAAGCTCGATCACTACCACGCGGCCGGTTCGATCGTCCCGATCCGCATCCAGGACACCCGTCCCGGCAACCCCGGCTGGTCGCTCACCGCGCAGGTGTCCGACTTCCTCGCCGGCGGCGAGGCGGTGTCGAGCAAGTACCTCGGATGGACGCCCGAGGTGCTCGAGACCCAGGGCGGCGCCGTCGCCGGCGCTCCGGTGCCCTCGGGCTTCGACAGCGGCCAGGGCCTCTCGGTCGCGCGCACCCTCGCCCAGGCCAACGACGGCCACGAGCGGGGCTCCTCGCTCGTGAGCGCCGACCTGGATCTCAAGCTCCCGCTCGAGACCCCCCGCGGCACCTACACCGCGACCATCACGCTGACCGCGCTCAGCTGATCCCCCCGCCGGGGCCGTGGACCTGCTCCACGGCCCCGGCCCCTCTTCCTCTCGCAGAAAGCCCCGCCCATGTCCCTGGCGCCCCGCTCCCCCGTCCTCTGCTCCCCGCTGTCCACACCGTCTCCTGCCGCCCCGATGGATGCCACGGGGCCCGCGCTCGTCGAGGCCGCTGCCCCGTCCGATGCCCTGACTTGCCGCAGATGTACGCCGCGCGGCGGTGTCGACGTACATGTGCGACAAGTCAGCGCTGCGAGAAAGGGGCTTCGGGCCCGGGCGGGGGTGCTGGCGGCGGCGGTCGTGCTCGCACTGGCGGCACCCGCCGCGGCGGCCGCACCGGCGGCGGCGGCGGTGCCGGCGGCGTCATCCTCGGTGCTGCGGGCGGCACCCTCGGTGCTGGCGGCGGCGGCGGCGGACACCGCCCCCGACACGACCGTGACCTGGAGCGTGCGCCCGGCGGACACCGCGCAGGGGCGCGACCGCCCCAACTACGGCTACGACCTGGCCCCCGGCGGGACCGTCGGCGACGCCCTCTCCGTGACCAACCGCAGCGCCGAGCCGATCACGCTCGCCGTGTACGCCGCGGACGGCTTCCTCACCGCCGACGGAGCGCTCGACATCCTCGCCGGCGGCGAGGAGTCCACCGAGCTGGGCAGCTGGATCGACATCGCCACCCCGCAGCTCACCCTCGACAGCGGTGCCACCGCCGAGGTGCCGTTCTCCCTCGCCGTCCCCGCGGACACCCCGCCCGGGGACTACGCGGCCGGCGTCGTGGCATCCATGCTGGTCACCGGCGACGACGGCACGGTCACCGAACGACGTCTCGGGTCCCGCGTGCACCTGCGCGTGATGGGCGACCTCGCTCCCGCGCTGTCCGTGACCGACGTCGCCGTGGACTACCACGGCACCCTCAACCCGGTCGAGGCGGGCAGTGCGACCGTCACCTACACGATCCACAACACCGGGAACTCGCGCCTGGACCCCGACGTCGACGTCGCGCTGGGCGGTCCGTTCGGGTGGGCCGCGGTGACGGCCGAGGACGACGCCCCCGAGCTGCTGCCCGGCAGCACGCTGGAGCGCACCGTCGAGGTGGCGGGGGTCCTCCCCCTCGGCCTGCTGGCCGCCGACGTGACCGCGACCTCGCAGGTCGTCTCCCGCACGCTGGAAGGCACCGAGGCGTCGACCTTCGACCCGCTCGTCACCGTCGGCTCCGCGTCGACCGCGGCCGTTCCGTGGACGGCGCTCGCCCTCCTCCTTCTCGTCGCCGGGTTCGTCGCGTGGCGCATCGTCGCCGGACGCCGCCGGAAGGCCGCGCACGAGCGGGAGATCGCCGCCGCGGTGGCCGCCGCGACCGCCGGACGCGAGGACGGCACCGGTGCGGGTCACGACGCGCCGTCCGAGTCCGTTGCCGCCGTCGTCGCCGCCCAGGGAGTGCCGGCCGCCGGCCCCGACGGAGACGCGGATGCCGCCACGACCGCACCCCGGTCGCCCTGAGACCACCCGCGGCGCCGAGAGGGACACTCTGCGCCGCGGGTGACCCACCCGACGCCCGTCGCGCCCCGCGCGGCGGGCGTCCCCATGCCGTGACTCGGCGCACATGTACGCCGCGGCGGGGGCGGGGCGTGCATTTGGGGCAAGTCACGGCAGCTGTGTGGGGCCTCGCTCGCATGCCGTGACGTGGCGCACATGTACGCGAAAGCCGGTGCTGCGCGTGCATTTGGGGCAAGTCACGGCATCCTGACCAGGCTCCGCTCGCGTGCCGTGGGTGAGGGAGAGGGTGAAAAGACGGCCGGAGGGCGCCGGCCCGTGACGAGATCGTGTGTCGTGGCGGGTGGCATCCCTGCATCCCACCCGAAGGGACGGTCCCGTGCTGCCGTTCGTCCTCGTCCGCGCGCTCGCCCACCGCGAGGTCCGCCCCCGCCCCTGCCGCTACTGCGGCACCCCCGTCACGCTGCGCGGGTCCACCGCCGCGGGGCATCGCGGCTTCTGCAGCCGCGAGCACGCCGCTCTCGAGCAGGAGGAGACGCCGTTCTGACCACCGCGTCGCCGGGCGTCTGCAGGACCCGTGGGGCTCGTGCGACCTGCGGGGGCGGGTGAGGCAGCGACGAAGGCATCGGTCCTGCAAACCGACGATTCGGCGAACCGCCGCGCGTCTGCAGGACCGGTGGGGCGGGTGCGACCTGCGGGGGCGGGTGAGGCAGCAACGAGGGCACCGGTCCCGCAAACCGACGATTCGGCGAACCGCCGCGCCGGCGTCAGACGCGGAGGAAGCCCGTGCTCAGCGACTCCGGCGACAGGGCGTGCTCGACCGCGAGCATGCTCGCCCCGACGACGCCCGCGCGCTCCGCGGCGACCGACTGCACGATGGAGAGGTACTCCGTCGCCAGCGGCGTCGACCGCGTGTACACGACCTCGCGCACGCCGGCGATGAGGTGCTCGCCGACGCGGGCCATCGATCCGCCGATCGCGATGACCGAGGGGTTCATCAGGCTCACGCAGGTCGTCAGCACCTCCCCGATGTCGCGACCGGCCTGACGGACCGCCTGGATCGCGTCGATGTTGCCGCGCTTGACCAGGTCGACCACGTCCGTGCCGGTGTGCGCCTCGATCCCGTCGCGTCGGAGCGCGCGGGCGATGGCGGGTCCGGATGCCAGGGCCTCGAGGCATCCACGGTTCCCGCACTGGCATGGGATGTCCGCGCCGCGCGCGACCTGCACGTGGCCGATGTCGCCCGCGATGCCCTGCGCGCCGCGCTGGAGCTCGCCGCCGGAGATGATCCCGGTGCCGATGCCGGTGGCGACCTTGACGAACATGAAGTGGTCAACGGACGGCCAGGCGACGCTGCGCTCGCCCAGGGCCATGATGTTCACGTCGTTGTCGACGAGCACGGGGACGGCGAGGTGCTGGTTGATCCAGCCGGGGATGTCGAAGCGGTCCCACCCGGGCATGATCGGCGGGTTGACCGGCTGCCCGGTCGAGTGCTCGACGGGTCCGGGGACGCCGATGCCCATGGCGGCGACGTCGGATGCCGAGCGGCCCGAGGCCGCCAGCAGCTCGGTCGTCGCCTCGACGAGCCACGACAGCACCGGCTCGGGGCCGAGCGCGATGTCGAGGGCGCCGGTCTTCTCGCTGAGGACCTTGCCGGTGAGGTCCGCCATGGCGACGATCGCGTGCGAGGCGCCGATGTCCACGGCCATGACGACCTTGGCCGCGGGGTTGATCGCGAACTGGGACGGCGGCCGTCCCCCCGTCGAGACGGCGTCGGCCACGGGGGTGATGAGGCCCATGCGCATCAGCTCGTCCACCCGGACCGCGACCGTCGAACGGGCCAGTCCGGTCGACTTGGCCAGCTCGGCCCGCGTGCGCGGTACGCCGTCGCGCAGCAGCTGGAACAGCTGGCTGACACCGGTCACCGGCGCGGCAGAATCCGTGGTCATCCTTCTCACGCCCTCAGTACACCATTAGTTGATCTGGATCCGATCCATCTACCGACGGCGACTGTCCGTGAAACGCAGTCGCCGTCGGTGTCGACGGGGTCAGCCGCGGCCCGGCGGGCGGGAGAAACGCTGCTGCAGGAGGACCGCGACGACGATGATGACGCCCTTCGCGACGGCCTGCACCGACGACGACAGATTGTTCTGGACGAACACGTTCGACAGCGTCGCGAAGATCAGGACACCGAAGACCGTGCCCGTGACCGTGCCGCGACCGCCGATGAGCAGCGTACCGCCGACGACGACCGCGGCGATCGCGTCGAGCTCGACGAGCGTGCCGTGGGTCGAGGTGCCGGCCGTGGTGCGACCGAGGATCATGACGGCGGCGATGCCCGAGCACAGGCCGGTGAGCGCATAGAGCAGCATCGTGTGGCGCTTTACGTTGATGCCGGCCAGGCGTGCGGCCTCGCGGTTGCCGCCGACGGCGACGGTGCGACGGCCGAAGGTGGTGCGGTTCAGCAGCACCCAGCCGAGCGCGGCGACGATGGCGAAGATCCAGATGAGGATGTCGACGCCGAGGATGTCGCCGTTCATGAAGGTGATGAAGCCGCGGTCCTGGACGACGAGGGTCCGGCGCTCGGCCAGGATCTCGGCGAGACCGCGCGCGCCGACGAGCATGGCCAGCGTCGCCATGAAGGCGACGACGTTCCCGTAGGCGATGACGATGCCGTTGATGAGACCGGCGCCGACGCCCACGGCGAGGGCGATGACGATCATCACGCTCCAGTGCAGCGAGTCGGCGAGGTCCTGCACCGCCGCGAGCGTGGCGACGACGGAGGCCAGGCCCATGACCGAGCCGACCGAGAGGTCGATGCCGCCGGCGATGATCACGAACGTCATGCCGATGGCGATGACGCCGATGATGGAGGCCTGGCGCAGGATGACCAGCATGTTGTCGAGGCTGGTGAAGGACCCCTGCGCGGTGACGGCACCGATCACGACGATCAGCAGCAGCGCGACGACGAGGCCGAGGTTGCGTCCGGCGGAGCCGGAGAGGAGGCGGCGCCACGCGGGGACGGCCTCCGGGGCCGGCGTGACGCCGGTCTCGGTGGGCACGGTCCGCGCACGGGTCGGGGTGGTCGGCTCGCTCACGCGGCGGATCCTTTCATGACGAGGTCGAGCACTCCGTGCTCGTCGATCTGGTGGGAGGGGAGGGTGCGGAGGATCCGGCCGTCCGCGACGACGAGGACGACGTCGGCGAGGCCGAGCACCTCCTCGATCTCGCTGGAGACGACGACGACGGCGTTGCCTGCCGCGGCCAGGTCCCGGATGAGGGCGTAGATCTCGGCGCGGGCGCCGACGTCGACGCCGCGGGTGGGTTCGTCCAGCAGCAGCACGTCGGTGCCGTGCACGAGCCAGCGGGCGAGGAGGATCTTCTGCTGGTTGCCGCCCGACAGGGTGCGGGCGGGACGGTCGGGGTCGGCCGGGCGCAGCTCGAAGGCGTCGATCTGCTCGCGGGCGATCTTCCGGGCGGCGCGGTCGTCGAGGAAGCCGCCCTTGGCGAAGCGCTTCATGGATGCCAGGGAGATGTTGACGAAGATGGGCTCGTCGAGCACGAGTCCCTGGCTCTTGCGCTCCTCGGGCGACAGGCCGATGCCGGCCCCGACGGCGGCGCGCACCGACCCGCGGGGCAGGACCTTGTCACGGACCCGCACGCGTCCGGCGGTCGCCTTGCGCGCGCCGTAGACGGTCTCGAGGATCTCGGACCGGCCCGAGCCCACCAGACCGGCGAGTCCGACGACCTCGCCCGCGCGGACGGAGAACGACACGTCCGAGAACACCCCGTCCAGCTCCAGTCCCTCGACGTCGAGGACGACGGGGGCATCGGATGCCACGGGGGCGCGCTCCGGGAAGACGTTGGCGACCTCCCGGCCGGTCATGAGCCGGATGAGCTCGGCGGTGGGCGTCTCGGCGGCGGGCAGGCCGACCGCGGTCGTGCGTCCGTCCTTGAGGACGGTGATGCGGTCGCCGATCTCGCGGATCTCCTCGAGACGGTGCGTGATGTAGACGACGGCGATCCCGGCTCCGGTCAGCTCGCGCACGACCGCGAAGAGGTTCTTCACCTCTTCGGTGTCGAGGACGGCTGAGGGCTCGTCCATGATGATCAGCTTGATGTCGTGCGAGAGCGCGCGCGCCATGCTGACGATCTGCTTGTTCGCGGCGCTCAGGGAGCCGACCTCGGTGTGCGGGGACAGGCTCGCGTGGCCGAGTCGCCGCAGCAGCTCGGTGGTCTGCCGAGCCGCCTCGGACCGTCGGGTGAAGCCGCCCTTGGCGATCTCGTGCCCGAGGAAGATGTTCTCGGCGATGCTGAGGCCGTCGACGACGTCGAGCTCCTGGTACATGGTGGCGATGCCGAGCTCGATGGCCGCCTGAGGGCTGTCGATCTCGACGTCCTCCCCGAGCCACGAGATCTGCCCGCCGTCGGGACGGTGGACCCCGGCCAGGGTCTTGATCAGCGTGGACTTCCCCGCGCCGTTCTGGCCGAGCACGCAGTGCACCTCGCCGGGCCGCACCTCGAGGTCGACGCCCCGCAGGGCGCGCACGCCGCCGAACGACTTCGTCACGCCGCGGACGTCGAGTAATGACGATGTATGGTCAACTTTGATCACCCGGCGAACATAACACGCCGCTTCTCCGTCGCGCGACCCCTCTTCTCCGGATGCCGCCCCCGTCCGGCCCACACCGCTCCCCCGGCGATCTTCCGCGTGGTGAAGGGGATACGAGAGGGATACGGAACTTATAACCGTGAGATAACAAAAGTTGACCACCGAACCGTCACTTCTGCTAGCGTGACCGAGGTCAGAGTGGACCCTCCCGTACGGATGACCCGGGGCCTCGCTGACCCCTGCTGCATCACATTTCAAGGAGGAAACACATGCGCACTCGAATGACCTCGCGCTCTCGCCTGATCCTGACCGGCGCGGCCATGGTCGCCGCCGTCGCCCTGCTCGCCGGCTGCACGGGCTCGGACGGCGACAGCGAGAACGTCGTCGACCAGGGCACCAGCGCCGAGGAGAACGCCGCCGAGGGCGACACCGTCACCATCGGCTTCTCGGGCCCCGCCGCCGACCACGGCTGGCTCGGCGCCATCAACTCCGGCGCCCTCGCCGCCGCCGAGAGCTACTCGGACGTCGACCTGCAGGTCGCCGAGGGCACCAACGACGTCACCGCGCAGATCGCCGCCGTCGAGACCTTCATCAACGACGGCGTCGACGCCATCGTCCTGCTGCCCAGCGACGGCGCGGCCCTGACCGAGGTCGCCATTAAGGCGATGGAGGCCGGCATCCCCGTCATCAACGTCGACCGCGAGTTCTCCAGCCCGTTCGCCGCCCGCACCACCGTGCTCGGCGACAACTACGGCATGGGCGTCAGCGCGGGCACCTACATCTGCGAGCAGCTCGAGGGCCAGAGCGACGCCGTCGTCGCCGAGATCGCCGGCATCGACTCGCTGCCGCTGACGCAGGACCGCTCCGCGGGCTTCGCCGACGCTTTGTCGGACTGCGGCCTCGAGGTCGGACCCCGCGTCGCGGCAGACTTCACCGTCCAGGGCGGCGAGTCCGCGACTTCGCAGCTGCTGTCGGCCAACCCCCAGATCGACGCCATCTGGAACCACGACGACGACCAGGGCATCGGCGTCCTCGCCGCCATCACCGCCGCGGGCCGCGACGAGTTCTTCATGGTCGGCGGCGCGGGCAGCCGCAACGCCATGGAGGCCATCCAGGCCGGCGACACCCCGCTGCAGGCCACGGTCATCTACCCCTCGACCCAGGCGGCGGACGGCATCGCCCTCGCCCGACTGATCGCCCAGGGCAAGACGGCCGGCGACCTCATCACCCCGAGCGTCCCGAACCGGATCGTCCTCGACGCCCCGGTCGTGACCGCCGACAACGTCGACTCCTACATCGACCTCGCGTTCAACTCCTGACCGGCCACGGGGGACGTCCGCGACTCCGCGGGCGTCCCCCCGCCGTCCCTCCCCCCACCAGAAAGACACCACCACCGTGACCCAGCCACTCCGCATCGCCATGGTCGGCGCAGGATTCATGGGCGCCGCGCATTCCCAGGGATGGCGCGTGGCCCCTCGGTTCTTCGAGCTGCCCCTCGCCCCTCAGATGAGCGTCCTCGTCGGACGCGACGCCGACCGCACGAGCGAGGCCGCCGAGTGCTGGGGCTGGACAGAGTCGGCCACGGACTGGCGCGAGGTCGTCGCGCGCGACGACATCGACGTCGTCGACGTGGTCACGCCGGGCGACACCCACGCCGAGATCGCCATCGCCGCGCTCGAGGCGGGCAAGCACGTCCTCTGCGAGAAGCCCCTCGCCAACACCGTCGACGAAGCCCGGCGGATGGCCGCCGCCGCCGAGAGCGCACGCGCCCGCGGCATCCGGAGCATGGTCGGCTTCACGTACCGCCGGGTGCCGGCCACCACCTTCGCCCGCGACCTCGTCGCCTCGGGCCGGATCGGCGAGGTCCGGCAGGTGCGCGCCGAGTACCTGCAGGACTGGCTGAGCAACGCCGAGGCCCCCCTCACGTGGCGCCTGCAGAAGGAGCGCGCCGGTTCCGGCGCCCTCGGCGACATCGGCGCCCACGCCGTCGACCTGACCGAGTACATCACCGGGCAGCGCGTCACGCGGGTCTCGGGCGTCCTCGAGACGATCGTCTCGGAGCGCCCCGTGCTCGTGGAGTCCTCGGGCCTGTCCGGCTCGGCCGGATCCGAGCGCGGCGCCGTGACCGTCGACGACCTGGCCCTGTTCACCGGTCGCCTCGATTCCGGCGCGCTCGCCTCCTTCGAGGCATCCCGGTTCCGCACCGGACGGAAGAACGCGCTGCGCATCGAGATCTCGGGCTCGCGCGGAACCCTCGCCTTCGACCTCGAACGCCTCAACGAGCTCGAGCTGTACGACGCCACGGAGCCGGAGTCCGAGCAGGGCTTCCGCCGCATCTACGTCACCGAGCCGAGCCACCCTTACGTCGGCAACTGGTGGCCGACAGGGCACATGCTCGGCTACGAGCACGGCTTCGCCCACCAGGCGAAGGACTTCGTCGAGGCGGTCGGCTCCGGCGAGGACCCCCGTCCGTCGTTCGCGGACGGGCTGCACGTGCAGAGCGTCCTGGACGCCGTGAGCCGCAGCTCGGACGCCGACAGCGTCTGGGTCGACGTCGACTGACCCCTGACCCCGCGAGAGAGGACACCGCGATGGCGCGACCGATCACCCTGTTCACCGGCCAGTGGGCCGACCTGCCGTTCGAGGAGGTGGCCCGTCTCGCCGGCGAGTGGGGCTACGACGGCCTCGAGATCGCCTGCTGGGGCGATCACCTCGACCCCTGGCGCTGGGACGACGACGCCTACGTGCAGGGCAAGCTCGACGTGCTGGAGCGCAACGGGCTGAAGGTGTTCACGATCTCCAACCACCTCAAGGGGCAGGTCGTCTGCGACGACCCCATCGACCAGCGGCACCGCGACATCGTCTCGGACCGCGTCTGGGGCGACGGGGATGCCGAGGGCGTGCGCCAGCGGGCCGCCGAGGAGCTCAAGAACACCGCACGGCTCGCTGCGAAGCTCGGCGTGAAGACGGTGACCGGCTTCACCGGGTCGAGCATCTGGAAGTACGTCGCGATGTTCCCGCCCGCCACGGAGGAGATGGTCGCGGCCGGCTACCGCGACTTCGCCGACCGGTGGAACCCGATCCTCGACGTGTTCGACGAGGTGGGCGTGCGCTTCGCGCACGAGGTGCACCCGTCCGAGATCGCCTACGACTACTGGACGACGAAGCTCGCCCTGGAGGCCATCGGCCACCGCGACGCGTTCGGGTTGAACTGGGACCCGTCGCACATGGTGTGGCAGGACATCGACCCGGTCGCGTTCCTGTGGGACTTCCAGGACAAGATCTTCCACGTCCACTGCAAGGACACCAAGAAGCGGCTCTCGAACGGCCGCAACGGCCGGCTCTCGTCGCACCTGCCGTGGGCGGACCCGCGACGCGGGTGGGACTTCATCTCCACCGGCCACGGTGACGTGCCGTGGGAGGACGCCTTCCGCATGCTCAACGCGATCGGCTACGACGGCCCGCTGTCGGTCGAGTGGGAGGACGCCGGGATGGACCGCCTCGTCGGGGCGCCCGAGGCTCTCGCGTTCGTGCAGCGCATGTCGTCGTACGAACCGTCGGGGGCCGCGTTCGACGCGGCCTTCAGCCAGCGCTGACGCGGGGGGCGATCAGCGGGAAGCGATGAGGAGGGGCCGGGCGCGCGAGCGTCCGGCCCCTCCCGCGTGTGCGGGCCGCGAGCGCCCGGAACAGGCGGCGCGGCCGGGACAGGCGGATCCACGCCGGATCCGCCTGTCTCCGGCGCGGTGCCTGTCCCCGTCCCGGGACGCCCGGGGCGATGGGCGCGCTAGCCCGCCGCGCCGAGCGCGCGCAGCAGGAGGTCGCGGACGTCCGTGGCGGCGACCGACTCCGCTCCGTCGGGCAGCAGCGCCGCGTCCGAGGTGAGGAGCATCGGCGCGTCGGCCCGGGACGACGGCAGGCGCCCGTGGGTGCCGCGCACGCAGGCGGGGTCCAGCGGGACCGTGCTCATCGCGTACCGCAGCCCGACCTTCTTCTTCACCAGGTTGGCGCCGGCCTTCGCCTTCGCGAGCCGGTCGGCCGGGTCGAAGAACAGCTCCGCCGGGTCGTACCCGGGCTTGCGGTGGATGTCGACACCGCGGGCGTACTCCGGCGCGCGGTCGTCGTCGAGCCAGAAGTAGTAGGTGAACCACGCGCCGGGCTCGGCGACGACGACGAGCTCCCCGGCGCGCTCGTGGTCCAGTCCGTACCGGGCCTGCCCCTCGCGGTCGAGCACCTCGTCGACCCCCTCCAGCCCGCGCAGCAGCGCGGCGACGCGGCCGATGTCGGCGGCATCCGGGACGTAGACGTGTGCGACCTGGTGGTCGGCGACGGCGAAGGCGCGCGAGGTCCAGGGGTCCAGCTGCTCGCGGCCGTCTTGCACGTAGACCTCCAGCAGCCCCTCCCGGCGCAGCGCGCGGTTGACGTCGACCGGGCGGGACGCGTTCTCGATGCCGTACTCCGACAGCGCGACGACCGTGTACCCGCGGTCCTCCGCGTCGTCGAGGAGCGGGGTGAGGGCGGCATCCAGCTCCCGGGCGGCCCGGTCCGCCTCGGGCGCGTCCGGTCCGAAGCGCTGCAGGTCGTAGTCCAGGTGCGGCAGGTAGGCCATGGTGAGGTCGGGGGCAGCCCCCCACCGCTCGCCGATCACGCCCCGGGTCGCCTCCGCCAACCACGCGCTGCTCTCGATGGATGCCGTCGGCCCCCAGTACTGGAACAGGGGGAACTCCCCCAGCGCCCCGGTCAGCCGGTCGTGCAGGGCGGGGGGACGGACGTACGCGTCGGGGCTCTTGCGCCCGTCCGCGTGGTAGATCGGACGCGGGGTGACCGTGATGTCCGTGCTGGCCCCCATGGCGTACCACCAGCCGAGGTTCGCCGCGGTCAGACCGGGGCGGTGCCGGCGCGCGGTCTCCCACACCTTCTCCCCCGCGACGAGCCGGTTGTGCTGGCGCCACAGCAGCGGGTCGCCCAGGTCGCGGAAGTGCCAGCCGTTGCCGACGATCCCGTGTTCTCGCGGCATCGTGCCGGTGAGGATCGTGGACTGCACGCTGCACGTGACGGCGGGCAGGATCGTGTCGAGCCCGACGGCCCGGCCGCCGTCGGCGAGGCGGCGCAGGCGCGGCATGTGCGCGAGGGTGCGCGGCGTGAGCCCGACGACGTCGAGCAGCAGGACGGGGGCCATCAACGGCTCCTCTCGAGGGGGATGGATGCCGCTCGCGCGACGTCGACGTCGGGGCGGGCCGGCGCGGGCTCGGGCGCGGCCGGCGACGGGACGTCCGGCGCGAGGGCGTGCGGGAGCGTCTCGCACACCCACCGCAGCTCGGCCGCGATGCCGTCGACGAGCGTCGGGGGCTGCAGGGCGGCCGGCAGCACGGACCAGGTGTACGTCTCGACGTCGAGGTGGGCCTCGTCTCCGTGGGGCGCGGCGAGCACCGCGTCCACGGCCGCGCGCAGCACCTCGGTCGTCGCGCGCAGCGGCGGCGCCGGCCGGGCGTGGAGAGGGATGTGCACGTGCACCCGCCAGGGGGCGTCGACGGGCCAGGGGTCGGCGGCATCCAGGACCTCCGGCAGGTCGTCGGCGGAACGGATGCCACGCGCTTCGCGCACCTGATGCACGTAGCGTTCCTCCGCGAAGGGGGCGAGCGCCTCCGTCGTCCGAGAGTCCGCGGGGTCGGGGACCTCGAGCGCGACGGAGGCCTGCACCTTCACCACCCGGACGCCGGCGGCCGTGGCCGCGGCGACGGCGTCCGCGGGATCGGCGAACGACACCGCGAGATGGCACGTGTCCACGCAGAGGCCGAGGAAGCCGTCGGCGGTCAGGTGCGGTCGCGCTCCCAGCCAGGCGACCACGTCGGCGACGTCGTCGAGGATGCAGCCGGGCTCCGGCTCGATCCCGACGCGGACCGTGCGACCGGTCGTGCGCTCGATGTCGCGGAGGCCCGCGACCAGGCGGGACAGGGCGTCCTCGGCGGCCGCGTCGGCGGCGGCATCCCATCCGGTCCGCCACCCCAGCGGCAGGGTCGAGATGCTCCCGGAGGCGCCGGGCGGCAGGAGCGCGGCGAGCGCGCGGGCGACGTCGAGGGTGTACCGCAGGCGGTCGGGGGTCGTCCAGTCGGGACGGTAGACCGCGAGCTTGACGACGTCGTCGTGGAAGCCGCGGAAGGGGAACGCGTTGACGGTGCGCAGCTCGAGGCCGTTGCGCTCGAGAGCCTCGGCCAGCAGCCGCCGGGCGGCGGGGTCGTCCGCGAGCACCGCTGCGGCGTCGGCAGGGAGCCACAGCCCGACACCGAGCCGGTCGAGTCCCGCGGCGATGCGCACGGGTCCGGCGTGCTCGTCGAGCTGACGGACGATGCCGGCGACGTCCTCGGCCGGGTGGACGTTGGTGCAGTACGACAGCTCCACTCAGGCCCCCTGGCGCGAGGCCGTGCCGCGCAGCACGGAGTTGCCCGCGAAGGTGTCGGGCCCCTGCTGGGCGGGCGCGAAACCGGGGATCGGGTCGGTGACGACGCGGCCGCTCTGCCCGTAGAAGGCCACGGGGTTGCGCCACAGGATGCGGTCGACGTCGTCGTCGGTGAAGCCGGCGTCGAGCATCGCCAGCCCGGTCTTCGCCGTCTTGAGCGGGTCGGAGCGTCCCCAGTCGGCGGCCGAGTTGACGATGATGCGGTCGAGCCCGATGCGCTGCATGATGGCGACCACGCGCTGCTCGTCCATCTTCGTGTCGGGATAGATGGAGAAGCCCATCCACGCCCCGCTCGCCGCCACGTCGTCCACGCACGTCTCGTTGAGATGGTCGACGAGGACCCGCTCCATCGGGATGCCCGACTCGGTCACCACGTCGAGGGTCCGGCGCGTGCCGACCGCCTTGTCGCGGTGCGGGGTGTGGACGAGGACCGGCAGGTCGAACTCGATGCCGAGGGCGAGGTGCTCCGCGAGCACCTCGTCCTCCTCAGGGGTCATGGAGTCGTACCCGGTCTCGCCGACCGCGACGACGCCGTCCTTGGCGAGGTAGCGCGGCAGCTCCGCCATGACCTCCCGGCAGCGCGGGTCGTTCGCCTCCTTCGGGTTCAGCGCGATCGTGCAGTGATGGCGGATGCCGAACTGCGCGGCGCGGAACCTCTCCCACCCGATGAGGGTGTCGAAGTAGTCGAGGAAGGACCCGACGCTCGTGCGGGGCTGACCCAGCCAGAAGGCGGGTTCGACCAGAGCGCGCACGCCCGCGTCGTACATCGCCTCGTAGTCGTCGGTGGTCCGCGCCGTCATGTGGATGTGGGGGTCGAAGATGCGCACGTCGGGCCTTTCATGGGTGGGTGGGTGTCGGCGCTGACATGGCGGAGATGTACGGCGCGGGGGGTGTTCTGTGTGCATCTGCGCCAAGTCACGGCTGGGGTGTGGGGGGCTGGTCCCCCGGCGCTGACTGGGCGGAGATGTACGGCGCGGGGGGGTGTTCTGCGTGCATCTGCGCCCAGTCACGGTTGGAGGGATTTCGGGGGGCGAGGTCAGGTCTGGCTGAGGGCGGGGAGGACGAGGGCGAGATCGTCCGGGACGGAGCGTCCGGCGGCGCGGCGCTCCTCGGCGAAGCGCGCGGCCATCGCGGCGAGCTCGTCGTCGGCCCGGCCGGTCAGGTCGTGGACGACGGAGAACGGGATGCCGAGGAAGGCGAGCTTCAGCACCCCGTGCCGCCACGCGTGGTCGTCGAGGTGCCGCGCCGAGAAGGCGCCCATCGCGACGGCGACGAGACGGGTGTCGTTCGTCCGGAGCGCGTCGAGCATGAGGGCGCGGCCGGCGTCCCGCCAACGGGGATCGAGATCGCCGTCGACCAGAGCGTTCAGCCCGCGCAGCACGCCGCGCCGCTCGGCGTCGTCGCCGCGGTCGTACAGCGCGGTGACGACCGCGGGGTCCGTGCCCTCCTCCGCGAGAGCGACGATCAGCGCGGCGCGGGCGGCGTCGTCGGCCGTCGGGGCGTACGGGACGTCGTCGAGCGGATCACGTCCGACCTGGCGGCCGGCCTCGGCGAACAGACGCGCCGCGCGCGCGGCATCCGTTCGGACCGTCTCGACCGCCGCGACCGTCCAGGGGTGCGGGGCGTCGAGGACGGAGGGGATGCCGGGAGCGGAGGACGATTCCGCGGGGGACGGTCCTCCCCCGGCCGCGTCCCCTCCCGTCGGCGACGTCGCCGCGGTGTCGGGAGCGGAGGGGATGCCGGGAGCGGAGGACGATTCCGCGGGGGACGGTCCTCCCCCGGCCGCATCTCCTCCCGTCGGCGACGCCGCCGCGGTGCCGGGAGCGGAGGGGATGCCGGGAGCGGAGGACGATCCCGCGGGGGACGGTCCTCCCCCGGCCGCATCTCCTCCCGTCGGCGACGCCGCCGCGCCAATGCCCGCCGCCGTCGCCGGGAGAGATGCGGCCCGGAGGGCGTCGAGACTGTGCCGCGCCAGGGCCGGAGCGGCGTGCGAATGGCGAGGCAGCTCCACGGCGACGACGCCGCGGTACCCGATCTCGCCGAGCGTCGCGAGGGCGGCGGTGAGATCCAGCTCGCCCTCCCCGAACGGCAGGTGCTCGTGCGCGTCCGGCCGCATGTCGTCGGCCTGGACGTTCCGCAGCAGCGGGCCGGCCGCGCGGAGGGCGCCGACGACCCCCTCCGGCTCGACGACCACGCAGTGTCCGAGGTCGACGGTGAGGCCGAGGTTCGCCGGGTGTCCCAGCCGCGCGCGCACGGCGACGGCGTCGGCGACCGTCTCGACGAGCATCCCGGGCTCGGGCTCGAGGGCCAGGACGACACCGTGCGACGCGGCGAACCCGACGATCTCGGCGAGCCGCGCATCGAGCAGGACCCGGGCGGCGTCGGCGCCGACATCGTCGGGCAGGACACCGCTCCAGAGCGAGACGCAGTCGGCATCCAGGATCTCCGCGATCTCGATCGCTCGCCGGAGGAACGCCATCCGTCGTTCCGCATCCCGGTCGACGAGGGTCGGACGGTGCTTCACGAACGGGTCGAGCAGGTAGCGGGCGCCCGTCTCGACGACCACGCGGAGGCCGCGGCGGCGCAGATCGCCGGCGAGGGCGGTCGCCTCCGCCCGCCAGTCCGACGCGAACGGGTCGAGATGCGGGTGCCCGAGGGTCAGGGCGACGGCACCGTAGCCGGTGGCCTGGAGCACGTCGAGCGCGTCGGGAAGGGCGTGGTCGGCGAAGCCGTTCGTCCCGTACCCCCACGTCCAGGGAACGTCGGTCATGTGATGTCTCCTCTCGTGCGGCGGCGGCTCAGGAGCCGGCCGACCGTCTCGACCGCGAGCAGGAAGGCCGTGGCGACGGGCGCCCCGGCCCGTGCGGTCAGGGCCGACTGCAGCGGGACGACGGCGCGGATGCCGGCCCGGGTGGCATCCCTCGCCTGACTCGGACCGGGTTCGCGCGCTACGGCGAGCTGTCCCGGCAGGACGGCGGCGAGATAGCGGACGCCGCCGAGGAGGGCCGCGGCGCGGTCGCCGCGTCCGAGGAGTCCGGATGCCGCGACGGCCACGCTCGCGACGACGGCGGCGCGACCGGTGGTCACGGTCGTGCCGCTGACCTCACCCCGAGAGACCGCGGTGACCGCGACCGTGTGCACCGCGACGGCCGCCGCGGGCAGGATCGCCCCGCGCCAGGACGGACCGGCGGCGCCGAGCAGCACATCGAGCCCGCGACACAGGGCCATGACCGCCGGACCCGCCGGCGTCGCCTTGAACACGAGATCGTACGACCAGAGCGAGGCGGCGAGCGCCAGGGACACGAGCCCCGACGCCCGGCCCGCGGCGAAGGCCGCGCCCACCCCGGCCGCGGTCAGGACCACGCCCGTGGCGAGGGCGCGCTCGCGGCTGATGCGGCCCGACGGGATCGGCCGTTCGGGGCGTTCCACCGCGTCGAGGTCGGCGTCGGCGTAGTCGTTCAGGGCCATGCCCGCGCTGTAGAGGCAGACGCTCGCCCCGGCGAGGGCGACGGTGCGGACCGGGGTGGCGGTGCGGACCGGGGTGGCGGTGCGGACCGGGGTGGCGGTGCGGACCGGGGTGGCGGCGCGTCGGGAGCCGCGCGGGAGCGCCGCGGGGCGGGGCGGGGCAGCCGGGGTGGCGGTGCGCCGGGACCCGCGCGCGAGCACCGCGGGGCGGGGCTGGGGCGGGGTGGCATCCATCGCCCGGGGCCCGCCGGCTGCGCTCACCGCGCCGACGAGCGCGTCGCCGAGGACGGTGAGCGAGGCGGGGGCGCGGACGAGGTCGAGGTAGTCCGCGACGCGGGTCACGGGGCGGTGACCGGCTCGGGGGCGCGGACGGGGGACGCGAGGTCCTCCGCGCGGCCGGTCGATGCGGAGGTCGCGTGCGCGAGCGAGGCGGAGGTGCGGAGCGTCCAGTCGACGAAGCGCGTGGTCTGCTCGGCGAAGGCGTGGACGTCGCTGCCCCACGGGTCCTTGAAGAAGCAGCCGAGGTCGGCGACGACACCGGCGTGCCCGGCACGCGTGGCGAGGGCGAGGGCGCGGACCAGGTCGATCACCAGCGGCGCCGCGAGGGCGGAGTCGTACGCGCTCCAGGTGGTCTGGAGGGTGACGCGGCTGCCGAGGAAACCGGCGGCGTGGACGTGGTCCCACGCCGTCTTGACGTCACCGAGGTCGGGCACGTTGTCGATGTGCAGCGGGGCGACGACGTCGTCTCCGACGAGAGCGTGCAATCCGCGGTTCTTGGAGACGAGCTTCGAGCGCACCGCCTCGGGGTCGGCGAGGGTGGCCCCGTCGCCGCCGCCGAGGAGGTTCGTCCCTGCCCACGAGCGGACCGAGAAGCCGCGGGCGGCGAACATCGGCGCGAGCACCGTGCGGAGGAGGGTCTCGCCCGTCTTGCCGTCCTGACCGGCGTACGCGATGCCGGCGCGGTCGGCGCGGTCGCGGAGGGCCGGGAGGTTCAGCGACGCGGACGGCGTGAAGGCCGCGTAGGCGACACCGGCGGCGACGGCGGCCGCCGCGGCGCGCGAGCTCGGCGGGAGGATGCGGACACCCGGGGTGCGGAGCGCGGCGGTCAGCACCTCGTCGGACTCGAAACCCGGGTGGTACGGCGGAAGGGGCTCCGTGGAGGAGACGTCGACGACGACCACTTCGCGCAGTCCGTGGCGGTCCCGGAAGTCCCGGATGTCCGCGGCGAGGAGATCGATCTCCTCCTGCTGGGTCGTCAGGCCGCTGGGGACGCGGCGGATGTTCTGCTCGGTCGCGACGAGCGCGCTGCGGACCTTCTCGACCAGGGAGGCGGGGAACATGCCGCCGTCGGCGAGGGCGAAGGCCTTCTCGACGAGCGGAGTGTCGGAGATGTCGTGACCGCCGACGACGATCCCGGCGATCGGGGGGAAGGCGGCGTCGCGGACGGCGTCCGTCTCGGTCACGAGACCTGTCGGCTCCACCAGGCCCGCGCTGAGGGCGTGGATGCCGATCGTCGCGGTGGTCGCCAGTGATCCGCGGGCGCCGATGAACCAGGCGCCGACGTCGGGGACGGTGTTGTGCGAGCTGTTCACGTGGGGAATCCGTTCTTCATCGAGGGACGTGAGTGCGCAGGCGCGCGGCAGTGCCGCACGGCGGTGGATGCCACCGGCGAGAGAGCGTCCGTGAGGGGGGGAGCACGGACGGGGTGCGAGGCCTGACCTTTCTCTTCGTCGAGGAGCCCTGGCGTTCTCGACACTATTCGCGCTTTTGCGGAATGGCAAGCAAAAGTCGATGAGTCATTGGACAGCTATTGCGAGCGGGAGGGGTCGGCGCGGTGGGAGCGTGTTCGCACGGTGACCGCGGGCTTCGGGCGGCGGGAGGAGGTTGGTGCGGGGAGTGTTCTTCGGACCGGGGGTGCGGCGGGGCGGGGGGGTGAGGGACGCGTGTCGTCCGCGCGGGACGCACGGTGTCGGCGCGAGGTGCGTCAGGGGCGGGCGGGGACGCGCGCATCCAGCCAGGTCAGCAGATCCTCTCGGACCTCGGCCTGCTGCACCTCGGCGAAGATCTCGTGACGGGCGCCCGGATAGACGAGCGTCGTGACGTCCGTCAGCCCCGACCGGGACCGATAGGCGTCCGCTAGCCGGTGGACGCTCCGCGGACCTCCGACGGTGTCGTCCCTCCCGACCATGAGCAGCACCGGCACATCGCGACCGAGGGCGCGCTTCGGCCGCCCGAACAGCCGGGCCGCCTCGATCGGGCCGAACAGCTTGAGGAGAGGCGCATCCGTCGTCAGAGGGTCGGACACGAAGTCCACGCCCACCTGCTCGTCGCTCGACAGCCACTCCATCCCCGACACGGCGTCCTTCTTCCAGGGCGCGTTCAGATCCCCGGCGTTCAGCGAGCCCGGCATCCGCAACGCGGACCCGCTCAGGACCACGGCATCGAAGGCCTCCGGATGCCGGTCCAGGATCATCTGCGCCAGGAACGAGCCCCACGAATGACCGAGCAGAATGAGCGGCAGATCGTGATGCTCCTCCTGGATGCGCTGGGTCACGGTCCAGACGGCATCCCGGGCGGCATCGTGACCGCCGGACCCCAGACGGCCCAGCTTGGAGTGATCGCCGCCCCACTGACGCAGGCCGGTGCGGCCGTGACCTCGATGGTCGTCGGCGTAGACGACGTACCCGGCCGCGGTCAGGGCATCGATGAGCGCGGCGTATCGACCGGCGTGCTCTCCGACGCCGTGCAGCAGCTGAACGACGCCGCGAGGGCGGTCGACCTCGTACACGTCGTAGACGATGGTGACCCCGAAGGCATCGACGAATTCCGGCATGCGCCGAGTCTAGGCGGGGTGCACCGAGCGGCCTCGGCTTTCCACAGGCGATCGGGGGATTTTCGGGGTGGGGAGGGATGGTGAGGACGCGTCGCCTCCTCCCCAGGAGGGGAGCCTGACGACCTTTCCACCAATCACGTCGACGGGGAGGCGAGAGGCTCTTCCCGCACCTAGCGTGGGGACATGCTTTCGAATGTCGCACCGTCCGCCGCTGGCCCCGGGGCCGCCGCAGCCGCCGCTCTGGCCGAGATCGTCCGGGGCGTCCAGCGCCTGGACGCGGCGATCGCGGCAGCCGAGGCCGGGCGTGTGCGACTCCTGCATGAGGCGTGGGAGTATGCCGAGGCGATGGCGGCGGAGCAGCGCCCCTCGGTGGCGGCGCAGGACATGGCACTGCGATCCGTCGCATGGGAGATCGCCGCGGCCACGAACGCGTCGGACCGCTCGCTGCAGCGGCAGATCACCGAGGCGGCGACCCTGGTCCGCCACTACCCCGACACCTTGACCGCCCGGGAAGCGGGAGCGATCAGTCGAGCGCACGTTCGTCAGATCCTGGAAGCCGGCGCGCACCTGCCCGGCCGGGCGAGACCTGCGTTCGACGTCGTGGCGGCGGCGATCGCGCGCACGGGCAGTCCCGCACGGGCCCGGGCGCGCATCCTCGCGGCGGCCGAGGCGGCGCACCCGCGAACCGTCACCGAACGACACCGTGACGCGCGCGAGACCCGCACGGTGCGGGTGATCCCCGGCGCCGACGGCATGTCCCAGCTCATCGCGACCCTGCCGACCCCGCTGGCGCGCGCAGTCGAGGACCGCCTGCAGCGCATGTCGCGCGTGATCATGGACGCACGCCGGGACGCCGCCCGAGCGCCCTCCGCCCCCGGAGCGAGCACCGACGGGAGCAGGACAGGAGCGGCCGGCGACGACCCCCACGGGGCGAACGCGGCGGGCGACGACCCCCACGGGGCGAACGCGGCGGGCGCCGACGGCGACGGGGCGAACGCGGCGGGCGCCGACCCCCACGGGGCGAACGCAGCGGGCGCCGACGGCGACGGGGCGAACGCGGCGGGCGCCGACCCCCACGGGGCGAACGCAGCGGGCGCCGACGGCCACTTCATCGGACCGGCGGTCGATGACGCGAGCGCGACGGAGAGGACGGGCGTGGATGCCGTGACGGCCGACACACGCACGGCGGACCAGATCCGCGCCGACGTGCTCACCGACCTGCTCCTCAGCGGCACCCCCGCTCTCGACCCCACCGCGACCGCCGACGGACCCGGAACGCTCGGCGCCATCCGCGCGCGTGTTCAGATCACCATCCCCGCCTTGAGCATGCTGCGCCCGGCCCGTGAGAACCTCGACCCCGCAGAGCTCGTCGGCCACGGACCGATCGACCTCGATCTCGCCCGCCGCATCGCCCAGGCCACGTCCACCCCATGGGATCGTGTGATCACGCATCCCGCGACCGGAGCGGTCCTGCATACCGACACGTACCACCGCACCGCCGCGATCGATCGCTTCATCCGTGCACGCGATCGAACGTGCCGGGCGCCCGGGTGCGCCCTCCCCGCTGTCTCCTGCGAAGTGGACCACACCGAGGACTACGCGCGTGGCGGACCCACGGTCGTCGCCAACCTCGCGACGCTCTGCCAGCGGCACCATTCGATGAAGCAGTTCACCGCCTGGCGCGTGGAGCAGCTGCCCGGCGGCGTCCTGCGCTGGACCTCCCCGGCCGGGTACGAATACACCGACCGGCCGCTGCCCTATCCCCGCGCGCCGCGGTTCCAGCCTGACTGCGCGGACGAGGACGAGCGCGAGGAGGACGGGGGCGAAACGGGGGACGACATGGGTCCACCACCGTTCTAGGGACGCGCGATCCGCCGCAAAGCGCCGTGCCTCGGCCGGAAAGCGCCCACCCTGAACCATTAGCAAGACTAATAAGCTAGGCTAACGATCGAGACAATGAATGACAGCGTCGACGAATCCCCCACCCGTGACCTGAGTGCGCACGCTTCCGAGCTGCGCATGGCCACTTTCCGTCTCGCCCGTCGGCTGCGCGCAGAGCGCGCGGTCGACACCATGAGCGATGGGCAGTTCGCCGTGCTCGCCGCCTTGACGGTGCACGGCGAACACACCCTCGGTCAGCTCGCCGACCGCGAGCGGGTGACCGCGCCGTCGATGAATCGCACGGTGTCGCTGCTCGAGGATGCCGGCTTCGTGTCCCGGACGCCGGACCCGGCGGACCGTCGACGCGTGACGATCAGGCTCACGGAGGACGGCGTCGCCGTCGTCGACGAGACCGTGCGCCGACGCGATGCGTGGCTCGAGCACGCACTCGCAGAACTGGACGAACGCGAACGGCAGACCCTCGCCGACGCAGCGGAGATCATGAGAAAGGTGGCGGACAGGTGAGCTCAGCCATGTTCCGGTCCTTCGCGGTCTTCAACTACCGCGTGTGGTTCATCGGCGCCCTGGTGTCCAACATCGGCGCCTGGATGCAGGCGACCGCGCAGAACTGGGTCGTCCTCACCGAGCTGACCGACAACGACGCCGCGGCGATGGGCGTCACGATGGCGCTGCAGTTCGCCCCACCCCTGCTTCTCGTGGGCGTCACCGGGTGGGTGGCGGACCGCTTCGACCGTCGCAAGCTCATCATGTGCACGCAGACGGCGCTGCTCCTGCTGGCCGTCGCCCTCGGCATCCTGGTCCTGACCGGGGTCATGACCCTGCCGCTCATGTACGGGTTCGCCTTCGCCCTCGGCGTCATCACCGCGTTCGACAACCCCGCCCGCCAGACGTTCGTCTCCGATCTCGTGGCCCGGGAGAACGCGTCCAACGCCGTCGCCTTGAACGCCGCATCCTTCAACACCGCCCGCCTCATCGGCCCGGCCGTGGCCGGCGTCATGATCGTCGTGCTCGGCACCGGCTGGGTGTTCCTCGTCAACGCCTCCACCTTCGTCGCGATGATCGTCGCGCTCGTGCTGATGCGGACGCACGAGCTCATCCCCCATCGCCGCGGAACGGGCCCGGCACGCCTCGCGGACGGGTTCCGGTACGTCGCCCGCCGTCCCGACCTCGTCGTCATCTTCGTGATGGTGTTCCTTCTCGGCGCCTTCGGCATGAACTTCCCCATCTTCGCCTCGACGATGGCCCTCGAGTTCGGTCGCGGCGCGGACGGCTTCGGGCTTCTGAGCTCGTTCGTGGCGATCGGCTCCCTCGCCGGCGCCCTGCTCGCCGCCCGCCGCGAACGCGCCCGCATGCGGGTCGTCGTCGTCGGCGCCGGCGGCTTCGCCCTCGCCTCGTTCGCGTCGGTCGTGGCACCGAGCTACGGCGCGTACGCGGCCACCCTCGTCTTCACGGGCTTCTGCGTGGTCACGACCCTCACGACGGCGAACGGCTACGTGCAGACCAGCACGGACCCCGCCCTGCGCGGCCGCGTCCTCGCGCTCTACATGGCGATCCTCCTGGGCGGGACGCCCGTCGGCGCCCCCGTCGTCGGCTGGGTCGCCGCCGAGTTCGGTCCCCGCGTAGCCATCGGACTCGCGGGCATCATGGCCCTCGTCGCGTGCGGCATCGGGGTGGCGTGGACCCTCGCCTCCGGCCGCGTGCACCGCCACGAGACCCGCCGCTTCCTGCTGACCCTCGACGAGACGCGTCCCATCACGACGATCACGCCCGAACCCGAGGACTTCAGCGACGAGGTCGCCGGCACGACCGCGATCCCCCTCCCGGCGAACGAGCGCACGCCGCGGACCACCCGCACGACCGGAGCCCACCCGCGCCCGACGGCATAACCGGGGCGACGGAAGGACCAGGCGCACCCGTCGGCTCACCGGGCGACGGCAGGATCAGCCACACCCGACGCCGTGACCGGGCGACGGCGGGACCAGCCGCACCGACGCCACCATCGAACTAGCTAGATAAGCTAGCTACATGGCGCAGATCACTCCGAGCCGCCGATGGGCCGGGCTCGTCTTCATCAGCATCGCGGTGTCGCTCATCATCGTCGACAGCACCATCGTGAACGTCGCGATCCCCCCGATCGTCGACGACCTCGGCATCACCTCCACTGAGGTGCAGTGGGTGCAGGAGGCGTACACCCTCGTCTTCGCCTCCCTGCTGCTGGTCTTCGGCAGCCTCGCCGACCGGTTCGGCCGTCGCCGGCTCCTGCAGACCGGTGTCGTCGTCTTCGCCCTCGCCTCCGTCGGCGCGGCGCTCGCCCCCACCGGCGGGCTGCTCATCCTCGCCCGGCTGGCGCAGGGCGTCGGCGGTGCGATGATCCTCCCGACCACCCTGTCGCTCATCAACGCGACCTTCCGCGGACGCGAACGAGGGATCGCCTTCGCCGTCTGGGGATCGACGATCGGCGGCATGGCGGCCCTCGGCCCGCTCCTCGGCGGGTGGCTCACCACCGCGTTCTCCTGGCGCTGGGCGTTCGGCATCAACATCCCGCTCGGCCTGCTCATCCTCGTCGGCGTCGCCCTGACCGTCGCCGAGTCGCGCAGCGACGAGCGCGAGCGCATCGACGTCGTCGGGGCCGTCCTGTCCGTGCTCACCATGGGCCCGCTCGTCTTCGGTCTCATCGAGGGCCGCACCTACGGCTGGTGGACCACCGCCACCGCCCCCACCCTCGGCGACGCCACCTGGCCCTTCGCCCTCTCCCCCGTCCCCGTCGCGTTCGCCGTCGCCGCGACCGCCCTCGCGGCGTTCATCGCCTGGGGCCTGCACCGGCAGCGGACCGGGCGCTCCACCCTCCTGGCGTTCCGTCTCTTCTCGCTCACCTCATTCCGCAACGGCAACATCGCCGCCGCGGTCGTCTCCCTCGGCGAGTTCGGCATCATCCTGGCGCTGCCGCTCTGGCTGCAGTTCGTCCTGGGCTTCGACGCGCTCCAGACGGGACTGCTGCTTCTCGCCCTCGCCGTCGGCTCGTTCGTCGCGAGCGGGCTCGCCGGAGCACTGACCGGTCGCGTCGCCCCCGTCCATCTCGTCCGCGGCGGGCTCGTCGCCGAGATCGTCGGCGTCGCGGGCGTCGCCCTGCTCATCTCGCCGGATGCCGCCTGGGGGCCCCTCGTCCCGGCGCTCTTCGTCTACGGGCTCGGCGTCGGACTCGCCACGGCCCAGCTGACGGGGGTCGTCCTCGCCGATGTCCCCGCCTCCGCGAGCGGACAGGCATCGGGGACGCAGTCCACCTCGCGGCAGCTCGGCGCCGCCCTCGGGGTCGCCATCCTCGGAACCGTCCTCTTCTCCACGACGGGAGCGGCCCTGGCATCCGCTCTCCAGGACGACGGCGTCCCCGCCGACCGCCGCGACGAGGTCGTGTCCCTCGTCGTCGACAGCGCGGGCGCGGCCATCGCCGGCCTCGACCGGTCGCCCCAGACGGAGCAACTCGCCGACGCCGCCCGCGCGGCCTTCAGCGACGGCACCCGGGCCGCCGCCTTCACGGCCGCCGCCTTCCTCACGATGGGCCTGCTCTCGACCCAGACCCTCGGGTCGGCCGCCGCCTCGGCGCCCGCCTCACGCCGAGCGACAGGCCCGACCCGGCCCTGATCTCATCCCGCAGACCACCCTGTCAAGCCGTCCGGCGCGTCGCACGAGAGCCAAGGCCTTTTCCCTAGCCTTCCGGTGTTCGCATCCATCGATCTTTTGGGGAGATCTGCAATGTCGACATTCAGCCGGAGATCGTCGCGCCTGGCCACCTGGATCGCCGTTCCCGCCGCCCTCGTCGCGGCCGGCATCGTCGTGTCATCCAGCTCGTACGCCGCGTTCTCGGACACCACGTCGAACGACGGCAACTCGTGGCGGGCCGGGACCGTCCAGCTCGACGACGACGACGCCGGACAGGCGCTCTTCACCGTCCCGAACGCCAAGCCCGGCGACGGCGGCACCACCTGCATCACCGTCACCTCGACCGGTTCGCTCGCCTCCGACGTCCGCCTCTACGCCGTGGATGCCACCGGCTCCAACGCCCTGCCCGACCACCTCGCGCTCGCGGTCGAGGTCGGCACCGGCGGCGGGTCGGGGTCGTGCGACGGCTTCCAGCCCGAGGGCGACGCCGTCTTCCGCGGCACCGTCGCGCAGTTCACCTCCGCACACACCTCGTTCGCCGACGGCGCACCGTCGTGGAACCCGACCGGCGCGCCGCCGGAGAGCCGCACGTACCGCTTCTCCTGGCAGCTCGACGCCGACGCGCCGAACAGCGTCCAGGGCGGCACGGCGAGCACGACGTTCGTCTGGGAAGCGCAGAACAGCTGACCCGTGCCGCCCCGCCGCTTCGCCGCGGGAACGGCGTTCGCGGCGGTGGCGGTCGCGCGCGCCGTCCTCGCCTTCGCCCTCGGTCTGGCGTTCTGGGCGGCCGTGCCCGCGGTCGTCGGGTGGATGCCGACCAGCGTCATGTCGGCATCCATGAGCCCGGCCATCGAGGTCGGGGACGTCGTCGTCGCGATGCCGGTCGGCCCCGAGGACCTCGTACCGGGGAGAGTGCTCCTCGCCGTCGACCCCGACCGTCCGGACCGCTTGCGCCTGCACCGGCTCGAGTCGGTCCGGGCGGACGGCATGCTCGTCACCCGCGGCGATGCCAATCCGGCGGCGGACAGCACCCCGGTCTCGCCGGAGGCGGTGTCCGGCGTGGGGGTCCTCCGCGTTCCGTGGGTCGGGCTGCCGTCCGTGTGGGCGCGGACGGGGAACGTCGTCCCCCTCGCCGTGACGGCGGTCGTCCTCCTCGGGTGCCTCGCCGTCGGCACCCGCCGCGGCCGCGACGACGACGAGAACGCCGGTGAGGACGCCGACACCCCCGACGACCCCGGCCGGCCGGGAGAGGCGGGCGTGCCCGGCGACGACAACCCCCGCCCGACCAGGCGCAGAGACCTCCGCCTCGCGGCGGTCGCCGTCGTGCCCGCCCTCCTGCTCTCCCCCGCCCCGGCCTGGGCATCGTGGAGCGCGGGGACGGCGGCATCCGGGACCGTCGTCGCCCGGCAGATGATCCCGCCCGCTGTCGTCGACTGCGTGGACGACTCGAGCGGACCGATCATCGTCTGGCGGCAGGACGGCCCGGCGGTGGCGGAGTTCGCGATCCTCGTCGACGGGGTCGAGGTCGCCCGCGGCATCCCGGGGAACGCACGCGCGGCCTCCATCCCTCGGGACCGCTTCTTCTTCCCGTTCGAGCGATCGACGGTCACCGTCCGTGCGTACCTGTCATCGCGATGGACCGCCGACGCCAACGGCTCGGTGCGCATCGGCGGCGGGTTCCTCGGCCTGGGCTGGCCCGTCTGCCGCTGAGCGCGAGCCGCCTACGGCGCGACCGGTACGAGGCGCGTCAACTGCGTGACGTGCCGCGGCTCGAGCTCGTCGAGCGACGACACCCCCAGCAGGGTCATGGTCCGCTCGATCTCGCTCCGCAGGATGGCGATCGTGCGGTCGACGCCCTGCCGTCCCCCGGCCATCAGGCCGTAGAGGTACGCGCGCCCCACGAGGGTGAACCTCGCGCCCAGGGCGATGGATGCCACGATGTCGGCGCCGTTCATGATCCCCGTGTCGACCATGATCGTGGCGTCCTTCCCGACCTCGCGCACGACCGACGGCAGCAGCCGGAACGGGATCGGCGCACGGTCGAGCTGACGACCTCCGTGGTTCGACAGGACGATCCCGTCGACGCCGCGGTCGATCAGGCGGGCGGCATCCTGAACGTTCTGCACCCCCTTCACCACGAGCTTTCCGGGCCACATCCCGCGGATGACGTCGAGGTCGTCGTAGCTGATCGTCGGATCCATCGCGGCGTTCAGGAGCTCGCCGACGGTGCCGCCGGTCGTCGTCAGCGAGGCGAACTCGAGCTTCGGCGTCGTGAGGAAGTCGTACCACCACCACGGGCGCGGGATCGCGTTGACGATGGTCCCGACCGTCAGCTGCGGGGGGATGGAGAAGCCGTTGCGCTTGTCGCGCAGGCGCGCCCCCGCGATCGGGGTGTCGACGGTGAACATGAGCGTGTCGAAGCCGGCGGCCGCGGCCCGCTCCACCAGACCGAACGAGAGCTCGCGCTGCCGCATGACGTAGAGCTGGAACCAGTTGCGCCCCACGGGGTTGGCCGCTTTCACCCCCTCGATCGACGTCGTGCCCAGGGTCGACAGGGTGAACGGGATGCCGGCCGCTGCCGCGGCGGACGCCCCGGCGCTCTCACCCTCGGTCTGCATGAGACAGGTGAACCCCGTCGGGGCGATCCCGAACGGCAGAGCGGACGGGCCGCCGAGGATCTCGCACGCGGTGTCGACCTCGGCCGCCGGGCGGAGGATGTCGGGGTGGAACTCGATGTCCTCGAACGCCCTCCGCGCGCGGTCGAGCGACAGCTCCCCCTCGGCGGCGCCGTCGGTGTAGTCGAACGCCGCCTTCGGCGTCCGCCGCTTGGCGATCGTGCGGAGGTCCGCGATCGTCAGGGCCGCCTCGAGCCGTCGCGTCCGCGGATCGAGCTCGGGCTTCTTGAACTGCATGAGCTCGAGGAGCTCGCCGACCTTGGGCAGCTGCCGCCGGACCATGGACACCCCCGCACGTCGAATGTGGTCAGACCACGCTACCGGCTCGCGAGAGCACACGCTCCTGCCGAGACGGTGCCGTCAGTGCGCGGTGGGCGCCGGGGCGGAGGCGGGGGTCGGCGTCCGCACGAACGCGGCCAGGACGATCACGGCCAGGGACAGGCACGCGGCCGTGAAGAACGCCGAATGGATGCCGCTCGCCGTGGCATCCACCGTCGAGGTCCCCCCGTCGGCCAGCGCCGACGCCGAACCGACCGTCATGAGCGTGACGAACACCGCCGTGCCGGCGGCACCGGCCAGCTGCTGCACCGTCGAGACGATCGCCGACCCGTGGGGGTAGAGCGGCCGCGGCAGCGAGCCCAGCGCCGAGGTCATCAGCGGGGTGAACATGAACGCCAGGCCGAGGCTCAGCAGGCAGTGCACCGCGACGACCAGCCCGACGGGCGTCGAGGCCGACAGCGTCGCGAAACCCCACAGCGCGAGGCTCGCGACGATGGAGCCGGGCAGGACCAGCGGCCGGGCGCCGAAACGGTCGAAGAGGTTGCCGACGATCGGGGCCATGAGGCCCATGAGCAGACCGCCCGGCAGCAGCATGAGCCCGGTCGGCAGGGTGCCGAGGCCGAGGACGTTCTGCAGGTACAGCGGCAGCAGGATGAGCACGCCGAACAGCGTGGTCATGGCGACCACGACGAGCACGACCGCGATCGAGAACGTCGAGTGCCGGAACACGCCGAGGTCGAGCAGGACGCGGTCGGTCCCGGCCAGACGCAGCTGGCGCACGACGAACGCCGCGAGCGCCACCGCGCCGAGGACCAGCGGGATCCAGACGGGGACGACCGCGTGGCCGCCGGCGGCCTCGCCGATGCTCGACAGACCGAAGATGATGCCGCCGAACGCGACGGCGGACAGGACGACCGAGAGGACGTCGAGGGTGACGCGGGCGGTGTCGGTGAGGTTGCGCACCCAACGGGCGCCGAGCGCGATCGCGACGAGGGCAATCGGGATCATGACGATGAACATGGCCCGCCAGGGGAACACCGACAGGATCAGCCCGGACACGGTCGGACCGACCGCCGGGGCGACCGAGATGACGATCGAGATCAGGCCCATCATGCGGCCGCGGCGGTGCGCGGGGACGACGTTCAGCACCGTCGTGAACAGCAGCGGGATCATGATGGCGGTTCCGGAGGCCTGAACCACGCGACCGACGAGCAGCACTCCGAAGCCGGGCGCGACCGCGGCGACGACCGTGCCGAGGGTGAACAGCCCCATCGCCGCGAAGAACAGGGAGCGCAGCGGGAACCGCTGGATGAGGAATCCGGTCACGGGGATGACGACGGCCATCGTCAGGAGGAAGGCCGTCGTCAGCCACTGCGCGGTGGCGGCGGTGATGTCGAGCTCGCGCATGAGCTCGGGCAGGGCGACGCCCATGATCGTCTCGTTGAGGATGACGACGAACGCGGCGACGACGAGGAGGGCGATGACCGCGCCAGGGCGTGCGGCCGGGCGCGAGGAGGACGAGGAGGCGGTGGGAACCGTTCCGGTGGCGACCATGGGGGACCAATCTGAGCAGACGAAGACAAGTTGACAGTCACTGCCAATAAGACATGGACTACTCTAGCCGCATGGAGACCGACCCGGCACCCCTCGGCGGGCTGCGCGATCGCCGACGCCGCGAGACGTCGCTGGAGATCTGCGCCGCCGCCCTCGACCTGTTCGAGGAGAAGGGTGTCAGCGGGACCACCGTCGACGAGATCGCCGCACGTGCAGGCGTCTCGCCGCGGACGTTCTTCCGCCTCGCGGGCACGAAGGAGCAGGCCGTCTTCGTCGATGACGCCCGCTTCGTCGAGGCCCTGGCCGGCGTCGGCGAGGAGGGCGACGACATCGCCGCCCTCACGGCGGCGCTCCGCGCGGTGTTCCAACGCGAGCTCGGTCAGCTGGACGCGGACGCGGACGCCCGCGAGCGCTATTTGCGCGTGCGACGGCTCCTGGCCCACGAGCCCGCGCTGCTCGGCGCGGCGATCCGCCGCGAGATCACGTCGTCCGACCGCTTCATCCCCGAGATCGCGGAGCGCATCGGCGCCTCCGAACTCGACGTGCGCACCGCCGCCGGCCTCGCAGGCGTCGAGATGCGCATCACCCTCGACGAGTGGGCGCGCCGGAACGAGCTCGGCCAGCAGCACAGCCTCGTCGATCTGCACCGCGAGGTGCAGGCACGCGTCGCCGGCGCCGTGGCCCCGTCGGGGACGCGGAGGGGACCGCGCGTCACGTCTCGCGGGTGATGGTGACCTTGACCTTGAGCTGGCTCTTGCCGGGACCCGCGTAGACCCCGCGCAGCGGCGGCACGTCGTTGTAGTCGCGGCCGCGCCCCACGAGCACGTGCCGGTCGCCGATCTCGATGTTGTTCGTCGGGTCGAACCCCTGCCAGTCCCCTGCGAACCACTCCACCCAGGCGTGGGATTCGCCGGTGACGGCCTCTCCCACCTCGGCGGACGGACGCGGGTGCAGGTAGCCCGAGACGTAACGGGCCGGGATGCCGACCTCGCGCAGGGCCCCGAGCGTGACGTGCGCGATGTCCTGGCAGACGCCCTTGCGGGCCTCCCACGCGTCGGTCGCGGTGGAGTGGACGCCGGTCACACCCTGCATGTATTCGATGGCATCCCCGACGGCCTCGGCGATGGCGTGCGCCGCGGGGCCCGGCCGGTCGTGCTGCGCGGCGATCGACCGGGCGAGCTCGACGACGTCGGGATGCGGCATCGTGCGGCGGGTCTGCGTCAGCTGCTCGACCGTCTCGAGCGAGCCGGACGCCTCGGCGGCCAGCGCCTCCCACGTCATGTCGGCGTGCTCGATGGGGCGCGGACGCACCTCGACGAGCGACCGTGCCGTGATCGTCAGCGACGAGTGCGGGGTCAGCACGTCGAAGGCCGCGACCCGCGTGCCGAAGTAGTCGACGTACTGGTTCACCGACGTCGACGGCTCGATGTCGAGCGACGAGCTCAACACGAACTGGCTGTCGGTGGAGTGCGGGAGCATCCGCGCCTCGTTGTACGAGGCCGTGGCGTCGCCCTGGTAGACGAAGCCGGTCTGGTGCTCGATGCGCAGGCGCTTCATCGCTCGCCTCCCGCGGGGGTTCGACCGCTGGCATCCATCATGAGATCTCTCCGATCCACGCCGGCTCCGCCTGCGTCGGGAAGAAACGGGAGCGGATGGCCTCGGATGCCTCCCGCGTCACGGTCTGCACGCGCTGCATGTGCTCCGGCAGCTCGGCGAGGATGTCGCTGACCGGGCGGTACTCGAGGTCGTTGCGGATCTGCCCCAGCGCGCGCAGCACCGTGTTCGAGTGCCCGACGCGGTCGGCGCGGGGGTCGATCGCGCTCATGCACTCCTCGGCCCGCTGGATCGAGTAGATGATCGACCGCGGGAAGAGGCGGTCCAGCAGCAGGAACTCCGCCGCGTTGCGCGCGCTCGGCATGCCGCGGTAGGTGCGGAGGTAGGCCTCGTAGGCGCCGCACGAGCGGAGGATGGTCGTCCAGGACGGCCCGGACACGTCCGTGAGCGACCGCGTCGCGAGCAGCCGCGCCGTCATGTCGGTGCGCTCGATGCTGCGGCCGAGGGTGAAGAACTGCCACGCCTCGTCGCGGTTCGTCGACGAGTCCACGGTGCCGATGGCGAGGGCGGCGCGCTCGCGCACCCACTGGAAGAACTCGTGCACCTTGTCGGTCTGCAGACGCCGCGGCATCCGGGAGTTCGTGGTGTTGAGGATCTCCCACAGCTCGGTGGACACGATCTCGCGGGCCCGGCGGGCGTTCTCCCGGGCCGCGGCCAGCGAGTACGCGATGCTCGACGGATTCATCCGGTCGACGGCGAGACGGGCCAGCACGTCGTCGCGGCGGACCGTGTCGAGGGTCGCGGGGACGCCCGAGCCCATGACGCTGAGCAGCGACCGGCAGGCGGTGTCCTCGTCGATCCACGGGTCCTCGAGCAGCAGCTGGAGGTGCACGTCGAGGATGCGGGCGGTGCCGTCGCTGCGCTCGATGTAACGGCCGATCCAGAACAGGCTCTCGGCGATACGGCTCAACACGCGGGCACCTCCCGGGTCTGCTGCTGCTGCTCGGCCTGCGGGCCGTGCTGCACGGACGCGTCCTGCTGCTGCTGCTCCTGCTGGTCGCGGTCCGGGCGGTGGTCGCGCGGCGCCGTCGCCGGGGCGGGCTGGCCGTCGTAGATGATCGGGATCGACTCGGTCACGGCGGCCTGGTCGGCGACGAGGCCGGAGACCCCGTTGCCCTGGCCGTACTCGACGTGCGACGGCGCCGCGCCGCCGACGACCCAGGTGTCCTTCGAGCCGCCGCCCTGGCTGGAGTTCACGACCAGCTGCCCCTCGGGGAGGGCGACGCGGGTGAGACCGCCGGGGAGGACCCAGATGTCGTCGCCGTCGTTCACCGCGAACGGGCGGAGGTCCGCGTGCCGCGGGCGCATCCCGTCCTCCACGAGCGTGGGGATCGTCGAGAGCATGACGACGGGCTGCGCGATCCAGCCGCGCGGATCGGCCAGCAGGCGCGTGCGCAGGGCGTCGAGCTCGGACGGAGAGGCATCCGGTCCCACGACCAGGCCCTTGCCGCCGGACCCGTCGACGGGCTTCACCACGAGCTCGTCGAGCCGGTCCAGCACCTCCTCGAGCGCGCCCGGGTCCTCCAGGCGCCAGGTGTCGACGTTCTTGAGGATGGGCTCCTCGGCCAGGTAGTACCGGATGAGGTCGGGCACGTAGGTGTACAGCAGCTTGTCGTCGGCGACGCCGTTGCCGACCGCGTTCGCGATGGTCACGTTGCCGAGCCGTGCGGCGAGCATGATGCCGGGCGCGCCCAGCATCGAGTCGGCCCGGAACTGCAGCGGGTCGAGGAAGTCGTCGTCCACGCGGCGGTAGATGACGTCGACGCGCTGCGGCCCGCGGGTGGTGCGCATGAACACCTTGCCGCCGATGCACAGCAGGTCGCGGCCCTCGACGAGCTCGACGCCCATCAGGCGCGCGAGCAGCGTGTGCTCGAAGTACGCCGAGTTGTAGACGCCGGGCGTCAGCACGACGATGTTGGGGTCGTCGATCCCGGGCGGGGCCGAGGCGCGCAGCGCGGCGAGCAGCTTGTTCGGGTAGTCGCCGACGGGGCGGACCCGCATGGAAACGAACAGCTCGGGAAGGGTCTGCGCCATGACCCGGCGGTTGGAGATGACGTAGCTCACACCCGAGGGCACGCGCACGTTGTCCTCGAGCACGCGCATCTCGCCGTGCTCGTCGCGGATGAGGTCGATGCCCGACACCTGGATGCGCACGCCGTTGGCGGGACGGATGCCGGCGGCCTGACGGTAGAAGTACTGCGACGACGAGATGAGACGGGCGGGCAGGATGCCGTCGCGCACGCAGTGCTGGTTGCCGTAGGCGTCGTCGAGGAACGCCTCCAGCGCCCGGACGCGCTGCTTGACCCCGGCCTCGATCCGCGACCACTCGTCGTAGGCGATGATGCGCGGCACCGCGTCGAGGGGGAACGGCCGCTCCTCCCCGGCGAAGTCGAACGTGACGCCCTGCGCGAGATAGGAGCTGGCGAGCGACTCGGTGCGCCCGCGCAACTCGTCCTGCGTCATCTGCGCGAGGGTCTGATAGAGCTCCCGGTAGTCCTCGCGCGACCGCGCCGTGCCCCCGGCGGCGGCCGGGTCGCCGAACATCTCGTCGTACGCCGGGATGCCGGAAGCGGTCTTGCGCGGCGCCGTCGCGGAGCCGTAACCGTCGAACAGGTCACCCATGCTGCGAGCCTACCCACGCCCGTGTTGCGGGGACGTTTCACCGCGCCCGCCGCGGCGGGGAGACACGGGACGACGGGATGCCGAGACATCGGCCCCCCACGCGACGCGTCTCCCGCCGGCGGTGAGTGTGCCGGCTCAGGCCCCCGGGCGCAGGACGACCTTGATGCAGCCGTCCTCCTTCTTCTGGAACGTCTCGTACAGGCCGGGGGCGTCCTCGAGCGGGGCGTGGTGGGTCACGAGATCCATGACGCCGAGCGGGTCGGCGGGGTCCTCCACGAGCGGGAGCAGGTCGTCGACCCAGCGCTTGACGTTGCACTGCCCCATGCGCAGCGCGATCTGCTTGTCGAACATCGTCTTCATCGGGAGCACGTCGGCCTCGCCGGCGTAGACGCCGCTCAGCGACACGGTGCCCCCGCGGCGGACCAGGTCGATCGAGGCGTACACCGCGGCGAGGCGGTCCAGGCCCGCCTTGTCCATGAGCTTCTGCGCGAGCGCGTCCGGCAGGAGTCCCACCGCGTTCTGCGCGAGGCGGATGCCGCCGTTGCCGTGCGCCTCCATGCCGACCGCATCCACGACGCCGTCCGCGCCGCGCCCTTCGGTGAGGTCGACCAGCTCGTCGACGACCGTGTCGGTCAGGTCGTACGTCAGGACGCCGTGGCGCTCGGCCATCGCGCGACGCTCGGGCTCCGGCTCGATCGCGAGGACGCGGTAGCCGAGGTGCACGCCGATGCGCGCCGCGAACTGTCCGACCGGTCCGAGTCCCATCACGGCGAGGGTGCCGCCCTCGGGCACACCGGCGTACTTCACGCCCTGCCAGGCGGTGGGGACGATGTCGCTGAGGAAGAGGTAGCGGTCGTCGGGGAGGTCTTCGCCGACGCGGATGTGGTTGTAGTCGGCCAGCGGGACGCGGAGGTACTCGGCCTGACCGCCGGGAACCTGACCGTAGAGCTTCGTGTAGCCGAAGAGGGCGGCGCCGCTGCCGTACTCGCGCACCTGCGTGGTCTCGCACTGGGACTGCAGACCGCGACGGCACATGAAGCAGTGCCCGCAGGAGATGTTGAACGGCACCACGATCCGGTCGCCGACGGCCAGCTGCGCCACCGCGGAGCCGACCTCCACGACGACCCCCATCGGCTCGTGCCCGAGGACGTCCCCCTTGTCGATGAACGGGCCGAAGAGCTCGTACAGGTGCAGGTCGGAGCCGCAGATGGCGGTCGAGGTGATCTTCACGATCGCGTCGGTGGGTTCGAGGATCGTGGGGTCGGGGACCTCCTCGACGCTGACGTTCCGCTTGCCCTGCCAGGTGAGTGCTTTCATCGCATTGCCTTTCGTTCCGGGGGATGGCCAGTCTGCGCGTCCCGCGTCCTCCGCCCCACCGGTTGACGCGCGGCGCAAGAGGAATAGGGGCCCGCAGCCGGCGCCTACCGGGCCGCTGCGTCGAGGCGGAGGTGCACCTGCGCGAGGAACGCGGCATAGCCCCCGGGAGTCCGGCCGACGAAGCGCCCGGACGTCTCGACCTCGTGCTCGTCGCTGGCCCGGATGTCCGCGCCTCGTCGCCGCAGCGCCTCCACGAGTGCGACGTCCTCGTGCGCGGGGAGGTGCGGCACCCCTCCCGCGTCGAGATACGCGCGCGCCCGCACGCCGAGGTTCGCGCCGTGGACGTTGCCGGGCGGTCGGCCGCGGTGATGCGTCGCCCGCCAGTAGGCCGCGTGCCGCTCACTGAGGTCGGCGAAGTCGGGGCGGACGGTGCCGAGAACCGCGTCGGCTCCCCCGTCCATCAGGTCGAGCTGATGGATGATCCATCCCTCGGGCACGACCGTGTCGGCGTCGGTCATGGCGATCCACGTCCGGTCGGGGTCCATGCCGCCCCCGGCGGCGGGGCCGGCGTCGTCGGCGGCGAGCCGGGCGAGGGCGGCCGCCACGGCTGCGCGTCGGGCGGTGCCGACGCAGCGCGCATCGATCCGCACGACGTCGGTGTCGCCGACCTGAGCCTCCGAGGCGTCCGTGCACGCGTCCAGGACGACCACCAGGGCCGACCGCAGCCCCGGCTCACGGGCGTGGGCGGCGTCGAGCGCGCGGCGCACCGACGCCAGGCACCGGCCGAGCAGCACCTCCTCGTTGTGCGCCGGGATCGCGACCGCGACGGCGCGGCCCGGCAGCGCGGGATCCTCCCGGCGTCCGCTCACGGGAGCAGCCCGCCCTCGCGCGCCACCGATCCCGCGCCCGGCGCCCCGAAGACCTCGAGGACGAAGTCCTCCTCCTCATGCCGCACCAGGCGACGGAGGCCGGGGTGCGCGGCGAGCGCAGCGTGCACGTCGTCACCCGTGCGGGGATACTCGGCGACCGGATGCCGCCAGTGGCACGCGACCAGGTGACCGCCCGGCCGAAGCGACCCGACGCAGGCCGTGAGGGCGCGATCGAGGTCCGCATCGCCCCAGTAGTAGGCGACCTCGGAGAGCACGATCAGGTCGAACTCGCCGTCGGGCCATTCGGCGGGGAGGGCGGCCCGCCGGATCTCGACGCCCGCACGTCCCGCGAGACGGTCCCGGGCGCGGTCCACCGCCGCCTCGGCGAGGTCGACGGCCAGCACACGGTCGCAGCGCGCGGCCAGCACCGCGGTGAGCGCGCCGGTGGAGCAGCCGGCCTCGAAGGCGGCGTCGTACCGTTCACGCGGCAGCGTCGCCGTGACGATGCGTCGTTTGCGCTCCTCGTACCAGCGCGAGTCGAACCCCCACGGGTCGTCGTGCCGGTCGTACATGCCGTCGAAGTAGGCGGCATCCATCGATCCGGACGTGACGCGCGCGTCCGCCTCCGCCTTGCCCACACCGGGCCGCAGAGGTTCCGGTGCGATGAGCAGCTCGACGGTGCGCGCGAAGTGCGCCTGCATCCCCGGGTGCAGCAGGGCCTCGTCGCCGGCGGCCGCGGACAGCGGATGCGTCTGGCTGACGTGGGCGTCGAGCGCCCGGGCCTTCGCCGCACGGGCGGCGTCGTCGAGGGCGACGGCCTCCATCCGGTCCCACGGGACGTCGGCGGGCGTCCCCCAGTGCCACAGCCAGATCGGGTAGGCACGGACGCGCGCGCCCGCGCGGGCTCCGACCTCTTCGGCGACCTCCCCGACGACGCGGTGGTCCCGGTGCCCGTCCCCTCGCCACGGCGACACCACGAGGACGCGCTCGTCGGCCGACGCGGCCGCCAGCACGGCGGTGAGGGCGGTCGCGATGGCATCCCGATGTCCGTCGGTGCCGCCGTCCGGCAGGCCCAGGAACGTCGGCGGGGTGAGCAGCCCCAGTCGAGCCATCGCGGTGGTCAGCTCGTCTCGCCGCCACAGCGCGAGGCGAGCGGGGGTGACGGTGGGCGACTCGGGATGCGAACCCTCCCCGTCGGTCACGACGAGGACGTCGACCGGGATGCCGCGGGCCACCGCGCGCGCGATGGTCCCGGCGGCGCCGAGGCTCTCGTCGTCCGGGTGCGCCGCGACGACCACCAGACGGTCGACCCTCTCGTCGGCCGCGGGGATGTCCCGTGCGGCGAACGCCTCCGCCCACACGGTCTCGGGCGTGCCCGGGTCGCGGTGGTCGAAGCTCACCACGCGCCGCCCGCCGTCACGACGTCGGCGCCGACGCGGGTGAGGTCCCGCTCCGCATGATGCTGTCGGACGTAGATCTGCAGGTCCGCGACCCGGCGCGCGTGCTCCTCGTCCGCGACCAGCGGCAGGGGGCCGAGGGCGTGCGCCGCGGCGGTGAGGACCGTCTCGACGGCGCCGGCCACCACGGTGCGCGCCCGCGCCGCGACATGCTTCTGCAGAGCTGCGTCGTCGTCGTCCGCCCCGACGGATCGCTCGCGCGCCGTCCGGTGCGCGCCGTCGAAGACGTCGGCGGCCTCCCGCAGCGCCGCGCGCGCCGCCCACAGCGCCGTGTCCGCGCGGCCGAGGTGCATCAGCGCGAGCTGATCGGCGCGTTCCGCCGCGGCCGCTGCGAGCAGAGCGGCCCGCAGCGGGAAGGCCCCGCCCCACCAGCACGCCGCGACCCCCACACCGCCGTGGGCGAAGCCGGGGCGGCGCAGATACCAGCCCGCCTCGCCGACCGGCACGGCGCGGACGCCCTCGAAGTCGACCGGCGCGCTGACGATCTCGGAGAGACCGCGGGAGTGCCACGGCCCCGGCCGGGCGGTGACGCCCGGGCCGCGCAGGGACACCGCGAAGAGGCGCCGCTCGCCGGGGCCGACCCACGCGGTCACCAGCGCGTGCGACAGCTCGGCCGCGAGCGAGCACCACGGCTTCGTCCCCGTGAGCACCCAGCCCTCCGCCGTGTCTGCGGCGTCGAGTCGGACGCCCGGCCCCTCGGCCGCGAAGACGCCCCACGACGACGCGGGCCCCGCGCCGACGGCATCCAGGTCCACGTCGATGCCGGCCGCGCGGGCCTCCTCCAGGATGCCGAGGGCGTCGAGGTGCGGCTCCAGCACCCGGGCCATGGCGACATCGCGCGCCGCCACGGCGGCGAGCAGCTCCCACGTGGCGAGCACGCCCTGCGGGCGCCGGTCGCCGATCTCGACCGCGGCGGCGATGGTCGCCCCGAGGTCGCCCCCGTCGGCGGGGAGGGCGGCGACGGTGGCGCGGATCGCGGAAGCGGACGCGCGGGCACCCTCGCCGTCGCCGTCGAGCAGGAGCGGGGAGGGGGGAGAGTCGGGATCGGGCACAGTCCGATTCTCGACAGCGCCGGCCCCATCACGAAGGCTTGACAGGACCGCCGCGGAAACGCAGCGTTGCGTTACCCGGCCAGCTCTCCGACGACGGCGAGCAGACCGAGCCGCTCCGCGCTCTCCGAGCCGGGGACGGCGGTGTAGACCAGCAGCGAGTGCGACGACCCGGGGTCGGTGAGCACCTGGCAGTGCAGGTCCAGCGGTCCGACCGACGGGTGCACGAACCGCTTCGTCTCGGCCGGCCGCAGCCCCACCTCGTGCGCGGACCAGAGCTCCTGGAACTCGGGACTGACGGCGAGCAGGTCGTCGGCGAGGGCGGCCGCCCGGGAGTCGGGTCCCCGCCGGCCGACGATCTCCCGCAGACCCGCGGCATACAGTCGGCCGAGGAACGCATGATCGGCGGGGTCGTAGAGCGCCCGGGTCCGCGGGTCCGTGAACCACCGGTACCCGAGGCTGCGCGCCGGACCCGTGCGCACGGACGCGTCCCCGGTGAGCGCCGCCCCGAGGCGGGTCTGCCGCAGGGTCTCGCCCAGCTCCGTGACGATCTCGGCGGGCGTGTCCTCGAGCCGGTCGAGGATGCGCAGCATGCCGGGACTGACGTGGTCGCCGGCCGGCCCGTGCTCGGTCGGCACATGCCCGGCCAGACGGAACAGGTGGTCGCGCTCGGCGCGTGAGAGGTGCAGCCCGAGGGCGATCGCGGCGAGCATCTGCTCGGACGGCTGCGGGCCGCGCTCCCGCTCGAGGCGGGCGTAGTAGTCCGTCGACATGTGCGAGAGGGCCGCGACCTCCTCCCGCCGCAGTCCGCGGGTGCGCCGGCGGGGCCCGCGCGACAGCCCGACGTCCTCGGGCTGGAGCGCCTCGCGGCGCGTGCGGAGGAAGTCGGCCAGCGCAGTCCTGTCGATCACGGATGTCCCCTCGTCTCGCCTCCTGTCTACCCGGCCGGACGCCGCCGCAGCCAGGACGCGTCGATCCCCCTTTCGCGGAAGCTGCCCGCACCCGGATCGCCGAGCCTCGGATCGGCGGGCCCTGCCTCGGCCCACGCGGAGACGTCACGCTGGCCCGGACAGGACGTCACCGGCATCCGCACCGACAGGAGCTCCTCATGGCCCGAGAGAACATCGACATCGACATCCCCGACCTGACCGACCGCCGCGCCGTCGTGACCGGCGGCAGCGACGGCATGGGCGTCGTCATCGCCGAGCGGCTCGCCGCCGCCGGCGCGGAGGTCCTCCTCCCCGTCCGGACCCGCGCGAAGGGCGAGCGCGTCGCCGCGGCCATCCGCGACCGGGTGCCGAAGGCCCGGGTCTCCGTCCACGACCTGGACCTGTCGTCCGTGGCATCCGTCCGCGCCCTCGGCGAGACGCTGCGGGCCGAGGGGTCCCCCGTGCACCTGCTCGTCAACAACGCCGGCGTCATGACCCCGCCCGCGCGGCAGACGACCGCGGACGGATTCGAGCTGCAGCTGGGGACGAACCATCTCGGACACGTCGCGCTGGTCGGAGAGCTCCTGCCTCTGCTGCGCGCCGGCACGGCGCGGGTGGTGACGCAGGTGAGCGTCGCCGCGGAGCGCGGCCGGATCGACTGGGACGACCTGAACAGCGAGCACCGGTACCGTCCGCAGCGGGCGTACGCGCAGTCGAAGATCGCGCTCGGCCTGTTCGGACGAGAGCTGGACCGCCGCAGCCGCGCGGAGGGCTGGGGCATCACGAGCGTCCTGTCGCATCCCGGCGTCGCCCCGACGAACCTGCTGGCCGCGCGTCCGGAGATCGGCCGCAGCTCCGACACGACGAGCGTCCGGGTGATCCGGTGGCTGTCCGCGCGAGGGGTGCTGCTCGGCACGCCCCGCACCGCCGCCCTCCCCGCGCTGCTGGCGGCGACCACGGCGCAGCCGCGCACGGACCTCCTGTACGGCCCGTCCGGCCTCGGGCACCTCGGCGGCGCCCCGGCCCCGCACACCCTCTACCGTCCGCTCCGCGACACCGCCGAGGCGGCGAGGGTGTGGGAGACCTCCGCCCGGATGACCGGCGCGGCGCTCCCGGTCTGAGGGCGGCCGACGCGGAGCGCGGACCGCCCGACCGCAGCGCGGAGATCACACGTTCCTGTCGAGATCACACCGTGCCGCGGCATCCGTCTCACGAAGAGGCCGCCGCCTCCCGTGGAACGAACACCCGCATCCGCGACGGTCCCCTCTCCGCCCACCGGTGGTACGGCACGAAGTCGGCCTCGAAGGTGCCGCCGCCCTCCGGTCGCGTCGGGCCCGGACGGTAGGGGAGCCCCCCGTCGGACGAGTGGTCCGACCGCACGGTGGTCACGGTGACGCGCGCCCCGTCGGCGTGGGGACGGGGCGGGACGGACGTCAGACGCACGTCGTCCAGCGACACCCCGTCGGGCAGGTCGACCGACTCCAGGCACAGCACCAACGGCCCGCGCTCGATGGCGGCGGCCCCGCGGACGGCGTCGATGCGCTCATCGGGGAAGGTCACGCGCGGATCCAGCGGCAGCTCCAGCACCACCCGGGTGCCGGCGACGGCGCCGTCCACGTCCACCCACCCGGGGCGCACGGACCGCCCGGGTCCCCCGTCGACCGCGACGACCGCTCCCTCCGCCCACGCCGGGACCCGCAGGCGCAGGCGTGCCGCGTCCTTCGGCGCCTCCCGCACCGTGATCGCCACGCGTCCCTCCGCGGGGTAGCGGGTGTCGATGCGGAGCCGCCACCCGTCGGCATCCACGACCCCCGCCGCGTACTGCAGCACCGTCAGGCCGTCGTCGTCGGCCGCGAGGGCGTAGGCCGACAGCGAGGCGAGCGTGCGGGCGACATTGGTCGGGCAGCACGACACCTCGAACCACGGCGCGCGCACCCCGCCTTCCGCACGCGGGTTGACCCCGTCCAAGGCGGACGCCACGGCGTCGCGCTGGTGCAGCGGGTTGGCGTAGAAGAACGACCGGCCGTCCTCCCCCGGCGAGGTCGCGACGACGTTGAACAGCGTGCGCTCGATCAGGTCGGGGTAGCGCACATCGCCGGTCTGCAGGAACAGCCGCCAGGAGAACATCACCGACGCCACTCCCGCGCACGTCTCGCAGTAGGCCCGGTCGGCGGGCAGCTCCCAGTCGTCGCCGAAGCCCTCGTCCTGGTGCCGCGACCCCATGCCGCCGGTGAGGTAGGTCCGCCGCCCCACGGTGCGCCGCCACTGCCGTTCGAGGGCGACGAGAAGCTCGTCGTCCCCGGTGTCCACGGCGACGTCGACGGCCCCCGCCGACAGGTACAGCGCGCGCACGGCGTGCCCGCGCAGCACGTGGGCCTCGCGCACCGGCACGTCGTCCTGGAAGTACTCGGGCGACTGCAGGGGCGGGACCGGCAGGGAGCCACGACCGCGCCGCTCGACGAACAGCCGGGCCTGGTCGAGGTAGCGACGCTCGCCGAACGCGCGCCCCGCTTCGGCGAGCGCCACCTCTATCTCGGCGTGACCGCACACGCCGTCGCGTGCGCCCTCGCCGAACTCCCGGCAGATGTGGTCGGCTGCGCGGCGGGCCACCTCGACGAGCAGGTCGTGGGGGTGGCCGGTGCGTGAGCGCGCCACGGCCGCCTGCAGCAGATGACCCATGTTGTACAGCTCGTGGCCCATCGACAGATCGCTGTAGCGCGGCGCCTGGCCCGGGTGACCGAATGCGGTGCCGAGGTAGCCGTCGTCGTCCTGGGCTCGCGCCACGCGCGCCACGAGCGCCGTGAAGGTCGCCGCGAGCTCGTCTTCGGGCGCGCGGCCCAGCTCCCAGGCCATCGCCTCGAGGAGCTTGTACACCTCGGAGTCGGAGAAGACCCACCCGGTGCGGCCGTCGAGCACCGCGCCGTCGGCGACACGATCGAAGTTGTCGAGCCAGCCGAGCCGGTCCATCCATTCCCGGCAATGGCTCAGGGTGGCCCGCGCGTTCGTCGTCTGCCGATGGCCCCAGAACCCCTCGGCATCCATGCGGAGGGCGGAGACGTCGAGTCCGCGGACACGCGAGGTCGCGGGGATGACGGGGATCGCCCCCAGGCGCGGCTCGGCCGCGACGGTCTGTTCGAGAACCACGGGGTCAGTCCTTCACCGCGCCGGCGGTCACGCCCGCGGCGACATAGCGTTGCGCGACCACCAGGAGGATGGCGGCGGGGATGGATGCCACTGCCGCGGTCGCCATGATGGCGTTCCACTGCGTGGTGTTGTTGCCGATGTAGGCGTAGATGCCGAGCGTGATCGGCTTGAGCGCCGAGTTGCGGGCGAGGGTCGAGGCGAAGATGAAGTCCGACCATGCCCACAGGAAGGCGAACAGCGCCACCGTGAGCACGGAGTTCCGGCTGAGGGGCAGCACCACCGACGTGAACGTGCGCCACGCCCCCGCCCCGTCGATGCGCGCCGCCTGCAGCAGCTCACGCGGCAGACCGCCCATGAAGGCGGTGAACAGGAGCACGGCGAACGGCACGGCGACCGTGGAGTCGGCGAGGATCAGCCCGGGCACGCTGTTGAGGAGGCCCGCGCGGGCGTAGATGGCGTAGAAGCCCATCGCCATGACGACGGCCGGGATCATCTGCGCTACGAGCAGCACGAAGTTCAACGTCCGCCCCCCGCGCAGATTGAGCAGGGCGATGGCATAGGCGGCAGGCGCGGCGATGACGACGGTCACCGCGACGCAGCCGAGGCCGATGAGCAGGCTCGTGCCGAGGTTGGGCAGCTGCTGCCCCAACACCGCCGTGTACCCCTCGAGCGTCGGGTCGACGGGGAAGAGATGGGGCGGGCTGAGACGCAGGTCGGTCGTCTTCGTGAAGGAGACGTTGAGCATCCAGTAGACGGGGAAGAGCATGAGGGCGGTGAAGACGAGGCCGAGGCCCGTCTTCCACCACGCGCGGCGGGCGGTCATGAGTTCTCCTGGCGACGCTGGGCCCGCAGGTAGACGAACCCGAAGACGAGGGCGATGACGATGAGGATGTTGCCGACGGCGGCGGCGGGCGACAGGTCGGGCTGGCCGGTTCCGAACGCCTCCCGGTACGACCAGATCGCGAGGGTCGTGGTCGTGTCGGCGGGACCGCCGCGGGTCATGATCCAGATGATGTCGACGACCTTGAGGGTGTAGACCAGGCCCAGCAGCAGCGTGATCGCCGACACCGGGCGCAGCAACGGGAACGTGATGCTCCAGAACTGGCGCCACGATCCGGCGCCGTCGAGCGACGCGGCCTCGTACAGGTCGCCGGGGATGTTCTGCAGCCCGGAGTAGAGGATGACGAGGTTGAACGGGATGCCGAGCCAGATGTTCGCGATGATGACGGCGGTCATCGCCGTGTCGGGCGAGGTGAGCCAGTTGATCGGCGCTGCGCCGACGGCGCGCAGCACGGAGTTGATGATCCCGTTGTCGCTGTTCATCATCCACGACCAGGTCGACCCCGAGACGATCAGCGGCAGGAGCCACGGGACGAGGAAGAGACCGCGGAGAACCCCGCTGAGGGGGAAGTGGGAGCGGAAGAACACCGCGAGACCGAGGCCGATCGCGTATTGGAACACCAGCGAGAGGGCCACGAACAGGGCCGTGTTCGACAGGGCCGGCAGGAATGTCGGCGAGGTGATCACGGCGATGTAGTTGTCGAGGCCGACGAAGACCGCGTCGCCCTGGACGAACGCGCGGACGGTGTAGTCGTGGACGCTCAGGTCGATGCTGCGCACGAGCGGCCACAGGTAGAAGACGAGCAGGTAGACGACCAGCGGGGCGGCGAAGGCGGCCGCGACGCACGGGGAGCCGCCGCGTCGGGCCCGTCGACGACCAGGGCGGGGCACGGTCACCGCGACGGTGTCGTCGGCGATGTCCGTGCGCTCGCGCAGCACTGGAAAGGACATGGGATGCCTCTTTCGAAGGGGCGTCCGGGGAACGTCGCCGTCCCCCGGACGCCGGGGTCTCGTTACTTGGAGGTCGCTGCCTGCGCGGCCGTCTGCGCGGCGTCGAGCGCCTGTTGGGGCGTCTGCACGCCGGAGAGGACGTTCTGCACGGCCGTCCACAGCTGCTCCGAGATGAGGGGGTAGTCCGTGCCGAGGTTGTCGCTCGTGCGGCCCTTGGCATCCTGGACCGCCGTCACCCACGTCTCGAGGTCGGGGTGCTCGGTGAGGAGCTCCTGCTGACCCTCCTCCGTCGGCGGGATGTAGTACGCGAAGGTGTTCGCCGTCTGCACGAAGCCCTCGGTGGTCGTCATGCAGTCGATGATCTTGCGCGTGGTGTCGTACCGGGCGGTGTCCTGCTGTGCCGGAGCGACGATGAACTCGCCGCCGGTGGGTGCGGGAGCGGCACCCCCGTCCTTGGCCGGGAGCTGGATGACGCCCGTGGCGAAGGGGGCTTCCGCGGCGCTGTTGACCTGCCACGTGCCGTTCTCGGCGAACGCGAAGTCGCCGGTGAGGAACTCCTCCCACACGGTGTTCTGCGAGTTGGTGATCACCGAGTTGGGGGCGTACCCCTTGTCGATCCAGTCCTTCCACAGGGTGAGCGCCTCGACCGCCTGCGGGGAGGACAGGTCGGTGAGGTCCGCGCCCGCACCCCAGAACCACGGCAGGAACTGGAACGTGCCCTCCTCGGTGTTGATGCCCGAGAACGAGATGCCCTTCTTGCCCGCGGCGGCCACCTTGGCCAGCGCGGCGTCGAGGGAGGCCCAGTCGGTCACCGAGGAGGGGTCGACGCCGGCCGCGGACAGCACGTCGGCGTTGTAATAGAGCGCGAGGGTGTTCGCACCGATGGGGATGCCGTAGGTCTGGCCGTCCAGCTCGCCGGCGGCCAGCAGGTTGGGCTCGATGCCCGAGGTGTCCAGGCCGAGGTCCTCGGTGGTGGTCAGCATCCCGGTCTCGGCCAGGGTGGAGACGGCCGGGTTGTCGATGAGGATGATGTCGGGCGAGGTGCCGTCCTGAGCCGACAGCAGCGCCTGGTTCGTCAGCGCGGTGGTGTCGTACGCCGTGCGCTGGATGGTGACCCCCGCCTGGGTGCCGCAGTCCTGTACGCGCTGGGCCCAGTCGGAGCCCTCGGCGTGCTGCGGATACGGGTCCCACCAGGTGTAGGTGTCGCCGGCGGCGTCGCCGGTCGATCCGCCGGTGCCGCCGGAGCATCCGGCGAGCGTTCCGACGGCCACGGTTGCCGTGGCCAGCGCCGCCGTGATGCGGAGCATCGTGGTGTTCATCTGTTCCTCCTTGAACGAGCTCGTCGTGAGCCGGGAAGCGGTGTCAATCTCGGTATGGTGGTGCGGCGATGCTGCCGCGATCGTCGATGATGGGCGCGATCAGGTCGACGACGTGCGAGCCCGCCGTGTCCGCGTCGTTCAGGCGAGCGACCAGCTGCTCGACGGCGCGGCGGCCGAGCAGGTCGGCGCCGCTGTCGATGGCGGAGTAGGGCAGGGAGAAGGTGCGGGCGAACTCGTCCGAGTAGCGCCCGATGACGGAGATGTCGCCGGGGGACGACAGGCCGCGCGCGGCGAGAACCGAGGGCAGCGCGGCGGCCGCCGCCTCGTTGTTCAGCAGCAGTCCGGTGGAGGACGGGTGGGCGTCGAGCACCGCGTTGAGATCGCGGCCGATGTCGGGCTGATGCGAGGCCCCGAACACGTGGTGCAGGCGGATGCCGTGCTCCTCCGCCCGGGCGCGGGCGGCGTCGGCGAGCCGCCAGACGTAGGCGCCGCCGCGCTCGACGACGTGCTCCGGCTGCGACACGAGGATCAGCTCGCGGTGACCGAGGCCGTGGAGACGGTCGACCATGAGGCGTCCGGCCGCGACGAAGTCGAGGTCGAACGCATCGACGCCCGCGGGATCGCCCGGGAGGCCGACGAGCGCCCCGGGCTGCGGGACGGCACGGAGGACGTCGAGGCGATCGTCGAACTCCGCCACGTTGAGCAGCACGAAGCCGTCGACCATGCGGGAGGCCGCGATGCGCTCGAGGGCGGCGCGACCGTCGCTCTCGGTGACGAGCAGCGTGTCGAAGCCCAGCTCGCGGGCCCGGTTGGCGATGCCGAGGATGTACTGCAGCATGGCCGGCGCGAACTCGTCGTCGAAGAACTGCCCGAGGACCGCCAGCACGTTGGTCCGCGAGGTCGCGAGGGCTTTGGCCCCGGCATTGGGGGTGTACCCGAGCTCGCGGACGGCCTTCTCGACCTTCTCCCGCACCGGCGCGGAGATGGTCCGCTTGCCCGAGAGGGCGTAGGAGGCGGTACTGCGCGAGACGCCGGCGGCGCGGGCCACGTCACCGATGTTGACCATGTCGTCGTCCTCTCTGGCGGCGACCGGGGGTGTGCGTCCCGGCCCGTCGACGGGGTGTCGACGGTGTGCGTATGGCGGGTTCGAACGGGGTTGTCGAACTGGTTCGATTCGAACCGGTTCGACCGTACAATGAGATCGCCGCCGTGGCAAGCACGAACTCCTCACGAATCGGAGACCCTCGATGACGAGCCCCCTCCCCTCCTTCGACCTGCGCCGCGTCCCCTTCAGCCGTCGGGGTTCGTGGATGAACCTCTCCCCCGTCGTCGCCGCGCACCGCACGGTCGACGACGTCCACCTCGTCTCGCACCACACCGGCATGCACGCCGTCCTCTCGCTGCAGCCCACGACCCCCGGGCGTGACGAGGGCCGGTGGGCCGTGTCCGCCGACGCCGCCGAGGTGCGATGGGCGGACGGACTCCGCTCCGTGCACGCGGTCTTCGCCTCGACCGACACCCTGCGGGTGCGCGGCGACGCCGGCACCGGCCTCCGTCTGGCGGAGGCTGCCGCCGAGCTCACCCCGTTCACGGGCATCTACCTCTTCCGCGACCCGCGTGACGGCAGCGCGGTGTTCACCTCGTACGAGACCGGCGCGCGGTACCGGGTCACCGCCCTGCGGGGAACGCTGGTCATCGACGGCGCCGAGGCACTGGGCGTCGCCTCCCGCACGGTCACCGTCACCGGCGTCGACGCCGCCGAGTGGGAGGTCGCGATCGAGGAGTTCGAGACGTCCCGCCCGCCGTTCGCCACCGCGACGACCTTCGCGGACGCACGGGCGGAGGTGGCGCAGGAGTTCCGCGACTACGCGCGGGCGGTGGCCCCCTGGGCGGAGGAGGACGGCACCGCCGCCGTCGTCCGCCAGGCCTCCCTGCTGGCGACCTACGTCCTCTGGTCGGCGACGGTGTCCCCCGCCGGGTTCTTCGGGCGCGAGGCCGTCCTGATGTCGAAGCACTGGATGGACAAGGTGTGGAGCTGGGATCACTGCTTCAACGCCCTCGCCCTGGCATCCGGTCTCCCCGGTCCCGCCCTCGACCAGTTCCTGACGCCCTTCGACCACCAGGACGCCTCGGGCGCCCTCCCCGACTCGGTCGCCCACTCCGAGCGGCTGTACAACTTCGTCAAGCCGCCGATCCACGGGTGGGCCCTCGGCCGTGTCCGCGCCGAGGGCGTCGAGCTCACCGCGGCGCAGCGACGCGACGTCTACGACAAGCTCGCCCGGTGGACGCGATTCTGGCTCGACGAGCGGCGCGTCCCCGGCCACGCCCTCCCCCACTACCAGCACGGCAATGACAGCGGATGGGACAACGCCACGACGTTCGACCGCTCCCGCCTCGTCGAGTCACCGGATCTCGCCGCGTTCCTCCTGCTCCAGCTCGACGCGCTGGCCGGCCTCGCCGATGAGCTCGACGAGGACCCCTCGGAGTGGGTCGACGAGTCCGCGCGCCTCGCCGCCGCCCTGCAGGACGAGCTGTGGCGGGGCGACGGCTACACCGCGCGCGGGGTCGCGGACGGGATGGATGCCACCAGGACCAGCCTCCTTCCCTGGCTCGCGGTCGTGGCGGCCGACCGACTGCCCGCCGCGGTCGGCGCGGTCCTGGCCGACGGCATCCGCGCGTTCCTCACCCCGTGGGGGCCTGCGACCGAGCAGCCCGACAGCGAGCACTACGCCGACGACGGCTACTGGCGCGGCCCGATCTGGGCGCCGTCGACGCTTCTCCTCGAGGACGGCCTGCGGCGGGCCGGGCACGACGGCCTCGCGGACGACGTCAGCGCACGGTTCCGCCGCCTGTGCGAGACCGGCGGGTTCGCCGAGAACTTCGACGCGCGCACGGGCGAGGGACTGCGCGACCGCGCCTACACCTGGACCGCGTCGGTGTACCTGATCCTCACCCGCGATGCGTGGCGACGGGATGCCGCCGGGGACTGACGCGCTCCCCGCGGGTGCCGGTTGGCTGTGAGTTCCGGGACCGACGGCCTCGCCGGGTCCGCCGCTCCATAGGCTCCGTTCGTGACTCCTCCGCCGTCCCGCGTCCGCGCCCTGCCCGCGATCGTCGCGGCGGCGGCGGCGACCGTCCTCGGAGCGGGGCTCGGCGAGCTCGCCGCCGCGGTCGTCGCCCCCTCCGCGAGTCCGTTCGCGGTGATCGGCGGCGGCATGATCGACATCGCCCCGGCGTGGGCCAAGGACCTCGCCATCGACCTGTTCGGGACGGGCGACAAGGCCGCCCTGCTCGTCGGGATCGCGGTGCTGCTCCTCGCGGTCGCGGCCGTGGCCGGGGCCGTCGAGTGGCACCGCCCGCCGTGGGGGCGTGTCGTCCTCATCGGCCTCGGGGTCGTCGGTGCGGTGGTCGCGACGACGCGTGCCGACGCGGGCGTCCTCTCCCCCGTGCCCTCCCTCCTCGCCGGCGTGGCTGCGGCCGTGGTCGCGGCGGTGCTCATCACACGTCTTCGTCGCGGCACGGTCCCCCGCGGGCGCGCGCACCCGGCTGACGGCGCGGCCCACGACGGCGCGCCGGTGCCCCGTCCCGCCGACGCCTCCGGACCCACCCGCCGCGGCGTCCTCGCGCTCTCGGGCGTCGCCGTGCTCGCCGGCGCCCTGGCCGCAGCGGGCTCCGTCGCGCTGAGCGGAGGCGCCCGGGCCACGAGCGCCGTGCGCGCCGCGCTGCGCCTCCCGCGTCCGTCCACGACCACCGCCGTCCCGGCGTCCGCCGAGCTCGGCATCGACGGGCTCGCCCCCGTCATCACGCCGTCGGCGTCGTTCTACCGCATCGACACCGCGCTCGTCGTGCCGCAGTTGGATCCCGCCACCTGGACCCTGCGCATCCACGGCCTCGTCGAGCAGGAGGTCGTGCTGCGCTGGGACGACCTGGTGGAGCTCCCGCAGAAGGAGACCGTCGCGACCCTCGTCTGCGTCTCGAACGAGGTGGGCGGATCCCTCATCGGCACCGCGCGGTGGCTGGGGGTGCCGCTGCGCGACATCCTCGCCCGGGCGCGCCCGACGGCCGAGGCCGACATGGTGCTGTCGCGTTCGGTCGACGGGTTCACGGCATCCACGCCCCTCGAGGCGCTCACGGACGAGCGCGACGCGCTCCTCGCGATCGGCATGAACGGCGAGCCGCTCCCGGTCGAGCACGGCTTCCCGGTGCGGATGGTCGTGCCCGGGCTGTACGGATACGTCTCCGCGACCAAGTGGGTCAGCGAGCTCGAGGTCACCCGCTTCGACCGCGCCGAGGGGTACTGGACCCCGCGGGGCTGGTCCGAGCGCGGCCCGGTCAAGCTCGCGTCGCGCATCGACGTGCCGCAGGCGGGCGCGCGCGTCACCGCCGGGGCGACCGTCATCGCCGGCGTCGCCTGGCAGACCCACGTCGGCGTCTCCGGCGTCGAGGTGCAGATCGACGACGGGCCCTGGCAGCCGGCGACGCTCGCCACCGCCATCTCCGCCGACACGTGGGTGCAGTGGAGCCTGCCGTGGGATGCCACCAGCGGCGCGCACACCGTGCGCTGCCGCGCGATCTCGGCCGACGGGCAGACGCAGACCGCGGAGCGCGCCGCCCCGGCCCCCGACGGGGCGACGGGCTACGACGAGCTCACGCTGACGGTCGCCTGACGGCGGCGAGACCGCACGCCCGCCGCGAGATCACACGCTCCGCGGAGTCCGGAGCGTGCGACCTCGCGCGGCCGACCGCAGGTCAGGCAGTGAGGACGTGCCGCAGCTGCTCGACGGCCCAGTCCAGCTCGGTGGCCCTGATCGTCAGCGGCGGGGCGATGCGGATGGTCTGACCGTGCGTGTCCTTGACGAGAACGCCGCGCGCAAGCATCTTCTCGGCGACCTGGCGACCGGTGCCGTACGCGGGGTCGATGTCGACGCCCGCCCACAGGCCCGCGATGCGCACGGCGGTCACGCCGGTGCCGATGAGGGACCGCAGATCGGCCTCGAGGTGCTCCCCCAGCGCCTTCGCGCGAGTCTGGAACTCCCCGGATGCCAGCATCTCGACGACCCGCAGACCCACCGCCGTCGCCAGCGGGTTGCCGCCGAACGTCGACCCGTGCTCGCCGGGACGGATGACGCCCAGCACGTCCTCGTCGGCGACGACCGCGGACAGCGGCAGGATGCCGCCGCCGAGCGCCTTGCCGAGCAGGTACACGTCCGGGACGACGCCCTCGCGGTCGCAGGCGAACGTCTCGCCGACGCGGCCGAGGCCCGACTGGATCTCGTCGGCGATGAACAGCACGTCGTTCTCGGTGCAGATCTCCCGCACGCGGCGGAGGAACCCGTCCGGCGGGACCACGACGCCGGCCTCGCCCTGGATGGGCTCGAGCAGCACGGCGGCGGTGTTCTCGTCGATCGCGGCGGCGATGGCATCCGCGTCCCCGTAGGGCACGTGCACGAATCCCGGCGCATACGGCCCGAAGTCGTCGTGCGCCACGGGGTCGTCGCTGAAGCCGACGATCGTGGTGGTCCGGCCGTGGAAGTTGCCGTTCGCGACGATGATGGTCGCGGCGTCCGGGGCGATGCCCTTGGTCCGGTAGCCCCAGGCGCGAGCGACCTTGATCCCGGTCTCGACCGCCTCGGCGCCGGTGTTCATCGGCAGCACGAGATCCTTGCCGCACAGCTGCGCGAGGGCCGCGGCGAAGGGGCCGAGCCGGTCGTTGTGGTACGCCCGGCTGGTCAGCGTCAGGCGATCCAGCTGCTCCCGCGCGGCGGCCAGGAGGGCGGGGTGCCCGTGGCCGAAGTTCAGCGCGGAGTAGGCCGACAGCAGGTCGAGGTACCGCTTTCCCTCGACGTCCGTGACCCACACGCCCTCGGCGCGCGAGACGACCACCGGCAGCGGGTGGTAGTTATGCGCGACGTGCGCGCTCTCGTCGGCGATCAGTCGGGCGCCGATGTCGTCGACGGCGGTGCTCATCGCGAGCCGCCGCGCAGCTCGAGCGTGCAGCACTTGATCCCGCCGCCGCCGAGCAGCAGCTCGGACAGGTCGACCATCACCGGGGTGTAGCCGCGCTCGCGCAGCTGCGCCTCGAAGCCCACCGCGCGCGGGGAGATGATCACGTTCTTGCCGTCGCTCGCCGAGTTGAGCCCGAACACCGAGCCGTCGGCATCCGAGACCCGGATGGCCTCGGGGTAGCGCTCGCGCAGGACGGCCTGGCTGCGCTCGTCGAACGCGGTGGGGAGGTAGGCGATGTTCGCCGACTCCACGCCGCCGGGACCCTCGACCGGGTCGAGGACCGCGATGGCGGTGTCGAGGTGGTAGAACCGGGGGTCCGTCAGGGTCAGCGACACGACCTCGCGCGAGAAGACCTCGCCGACCTCGCGGTGGCTGTCGCCGGTGGAGCGGAAGCCCGTGCCGGCCAGGATGGTGTCGCCGACGAGGAGGAAGTCGCCCTCGCCCTCGTTCACCTCGACGGGCTCGGCGACCTCGAAGCCGTTCGCGGCGAACCAGTCGATGAAGGCCGGGGCCTCGGCGGCGCGCTCACGGAAGCGGAACTTCGGGCCGTACGCGACGCCGTCGATGACGAAGCCGCCGTTGGCGGTGTAGACCATGTCGGGCAGACCCTCGACCGGGTCGATCAGCTCAATCTCGTGCCCCAGCTCGACGTACGTGTCGTACAGCGACTGCCACTGCTTCAGCGCCAGGTTCGTGTCGGTGGGGCGCGACGGCTCCATCCACGGGTTGATGCTGTAGCTCACCGTGAAGTGCTCGGGACGGCACATCAGATAGCGGCGGTGCTGCTGCACGCGCTCGACGGTCGAGGCCTCGCTGGCGGCGGCGGTGGGGTTCGCGGACATCTTCACTCCTCAGAGAAGGTGCGGCGGACGCTGTCCTCGGGCCCGGTGGCCCTTCGACCCGTCGGCACCGAGGCGCCGTGCGGGGAAAGGTCGGTCCGGGCACGCCGCGCCCATTCTCGCACGCGCGCGCGGACAGGCGCGAGCGGACCGCCGTGCGGACGCCCCGTCGTGTCGCCGACGGTCGCGCTCCGGGTCAGCGCCGTCGCAGCGCCAGCGCCGCCCACGCGACGGGCGGGAGGGTCACGCGCAGGATGCCGCCCTCGACACGCGCGTCGAGGGGACGGGGCCGGACCCGGTCGGGGTCGGCGAGCGTGTTGCGGGCGGCGGGGTCGTCGTCGTGCAGGAGGTGGGTCTCGACGATCTCGACGTCGCCGAGGCCGCGGACGTCGATCTCGACGTCGAGCGGCTCCGCCATCCCGCGGTTGACGAGGAATACCGCGGACGTCCCCGCGTCGGCGTCGTGGGTCGCGACCCCGGCCACGGCCGGCACGGTCCCGTAGCGCGCCGTCTCGACGCTCGGCGACGCGATGTGCAGGCGCACCGCCTCCCCCGTCGCCAGGCGGGAGGTGAGGGCGAAGGGGAAGAAGGTCGTCTGCCGCCAGGCCGGTCCGCCCGGCTCGGTCATGATCGGCGCGATGACGTTCACGAGCTGCGCCAGCGACGCGCTCGCCACCCGATCGGCGTGCGCGAGCAGCGAGATCAGGAGGCTGCCGAACACGACGGCATCCACCGCCGAGTACACGTCCTCGAGGAGCCGCGGCGCCACCGGCCAGTCGTCGATCGCCGTGGGCTTCTCGGATGCCACGCGGTCCATGTACCAGACGTTCCACTCGTCGAACGAGATGTCGATGCGCTTCGCGCTGCCCTTCGCGGCGCCGACGTGGTCCGCCGTCGCGACGACCGCTTCGATGAACCGGTCGGTGTCGACGGCGGAGGCCAGGAAGGACGCGGTGTCGCCGTCGTGCTCCTGGTAGTAGGCGTGGCAGGAGATCATGTCGACGTCGTCGTAGGTGTGCTCGAGGACGACCCGCTCCCACTCGCCGAACGTCGGCATCTGCGCGCCCGAGGAGCCGCACACGACGAGCTCGATCGACGGGTCCAGCTGGCGCATGCCCTTCGCCGTGCGGGCGGCGAGCGCGCCGTAGTCCGCGGCCGAGCGATGCCCGAGCTGCCACGGCCCGTCCATCTCGTTGCCGAGGCACCACACGCGGACGTCGAAGGGCTCCGCGCGGCCGTTGTCGATCCGCTGCTGCGCCAGCGTGGAGCCGGCGGGGACGTTGGCGTACTCGAGCAGGTCGATGGCCTCGAGGGTGCCCCGCGTGCCGAGGTTGACCGCGAGCATGAGGTCGCTGCCGGCCTTGTCGAGCCAGTCGGCGAACTCGTGCAGGCCGATCTCGTTCGTCTCCGTCGAGTGCCACGCGAGGTCGAGGCGGCGGGGGCGCTGCTCGCGCGGGCCGACGCTGTCCTCCCAGCGGAAGCCGGAGACGAAGTTCCCGCCGGGGTACCGGATGGTGCTCACGCCCAGCTCGCGGACGAGGTCGAGCACGTCGGTCCGGAACCCCTGCTCGTCGGCGGCGGGATGACCGGGCTCGTAGATGCCGTCGTAGACGTGCCGACCGAGGTGCTCGACGAAGCCGCCGAACAGGCGACGGCGGACGGGGCCGATCACGGATCGGGGGTCGACGGTCAGTCGGGCGGCGGTCATCGTTGCTCCTCCGGGTCGGGTCGACGGTATCCCGAGCCCCGCGCGCACGGAAACGTTTTCGAAACCCCTCAGGGCGATGGATGCCATGCCCCCCAACCTGGCGCTGACTTGTCGCATATGCACGCGAAAGCTCGGCGTCCGGCGTACATATGTGCCAAGTCAGCGCGAGGCCGGACCGCGACCCACGACGACAAGGACTGCGCTGCGGGCGATGGATGCCACGCCCCCGGGCTCAGATGACGGCGGTGCTCCACGGGTCGGGGCGGCCGTGACGGAACGCCGCGATCGAGATCGCCTGCTCCCGGAGGAAGGGCAGCAGCTCGATCCGGCCCGCGGTCGTCACCTCGTCGGCGTACACCGTGACCGCGGGGTCGCCGGCGATCGTCCCGACGAGGGCCGCGCGGAGGGCGCGCACCGACTCCGCGGGGCCGACGAGCCGCACGCGCGACGGCCGGACGGCGGGGGCCGCCGGCGGGTCCGCGGCGGTGTCGCCGGCGGCATCCGGGACGCCCCCCGCCATCCGCTGCAGCCACTGCGCGTCGCTCTCGACCGAGACCGCGACACCACCGTCGCCGAGCAGGTGCCGCACCTCGGCCGGAAGCCCGACCGGAGTGCTGAGGGTGAACGTCGACGCCGACCGCACCGCCGCCACCAGCACGCGCAGCACGGCCTGCCACGACGCGTCGCCGGTCGCACGCACGGCGACGTCGACCGGGCGGTAACGCCACAGGTTCCGTTCGACGCCGAGCCGCGACACGTCCTTGACGCGGCCGAACTCACGGTCCCACGCGACCGCGTCCGACAACGCCCCGCGGCGCAGCCACTCGAACGCCTCGTAGCCGAGCGTCGGCTGCGCGGCCTCGATGAGCGCGGCGATGCGGCTGTCCAGCCCGCGCAGGTGCAGCGTCGAGGACGCCGGACCACCCGACGACGGCCGCCACGACCCGAGGGCGACGAGGCGGTTCGGCCCGCCCGCCATCGTCCCCGTGCCCACGTTCGCCTCGCCCCAGCCGCCGAGCGGCTCGCGCTGGGCGGCGAAGCCCACCGTGGAGCGGTTGACCCGGAGCGTCGCGGCCTCCACGCCGTCGAGCCACAGGTCGAGGTCGGCGGCGTCGCGGGTGTGCAGCCCGGCGACGAGACCCGACCCCAGCAGGTTCTGCAGCTCGATCGCGCGGGTCATCGACGGCGCGTGCAGGACGCCGAGCACCGGTGCGGCCACGGCGGTGCGGGTCAGGTGCGATCCGGCGTGCACGCCGATGCGGACGCCGGGGGTCCAGAACCGTCCCGCGGTGTCCGGGCCGAGGTCCAGCTCGCGCGGCTGAACGAGCCAGCGCTCCCCGGTCTCGAGCACGGTCAGGGCGCGACGCACCTCGCCGGTCGGCTCCTCCACGAGGGGCCCGATGTCCGAGCGCGGGTCCGAGGCGGGCCCGACCCGCAGCGACGAGACGGCGTCGGCGAGCTGCGCCGCGATGCGCGACGACCGCGCGGCCGACCCGACGAGGATCGCGAGCGAGGCGGCGCCCGGGGCCTGACCGGCGCGCGCGAACGCCCCCTCCACGAGAGCCGCGACGGCGTCGTCGACGTCGGCGGACGGGGCGACCACGACGACGTTCCGCCCCGCCGTGACCGCCTGCAGCGGCAGCTCGGGTCGCCAGGCGACGAACCGCTCCGCCGTGGCCCGCGCCCCCGCAAGCAGGACGCGGTCGACGCCCGGGTGCACGAGGAGCGAACGACCGGATGCCTCCTCGTTGAGGTCGACGTAGGCGAGGACGTCCCGCGGGACCCCCGCCGCCCACAGCGCCTCGGCAACCACCGCCCCCGCACGCCGCGCGCGGGGCGAGGGGGTGAGCACGACACCGGAGCCCGTGGCCAGCGCGGCCAGGGTCTCGGCCGCGCACAGTCCGACGGCGGAGTTCCACCGCGGCGCGACGACCGTCACGCGATCGGGGACGAAGACGGCGCCCGGGACGCGGTCGAGCTCCTTGGCGGTGACGGCGTAATACGCGGCGGCGTCGACGGCCGCGTTGACCTCCGCGTCGCCCTCGGCGACGAGCACGCCCGCCTCGGACGCGAGCACCTCCAGCAGCTCGCCGCGGCGCTCCTCGAGCGAGCGCGCGGCCGCCTGCAGGACGACGGCGCGGTCGGCGGCACCGAGCGCGCTCCACGGCTCGGCGCCGGTCCGCACGCGGTCGATCACGGCATCCAGGCCCTCGGCGTCGTCGACGCGGCCCGCCGCCGCCGTCGCGTCGCCGGCGGTCGACTCTTCGGAGCGCGCGAGCACGTCGCGCGCCCAGGCGCGGTCCGCGGGGATCGTGGGGTCGGTGCGCGCGGCGTTGCGGAAGCCGACGGCCCCCTCGGCCGCATCAGCGGTCTCGCGCAGCGAGAACACCGCGGTGTCGACGAAGGCCTGCCCGCCGAAGAGCATCTGCTGCACGTCCGGTCCGAGCGCCGAGGTGTCCTCCGCGGCGGCGTCCCTGGCGATGCCGAGCACCGCCTGGGTGAGGCCGCCGTCGACGGCCTCGTCGTCGGCGCGGTCGCGCAGGATGGACGGCGCACCCGCCCGCCCGCGGCGGGAGAAGCGCGGGGGCAGCACGGTGGTGCCGGCCCGGCGGAGCGCGCGGTCGACGCGCTCGGCGACGGGCGAGGCCGGCCCGTCGTCGTCGGGGGATCCGGATGCCGCGGCGTCCGACGCCGGCGCATCGTCGCCCGCCGTCCCGTCGGTCGAGGGAGCCGGCTCCGCCGACCCGGGGCCGGACGTCGCGGCGGCGGCGGCCGCCTCCGCGGCGGCCCGGGCGATGTCGGCGGCGACGACGTCGAGGTCGTCGGGGTGGACGACGGGGGCGAGGACGACGTCGGCCCCGGCCGCCGGGACGAAGGAGCGCGGGGCGACGATCTCCACGGCGGTGCCGGCGTCGTCCGCGAGCGCGCGCGCGAGCTCGGCGACCACGCCGTCGGCGGTCTGCACCTGCACGCGCAGACCGGACGCGACGCGCTCGTCCAGCACGGTGCGCACCGCCGCGACGACGAGCGCGTCGAGGTCGTCGCGGTCGATGGCGAAGGGCGCGGACCAGCCCGAGCGCGCGGCGTCGACGAGCTCGTCGGTCGTCGGCACGCCGTCCACCAGCCGGACGTGGAGCGGCGCGCCGCCGTCCGCGACCCGCACGCGCGCCCACGCGGCCAGCTCGCGAAGGGCGTCGGCGGCGTCGGGAACGGCGACGGGGAGGGCGATGCCGGCCGCGAAGCCCTGCAGGCGCGGCTCCTCGAGCACCCGCGTCAGGACGGCGACACCGAGGTCGAGGTCGTCGCGACCCTCGACCACGAGAGTCGGTCGGACGTCGGCGCCGGCGGCATCCAGGACGATCGGAAGGATCCGCTCCGCCGCGCGCTCGACGTGCGCGTCGAAGCCCCACACGCCCAGGCCGGCGAGGACGTCGCGCAGGGTGAAGGAGATCCGGTCCACGTCATCGTGGGAGAGGAGGGCGCGGATGCCGTCGACGCGGCGGCGCGCGGCGGCGTCGCCGAGCACCGCGGGACCGGCGAGACGCACGTCGAGGCCGCTGTCGGCGCGGACGGCCGCGATGTCGGCGCCGAGACGCTCGCTCCGCGCGTCGAGGACGAGGCGGGCGACGAGGTCCCGGACCGCCCGGCGCGCCACGGGCACCGCCGGGGTCGGCAGGACCGGCGCGACGGCGCCGCCGAGCTGGAGGGCTCCCCGCACGAACCACGGCAGGGCGTCGGGCAGGTCGGCCGCCAGCCGGTGCAGGCCGGCCGCGGCGGCGCCGACGCCCTCGGGACGCAGCACGTCGTCGGCGGCCGTCGCGAGGAGCCGGACCGCCTCCGGCCCGATGACCGGCGGACGCGGGCGGTCACCGTCCGGCAGGGGGTCGTTCCGGCCCGCGATGCGCGCCGCGACGCGGTCGGAGACGTCGGAGGAGAGCGCCGAACCGGTGGCGCGCGCGTCGTTCGTGCTCATGGTGCACAGCCTAGGCACGAGGTGCCGAGCGCCCCGGCGGCCCGCCGCGCGCGCCGAGAACTGGCGGCTGGGGATCCGTCCGGCGCCGGCGGGCACCCTGCACGGTGCGGAGGACGGCGAACGAGCGTTTTGTTACACCCAGATCAACAAAACTGTGAGTTCCTTCGCAATCGGGCCTGAGCGTGCTTACATGTCTCCCGGGTACCCACCACCATTTATCCCCCACTGGATGGAAGGTCACTCCACGTGAACCGCATATCGAAAGCCGTCGTCGGCGCTGCCGCCTTCGGCCTCTTCCTCACCACCGCGGCCACCGCTCCGGCGCTGGCCCAGACCGCCGCCCCCGACGCCGCCGTCGAGGGCGTCGACGCCCGACTCCTCGCCGCCATGGCGAACAGCCTCGGGACCGACACCGCCGGAGCGCAGGACGTGTTGCGTTTTCAGGCCGACGCGACCGAGACGCAGACGGACGTCATCGAATCCACGGGCGACGCCTACGCCGGCACCTGGCTCGACGAGTCGAGCCTGACCGTCTACGCCGCGGTCACCGACGACGCGGCGAGCGCCGCCGCCGTCGAGGCCGGCGCCGTGCCGGTCGAGGTGGACCACTCCCTCGCCGACCTCGAGGCGATCTCCGCGCAGATCGAGGCCGGCGTCATCCCCGACGTCATCCCCTCCTGGTGGATCGACGTGGAGACCAACGACGTGGTGGTCGACGTCGTCGCCGGCGGCGAGCAGTCGGCGACCGACTTCGTCGCGTCGCTCGGCGTCCCCGCCGACGCGGTGCGTCTGGAGACGGGCGTCGAGGCGCCCGAGACCCTCGCCACGATCCGCGGCGGCATCGCGTACAACATGTCGAACGGCGGCCGATGCTCGGTCGGCTTCTCGGTCCAGGGCGGGTTCATCACCGCCGGTCACTGCGGCGAGGTCGGCACCGGCACCACCTACGGCACGTTCCGCGGCTCGTCCTTCCCCGGCAACGACTACGCCTGGGTGGCCACCACCGCGGACCACGCCCCCGTGGGCCAGGTCGTGAACTACTCGGGCGGCACCGTCGCGGTGCGCGGCTCGACGCAGGCCGCGGTCGGTGCGACCGTCTGCCGTTCCGGCTCCACCACCGGGTGGCACTGCGGCCAGATCCAGGCGTACAACACGTCGGTCCGCTACGCGGAGGGCACCGTCTCGGGCCTCATCCGCACCAACGTCTGCGCCGAGCCGGGTGACTCGGGCGGCTCGCTGCTCGCCGGCAACCAGGCCCAGGGCGTGACCTCGGGCGGGTCGGGCAACTGCAGCTCCGGCGGCACGACCTACTTCCAGCCCGTCAACGAGATCCTGCAGGCCTACGGCCTGCGCCTGCTCACCAGCTGAGCCCCTCCCCCCGAAGACGGCACCCCGGTCGACTGACGCGACCGGGGTGTCGTCGCGCGTGCGGGACCCGCGGCTCGCATCGTGTCGTACTGTCGGTTCGTCCCGCCCCCTGCCGAGGAGTCCCCATGGCTCACGTCCTCACCGACCTGCCGCTCGAGCAGCTGCACGAGTACCGCCCCGCTCTGCCGGAGCCCGACGACCTCGACGCGTTCTGGGCCGACACCCTCGCCGAGGCGCGTGCCGCCGCGACGGCCCCGACGCTCGCGCCGGTCGCCGCGCCCGTCCGCGCGCTCACCGTGCACGACATGACCTTCACCGGCTTCGGCGGAGACGAGATCCGCGCGTGGGTCGTCCGCCCGCACGGCACGGAGCCGCTCCCGGCCGTCGTCGAGTTCATCGGCTACGGCGGCGGCCGCGGACTCCCCGGAGAGCGCGTGAACTGGGCCGCGGCGGGATACGTCCAGGTCGTGATGGACACCCGAGGCCAGGGCAGCGGATGGAGCCACGGCGACACCCCCGACCCGCACGGGTCCGCGGCCGCCTTCCCCGGGGTCATGACCCGTGGCATCCGGGATCCCCGCGACTACTACTATCGACGGCTCATCACCGACGCCGTCCGTCTCGTCGACGAGGTACGGGCGATGGAGGGCGTGGATGCCACCCGCATCGCCGTCACCGGAGTGAGCCAGGGCGGCGGACTGGCCCTCGCCGCGGCGGCGCTGTCCGGCGATGCGGTGGCCGCGGTGCTGCCGGACGTGCCGTTCCTCTGCGACTTCCCGAAGGCGATCGTGCGGACGCCGCTGCCCCCGTTCACGGAGATCACCCGTTACCTGTCGGTCCACCGCGACGACACCGCCGCGGTCCTGCGCACCCTGTCCTACATCGACGGTGCCGTGCTGGCCCGCCGCATCGCCGCGCCGGCGTACTTCTCCGTCGGGCTCATGGACGACATCGTCCTGCCCTCGGGGGTCTTCGCGGCGTTCCACAACGTCGCGTCGGAGGACGCGGCGATCGAGGTGTACCCCTACAACGGCCACGAAGGCGGCGGGTACCGCCACTTCCTGCGGCAGGTCGCCTGGCTCGACGCCCGCTTCGGTCTCGGCTGAGCCTCCCCGCCGGTCACTTCCAGTCGCTGGGGGCGGGGCGCCGCGTCGAGGGAAGGGCGGATGCCGCCGCCCACTCGTGCACCCAGGGCTCGATGTCCGGCAGGCCTTCGGGGCGGCCGACCGCGCCGAACAGCTCGTCGTGCGGCACGGTCCCGCCGGTGCGGCGGAGGATGCGCGCCCGGATGACGGCGCTGGCGTAGATCTCCCCGCCCGCGACGGCGCGGTGCCCGAGGTAGACCGCGCGATCGTCGTGGCCGAGCAGCCGCGTCTCGAGCGTGAACCGCTGCCCCAGCTCGAGCGACCGGCGGAAGGTGATGGTCTCGGCGGCCACCACCGCGTACCACCCGTTCCGCGACATCGCGTCGAGCAGCCCGGTGCGGGTCAGCAGGTCCCACCGCCCGAGGTCGAACAGCGACAGGTACCGGCCGTTGTTGAGGTGCCGCAGCAGGTCGATGTCGGTCGGGAGCACGCGGATGCGGATGCGGCCGATCGTGTTCGGGTCGAGGGCTCCCTCGCGACGGAGTCGACGGCGCGCGCGGGCGAGGACGAGGAGGGTGCGCCAGAGGAGGTTCACGAGGGGCGAGTGTAGCGATCCGACGGAGAAGCCCTTTCTCCGTTGTCGTTGTCCGACAAGTCCGCGTTCGGGGCCGCGCCGACGACGACGTCCGGCCGACGCGGCGGGTACACCCACGTCACGAGGACGACCGACACGATCATCAGCAGGAACCACGACACGAGCTTCGACGCGTCCACGGGATGCCATCCGCCCACCTGGGAGGGGTAGAGCCAGGCCCCGGCATAGGTGCCGATGTTCTCCGCCAGCCAGATGACGACCGCGACCCCCGCGAATGCGAGGAGCAGCGGCATCCGGAACGTGCCCCGGAAGAAGCGGAAGTGCATCGTCGTCCGCGCCCACAGCAGCACCACCACGGCCAGGAGCACCCAGCGGGCGTCGAACACGAAGTGATGCGAGAAGAAGTTGACGTAGATGAGCGCCGCGACGACCCCCGTCGCCCACAGCGGCGGGTACCGGGTGAAGCGCAGGTCGAACAGGCGGTACACGCGCACCATGTAGCTGCCGACCGCGGCGTACATGAAGCCGCTGTACAGGGGCACCCCGCCCAGCCGCAGCACGCCCTCCGCCCCGTAGACCCAGGAGCCGACGTCCGTCTTGAACAGCTCCATGATCGTGCCGACGACGTGGAACGTGACGATGACGCGCAGCTCGCGCACGGTCTCCAGGCGACCGACGAGCATGACGACCTGGATCAGCACCGCCGCGATCGTGAGCGCGTCGTTGCGTGCGAGCACGGCGTCGTCGGGGTACCAGAGCTTCGCCGCGAGCAGCACGGCGAGGAAGGCCGCCCCGAACACGCACGCCCACGCCTGCTTCAGGACGAAGACCGCGAACTCGACCAGCCGCGCCCGGGCGCCCGTCTCCGGGGCGCCGGCCAGCAGGCGGTTCGCGACGGCGTCGATACGGGCCTCGACGGAGGTGAGGGAACGGCGGTCCGGCATGGGGGCATGCTGACACGTCCGTCTGACAGAACCCGGGCGGCCCGCATCGCATACCGCATCCGGGCGTCCGCGGCATCCGATTTCACCCCCGTCGGCGGCGCGCGTAGGGTCGTGCCATGGAAGCGGAGACCCGAACCGACATCGTCGTCCGTCCGGTACGCGACGTGGATGCCGAGGCCCTGGGCCGCGTGCACGCCACCTGCTGGCACGAGACCTACGACCACCTGATCAGCACGGCCGCCCTCGAGGCGGTCTCCCCCCGGCGCATGGCCGAGCTCTGGACGCATTGGGCGTCGCAGGGCGAGGAGTACCGCATGCAGGCCGCTCTCGTCGACGGCGAGATCGTCGGCTTCGTCGGCTCGGGCCCGGCCCGTGACGAGGACGCCCCGCGCCCCCGCGAGCTGTACTTCATCTACCTGCTCGACGCCTTCCACGGGACCGGCATCGGCCAGCGCCTGTTCGACGCGGCGGTCGAGGAGGGCGAGGGCCTCTACCTGTGGGTCGCCGAGGACAACCCCCGCGCGCACCGGTTCTACACGCGCAACGGCTTCACGCTCGACGGCTCCTCGCAGGTGCAGCCCTTCCTCGGTGAAGAGCTCACCGAGGTGCGCTTCGTCCGCTGACGTGCTGCAGGTGTGGGCCCTCGCGGGCATCGGCGAGATCACTCCGGGCGCGGACCTGACGAAGGTCGTCCTGGATGCCGCCGACGAGCCGTTCCGCGACGGCGACATCGTCGTCGTGACGAGCAAGATCGTCTCGAAGGCCGAAGGGCGACTGCTCGCGGCCGACGACCGCGAGGACGCCATCACCCGGGAGACGGTGCGGCTCGTGGCATCCCGCCCCTCGCCGTCCGGGCACGTGACGCGCATCGTCGAGAACCGCCTCGGGATCGTCTCGGCCGCCGCGGGCGTCGATGCGAGCAACACCCCCGAGGGGACGGTCCTGCTGCTGCCCGAGGACCCGGACGCCTCGGCCCGCCGCCTCGCCGAAGGCCTGCGGGAGGCGACCGGTGCCCGCGTGGGCGTCATCGTGACCGACACGCTCGGCCGCGCGTGGCGCGAGGGCCAGACCGATCACGCGATCGGGGCGGCCGGAGTGCACGTCTTCGAGGACCTGCGGGGGACCACGGATGCCGAGGGCCGGCCGCTCGTCGTGACGCTGCCGTGCGTGGCCGACGAGATCGCCGCGGCCGCCGACCTCGTGAAGGGCAAGGCCGCACGCCTGCCCGTGGCCGTCGTCCGCGGGCGCGGGGACCTCGTCGGGGACCTCGACCTGCCCGGCGCGCGGTCCATCGTGCGTCCGGCCGAGCGCGACATGTTCCGCCTCGGTGCGGACGAGGCGTACGCCGCCGGGCTCGCCGCGGGGCGGGCGACCGCGGACTGACGGCTGCGGTGCTTCCGGCGTCGTTCGCTGGGCGTGTCCCAGAATGTGCGAGGTGGGGGCTGCTTTCCTGCACGAAGTGGGACATGCCGGTTCGGCCAACGGCCGGTTCCTCGGGCCAAGAGGGCGTGTCCCAGAATGTGCCGATCAGAGGCTGATCTCCTGCACGAAGTGGGACATGCCGGCGGGGATCAGCGGACGCCGCGAGCCGCGAGCGCCTCGCCGAGCTGATCCGCATGCCGGAGCGTCAGGACGAGGAAGGGCAGCATGCCGCGGTGGATCGCCGGCCGCACGCCCCGCGCCCGTTGGGCCTCGCGCACCTCGGCCGCGAGGCGGGCGAGCACCGGGATCGTCGTGAGCGCGACGCTGAGAAGGAGCGCCGCGCGGGCGGCATCCATCCCCATCCACGACAGCGGGGCGAGGATCCGCTCGAGGGCCTCGAGCACCGCCGCGGCGGGCGTCGTCAACGGCAGGAGCGCGGCCACGGCCAGGGACACGGCGATGCGGACCGTCGTGGCCGCCGCGGGCTCGACGCCGGCGAAGACCGCCTGCACCACCGCCGTGAAGGCGAGCAGCCAGCGCAGCCCCCACACCTGACGGGCGAGCTCCGCGAGACCGGCGCGGGTACCCCACCCGACCGTGGCGTACCCGACGATCGCCGTGACCAGCCCGATCCCGCACGCGAGCCACGACGACGGCAGGGCCGCGACGGCGATCGCCACGAGGGCGAGGAGCGCGATCTTGCGTCCGGCGGGCATCCGGTGCAGCCGCCCGTCGCCGGGGCGGAAGAGACTCAGCACCGTCGCACCCGCGCCGCCTGGCCGGCGGGCACCGTCAGCACGCCAGCACCCGTTCGTAGGCGGCGACGACGTCGTCGGGCGTCCCCACGCCGGCGACCCGTCCCCCGGCGAACAGCACGGCCACGTCGCAGCGGCGCGCGAGGGCGAGGTCGTGCGTGACGAGGACGACGCGGTGCCCGGCGTCGGACAGCAGGTGATCGGCGACGAGGCGGGCGTTGCGGGCGTCGAGATACGCCGTCGGCTCGTCCGCGACGACGAGCGCGGGATCGCGGACGAACGCCCCGCACAGCGCGAGCAGCTGCTTCTGCCCGCCGGAGAGGTCGTGCGCGGCACGTCCGGCGAGGTCGCCGAGACCGAAGCGGTCCAGCGTCGCGGCGACCCGGGCGTCCCGCTCGGACCGCGGCAGGCGCTGCGGGCGCAGCGAGAAGGCGACGTCCTCGGCGACCGTCGGCAGGAGGATCTGCGCGTCGGGATTGCTGAGCACCAACGCCGCGCGGTCGCGGAGGACCGCGGCATCCCGGTCCGGATCGACGCCGAGCACCTCGAGCGTCCCCGCCGTCCGCGGCACCAGCCCGGCGACCACGCGGGCGAAGGTCGACTTGCCCGACCCGTTCTCGCCGATCACCGCGATGGTGCGCTGCGGGAGTGCGAGGGCGACGCCGTCCAGGACGAGGTGCCCGCCCAGCCGGACGGCGAGGCCGTCGCACCGCACCGTGGCCGGCGCCGGAGTCATACCGCGGCGGCCTCGGGGGCGCGCTCGGCCGCGACAGGCTCGCGCCACTCCCGCCGGAACCCGCGCGGGTAGGCCCGCACGAGCGTCGTGACGACGAGCGTCGCGACCACGGCCTTCGCCAGGTCGCCGGGCACGAACCCGAGGCTCGACAGGGCCGTCTCCCCGAGGGGCAGCCGCATGACCAGGCTCTGGACCGGGATGCCGAAGAGGTAGATGACGCCGATCCCGCCGACGACCATCGCGACGGCGGTCCGCCACACCACGGGCCGGCGACCGCCCGCGTGGACGATGAGCCCGATGACGACGGCGCCCACGATCCATCCGAGCAGGTACCCGGCGGTCGGGCCGAGGAAGACGCCGAAGCCGCCGCGGCCGCCCGACAGGACCGGGAGCCCGACCGCGGCGAGCGCGAGGAGGACCGACACCGACAGCGCACCGAGCCACGGACCGAGGATGGCTCCGGCGAGCATCACCCCGAGCGTCTGCAGCGTCACCGGGACGCCGCTGAGGACGACGAAGCCGCCGGGCAGGCCGAGCACGGCGATGAGCGCGGCGAAGACCGCGACGCGGGCGAGGTCGGTGGCGTCGAGAGCACGACGAGTGGGCATGAGGACTCCTCCTGAACGGTGTTCACTGAACGGCGTTCACTATACTCACCGGATGGCATCCCGCGGACACACGGCCGACGACGTCGCCCGGACGGCTCTCCGCCTCCTCGACGACCACGGACTCCCCGACCTGACGATGCGCCGCCTCGCCGGCGCTCTCGAGGTCCAGCCCAGTGCCCTGTACTGGCACTTCGCGAACAAGCAGACGCTGCTCGCCGAGCTGTCCGACCGGATCGTCGCGCGGATGACGCCGGGGCGGCCGGCCCTCCCCGCCGACAGCGCGTCGGACACCGACGGCGGAGCCGCGGGCCGCGGGCCGGCGTCCGAGGACGACGGTGCGGACCCCGCGGCATCCGGGATCCGCTCCGTCGCCCGCGAGGCCGCCGCGTTGCGCGACGCCCTCCTGGCCTATCGCGACGGGGCGGAGGTCGTCTCGAGCACCCTCGCGCTGGGCCTGGGCGGATCGACCGCCCGCGACCGTCTCTCCCGGGCGGTCCGGCAGGACGGGGTGGATGCCGCGGACGCCGACCGCGCGGCGACGACGCTCCTCCACTTCGTGCTCGGGCACGCCTGGCACGAGCAGCAGCGGATGCAGTACGACAGCGCCGGCGCACGTCTGGACGACGGCCGCGCGTCGACGGCATCCGCGGACTTCGCCTTCGGAGTCGACGTGATCGTCGCCGGCCTCCGCGCCCGCGCCCCGCGCTGACCGCCCGGGTCAGCGCTGCTTCACGTCGCCGAACAGGCGCGCGATCGGGATCAGGACGGACGGGCGCGCCGCCACCCATCCCGCGGCCATGACGAGGAGGGATGCCGCGAAGATCAGCAGCCCGGTCGGATCGCCCGCGAACGCGTCGGGGTCCACCGAGCCGCGCGCCGCGTACATGTGGTCGAGGTTCCGCAGGGCCCCCGTGGCGAGGACCAGGGTCACGTGGACCACGATGAACGCGACGAAGAACAGCATGGTCGGGTAGTGCAGCTTGCGCGCCCACTCGGCCGGGAACAGCCGGTTCAGCCTCTCGGCATCCCTCGGCCACACCCCCGACAGGCGCACCCCCGTGACGATGGCGACCGGGGCCGCCACGAAGGTGATGGCGAAGTACGACAGCTGCTGCAGGCTGTTGTAGTTCACCCAGCCGTTCTCGGTCGGCCAGTCGAGAGCGGCGTACTGCAGCGCCGCCGACACCGCGTTCGGGAACACGTCCCACGACGTCGGCACGATGCGCATCCACTGCCCGGTGACGAACAGCAGCACGACGAAGACGACGCCGTTGGCGATCCAGAGGATGTCGAGCGACTGGTGGAACCACAGTGCGAGGCTGATGCGGCGACGCTTGTTGCCGCGCGGCGACCAGAAGGCGGCGGGCCGCTTCTCCCGGTGCACCTGCCAGCCGGTGCGGATGATCAGCAGCAGGAAGAAGCTGTTGAGGAAGTGCGACCAGTTCAGCCACGCCGGGATGCCGACCGGAGCGGCGTCCGGCAGGGGGTACTCCCCCGGGTACGCGGCCAGGAACGCCTGCCCCGACGGCAGCGAGAGCAGCACGCGCGCGATGACGACGACGAGCGCGACGAGCACGAGCGCCAGCGTCCCCAGCACCGCGAGGGAGCCGGCCCACTGCACCGGCGTGTAGGGCCCGATCGTGCGCGGCTCGCGCTTCGGCGGGCGAGGGAGGGATGCCGCCACCCCCGGCCGCACCGTCCGCGGCAGGGTCAGCGGTGCACGGGGCGCGGCGGCGCGATCCTCGGACGACGGCACGGAGCTCGCCGCATCCCCCCGCGCATCTGCGGGATCGGGACGGATCTGCGAGATCGGCGGCCACGGCTCGCCCCCCGGCTCGCGCGGCAGTCCTCGCCGCACGCCCGAGCCCGCGGCATCCCTCCGCCCCGCTTCCGGGACTCCGGATGCCACCGCCCCCACGCCCGCGGAATCGGAGACCGACTCAGCGCCCGGGACTCCGGATGCCACCGCCCCCACGCCCGCGGAATCGGAGACCGGCGCCGCATTCGGACCCGCGGCGGGCTTGCGTCCGATTCCGGCGCGGTCCTCCGATTCCACGACGGCCGGTTCGGCGGACCCCTGCGGGCCCGGCGCGTCGGATGCCGCGGGCGGCCAGGGCTCCCCACCGGGGACGCGCGGCAGCCCGCGACGCGGGGTGCGGGGTGTGGACGCCATCTACTTCTTATGGGCCTCGAGCGCGCTGATGAGTTGGGGGACGACGGTGAACAGGTCTCCGACGATACCGAAGTCGGCGATGGCGAAGATCGGGGCCTCGGAATCTTTGTCGACGGCGACGATGGTGCTAGCGGTCTGCATGCCCGCGCGGTGCTGGATGGCTCCGGAGATGCCGAGCGCGATGTACAGCTGCGGCGACACCGAGACCCCGGTCTGCCCCACCTGGTGCGCGACGGGAACGTACCCGGCGTCGACCGCCGCCCGCGATGCGCCGACCGCCGCCCCGAGCACGTCCGCCAGCTGCTCGACGAGCGCGAAGCTCTCCCGCGATCCGACTCCCCGGCCCCCGGCGACCACCTTCGCCGCCCCGCGCAGCTCCGGACGCGACGACGGCGCCGTCGTCTCGCGGAAGCTCTCCACCCGGGCGGACGGGACCCCGGATGCCGCGACGTTCAGGCTCTCCTGCACGAGCGGTCGCGGCCCGAGCCGGTCGGTGACGGCTCCGGGTCGGAGCGTCGCGACGAGCGTGCCGAACGTCGGCGCCCCGTCGACGGTGAACGCACCGCCGAAGACGGAGTGCTGCGCGACGACGCCGAGCTCGTCCCGCGACACCCCCACCACGTCCGCGGCGAGCGGGAGCCGCAGGCGCGCGGCGAGACGTGCCACGGCGTCGCGCGGCTCGACCGCGTTCGCGGCGAGCACCGCCTCGGGCCGCACCCGGTCGACGGCGGCGGCGAGCGCGTCCACCACCGGGCCGGTGAGCAGGCTCGGGTCGACCGCCGACGTGAGGACGCGAGCGGCGCCGAGGCCGGCGGCCGCCTCCGCGGCGGCGGGGAGGACCTCGGCGGGTCCGGCGAGGAGCGCCACGGGCTCGCCGAGACGCTCGGCGGCGGCGAGCAGCCCGGCGGAGGTCGCGGCGAGCGCCCCGGACGGCAGGATCTCGAGCAGGACGACGACGGGACCCATCACGCCACCCCCGCCGCGATCAGGTAGTCGGCCAGGCGACGCCCGGCGTCGCCCTCGTCGACGATCTTCGTCCCGGCCTCCCGCGGCGGGCGCTCGGCGACGGACAGCATGATGTAGCGCGCGACGGCGGGGTCGTCGACCTCGATGCCGAGGTCGGCGGCCGTGAGGGTCTCGTACGGCTTCTTCTTCGCGGCCATGATCCCCTTGAAGGTCGTGAACCGCCCCTCCGGCAGGGCCTCCGTGATCGAGACCACTGCCGGCAGCGGCGCCCGTACCCGCATGGTCCCCGCATCGGTGAGACGGTCGCCCGCCACCTCGTCGTCGCCGATCTCGAGGGTCGCGAGCGCCGTGAGCTGCGGCATCCCGAGCAGTTCGGCGATCATCGCCGGCAGCACGCCGCCTCCGCCGTCGGTGGAGACGTTCCCCGCGATGACGAGCGCGGGGGCGACGCGGCGCACCGCCGCGGCCAGCACCTCGGCGGTCAGCCCGAGGTCGGCCCCGCGAAGGCCTTCGTCGACGACGTGCACCGCGGAGGTCGCCCCCATCGCGAGCGCCTTCCGGACGGTGGCGGCGGCGCTCTCGGGAGCCATGGTCATGACGACCACCTCGGTGCCCGGATGCGCGTCGGCGTACGCGAGCGCCGCCTCGACCGACCGCTCACCGATCTCGTCGAGCACGGGGGTGGACGCCCCGCGGTCCACGAGCCCGGTCTCGAGGTCGAGCCGCCGCTCGCCCCACGTGTCGGGCACTTCCTTGACGAGCACCGCGATCCTCATCGACGCGTTCCCTTCCCTCGGATGGATGCCTCTCCCCCGCGGGCCCGCCGTCGGACGGACGCGGCCGATCGCCGTCCGCCGCCCGCGCGGTACCGTGAGGGACGAGGAGGACCGATGACGCGACGACTGCCGGTGGACCCGATCGCCGAGGCGAAGCGCCAGTGGCTCGCGCACGGGTGGGACGACGCGGCCGACGGCATGACCGTCGTGACCTCGGTCATCCGGGCGCACCAGCTGCTGATGGCATCCATCGACCGCGCCCTCCGTCCGTTCGACCTGTCGTTCTCGCGGTTCGAGATGCTGCGTCTGCTCGCCTTCACGCGGGAGGGACGGATGCCGATGGCCAGCGCGATCGCCCGCCTCCAGGTCCACCCGACGAGCGTGACGAACACCGTCGACCGTCTCGTCCGCGACGCGCTCGTCACCCGCGAGCCGCACCCGACGGACGGCCGCGCCGCTCTCCTCGTGCTCACCGCGGAGGGTCGGCGGCAGGTCGACGCGGCGACGGAGGCGCTGAACGGCGTGTTCGCCGACCTCGGGCTGGGCGACGACGACGCGGTCGCCCTCGTGCGGATCATCGCGCGCTTCCGCAAGGGCGCGGGCGACTTCGCCGACCCGACGCCGGTCCCCGACCCGCTCTGACCGGGTCGCCCGTCCACCCCCGCCGTGACGCTCATCGGTGCGTGAACGACGGCGACCGCTTCTCGCGGAACGCCGCCATCCCCTCCTTCTGGTCGGCGGTGTCGAACAGCGACGAGAACGCCTGACGCTCGAAGCGGAGACCCTCGGCCAGCGTGGACTCCAGGGCCACGTCCAGCGCCGCCTTCGCCGCGTAGAGCGCGGGCAGCGACTTCTCGGCGATGGTGCGGGCGACCTGGTCGGCCTCGTCGAGCAGGTCGGCCGCGGGCACCACGCGCGAGACGAGTCCCGCACGCTCGGCCTCGGCGGCATCCATCATCCGCCCCGTCAGGACGAGCTCGGCCGCCTTGTAGTACCCGATCGCGCGGACGAGGCGCTGCGTGCCGCCCATGCCCGGGATGACGCCCAGCTGGATCTCCGGCTGCCCGAACTTCGCGCGGTCCGAGGCGAGGATGACGTCGCACATGAGCGCGAGCTCGCAGCCGCCGCCGAGGGCGTAGCCCGAGACCGCCGCGACGACGGGCGTCCGCACGGCGGCGAAGCGCGACCAGGCGCCGAAGTGGTCGGTGAGGGACATGTCCAGACCGGACTTCGTCTCCATCTCCTTGATGTCGGCGCCGGCGGCGAAGGCCTTCTCGGACCCGGTGACGACGATCGCGCCGATGTCGGGTGCGTCGTCGAACGCGGTGGCGGCGGCCACGACCTCGATCATCGAGCGGGTGTTGAGGGCGTTCAGCGCCTCGGGCCGGTCGAGGGTGATCCAGCCGACCCGTCCGCGCTGCTCCGTGCGGATGGTCTCGTAGGCGGCGCTGCGGTCACCGGTGTGCTGCTCGGTCATGTCACTCCCGTCATGTCGGCGCGGGCTGTCCCGCTGTCGCATGGTCGCACGTCCGCGGGTGCGGCGCGCGGGGGTTCCGCGGCCGTCCGCCGGGACGCCGTCACGCGGCCAGCACGCTGCGGCCGACGATGAGCCGCATGATCTCGTTCGTGCCCTCGAGGATCTGGTGGACCCGCAGGTCCCGGACGACCTTCTCGATGCCGTAGTCCTGCAGGTAGCCGTAGCCGCCGTGCAGCTGCAGCGCCTCGTTCGCGACGCGGAAGCCGACGTCCGTCGCGAAGCGCTTGGCCATGGCGCACCGCGTGGCGGCGTCCGGGGCGTGCGCGTCGAGGGCGGCGGCGGCGTCGCGGACGAGCAGGCGCGCGGCCTCGAGCTCGGTCGCCATGTCGGCGACGGCGAAGACGACGGACTGCTTCTCGGCGAGCGCCTCGCCGAACGTGAAGCGCTCGTGCACGTAGGCGACCGACCGTTCGAGCGCCCAGCGCGCGCCGCCGAGGGAGCACGTGGCGATGTTGAGACGACCGCCGTTCAGCGCCGTCATCGCGAGGGAGAAGCCGCGCCCCTCTCCGCCGAGCAGGTTCTCGGCCGGGACCCGCACCTCGTCGAGGATCACCTGCCGCGTCGGCTGCGCGTTCCAGCCCATCTTCTTCTCGTGGGGGCCGAACGACAGTCCCGCCGACCCGGCAGGGACGAGGAAGGCGCTGATGCCGCGGGCACCCGGCTCGCCCGTGCGCGCCATGACGACGTAGACGGATGCCTCGCCGGCGCCGGAGATGAACTGCTTGACCCCCGTGAGGACGTACTCGTCGCCGTGGCGGATGGCCGACGTGGTGATGGCGGCGGCGTCGGACCCGGCGCCCGGCTCGGTGAGGCAGTAGGCGCCGAGGTCGTCCATGGCGACGAGACCCAGCAGCCAGCGCTCCCGCTGCGCCTCGGACCCGTAGGCGTCGACCATCCACGCGACCATGTTGTGGATCGTGACGTAGGCGGCGATGGCCGGGTCGCCGTAGGCGAGCTCCTCGAAGACCGCGACGGCGTCCGTGCGGCCGAGGCCGGTCCCGCCGACGTCCTCGCGGACCGTGACGCCGCCGAGTCCCAGCTCCCCGGCGCGGCGCAGCACGTCGCGGGGGAAGTGCCGGGCGGCATCCCACTCCAGGGCGTGCGGGGCGAGCTCGGTCGCGGCGAAGTCGCGGACGGCGTCGAGGATGGCGGCGCGTTCGTCGGCGGACAGGGCGGCGAGGGCGGGAGCAGGGGTCGTGTCCATGCGGCTCTCCTTCGGGGAGCGACGGCGTCGTCGCCCGGTCGAGTTTACCTGGACGTCCTACTATTTCCTAGGGGTATGGAGGGACATGGATGCCACTCCCCTCCCTCCGACCGGCGCGTTCGTCCGCCGTTCACCCCGTGGTCACCGCCTCGCGACAGGATCGTCGCGACCGTCGCGCCTGACGGCGGTCGATCCACCCGACCCCTCCGAGGACACGCATGCCTTCGCCCTTCCTTCGTCGTGCCGTCGCGTTCACCGCGACGACCGCGGCGGTGTGCGCGCTCGCCCTGTCGAGCGCCACGGCGGCCTCCGCCGCCATCGTCCCCCAGCCGATCAGCGACAGCGCCGCCGGCGCCGCGATCGGCCTGACCCCGCTCGGCTCGTACGACACCGGTGTGTACAAGAAGTCGGCGGCCGAGATCGTCCAGCCGTACCGCGACCGCCTGTTCGTGGTCAACGCGCAGGCGGGCACCGTCACGGTGCTCGACAACCGCGACCCGAAGAAGCCGGTGAAGCTGTACGACATCGCCTCGACCGGCACCGCCAACTCGGTCGCCGTCCGCGACGACGGCCTCGGCGTCATCGCGTTCGAGGCGTCCGTCAAGACCGACCCGGGCCACCTCGTCTTCTTCGACGCCAACGCGACGGACGTCGCGGCCGCGAAGCTCGGCGAGGTCACCGTCGGCGCGCTGCCCGACATGGTCACGTTCTCGAAGGACGGTCTCTACGCCGTCGTCGCCAACGAGGGCGAGCCGGCGGCCGACTTCTCGGTCGACCCCGAGGGCTCGGTCGGCGTCGTCGCGCTGACCTCCGCCCTCGCCGCCCCCGCGCAGAGCGCGGTCAAGACGGCCCGCTTCACCGCGTTCGAGCAGGGCGGATCCAAGACCCTCGACCCGAAGGTGCGCGTGTTCGGACCGGACGTCGCCGCCCCCGACCAGGGGACCACGCCGCTGTCGGCCAACCGCGTCAGCCGCAACCTGGAGCCGGAGTACATCACCGTCGACGGCACCACCGCGTACGTCGCCCTGCAGGAGGCGAACGCCATCGCCACCGTCGACCTGGCCAAGGCCGACGTCACCGGCATCCTTCCGCTCGGGTACAAGGACTACGGCGTCGCGGGGCTGGACCCCAGCGACCGCGACGGCGCGAGCCAGATCCGCACCTACCCGGGCCTGAAGGGCATTTACATGCCCGACGGCATCGCCGCGTACTCCGCGACCGTCGGCGGCAAGGCGTCCACCTACCTCGTCACCGCCAACGAGGGCGACGGGCGCGAGTGGGGCACGTTCATCGACGAGGCCCGCGTGAAGGACCTCGGCAAGAACGGCCTGGGCGCGATCTGCGCCGCCTCGCCGCTCGCGACGAAGACCGCGGACGCGGAGCTGGGTCGCCTCAAGGTCGTCACGGACCTGGGCAAGACCGCCGACGGCTGCTACAGCGACCTCTACGCCTACGGCGGCCGGTCGTTCTCGATCTGGGACACCAAGGGACAGCTCGTCTTCGACTCGGGCGACCAGTTCGAGAAGAAGCTGAAGGAGGTCGCCCCGCAGCTGTTCAACGTCTCCAACGACAACAACACCGTCGACGACCGCTCCGATGACAAGGGTCCGGAGCCGGAGAACGTCGCCATCGGCGTCGTCGACGGCCGTACCTACGCCTTCATCGGCCTGGAGCGCGCGGGCGGCGTGATGGTCTACGACATCACCGACCCCAAGAACGCGACCTACGTCACGTACGTCAACAACCGCAACGCCTCGGCCGACGTCACCACCGCCGCCGCCGGCGACCTCGGACCCGAGGGCATCGCGTTCGTCTCGGCGCTGCGCTCGCCCACGGGCACGCCGCTGCTCGTCACGGGCAACGAGGTCTCCGGGTCGACCACCGTCTTCGAGGTGCGCCCGACGCAGCCGAAGACGCCGGACCTGCGCGTGCTCACCGTCAACGACTTCCACGGCCGCCTCCTCCAGGAGACCGGGGGCATCGCCGGCGCGGCCGTCCTCGCCGGCGCGGTCGAGAAGTACCGTCAGCAGAACCCGAACACCCTGTTCGTGTCGGCGGGCGACAACATCGGCGCGAGCGCGTTCGAGTCGTTCATCGACCAGGACAACCCGACCATCGACGCGCTGAAGAGCGCCGGCCTCGACGCCAGCGCCGTGGGCAACCACGAGTTCGACCGCGGCTTCGCCGACCTCACCGAGCGGGTCATCCCGCGCTACGGCGCGAACGACGGCGCGAAGAGCGACTTCGCTCTCGGGGCGAACGTGTACCTGAAGGGCACCAAGACCCCGGCGCTCAAGCCGTACACGATCGCGGAGGTCGACGGGACAAAGGTGGCCTTCGTCGGCACCGTCACCGAGCAGACGGCCGGGATGGTGGACCCGTCGAAGATCTCGACCATCGAGTTCGGGGACCAGGTCGAGGCCGCCGACCGCGAGGCGAAGAACGCCCGCGCGGCCGGCGCCGACATCGTCGTGCTGCTCGCCCACGAGGGCTCCGAGGGCACCGACTGCACCGCCATCGCGACCGAGAGCGGCGACTACGGCGACCTCGTCCGCGGCGCCTCGAGCGACATCGACGCGATCGTCTCGGCGCACACGCACCAGAAGTACGCGTGCACGATCGGCGACCGCCCCGTCATCCAGGCGGGCCAGTACGGCACGAACCTCGGCTCGCTCGACATCGACCTCGACGACCAGGGCGAGCTCGTCTCGATCACGCCCGGCGTGACCTCGCTGTACGACGGCACCGTGGGGCAGTACATCGCCTACCCGCAGGCCGCCACCGCCGCCATCGTGGCGCAGGCCAAGAAGACGGCCGACGTGAAGGGCCAGGTCGAGGTCGGCAGGATCACGGCCGACATCACCCGTGCGAAGAACGCGTCCGGCGGCGAGGACCGCGGGTCGTACTCGACGCTCGGCAACACCGTCGCCGACGTCTACCTGTGGGCCACGAGCGAGAACCCGGCGTACAACGGGCAGGACGCGCAGATCGCGATGATGAACCCGGGCGGCCTGCGCGCCGACCTGCTGTTCGGCACCGACAACGGCTCCGTGTCGTACCGCGAGGCCGCGAACGTGCAGCCCTTCGGCAACACCCTGGTCACGCTGTCGCTGACCGGCGCGCAGCTGAAGTCGGTCCTCGAGCAGCAGTGGCAGCCGGCCGGGGCGTCCCGTCCGGTGCTCGCGCTCGGCGTCTCGAAGGGCTTCACCTTCGAGTACGACCCGAACGCGGCGGCAAGCTCGCGCATCGTGTCCATCCAGCTGAACGGGACCGAGATCGACCCGGCGGCCTCGTACCGCGTCGTGACGAACTCGTTCCTCGCGGCCGGCGGCGACAACTTCACCGCCTTCGGGCAGGGCACGGGCAAGGCCGACTCGGGTCAGATCGACCTGCAGGCCACCGTCGACTACTTCGCCGCGGAGAAGGTCGTCGCCCCGTCGCCGCTGGGCCGGGCCTACCTCGTGGGCCAGACACCCGTCGACGAGGGCACCGAGACCCCCGACCCCGGCACCACGCCGGACCCCGGCACCACGCCGGACCCGGGCACGACCCCGGACCCGGGCACCACGCCGGACCCCGGCACCACGCCGACGCCGGGCACCCCGGCGCCGACCGCGCAGCCGACCACGTCCCCCGCCTCGGTGACGGTCACCGCGAGCGCGACGCGCGTCGAGCAGGGCGGATCGTTCACGATCCGCGTCACGGGGCTGAACGCCGGCGAGCAGCTGACGGCGACGCTGAACAGCACGCCGACCGTGATCACGGGGATCCCCGCGGCCGACGCGTCGGGCGTGGTGACCTTCCGGGTGAACGTGCCCTCGTCGCTCGCGACCGGCGCCCACACGGTGGTCATCACGCGCGCCGACGGCACGGTGCTCCCCCCGGTCGCCATCGAGGTCGTCCGTCCCGGCGCCCTCGCGGTGACCGGTGCGGAGACGCCCTGGGGCATCGCCCTCGCGGGCGGCATGCTCGTGATCGCGGGCGGTCTCGCCTTCGCGCTGCGCCGCCGCCGCACCGCCTGACGCCCGGCACCGGAACGGCCCCCACCCCTCGCGGGTGGGGGCCGTTCCTGTCTGCCGGCGCGCGGCATCCCGCACGTCCCTCCCGGAGACGTGCGCCGGTCAGGCGCGGATGACCTCGACCCGGACTCCGGATGCCGCGGACTCGACGCGCCAGACCTGCCCGCTGCCGCGGACGGCCGGGCCCGCCTGCGCCGACATCACCAGGGCCGTGTGCTCGTCGATCGCGACCCCTTCGGCGACGAGACCCGCGTCGACCGCGGCGACGAGACGCGACAGCGTCCCCCACTGCGCGGCGTGCACGTCGACGGCGAAGTCCAGCAGCCCGAGGCCGGGGCGCACCTCGAGCTCGTCGAGCTCCTCGCCGGCGTCCTCCGACGCGACCTCGACGCCGCCCACCCGGAAGCCGCCGACGAGCGCGGGGCCGGCCGCGATGACCGAGCCGGCCGAGAAGCCCGCGTAGGGCATCCCGTCGCGCACACGGTCGGTCACGGCATCCCGAATGCCCCCGACCGCCTCCTGGTACGCCGGCGTCAGCCCGCCTGCGACGAACACCGCGTCGGCATCGAGCACGTCCGGGGCGAACCGGTCGCCCTCGACGATCGCCGTGACCCGCAGCTCGGCCGCCGTCGCCCCCGCCGCCTCCAGCACGGCCGAGAAGCGCGCGACCGAGGAGTCGTCGTCCGCCTCCATGACGAGCAGCACGGCGATCCGGGGCGTTCTGCTGCCGGCCCGCTCCCGCGCCTCGAGGACGAAGGGCCTCAGCAGATCGCCGCAGCGGGCGGTGTCGCGACCGCCGCCGAGAAGGTGAACGCTCATCCGTCCAGTATCCCGCTCACCCGAACGCGCGATGCAGTCGCACGCACATCGCTCAGCTCCAGAGACCGGACTCCTTCCATCCCGCCGGAGCGCCCAGATCGGACACGGACAGCGACAGGACGGAGGGGAAGCCCCGGATGACAGCGGGAAGCATCGTTCGCCGGAGACCGTCCTGATCGAGCAGGAACTGGATCAGCGAGAGCATTCCGAACGTGCGGGTGAAAGGCGCGCAGAGGTCCAGCGCGCCGAACGAGCCGACGCGAGTGGGCGGAACCGGTCGTGATACCTCGAGAATATCAGGGCTGTCGTGTGCTCGACCCGGATTTCACCCGTCAGTATCGCCGCAGCAGCGCGGCGAGGGCCTGGCCGCCGCCGATGCACATCGTGACGACGGCGTACTCGAGGTCGCGACGCTGCAGGTCGAGCGCCGCGCGCACGGTGAGGATCGCGCCCGTCGCCCCGACCGGGTGGCCGAGGGCGATCGCACCGCCGTAGGGGTTCACCTTCGACGGGTCCAGTCCCGCGTCGCGGATCACCGCCACCGCCTGTGCCGCGAACGCCTCGTTCAGCTCGATCACGTCGACGTCGGCGGGCGTCAGTCCCGTCCGCTCCCACAGTCGTTGCAGCGCGATGACCGGGGCGTACCCCATGATCTCGGGGTCGACCCCCGCGGTGGTGACCGCCTCGAGCGTCGCCAGGCCCGTCAGACCCCGCTCGCGCGCGTCGTCCTCCCGGAGGAGCACCATCGCGGCGGCGCCGTCGTTGATGCCCGAGGAGTTGCCCGCGGTGACCGACCCGTCCTTCTCGAACGCCGGCCGCAGCCCGGCCAGCGTCTCGAGGGTCGCCCCGGGACGCGGGTGCTCGTCGACGGACACCTCGACCGGGCGCTTCCCGCCGGTCGTGACGGGGACGATCTCCTCCGCGAACGCCGCGCGGGCGGCATCCGTCGACGCCCGTCGCTGGCTCTCGACAGCGAAGGCGTCCTGCTCCTCGCGGGAGACGGAGTACCGGGATGCCACGACCTCGGCCGTCGTGCCCATGTGACGGCCGCTGAACGGGTCGGTCAGGATCGCGAGCGTGCCGTCGAGGAGGGTCCGGTCGCCGAGCCGCGCGTTGCCGCGGGAGCCGTGGTCGAGGAACGGGGTGCGCGACATGCTCTCGTCGCCGCCGGCCACGGCGACGTCGATGCCGCCCCACCGCAGCTCCTGGGCAGCCGACCAGATGGCCTGCAGCCCGGAGCCGCAGAGGCGGTTGACCGTGAACGCGGGCACGCGCGTGGGGAGCCCTGCGGCGAGCGCGACGCGGCGGGCGTTGTAGGCGTCGGGGCCGTTCTGGGCGATGCAGCCCATGACGACCTCGTCCACGTCCTCCTTCGCGACACCGGCGCGGGCCAGGGCGGCCTCGACGGCGACGGCCCCGAGCTCGAAGGCGTCGACGCCCGACAGGGCGCCGCCGAACGAGCCGATCGGCGTGCGCGCGCCCGAGACCAGGACGATCTTCTGCTCGGACATCAGCCCGCCGCCTCTTCGGGGCGGTCCTGGACCTCGGTGTCGGCGGCATCCGGCACGTATCCCTCGACATGCCGCTCGTCGGGACCGACGTACGCCGAGAGCGGTCGGATGAGCGCGTTCGAGGCCTGCTGCTCGCGGATGTGGGCGGTCCAGCCGGTCACGCGGGCGGCGACGAACAGCGGGGTGAAGGTCAGGGTGTCGAAGCCCATGAGCGCGTACGCCGGACCCGACGGGTAGTCGAGGTTCGGGTAGATGCCCTTGCGTCCGACGAACGCGGACTCGAGCGCGTCGTAGAGGGCGGCGACATCGGGTCGGTCGTAGTGCGCGACGAGCGTGTCGAGGGCCGCCTTCATGGTCGGCACGCGCGAGTCGCCCCGCTTGTAGACGCGGTGGCCGAAGCCCATGATCTTGCGCTTCTCGGCGAGCGCGGCGTCGAGCCAGGGCTCGACGTTCTCGGCCGAGCCGATCTCGGTGAACACGTGCAGCACGGCCTCGTTCGCCCCGCCGTGCAGCGGTCCCTTCAGTGCGCCGATCGCGCCGACGACGGCGGAGTACAGGTCGCTCAGGGTCGAGGCGATCACGCGCGCGGTGAAGGTCGAGGCGTTGAAGGAGTGCTCGGCGTACAGGGTCATCGACTGGGTGAAGGCCTCGACGACGACCGGCGCAGCCTCCTCGCCGAACGTCATCCACAGGAAGTTCGCCGCGTAGTCGAGGTCGTCGCGCGGAGCGACGAGCTCCTGCCCGCGACGGCGGCGCTGCCCGTAGGCGACCACGGCGGGCAGCTGCGCCCACAGGCGGACGGAGCGTTCGAGGTTCTCGGCGGGGGTGCCCACGGCATCCATCACGTTCTCGATGCCCGCGGTCTCGCGCGCGCCGATGACGCTCACCGCGGTGCGGACCTCGTCCATCGGGTGGGCCGTGACGGGCAGGAGGTCGATGGCCGCGCGGACGTCGTCGGTGAGCGCGCGGTGCTGCCGCTCGACGGCGCGGAGCGCGGCGAGCTCATCCTCGGTGGGCAGCTCGCCGTTCCACAGCAGGTAGGCCACGGCCTCGAACGGCTGCGTCGCGGCCAGTTGCTGCACCGGGTATCCGCGGTACAGCAGGCTGTTCGTCTCGGGGTTCACCTTGCTGACGGCGGTCTCGTCGACCGTAACGCCGGCGAGGCCTTTCTTGATGTCGGTCATCGTCTCTCCCTTGAGTCGTCTGCGGTCGTTCTCCGGCTCAGCCCGCCGGTCCTGGCATCCGTGTCCCACTATGTGCGGAGAACCTGCCCTCCCGCTGCACATAAGAGGACACGGATGCCGGCTAGCGCTCGACGGTGAAGTCGAACACGTCGGCGTCGAAGCGGGTGTAGCCCTCGTAGTCGATGAGGTCGTACAGGTCGGCGCGATGCTGCATGTCCCCCAGCTGGTCGCGCAGATGACCCTCGGATGCCAAGGCGTCCAGGCCCCGTCCCGCCGCGCCCATCGCGAGGCGGAGCAGCGACACCGGCCAGATGACCAGGTTCACGCCCGCGTCGCGCAGCTGGGCGGTGGAGAACAGCTCCGACTTCCCGAACTCGGTCATGTTCGCCAGGATCGGCACGTCCAGAGCCGAGCGCATCGCCTCGAACTCCCCCAGGTCGCGCATCGCCTCGGGGAAGATCGCGTCCGCGCCCGCATCGACGAGGGCCTTCGCGCGGTCGATCGCGGCATCCAGTCCCTCCACCGCCCGCACGTCGGTGCGGGCCATGACGAGGAAGTTCGGATCGCGCCGACCGTCGACGGCCGCCCGGATGCGCTTGACCGCGGTGTCGGCGTCCACGACGCTCTTGCCGTCGAGGTGACCGCAGCGCTTCGGGTTGACCTGGTCCTCGATGTGGGCACCGGCGAGCCCCGCGTCCTCTAGCGTCTGGATCGTGCGGGCGACGTTCATCGGCTCGCCGAACCCGGTGTCGGCGTCGATGATCGCGGGCAGCTCGGTCATGCGGGCGATCTGCCCGCCGCGTCCGGCGACCTCGGTGAGGGTCGTGAGCCCGATGTCGGGCAGCCCCAGGTCGGCCGAGATGACGGCGCCCGAGATGTAGACGCCGTCGAAGCCCTTGCGCTCGATCAGGCGGGCCGAGAGGGGATTGAAGGCCCCCGGCATCCGGACGAGGTCCCCGGATGCCAGCCTCTCGCGCAGCGCGCGACGCTTCTCGGCCGCGGTGGCCTGGGCGTACAGCATCAGAACAGGCCCTTCGGAGCCGGGGCGAGGGCCAGCACCCCGGGCTTGGCCACGATGGAGAGGTGCTGCACCTCGTCGGCGGTCAGCTCGGGCAGGCGCTGCACGAGCGCGAGGAAGCGCTCGATCTCCTCCGGCAGCAGCACCGGCTCGGCGAGCGTGCGGAACTTGCGGATGTAGTCCTCGCGCGCGAACGGCCGGGCCCCGAGGGGGTGGGCGTCGGCGACGGCGATCTCGTCCTCGACGGTCGATCCGTCGGTCAGAGTGATCACGACGCGGCCGCCGAACGCCTTCTCGTTCGGGTCCTCGGAGTGGTAGCGGCGGGTCCACTCCGCGTCCTCGTCCGTGGTGACCTTGTGCCACAGCGCGACGGTGTCCTCCCGGCCCGCGCGCTCGGGGGTGTAGGAGTCGACGTGGTGCCACGCGCCGTCCTGCAGCGCGACCGCGAAGATGTACGGGATCGAGTGGTCCAGCGTCTCGCGCGAGGCGGTCGGGTCGTACTTCTGCGGGTCGTTCGCGCCGGAGCCGATGACGTAGTGCGTGTGGTGGCTGGTGTGCAGGACGATGGATGCCACCTTGGCGGGGTCGCGCAGTTCGGGGCGCTCCGTGCCGAGGCGGCGGGCCAGGTCGATCCAGGCCTGCGCCTGGTACTCGGCCGAGTGCTCCTTCGTGTAGGAGTCGAGGATGCCGCGCTTCGACTCGCCCTCGGCGGGGAGGGGCACGTCGTAGGAGGCGTCCGGACCGTCGAGCATCCAGGCGATGACGCCGTCCTCGCCCTCGTAGATCGGGGAGGGGCTGGTCTCGCCCCGCATGGCGCGGTCGACGGCCTCGATCGCCATCTTCCCGGCGAAGGCGGGGGCGTGGGCCTTCCAGGTCGAGATCTCGCCCTTCCGCGACTGGCGAGTCGCGGTCGTGGTGTGGAGGGCCTGACCGATGGCCTGGTAGATGGTCTCCTGGTCGAGGTCGAGCAGAGTGCCGATGCCGGCGGCGGCCGCGGGGCCGAGGTGGGCGACGTGGTCGATCTTGTGCGCGTGCAGCGAGATGGCCCGGACGAGGTCGATCTGGATCTCGTACGCCGTGGCGAGGGCGCGCACCACCGCGGCACCGTCGCGGCGCGTGTGCTGGGCGACCGCCAGCACGGGCGGGATGTTGTCGCCGGGGTGCGAGTAGTCCGCAGCGAGGAAGGTGTCGTGGTAATCGAGCTCCCGCACGGCGACGCCGTTGGCCCAGGCGGCCCACTCGGGGCTCGAGCGGCGCTCGAGGGCGCAGCCGAAGACGGTCGCGCCCACGCCGCCGATGGACACGGCGTGATCGAGCGCCTGCTGGCGCGCCGCGCTGACCGGCTGCCGCGACAGCGACGCGGCTGCGACGGCCGCGTTGTCGATGAGGCGGTTGACGATCATGTCGACGACGTCGTCGTCCACGGCGACGGGGTCCACGGCGACCCGGGCGAGCGCCCACGCCAGCTGTCCCTCGCGGGCGAGGTTCTCGTCGCTGCGGTGCACGCGCACGTGGTGGGTGATCGTCATGAGGGGTCCTCCGTCAGGGCTTCGAGGATGGTGGTGAGGGCGTTGTGCAGGTGCACGTGGGTGGCGTGGACGGCGAGCTCGGGGTCGCCGTCGCCGATCGCGTGCGCGATCAGTCGATGCTCTCGCGCCGAGGCCGAGAGGCGCAGGGGGTTGAAGCGCGCCATGCGCCGCACCCGCACGAGGTGCATGCGGACGCTGCGCAGCGACGCGGAGAGGTAGCTGTTGTCGACCGCCGCATCGATGGCGGCGTCGAAGCGGGCGATGAGCGCGTAGTACCCGTCGGTGTCGTCGGTGTCGATGCCGTCGAACTCGGCGGCGAGGGCGCGGAACGCCCGGCGGTCGGCGCGGTGGGCGGCGAGACGGGATGCCTCGGACTCCAGGGCCCGGCGCAGCTCGAACAGGGCACGGATGTCGTCCGCATCGATGCCGGCGACGACCGTCACCCGCGGTGAGGCCTGCGTCACGAGCCCGTCGGAGGCGAGCCGGCGCAGGGCCTCGCGGAGGGGCGTGCGACTCACGCCGAGGCGTGCCGCCTGCTCGACCTCGGCGAGGACGGCGCCCGGGGCGAGGACGCCGGTCTGGATCTCGTCGAGCAGTCGGGAGTACGCCCCGTCACCCGCCCTCATGATCCGGCCTCTGTATACATTGCTACCGATTATGGCCGATCCGGCCGGTCATCGGGGGCTCTGCGTATACAAGGGCACGGCGGGGTGCTACGCCCACGCCTCCAGCGTCGACGCGACGGAGCCCAGCGTGGCGACCGCGGCGTCGCGGTCGGCCCGGGCCAGCGTCAGCCCGGCCACGACGAGCGAGGAGCAGACCGCCGCCAGCGCGTCCGTGGCATCCGGGTCCAGGTCGGGTCGGCGGTCGGCAACCGCGGCCCGGATCGCCGCGCGCATCTCGGCCGCGTAGCCCGACACCAGGCGGCGCAGGTCCGCGTCGTCGGACGCGAGGGGCGCGCACCCGGCGTTGAGGAGGAGGCATCCCGCCCGCGCGCGCGGGGTGTCGGCCGCGATGGCCGCGCGCATCTCGTCGACGTAGGCCTCGAGGGCCCCGGGGTCGCCACCGCCGAGCGGGCGCAGGCGCGTGCGAACGACGTCGTCGAGGTACGCCGCGAGCACCGCGTCGAAGAGACCCCTCTTGCTGCCGAAGGCGTTGTACAGGCTCGAGCGGGTCAGGCCCGTGGCCTCCTCCAGCTCGACGACGCCCGTCTCGGCGTAGCCGCGCTGCCAGAAGACGTCGCGCGCCGCGTCGACCACCTGTCCGCGGTCGAAGGTCGCCGTCCTGCCCATGGGTGCCGCTCCTCGTCGTCGGGGTCTATATTAGACCGGTCGTTACAAAATAACCACGGGAGGAACCCATGCGCGCGATCATCCACCACGAGTTCGGAGAGCCCGCCGACGTCCTGGCCGTCGAGGAGGTCGCCACGCCCGAGCCCGGGCCGGGCGAGGTGCGCGTGCGCGTCACCCTGTCCCCCATCCACAACCACGACCTGTGGACCGTCCGTGGCACCTACGGCTACAAGCCCGAGCTCCCCGCGCGGGCCGGCACCGAGGCGGTCGGCGTCGTGGACGCGCTCGGCGACGGCGTCGAGGGACTGACCGTGGGACAGCGCGTCGCCACCGGCGGGACCTTCGGCGTATGGGCCGAGTACGTGCTCGCGCCGGCCGCGGCGCTCATCCCCGTCGCGGACGCCCTGTCCGACGAGGTCGCCGCGCAGCTCGTCGCCATGCCCTTCAGCGCCATCAGCCTCCTCCACTCCCTCGACCTCGCCCCCGGCGACTGGATCGTCCAGAACACCGCGAACGGCGCGGTCGGCCGCATGGTCGCGCAGATCGCCCGTGCCCGTGGCATCCACGTGATCGGTCTCGTCCGTCGCGCGAGCGCCGTCGCCGAGCTCGCGGAGCAGGGGATCGAGAACATCGTCTCCACCGACGACGACGGCTGGCGCGACCGGGCGCTCGCCCTCGCGGACGGCGCGCGCATCGTGGCGGGCGTCGACTCGGTCGGCGGCTCGGCCAGCAACGACGTGCTGTCGCTGCTCTCCGAGAACGGCACGCTCGTGATCTTCGGCTCGATGGGCGCCGGGAAGCTCGAGCTCTCCGCGGGCGACATCATCTTCCGCCAGGCGACCGTGAAGGGGTTCTGGGGCAGCGTCGTGAGCAAGACGATGGATGCCACCACCCGCGCGGCCCTGTTCGGCGAGCTCGCCCGCTACCTCGGGGACGGCACCGTGACCCTGCCCGTCGCGGCGACCTTCGGCCTCGACGACATCGCCGAGGCGGTCACGACGAGCCTGTCGCCGCGCATCGGCAAGGTCCTCCTGCGGCCGTGACGCCCGCCTGACCCGGCGCCGTCGGCCTTCGGCCTGACCGGCATGTCCCCCTCGTGCAGATTCGACACCTCGTCGCTGCACAAAGGGGGACACGCCGGGTCAGGCGCGGTCGAGGGCGGCGGCGAGTGCGTCCAGAGCGGGCCGCTGACCCTTCACGAGGCGGTCGCGGGCGACGTCCAGCGGCATCCATTCCGCCCTGTCGACCTCGGGGAAGGAGGCCGTCCGCCCCGAGCGGGGCGGCCATTCCATCTCGAACTCGCCGTAGACGAAGTCGGTGGCGGTGAACTCGGAGCCGTCGGCGACGAAGACGACCACCTTCTTGCCGGACGAGGTGGGGTAGGTGCCGAGCTCGGCCCACTCCCCCGCCGGCGGCTCGACGCCGAGCTCCTCCGCGAACTCGCGGCGGGCGGCGTCGCGTGCGCTCTCGGTCTCCGGGTCGAACTCGCCCTTGGGGACCGACCAGGCGCCGGCGTCCTTCGACGCCCAGAACGGTCCGCCCATGTGGGCGATGAGCACCTCGGGGGCGGGCGTCAGCCGGTACAGCAGAAGCCCCGCACTCCAGGCGACCATCAGGCCGTCGCCGCCGGGACCCGCGTCGCCTCGTCGGTGATGATGTCGGCCCGCTTGCGGAACGTCCGTGCGGTGACGCGGTCGAGGGCGACCTGGCCGCGCATCTTCTCCGCCCGCTCGTACAGCGACGGTCCGCCGAAGCCGGTCAGCACCTTCACGAGCACGGGCAGCAGCTCGATCATGAAGAACAGTGCGGCGATCAACCAGTGCGCCCACTTCAGGACGGGCTCGCGCTCTCCGAGCCTCTCCAACGCGGTGATCTGCGACAGCAGACCCATGGCCTGCGCGTTGCCGCCGGCGACCGAGGACGTGCGCTCGTTGTAGGCGGCGAGCGCCGCCTCGTACTGGGCGCGGGCCGCCGGCAGCTGGTCCTCCGCCTGCGCCTTGTTCTGCTCGGCCGAGGAGGCGGCGGCGTCCGTACCCGCCGCGTTGGCGGCAGTGAGCGCCTGCTGGGCCTGCTGCAGCTGCGACGACAGCGCGTCGTAGGACGACTGCGCCTGCTGCAGCTGGGCCTGGGCGGCATCCGAGCTCGCGCCGTCACCGGCCACCCCGGTGCAGCCGGGCACCGTGCCGGCCCCCTGCCCCGTGAGCTCGCACTGGTACACCGCGCGCGCCTGGTCGATGACGGTCTGCTGGGCGGCGAGCTGCTGGGTGAGCTGGTCGACGGTCTGCTGGGCCGCGGCGGACTCGGCGGACGTCGATGACGTGCCGGCGACGATGCCCGTCGCCGCCTGGTTCTCGAGCGCACTGACCTGGGCGCTGGCCGCGTCGAGCGCCTGCTTCTCGGGACCGTTCAGGATCGCGTCCTGGTCGGTGAGCGCCTGCGTCACGTTCGTGGAGTTGACCTCGCGGGTGATGTCGTTCTGGAAGATCTGCAGCACCAGCGGCTCCGCGACGACGATGCCGATGAGCGCCGCCATGATGACGCGGGGGACGGCGAGGCCGAGGAGCCGTCCGATGTTCTTCGTCGACCGCATGGTCGAGGTGAGGAAGCGGTCGAGGTTGAAGATGATGAGGCCCCACACGATGGCGAGGGGGACGGCGAGCCAGATCGCCACGCGCACGCCGGTGAGCAACGCGAACATCATCGACAGGGCCGAGACGAGTGCCGTGCCGAACAGCACGAAGAACATCTGGACGAATCGCGGCGTCTCCTCCGGGACCTCGTCCAGGACGTCGTTGTCGGCACCGCCGAGCACGGCCATGCGGCGGACCATCGACAGACTCGGTCGCCGCGGGTCGGCGCGGCGCAGACGCGGGGGCCGGGGGTCCTCCGGCGCGGGGACGGCGAGCGCGACCGCGTCGAGCTCCCGGGCGCGCTCCTCGGCGGCCGGCTCGGACGCGGGCTGCTCCTCGACCACCGGGTCGGACGCCGGCTGCTCCTCGACCACCGGGTCGGACGCGGGCTGCGAGGACACGGGGTCGGTCTCCGCCGGCGTGCGGTCGAGGGGCAGGGTCTCGTCGTCGGCCGGCGGGGCTCCCCACGGCTCGGCGGTGTGATCCTGCGGCTCGGCGGGATGCTCCGCCGCGTTCTGCGCGGCGAGGAATTCGTCGAGGTACTGCGCGCGTTCCTCGTCCGTTGTGAACTCGATGCGGCCGTCGGAGCCGAAGCGGCCGGGCCGGTGAGCGGAAAAGGACATTCGCTCAGGGTACGACGCGATCCCTGCCGTCTCCTGAGCGGCGCCTGAGGCGGGGCCCAGCGCGGGGCCCGGGTACGGAGAAGCGGGCCGGGCGCGCACGCCCGACCCGCTCGTCCGTGCGGTCAGACCAGGCGCTTCTTGGGAGAGACCTCGTAGGTGTTCTCGGCGTCCGAGAAGACCGCGTCGCCCAGCGCCGCGTCGATGGCGGCCAGGGTGTCGCCATCGAGCGTCACGCCCGAGGCCTTGACCGTGTCCGCCAGCTGCTCCGGCCGCGAGGCGCCCACGAGAGCGGCCGCGATGTTCGGGTTCTGCAGCACCCAGGCGATCGCGAGCTGCGGCATCGACAGGCCCGCCTCCTCGGCGATCGGCTTCAGCTTCTGCACGGCCTCGAGGACGTCGTCGCGGAGGAAGCGCTTGATGAAGTTGGCGCCGCTCTTCTCGTCGGTCGCGCGCGAGCCCTCCGGAACCGGCTGCCCGGGCAGATACTTGCCGCTGAGCACGCCCTGCGCCATCGGCGACCAGACGATCTGCGAGATCCCGAGCTCTTCGCTCGTGGGGACGACCTTGCCCTCGATGACGCGCCACAGCATCGAGTACTGCGGCTGGTTCGAGATGAGCTGGATGCCGAGGTCCTTGGCGAGCTTGTGTCCTTCACGCAGCTGCTCGGCGGTCCACTCCGAGACGCCGATGTAGAGGACCTTGCCCTGGCGGACGAGGTCGGCGAAGGCCTGGAACGTCTCCTCGAGCGGGGTCTCGTAGTCGAAGCGGTGGGCCTGGTAGAGGTCGACGTAGTCGGTGCCGAGGCGCTTCAGCGACCCGTTGATGGAGTCCATGATGTGCTTGCGGCTCAGGCCGGTGTCATTCGGACCCATGGGGCCGGTCGGGAAGTACACCTTCGTGAAGATCTCGAGCGACTCGCGGCGCTGACCCTCGAGCGCTTTGCCGAGCACCGTCTCAGCGGCGGTGTTGGCGTACGTGTCCGCCGTGTCGAAGGTGGTGATGCCCGCGTCGAGCGCCGCGTGCACCGTCTTGACGGCGGCGTCGTCGCCGACCTGCGAGCCGTGCGTCACCCAGTTGCCGAGGGTGATCTCCGAGATCTTGAATCCACTGTTTCCGAGGTAGCGATAACCGACCATGAGTCCACGCTATCGGCGACCGCCGACACCGGGGCCGCACGCGTGCGCACCGGGCGGGTGCTCAGGCCGCCGACCGGCGCCGGGCCTGCTCCCGCGGATCGGGCACGGGCACGGCCGCGATGAGCGCCCGCGTGTACTGCTCGCGCGGCGCCGCGAGCACCTCGCGGCGGGGGCCCTCTTCGACGATCCGGCCGCGCCGCAGCACGACGACGCGATCGCTCAGCTGGTCGACCACCGCCAGGTCGTGGCTGATGAAGAGGCAGGCGAACCGCAGCTCCTCCTGGAGACGCCGCAGGAGCTCGAGCACCGTCGCCTGCACCGACACGTCGAGCGCCGAGGTGGGCTCGTCGGCCACGAGCAGACGGGGCTCGAGAGCGATGGCCCGCGCGATCGCGACGCGCTGCCGCTGACCGCCCGAGAGCTCGTGGGGGAAACGGCGGGCCCAGGATGCCGGGAGCTCGACGTCCGACAGGAGGGCGCCGACGCGCGCCTCGCGGTCCCGCGAGGACAGGTCGGTGTGGGCGCGGAGCGGCTCGGCGATCGACGCCCCGATGCTCATCCGGGGGTCCAGGGCCGCCGTGGAGTTCTGGAACACGACCCCGACCGACCTCTTCACCGCGAGCGCCTCGGCGCGGCGGGCCCCGCGGAGGTCGACGCCGTCGATGAGCACGCGTCCCGCGGTGATGGGCGCCAGGCCCAGCGCGCACATGCCGATCGTGCTCTTGCCCGACCCCGACTCCCCCACCAGCGCCGTCGTCTGGCCGCGGTGGATCCGCAGGTCGACGTCGTCGACCGCGGTGAGCGCGCGGGCCCCGCGGCCGTACACGACCGTCAGTCCCTGCACGTCGAGGACCGGCTCGCCCTCGGCCGCGGCGACGGCACGTTCGGAGGCGCCGAGGCGCGGGACCGCCGAGAGGAGCTGTCGCGTGTACGGCGCCGCGGGCGCGTCGAAGATGCGCTGCACGTCGGCGTGCTCCTGCACCTCTCCGCGGCGCAGGACCACGACGCTGTCGGCCATGTCGGCCACCACGCCCATGTCATGCGTGATGAGGAGCATCGCCGTCCCGGTCCGCTCGCGCAGCCGTCGCATGACGTCCAGCACCTCGCGCTGGACGGTCACGTCCAGCGCGGTCGTCGGCTCGTCGGCGATGATCAGCTCCGGGTCGCAGGCGAGGGCCATCGCGATCATGACGCGCTGGGCCTGACCCCCCGACATCTGGTGCGGATACGAGCGCACGCGCGCGGCGGCATCCGGGATCTCCACCATGGTGAGGAGCTCGATGACGCGGGCGCGCCGGGCGGCGCGGTCCATCTCCGGGCGGTGCACGCGCAGCACCTCGTCGATCTGGTGCCCGATGGGGAAGACCGGGTCGAGGGCGTTCATCGGGTCCTGGAACACGACGGCGATGCGGGAGCCGCGGATCGCGTTGAGCCGGACCTCGTCGAGGGCGAGCAGGTCCACACCGTCGAACAGGGCCGTCCCGCGGACGCGGGCGCGCTCGGGGAGGAGTCCGACGAGGGCCAGGGCGCTCACGCTCTTGCCCGACCCGGACTCGCCGACGAGCGCGACGATCTCGCCGTGCCCGACCGTGAGGTCCAGTCCCGACACGGCGACGATCTTCTCGGTCCCGACCTCGAAGACGACCTCGAGTCCGGTGACCTCCAGCACGGGCGCGCTCACGAGCCGACCTCCCGGCGTGCCGGCTCGACGGGGGTCTCGCCCGCGGCGCCCCCGGGGGCGGCGGCGCCCGCCGTGCTGTCGCGGTACTCCTGCCATTCGGCGAGCATCTTCCGGTGGTGGCCGACGAGCCACGTCATGTACCGCAGGGCGTTCGTGAGTCGCGTGCGCGGCCGGGAGGCGTCCTCGGGGAGGACGTCGAGGCCGAACTCGAGGGTGGAGTTGATGCGCCGGACGTAGTCCCGCTCCCCCGCGAGGAACCCGCCCCACACGTCGTCCTCGGTGCGGAAGTAGTGGCTGCGGTCGCCCGGGATGGCGTGGCGCTTGAGGAAGCCGAGGTTCACGAGCGCGCGGGTCGACATCGACACCGCACCGGCGCTGGCCTGCAGCAGATCGGCGATCCGGGCCGACGACAGGTACGGCTCGTCGACGATCAGGAGGAGGGCGAGGACGCGGCCCTCCATCCGCGGGTTCCCGGCCGCACCCCAGGCGTACGCGAAGTCCTCCACGAAGGCGCTCACGGCCTCGTCCAGCGGACCGGTGGGCTCGGCGTGTCCCTCGTCGTTCACAAGGCCATCCCCTTCAGCAGCTCCGACGGCTGCTCCGTCGACAGAGCGTAGCGATACCGGTCGTACGGCCACATGGACATGCCGCTCAGCCGGATCGAGACGACCTCCCCCGCGTCGTCGCGCTCGACGCCCATCGGCTCGCCGCTGGCGCCGAAGCTGGCCCGCGCGGGCATGCGCAGCGTCCCGTCGGCGTCGACCTCGAGCACCTCGGCCGATCGGGCCGGGTCGGGGTCGGCCGGGTGCAGCACCGCGAGGGCGCCGCCGAGGTCGACGAGATCGGCGACGCTCCACATGCTCGCGAACCGCCCGGTGATGTCCGCCGCGCCCGGCTCGCGGTCGAGCTGGGCGAGAGCGAGGCGCAGGATGCCGACGGCCCCGGTCGCGAGCACGTCGGCCGGACCGTCGATGGCGTTGGTGAGGACGCTGACGACGATGTCGTCGTCCAGGTCGAGCCACGTGCGCGTGATGTGCCCGGGATAGCCGCCGCTGTGTCCGATCAGGCTCGCCCCGTCGAGGTCGCGCACGTCGAAGCCGAGCCCGTAGTGCCGCAGCACGCCCGCGTACTCGATGTCCGACTCCCGGCGCTGCAGCAGGCGCCGCGACCCCTCGGACAGCAGCGTCTCCTCGCCGGGGGCGTGCGCGGCGAAGTACGCGGAGAGGTCGCGGGCCGTGCCGAACCATCCCGTGGCCGCCGCCATCGCCCGCGTGTCGACGTGCGGGATGACGCGCCGGGGCGCCCCCGCCTGCAGCGCCGCGGTGTGGCCGGAGGCGTACTCGTCGGCCCGGTCGGCATCCCATTCGGGTCCCAGGTCGTCCAGACCGAGCGGACGGACGATCTCGTCGGTCACGTACTGCCCGTACGTCCGTCCCGTCGCCGCCTCGATCACGAGACCGAGCAGCGAATATCCGACGTTGGAGTACTTGAAGTGCTCGTTCGGGGCGAAGACGCGCCCCTCCTCGGCCGCCATGCGCAGGATCTCGGCACCGTCAGGGAAGGGCAGGCCGCGCTGCCAGAAGTCGGCGACGACGCCGTCTCGGATGACCCCGCCCTGGTGCCCGAGGAGCTCGCGCACGGTGACCGGGCCCACCTCGGCGTCCGCCAGCTCGGGCAGCCACCGTGACACCGGGTCGTCCAGGCGCAGCGTCCCGCGCTCGACGAGCTGCAGGACCGCGGTGGCCGTGAACGTCTTGGAGTGCGAGGCGATGCGGAAGAGGTGCCCCGTGGTGAGGGGCTCGGACGTCGTGGCATCCGCGACCCCCCACGCCTCGTCGAGGAGGAGCTCCCCGCGGTGGCGGATGGCGACCTGGATGCCGGGGACCCCGCGCAGCTCGTGCTGGAACCCGATCCACTGGGCGACGTAGGCGGCTCCGGCGCGGAGCAGCGCGTCGCGGCGGGCGGCGGTCCCGTCCGCCGCGTCCGACCGGCTGGGGGCCGCGTCACGGTGCGCCGTGGTGGGCGCGGCGGTGGGCGCATCCGCGAGCGCGGTGGCGGGCGCGTCGGCGGCCGTCGCGTCGGCGAGGGTCGCGGCGGGGGCGGAGGAAGGAGTCGACACGGTCAGCGTCCTTTCGGGTCGAGGGCGTCGCGCACGGTGTCGCCCAGGGTGATGAGCGCGAGCACGGTGATGCTGAGGAAGAGGGCGGGAAAGAGGAGCATATGCGGCGCCGTGCCGACGTACGACTGCGCGTTCGCCAGCTGCAGGCCCCAGGAGATCGTGGGCGCCCGCAGCCCCACACCGAGGAAGGTGAGGGTCGACTCGGCGACGATGACACCGCCGACGAAGGTGGCGGCGATCGCCAGCACCGGCCCGATCGCGTTGGGGAGCACGTGCCGGAGGACGATCTGCACGTGCGACAGTCCGATGACGGATGCCGCCCGCACGTAGTCGGCGCCCCGGACGCTCCGCACCGCGCCGCGCACCAGACGGGCCATCGTGGGCCACGAGAAGAAGGCCAGAACGAGCGAGACCAGCACGGGGTCGGGCCGGCCGAGGCTGTTCAGCACGATGATCGCGCCCAGGATGAACGGGAACCCGAGGAACACGTCGGTGAGGCGGGAGATGATCGTGTCCAGGATGCCGCCGGCGTACCCGGCGATCGTCCCGAGCACGATCGCCACGATGAGGCAGAGCGCCGTCGTCAGCAGTCCGATGGACAGCGACGTGCGGGTGCCGAAGATGACGTTGGCGTAGATGTCGCAGCCCTGCAGGTCGGTCCCGAACAGGTGTCCCGGCCCGGGCGGCAGGGCGCTGTCGACGAGGTCGCAGGCGCGCGGGTCCCCGCTGCCCGAGAGCATCGCGATCGGCCCGGGCGCGACGGCGACGAGCGCGAGCACCGCGAGCACGGCGAGGGGCGCCCAGAACGTCACCCGGCGGCGCAGGACGGACCAGAGGCCGCGGTCGACGAGCGTGGGCTGGTCCGCTGCGGTGGCGGCGATCATCTCAGACATGGCGGATCCTCGGGTCGAGGGCGGAGTTGACGAGGTCGACCAGCAGGCTGAGCGCCAGGAAGATGAGGATGAGCGTCGTGCCCACCCCCACCACGGTGGGTCCCTCGTGCGTGCGGATCGCGGAGAACAGCAGCTGCCCGATACCCGGCAGGTTGAACACGCCCTCGACGACGACGGCGCCGCCGAGCAGGTAGCCCAGGTCGATGGCGACGAAGGTGAGGACGGGGGCGACGGAGTTGCGCATGACGTGCGTGCCGACGATCGTGCGACGCGGGACGCCCTTGGCACGCAGGGTCCGGACGAAATCGGACTGGAGCGTGTCGATGACGCTGCCGCGCATGAGGCGCGCGATCGCGGCGAGGCCGAAGATCGCGATGACGGCCGCGGGCAGGAGGTAGGCCGTCGGCCATCCCGCCGTCGTGCCGGCGATGGGGAGCCACTTCAGCTGCAGGCCGAAGATCAGCTGCCCGCCGACGGCGACGACGAAGATCGGGATCGAGGTCGCGAGGATCGTGGTCAGCAGCACGCCGCGGTCGATCCAGCTGCCCTTGCGCAGGCCCGCGACGAGACCGAGGAGCACACCGAGCACGACCTCGATGACCCAGGCCGTGACGGCGAGCGTGATCGTCACCGGCCAGCGCGCGGCCATGCGGTCGGCCACCGCGACGCCGTCGAAGGTGGTCCCCAGATCTCCCGTGAACAGTCCGCCGAGGTAGCGCAGGTACTGCAGGACGAGCGGATCGTCGAGGTGGTACTGCCGCCGCAGCTCGGCCACGACCGTCGGCGGGAGCGGCCGGTCCCCGCCCAGCGCCGCGATCGGGTCGCCCGGGAGGGCGTAGACCATCGCGTAGATGATGAAGGTGACGCCGAGGAAGACGATGCCGACCTCCAGCAGGCGCCCGCCGGCGGCGCGCGCGAACCTCACGCGGTCACCGCCGCGCGGGCCGCCGCCATCAGGGCGTCCAGCTGCACGCCGACCAGGTCGGCGAGCGGGAGGGTGTCGAGCGGCACCTGTTCGGCCTCGGCCACCCAGTCGTCGTAGACGCGCCGGAAGGCGTCGCGCTCGCGGCGCACCGTGTCGTGCGCGACTCCCGCCGCGCACTCCGCCTCCAGCGCGCGCAGGAGCATCCCCCCGAACCGGAGGCGGAAGGACCGCACGGCGTCCTCGTTCGAGAACACCTCGGCACGCGTCGCGACGCGCTCGTCGGTCAGACGCCGCGCCCGCTCGTCCTCGGCATCCGCGAGGACCGCCATCAACGGCGCGAACGCGCGTGCACCGCGCAGGAAGGGGCTGGGGATCGTCAGGTGCGGATCCACCCGGGACAGCACGCCCGTCAGCGTCTCGCCGAGGGTGCGGAGCCGGTGCGCGCGATCCGCGACGACACGGCGGTACGGCAGGCCGCTCGGACGGTCGTCCGCGACGTCGGCGTGCGTCCAATAGGGCAGCTCGGCGACCATGACGAGGGTGCCGAAGCGCTGCAGGTAGTCGGCGGAGCCGCCCCCGGACGCCTCCGCGAGCGGGTCGAGCCCGAGCGACTCGACGTAGTCGTAGCGCTCCGCGACCGTCGGGCAGCGGAACACGGCGTCGCCGAGACGCACCAGGTCGGGCGACTCCGGCTCCCCGTTGTCGAGGGGCAGACCGTGGCGTGCCGGGATCGACGACAGCTCGCGGACGAGCGCGTCGTCCTCGCGGTTCACGTAGAAGTACACGCCGCCGACCTCGGCGTTGTGCAGGCCGACGAACAGAGCCGGCTCGACCGTGTCGAAGAGGTCGGCGAGGGCCCGGGTCTCGGGCAGCACGCGGTCGAAGTGCAGCCGCTTGTACGACAGCGGGAAGCTCCACTCGACCTGCTCGTCCGGGGCGGGGCGGTAGAACGCCCGCCCGTACGCGCCGCGGTCGCCGGGCGCGGCGAACCAGCCCTCGTTCAGGCGGGTCCCGTCCGGATCGACGCACGGGACGATGTGGAAGGTCATGCCCAGCTCGCCGCGGAGGGCGTCGTCGGCGACGAGCCGCCGGGCGAGGGCGAGGGCGGTGTGGAAGCCGATGGGCTCGTTGGGGTGCACGCCCCCGGCGACGACGGCGTGCGCCGGCCCGTCGCCGATCTCGTAGACGGGGATGGGCTCGCCGAGCCGGGAGCGGCCGAGGAGGCGACGGCGCACGAGATGCGGTGCGCCCTCGGCGAGGGCGAGGAACGCGGACTCGAGGGCGTCGACCGTGGGGAAGCCCGTCAGGACGGGCGAGGGGGAGAGAAGGGGGTGCATGGGTGTCCCGGGGGTCGGCGGCCGGCGCGCGGGCGGGGGCTCCGCGCGCCTGCCGGGGAGGTCAGCGCAGCTGGATCGCGCGGTAGGTCGGGTTGCCCACCGGCGAGCTCACGAGCTCGGCGACGCGCTCCGAGGTCACGTAGGAGTACGTCTCGAAGAACAGCGGCACGGCCGGGAACTCCTCCTGGATGATGTCCTGGACCGCGGCGTACGCCTCTCCGTCCCCGCTGAGGTCGGCGTCGGCGGTCTGCATGGCCGCGCTCACCTCGGGGTCGTAGAACGGGATGCAGTTCGCGCAGCCGCCGCCCTCGATGAAGAACACGCGCAGCGTGGCCTGCTGGCTGGGGTACAGCGCTCCCCAGCGGGAGAAGAACGGCCCGGTGAGCGAGGCGTCCGTGCGCTTCTGCAGGAACTCCGCCCAGTCCGCGGTCGGCGTCGCGGTCGCGTCGATGCCGAGGTTCTGCCGCAGCTGGTTCGCGATGGCCTCGTAGAGCGGGTCCAGTCCGCCGCCGCCGGGGTAGGTGATCTCGAGGGGCCCGTCGAACCCTCCCGCCTCGTCGAGCAGCGCCTTCGCGGCATCCGGGTCGTACTCGCAGTACTCGCCGCAGATGCCCTCGGGCGTCCCGGGCTCGATCGCCGGGGTCCACGCCGTCGCCGGGGTGTACGTGCCGCCGTAGATGCGGTCGATGATGGTCTGCCGGTCGATCGCCATCGACAGCGCCTGGCGCACGCGGACGTCCTGGTACTGCTCGTTCCACAGCGGCAGGCCGAGGAACGAGATGCCGGGCGCCTCGAAGGAGTACAGGCGGTCGCCGAAGTCGGTGCCCGCCTGGATAAGGCGGCTGGCGGGCACGCCCGCGACGTCGAGGTTGCCGGCGAGCACGTCGGTGTAGGCGGTCTCGGAGTCGGTGTAGGGGACGAAAGTGATCTCGTCGACGGTGGGGGCCTCCCCCGCGAAGTCGTCGTAGGCCGACACCGTGATCGGCTCGTTCTCGACGTAGTCGCCCGTCATCTCGAAGGGGCCGTTGCCGACGGGGTGCGTGTTGTAGGCGTCGAAGTCCGACAGTGCCGACTCCGGCATCGGGAAGAACGCCGTCTGCGCCTGCGTCACCTGGAGCGGGAACTGTCCGTCGGGGCTGACGAGCTCCACCGTGAAGGTCAGGTCGTCCACGACGGCGAGACCCGACATGGCATCCGTCGTGGGGTCTCCCTCGGCCGGGTTCAGGTCGGCGTACCCGACGATGGATGCCAGCTGCCCCGAGTTCTCGAAGGCGTTGGGCCCGTAGGCCACGGCGTTCCAGGAGTCGACGTAGCTCTGCGCGGTGACGGGGGTGCCGTCCTGGAAGGTCCACCCGTCGCGGAGGGTGACGGTCCACGTCTGCGCGTCGTCGGACTCGATCGACTCCGCCTGGACGTACTCCAGGGTGCCGTCGGACTGCAGGAAGGCCAGCGGCGACCAGACCGCCATGTTGAAGTCGTAGGCGATCGACTGCCGCCCGGGGATGAGCTGCTGCGGGTCGGTGACCGCCACGCGGATGGATGCGTCGGCGGACGCGGTGTCCCCGCCGTCACCGCCGGAGCAGCCGGCGAGCGCGAGAGCGCCGGCGGCGAGCACGGCGAGCGCGATTCTTCTCTTCATCAGGAGCCTCTCGGGAAAGGGCGACGTTCCGCGCCCAAGGTGGGATGCAAGTGGAACTGCGCCCAGAGAACACCCGTGTCGCGAGACGGTCAATGCGAAACGTTCAGAAGTTTCAGCGAGTGATGAAAACTTAACGCCCGGGAAACACCGGCTCGGAGGCCGTGGCATCCCTCTCCCACACCGATAAACGCCGCCTGCCCCGAGAAACGCCCGCACACGGCGTTTCTCGGGGCAGCGAGCGTTTATCGGCAGACCCCGCGGGTCAGGCGTCCTTGCGGATCCAGCGGAAGGTGAGGCGCACCACCGCGAGCCCGACGACGAGCCACAGGGCCGTGACGAGCAGGATGAGGGGGTGGTCCCACGACCCGGACGGCTCGGCCGCGGCGAAGGAGTCCGGCAGGAACACCGACCGGAAACCCTGCGCCAGCCACTTCAGCGGGAACACGCTCGCGATGTTCTGCAGCCACTCCGGGAGCGTCGAGAAGTTGATGTAGACGCCCGAGATGAACTGCAGCAGCAGCACGATCGGGATGACGACGCCGGTGGCGCTGCGACCGGTCCGCGGCAGGGCCGACAGTCCGATGCCGAGGATCGCGCACGTGGTCACTCCGAGCAGGAACACCCACGCGAAGGTCAGCCACCGTTCCGGGTCGTCCGGCAGCGGCACGCCGAAGGCGAGCGCCGCGACCGCGATGAGCAGCGCCGACTGCAGTAGGCCGGTGATCAGCACCTGCCCGAGCTTGCCGATGAAGTACGACACGGGGCTCAGCGGCGTGCCCCCGAGGCGCTTGAGCGTGCCGTCGCTGCGCTCCATCGCGATGTCGATCGACATGTTCTGCAGCCCCGACAGCAGCACCCCGGCGGCGAGCATGGCGGGGAGGTAGAACCGGGCGGCATCCACCTCGTCCCCGGGCGGGCCGAAGGTCTGCGAGTCGAAGGCCACCGCGAAGATGAGCAGAATCATCACCGGAAACAGGAAGGTGAAGAAGACCGAGTCGCCCTGCCGGAAGTACGAGCGCGTCTCGAAGGCGATCCGCGCGACACCCAGCCGGAGCACCCGGCTCACGCGAGGCCACCCGACGTCGCGGCGATGCGGCGCTCGTCGGCGCCGAGGAACGACAGGTACACGTCCTCGAGGCTCGGGCGCACCACCTCCAGCCGGTCCGGCTCGCCGAGCCGGGCGTGCAGCGCGGCGACGAGCGCCCCGGGGTCGTCCGTCCGCCGCTCCTTGGCGACACCGTCCTCGCGCCAGCGCACGAGCGGCACCCGGGCGTCGGGCCCGCCGAGCTCGTCGATGGGACCGGTGGATGCCACGGCTCCCGCGACGATGATGGCCGCGCGTTCCGACAGCTCGGCGGCCTCGTCGAGGTAGTGGGTCGTGAGGAGGATGGAGGTCCCCTCGGCTTGGAGCGTGCGGATGAGGTCCCAGAACTGCCGGCGCACCTCCGGGTCGAACCCGGTCGTCGGCTCGTCGAGGAACAGCAGCTCCGGACGCCCGACGATGCCGAGCGCCACGTCGACGCGGCGACGCTGACCGCCGGAGAGCTTGCGTACCGACACCTTGGCCTTCTCGGTGAGTCCGACGGCCGCGATCACCTCGTCGACGTCCCGCGGGCGCGGGTAGAAGGAGGCGAAGTGCGCGAGCAGCTCGCGCACGGTCGCCGTCGGCGCCTCGCCCGTGTTCTGGAGCACGATGCCGAGCCGGGCCTTCCAGTCCAGACCGCCGCGGTGCGGATCGACGCCGAGCACCCGCACCTCCCCGCTCGTGCGGTCGCGGTACCCCTCGAGGATCTCGATCACGGTGCTCTTGCCGGCGCCGTTCGGTCCCAGGAGCGCGAACGTCTCGCCTCGTCGGATCTCGAACGCGACCCCGCGCAGCGCCTCGACGCCGCCGCGGTAGGTCTTGCGCAGGTCCCGGACCTCGACGACGTTCTCGCTCATGGGCCCAGTCTGTCGTGCCGCGGCCACCCGCTTCACGTCAATTCACCCGACACCCGCCCGGCGGGTCAGGACCGCTCGGCCCCCAGGCGGGTGAGCACCGCGCGCGCGGCGTCGGACATCTCGGCGGCCACGCCGAGGCTGCCGAGGTAGTCGACGACCGACTCCATCTCGTGGGCGCGACGGACGGCGTGCTTGCGGCTGCCCGTCTCGTACCGGTCCATCTTCGCCTCCGCGTCGCCCGACAGTTGCGCCGCGATCTGCGCCCGCACCCACGGCTCGCAGCCCGCGGCCCGTCCGGCCTCGAGCGCCTCGATCACGATCGCAGCGAGGCTCTTCATCAGGACGCTGCGCAGGAGCTTGCGCGACGTGGCGTCCCCGGCGGGCCCGTCGATCAGCTCCACGTCCGAGCCGAACCGTCGCAGCACCTCGGCCACGTCGGCCGCCGCTCCGCCGCTGACGATCGTCTCCGTCGCCGCGCCCTTGGTCGGCACGGGACCCAGAATCGCGACGTCGGCGAAACGGGCGCCCGCCGCCTCCACGACGGCCGCGACATCGACCATGACCTCGGGCGAGGCGGTGGTGAAGTCGGCGTAGACCGCGCCGGGGCGCAGGTGCGGTGCGGCGTCGGCCGCGATGCGGGGGCTCAGAGCCGCGCCGGTGAGCACGATGACGAGGTCGCCGGCCGCAGCCAGGGCGTCGAGCGTCGCCGCCCGCTCCACCCCGTCCGGCGTCGGGGTCGGGGCGGGGTCGTAGCCGTGCACCTCGTACCCGGCCTCGACCGCCCCGCGGGCGTAGAGCGAGCCCGCCTCGCCGAGTCCGATGATTCCGATCACGCGCATGTCGTTCCTTTCGAGACGCGCGAGTCGGTGCTCGCGCTATCGGCCGACGGCCGCTGCCGCCCGTCGGAGTTCGGGGGCCCACTCGGGCAGTCGCGCCGGATCCGTCGACTCGACGGGGCCGGACGCGGAGAGGGAGGCGATGACCTCCCCGGTCCCCGCGAAGACGGGGACGCTGATGGATGCCACGGCGGTGTCGCGCTCGGCGACGGAGACGTGGAAGCCGTTCCGACGGATGTCGGAGAGGTCGGCATCCATCCCCTCCACCGACACGGTGCGGCCGTCCGCCCGCTGCGTCTCGCCCAGCAGCTGGAGGATGCGGGTGATCTCGTCGGCGGGGAGGTTCGCGAGGATCGGCTTGCCCGCCCCGAGGTGCAGGGCGAGCCGGCGCCCGAGCGGCAGCTGGTAGCGGAGCGGGTGCTCCCCGTCGACGCGGACCGCGAGGATGCGCTCGTCGCCGCTGCGGACGTACAGCGAGGTGGTGAGACGGGTCGTGTCGGCGAGCTGCTGCAGGTGCGGCCGCGCGCGGTTGCTGAGCGGATCGGACGAGATGTACCCGTGCGCCATGCCGAGGGTCGCGACGCCCAGCCGGTACTCGCCCGCTCCGCTGGCGACGAGGTCGCGGCGCTGGAGCACGGCGAGCAGACGGAGGAGCGTCGCCGACGAGAGACCCGTTCCGCGGCTGAGGTCGACGAGCCGCAGCGGGCGGTCGGCGCGCTCCAGCAGCTCGAGCACCTCGAGGGCGCGCTCGACGCTGCGGACCGTGGGCTGACCTGACGTCTCATCGCGAGCCGGACTCATCCATCTAGTCTGTCGGATCGGTCAGGAGGCCAGGATGCCGCGACGGATCTCGGACTCGTCCGCGTTCTTGCGCCGTGCACGCTCGAGGACCGCCTCCGCCTCCGCCGCCGGCACGACCGCGAGGCCGTCGCCGTCGCCGACGACGACGTCACCGGGCGTCACGACCACGCCGCCCAGCGCGATGGGCACGCCCACGCGGAACGGGCCGTTCTTGTACGGACCGGCGGGGCTGCTCGACCGGGCGAAGACGGGGAAGCCCATCTCCTCCAGGTCGCCGACGTCGCGGACGGCGCCGTCGACGACGAACCCGGCGCAGCCGACCTTGCGGAGCCGCTCGGCGATGAGCTCGCCGATGAGGGCGCGGTCGGTCACGCCGTGGCCGTTGACCACGAGCACGGCGCCGGCGGGCACCTGCGAGATCGCGGCGTGGATGCCGGCGTTGTCGCCGCCGGCCACCTCCACGGTGAAGGCCGGGCCGGCGACCGCGGCGCCGCGCCAGACGGCCTGGATCCCGGCGTCGACGACGTTGAGCCGGTCCATCGAGTCACCGATGTTGGCGACGGGGAGGGCGGCGAGACCGGCGACGACGTCCGCGGCGACCGGGGTGGGTGAGGTGGTCATGTGGCATCCATTCGTTCGAATCGGCCGACGGTCAGTCGGCGGGCTTCCATCCGTGGGCGTACGACAGCAGCAGCGTCCAGATGCCGAGCACGCCGGCGATCCCGAACGCCCAGGGGCTCAGCGCGTCGGCGACGCCGACGACGAACGAGCCGTTCGCCAGGAGCAGGCCGATGATCTGCAGCACCACCAGCACCGTGCCGACGATGAGCATCGTGGCCAGGAGGACCACGAAGACGGGGGTCATGAGCGCGATCGCGCGGCGGCGGACGGGGCCGTGCGGGTTCTCGGCGGGAGTCTTCTCTTCAGACATGTGCTTCTCCGATGACGGACGCGGGCTAGAACGACACCGGCAGCCAGCCGGGACCGATGAGGGCGGCGATCGCGAGGATCGGCAGGACGTACCAGACGATCAGCGGCACGAAGGTCTTCACGGGGTTGACCTGGGCGATGCCGGTGGCGATGTAGATCGCCGAGGCACCGGGAGGGGAGGCCCCCTCGGTGGACGCCGCGACGAGGACGACGCAGGCCGCCAGGATCGGGTCCACCCCCGACACCATGAGCACGCTGAAGCCGATGCCGCCGATCGTCGCGATCGTGGCGGTGGAGCTCAGCGGTCCTGCGACGAGGACGGTGAGGACCGCGACGATGATCGACATGACCACCGGGGAGGCGTTGAGGCCGTTCAGGACCGCGGCGAGCTGATCGCCCAGGCCCAGCTCGGTGAGGACGGCGCCGCCCGCGAAGGCGAACACCAGCGTGGCGCCGATGTCGCGGTAGCGCGGGGCCGTCTTGGCGATGAAGTCGTACCACGCCCGGCCGCCGCGGGGCAGACCTCGCCAGCCGAGGAGGACGGCGAAGATCATGAGGAGCACGGGGATCCAGACGATGACGCTGACGGCATCCATCGTGTCCTCGCCGAGCGCCTGGGTGAGCGCGTCCCCGGTGGGTCCGAGCGTGACCGCGACCGGGATGACGATGCCGAGGAAGACCAGCAGCGACGTCCATCCCTGACGGAACGAGCGGGCGAAGGGGAGGATGTCGGCCGCGGCGACCCGGTCGATCTTGTGGCGGCGCACGAAGATGAAGATCACGATGAGGCGCCACAGCACGCACCAGGCGGCGGCCACGAACATGGCGATCAGGAGCTTGTCGATGGTGACGTACGGCGCCACGGTGGCCGTGCCGATCAGGATGAAGAACGAGGCGCTGGGCGGGATGACCGTGCCGTTGCCGGCGTTGCCCGCGATGACCGTGGCGGCGACGTGCGGCGGCCAGTTCGACCGCTTCATCCAGGGGATGGCGACCGATCCCATCGTGGCGGCGTTCGCGGAGCCGGAGTGGGCGACGGAGCCGAACAGCGCGGAGCCGATCGTCGCCACGTAGCCCGCCCCGCCGCGCAGGCGGCCCAGCAGCGAGTTGAGGATGTCGACCTGGCGGTCGATGACTCCGGTGGATGCCAGGAGGAAGCCGATGAACGTGAAGGCCAGGGCCGCGAAGACGATCTCCTGCGTGAACGCCGCCTCCAGTCCAACCGCCAGCAGGCGGAGGAAGTCCGCACCGCCGAAGGCGCAGACGACGAGGAAGCCGACGACCATCGCCTCGCCGATGCCGCGTTTGACGACGACGCTCCAGAGGACGATCACGCCGATGTAGGCGATCAGCGCCCAGACAGCCAAGCCCATAGTGCTCTCCATTGAGGTGGGGGGTTCATCTAGTGAACTAAGTGTTCACCTGTTGGAGTATGCCTCACGCCCACGGACGCGTCAACCGCCCCGGCGGAGCGCCGGAGAACCCTGGCAAACCCCTGGGCGATCCAAACCATCCCCCCCACGGCCCCCGGATGACCCGCGTACGACGACCTCGCCCGCGGTCGTCACCCATCCCCCACTCCGCCCTCGAACCGTCCACGTGGACGCTGGAGGTTGTCTTTTGTCGTCCCTGCTCACACCCACGATGGTCCGCGCGACCGCCGCGACCCCCCAACCGCTGCTCACCCCCGTCGCTCCCGCGCCCGGCGGCGGGCCCGAGGACATCACCACCGTTCCCGTCCCCGCTCAGCCGGGGACCTCGGTCATGGGCAGCCTCCTGCCCGACTGGTCCCTCGGCGAATGGCTCGGCTACAGCGGCATCATCGTGCTCGCCCTGCTCCTGACCGTCGTCGCGACGACGACCCTCTGGTGGATGCTGCACGCGTGGCGCTCCGCCGACGACCTGCGGGCCACGCAGTTCAGTTCGTCCCCGCGCCCCGCACGGCACCGCTTCACGCTCCTCGTCCCCGGCCGCCACGAGGAGGAGGTCATGGGGCAGACCCTGGACCGCCTCGCGCAGCAGGACCACCCCGACTTCGAGATCATCGCCATCGTCGGCCACGACGACCCGGGGACCGAGCTCGTCGTCCGGCAGGCCGCCGCGCGGCATCCCGACCTCATCAAGGTGGTCGTCGACGACAGCGTCCCCAAGAACAAGCCCAAGGCGCTCAACCGCGCCCTGCAGATCGCCACCGGCGACGTGGTCGGCGTGTTCGATGCGGAGGACGAGGTGCACCCCGGCCTGCTGACCGTCGTCGACTCCAAGTTCCAGGAGACGGGCGCCGACGTCGTGCAGGGCGGCGTGCAGCTGATGAACTTCGAGACCAGCTGGTGGTCGCTGCGCAACGTGCTCGAGTACTACTTCTGGTTCCGGTCGCGCCTGCACTTCCACGCCCGGTCCAAGTTCATCCCCCTCGGCGGCAACACCGTCTTCGTCACCCGTGAGCGCCTGGAGTGGTCGCACGGCTGGGACGACCAGTGCCTCGCCGAGGACTGCGAGCTGGGCGTGCGCCTGTCGAGCGACGGCGCGAAGGTCGTCGTCGCCTACAACCCCGAGTACGTCACGCGCGAGGAGACCCCGCCCACCCTGAAGTCGCTGTACAAGCAGCGCACCCGCTGGAACCAGGGGTTCCTGCAGGTGCTCGGCAAGGGCGAGTGGAAGGCGCTGCCGACCCTCCGCCAGCGGATGTACGCCCGCTACCTGCTGAACATGCCGTTCCTGCAGGCGGCCACCGGTCTGCTGATCCCGATCTCGGTCGCGTTCATCCTGCTGGTCAAGGTGCCGACCCCGGTCGCGCTGATCACCTTCCTGCCCCTCGTCCCCACCGTCATCACGCTGGTGGCCGAGGCTGCCGGGCTCACCGAGTTCGGCCGCGTGTACGACAAGAAGGTGCGGGTGCGCGACTACGTGCGCCTCGTGCTGGGACTCGTGCCGTACCAGATCTTCCTCGCGGCCGCGGCCGTGCGCTCCGTCGTCCGTCAGCTGCGCGGCGACGGCAGCTGGGAGAAGACCGAGCACACCGGCGCGCACCGTGAGGCCGCGTCCGAACCGACCACGAGCCGCGAGCTCGTAGGCGCCACCGCGGAGGTGACCCGATGACCTCGACCCTCGAGCGCCCCACCGCGCCGGTCCCCACCCGCCGCGACCGCGGAACGGCCGACGCGCCCGCACGCCGCTCGACGTGGCGCACCCGCCTCGTCGACGCGGCCTGGCTGCTGCCGCCGCTGTTCGTCGGCATCCTCGTCAACGCCCTCAACCTCGGCGGCTCGCCGCAGAGGATCGACGACGAGGGCACCTATACCGCCCAGGCCTGGAGCATCGGCAACCTCGGCGAGCTGACCCACTACACGTACTGGTACGACCACCCGCCGCTGGGGTGGATCCAGATCGCCGCCTACGCGGGCCTGACCGACGCGTGGGAGCGCTACGACGTCGCCGTGATCGCCGCCCGCGAGGCCATGCTGGTCTTCACGGGGATCGCCGCGATCCTGCTGTGGGTGCTGGTACGCCGCATCGGATTCGCCCGGCTGACGGCCTCGGTCGCGGTCGCGATCTTCCTGCTCTCGCCGCTGGCGGTGCAGTTCCACCGTCAGGTGTACCTCGACAACATCGCGACCGCGTGGCTGCTGGCCGCCCTGCTGCTGGCCTTGAGCCGGCGCGCGCAGCTCATCGGCTACATCGGGGCCGCCGCCGCCTTCGGCATCGCTGTGCTGACGAAGGAGACGTACCTCCTCGCGCTGCCGCTGCTCGCCTGGTTCCTGTGGCGCGGCGCCGACAAGACGACCCGCCGCTACACGCTGTCGGTCGCGGCCGCGGTGCTGGGTCTCATCGGCCTCACCTACGTCGCGTTCGCCGTGGTCAAGGGCGAGGTCATGCCGGCCGACGGCCGCGTGAGCCTGTGGGACGGGCTGGCCTTCCAGCTGGCGTCCCGCGAGGGCAGCGGGTCTCTGTTCGACCCCGAGAGCCTCATGTCCCGGACCGTCGGCCTGTGGTGGCAGCTGGACGCGGCGCTCATCGTGACCGCGCTCGCGGCGGCCGTGGCCGCGCTGTTCGTCCGTCGCCTCCGGCCCTGGGCGATCGCCCTGCTCGCGCTGACGGCGTTCATGTTCCGCGGCGGCTACCTCCCGGTGCCGTACGTCATCATGCTGCTCCCCTTCGCCGCGATCGTCGTGGCCGGAATGGGTCAGATCGCCGTCGAGTCGCTGCGGTCGCGGGCGACGCTGCGCCGATTCGGCGGGGTCGCGGTCGCGTCCGGCCTGCTCGTCGCGCTCGTCGCCGCGGGTCCGCTGTGGGCCGCGCAGCTGCGCGGGTTCCTCCTCGCCGACCTCGACCGGCCGTTGCGCGATGCGGAGGCGTGGATGACGCAGAACGCCCCGGCTGACGCGCGCATGCTCGTCGACGACGCCATGTGGGTGGACCTGGTCGACGCGGGCTTCACCCGCGAGGACGTCGTCTGGTACTACAAGGCCGACACCGACCCCGACGTGCAGGAGCTCGCTCCCGACGGCTGGCGGGACTACGACTACGTCATCACGACGGACTCGATGCGCACCTTCCCGACCGAGTTCCCCACGGTCCGGCAGGCGATCGAGAACAGCGTGGTCGTGGCCTCCTTCGGCGAGGGGGCGCAGCAGGTCGACGTGCGTCTGATCGATCGGGAGCAGGCCGCGCTCGCCCAGGCCGCGGACGAGGGGCTCTACACCGCCCGGTCGGTGGCCGGACAGCAGCTGCTGCAGAACCCCGGCATCGGACTCCCCGGCGCCGAGCAGGACCTGCTGACCTCCGGCGTCGTCGACGGCCGCATCCTGGTGACCCTGGGTCAGCTCTCGGCGGTCGGACGCATCGACGTCGCCGCGATCGACCAGCTCGACGGCGACCCCTCGGGCGTGCACCGTCAGCTCGTCGTCAGCTCGTTCGACGGTCAGGACGCACGCGGCACCGCCGCGGGCGCGGACGAGGTGGTGCGGTTCTACGAGTCGCTGACCGGCCGCCTCCGCCCCGTCTCGGTCGAACGCGGCGATGCCGGCGTGGTGATCACGTTCTCCCCCGACGAGCCGACCGGCCTCCTGCCGCGTCCGACCTCGTGACCCCGTCCCCCCGGACGACTCTCCTCCCCCCGACGAAAGGATCCCTCATGACCCGCATGACCGAGACCCCCCGCTCCTCGACCCGCGCACCCCGGCGCGCCCTGCGCGGCCTCGCGCTGACGGCCGCGGCCGTGATGCCGCTGGCCCTCGGCGTCGCCCTCGCCCCCGCGGCATCGGCCGCCTCGGCGGCTCCGGGCGGATGGGCGCGCGTGGCGCACCTGTCCCCCGACACCAAGTCGGTCGACGTGCAGATGACGGCGCTGTCGGGCGGCGCTGTCGTGTACGAGCTGGACGACGTCGCCTACGGCGCCGTCAGCGACTACATCCCCCTCGCGGAGGGCACGTACGTCGTGTCGATGGTCCCCTCCGACGCCGCCGACGACGCCGAGCCCGTCGTGCAGCAGTCGATCGACGTCGCGGAGGGCGAGCCGGTCACGGTCGCCGCCTACGGCCGCAACGCCGAGCTGCGCACGACGGTCTTCGAGGACGACCTCTCCGCCCCCGACGAGGGACAGGCGCGCGTGCGCGTGGTTCAGGCCTCCACGGTCGAGCCGACCGTCGACGTGGACACCGCGGAGGGCCGCGCGATCGCGCGCGACGTCCCCACCGGGACGGCCACCGACTACGCCGCCGTGCCCGCCGGTTCGTGGGACCTCGAGCTGACCGGCGCCGACGAGAGCGGCTCCTCCGCCGTCGACCTCCCCGCCGGATCGGTCTCGACCCTCTTCGTGCTCGATGACGCCGCGGGGGCGCTGACCGCGCGCGCCGTCACCGACTCGGCCACCCTCGCCGACATGCCCGTCGGCGGCATCCACACCGGCGGCGGCAGCACGGCCGCGTCGTCCGAGGTCGCACCCGGTGCCGTCGTGGGCGCGGCGGCTCTGCTCGGCGGCCTGCTCGTCGCGGTGGCGGCGCTCCGTCGTCGGGCGTCGAAGGGCACAGCGTGACCGGCATCCGCACCGTCCTCTCCGCCGGCGCGGCCGCCGTCGCCGTCGCGCTCACCCTGACCGCCTGCGCCGGACCGGCCGAGCCGGACACGGAGGGCCACGACCGCACCGTCGAGACGGCATCCGCGTTCCTGTCGACCTACGTGGACGACGGACGGGTCGTCCGCACCGACCAGGGCGGCGACACCGTCAGCGAGGGGCAGGCGTACGGCCTGCTCCTCGCCCTGGCGGCCGGCGACGAGGAGCAGTTCGACCGCATCTGGTCGTGGACCACCGAGAACCTGCAGCGCGACGACCTGCTGCTCGCGTGGCGGTGGGAGGGCGGCGCGGTCGTCGACGAGCAGCCGGCCTCCGACGCGGACCTGGATGCCGCCCGCGCCCTCGTGCTCGCGGGGGACGCGTTCGGCCGCGACGACCTGCGCACCGAGGGCATCGCGCTCGGAGGGGCGCTGCTCGACGACATGACGGCCGAGACCGCTGTCGGGCGGATCCTGCTGCCCGGTCCGTGGGCCACGTCGTCGCCCCACGCCTACAACCCCTCTTACGCCTCGCCGGCCGCGTATGCGGTGCTGTCCGAGGCCTCGGACGATCCGCGGTGGGAGGAGCTGGCCGAGGGCAGCCGGGCCGTGACCTCGGCCCTGCTCGACGCGAACCCCCTGCCGACGAACTGGGCCACGGTGGCGGCCGACGGGACCGTCGCGATCGCCGGCGCCGCCGACGGTCAGGGCGAGCCGGGCTACGGCTACGACGCCACGCGCACCCCGATCCGCTTCGCCGAGTCGTGCGAGCCCGCGGACCGGGCGCTGGCGGGACGCATCGCCGCCGCGCTCCCCGCGGACGACACCCTCGCCGCGGAGCTCGACTCCGGCGCGGGCGCGGTCACGAGCGACCAGCACGCGATCGCGTACGCGGCCCGGGCGGCGTCCTACGCAGGTGACGGGGACAGGGATGCCGCCGAGGCCGACCTGCAGCGGATGTCCGAGACCTCGGCATCCACGCCCACCTACTACGGCGACGCGTGGAACGCCCTGGCGACGGCGATGCTGACGGACGACGTCCTCGCCGGCTGCCCCCCGCTCGAGGAGTCCGCCTCCGCCGCGCCGGCGGGGGCCGCCCCCGGCACGGGCGCCGCCTCCGGCACGGGCGCCGCCTCGGGCTTCCAGGACCCGGTCGCGGCGGCCCCGGCCTCCACGGCGACACCCGTCCACCTCTCGATCCCCGCCATCGGCGTCGAGTCCGACCTCATCGGGTTGGACCGCGGGGCGGACGGCTGGATCGAGGCGCCCACCGACTTCGACGCCGTCGGCTGGTACGAGGGCGGCGTCCTCCCCGGGGAGGTGGGTCCGGCGGTCATCGCCGCGCACGTCGACTCCCCCACGGGCCCCGCTGTGTTCTTCGACCTGCCGAAGCTGACCGCCGGCGACACCGTCTCGGTCCGACGCAGCGACGGCACGACGGCGGACTTCGTCGTGACGGGACTGCAGACCGTCGAGAAGGACACCTTCCCCACGGCATCCATCTACGCCCCCGTCCCGACGCCGGAGCTGCGCATCGTCACGTGCGCGGGCGCCTGGGATCCCGAGACGGGCCACTACGTCGACAACGTCGTCGTGACCGCCGTCGCCGCCTGACATCCGCCCCTCGACGCCTCAGGAGAGACATGACCCCGGTCCTCACCATCATCCCCACCTACAACGAGATCGAGAACCTCGGCCCGATCGTCGATCGCGTCCTCGCCGTCGGCGGCACGGACGTCCTCGTCGTCGACGACGCCTCGCCCGACGGGACCGGTGAGCTCGCCGACCGGCTGGCGCTCCGGCACGAGGCGGTCCACGTCCTGCACCGGTCGGGCAAGGACGGTCTCGGCCGCGCGTACCTCGACGGCTTCGCCTGGGGGCGCGCTCACGGCTACGCCTACCTGGTCGAGATGGATGCCGACGGCTCCCACCAGCCGGAGGCGCTCCCGGCCCTGCTGGCCGAGACGCCGACCGCCGACGTCGTGCTCGGTTCGCGCTGGATCCCCGGCGGACGGGTGCGGAACTGGCCGCTGCATCGACGGCTGCTCAGCCGCGGCGGCAACCTCTACGCGCGTCTCGCCCTCGGGATGGACGTCCGCGACGCGACGGGGGGCTACCGGGTCTTCCGCGCCGACGCCCTCGACGCGATCGGGGTCGACGACGTCGCCTCCCAGGGTTACTGCTTCCAGCTCGACCTGCTGTGGCGCGCGCTGCAGCGCGGCCTGCGCGTCTCGGAGGTGCCGATCACCTTCGTGGAGCGCGAGCGCGGGGTGAGCAAGATGAGCGGGGCGATCGTCCGCGAGTCGCTCGCGAACGTCACGCGGTGGGCGGTGCGCCGACGCCTGACCGGCCTCCGCACGATGCTCACGACCGGCCGGCGCCTGCCGTCCGTGCGCGCGCACACGCGGAGGGTCGCGCTGCCGTCGGCGTCCTGACCGCCGGACACACAGAGCGAACGTACGGAATATTTCCGTACACTGGAGCCATGGCCGCACCCCGGAAGAACGCGCGTATCGAACTGCGGGTGACCGCTGCGCAGAAGGAGTCGATCGAAGCCGCCGCCGCGATCTCCGGTCGCACCGTCACCGCGTTCTCGGCCGACGTTTTGACCGAGCGGGCGGAAGAGGTGATCCAGCAGGACCGGCAGCTCCGCGTCGAGGCCGAGGCCTTCGACGCGTTCCTCGCCGTGATGGATCGTCCCGCACGGTCGGTCGAGGGACTGCAGGACCTGTTCCGGCGCACATCCGTCTTCGTCGACCGTGGTTGAGTTCCTCACCCCCTGCCCGATCGCGGCGGGTGACCGGCTGTCGGAGTTCGACTCCGGTGAGGAAGCGCTGGACAGTTGGCTGCGTGGCCGGGCGCGCAGCAGCGAGAAGGCGGGCGCCTCTCGCACCAGCGTCTGCGTCACCCGTGAAGACCACCGAGTCGCGGGGTATTACTGCCTCTCGTCGAGCTCGCTGGAACGCGAGGACGGCCCGCCCCCTCTCACGGCCAAGCTGCCCTCACGCGTCCCGGTCGTCCTTCTCGGCCGTCTCGCCGTCGACCGTGCCTTCCACGGCATGGGCCTGGGTGCCTCCCTGCTCCAGCATGCGACGATGCGGGCTCTCGACGCGGCGGAGACCATCGGCATCCGAGCCGTCCTCGTCCACGCCCTGCGGGAGGACGTCATCCCGTTCTACGAGAGATTTGGGTTCACCCGCTTCCCCGGCCAGGCGAAGACCCTCTACCTGCTCACTCAGGACGCCCGAGCGAGCCTCGGCTAGCGCCCCCCACGTCTGCGGAGCAGGCCTCACCCCACCGAGCGGAGCCGACATCGTGCAGCACTCCCCCGTGTCCGACCTCGAGACGCCGAGCCTGCTCATCGACCGCGACATCCTCCAACGGAACCTCTCCGGGATGCAGACCGCGCTCGCGGAAAAGGCCATCGCCCTCCGCCCGCACGCGAAGACCCACAAGATCCCCGAGATCGCGCGGCTGCAGGTGGCGCTCGGGGCGGTGGGGATCACGGTCGCGACGCTCGGCGAGGCCGAGGTGTTCGCCGCCGCGGGCATCGACGACGTGTTCATCGCCTACCCCCTGTGGATGACGCCCCGGTCGGCAGACCGCGTGCGGGCGGTCCTGGCATCCACTCGTCTCTCCCTCGGCGTGGACTCCGCGGAGAGCGCGGAGAACACCGCGGCTCTCCTCGGGCCGGATGCCGCCCGCGTCGCAGTCCGCATCGAGGTCGACAGCGGGCATCACCGCTCGGGCGTCCGCCCCGAAGACGCGGCGACGGTCGCCCTCGCCGCCCGGTCGACGGGCCTCGCCGTGGAGGGCGTGTTCACGTTTCCCGGCCATTCCTACGCACCGGGCGCCGCGGCGACGGTCGCGCTCGACGAACGCGACGCCCTCACCGCGGCCGCGGCGGCGCTGGAGGCGGTGGGGATCCCGGTGGCCGTCCGCAGCGGCGGATCCACGCCGACCGCGCTGTTGACCGCCGCGGGCACGGTCACCGAGGCTCGACCCGGCGTGTACGCGTTCGGAGACGCCCAGCAGTGGGAGCTCGGCCGCTGCGCCCCGGAGGACATCGCGGTGAGCGTCCTGTCCACCGTCGTCAGCGCGCACGAACGCGACGGCGAGACGTTCCTCGTCGCCGACGCGGGCAGCAAGATCCTCGGGTCCGATCGCCCCGCCTGGACGACCGGCTACGGGCGCGTCCTCGACGCCCCCGACGCGCGTATCGTCGCCCTCTCCGAGCATCACGCCACCATCCGCTGGGCAGAGCGAGACCGGCCGCCTGCTCTCGGCTCGCGCCTGCGCATCGTGCCCAATCACGTCTGCCTGGCGATGAACCTCATCGACGACGCGGTCGTCACCGCCGGCGATCAGGTCGTCGACGTCTGGCGCGTCGCGGCGCGCGGCCGGAACGGCTGAGGGCCGTCGGCCCCCTCCGCGTCGATCAGGCGACGGGGCCCGCCCGGGCGGGATCAGGCGACGGGGGTCGCCGCCGCGGCGACCTCGTCCTCCTCGGTCGCGACGAGCTGACCGCACGCCCCGTCGATCTCCTTGCCGCGGGTGTCGCGCAGGGTCGTCGGGATGCCGGCGTCGTTGAGGCGGCGCACGAACTCGTTCTGCACGGGGACCTCGGATGCCGTCCAGATCGAGCCCGGAGTCGGGTTCAGCGGGATCGGGTTGACGTGCACCCAGCCGCGCCCACGGGCGTTGAGCTTCTCCGCCAGCAGGTCGGCGCGCCAGGCGTGGTCGTTCATGTCCTTGATGAGCGCGTACTCGATCGAGACGCGGCGCCCCGTCTTGTCGAAGTAGGCGCGGGCGGCATCCAGGGCCTCGTCGACCTTCCAGCGGGAGTTGACCGGGATCAGCTCGTCGCGCAGGTGGTCGTCGGGGGCGTGCAGCGACAGGGCGAAGGTGACCGGGATGTCCTCGGCGGCGAGCTTGGTGATCGCGGGCACCAGGCCGACGGTCGAGACGGTGATACCGCGGGCGCTCATGCCGAGGCCGTGGTCCTTGTCGACCATCACGCGCACGGCCTGCATGACCCGCGCGTAGTTCGCCAGCGGCTCGCCCATGCCCATGAAGACGATGTTCGAGACACGGTCGAGCGAGTGGTCGTCGCGCTTCTTGCCGCCGAGACCGCCGGCGGCGATGAGGGCGTTGGCGCGGACGATCTGCTCGATGATCTCGGCGGACGACATGTTGCGCGTCAGGCCCGCCTGCCCGGTCGCGCAGAACGGGCAGTTCATCCCGCAACCGGCCTGGCTCGACACGCACAGGGTGATGCGGCCCGGGTAGCGCATGAGCACCGACTCGACGAGCGCGCCGTCGTGCAGCTTCCAGAGGAACTTGATCGTGTCGCCGCGGTCGGTCTCGAGCCGGCGCACCTCGGTGAGCAGGGGCGGCAGCATCCCCGCGACGAGCTGTTCCCGAGTGGATGCCGGGAGGTCGGTCATCTCGGCCGGGTCGGACGTGTAGTGCGTGAAGTAGTGCTTCTCGAGCTGCTTCGCCCGGAAGCCGGGCAGGCCCAGCTCCTTGACCTTCTCGACGCGCTCGGCGGCGGTGAGGTCGGCGAGGTGCACGGGCGGCTTGCCGCGCTTGGGGCTGGCGAACTGCAGCAGCGGGCGGCCGGTCTCGTCCTTCTGCTGCTGCCATCCCTCGGTCTGAGGGCGGACCTGGCGTCCGGCCTTCGGTCGGGTCTCGCGGATGCCGGTGCTCTTCGGCGTCGTCTCGCGGATGCCGGTGTCGGCCGGCGCCCCCGCGGGGCGCACCTGCCGGGGCGTGGTGGTGCGCACGGGGGGCTGGTCAGTCATGGTTTCCAGGATACCGGGGGCCGCCTGCGTCCCGGCTGGGCACGGAGAACGGGGCGTCGAGGTCGTGTCGAGGGGACCCCGACGCGCCCTCCGGCACCGACCCGACCGCGAATATGATGCATCCCATGCCCGGTGCCGGTGACGTCTCCCTCCCGCCCGGCGGCGTCCAGAAGCTGCTGAACAACAACGTCGTCGTGGCCATCGACGCCGACGGCCGCGAGCGGGTGCTGATGGGGCGCGGGATCGGCTTCCAGCTGAAGCACGACGGCCGTGTCGACCCGGCGAAGGTCGAGAAGACGTTCGTCCTCGACCAGTCCACCGACACCGCGCACGCGCAGAAGCTGCTCACCGACGCGCCCTACGCGCTCGTGCAGGCGGTGCTGCGCGCGGTCGACGAGGCCGAGCGGGAGCTCGGGCGGGACCTCGGCCGTCGTCTGCCGCTGGCCGTGATCGACCACGTCAACTACGTCGTCGAACGTCTGGACCAAGGCATCCGGATCCCTGGTACGTCGATGCCGGAGCTGCGCATCCTCCACCCCGACGAGTCGCGCGTCGCCGAGCACATGGCCGCGTCGATCGCCCGCTCGCTGGACCGGGAGCTCCCGCCCGAAGAAGGCGTGTTCCTCACGATGCACCTGCTGAACGCCACCCGCGACGAGCCCAACGGCACGGCGGCGCTGCTGTTCCGGCGCGTGCAGCACGTCGTGCGGACGGTCGAGACGGGCCTCGCCGTGACCCTCGACACCGCGAGTCCGGACTACGCCCGCTTCATCCTGCACGTCCGGTTCCTCCTGCAGCGCCTGGTCGACCGCACGATGCTGACGAGCGGTGACTCGTCGTTCTTCGAGTTCGCCAAGCACCGGTACCCGCGCTCCTTCGGCATCGCCGAGGCCGTCAAGGCGTACGTCCTGGCCGCGACCGGCTCCGCGCTCACCGACGAGGAGGTGCTGTACCTGATCGTCCACGTCGAGCGACTGGCGACGAGCATGGGGCGGGCCGACGCCACTGGCGACCCCGACGCGCCGGTGCTATAGTCGCCGACGCAGGCGTCACAGCCTGCCGACGATTTCCGGATTGTTACCGCGCGAGCGGGCAAGACCTGAATCCACATCGCTGACGAGCGATGAACGGATTCGGGTCTTTTTTATTGCCCGGAACACCCCGGAACCGTCGCCACAGAACATTCGAAAGGGCCGCACCGAAGCGGCGAAAGGCAGGCGGATTCCGATGACGGATCACGCGAAGACAGCAGCGGCGGTACTCACCGGCGTCGGCGGAGAGAGCAACATCACCTCGATGGTGCACTGCGCGACCAGACTCCGGTTCGTCCTGAAAGACGAGGGCAAGGCGGATGCCGCCGCCCTCCGCGCCACCCCCGGCGTCATCACCACCGCGCAGGCGGGCGGTCAGTACCAGGTCGTGATCGGCAACGACGTCCCGGATGTCTATGCGGCGATCCAGGCGCAGACGTCCCTGGGCGGCGGCGGCGCGGACGGCGGCGACAGCGGCCCCAAGGGCAACCTCTTCAACCGCTTCATCAAGATGATCTCGTCGATCTTCACGCCCATCCTCTGGGCGCTGGCGGGCACCGGTCTGCTGAAGGCGTTCGTCGCCGCGGCCGTCACCTTCGGCTGGCTGGATGCCACGACCACCACCTACACGATCCTCAACGCGCTCTCCGACGCGCTGATCAACTTCCTCCCGATGGCGCTCGCCATCACCGCGGCGCGCTACTTCAAGGCATCCGAGTTCACCTCCTTCGCCATCGCCGGCGCCCTCGTGTACCCCTCGATCGTCGCGTTGAACGGCCAGCCCGACATCACCTTCTTCGGCATCCCGGTGACGATGGTCAGCTACGTCTCGAGCGTCATCCCGATCATCGTGATCGTCTGGCTGCAGAGCTACGCCGAGCGCTTCCTGCTGAAGGTGCTCCCCGGGGCGGTCAAGCGGTTCCTCACCCCGATGATCGTGGTGGCCATCGCCGTTCCGCTCGTGTTCCTCGCGATCGGCCCCCTGTCGAGCCTCATCGGCGGCGGTCTCGCCGCGGGCATCGGCTGGGTGTTCCAGACCGTGCCGTGGCTGGGCGGGGCCATCATGGGTGGCCTGTGGCAGGTCTTCGTCATCTTCGGCCTGCACTGGGGCCTGGTGCCGCTGTTCCAGCTCGAGCTGCAGACCACCGGTCAGATGCTCCTCATCGGCCCGGTCTTCGCTGCGGTGCTCGCCCAGGCCGCCGCCGTCGCCGGTGTGCTCGTGCGCACCCGTAACAAGAACCTCCGCTCGCTCGCCGCCCCGGCCACCCTGTCGGGACTGCTCGCCGGCATCACCGAGCCCGCGATCTACGGCATCAACCTCCCCCTCAAGCGCCCCTTCGCCTTCGGCATCGCCGGCGGTGCGCTCGGCGGCGCCCTCATCGCCATGGGCGGGGTGTTCTCGGTGGCGTTCGTCGTCCCCTCGGGCCTGGCCCTTCCCGCGCTGCTCGGCAACGGCAACATGGTGATGCTCGCGATCGGTCTCGCCGTCGCGCTGCTCGTGCCGTTCCTGCTCACCGTGCTCGTCGGCTTCAAGGACCCCGTCGACACGGCCGCCCCCGCGGCGCCCGTCGCGGCGACCGACACCGTCGTCCTGAACCCCGTCGACGGCACCGTCGTGCCGTTGAGCGAGGTTCCGGATGCCGCCTTCGCCGACGGATCGCTCGGGCAGGGCGTCGCGATCCGCCCGACCTCCGGCGCCGTGTACGCCCCCTTCGACGCGACCGTCGTCGCGGCGTTCCCCACCGGACACGCGATCGGCCTGCGCGGCGTCGACGGCGTGGAGCTGCTCATCCACGTCGGTCTCGACACTGTCCGCCTGGGCGGTCAGCACTTCACCCTGAAGGTGCGGTCCGGCGCCGAGGTCAAGGCCGGCGACCTCCTCCTCGAGTTCGACGGGGATGCCATCGAGAAGGCCGGCTACGACCTCGTCACCCCGGTCATCGTCACGAACGGCGACCTCTACCCGGGCATCGCCGAGGCGGCATCCGGTCCCCTCTCGCACGGCGAGGCGCTGTTCCGCGCCGTGTCCGTCGACTCCCTGTCCACCGCCCGCTGACCCCTGGAGGCACGCACCATGACCACCACCCCCTTCCCCGACGGCTTCCTCTGGGGCGGCGCGACCGCGGCGAACCAGATCGAGGGCGCCTACGACGAGGACGGCAAGGGCTACTCGGTGCAGGACGTGATGCCCCGCGGCATCTCCGGTCCGCGCAGCGAGCGCCCCACGCCCGACAACCTGAAGCTCGTCGGCATCGACCATTACCACCGCTACGCCGAGGACATCGCCCTCTTCGCGGAGATGGGCTTCTCGGTCTACCGGTTCTCGATCGCGTGGAGCCGCATCTTCCCGAACGGCGACGAGACGGAGCCGAACGAGGCCGGCCTGGCGTTCTACGACCGCGTCCTCGACGAGCTCGAGAAGCACGGCATCGAGCCGCTCGTCACCATCTCGCACTACGAGACCCCGCTCCACCTCGCCGAGCAGTACGGCGGGTGGACGAACCGCGCGCTCATCGGGTTCTACGAGCGCTACGCCCGCACCCTGTTCGAGCGCTTCGGATCGCGCGTGAAGTACTGGTTGACCTTCAACGAGATCAACTCGCTGCTGCACGCGCCGTTCATGAGCGGCGGCATCCCGATCCCCGAGGGCGGCGTGCCCGAGCAGCAGCTCTACCAGGCGATGCACCACGAGCTCGTGGCCTCCGCCCGCGCCACCCGGATCGCCCGGGAGGTCGCCCCCGAGGCGAAGGTCGGCTGCATGGTGCTGTCCATGCCGATCTACCCGCTCAGCCCGTCGCCCGATGACGCGGTCGCGGTCATGACCGCCGACCACGGCAACCTGGTCTACGGCGACGTGCACACGCGCGGCGCCTACCCCGGATACTTCCTGCGCACGCTGCGCGAGAAGGGCATCGAGCTCGACATCACCGACGAGGACCGCGACGACCTGACGAACACCGTCGACTTCGTCTCGTTCAGCTATTACATGAGCATCGCCGAGACCGCCGACCCCGAGAAGCGGGGCAGCGGCGAGGGCAACATCATGGGCGGCGTCCCGAACCCCACCCTCGAGGCGAGCGAGTGGGGATGGCAGATCGACCCGGTGGGCCTGCGCCTCGTGCTGAACCAGTTCTGGGACCGGTGGCAGAAGCCGCTGTTCATCGTCGAGAACGGTCTGGGCGCCCGCGACCAGCTCGTCGAGGTCGACGGTGAGAAGACGGTCGTCGACGACTACCGCATCCAGTACCTCAACGACCACCTCGTGCAGGTGGGCGAGGCCCTGGAGGACGGCGTCGACGTGCTCGGCTACACCTCGTGGGGCTGCATCGACATCGTCAGCGCGAGCACCGCGCAGTTGAGCAAGCGATACGGTTTCATCTACGTCGACCGTGACGACGACGGCACCGGTTCGCTCGATCGCTACCGGAAGAAGTCGTTCCACTGGTACGCCGACGTCATCCGGACCAACGGCGCGTCCCTGACCCGCTGATCCCCCACTGATCGGATCGGCCCCGGAGCCTCGCGCCCCGGGGCCGTTCCGCGGAGAAACGCATGACCCGCATCGCCTTCCTCGACGTCGACGGCACGATCCTCGAGCACGGCTCCGTGATCGCCCCGTCCACCGTCACTGCCATCCGTCAGGCCCGGGAGAACGGCCACCTCGTCTGGCTGTGCACGGGCCGCTCCGCAGGCGACATCCACCCGGACGTCCTCGCCATCGGGTTCGACGGGGCCATCACCAACGGCGGCGCCTACGCGACGCGCGAGGACGACACCCTCGCCGCGCACCCGATGCCCCGCGCCGACGTCGAGCTCCTCGAGCGGTACTTCGACGCTCATGGCATCCACTACTTCCTTCAAACGCACGGGGGCGTGTTCGCGAGCCCCGGCATGGGACCGGTGATGAGCGAGTACCGGCGCGCGCGGCACGCCGAGCGCGCCGCCGAGCTCGAGGCGCAGGGACTACCGGCGGAGCAGCCGCTGTGGCGCGAGCCGCGTCCCGTCGCGGAGGTCGACCGCGACGCCGTCGCGAAGGCCGTGTTCGTCAGCCCGTCCATCGACACCGTGGCGCACGCCGCCGCCGAGCTCGGGTCGGGGTTCCACGTGATCCCCGGCTCCATCCCGCTGCCCGGCGGCTCGAACGGCGAGATCGGTCAGGCCGGCGTCACGAAGGGCTCCGCCATCCTCGAGGTCCTGGAGGTGCTGGGGATCGACCGGATGGATGCCATCGGCATCGGCGACAGCTGGAACGACGTCGAGATGTTCGAGGTCGTCGGAACCCCCGTCGCGATGGGCAACGCGGTGCTCGCGCTGCAGCAGCTCGCCGGCCGCGTCACGACCGCCGTCCTGGACGACGGCGTGCACAACGCGTTCCGCGAGCTCGGCCTGATCTGACGCCCCGGCGGCGAGGCGCGCCGGAAAGCGCCGGGGCGCCTGCCCCGATGCGGCCGGCGAGGCGCACCGGAATGCGTCGGGGCGTCTGCCCCGGCGCGGCCGGCGAGTCTGCAGGACGCGCGTCCGTCGCACGGCCCCATCCGCCCCAGGGCGTGACGCCAGCCCCACGGCTCCTGCAATCGAGCGGCCGCGCGGCCGGCATCTAAGCGGCCGAACGGCTCGCGACCCCACCGCGGACGCGGGCTCAGTCGAGGAAGATGTCGGGGTACAGCGCGGCGTCGGGAGTGCCGGGCACCGCGGCGTAACCGGAGAAGTCCGTCACCCCGGCCTGCCCGAGCACGTCCTCCACGATCAGCGTCTGCCCGCTCAGCTCGCGGGCCGGCGCCGTCAGCACCTCGTACGCGGCGTCGGCGTAGATCTCCGGCGTCCGCGACACCGCCATGAGCCGGTCGCCGCCGATGACGTTCTGCACCGCGGCGGTCGCGATCGTCGTCCGCGGCCAGAGGGTGTTCGCCGCGATCCCGTCGCTCGCGAACTCCGACGCCAGACCGAGCGTCGCCATGGTCATGCCGAACTTGGCGAGGCTGTACCCGGTGTGCGCGCCCAGCCACTTGGGGGTGATGTTCAGCGGCGGTGACAGCGAGAGGATGTGCGGGTTCGCGGCCTCGCGCAGCTGCGGGACGGCCGCCCGCGAGAGCAGGAACGTCCCGCGGACGTTCACGTCCTGCATGAGGTCGTACTTCTTCGCGGCGAGCTCGAGCGACCCGGACAGGTCGATGACGCTGGCGTTGTTCACGACGATGTCGATGCCGCCGAACTCCCCCACCGTCCGCAGCACGGCCTCCGTGATCGACGCCTCGTCGCGCACGTCGCCGACGATCGGCAGCGCCTGACCGCCGGCCGCCCGGATCTGCTCGGCCGCGGTGTGCACCGTCCCCTCGAGCTTCGGGTGCGGGGTGTCGGTCTTGGCGAGCATCGCGATGTTCGCGCCGTCGCGAGCCGCGCGCAGCGCGATCGCCAGGCCGATGCCGCGGCTTCCGCCCGACATGAGGATGGTCTTGCCGGAGAGCGTCACGAGCGTCCTTTCGCAGAGGCGGCGGCGAACGCGGCGACGCGCGCCTTCGCCTCGGGGGTGTCGAAGGCGGCGCCGATCGTGGCCGCCTCGTCGTCGAGGTTGTCGGCGAACGTGCGCCCGGCGCCGAGGCGCACGAGCCTCGTCGCCTGCCCGAACGCGGCGGTCGCGCCGTCGAGCCAGAAGCGGGCGATCTCGTCGACGCGGGTCTCGAGGTCTCCGGATGCCACGACCTCCGCGACCAGACCCCACTCGAGCGCCTCCGCGGCGTCGATCATCCGGTCCTGCAGCAGCAGCTGGAGCGCGCGGCGTTGGCCGATCGCCGCGGGCAGCAACGTCGACACCCCGAGGTCCGGGGTGAGGCCGATGTTCGCGTAGCGGCTGACGAACCGGGCCTTCTCGCTCGCGACCACGTAGTCGGCGGTGAGCATGAGACCGAGGCCCCCACCCGCGACGGCACCCTGGACGGCCGCGACCATCGGCAGCGGGGCCTCGACGAAGGTCCGGATGCCGTCGTGGATCGCCTCCGCCGTCTCCGTCACCTCGCGCCCCGACGAGCCGGTCGTGGCCATCGCGACCACATCGCCGCCGGCGCAGAAGGCGGGGCCGTTGGCATCCATGATCACCGCGCCCACCGAGGAGTCGGAGGTGACCTCGTGCGCGATCTCGCGCCAGCGGCGCGCCATCGGGAAGTCCATCGCGTTCAGCGACGCGGGACGGTCGAACGTGACGCGGGCGAGCCCGTCGGCGACGGAGAGCAGGATGCCGTCGCTCATCGCGGAGCCATCCGGATCGCGCCGTCGAGGCGGATGGTCTCGCCGTTGAGGTAGCCGTTGTCGACGAGGGAGAGCACGAGCCGAGCGTATTCGTCGGGCGCGCCGAGCCGCGAGGGGTAGGGCACCTGCTGACCCAGCGAGTCCTGGGCCGCCTGCGGCAGGCCTTTGAGCATCGGCGTCTCCATGATCCCGGGCGCGATCGTGACGACGCGGATGCCGTGACGCGCGAGCTCGCGCGCGATCGGCAGCGTCATCGCGTGGACGCCGCCCTTGCTGGCGGCGTAGGCGGGCTGGCCGATCTGGCCGTCGAAGGCGGCGACGCTCGCGGTGTTCACGACGACGCCGCGGTCGCCGCCGACGGTCGGCTCGGTGCGGGCCATGACCGCGGCGGTCTGCGCGACGACGTTGTAGGTGCCGACGAGGTTCACCCGGACCACCCGCTCGAAGTCGGCGAGCGAAGTGGGGGTGCCGTCGCGGTCGAGCACCTTGGCCGGCGGGGCGATGCCGGCGCAGTTGACGACGACGCGCAGCGGGCCGGCCTCCGCGGCGCGGGCGGCTGCGGCCGCGATCTGGTCCGCATCGGTGACGTCCGCCGGGGCGAAGGACCCGCCGAGCTCGGCCGCCACGTCCGCCCCCGCGGAGGACGGCAGGTCGACGACGACGACGTGCGCTCCGGCCTCGGCGAGGCGGCGCGCCGTGGCGAGCCCCAGCCCCGAGGCGCCCCCGGTGACGAGGGCGGATGCTCCCGCGATGTCCATGCGTTCTCCTTCGAACAGAAACCCGGTGCCACCCTACCCGGCACCCAGTCCCGTCGCGATGCGTCGCGTCGCCGACCTCTCGGGGTCGCACCCGCGGCACCGGCGGCTCTCTGCTTCATCAGTAAACGCTCCGGCGCGGTGGAAACGCCGTGCCACGGCGTTTCCACCAGCCCGGGGCGTTTACTGGCGCGGGAGACCCGCGGCTACGCTCGACGGGTGGGCCACGCGGGGTTTCGGATCGAGCGGGTGGATGTCGACGATCCCCGTGCGGTGGAGCTTCGCGGCATCCTGGACTCCGATCTCGACCGGCGTTACCGCGACGCCGACCGGGACGACCCGCCCGGCTTCGCCGAGAAGCGCGCCGACGCCCTCCGCGTGCACCCCGAGCAGATCGTCGCGACGCTCCTCGCGGTCGAGCCGGACGGCACCCCGCTGGGACACGTCATGCTCCGCCGGCTCGACGCTGACTGGGAGCTCAAACGCCTCGTCGTGGTCGAGGCCGCCCGCCGCCGCGGCGTGGGCCGGGCACTGACCGACGCCGTGGTCGGCATCGCGCGCGACGCGGGCGCTGAGCGGGTGATCCTGCAGAGCGGACGGATGCAGCCCGAGTCGCTCGTCCTGTACGCCGCCGCGGGGTTCACGCCCATCCCCGTCTACGAGCCGTACGTCGAGACGATGCCGCGCTCGCTCTGCTTCGAGCGCGTCCTCTAGACGGCTCCGCGCGCGGGCGCGTCCCGCCTGCCTCCGCGCCGCGGCAGGCGCGTCATCGCCCATGTCAGGGCGCCGGCCACGACCAGCGAAGCGAGCAGACCGCCGACGTGGGCGAGGAGGGATGCCACCCCCCGCTCCGGCAGCAGGAAGCCGTACGGCACCCACCCGTCGGTGGCGCCCCGCACGAGCACGACCGCCATCCACAGCAGCGGATACGGCAGCACCATCCACAGCCAACGCCACGGCAGCGGCCTCCGATCCGGAGCGGACAGCAGGTCGAGCAGGAAGAGCACGGGGAAGACCCCGTGGAGCAGCACGCTCACCCACACGGGGGCCGTCCCCGTCCCCGGGACGAGAACGTTGTACACGACGGCGACGATGAGCAGGCATGCTGCCGAAACGGCCTGCGCCGCGGTGAGCCACCGCATCCCGGGCCGACCGCGGACCGCCCGGATGCCGGAGACGATCATGACCGCCGCCGCCCACAGGCTCGTCTGGTTCGTGAAGTAGCCGAAGTAGTCGAAGGGGTTCGCATCCCCCACGGTGATCCGGCCGGCGTACGTGACGAGCAGGACGACGATCACCGCGACCCCGGTCACGATGCGCGCGATTCCTCTCCCCACCGCATCAGGGTACGGGAGGGGGGGGGATCCGGCATCCCGTCGCCGGACGGACGCGGCGGAACCGCACCGGCTCACGCCCAGATGAAGCGGAACGTCCCCGCCGCCACCGCGGCGGTCAGCGCCCCGGCGATGATCACGACCGCGCCGACGAGCGCGACGGCGTCGCGCGGGTGCAGCCGCGAGGGCCTCGCCCACGTGCGCTCGATGTCGGCACCGAAGCCGCGGGCCTCCATCGCCGTCGCGAGCCGCGTCCCCCGGCGCACCGCGAAGACCAGCAGGACGAACGCCATGGAGAAGAACCGGCGCACCGCGCCCCGGTCGCCGAGACCCCGGGCGCGGCGGGCGAGCGCCATGCTGCGCCAGTCGTCGACGAACAGTCCGACCGTCCGCGCTCCCGCGAGCACGCCGAGCACGAAACGGCTGGGCAGCTTTGCGACCTGCGCGAGCGCGTCGGCCAGTTCCGTCGGGTCGGTCCGCCCGAACAGCAGGATGGTGGGCAGGGCGAGTGCGAAGACGCGTAGAAGCACGGCCACCGCCAGCGAGATGGAGTCGTCGCTGATCGTGGCGTACCAGAACGACCAGTACACGCGCCCGCCGGGATCGGCGTAGAGCAGCATGCTCAGGCCGGCCACCGGAGCGAACAGGGCGACCGGCAGCAGGCGCTTCGCCACCGTCGCGTACGACAGCCCGGTCAGGGGGACCGCGAGCAGCTGGAGGACGATCGCGACCGCCGCGCTGACGACGTCGATCGAGGCGAACAGCGGCACCGACAGCACGAGCGCGACGACGATCTTCGTCACGGGGTTCACCCCCGCGAGCCATCCGCCCCCGTTCGATGTCGCGGCGGCCGAGCGGGCGAGCGTCGCGCTCATGCCGCGGCCCCCATCGCGACGCGATGCTGACCGACATGGCGCACCACGTCGGCGTCGTGCGTGACGGCGACGACGGTCCGACCGTGCGCGATCTCCCGCTGCAGCAGCGCGACGATCTCACGCCATCCGCGGCGGTCCTGCCCGAAGGTGGGCTCGTCGAGGACGATCACCGCCGGTGACGAGGCGAGCACCGTCGCCACCGACAGGCGCCGCTTCTGCCCGCCCGAGAGAGTGAACGGGTTCGCCAGGCCGAGAGGGGCGAGGTCGAGCCGCTCGAGCAGCTCGTCGACGACGGCATCGATCTGCGGCGCCGACATCCGCAGCGCCTTCGGCCCGACGGCCAGCTCGTCGCGCAGCGTCGATGCCAGGAACTGGTGCTCCGGCTCCTGGAACACCGTGCCGATGCGGGTCAGCAGCTCGGTCGACCGCCAGCGGGCGGGCCTGCGGATGCCGCGCGCGGCGAGGTCCGCGGATGCCACGACCTCCCCCGCCAGCTCGGGCAGGAGTCCCGCGAGGGTGAGCGCCAGGGTCGACTTGCCCGCGCCGTTGGGGCCGGTCACCACGGTCCCCGCACCGGCCGGGACGGCGAGGTCGAGACCGGATGCCACGACCGTGCGCCGCTCGCGCCCGATGGCGAGCGCCGACGCCGACAGGGCGGCATCCCTCCCCCCGGGAAGCGGCGGCAGGATCGGGAGGTCCACGGGACGCCCGGGCACCCACACCCCCGCCGCGGCGAGGTCGTCGCCGTGGGTGGCGAACACCCGGGCGGGCTCGCCGTCCGCGAGGAGGCCGCCGCCGGGCGCGAGCACGATGACGCGCGTGACGAGGTCCGCCCACACCTCCGTGCGGTGCTCGATGAGCACGAGCGTCGTCTCTCCGCGCGCCACGACCCGTTCGACGCTGGCGCGCACCTCGGCGACGCCGTCCGGGTCGAGGTTGGCGGTCGGCTCGTCCAGCAGCAGCAGCCCCGGTCGCATCGCGAGCACGCCGGCGAGGGCGAGGCGCTGCTTCTGCCCGCCGGAGAGGGCCTTCGTCGGACGGTTCAGCGGCACGTCCAGACCGACGGATGCCACGGCCTCCGCGACCCGCGCCGGGATCTCGGCCGCGGGCACCCCGAGGTTCTCGCATCCGAAGGCGACGTCGTCCCCCACCTGCGACAGCACCACACCGGACTCCGGGTCCTGCAGGACGAGGCCGATCCGCCCGCGCTGCCCCTCCGGGGGTGCGCCGTCGACGAGGACCCGGCCGGTCGCCTCCCCCTCGTCGCTGTCGCCGAGGAGTCCCGCCAGCCCCGCGAGCAGCGTGGACTTGCCGGCACCGGACGCCCCCAGCAGGAGGACGCGCTCACCCGGTTCGATGACGAGGTCGACGTCGCGCGTCGCGGGCAGCCGCCGGCCCGCGTAGCGCCAGCCCCAGCCCTCGACGTCGACGCGCGCGGGGCCCGCCATCAGACGTCGCGGCGGTGTTCCCGCCCGGCGGCGAAGCGGCTGAGCGCCCCCGTCGCGGCGAGCGCCCGCACGAGCAGCCAGCCGACGAGACCGGCCAGCAGCGCGCCGGACACGACGAGGGTCGCGAGGTAGATGAGGTTGAACTCGACCGTCTTGACGATGTTGCCGTAGACGAAGAACTCCAGCAGCCACGCCGCCACGGCCGCACCGACGCCCGAGAGCATCGCGACCGGCAGGGTGAAGCGGAGGTACAGGAACGCGAGGAAGACGAGCTCGGCTCCGAGCCCCTGGGCCAGGCCCGAGAAGATCGTGCTGATGCCCCAGACGTTGCCGATGAGGGCGGACACCACGGCCGCGATCAGCTCGACGAGCAGGGCCGCACCGGGCTTGCGGATGACGAGACCGCCGACGACGCCGCCGAGGAGCCAGATGCCCACGGCGATGCCGCCGAGTCCCGGGGTGAGTCCGTCCATGGCGGTGAACCAGGCGTACCCGACGGTGTTCCAGCCCCAGAAGACGAGGCCGAGGGCCACGCCGAGGACGGCGGCGACGACGATGTCGACGACCCGCCAGCGGAAGCGATCCGGGGCGGCGACGGCCGAGCGGCTCGCGGGGGCAGACGTGGACGTGTGCATGAAGGCTCCTCCCTGCGCCGGCATGATCCGGATCAGGTTCGACGGTCGAAGCGTGGATTCGCTTCCTCTCAGCCCGGCTCACCGGACTCCCGTGGTTGTGCTCATGAGTATAGGAGGCGGGCCGGGGTAGCGTGGGCGGGTGCACGAGCAGAGCCCGACCACCCGGCGCGAACTCCGGGGCCGGACGGGTCTGCCGACCGGCGTGATCGCGACCGTCTCGACGCCGTCCGCGCAGGACGGGAGGGATGCCACCCCCGCGGCGCCGGAGCCCGAGGTGACCGCCGCCGAGCCCAGGCCGGCCGTCACGCCGGAGCCCCCCGCTGAGTCCGCGCCCGCCGCCGAGCCCGCGCCCACCGCCGCACCGGAGCCCACGCTCGAGCCGGAGCCGGCGCCCGCCGCTGAGTCCGCGCCCGCCGCTGAGCCCGCGCCCGCCGCCGCACCGGAGTCCGCGCTCGAGCCGGAGCCCGCGCCCGCCGCCGAGCCTGCGCCCGCCGCTGAGCCCGTGCCCGCCGCCGCACCGGCGCCGGCACCCGCCGCGGCATCCTCCGGCGGCTACCCCGCCCTTCAGTGGGTGGACCCCGTCGCCGCCGGAGCCCCGCGGGCCGAACCGGTCCTGCAGCTCGAGGGCGGCTGGAAGGTGGCCCGCCCGGAGGACCTCCTCGCCCGCCGGCCCCGGCGCCGCGGCCTGCGTCCGACCGCCGTCATCCCGACGGTCTTCCTCCTCCTCGTCATCGGCGTCTACGCGGCGGTGACGCTGCTCTGGCCGTTGACCAACGTCGCCCCCACGGCGCAGTCCGTCGCGGTCGAGACGAACGCCGCACCCGAGGCCTCCCCCGCGTGGCCCGCCGAGGGGTCCGCGGCGCTGTCGGTCAGCGGCATCCCCGGTGTCCCCGCCTCCTCGGGCGAGGCCGCCTCGATCGCGAGCATCACCAAGGTGGTCACCGCGCTGCTGGTGCTCGACCGCCAGCCGCTCGCTCCCGGCGAGCAGGGCCGCGACTACGCGTTCACGGCCGCCGACAGCGCCGCGTACTGGCAGTACCGGGCGCGCGGGGAGTCCTCGCTCGACGTCCCGGTCGACGGCACGCTGACCCAGCTGCAGATGCTGGAGGGGATGCTGATCGGGTCCGCCAACAACTACGCCGACCGTCTGGCATCTGACATCTGGCCCACCGACGCGGACTTCGCCGACGCCGCGAGCGCCTACCTCTCGGAGCAGAACATCGAGGGCATCACGATCGTCGACCCGACGGGGATCGAGGCCGAGAACCGCGCGAGCCCCGGCGCGCTCGTGCCACTGGCCGAGAAGGCCCTGGCCAATCCCGTGATCGCGGGCATCGTGAGCACGCAGCAGATCGAGCTCCCCGGCGCCGGACTCGTCCGCAACGGCAACCCGCTGCTGGCGGACCCGGGCGTCGTCGGCGTCAAGACGGGCACGCTCGACGCCTGGAACCTGCTGAGCGCGAAGGACATCGTCGTCGGCGACACCACCGTGCGCGCGTTCGCCGCCGTCCTGGGGCAGCCCGGCCCGGACAGCCGCAACGCCGCGAGCCGGGCGCTGTTCGACCGGGTGGAGCAGGAGCTGCAGCCGCAGACGTCGGTGCCGGCGGGCACGGTCGTGGGACGCGTGTCCACCCTCTGGGGCGAGGAGGCCGACGTGGTGTCGACCGCGGACGCCTCGCTCGTGCTGTGGAACGGCGCCGCCGGGGACGCGTCGACGGACGTCGACCTCGGCGAGGCCCGCCTCTCGGGCGAGACGGTCGGGACCCTGACGGTCGTCGGTCCGCTCGACAGCGACACCGTGGCGGTCGAGCTGGCGGGCGACATCGAGCCGCCGACCCCGTGGTGGCGCCTCACCCATCCGCTGGACCTCCTCGGCATCAACGGCTGACCGGCGTCGACGCCCGCGCGCGGCGTTCCCGTCGCGGGACGCGTCGCCCGCCTGTGCTACCGTCACCGGCAGTGACACGGGGTGCCCCACGGGGCTGAGAACACACCCGTCGAACCTGATCTAGTTCGTACTAGCGAAGGGATGTCGCGAATGGTCGTTCGCACGTCGTCGTCTCCGTCCACCCCCGTCGAGGCCCTGTCCGCGCTCCGCGCCTCGGGCCCTCTGGTGCAATGCATCACGAACGCGGTGGTGACCAACTTCACCGCCAACGCGCTGCTCGCCCTCGGCGCCTCCCCCGCCATGTGCGACATCCCCGGTGAGGCGGGGGTGTTCGCGCGGGTCGCGGACGGCCTCCTCGTCAACCTCGGCACACCGACCGGGGAGCAGCGGGATGCCGCCCGGGAGGCGGTCGCGGCCGGGACCCCGTGGGTGCTCGACCCGGTGGCGGTGGGCGCGCTGCCGGTCCGCACCGCGCTCGCCCACGAGCTGCTCGCCGCGCGACCGGCGGTCATCCGCGGGAACGCATCCGAGATCCTCGCCCTCGCCGGAGCGGGTGCGGGCGGTCGCGGCGTCGACACCACCGACAGCCCCGAGGCCGCACGCGACGCCGCCCGCGAGCTGGCCGAACGGACCGGCGGGACCGTCGCCGTCTCGGGCGAGGTGGACCTGATCGTGGATGCCACGGGCACGGCGCGCGTCGCCGGCGGCAGCGCCCTGCTGACCCGGGTGACCGGCGGCGGGTGCGCACTCGGAGCGACCATGGCGGCGATGCTCGCCGTCGCGCCGGCGTTCGATGCGGCGGTCGCCGCGAGCGTCGTGTGGGCCGTCGCCTCCGAGCGGGCGGCCCGCTCCGCGTCCGGGCCGGGCAGCTTCGCCGTCGCGTTCCTCGACGAGCTCGCCCGCGTGGAGCCGGCCGACCTCGCCGATCGGGTCGACATCGCGGAGGCGGCGCGATGAGCGGCGACCGGGACCTGTCCCTGCATCTCGTCACCGACCAGCGCCTGCCCTTCCCACGCGTCTGCGACATCGTCGACGCGGCGGTCTCCGCCGGCATGAGCGTGGTCCAGCTGCGGGACAAGCTCGTCGGCGGCGCCGAGCTCTACGCCCGGACCCGCCGTCTCGCGGACGTCGTCGCCGGGCGCGCGGCCTTCGTCGTGGACGACCGGGTCGACGTCGTCCTCGCCGCGCGGGCGAACGGCTCCCGTGTCGACGGGGTGCACCTGGGACAGAGCGACCTCCCCGTCGACGTCGCGCGCGTCCTGCTCGGCCCCGACGCCCTCGTCGGCTGGACGGCGAACACCCTCGCCCATCTCGCGGCCGCGGGCGACCTCGAGCCCGGCACCGTGGACTATCTCGGCGTGGGCGTCATCCGCGCCACCGCGACCAAGCCCGACCACCCGCGACCGCTGGGCGTGGACGGATTCGCCGCGCTGGCGGCATCCACTCCCCTCGCCTGCGTCGCCATCGGGGGCGTCGGCGTCGACGACGTCGCCCCGCTGCGCGCCGCGGGGGCGGCCGGCGTCGCTATCGTGTCGCTCGTGAGCGGGGCCGACGACCCGGCAGCGGTGGTCCGGCGCCTCCGCGCCGCGGCCGCGGACGAGCTCGCGCCGCTCGCCGCCCCGACGGGTGCGTCGTGAGCGCGGCGGACATCGCCCGCCCCGGCCGCCCCGACGTCCCGTCCGGCCACTCCCCCCGCGGCTCGTCGCCCCGCGTCCTCAGCATCGCCGGCACCGACCCCACCGGCGGGGCGGGGGTCCAGGCGGACCTGAAGTCGATCGCCGCCTTCGGCGGCTACGGGATGGCGGCGGTGACCGCGCTCGTCGCGCAGAACACCCAGGGGGTGCGCGAGGTGCACGTCCCGCCGCCGGGCTTCCTGGCCGCGCAGCTGCGGGCCGTCAGCGACGACGTCGCGATCGACGCCGTGAAGATCGGCATGCTCGGCTCCCCGGCGGTCGTCGCGGTCGTCGACGCGTGGCTCGCCGAGGTCCGCCCGCCGATCGTCGTCCTCGACCCCGTGATGGTGGCCACCAGCGGCGATCGCCTGCTCGACGCGGAGGCCGAGGACGCCGTGCGGCGTCTCTGCCGTCGGGCCGACCTCGTCACGCCGAACCTCCCCGAGCTCGCGGTGCTCGTCGGCGCGCCCGTCGCGGCGGACTGGGACACCGCCGTCCTGCAGGCGCAGGCCCTCCACCGCGAGACCGGCACCGCCGTCCTGCTGAAAGGCGGGCATCTCGGCGGCGACGAGAGCCCCGACGCGCTCGTGGACGCCGACGGCATCCATCTCGTCCCCGGCCGGCGCGTCGACACTCGTCACACGCACGGCACCGGATGCTCGCTGTCGTCGGCCCTGGCCACCCTCGCCGGCGACGGCCGGACTCTTCTGGACGCGCTCGTCCGCGCCAAAGAGTGGCTGACCGGGGCGCTCGAGAACGCGGAGGCGCTGCACGTCGGCCGCGGGAACGGGCCGATCGACCACCTGCACGAGCTGCGTCCGCACCTCGACACGGGCCGCCCCTGGAGCGCCGAGGTCTGGGCCGACGCCGCCGCGGTCCGCGCCGAGGTGGACGCGTGCGCGTTCGTGCGGGACCTCGGCTCCGGCGGGCTCGACCGCGCCGCCTTCGGGTGGTACCTGGAGCAGGACCTGCTCTATCTCCGCCACTACGCCCGCGTGCTCTCCCGCGCCGCGGCGCTGGCCCCGACCCCCGCGGAGCAGCGGTTCTGGGCGACGGCGTCCGTGCAGTGCCTGGTCGAGGAGGCCGCGCTGCATCAGTCGCATGTCACGGCGGACGGTCTCTCCCCGGCCCCCGCCACCGTGGCGTACACGGACCATCTGCACGCGGTGTCGGCGTGCGGCTCCTACCCGGCGCTCGTCGCCGCCGTGCTGCCCTGCTTCGTGCTGTACGCCGACGTCGGCGCGCGATGGCGCGGGACCTTCGGCCCGGACCACCCCTACGCCGACTGGCTGACCGCGTACGGCGACGAGGGCTTCGCCGCGTCGGCGGACGAGGCCGCCCGGATCGTGGATGCCGCGGCCCGCGCCGTCGCTCCGTCCGACCGGGCCGCGATGGCCCGGGCGTACCACCGGTCGATGGAGCTCGAGCGGGAGTTCTTCGCGGCGCCCCTGTCCCGGCCGGCGTGACGGGGGCCCCGGCGCTGGACGGCACGGGTCCGCGGGGCCCGTGCCGTCCGGAGGTCAGCGGGCGCGCGTGCGGGGGTCCATCGCCTCGCGCAGCGACTCGCCGAGCAGGGTGAAGCCCAGCGCGGTCACCGCGATGCAGATGCCCGGGAGGAAGGCCAGCCACGGCGCGATCGCCAGCTCCGCCTGCGCGTACGTCAGCATGCGCCCCCACTCGGCCGTCTGCGGCAGGCCGCCGCCGAGGCCCAGGAACGACAGGGCCGCGGCGTCGATGACGGCTGTGGCGAGGGTCAGCGTCCCCTGCACGATGACCGGACCGACGCTGTTGGGCAGGACGTGGGTCATGGTGATCGTCCGCCGGCTGAGACCGAGCGTCTGCGCGGAGAGCACGTAGTCCGCGCCGCGCTGCTGCAGCATCGACGCGCGCAGGAGGCGCGCGAACACCGGGACCTGCGACGCGCCGATCGCGATCATGACGGCGAGCTGGCTCTGGCCGAGCACCGCCGCGATCGACACCGCGAGCAGGAGGTTCGGCACCGACAGCAGGATGTCGACGAACCGCATGACGATCGCGTCGACCCAGCCGCCGAACATGCCGGCCAGCAGTCCGAGGAACATGCCCCCGGCCAGGCCCAGCGCCGTCGAGACCACGCCGATGAGCAGCGACGCCTGCGCGCCCCAGATGAGCTTGGACAGCACGTCGCCGCCGAAGCGGTCCAGACCGAGGGGGAACTCGGCGAGCTCGCCCGGGCCGGGGATGTCGGTGGGCGTGATGAAGCGCTGGCCCGGCAGCGACTCGGCCGGATACGGCGCCAGCAGCGGGGCGAGGGCGGCGACGAGCAGGAAGAGCAGCACGATGACCGCGCCGATCCAGGCGACGGGGCTGCGCCGCAGCCGCTGGAACACGTCGTGCCAGAAGCCGCCGCGCGTCTGCGCGGCCAGGAGCTGCGAGTCGACCACCGCGTTGTCGTCGACGGGACCGCCGCTGGGGGCGGGAGGGAGGATGCCGGAGCTCACTGGACTCTCACTCTCGGGTCGATGACGCTGTAGGACAGGTCGACCAACAGGTTGATCAGCGCGTAGGCGATGGCGATGAAGATGATGAACCCCTGCAGGACGGGGAAGTCGCGCGTGAAGATGGCCCGCGCGAGGAACTGCCCGATGCCGGGGAACGCGAACACCGTCTCGGTGAGCACTGCGCCGGCGATGAGCAGACCTGCCTGCAGACCGACCGTCGTGATGACCGGGAGCATGGCGTTCCGCAGGATGAAGCGGTTGCGGAGCGTCGAGCGGCCGATGCCCTTCGCGCGACCCGTGCGGACGTAGTCCGCGTTCTGGACTTCGAGCACCGACGCGCGGGTGATGCGCACGATGATCGCGAGGGGGATGGTGCCCAGGGCGATCGCGGGGAGGATCAGGTGCAGCACCGCATCCCACGCGGCGTCGAACTCTCCGGTCATCAGACCGTCGAGGACGTACAGGTTCGAGTAGTGCGTCGCATCGATGCGCGGGTTCTGTCGCCCGTCGGAGGGGAGCCACCCGAGCTGCACCGCGAAGACGTACTTCAGGATGAACGCGAGGAAGAACACCGGGATCGTGATGCCGATGAGGCTGAGCACGACGGCCGTGTGGTCCCAGATCTTGCCGTGCCGGCGCGCGGCCCAGTACCCGAGGGGGATGCCGACGCCGACGGCGACGATCAGCGCGCCGATGGACAGCTCGAGGGTCGCCGGGAACCGGCGGACGAACTCCTCGAGCACGGGACGGCCGGTCTGGATGGACGATCCGAAGTCACCCTGCAGCAGGCGCCCGAGCCAGGTGAAGTACTGGATGTAGAGCGGGTCGTTGAAGCCGTACAGCTCGTTGATGCGGGCGACCGCCTCGGGCGTCGCCCGCTCACCGAGGAGGGCGACGGCAGGGCCGCCGGGGAGCGCGCGCACCCAGGCGAAGAGGAGGACGGACAGACCGAACAGGGTCGGGATGAGCAGGAGCAGGCGCCTGCCGATGGTGCGGAGCACGAATTCTCACAAGGTCGAGGGCGGGTGGACACGGAACACCGCGGGCCCGGCGCCGAAAGGGCGTCGGACCCGCGGCATCCGGGTCACTCGGTCAGTTCGATCTGGTTGTAGACCTCGTCCTGCACGGGGCTGGCCGGGTACGACGCGACGCGCGAGGCGAACGCCAGCGTCGGGGTCGGGTTGGCCAGCGGGACGCCGGGCAGGAACTGGGCGATCTGCTCGTTCACAGCCTGGTAGGCGGTCTCCTGCTCGGACTCGGTCGCGAGACCGCGGGCCGAGGTCAGCGCGGAGAACAGCTCCGCGTTGTCGAAGCCCCACTCGTTCGAGGCGCCGCCGAAGAACGTGCCCACGAAGTTGTCGGGGTCGTTGTAGTCGCCGGTCCAGCCGAGGAGGTGGATGCCGTGGTCGCTGCCGCCCTGGATGAGGTCGAGGTACTCGCCCCACTCGTTCGACACCGGGTTGAGCACGATGCCCACGGCCGACAGCTGCGACTGCAGGTTCGTGAAGATCTGCTCGGGGTTCGGCATGTACGGACGCGAGATGTTCACGGGGTAGTTGAACGTCAGGGTCAGCGGGTTCGCGTCGGTGAAGCCGGCCTCGGCCAGCAGCGCGCGGGCGCCCTCCTGGTCGAACTCGTACTCGGTGACGTCAGGGTTGAAGCCGATGACGCTGTCGGGCATGAACTGGGATGCCACGGTCGTGCCCTCGGGCAGGACCTGGCTGATCAGCTGCTCCTTGTCGATCGCGTGGGCGATCGCCTGACGCACGCGGATGTCGGCCAGCGCCGGGTCGGCCTGGTTCATCGCGAGGTAGAGGATGTTGAACGGGTCGCGGTTGACGAGGGTGTAGCCCGCGTCTTCCAGGGCGCCGAGGTCGGCGGGGGCGACGAGGTCGTAGCCGTCGATGGAGCCGGACTCGAGCGCCTGACGACGGGCGGTGGTGTCGCCGATCACGCGGAAGATGATCTCGGTCACCTGACCCTGCTCGCCCCAGTAGTCGTCGTAGGCCGACAGCGTGGCCTCGGCGCCGGGCTCCCAGGAGTCGAAGCGGAAGGGACCGGTGCCGGTCGGGTGCGCGGTGGCGTACTCGCTGAGGGTCGGCGCCTCGGAGGTGCCGCCCACGTCGTCGGCCGCGTACTGCTCGAGGGCCGTCGGGCTCTGGATGGCGAACGCGGGGAGCGACAGCGCGGGGATGAAGCCGGCGAAGGGCTCGGTGAGCGTGATGGTCACCTCGGTCGGGCTGGACGCCTCGCAGCCGCCGTAGATGGAGGTGCCGGTGTCGGCGTAGCCGCGCATGATCTTGCCCCAGTAGTAGGACAGGCTCTCGGACTGCGCGATGCCGGTGAAGTTGTTCTGCCGGTCGAAGTTGAAGCAGACGGCCTCGGCGTTGAACTCGCTGCCGTCGTGGAAGGTCACGCCCTCCTTGAGGGCGAAGGTGTAGGAGAGCCCGTCCTCGGACTGCTCCCAGCTCTCGGCGAGCGCGGGCGCCGGGTCGGCGGTGCCGGGCTCGACACCCACGAGGCCCTCGAAGATCTGACGCGAGATGCGGAACGACTCGCCGTCGCTGGCGAACGCGGGGTCCAGGCTGGACGGGTCGCCCGAGGCGCCGAACACGAACGTGGAGTCGACGTCGCCGCCGCTGTCACCGCCGCCGCCGTTCTCGTCGCGCTGACTCGTACAACCCGAGAGCGCGATCGCGCCGATGGCGATCGCCGCGCCGCTCGCGAGGAGCCGACGCCGGAGGGTTCGTGCCATTTCTGTGCACCTTCCTGGGGGAGGGGGGAGGGCTCGCCGGCGTGTCACAACGTCGTGGCCGCTCCATCTGCTGTTCCCCCGACCGTACCTGGCGGGACGGGCCCTGCCCATTGCCCCCGTGTATCGATCGTGTTTCGACGCTCCAGCAGCCTGCGTGATCGACGACGGATGCTCTGACCGTTTCGCGCACACCGGACCCGTGGGACGCAGCACTGCGCGCAGGGCGACGCCGTGGCATCCCGAGGCCCTAGCGTGGATGCCATGGCGAGAATGCGTGTGGAACCGGACGACGCCCCGACCGCGCGCCTGTCCGACGGTGCGGTCGCGCGGCTGGCGCCGTCGGGATTCGTCTCCGGCTGGGAGCTCGTCGTGGACGGGACCCCGCAGTCGCATGTGGACCTCGACGACCCGACTCACCTGCACTTCGAGTACGTCGCCCGGATGGGTGCGGTCATCGACCGGCTCAGGATGCCGGGGCAGCCGCTCACCGCGGTGCACCTCGGGGCCGGCGCCCTGACGCTCCCCCGGTACGTCGAGGCGACGCGGCCCGGCTCGCGTCAGCAGGTCGTCGAGCTCGAGCCCGCGCTCTGGGACCTCGTCCGCGAGAACCTCCCGCTCCCCCGCGGCGCCTCCGTGCGCGTGCGCATCGGCGACGCGCGTGCGGGGCTGTCCCGACTCCCGGCGGGCCTGGTCGGCGCCGTCGACCTGCTCGTCAGCGACGTCTACTCGGGCGCGCAGACCCCGGCGCACCTGACCACGGTGGAGTTCTACCGGGAGGCGGCATCCCTCCTCGCCCCCGACGGCGTGCTCCTCGTGAACGTGTCCGACGGGCCGGGCCTCGCCTTCGCGCGCCGGCAGGTCGCGACGGTGCGCGAGGTGCTGCCCGAGGTCGTCGTCCTGGCCGAGGTGCAGGTGCTCAAGGGTCGACGGTTCGGGAACCTCGTGGTCGCGGCGTCGGCCGCGCCGCTGCCCGTGGAGTGGCTCCCCCGCCTCATGGCCGCCGGGCCGCACCCCGCCAAGGTGGCGCAGGGCCCCGAGATCGACGAGTTCGTCCGCGGCGCGCGGCCCGTCACCGACGCGGACGCGACGCCCTCGCCCAAGCCGTCGTCATCGATCTTCGAACGCTGACCACCGCGCGCCGGTATCCGTCGCCCTCGTGTTGGCGGCACGACCGCGTGGCGAGTCGCCTCCGCCGCGACCGCGACGCAGACTGGAAGGCATCGGCCATTCGAGAGGAGCGACGGTGAGCTACATCCACGGGTACGACCCCGACACGCTGCGCGAGATCACCGACTCGCGCGAGTGTGCGGAGCGTCTCGAGGAGATCGGCCCGCAGCGCAGCCTCCCCGCTCTGCTCGAGCGCGTCTGGCTGCTGAAGGTGCTCGACCGCTTCGACGAGGCCCTCACCGTCTCGGAGCAGTCGGTCCGCGTCGCCCGCATGGCCGGCACCCGCCGCGACCTCCTGCGCGCCCGCATCCTGCACGCGACCATCCAGCAGTGCCGGGGCGCCTACGCCGCCGCCGAGCAGGAGCTCACGATGTGCGCCGAGGAGGCGGAGGGGCAGAATTGGGCCGGCATCGCCGCGTTCGCGCTGCAGCACCGGGGCAAGGTCCACTACGACGAGGGCGACTACGACGGCGCGCGCGCGGACTTCAAGCGCGCGCTGTTCCTCCGGCAGAACGCCGGGGCGACCGACGCGCAGCTCGAGTCGATCCTCCTCGCCATCGATGCGGCCGATCGTCGCCGCACGCGCCAGGTCGTCGCCAGCTGACGTCGGAGCCCCCGTCTACCCTCCCTGACATGTCGGATCTGCAGCGCGTGCGCACGTGGGCCGAGGCGCTGATCGGCCTCCACCTCGATCCGTCGTGGACGTTCGGCTTCGACAACGCCAAGCGCCGCGCCGGCCTGTGCGACTACACCCGCAAGCGCATCAGCGTCTCGCGGTACCTCGCCGCTCGGTACGACGACGACACGAACCACCAGACCCTGCTGCACGAGGTGGCCCACGCTCTGGCCGGCGCGCAGGCGGGGCACGGGGCACGGTGGAAGCGGGTGGCGTCCGACCTGGGGTACGTCGGCGGCACGACCCACGCAGGAGAGACCGCGACCGAGCTCGCCCCGTGGGTGGGCACGTGCCCCAACGGGCATGTGGCGTACCGGCATCGCCGAGCGACACGACCCACGTCGTGCGCGCTGTGCGCGCCGCGCTTCGACCCGGCGTACGCCTTCACCTGGGTGCGTCGCGAGATCCCGCCGGCCGTGCGCCTGGCCGCCGCGACCCCGCGCTGAGCTCAGACGCCGAAGACGCCGTCCCGCAGGACGGGGACGAGGGATGCCGCGTCCCGCGCGGCCGCCGCGAGCACCTCGTCCCGCCGGCCCTGGTCCGCCAGGGCCCGGCCGGTGCCGCTGGCCGTGAGGAGGTGCTTCGTCGCGCCGCGCAGCGCCCGGAACCCTTCGCCCGCCACCGCCGCGTCAGGCGATCCGTGGTCGATGCCGAGGTCGCCCAGCGCCGCGATCACGGCGCCGGCGCCGAGCAGGTCCTCGACGGCGAAACGGGAGGCGGTCGCCTCCGACGAGCCGACCGGGAGCAGGGCGATGCTCGTCCGCTCCCCGCGGGCGCGCTGGACCTCGAGGATGTGGTCCGCGACGGCGGCCGCGTTCCGGACGCCGCCGACGACGACGTGCGCGCCGCGCTCGGCGGCGGCGAGCGCGACGGCGGAGGATGTACCGTCGTCCGTCGCGAGCGTCTCCCCGCGCTCGGCGGCGGCGAGCGCGGCGCCGGTCAGACCGAGGACGTCGACGACGACCACGACGTGCGCCGGCGCGAGCCGGTCGAGGCCGTCCTGTCCCCAGTCGAGTCTCACCTGGTAGTCGGCCTGCGCGTGGGGGCGGTGGTCAGCGGACATCCTCCGAGCCTACGGCGACGGCGGCCTCCGTCGCCGTGTCGTCGGCCATCCCGCGTAACACGGCGAGACCCTCCCCCACCCGGGGCCCGGGCGTCAAGGCATCCGGGATTCTCCGACGCCTTCGGCAGGATGCGGATATGCGGATCTTGCTGAAGTTCGTCGTCGACTGCGACGTGGATGCCGCCTGGCGCGCCCTCCACTCGCCGCGTGCCGTCGCGGAGCTCTACGGGCCGCTGATGAGCGTGGACGCGCTCGGGGACATGCCGACGTCGTTCTCCTCCGGCGACGACGTGCCGGTGCAGATGAGCGTCGCCGGCGTCCTCCCGGTGGGGCGGCAGCTCATCTCGGTGGCGGACCGCGAGACCGAGGACGGCAACGGCCGGGTCCGCGTGTTCCGGGACTGGGGCGTGCCGTTGACCGGCCCCCTCGCCGCCTTGGACGTCTGGGACCACCAGATGGCCGTCTCCGCAGCCCCCGGCGAGCCCGGTAGGACGCTGTGGCGGGAGCGGTTGACCATCGGTGGCGCGGCGGCACCGGCGCTCTGGCCGATGCTCTGGGCCACCTGGCAATGGCGGGCGGCCCGCATCCGCGCGCTCGCCCCGACCTGGGCCCACGACCCGGAGCCCGCGGACGAATCGCCGGAGTGAACGACGTCAGCGTACGCCCGGCCGTCCCCGATGACGGTCCCGGGATCGCGCGCGTCCACGTCCAGAGCTGGCACGAGGCGTATACGGGACGTGTGCCCGACTCGCTGCTGACCCGGCTCGACCGGACCTCCTCGAGCCGCCGCTGGGCGGCCCGCCTCCGCGGTGAGATGCCGCCCGGCGGGCAGCCCGGCGGTCAGACGTGGGTCGCCGTCCGCGGGCGGTCCGTGGTCGGCTTCGCCTCGGCAGGACCGTGCCGGGACCCCGACCGTTCGACGGCCGACGAGGAGCTGTGGGCCCTCTACGTCCTGCAGGCCGAGTACGGCACCGGGACCGGGAAGGCCTTGATGGATGCCGCCCTCGACGACCGGCCGGCGACGCTCTGGGTCCTCGCCGACAACCCCCGGGCGCTGGCGTTCTACGCGAAGCACGGCTTCGAGCCGGACGGCGCCACCCGGGACGACGCGCGCTGGGGCGCGACCTTGCACGAGGTGCGGCTCGCGCGCGGATGAGCCCTCTCTCGCCGCGCGCGGACGGGGGATGAAACCGCGGGCGACCACCGCCGGCGGCTGAACTTCGCCCGGGTGAAATGGCCGTCGGTTCCCGTGACACGGTGCGGGCGGCCTCCCTACCGTAGGGCGCCATGAGGGGCGTCTATCGGATCGATGTGGCGGGTTTCGTCGCGACGACGGGGGCGGTCGCCGTCCTCGTCGACAGGATCGGGCAGGCGATGCAGGCCGCACGTCGTCACGTCGATGCGCTGGATGCCACGGTGTCCGGCGAACGCGACCTGGCGTCCGCGCTGTCGCGCGTGACCTCGTCGCGGATCACCGCCGCCCGGGGTGGGGTGGCCAGGGCGAGCGACGTCCTGGCCGCGGCGGGGCGGGTCCTCGTGGCGTACGTCTCCGCGGACGACGAGATGGCCGGGTCGACGGCGGCTGCGGCGGGGCGGGCCTGGTGAGGGTGGTCGGCACCGAGGACGTGCCGCAGGTGCGCATCGACCCCCTCGTGCTGAGCACTGAGGCCGCGAAGCTGCGGGGCAGCGCGACCGAGGCCGACGAAGCGAACGACGAACTGGTCTCGACGTGGGCCGGGCTCACCGGCGACTACGACGCCCCGGAGGCTGCGGACCTCCTCGTCCGAATGACCCCGGCGACGGAAGCCGTCGCGGAGGTCGCCCTGACCTTCACAACGGTCGCCGACGTGCTCGACCGCCTGGCCGAGACCCTCGCCTCGGCGCAGGGGACGGCGTTACTGCTTCGCGAGGAGGTCGCCGACTTCGCTCGACAGGCCGCTCGGCGCAGCGGCGAGATCGAGGAGTTTCCCTGGACCCCCGGCGAGCGAGAGCGCAACATCGAGCTGCTCGCCGGCTGCGTCGCGGTTCAGCAGTCCATCGACACCGCCGTCGACGAGGCCCGGTCCGATCTGTCCAGGATCGAGGACCCGCCATTCACCTTCGACAGTGCCCACGACGCCGGGCCGGCGTCTCCTTCGACGGCAGTCGCACAGCACGCCCGCCTCACGAATGACGTCGCCGAGAGCATCCTGGACGCCTTGGCATCCCTCCCTCCGGACGGGATGCGAGAGCTCCTCGCCGCACATCCGGACTGGATGCGACTGTTCGGCTCTCGAGAGGTGGACCCCGAGCGCATCGCGGCCTGGTGGGCGGCGCGCGCCGCGGCTGATCCGGAGGCTGTAGCCGCCCTCACCGTCGGGGCCCCCGCGATCGTCGGCTCGCTTCCCGGAGCACCCGTCGAGGCCCGTGTGCGCGCGAATCGCGAGAAGGCGGCCGCACGCATCGCGGACATCGACGCGGAGGTCGCCCGGCTCCAGGCCCGCATCGATCGTCACGCCTCCCCCGACCTCCGGCGGGTGCCGCATCGCGGTCCGGACGACTGGCGGGCCGATATCGACGCCCTGCGGAGGGAGCGGGACTACCTCGAGCGGGCGCGGGCGGGAGAGGTGCAGTTGTACCTGTACGAGCCCGAGAACCGCAGCGTGATCGAGATGATGGGCACTCTCAGCGAGGCGACCACCGACGTCGTCACGTACGTCCCCGGTACCTTCACCGGGCTGGCGGACTTCCACACCGGCGCCGTGCAGCAGGTCGGCCGGCGGCTGGCGACGGGTGGCGACATCGTCACCTTCGTGTGGAAGGAGGGCGTCTTCCCGGGCGAGGGTGACGGCGACGCGGACTACTGGCGCATCCTCGAGGCAGCCGACGAGCCGACGGCCCTCGAGAAGGGATCCGATATCGCCCGGTTCCAGAGAGAGATCGATGCGAGCTCTCCCGTCATCGCCGCCGCGCAGAAGGACGCCATCGGACACTCGTGGGGTCTGGCCGCGCTCACCTCCGCCGAGGTGGCGGGCGCACGGTTCGATCAGGTGCATTCCCTGGCGGGGGCCGGGATGCCGACGCAGTGGCACCCTCAGGAGGGGACCGTGTACCACCACTGGGCGTACACCGACCTGCTCACCATCGGTCAGCAGACCGGGCTGATCTGGAACGGAAAGATCCCGACCAACGAGTCGGCGTTCACGTCGCACGTGTTCAGCCGGGACGGCGACTTCAGGATCTCCATACCGGTCCCCGGCAAGCCGGGGCTCTACCCGCCGCCGGCGCCGGTGCCGTTCGAGGGCACCACCCACCTGCTGGAGAATCACAACCTCATCGCGAGCGACGCCCCGGAGAACGAGGACGTCCTCCAATTGCTGCAAAGAGAGCTGCACGATCGATGAGGCGTGTGTTCGGCGCGACGGTGGTCGCCTCGAGTCTGCTTCTGGTGGCCGCATGCAGCCCTTACTACAACAGCGTCACCTCCGAGCTGACGCTCGAGCAAGCCAAGCGGCAGACGCAGAAGACAGAGCGAGAGATCGCGGCGTTCGTGCCTCCGGAGGCCGTCCGCGCAACGGAGCACAACGAGAAGGGTTATCTGTGGTCGTGCCGCGAGAAGGGCAGCTACAAATGGATGGGCTACTTCCGTGTCACCTACAGCGCCCCGGTCGACATCCGGACCGTGCTCGATCAGATCGCGGCGGAGTTCCGCAGCCGCGGACAGTATGAGATCAGAGAATCCACTCACGATGACGGATCTCCACGGCTGCAGATCATCGGCGCGTTCGGCGAGGACTACCTCGTCGACGAGAACAAGGCCGCCACCAGCCTGGAGGTCACTTCGTACTCTCCCTGCTTCGTCCTGCCCGAGGGGGCGTGGCCCGGCAGTGCGTTCTGAACCGCCGTGGGCTCAGGCGTCGGCGAGCGCCTCGACGGGGGTCACGGACGTGGCGTGGCGCGTCGGGACCACCGCCGATACGAGCGTCAGCACGGCCGTGACCGCCACCACGACGAGGACGGTGGCGACGGGAACCGCCGGGAGCACGAACGTGGGCGACTCGTAGGACGGCGGCACCCCCACCGATCCGAGCACGGACTGCGCTCCCGCCCAGCCGTAGACGATGCCCAGCACGAGTCCCACGACGAGAGCGGTGAGGGTCAGGTGAGCGGCCTCGATCAGGACGACCGCGCGGATCTGCCGCGTCGACAGCCCGAGCGCCCGCAGCAGGCCGAACTCGCGGCGACGCTGGACCACCCCCAGCGTCAGGAGGTTGACCAGCCCCACGGCGGCGATCAGCGCCGACACCGCCGTCAACAGCATCATCACGGACGAGAACGACTCGAGGATGCGCAGGAACTCCGGGTCCGGTTCGCCGGCGGAGGTCACGAGGACCGTCCGCGCGGAAGCGAGACCCGCGGCGAACATCGTCACCAGCGTCACGCCCAGGACGACGCCGATCGTCATGCGGCTCGCCCGCTCCGGATGACGCATCGCGTTCTCCGCGGCCAGACGGGCGACGGCGGATCGCCCGAACGCCCGCCCGACCAGCCGCAGGACCGGCGGCATGAACAGGGGCGCCGCGAGCGCCACCCCCACGAACGAGACGAGGCCGCCCACGAACGCCGGGACCACGCCGAGCGGCGTCACCAGACCCGCGAGAACCCCGAGCGCGAGCACGCCGAACCCGAGGACGAGCAAGCAGATCGCCACGACGTTCCGCGAGGTGCGACGGGTGATCTCGGACCGGGACCGGTCGCCCGATGCGGCGAGCGCCTCCAATGGAGACACCCGTAGGACGCGTGCCGAGCCGGCCCAGGCGGAGCCCCACGTCGTGAGGGCGACGGCCACGGGCGGGACGAGGACGACCGGGCTCAGCAGACCGGCGTACGGCATCGTCACCGTCAGGTCGAGGACGGCGACGGCCGCGGCGATGCCGCCGCCGGAGAGCGCGATCCCGAGGACGAACCCGATGACAGCGCCGAACGCCCCCGCCCACAACCCGTCGCGGGCGACGGCGGAGCGCTGCGCTCCCGCGCTCGCCCCGAGCAGCCGGAGGAGGGCGATGCCGCGGACCCGCCCGGCGACGACGGCCGCGAACGTCGTCGCGGTCACGATGGACGCCACGAAGACCGCGACACCGAGGAGCAGCCACGACAGGATCGCGATGATCACGACGACGCTCTCCCGGCCCTGCAGGTAGTCCGCCGACGCCAGAAGGTCCCCGATGAAACCCGTCGCCGCGAGGAGGACGACACCGAACGCACTGGAGAGGGCCGAGACGAGCACACTCGCGCCCGTGTCCCGCGGCCGCGCCCACGAGCGGCGACGGCGCGCCGCCGGGAGGGGCGCCGCCGGAAGCGGGGAGGGCGAACGGGTGGGAACGGGGGGAGCGGCATCCATACGACCGACGCTATTGACCGTCGGTGTCGCGCCGCGTCCGCCGGAGGAGGTACGCCCGTCCTCCCGGCGGCGGATGTCAGGCCAGGCCGTGCTCGTACGCGAACACGACGAGCTGGACGCGGTCCCGCAACGACAGCTTCGTCAGCACGCGGCTGATGTGGGTCTTCACCGTCGCCTCCGACAGGAACTCCCGCTCGGCGATCTCGCTGTTGCTCAGACCCTGCGCGGCGAGCGCGAAGATCTCGCGTTCGCGCTCGGTGAGGTCGTTCCACGTCGGCGGCACCGGACGCGCCGTCCCGGCGTCGGCGATGTGGGCGAACAGCTCGCGGGTCGCCGAGGCGGCGATGACCGCCGACCCCGCGTGCACGGTGCGGACGGCCGACAGCAGCGACTCCGGTTCGGAGTCCTTCAGGAGGAACCCGCTCGCGCCCTGCTGGATCGCGCGCGCCGCGGCCTCGTCGAGATCGAACGTCGTCAGCACCACGACACGGGGCGGCTCCGGCTGGTGCAGGATCTCCGCCGTGGCCGCCAGTCCGTCCATCACCGGCATCCGCACGTCCATGAGGACGACGTCCGGACGCGTCGTCCGCACGACCTCGATCCCCTCCCGGCCGTCCGCGGCCTCGCCGACGACGGTGAGGTCGGGCTGGGAGTCGATCACCATGCGGATCCCCGCGCGGAAGAGAGCCTGGTCGTCGACGAGGACGACGCGGATGGGCTCGGTCATGCGAACCAGTCCTTTCGGCGGGGGTGGAGGGGGTGGCATCCACTCTCCCGGATGCGGCGGGACCGGGTCACGCGGGCGCGCCGATCGGCATCGTGGCCCGGACGACGAACCACGGCCCGTCGACTTCCGCGGCGAAGGTGCCGCCGACGAGCTGCGCGCGTTCGCGCATCCCGATGAGCCCGTGCCCACCGGGGGCCGAGGGGACGGCGGCCGTCTCGCCGCGGGCGTTGCGGACGGAGAGCTCGACGCGGTCGGGCAGCCATCCGAGATGGACGTCCACCCGCCGATCCGTCCCGTGCCGCAGTGCGTTGGTCAGAGCCTCCTGCAGGATGCGGAACACGGCGAGCTGGATCGCTGCGGGAGGCTCCCCCGGCGGCGCCGGGTCGATGTCCACGGTGAGGGCGACTCCCGCCGCACGCACCTGCGCATACAACGTCTCGAGGTCGGCGAGGGTGGGCTGCGGACCGTCCGCTTGGCTGTGCCGCAACTGCGTCAGCAGCTGACGCACGTCCGTCAGTGCCGCCCGCGCGGTCGAGGAGATGGTCGCCAATGCGCTCGTCGCCGCCTGCGGGTCGGCGGCGGCGGCGTAGCGCGCGCCGTCCGCCTGCGCGATCACGACCGCCAGGGAGTGGGCGACGACGTCGTGCATGTCGCGCGCGATGCGCACGCGCTCCTGCTCGGCGATCGTCTCGGCCTCGGCCAGGCGCTGCGCCCGGCTCGTCGCCGCCGCGCGCATGGCTGTCCGGGCGAGCGCACCGGTCACCCACGCGAGGACGAGCGCGAACGCCGCGGCCAGGAGGATCGCGACGATCGAGAAGAGGACGCTCGGCTGCAGGAGCTCCTCCTGGCCCCGACCGAGGACCACCAGGTAGACCGCGATCACCACCGCACCCACCAGGGAGGACGCGAAGCCCGCCCAGAAGACGCGGCGTGTGCCGTAGGCGGCGGCGGTGTAGAGGACGGCGAAGATGGCGACGTCCGTCGGCGACGGCTGGCGGCCGAACACCATCTGCAGGACGGCCCCGACCCATGCCAGCGTGAGCGCGACGCCCGGCTGCAGGCGACGCACTGCGAGGGCAGCGCTCATGGCCATGACGAGGAGGACGGCCGAGACGGCGTCGACGGGCCAGACCCTCGTCGAGAGCTCCACGGCGAGCATGAGCGCGCCGAACACCCCGGCGACACTGAGGTCGGTGATCACCTGATACCGGCGGAGCGAACGGAGTTCCCACATCACCGCAACGCTACGCGGGCCGTCTCCGTCGGGCATCCGCCCACCGATGTATCCGCGGTCACCGGAGGACGGATGCCACCGGGTCGCACCGTCAGGCCGGGAAGTCGGCGGGCTCGATCGGACGAGCCTCGAAGAAGGTCTGCAGAACGACCGTGGTCCGGGTGTTCACCTGCGCGGCGGCGCGGATGTCGCGGATGAGGTCCTCCAAGTCGCGCGGGGTCGCGACGCGGACGAAGAGCATGTAAGCGGCCTCGCCGGCGATCGAGTGGCAGGCCTCGATCGCGGACAGGTGGGCCAGGAGCTCGGGCGCGTTGTCGGGCTGCGCCGGGTCGAGAGGCGTGATCTCCACGAACGCCGCCAGCGGGCGCCCGAGCGCCTCGGCGTCGAGGACGGGCCGGTAGCCGCGGACCACGCCCCGCGCCTCGAGGCGCCGGAGGCGGGACTGCGTCGCCGACACGGACAGCCCGACGCGTTCCGAGATGTGCGCCAGCGTCGCGCGCGCGTCGAGCGAGATCTCGCGGACGATCGCGGCGTCGACGGCGTCGTCGAGGCGAGGGACGCGACCGGGGACGTCAGTCATGCGGTGAGGCTAGCAGTCGCCTCCCTCCCCACCTGGCGGTCCACGTAAGTTTTCCGTTAGCATCGCCGTGTTGCCGTAATTCTTACGGCTTGATCACAGGATCGCCGACCGGAGGCTGCTATGACGATCACGACGCCCGCTCTTCCCCTCGACGATCTCGTCAGCGGCCGCACGGCGGCGGAGGCGGAGCACACGCCCGCCTGGACCACCCTCAAGACCGCAGCCACGCAGCTGCAGCAGATCCAGGCCCAAGACGGATCCGTCCCCGACGCGGCGGACCACCCCCGCGCCGTCGCCCTCGTCGACGACATCGTGCGCGCGGTGAGCGCGCTCACGCCGCTCTTCCCCCACGACGACCGCTATCTCGCGGCATCCATCGTCGACTTCGTCCGCTGGCGCGACGGGGGCTTCGGCGTCCCGGACTTCCTCGACTCGCTGCAGGCGTTCCAGCCGCAGGAGCACCGGGTCGACGGGATGCGCCACCTCGTCGTCTTCCCGATGTACACGCAGAACGGCTCGCGCGACCGGCACGTGGAGGCCCTCCTCGTCGAGGTGATCTGGCCCGAGTTCATCGCGCGCCTCGAGACCGAGTACTCCAACCGTCTGTTCGTCTCGCTGCGCCTGATCGACTTCACGCCCGGATACGACACGAACTCCGCCGTGCTGTTCCCCGAGACGGTGGCGATGCGCGAGGTCCCGACCTTCACCTGGGGGGCGATCTTCCAGGACCGGGAGGCCGCCCGCTACCGTCGCGTCACGCGGGCGGCGGCGGAGATCACCAAGCTCGACCTCCCGGACGCCGCCGCGCGCATGCTCGACGACCAGGCGCTGACCGAGCAGACCTTCGTGATGTGGGACATCATCCACGACCGCACGCACATGCGCGGGGACCTGCCCTTCGACCCCTTCATGATCAAGCAGCGGATGCCGTTCTTCCTCTACTCGCTGGAAGAGCTGCGCTGCGACCTGACAGCCTTCCGCGAGTGCGTGTCCCTCCAGGCGCGACTCTCGGCCCGCGACGACCTCGACGAGGCCGAGCGCGCGATGCTCGAGCATGCCGGGCTGGTGCAGTACGCCGTGATCTTCGACCGCATCTTCCGCTTCGCCATCACCGGCTCGCGCGTCCGCAACTACGACGGTCTCGGCGGCCAGCTGCTCTTCGCCTGGCTGCACCAGCGCCGGGTGCTGCACTGGACCGACACGTCGCTCGCGTTCGACTGGGACGAGGTGCCGGCCGCGGTGGTCGCCCTCGCCGACGCCATCGACGACCTGTACTGGCGCTCCATCGACCGGCCGAAGACCGCGCATTGGCTCGCCGCCTACGACCTCGTGCGCTCGGTCGTGACGCCCCACCCCGCGTCGGTCTGGGCGCGCGGACTGTCGGACGAGATCCTGGCCGGAGCCCCGAAGGGCTTCACCGACGCGGTCCTGGACGACGAGTTCCCGCTGTCGATGTTCTTCGAGGCGCTCGAGAAGAAGATGCGCCCCGTGATCGCCTCCACCGAGGGGATCCGCGGGACCGACTGAGCGTCGGCGACGACCCGACCCCGCACGCCGTCCCGAGGAGGACCCTGATGACCGCGCCCCACCCCGTGGCCGGGCGCCTCGTCCTGCTCGCCGGCGGGACGAGCGCCGCCGGGCGCGCGTGCGCCCGCGCGCTCCGCGCCGCCGACGCGCGCGTAGTCGTCGTGGGTTCGGACGCGGGCCGTGCCGCCGATGCCGCCGCCGCCGCGCCCGGCGCGGCGTCAGAGGTGTGCGACCTGACCGACCCGACGGCGGTGACCGCGCTGCGGGGGCGGCTGCACGCCGAGCACGGAACGGTCGACGGCGTCCTCCACCTCGTCGGCGGGTGGCGCGGCGGAGGCGGCCTGGCGGGACAGACCGATGACGACCTCGCCTTCCTGCTGCGGTCCTTCACCGCCCTGCGGAACGTCTCCCGCGCCTTCGACGACGACCTGCGCGCCTCCTCGGCCGGACGGCTGGCGATCGTCTCGTCCACGGCCGTCGCCCGGCCCCTGGCCGGCGGGGCGAACTACGCGGCGGTGAAGGCCGCGAGCGAGGCCTGGACGCGTGCGGTGGCCCAGGGCTACGCCAAGGCCGCACGAGAGGCGGACACCGCCGTGACCTCGGCGGCCGTGGTGTTCCGCGTCGCCACCCTGGAGGGGCGCGAGGACGAGCTCGCGCACGCGTTCCTGTCGCTGTGGGAGACGGACGCGGCCGCGGTGAACGGCGAGGTCGTCGACCTCGGCTCCTGACGCCCGGTCGTCTCGACGCTCCGCACGAGCGGCTCCGCCGTGGCGAACGTCAGCTCTGCGGGCCCTTCCGGATGCGGCCGTCTCCGCCGCCCCGGGCGCTGACCGGGTCGACCGGCTCCTCGGCGTCGGACGGGACACCGGATGCCACGACCGTCTCGTCCGCGGACCCGCTCGCCCCCGTCGCCGCGTGCGGTTCGCCGCCGGGGTCGGCGTTCACCTCCGACGTCGTGTACTGCCGGGACAGGATGCGGTACGACCGCGTGAAGAACGCCAGGGACGCGGCCACCACCATGACGAGCCCCGCGACGACGAACACCAGCGCGATGCCGCGGGTCTCGCCCTCGCCCAGCAGCCATCCCCACGTCGCCCGCCCTGTCGGCTCGTCCATGTAGGGGATGATCAGGAACTGCGCGATCGGGGCGATGAGGAACGACGTGACCGGGGCGGCGGCCGACTCGAAGGCCGCGGCGAAGCCGAACACACGCCCCTGGGTCTGGAAAGGGACGACCTTCTGGATGACGGTCTGCTCCGCGGCCTCGACCGGCGGGATGAGGGCCATGTAGACCCAGATGCCCGCGACGTAGAGCCACCACCATTCCCGCAGGGTGAAGACGGCACCCAGAACGCCCATCGCGATGACGATGAGCAGCATCGTCCGGATCGGGTTGCGGCCGAGTCCGAACTTCGCGACGAGACCGCCGCCGATGATGAAGCCGGTCGCCGTGAGCCCCAGGACGAATCCCCAGACCTGCACGTCGAACATCTCGAGACCGTACGGGTCCATCAGCGCCATGTAGACGCCGCCGATGAGGTTGTTGAAGGTCGAGAAGACGATGAGGGCGAACAGGCCCGGGGCGGCGCGGACCGCGGTGACGGCTCCCCGGAGATCGACGAGACGGGCACCCTCGGCGGGCTTCTCCGGCTTCGGCTCGGGGACCCTCAGGGTCAGCAGGTGGATCAGGGCCGCCACCGTCAGGCCGATCGCGATGGCGAGCGTCCACCCCATGCCGAGGAACCCGACGGACAGCCCGCTGAAGACGCTCGTGACCACGAAGGCGAGTCCCTGCACGGTGCCGACGAGCCCGTTGGCGTTGGCGTGCCGTTCCACCGGGACGAGCAGCGTCACGGTGGTGGACAAGGCGATGTTGCGCATGTTCTCGACGACCGCGCCGGCCAGGATGATCCCCGCGAAGAGCCAGAACCACGGCGCCCCGAGGTCGAGGAGGACCGCCTCCGGGAACGACAGCCACAGCGCTCCCGCCAGGAGGAACGCCGTGAGGGTCACCAGGCCCGAGAAGACCATCACCCGGTGCTTACGATGCCGGTCGACGAGGGAGCCGAAGACCATCGCGAAGACGGCGAGCAGCAGCATGTAGGCGCCGCCGACGATGCCCGTCGCCAGGACCGACCGGGTCTCCAGGTACACCCAGAAGGTCAGCGCGAACCAGAGGAAGCTCGTCGTGACGTTCGCCGCCGCCGTGTTGACGAGCACCGCGAGGAACGTGCGCCCTCCGCCGGCGGGGGCCGTGCGCGCCTCGGCGTGTTGCGGATCGGTCATGGGGCCCAAGGTAGACCCGGGCTCCGACATTGGCGAGGCCCCCGGCGCTCCCCGGCTCGCGGCGGCGACGTCCGCGGCCGTGACTACGCTGGAACCGTGACCTCCCTGCATGACACCGCGGTGCGCGGCTTCGCCTCCGACAACTACTCCGGCATCCATCCCGACGTCCTCGCGGCGATCGCGGCGGCCAACGAAGGCCACCAGGTGGCCTACGGCGAGGACGTCTACACCGCGCGCCTGCAGGAGCTCTTCGTCTCCCTCCTCGGCGACGGCGTCGAGGCCTACCCGGTGTTCAACGGCACCGGCGCGAACGTCGTGGGCCTGCAGTCGATGCTCCCCCGGTGGGGTGCGGTCATCTCGGCGTCGACCGCGCACATCAACGTCGACGAGGGTGGAGCGCCGGAGCGCGTCGGCGGCATCAAGCTCCTCACCGTGCCGACGGACGACGGCAAGCTCACCCCCGAGCTCGTCGACCGCGAGGCGTGGGGCTGGGGCGACGAGCACCGCGCCCAGCCGCTGGTCGTCTCCATCACGCAGTCGACGGAGCTCGGCACCCTCTATTCGGTCGAGGAGATCCGCGCCCTGGCGGACCACGCGCACGGGCACGGCATGCGCCTGCACATGGACGGCGCCCGCATCTCCAACGCGGCCGCCGCGCTCGACGTCCCGCTGCGGGCGTTCACCCGCGATGCGGGCGTCGACGTCCTCAGCTTCGGCGGCACGAAGAACGGCGCGATGATCGGCGAGGCCATCGTCGTGCTGGACCCGGCGGCATCCACTGGTCTCACCTACTTGCGCAAGCTCGACATGCAGCTCTCGAGCAAGATGCGGTTCGTGTCCGCGCAGCTGGTCGCGCTCCTCGAGGACGACCTGTGGCTCCGCAACGCCCGCCACTCCAACGCGATGGCGCAGCGCCTGCGCGGGGGCGTCGAGGCGGGCCTGGCCGACGGCTCCATCCGGGGCGTCGAGTTCACCCAGCCGACGCAGGCCAACGGCGTCTTCGCGATCCTCCCGCCCGGCGTCGCGGACCGGCTGCGCGAGAGCTTCCGCTTCTACGACTGGGACGAGCTGCGCCGCGAGGTGCGCTGGATGTGCTCGTTCGACACGACCGAGGACGACATCGACGCCTTCGTCGCCGCTCTGGCCCGCGAGACCGCGGCCTGAGCCCGACGCACGGCAGGGGGCCGCGGCATCCGATCCGGGATGCCGCGGCCCCGTCGTCTCAGGACCCGGCGAGCCAGTCCCGGTAGGCCTCGAAGCGAGTCGGGCGGCCGAGGAACGCCTCGACGAGGTCGACGGCGTCGCGGGACCCGCCCTGCTCGAGGATCTCGGTGCGGTAGCGGCGGGCGACCTCGGCGTCCATCAGATCCCCGGCGAAAGCGGTCAGCAGGTCCCGCGCGATCACCAGGCTCCACTGGTACGTGTAGTAGCAGGCGCCGTAGCCGGTGAGGTGGCCGAAGCCGGCGTAGGAATGCGAGCCGGGCAGGGGCTGGACCGGGCTGGTCTCACGGTAGTACCGCTCGGTGGCGGCGGCGATGTCGTCGGGGCGGTCGACGTGCAGGTGGTACGAGGTCTTGGCGTGACCGAGCTGACGCCGGACCTCGAGCGCGCGCCCGAACGCGTCGGCGGTGCGCATGCGGGCGACGAGGTCGGCGGGGATGGGCTCTCCCGCGGCGTTGACCGCGAAGGACGCGAGCACGTCGGCATCCCACGCCCACTCCTCGAGGAGCTGGCTCGGCGCCTCGACGAAGTCCCACTCCGTCTCGATGCCGGTGAACCGCGCCCACCGCTGGTGCCCGCCGAGGATGTCGTGCACCAGGTGCCCGAACTCGTGGAAGAACGTGACCACCTGATCGTGCTCGAGCAGGCCCCGGGGGAGGTTGCACAGCAGCACGGCCTCGGGCAGGGTGCGGCCACGGACGCCCGGGACCAGGCCGAAGCAGGCGGCGTGGTTGTATTTGCCGTCGCGGGGGTGCAGATCGAGGTGGATGCGGCCGAGCCGTCGTCCGTCCCGGACCACGTCGTAGGTCCGCACGTCTTCGTGCCAGGACGGCGCCGAGACGGGCACGTAGTCGATCTCCAGCAGCCGGCCCGTGACCCCGAGCACGCCGTCGAGCACGCGCGGGAACGGGAAGTACGACCGGACCTCCTGGGCGTCGACGTCGTACTCCTCGCGCTTGAGCGTGCCGAGCAGGTACCAGAAGTCGGCGATCGCGACCTCGGATGCCGCCGGCTCGTCCTGCTGCAGACGTCGCAGGACCCGCGTGTACTCGTCCTGCGCGGCCGCGGCCGAGGCCTCGTCGACCTGTGCGAGGAAGGCGGGGATCGCCGCACCGGAACCGATCATGCGGGTGTCGGCCTCGTAGTCGGCCCAGTCGGTGAAGCCGAGCAGGCGGGACAGCTCTTCCCGCACCGCGAGCAGCTCGGCGAGGACCGCCTCGTTCTCGGGCCAGGCGAGGTCGTTGTAGGCGGACACGAGCGCCGTGCGCGTCCGGCGGTCGCGTGCGTATTCCCGCACCGGCATGAGGTCGGTGTACTCCGTCGTCAGCGTCACCATGCCCTCCTCGTCGGCGGGGTGCGCGGCGCGGAAGTCGTCGGGGAGGCCGCCCAGGCCGTCGACCGGGACGCGGATCTCACGGCGTCCCTCCCGGATGTTGCGCGAGAAGGCCTGCGAGAGCTCGGTGTCGCGCTCGGTGAGGAGACGGACCCGCTCCCGCGCGTCGTCATCGAGGTCCACACCGCCGCGCCGGAAGTCGCGGCGGATCTTCTCGAGCAGCCGCAGCTCGTCCGCGGCGAGCCCGGCGGGGTCGGCGTCCGCGAAGGCCCGCCAGAGCGCGCGGTCGAGCAGGCGGCCGGCCTGCAGCGCCTCGAGCTCGCGGACCTCCGCCTCGGCCGCCGCGCGGATCTCGGCGTCCGGGTGGGACTCGCTCACCAGATGCGACGGCGCCAGCGCCTCGCCGAGCGCCAGGTCGGCGTCGTTCCACAGCTGCAGGCGCTCGGACGTCGACAGGTCGTCCGCGCGGGACAGGCGCTCGTCGATCGCCGCCACCCGGGCGCGACGCTCGGCCGGCCGGTCCGTGACGAAGGTCCGCCAGCCGGCGGCGTCGGCGGGGAGCGGAAGAGGGGCGGGCTCGGAACTGGTCATGCCTCGACCCTAGGCAGGGCCCGCGACACCGGCAACGACGACGGGGCGGGTGCCCGTGGCATCCGTCCGCGTCAGCGCAGCGCGCCCACGGACGCCAGCGCGAGGCGGATGAGCGTGCCGCGGCCGCCCTCCATCTCTTCGGCCAGAGCGTCGGATGCCGCCTCCTGAGGCGACAGCCAGGTGACCTCGAGCGCATCCTGGCGCGGCTCGCACGTGCCGGTGACAGGGACGACGTACGCCAGCGAGACCGCGTGCTGGCGATCGTCGTGGAAGGCGCTCACGCCGGGGAGCGGGAAGTACTCGGCGACCGTGAACGGGGTCGGCTGCGCAGGCAGCAGCGGGAACGCCATCGGACCGAGGTCGTTCTCGACATGGCGGAAGAGGGCGTCGCGGACCGTCTCGCCGTAGCGCACGCGGCCGGAGACCAGCGTCCGCGTCATCTCGCCCAGCGGCGTGGCTCGCAGGAGGATGCCGACCTGCGTCACGATGCCCATGCCGTCCGTGCGGACGGGCAGGGCCTCGACGTAGAGCATCGGCAGGCGCCGCCGGGCCTCGGCGAGCTCGACCTCGCTGAGCCACCCCGGGTTGCTGTTGGAGCTCCGCGCCCCCGCGGGGAAGGACGCGGCGAGCGGGTCGCGCTCCTCGCCGTCGTCGGCGGGATCGGGATCGGGGGTGCGGACGGCCATGCGTCCTGTATATCAACGGACGACCCCGGATGCCGCATGTACGCGGCGGTCCGGTCCGCGGGGAGGGGAGGAGATGTCGCGGAGGGAGGACGTCAGGAGGCCGGGGCGCCCTCCGCCGGCGGCATCCCCTCCCCCGGCCCCGGACGGCGCCGCGCCGATGTCGGGGGTCGCTGCCACAATGGCCGCATGAGCGCGCTCCCCCCGATCGACTCCGCCGTCGTGCAATGGTCGGCGCCGCCCGGGGAACGCGACGACCGGCCCGTCCTGATCCTCCTGCACGGCTACGCCGCCGACGAGCGCGACCTCTTCGGGCTCGTCCCGTACCTCCCCGACGACTTCGTCGTCGCGAGCGTCCGAGCCCCCCTCACCCCGCCGTGGCCGACGCCCGGGGCCTCCTGGTACCCCATCGAGGGTCTGAACGGCCGCGATCCCGCCGCGGTCACGCGCGCGGCGGAGACACTGCTGACCTGGATCCGGGATGCCGTCGGCGAACGCCCCGTCGGCCTCCTGGGGTTCTCGCAGGGCGGCGCCGTGGCCCTGCAGACCCTGCGCGCCGACCCGGACGCGGTGTCGTTCGTCGTCGTGCTCGCGGGCTACGCCGCCGGCGGCGACCTCCCCGGCGACGCGGTGCTCGCCGAGCGGCGCCCGCCCGTGTTCTGGGGGCGCGGCTCGCGCGACGACGTCATCCCGCCCGCCCTCGTCGACATGACGGCGCAGTGGCTCCCCGCCCACAGCGATCTCAGCGGGCGCGTCTACGCGGGCCTCACGCACTCGGTGTCGGAGGAGGAGCTCGCCGACGTGCGCGCCTTCCTCGACGCGCGCCTGACCGCCGCCACGGCCGGCTAGCGCACCCCGTCCGCGGCGGGCGAACGTCAACCCCGGCCCGATGTCGGAGGGGCGGGCCAGGATGGAAACATGGCGGACGTGCTGGAGCGTTTCGGTCCTGCGACGCAGGACTGGTTCCGTGGCGCCTTCGCGAGCCCCACCACCGCGCAGAAGGGCGCCTGGGAGGCCGTCTCGTCCGGGCGGAACGCCCTCGTCGTCGCACCGACCGGGTCGGGCAAGACGCTGTCCGCGTTCCTCTTCGCCATCGACCGCGTCTTCCGCGAGAAGGCGCCCGAAACGCCGGATGCCGCCCCCGCCCGCCGCGGCCGCCGTTCCACCCCCGCGGCCCCCTCCACGCGGACGCGCATCCTCTACATTTCGCCGCTGAAGGCCCTCGGCGTCGACGTGGAGCGCAACCTCCGCTCACCGCTCGTGGGCATCGGCCAGTCGGCCCGCCGTCTCGGCATCGACGTGCCCGCGGTCACGGTGGGCGTCCGCTCGGGCGACACCAGCTCCAGCGACCGCCGCAAGCTCGTCACCGACCCGCCCGACATCCTCATCACGACGCCCGAGTCGCTCTACCTGATGCTCACGAGCCAGGCGGCCGAGACGCTGCGGGGCGTCCACACCGTCATCATCGACGAGGTGCACGCCGTGGCCGCCACCAAGCGCGGCGCGCACCTCGCCGTCAGCCTCGAGCGGCTCGACGCCCTGCTGGAGCAGCCCGCGCAGCGCATCGGGCTCTCGGCGACCGTCCGACCCATCGACGAAGTCGCCCGGTTCCTCGGCGGGGCGCAGCCGGTCGACATCGTCGCGCCCAAGGCCACGAAGGCCTTCGACCTGTCCGTGGTCGTCCCGGTCGACGACATGCTCAACCCGCCTCCGCCGCCGGGCTCCCCCGCCCCCGACGAGGCGGTCGACGGCGAGTGGTTCTCGGAACGCCCCGAGAGCACCGAGATGGCCGGCTCGGTGTGGCCGCACGTCGAGGAGGCGATCGTCGACCGCATCCTCGAGCGACGCTCCACCATCGTGTTCTCCAACTCCCGTCGCCTGGCGGAACGCCTGACCGGCCGGCTCAACGAGATCTACGCCGAGCGGCAGGGCATCGACGTGCCGGAGCCGACCGTGCCCGCGGGGATGATGGCCCAGGCCGGGTCGTCCGCCGGCGTGCCCGCGATCCTGGCCAAGGCGCACCACGGCTCGGTATCGAAGGAGCAGCGCGCCCAAGTGGAGGACGAGCTCAAGTCGGGCACGCTGCGGTGCGTGGTCGCCACGAGCAGCCTCGAGCTCGGTATCGACATGGGCTCGGTCGACCTGGTCATCCAGGTCGAGGCCCCGCCGAGTGCGGCATCCGGACTCCAACGCGTCGGACGCGCCGGGCACCAGGTCGGCGAGGTCAGCCGCGCCGCCCTCTTCCCGAAGCACCGCAGCGACGTCCTGCACACCGCGGTCGTCACGGAGCGCATGCTGTCGGGGCGGATCGAGGCGATCTCGGTCCCGCAGAACCCGCTCGACATCCTCGCGCAGCAGACGGTGGCGGCCTCCGCGCTCGGCTCGATCGACGTCGAGGAGTGGTTCGAGACGGTCAAGCGGAGCGCGCCGTTCCGCTCCCTGCCCCGGTCCGCCTACGAGGCCACCCTCGACCTCTTGTCGGGCCGCTACCCGTCGGACGAGTTCGCCGAGCTCCGCCCGCGCCTGGTGTGGGACCGCGACGCGGGCACGCTCACCGGGCGACCGGGCGCCCAGCGGGTGGCCGTCACCAGCGGCGGCACGATCCCCGACCGCGGCCTCTTCGGCGTCTTCGTGGCGGGCGAGTCGCAGAACGCCCGCGTCGGCGAGCTCGACGAGGAGATGGTCTACGAGTCGCGCGTCAACGACGTCTTCACGCTCGGAACCACCAGCTGGCGGATCGTCGAGATCACCCATGACCGCGTGAACGTCGTCCCGGCCTTCGGGCAGCCCGGCAAGCTGCCCTTCTGGCACGGCGACGGCATCGGCCGCCCGGCCGAGCTGGGCGAGGCGCTCGGCAGGTTCTCGCGCGACATCGCCGCCGCCGACCCCGCCAAGGCGGAGGACCGTCTGCGCGAGTCGGGTCTCGACGACAACGCCATCACCAACCTGCTCGCCTACCTCGCCGAGCAGCGCGAGGCCACCGGCAGCCTCCCGACCGACCGGACCCTCACCGTGGAGCGCAGCCGCGACGAGGTCGGGGACTGGCGCATCATCCTGCACTCCCCCTACGGCATGCAGGTCCACTCGCCGTGGGCGCTCGCGGTCAACGCCCGCATCCGGGAACGACTGGGCGTCGAGGGTGCCGCCGTCGCCAGCGACGACGGCATCATCGCGCGAGTCCCGGATGCCGCCGCCGAACCGCCCGGCGCCGACCTCTTCGTCTTCGAGCCGGACGAGCTCGAGCAGATCGTCACCGACGAGGTCGGCGGCTCGGCGCTGTTCGCCTCGCGGTTCCGCGAGTGCGCCGCGCGGGCGCTCCTGCTCCCGCGCCTGAACCCCAACCGCCGCTCGCCGCTCTGGCAGCAGCGGCAGCGCTCGGCGCAGCTGCTCGAGGTGGCCCGGCGGCATCCGGCCTTCCCGATCATCCTCGAGACGCTGCGCGAGGTCCTGCAGGACGTCTACGACCTGCCCGCGCTGCTGCGCGTCGCGCGGTCGATCGGCGATCGACGGATCCGGCTGGTGGAGACCACCACGAGCCAACCGTCGCCGTTCGCGCGCGACCTGCTCTTCGGGTACGTCGGCGCGTTCATGTACGAGGGCGACTCGCCGCTGGCCGAGCGCCGCGCCGCCGCGCTGTCGGTCGATCCCGCGCTGCTCAGCGAGCTGCTGGGCAAGGTCGAGATGCGGGAACTGCTCGACCCCGACGTCATCGCCCAGTTCGAGCGCGAGGCGCAGCGACTGGACCCCGAGCGTCGCGTGCGCGGTGTCGAGGGCGTGGCCGACCTGCTGCGGCTGCTCGGCCCGCTGGACGCCGGCGAGGTCGCCCTGCGCCTGGACACCGACGGGGATGCCGCCGTCGAGGCCGCCCGGCACCTGCAGACCCTCATCGAGGACCGCCGCGCCATCCCCCTCACCATCGCCGGGGTGTCCCGCGTGGCCGGCATCGAGGACGCGGGACGACTGCGCGACGCCCTCGGCGCGGCCCTGCCCGTCGGCATCCCGAACGCCTTCCTCGAACCCCTCGCCGACCCCCTGGGCGACCTCGTGGCCCGGTACGCCCGCACGCACGGGCCGTTCCCGACCGAGGCTCTGGCCGAGCGGCTCGGCGTCGGCGTGGCCGTCGCGCGCCTGACCCTGCAGCGCCTCGAGTCGCAAGGCCGGCTGTCGAGCGGGTTCTTCCTGCCGGAGGCGGCGAACGGCGGTCGGACCGGCGACGCGCGCGGCGACGACACGGAGTGGTGCGACACCGAGGTGCTGCGGCGCCTGCGCATGCGCTCGCTCGCAGCGATCCGCGGCAGCGTCGAGCCGGTCTCCCCCGCCGCCTACGCCCGCTTCCTCCCCGTCTGGCAGCACCTCGGCCGCCCGTTGGAAGGCGTCGACGGTGTGCTCGCCGTCGTCGAGCAGCTCGCGGGCGTCCCCATCCCCGCGAGCGCCTGGGAGTCTCTCGTGCTCCCCTCGCGCGTCGCCGACTACACGCCCGCCATGCTCGACGAACTCACCGCGACGGGCGAGGTGGTCTGGTCCGGACACGGCACGCTCCCCGGCCGTGACGGATGGATCGCCCTCCACCCGGCGGAGGCCGCCCCGTTCACGTTGCAGGATCCGGACGATCCCGACGACCCCGCCCCCGACTCGCTCGAGGCGCGCGTCCTCGCCGCCCTCGCGGGAGGCGGAGCGTACTTCGCCGCCCAGCTGAAACAGCTCGCCGGGGCCGAGAACGAGCAGTCCGTCAACGACGCGCTCTGGGCGCTGACGTGGGCGGGCCGGGTCACCAACGACACGTTCTCCCCCGTCCGGACGCTTCTGGGCGGAGGAGGACAGGCCCACCGCACCGCGCGCCGTGCGCCACGTGCCCGTATGTACCGCGGCGCCACGATGCCCCGCGCGGTCTCGGCGCCCCGACCCCCGTCGCTCGGCGGACGGTGGTCGCTCCTGCCGGAGCGGGAGCCGGATGCCGCGGCTCGGGCGACCGCCACCGCCAGCCTGCTGCTCGACCGGTACGGCGTCGTCACGCGCGGCGCCGTCCAGTCCGAGGGCGTCCCCGGCGGGTTCGCGCAGGTCTACCGGATCCTCGCCGGCTTCGAGGAGGCCGGACACTGCCGCCGCGGCTATGTGATCGAGAAGCTCGGCGCCGCGCAGTTCGCGGCATCCACGACGGTCGACCGCCTGCGGGAGTTCGCCGCCGTCGCGGACCCGCCGCCGCTCCGCGCGGTGACCCTCGCGGCCACGGATCCTGCGAACCCGTACGGGGCCGCGCTGGGATGGCCCTCGCTGGAGGGGGTGTCCCATCGACCCGGGCGGAAGGCCGGCGGCCTCGTCGTCCTCGTCGACGGCGAGCTCACCCTCTATCTCGAACGCGGCGGACGCACCGCCCTGGCGTTCACCGACGACGAGGCGCGCCTCACCGCGGCGACCGCGCACCTCGCCGAGACGGCCAAGCGCCGCCGGCTGGACACCCTGACGGTCGAGCAGGTGAACGGGGAGTTCGTGTACGGCACCCCCGTCGGCCGGGCCCTCCGCGCCGCCGGGTTCGTCGAGTCGCCCAAGGGGCTCACCCTCCGTCGTGTCACGGCCGGCGACGCCCTGCGGGAGGCCGCCCGTGCCTGAGGGCGACACCGTCTACCGCGCCGCCGCCAAGCTCACCGCGGCCTTGACCGGGCACACCGTGACCCGCTTCGACATCCGCGTGCCGGGCAGTGCCACGGCCGACCTTCGCGGCGAGAAGGTGCACGAGGTCGCCGCCCGCGGCAAGCACCTGCTGCACCGGATCGGCGAGTACACCCTCCACTCGCACCTGAAGATGGAGGGCCGGTGGGACGTCTACCGGCCTGGCGAGCGGTGGCGGCGCCCGGCCTTCAAGGCCCGGGCCATCGTCGGGGTCCGCGGGGCGGATGCCGTCGGGTTCGACCTCGCCATGGTGGAGGTCCTGCCCACGCGCGAGGAGGACCGGGTCATCGGCCATCTCGGCCCCGACCTGCTCGCCGACGACTGGGACGAGGCGGAGGCCGTCCGCCGGGTCTCGGCCGACGACCGCCCCGCGCACGTCGCCCTCCTCGACCAGCGGAACGTCGCCGGGTTCGGGAACGTCTACGCCAACGAGCTGCTGTTCGTGCGCGGCATCGCCCCGACCACGCCCGCGTCGGCGATCGACGTGCAGGCCACCATCGCGCTCGGCGAGCGCATGATCCGGGCCAACCTGCCACGGCCGGAGCGCACCTTCACCGGCGACAGCCGCCCGGGCCGGCGGTTCTGGGTGTACGGCCGCGAGGGCGCACCCTGTCGACGCTGCGGCACGCCCATCCGCGCCACGACGCTCGGCGCCTCGGCCACGAGCGAGCGCAACGTCTTCTGGTGCCCGCGCTGCCAGCCCGAGTGATGCGCCGCGCGCGCCGGCGATGAAGTCCCGCGGACCAGGCTGTCAACCCATGAGTTCCGATCGGTCGCGCATGCGAGAACGGTCGTACACAAACACGGCGAACAGCGAGCATCCCCCTCCCGCGGGCTGAGGAATCCGAAGCGGCAGGGGCGACGAACAACCATGCGAGGGAATGAGAACCGTCCCTCGACGGTTGTCACATATGTCGGCCCGACCCGTTGGCCGACCGGAGGGGATCGTGGGAAAGAACTACATCGACATCGAGAACGACCACGGCGAGACGCTGCGCTACCGCAAGCACGTCAACGGTCGCGGACTCGTCGCGCACGGCGCGAAGGTCCACCCGTCCGCGCTGGTCGAGAACGGCGCGTACGTCGAACCCGGCGTGCAGATCGCGGCGGGTGTTCGAGTCGGTCGCGGCGCCTGGATCGAGTCGGATGCCGTCATCGGACCCGAGGCCCGCATCGAGCCGCACGCGCACATCTGCGCGGGCGCGGTGATCGGGGCCGGCGCGCACATCGGCGTCCGCACGCAGGTCGGCCACAACGCGCGGATCGCGGTCGGCTCGCTCATCGGCGACGACGAGATCATCAACGACGGCGAGGCCGTCGCCACCGACCGTCGGGGTCTTCGCCTGGCCGCCTGACGCGTCATCATCCACGACCCGCACGTCTCCTCGGAGCGTGCGGGTTTTTCCTTGCTCGCTGCACGTCCGTAGGGCGCTGACTTGCCGCGAATGCACGCTCACCACCCCCGCCGGCGTACATTCGCGCCAACTCACGGCACGCAGAGGGGCAGGGATGCCTCAGGCCAGCAGCACCAGAACCACCCCGAGCAGCGGCAGCGTCCCCTGGACGGCCGCCGGCCGCACGTACTTCCTCCCCGAGGTCACCAGCACCAGCGCCGCGGCGAGCATCGAACCGAGCGAGAACAGCAGCAGGGTGCGGCCCGCGACGTCGCCGGTGCCGTTCACGGCCCAGAGCACGACGCCGAGCAACGCGCCCACCGCGAGGAACAGGTTGTAGAACCCCTGGTTGTACGCCATCGGACGGGTGATGTCGGCGGCATCCTGGCTGGCCACGCCGAACCGCCGCCACACCGCCGGACGCGTCCACCGGATGCTCTCCATCACGAAGATGAGGACGTGCAGCACGGCGGCGAGCGCCGCCACGATCAGAGCGAGGATGCCGGGCATGCCCCCACGCTAGCCCCGGATACCCTGGATCCATGGCCTCCGGAAAGAGCTCCCGCGGACGCGCCCCGCGCGGCGGACGTCCGGCCGCCTCGCGGACGTCCAAGCCGGCACCGGCGCGACGCCCCGCCCCCGCCAAGAAGCCGGCCGCGGTCTCGCCGGCGGAGGAGCCGCGCGACTTCGTCCTCGGGGCGGTTCCGGGCGCGACGCCGGGCAAGTGGATCGGCCTGTGGCGGGAACGGATGCCGCACGTCGCCCTCGACCTGCGCGCGATCACCGTGGCCGAGCAGCGCGAGGCCCTCGACGGTCTCGATGCAGCCCTCGTCCGTCTGCCCGTGGCAGCGCCCGACGACCTGCACCTGATCCCGCTCTACGACGAGCTCCCGGTGGTCGTGATGGCGGCCGAGAGCGACCTGACCGCGGGCGAGGACCTGGAGCTGGCCGACCTGGCGGGCGAGGTCGTCATCACGCCCCTCGACGACACGCTCGGACTGAGGATCCCGGATGCCGCGGAGCCGCGCTTCGCGCCTCCGGCCGACGCGGCCGAGGCCATCGCGACGGTGGCCGCGGGGGTGGGGGTCGTCGTCGTCCCGATGTCGATCGCCCGGGCGAACCCGCGGCGCGACGTGGAGTTCCGCGTGCTGCGCGACGGACCGACCTCGACGGTCGCCCTCGCCTGGCTGCGGGAGCGGACGACGCCGGACGTCGAGGCGTTCGTCGGGATCGTCCGCGGCCGCACCGCCCGCTCGTCCCGGTAGCGGCCGCCTCAGCGCTTGTGCGTGCGGCGCACCTCGTCGACGGTCGCGCCGCCACGGAGACCCTGCGCCCGCGCCGCCCGCAGGACGGCCTCCGCGTCGGCCCTCGCCTCCTCCGTCCGCGCGGTGAGGTCGACGCGGACGGGGGTGGGGAGCCGCTTGCGCTCCCGGTCGCGCACCGCCGCCGCCATCACCTCGGCGACATCGACGGGGTCCCCGGCCAGGCTGCGCACGTCGGCGCCGCAGCCGAGCTCGTCGGCGGCGGCCCGCAGCGCGGTCATCACCTCGTCGAGGTGTTCGACGTCGGTCACGAGCAGCGTGGCGGAGGTCATATCTCCATTGTCCGCCCGACGCCACCGCCGGGGGGCCGGCCGGGCCGCGCATAGAATTTCGGGGTGTCCGGTCGTCTGCTCTACGTCTGCGCGCGCCCGCAGCGCGACGCCGCCGTCGCCGAGTGGGCGTCCTTCCGGGACGGATTGGGCGTCTCCGACGAGGACCTCGTCCACCACGACCTCGTGCGCGAGCCGCTTCCGGACGACCTCGAGCGCTTCTCCGGCGTCGTCGTCGGCGGAAGCCCCTTCAACGTGACGGACCCGGACAAGACGCCGACGCAACTCCGCCTGGAGGGCGACCTGGAGCGTCTCGCCGCCGCGGCGATCGACGGCCGGACGTCGGCGATGTTCACCTGCTTCGGCATCGGCGTGGTCACGCGCCTCCTCGGCGGCGACGTCACCCTGGACCACCCCGAAGACACCGGCCCGACCGACGTCGAGCTGACCCCGGAGGGGCGCACCGACGACCTCTTCGGCCTGCTCACGCCGCGGTTCCAGGCCCTGACCGCCCACAAGGAGGCCTCGGCATCCGTCCCGCCCGGCGCGACCCTCCTCGCCTCGAACGACCTGTGCCCCGTGCAGGCGTATCGCGCAGGCGACGCGCTGTGGGCGACGCAGTTCCACCCCGAGCCGACGACCGACGCGTTCGTCGCGCGGATGGCGGTGTACCGCGAGGCGGGGTACTTCGACGCCGACGCCTTCGACGAGGTGTCGGCCTTCGTCCGGACGGCCTCCATCGAGCAGCCGACGCTCCTGCTCCGGTCATTCGCCGCGCGCGTCCTCGCCTGAGCGGACCGGCAGCCACGTCGGCAGGGCGCGGCCCCGCCGCCTCCCCAGACGGGCGCAGCCCCGCCGCCTCCTCCGGCGGGCGCGGCCCCGCCGCCTCCCCGGCTGGGCTCGGGGCCGTCCCCGGACGGGATGCCGCCGTGTCAAGCCCTCCACCCCAAACTCGCTAGCTTTTCTAGTGTTCTCGCATGAGTGCAACAGGGAAGGCGCGGGGCGCGGACCTCGCGCGGCAGATCGTCGTCCTCTCCGCCGTGTCGTTCATGCTCATCGCGGCGGTCGTCGGGGCCGGGGCGTTCAACAGCACCGCGGTGCAGGATCAGCAGGGCGGCGCTCTCGACACGGACGGCTCCTACCTCGCCCCCGCCGGTCCGGCGTTCTCGATCTGGTCGGTCATCTACGCCGGGCTCATCGCCTACGCCGTCTGGCAGGCGCTCCCGCGCCAGCGCGCGAACCCTCGCCAGCGCGCCCTCGGCTGGCCGATCGCGCTGACCATGGCGCTGAACGGCCTGTGGCTGGTCGCAGCACGCTTCGGGACCCTGTTCCTCACCGTCGTCGTCATCGTCCTGCTCCTCGCGGCGCTGGGCTACGCCTTCCGGATCGCGGTGATCACGCGCGAGCCGCGGGGCGGCGTGCTCGACTCCGTCCTCATCGACGGCGTCACGGGCCTCCACCTCGGCTGGGTGACCCTCGCGACCGTCGCCAACATCGCGGCGTGGCTGACCACGGTCGTCCCCGCGGAGTGGGAGCAGGGGGCGGATGCCATCGGCATCGCCGTCCTCCTGGTCGTGGCGGTCGTGGGTCTGGCCATCGCGTGGCGGAGCGGCTGGCGCGTGACCCCCGCGATCGCCCTGGCGTGGGGCCTGTCGTGGCTCGCGGTCGAACGGTTCACGGGCGAGCCGCAGAGCGGACCCATCGGCGTGGTCGCGATCATCGTCGCCGCCGTCGTCCTGCTCCCGCCCCTCACGGTCTCGACTCTCCGCCTCCTCCGTCCCGGCGGGGACTGATCGCGCCCGCACGACCGACGGCCCCCGCTCCGTGGAGCGGGGGCCGTCGGTCGTGTCGAGGTCAGAGCGGCGGTGCGGCGATCGCGCTCGCCCCGGCCGGCACGGTGACCGACCCGTCCTCGAGCGTCACGCCGTCCGCGGTCGCGAGCAGGACGCGGACCCCGGATGCCACCGGCACCGACGCCGCGGCCTCAGACAGGTTCACGATGACGACCAGGTCCTGACGGCGCAGCTCGTAGACCCGCCCGCCGTCGCCCTCCGTCGTCCGCGCCGACAGTCCGTCGCGGGAGGGGTCGGTCAGCTCGGGACGCGTCCGCCGCAGCTTCGCCAGCTCGCGGTAAAGCGCCAGCAGCGTCGCATGCCCGTCCTGGTCCGGCTCGTCCCAGTCCAGCTTGGAGCGCTCGAACGTCGCCGGGTCCTGCGGGTCGGGGACCGTCGACTCGTCCCAGCCCATCTTCGCGAACTCGGCGATGCGCCCCTCGGCCGTCACCTTGCCGAGCTCGGGCTCCGGGTGCGAAGTGAAGAACTGCCACGGCGTCTTCGCCCCCCACTCCTCGCCCATGAAGAGCATGGGCGTGCCGGGCGCGGTCAGCGTCAGCACGGCGGAGGCGGCGAGCCGGTCGAAGTCCAGGGTCTGCGAGAGACGGTCGCCCGCGGCCCGGTTGCCGATCTGGTCGTGGTCCTGCGCGAACGTCACGAGGCGCCAGTTCGGCACGGCATCCGGGATGGGGTGTCCGTGCTTCTCCTCACGGAACGACGAAAAGGTGCCGTCGTGGAAGAAGCCGCCCTCACTCACCTTGCGGAACGCGTCCGCGTCGGCGAAGTCCTCGTAGTAGCCGATGGTCTCGCCCGTCAGCGCGACGTGCGCCGTGTGGTGCCAGTCGTCCGACCACTGCGCCGTCAGCCCATATCCGCCGGCCTCGCGGGGCAGGATGAGCTTCGGATCGTTCATGTCCGACTCGGCGATCGTCGTCAGCGGCACGCCACGGTGCGCTGACAGCGCGTCGGTCCGCTCGGCGATCTCCTGAAGGATGTGCACCGGTCGCTCATCGAGCAGCGCGTGCACGGCATCCAGGCGGAGACCGTCGACGTGGTAGTCGCTCATCCACATCAGCGTGTTCTCGAGGATGAAGGCGCGCACGGCGTCCTCGTCCAGGTTGACCGAATCGCCCCACGTGTTGCGGCTGCCTTCGCGCAGGTACTCGCCGAACTCCGGCAGATAGTTGCCCGACGGTCCGAGGTGGTTGTAGACGACGTCCTGGATGACCGCGAGACCGGCCGCGTGGGCGGCGTCGACGAAGCGCTGGTAGGCCTCCGGCCCGCCGTACGCCTCGTGCACGGTGTACCAGAGGACCCCGTCGTAGCCCCAGTTCCACGTCCCGTTGAAGCCGTTCACCGGCAGCAGCTCGACGTGCGTGACCCCCAGGTCGACGAGGTGGTCGAGGCGCCCGATGGCGGCATCCAGGGTCCCCTCCGGCGTGAAGGTCCCGAGGTGCAGCTCGTAGATGAGACCGCCCGGCAGCTGGCGGCCCGTCCAGGCGGCGTCGTTCCAGCTGTAGACCGACGGGTCGAACCAGGCCGAGGCCTCGTGCACGCCCCCGGGCTGACGCCGCGACCGCGGGTCGGGGCGCAGGTCGTCCCCGTCGCCGAGGACGAAGCCGTACCGTTCGCCGTCGGCGAGGTCGACGGGAGTCGACCACCACCCGTCGGCGGCGGCCGTCATCTCCACGTCTTCGACGACCGTGTCGCCGCTGTCGTCGAGCCGGCGCAGCCGGACGCGCTCTGCCTTGGGTGCCCAGACGTCGATGCTCATCAGAGGTGTTCCCTTCGTATGGGAGAGATCGGGGGGGGGATGCGGGGCGACCGGGTGGGCCGCCCCGCGCGTGACGATCAGAAGATCAGAAGGGCCACGGGGTAGACCGCCAGCAGGTCGGCCAGCGGCACGGCGCCGCCCGCGAACGAGCGACCGGTCAGCACGTCGATGACGGGCGTGTCCGGCAGCAGCACCACCGTGTCGCGCCAGCCGCCCGAGGCTTCCAGACCGTGGGGCAGACGCGTCGCGACGGCGAACACCCCGCCGCGATCGAACGCGATGACGTGGTCCGCCGCCACTCCGGCGGCCTCCAGCGGACGGTAGATCCCGAGCGGGTGCTCCCGACGCAGGCGCAGCGCACGCGAGGTCACGAGCAGCTTCGCCGCACCCGTGGCATCCACGGCCGGAGCCGGTGCTCCGGGGGCGTCGATCGCGGCGAGGAGCCGGCGCCGCTCGGCGAAGTCGACCGCACGACGGTTGTCGGGATCGACGAGCGACTGCTCCCACAGCTCCGAGCCCTGGTAGACGTCGGGAACGCCCGGGCCCAGGATCTGCAGCAGCTTGGCCGACAGGCCGTTCGACCAGCCCGCGGGCGAGATCTCGTCGACGAACGCGCGGACGCGCTCGGCGGCGGGGCCGGTCGCGGCGTCGACGACGGCGTGCATGCGCTCTTCGAACGCCTCGTCCTGCTCCCACCATCCGGTGACCTCGGACGCCTCGCGCGCCGCCTTCTCGGCGTAGGCGTGCAGGCGCTCGTGGTAGTCCTTCAGACCCTCCGCGGTGTCCGCGGTAGCCGGCCACGCCCCGACGATCGCCTGCCACAGCAGCGCGTCGAACGGCCCGTGGCCGGTGGAGGCGATCCCGCGGAACTCCCCCAGGACGGCGGACCAGCGCTCGGGGATCTCGGCGAGGACGGTGATGCGGGCACGCGTGTCCTCGCCGCGCTTGGTGTCGTGCGTCGACAGCGTCGTCATGGCGCTGGGCCACGACGCGTGACGCAGTGCCTGCGCGGTGTGGAAGCCCGCGACGTCGAGGGAGAACTCCCCCGGATCGCCGCCCACCTCGGTGAGCGAGCCCAGTCGTGTGTAGCGGTAGAACGCCGTGTCCTCGACGCCCTTGGCCATCACGGGCCCGGTCGTCTGCTGGAAGCGCCAGGCGACCTCGAGGCTCGTGTCGGCGAGCACCGGGACGAGCTTCTCGATGACGTCGCCGAGCTCGGGACGGCGGACCTCCGCCTCGCCCGCCGCGGCGTCGAGGTGCGCGCGGCCGGCGGGCAGGTAGGAGCGGTAGACGGGGAAGCACGCGAGGATCTCGGCCAGCGCGTCCTGCAGCGCCTCGGCGTCGAACTCCTGGCGGAGCTCCGCGGGGAGACCGCGCACGAGACGGCGGATCTCCGACACCTGGATCGAGTCGGCGATCTTGCGTTTCGTGTCGTGGATGAGGTCGTGCCAGCCGGTGAGCGGCTCCAGGTCGCTGTCGGCGCGCAGGCGCGCGTCGAGAGCGTCCAGCGCCGCCTCTCCCGCAGGGTCGGTCAGCACCCGGTCGATCTCGGCGAGAGCGTCGTAGCCCGTGGTCCCGGCGGTCTTCCACCACGAGGGCAGCGCCTCGCCGTGCTCGAGGATCTTCTCGCCGAGGACGTAGCCGACGTCGCCGTCGCCCGCTTCCTCAAGGGCGACCGCGAGCTGGTCGAGGTACCCGCCCGGATCGACGAGGCCGTCCGGGTGATCGACGCGCAGACCGTCCGCGAGGCCCTCGCGCACCCAGCGCAGGATCTCGGCGTGGGTCGCCTGGAACACCTCCGGCAGCTCGACCCGGACGCCCGCGAGCGTGGTGACCGCGAAGAAGCGACGGTAGTTCAGGTCGGCCGCCTCGTCCTGCCAGAAGCGCAGCTCGAAGTTCTGCGCGGCCAGCAGGGCGCGGATGCCGTCACGGGACGCGGAGGCCGTGGCATCCGGAGCCGTGCCCGGCGCGACCGGGAAGGCGTGGTCGAAGTAGCGGATGAGACCGTCGGGAGCGTCGTCCGCGGGTGTCGGGTCGTAGGTGATCTCGTCGATCACCGCGTCGAGCTGGTCGCCGAGGACGGGGAGGCGCACCTTGCCGTCGCCGAACTCCCAGTCGATGTCGAACGCCCCCGCGTGGGCCGAGGCACGGCCGAGCCGGAGGACGTCCCACCACCAGGCGTTGGTCCGGGGCTCGGAGACGCCCATGTGATTGGGGACGATGTCGACGAGGATGCCGAGACCGTCCGCGCGCGCCGCCGCGGCGAACCGCTCCAGACCCGCGGCACCCCCGCGGGCCGGGTCCACCCGGCTGACGTCGACGACGTCGTAGCCGTGGTCCGACCCGGGCGTGGCCTCGAGGATCGGCGAGAGGTACGCCCACGAGACCCCGAGGTCACGGAGATATCCCGTGACCTCGGCGGCATCGCCGAGGGTGAACGACTCGCGGATCTGCAGGCGGTACGTCGACAGCGGCGCGCGCACCGGTCAGAGCTCCGGCTTCGGGGCCTGCGCGGGCAGGTCGTCCGCGCCGGCGGCGAGGACCTGCGCGGTGAGCGACGCGGCGACCGAGTGGTCCACCTCGGGCTCGGGCACGTGGTGCTCGCGCAGCACGATGAGCGACTTCGGCTCCAGCGGCAGCGTCTCGCCGGGCTCGAGAGGCTCGGTGTTGGCGCGCTCCCCCGCGGTGTCGACGTAGGCATCCCACTTCGGGGCGTAGTCGAAGGCCGGGAGCTGGAAGTCCACCTGCTCGTCACCCGCGTTGAAGAGGACGAGGAAGTGGTCGTCGCTGATCGACTGGCCCCGACGGTCGCGCTCGCGGATGCCCTGACCGTTGAGGAAGACCCCCACCGCGCGACCGAAGCCGCTGTCCCAGTCCTCGGGCTGCATGACCGAGCCGTCCGGACGCAGCCAGACCACGTCGGGGATCGGCGCCCCCTCCTCCATCTTCACCGGGCGGCCGTCGAAGAACCGGCTGCGGCGGAAGGTGGGGTGCTGCTTGCGCAGACGGGCGAGCGCCGCGGTGAACTCGATCAGCGGGGTGTCCACGGTGGACCAGTCCACCCACGTGATCTCGTTGTCCTGCGCGTATCCGTTGTTGTTGCCGCCCTGCGTGCGTCCCAGCTCGTCGCCGTGCAGGAGCATCGGGACACCCTGGCTGAGCAGCAGCGTCGCGATGAAGTTGCGCTGCTGCTGGGCCCGGCGCTTCAGCACCTCGGGGTCGTCCGTCGGACCCTCGACGCCCATGTTGCTCGAGCGGTTGTGCGATTCGCCGTCGTTGTTGTCCTCGCCGTTGGCCTCGTTGTGCTTCTCGTTGTACGACACGAGGTCGCGCAGCGTGAACCCGTCGTGGGCGGTGACGAAGTTGATGGATGCCACCGGCGCACGGCCGGAGTGCTCGTACAGGTCCGCCGAGCCGGTCAGGCGCGAGGCGAACTCGGCGAGAGCCTGCGGCTCCCCCCGCCAGAAGTCGCGGACCGTGTCGCGGTACTTGCCGTTCCACTCGGTCCACTGGGGCGGGAAGTTGCCGACCTGGTAGCCGCCGGGACCGACGTCCCACGGCTCCGCGATGAGCTTCACCTGCGAGACGATCGGGTCCTGCTGCACGAGCTCGAAGAAGGCCGCCAGGCGGTCGACCTCGTAGAACTCGCGGGCGAGCGTCGACGCGAGGTCGAAGCGGAAGCCGTCGACGTGCATCTCCAGCACCCAGTACCGCAGCGAGTCCATGATCAGCTGCAGCGTGTGCGGGTTGCCCACGTTCATGCTGTTGCCGGTGCCGGTGTAGTCGGTGTAGTACCGCTTGTCGTCGTCCTCGAGGCGGTAGTACGCCTCGTTGTCGATGCCGCGCATCGACAGGGTGGGGCCCATGTGGTTGCCCTCGGCGGTGTGGTTGTAGACCACGTCGAGGATGACCTCGATGCCCGCCGCGTGCAGCGCCTTGACCATGGCCTTGAACTCCTGCACCTGCTGGCCGTGGTCGCCGGTCGAGGAGTAGGTGTTCTGCGGGGCGAAGAAGGCGATGGTGTTGTAGCCCCAGTAGTTCGACAGCCCCTTGTCCTCGAGGGTGGAGTCGTTGACGAACTGGTGGACCGGCATGAGCTCGATCGCGCTGACGCCGAGCTTCTTCAGGTGGTCGATGACGGCCGGGTGAGCGATGCCGGCGTAGGTGCCGCGCAGCTCTTCGGGGACCTCGGGGTGCAGCTCGGTGAGGCCCTTCACGTGGGCCTCGTAGATGAAGGTCTCCGCGTACGGCGTCTTCGGCTGACGGTCGCCCGACCAGTCGAAGAACGGGTTGACGACGACGCCCTTCATCATGTGGGGCGCGGAGTCCTCGTCGTTGAACGAGTCCGGGTCGCCGAACTCGTAGCTGAAGACCGGCTGGCCCCAGTCGATCTGCCCCTCCACGGCCTTCGCGTAGGGGTCGAGGAGGAGCTTCGCGGGGTTGAAGCGCTTGCCGTTCGCGGGGTCGTACTCCCCGTGCACGCGGTACCCGTACCGCTGCCCGGGGAGGATGTTGGGGAGGTAGGCGTGCCAGACGAAGGCGTCGACGTCGATCAGCTCGTAGCAGGTCTCCGTTCCGTCCTCGTCGAAAAGGCAGAGCTCTACCTTCTCCGCTCCTTCACTGAACAGGGCGAAGTTCGTCCCATTACCGTCGTAAGTGGCCCCGAGGGGATAACTGGATCCTGGCCATACCTGCTGCACGTCGCTCACGATAGACCAGCGTTGTTTCCGCGGAAGACCGCCGTCATCGCTGTTGACACCCGCATCCCCCGCGACTATGCGCGCGCATCGCGCGCCGACCGGTCGCGCCGTCCAGGTGCGTTCGACCGGTTGCTGCAGCAGGTCGATCCGTTCGTCTCAGGCGCGTTCGGGCGGGTGCTGCAGCAGGTCGATCCGTTCGTCCAGATAACGGTCGAGCGGCATCAGCCCACCGGCCGCGCTCCAGCGGACGACGACGGCACCGCCGCGCAGGGCGACCGGGGTCGACCGCTCGTCGAGCGCATCCGCGTCGACGGGATGCCACCCGATGTGCACGACCGCCCCCTCCGGGACGCCCCCGCGTGCGGCGGCCGCGGCGAGCTCGGCGCGGCGCCGTTGCGACTCGGCGGCGAACCCCCGGCGGACTTCGGCGCGGGACCGGACGATGTCGCCGGTGGCGAGCAGCGCGTCCTCGGTGAGCAGCAGGACGCCGAGGTGCCAGGCCGTCGTCGTGGGCACGATGCGGGGAGCGCGGGGGAAGCCCAGCAGCCGTCGCCCCTCCTGCAGCTCCCCGATCCTCTCCCGCGGCGCGTCGGTCAGACGTGCGCGGGCCGCGTCGAGCAGGTCGTCGAGCGCATCGGTCACCGGTCGTCTCCCTCGTCCCGCGCGGCGACGGCCCGTTCCAGGGTCTTCGCCGCCTCCCGTGCGCTGCGCTGCGCCTCGACCCGGTCCGCCTCCCGGCGCTCCACCTCGCCGTCGGCCGCAGCCGCGTCCTTCTCGACCCTGGCGAGCTCGGCCCGCAACGCGGCCACGCGCTCGTGCACCCGATCGGCGTGCTCCCGCGCTGTCGTCAGATGACTCTCGGCCGACGACACGGTGCGGTCGGCCTCGGCCTGCGCGCGCTCCGCCTCGCGGACGGCTCGCTCGGCGGCCTTCCGTGCGCGGCGGGCGGCGAGGTCGTCGCGCGCCGGCGCGGCGGGAACGGCGTCCGGGGCGCCGCCGGCGACCGCCGCGCCGAGCGCGTCGCCGTCCAGGGCCCCCGCCTCGATCGTCGTGACGAGCCGTCCGGTCAGGACCGCGGCGGCGGCCGCCGCGTCCACGACGGCCGCGTTGACGGTGTGCTCCACCGCCTCGGTCATCGCCGGGCTGAGCGTCGTGCCGGCCTCCGCCGCGAGCTCGGCGGCGCGACGGGCCAGAGCCGAGACCAGTGCGCGCCGCTGCTTCCCCAGACGCGCCAGCTCCGCGGCATCCAGGTCGTCCTGCGCCTCGTGCAGCGCGGCCGAGAGCTCGACGGCCTCCCCCAGCTGGCCGTCCCGCACGAGCAGGTTGACGGCCCAGGCCGCGACGGTGGGCTTACGCAAGCGTTTGACGCGCGTCGCCAGGGACCCGGACACCTCCGCCGCTCGGGCGTTGCGCGACGCGGTGAACGACGCCGGCGGTTCCGCGTACAGCGCGACGGCGATCTCGTCGAGGCGGGCGTCGTCGTCGCTCATCCCTCCATTGTGGCGGTGCGGGCAGGACACCCGTCCTGGCAGGTCGTTCGGGGCCCGGCGGACGCACGCGCCCTGCGTGCTGTCAGAGCGCGACGACGTCGATCCCAGAACCGCGGATCTCCCGGTGCAGTCGCTCCATGCGCGCGTCGAGCTCCGCGGCGGTGTCGGCGGCGTCCTTCAGCTGCGCGAGCAGCTCGTCGGGGACCAGGCGGTCGTACTTGTAGTAGATCTTGTGCTCCAGGCTCGCCCAGAAGTCCATCGCGATCGTCCGGAACTGCACCTCGACGGGCACGTGCACCCGCCCGGTGGAGAGGAAGACGGGCACCTCCACGATCACGTGCAGGCTCTTGTACCCGTTGGCCTTGGGGGTGGCGATGTAGTCCTTGACGTCGCGCACGCTGATGTCGTCCTGCTGGGTGAGCAGGTCGAAGAGCCGGTACGCGTCGGCGACGAAGCTGCACGTGATCCGGATGCCGGCGATGTCGGTGATCGAGGCGCGGATGGAGGCGAAGTCCGGCTCGACGCCCTTGCGGCGGACCTTGTCGACGAGGCTGTCCGGCGACTTGACCCTGCTGGACACGTGCTCGATCGGGTTGTAGGCGTGCATCTCCTGGAACTCCTCGCGGAGGATCGAGATCTTCGTCTCGACCTCGGCGAGCCCGAAACGGTACTCCATCAGGAACCGTTGGAACTCGTCGCGCATCGCACGCAGGGCAGAGCCCGACACCGTGATCTGCTGCTCCTCCAGCGGGTCGGTCATGCCTCCGACGCTACAAACGCCGGCTACGAGGCCGCTGAGAGACCGCGTCGGTCCATCGCCTCAGCGGTGCGGGCGCGCGCTCACCCGCGGCACGAGCTCGCCGTCGATGACGTCGATCCCGATGAGGCCGTCGAAGACGTCGGGAAGATCGTTCCACCCGTCGCCGTCGGGCACAGGGAGAAACGGGGGGACATGGTTCGTCACGGCTCGACTCCTTCCGTGCGTTTCCTCCACGATGGCAGACGCACGCGACGACCGAGTCGCGTCTTGACAAGCTCCCCTGTCAGACCTATCTCACACGGCCGACCGACGTTCGTCGGCGCGCTGCGGAGGGTCAGCCCTCTTCGACGTGGGCGTCCTCGGACGGCTCCGGCGTGATCGCGAGACCGTTGGGACCGGATGCCGCCAGCATGAGGTCCTCGACCCAAACGCGGTTGATGCGCGGCTGACGGCTGCCGTAGAAGTGGAACTGGATCGGCACCGACGGGTGCATCCAGAAGCTGCGGCGACCACTGCCGTCGCCCACCTCGACGTCGAACATGAACGACTCGGAGCGACGCAGCTTGTTCATCACGACGATGCGCAGGTGCGCCAGCGTACGGTCATCGATGTCGACGGCGTTCGCGACGGTGTCGTAGATGAATCGTCCCATGCGATGAGCCTAATGGAGGTTGGTCCGCCTCGAATCCCGGATGCCACGGCGGCCCTTCCGACGCAACCCCCGCATCCGTGGCTCCGACCCGGCGGTACCGTGCTCGGGTGGGAACGCTCTACTACGGCGACGCTGCCTCGCCGATCGAGATCGAGGACCGTGCCCTCGCGCACGTCAAAGTCGTCATCGCGACCAAGCTCCGCCGCGGCGAGAGCTTCACGCTGTCGTGGGCGCACGGCGAGGGGCAGGAGCCGGGCCGCAGCACGGTCTGGCTGCACCCGTCCATCCCGCTGAGGTTCGCGTTCACCGAGGCGGAGCCGGCTCTGCTCAGTCGTGCGTGGATCGAGGAGCTCGCGACGTCCGCCAACTCCTCGGGGGGTCTGATGATCGTCCCCGAGCCGGAGCGCGGCGGCGAGACGGGCCCGCGCTGACTAGAAGCGGCTCTGGTCGAGGATCTCGCGCGCGCCCTCTTCGACGGCGGCGGGGATGACCGTGGGCTTGCCGGCGGTGAACGCCTCCCACTCGCGCAGGACGACGGCCTCGATCCTGGCCGGGTCCTCGCCCGGGTAGTCGGTCCGCAGTCTGGACAGGACGCCCTCGAACGAGGTCACTTCGACACCCTCAACCACCACGATCGCGGGGTCGAACGCGGACACGTCGGCGCGCGCGTCCACGATGTCGTCGTCCATGCGCCCATGGTTTCACGGACTCCGCGCGGTTCCTAATACTCGGAATGAAAGTAGGCTGCCGAGTTTCTTAGTCGGATGCGCGATCGTCTTCAGGCGTCGGCGGAGGCCTCGACCGGAGCCGGGTGCGGATCGACCTGGTCGACCGCGTCCTGCAGACGCGAGAGACAGGCGATGACGACGGAGCTCTCCTCGGGCGTCATGTCGACGACGGCCGCCATCATGCGGGAGTGCATCTCGCCCAACGTCGCGCGGACCTCGGCGTCGCTGGCCGCCGTCGCCACGACGTGGATGCTGCGGCGATCGGTCGGGTGCGGCACACGCGTCACGTGACCGGTCTTCTCCAGACGGTCGATGATGGCCGTGGTCGAGGCGGTCGACACCCCGAGGTAGCGAGTCAGCTCGCTCGGGGACACGAGACGGTTCTCCCCGGTCGCGCGCAGAAGATAGCGGAGGACGAGCAGCTCGTTCTCACCCATCGACATGGACTCGCGGGTGCGACGGCGCATGGCCACCTCGGCCGCGCGGTAGACGCGGAAGGCTTGCAGGACGTCCACGGCACGACGGCGGCGGTCCTCTTCGGCGGCGCCGTACCAGTAGCGCGACGATTCGGGCCCGGTTTCCACGTCGAAGATCCTATGTCAGCCGATCGCGGCCGAGCCCCTGCCGCTCCCGGCTCACGGCCGGTAACATGCTAAGAAGAACAGTTCTCCACTTGGTAGGCAGCAGAGACACTAGCGAGACGAGACACAATCCCGCGCTCGGGAGGTGACATGAGACACACAGCGACCGCAGACGACGTCGTGAGGGCGCTGAGCGAACTCACCGACTCGAGCGCCTCGATCGAACGGACCGCCCTCCACTCCCTCGGCATCGGACCGAACGACGCACGGGTGCTGCGGTTCCTCATCGATCGCACCCCGGACGACGACCCCGTCACTCCCCGCCTTCTGACGGAGATGCTGGGGATCTCCTCCGCCGCCACGACGGCACTGATCGACCGGTTGGCGGACGCCGGGTGGGTCGAGCGGGAGCCGTACCCGGGCGATCGTCGTTCGATCGTCGTGCGCGCCACGATCGACCCCGCGTCGCCGGCGCGTCGATTGCTCGCCGTCAGGCACGCGTCGGTGGCGCTGGCGGCATCCAAGCTCGGGGCCGGAGATCGGCGGGTGGTCGCGGACTTCCTCGACGAGATCGCGCGGGCGGAGAAGCAGCACCTCGACGAGCTCGCTCCCGAGGACACCGCGTCGCGCACTTCCTGAGGCGCGCGACGCGGCGACGGCGGGTCAGTCGGACGAACGACCGGTCTCGGACTGCAGGCGCTCGATCTGCTCGGACGCCTCGGCCTTCGTCAGATCCGCCGGGATCTCCTCGCCTGCCTGGCGGGCGAGGGTGTCGAGGTAGCTGCGCTGGGGCGCGGTCATCGGCTCGTCGCCGGTGACCCAGTCGGACGGGTCCTTCTCGGCGGGGTTGTCGCTCTCGCGAGCGGCGCCGAGGGTTTCTTCTTCACGCGGAGCATCGGTCATGGTGTCGAGGCTAGGCCGCTCCTCCGACACCGGCCCCGGTCTTGACAGCGCCGCGGGGACCGGGCGCGCACCGGCGCCCGTCCAGGCCGATGCGGCATCCTGGACCGATGCCCCCCGCGATCGCTCCCGCAGACGTCGATGTCCAGACGGTCGTCAACGACGGCGCACGGACCCGCGTCACCCGCATGTCGACCGGGACGGGCGGGCGGCCCTTCGTCCTCGTCGCCGGCATCGGCGTCGCAGCGACCTACTTCGAGTTCCTCGCTCCTCTGCTCGCCCAGGAGGGAGAGGTGTTCGCCCTCGACCTCCCGGGCTTCGGCGGCATGCCGCACCCGGGTGAGGCCCCCACCCCGGCGTTCTTCGCCGATCAGGTGGAGGCCGTGATCGCCCGGTACGGCCTAGAGGACCCGGTGCTGATCGGCCATTCGATGGGGACGCAGGTCGTCACGGAGGTGCTCGCGCGCCGTGACGACCTCCGCCATGCCGTGCTCGTCAGTCCCGTCGTGGACGAGCAGCACGCGACGGTGCTCGAGCAGGGCGTGCGGTTCGCCCAGGCCACCGCGCGCGAGTCGTTCCATCTGGCGATGACGGCGCTCTCCGCGTATCTCCTGTGCGGGATGCTGTACTTCCTCGAAGTGCTCCCGCACATGCTGCGCTACCGCATCAGCGACCGGATCGGGCTCGGTTCGGCGCGTCTGCTGCTCATCCGCGGCGAGTTCGACCGCCCGTCGCCACGGCGCTTCCACTCCCGGCTCGTGGCGGCCGCCCCGTCGGCCGCGCGCTGGGAGATCCGCGGGGCCGCCCACTCCATCATCAACGGGCACGCCGTGGGTGTGGCGCGACTGGTCTCGCGTCATCTCGCCGGAGACCTCCCCGCGCGCGGGCGTCTCTCCAGCGAGGATGCCGCCGTCCCGCCCGCGGACCATGCCGACGCGCGGATGGTCCTCAGCGCGATCGGCAGCCGGTTCGCGGAGTGGTTCAGCGCGCTCCGCCGCGACGAGGACGGCGTCGAGCGCGCCAAGGCGCGGCACGCGCGCCTCCTCTGGCGCGCCTACGTCTCGCCCCGCTGACTCCCCGTCCCCATAAACGCTTCCTGCACTCGGAAACGCTGTCACCCGGCGTTTCCGGGCGCGGAGAGCGTTTATCGGCCCCGAAAAGGCGCGGCAGGCGTCGCCGACGCCGGATCACCCCGCGGTCAGCGGCACCCGCAGGATGTCGTCGACACCGCCGTTCCCGCGGTCCGTGTCGCTCGTCACGACGTACAGCTCGCCGCCCGGGCCGACCACCGCGTCCCGCAGGCGTCCGAACTCTCCGACGAAGTACTCGGTCGACGTCGTCGGATCGCTCGTCGGGATGCCGCGCAGCCGCTCCCCCCGCAGATTGGCCACGAACACGGTGCCCTCGACGACGGTCAGACCGCTCGGACTCGCGTCCGCCGGTGCCCACTGCTGGACGGGGTCGACATAGCGGGGGTCTCCGCCGACGCCCTCGACCGTCGGCCACCCGTAGTTCCCTCCGGGCTCGATGATGTTGAGCTCGTCCCACGTGTCCTGCCCGAACTCGGACGCGAACATCGTGCCGGCGGCATCCCATCCGATGCCCTGCGGATTGCGGTGACCGAGGCTCCAGACCGGCGACCCCGCGAACGGGTTGTCGTTGGGGATCGACCCGTCCGGTGCGATGCGCAGGATCTTGCCCGCGAGCGAGTCCGGGTCCTGAGCGAGCTCGGGGTCGGACGCGTCTCCGGTCGTGACGTAGAGCATGCCGTCCGGACCGAACGCCAGCCGCCCGCCGTTGTGGATGTTCGAGGCCGGGATGCCGTCGACGAGCGTCCGCGGCTCGCCCAGCGCGAACGCGCCCGCCGCCCCGTCGAGCGGGAATCCCACCACGCGGTTGCCGTCCGGCGTGGTGACGTAGGCGAACAGCTCGCCGTCCGCCACCGCGATCCCGAGCAGCCCGCCCTCGCCCCGGGCCGCGACGTCCGGCACCTCCCCCACCGTCCGCAGTCCGCCGTCGACGACCTCGAGGATCCGCCCTGTGTCGCGCTCGCTGACCAGCATCGCCGTGTCGGCGAACGCCACCGACCAGGGGGTCACGAGACCGGATGCCACGCCCTCGGGGGCACCGTCGGGCATCACGGCCTGCGGTGCGCCGGGAGTCGGCGGGGCCGCAGGGGCGCTCGGCGACGGCGGCGAGGCAGCGGCATCCGGGGTCCGCTCCTCCGCGCACGCGGACAGGGCGAGCAGAGAGACGGCCATCGTGGCGAGCGCACTCGCCCGTCGCGGCAGGGGGATCGGCATGAGGGCTCCTCGTGTGGCGGTCGAGGTTCCGGCCTACCCGGCGGACCTGCGAGGTCGAGAGGGGTTGCGATCGGCCCGGGGGCGGCTATCGGCTGCCCGGGATCCCGGCAACCCCCGCGCCGGACGAGCGCCGTTCGCGGAGCATGAGGGGGTGCTGCTCCTCGTCGTCCGGGCACTGTCGTGACCCCTCGTCCCCGGCTGGATCCCCGTTCCTGGTGGGCCGATGCCGTCACCGGCGAGCGTCTGCTGCTCGCGGGCAAGACGGCCGCGGCGGCCGTTCTGGCCTGGTACCTCGCGCCGCTCGTGCCGCTGGCCTCGAGCGAGTACTCCTATTACGCCCCGCTGGGCGTGCTGGTCAGCATGTACCCCACGGTCGCCCGCTCGGCGATGAGCGGGGCGCAGGCGATCCTCGGTCTCGCCGTCGGGATCGGGCTGGGACTCGGCTCGCTCGCCCTCGTCGGCGCCGGGATGCCGCGCGGTGCGGCCGTCGCCGTCGTGATCGGGCTCGGGGTGCTGCTCTCGGGCGTGCGCGCGCTGGGAGTGGGGCGCGACTGGGTCGCGATCGCCGCCCTGTTCGTGCTGCTGCTGGGCGGCGCGGATCCGGACGGGTACTCGATCTCGTATCTCTTCACGATGGCCTTCGGCGTGCTCGTCGGCGTCGCGGTGAACCTGCTCGTCTTCCCGCCCTTGCGTGTCCGCACCGCCGACCGACGGCTGACGCAGCTGCGCGACGACCTCGTGTCGGACCTCGACGAGATGGCCCGCGCGCTGGCTCACCGGCAGTTCGATCCTCATCGCGCCGGCGCCGCCACGCAGAACCTCGCCCGGACGCTCGACTCCGTCCGGGCGGAGGTAGATGCCTCGGACGAGAGCCGTCGGTACAACCCGCGCGGGCGCCGGGTGCGGGACCAGGGCGCCCTGCACCGGCGCCGACTCGACACCCTCGCCGCGTCCGCGGAGGCGACACGGACCCTGACCGTCGCGTTGACCCGCCTGCTGACCGACGCCGGCGTGGACGCGCGTCTTCCCGGCGGCGCGCGCACCGCGCTGGCCGATGCCATCGCCGCGCAGAGCCGGCTGATCGAGGCCCCTTTCGACGGGTCCGACGGGCCGCTCGCCGAGGCCGCCGACACGCTCGACCGCTACATCGACAGCCTCGGCCGGTCGGAGGTCGCCACGACGGTCGAGACGCTCGACGGATGGGACGCAGCGATCAGCCTGCGGCGCATGACCGAGGCGTCGAGGGAGTTCGCCGGTCGTTGAGAGGGGCGGGATGCCGCCGGGTGGCATCCATCGTCCTTTTCCTCACATGCGCGTACCGCGCCCGGGCCCTCACATGCGCGCGTACCGCGCACGGGCCCTTCACATGCGCGCGTACCGCGCCCGGGCGAAGCAGAAGAGGCCGTAGACGACGAGGCCGACGCCGACGAGCCAGAGCACCACCTGACCCAAGGGCAGGGCGGCGAGCGACCGCAGTCCGGCGTCGATGCCGCCGGCCGCCTCGGGATCGTTCTTCAGCGCGGCGACGACGAAGAGCACGCCCGCGACGCCGACCGCGATGCCCTTGGCGACGTAGCCGACGGTCCCGAAGGTGCGGATGCCGCGTCCGGCCGCACCGCTCGGGAGGGAGAGGTGCTTCGTGAAGGCCCGCGTGATCCCGCGGATGACGAATGCGACACCGACCGCGGCGACGGCGAGACCGACGAGGACGAGGAGGAAGACGCCCGCGGGGACGGCGAGGAGCCGCGCGCTCAGCGTCTGGGTCGACTCCGCGGAGTCCGAGCGCGCGCCCAGCGCGATGCTCAGGGCCGTGCCGGCGATGGCGAGATAGGCCACCGCCGTGCCGATGAACTTCGCGCGGTGGCCCCAGGCCTTCTTGGCATCCGGGTCCCGTTCGAGGATCGCCTCGGCGATCTGCCACACGGCGAGCGCGGCGAGTCCGAGGACGACGACCCACAGCAGCAGAGCGCCGGCGGGCGCGTCGTGCACCCGCTGCAGTGCGCCGCTCTGGTCGGCGTTCTCCCCGCCGCCGGCGCCTCCGGTGGCCACGGCGACGGCGACGACGCCGATGAGGAGATGGATCAGGCCGAGGACGACGTAACCGATGCGGGCGGCGACGCGGAACGCGGTGGAGTCCTGGGCCTTGTCGGCGGCGGCGGAGGCGGAGCTCATGGCGTCACGCTAGCGGGGCGGGCGGGAGGTGCCGGGAACCGTTGACTTCGGCCGTCGCGCTCGTCTGCCCGGCGGAGCGAAGGGCCCGTCGCTCACGGAACACCTCCACCGCGGACCACACCAGCGTCGCGACGACGATGCCCTCGAGCGCACCCGCGACCACGTCCGACAGCCAATGCGCGTGCAGGTACGTGCGGCTCCACATCATCAGCAGCACCCACACCGTCGTGAGGACCCATACCCACCGTCGCCGCAGGATCAGCGCGAGGGTCACGGCGACGGTCGTCGCCACCGCCGTGTGCCCCGACGGAAAGGACGTCGCCATCGTCTCGGCCAGCGACCCGGCGGGCCGGTGGCGGGCGATGACGGCGGCCATCGGCGCCCCGATGGCCACGACGAGGACGATGGATGCCGCCACGTTCACGGCATCCCCGTACCGGCGCCGCACGGCGAACACCGCGATCAGCACGACCCCCGCGACGATCATCCCGATCGTGCCGCCGGCCACCGCCGGCACCCACGCGACGATGACGAGGACCGGATTCGCGAGGTCTGCCATGGCCTCGTCCCACCACAGGTCGGGGGCCAGCGGCTGATGCCGGCCCAGCGCGACGACGAGCCGCAGCACCACGAAGACGACGGTCGCCAGCACGCCGACGGTGAGTGCGACCCCGCGGCGCGCGTCGGCGGCGGGGGTCGGCGCGTCCGTCTCCGGAGCGAACGGCGGTTCCTTTCCGGGCGGGCCGCTGCGCGAGGGCGGCTTCTGCGCGGGCGGGCCGCTGCGCGGGATCGCGGCGTCGGGGGACGAGGCATCCATAGGGAGATTGTGCCCATACGCGTTCCCCGTGTGGAGCCGTTGCGCGGCCGCGCCGATGTCCTCTCGGGGCGCGGTTTCCACGACCGCGGATGCGGCCCGAAGCCGCGCTCGCCTCAGCTCCACAGAAAAAGCGAAACCCCCGCGGTCCTGAGGCAGGACCCGGGGGTTTCGGTGGCGGTGACGGTGGGATTTGAACCCACGGTAGGGGTGAACCTACACAACATTTCGAGTGTTGCACCTTCGGCCGCTCGGACACGTCACCGCCCACTAGCTTACGACAACCCGCGGCCCGCCGCGAATCGGGCGGTCCCCCCGCGACCGGCGGTCGCCGCGGCTGCCGGCCAGGGCTCGCCGAACTCCGGAGAACCGGCGCGTCCGACCCGAAACCTGCGCCGTACGGCCCCGGAATCGCGGCAAACTCCGGAGCCCGGCACACCGGAACTCAGGAGTTGAGCGACCCGTCGGGCGCGAGCCGTGACCCCTGGCATCCGTTCATCCACCGTCGAACGACCCCGCTGGATGCCGTTCTCCCCCGCTGTCAGGATCGAGCCATGAGCGTGATCGAGAACTCGAAGCTGACGGTCGTGGGCGCGGGCAGCGTCGGGGCGAGCGTCGCGTACGCGGCGCTCATCCGCGGCTCGGCCCGGCACGTCGCGCTCTACGACATCGCGACGGAGAAGGTCGAGGCCGAGGTGCTCGACCTCGCGCACGGCACGCAGTTCACCGGGTCGAGCGACATCGTCGGAGGCAGCGACGTCGCCGTCGCCGAGGGCTCCCACGTCGTCGTCATCACGGCCGGCGCGAAGCAGAACCCCGGTGAGACGCGCACCGAGCTCGCCGCCACCAACGCCGCCATCCTGCGCGACATGATGCCGCAGCTGCTCGAGGTCGCCCCCCACGCGATCTACGTCATCGTCACCAACCCCTGCGATGTGCTCACCGTGCTCGCGCAGGAGGCGACAGGGCTGCCCGCCGCGCGCATCTTCGCGTCCGGGACGGTGCTGGACACGTCCCGCCTCCGCTGGAAGCTCGCGCAGCGCGCGGGCGTCGCCACCTCGAGCGTGCACGCGTGGATCGTCGGCGAGCACGGCGACACGGAGTTCCCGCTGTGGTCGACGGCGACGATCGGCTCGGTCCCCATCACGGAGTTCGACCTCCCCGGCGGCGGACGCTTCGGCCAGGACGAATTGGATGCCATCGCGATCGACGTCCGCGACGCCGCGTACAAGGTCATCCAGGGCAAGGGCGCGACCAACTACGCCATAGGGCTGTCGAGCGCGCGCATCGTGGAGGCCGTCCTCCGCGACGAGCACGCGATCCTGCCCGTCAGCACGGTGCTCCAGGGTTTCCAGGGCATCGACGGGATGGCGCTCTCCGTCCCCTCGATCGTCAGCGCATCGGGCGCGGTGCCGCTGGCCGGCACGCCGTTCTCCGACGCCGAGCGCACCCTCCTGCACCGCTCCGCCGCGGCGCTGACGTCCGTGGCGTCCTCGCTGCGCTGAGGTTCCGCCCCCGCTTCTAGCCGAGAAACGCTCTCTGCACCGAGAAACGCCGTCACCCCGCGTTTCTCGGGGCAGGGAGCGTTTCTCGATGGGGCCGGAGAGGGGATGCCACCACCTCGCGCCGGCGATGTCGGAGGGGCCGCGTAGCCTGGGCGCATGGCATCCCGTCGTCCCGTCACCGCCGCTCCCTACCGGTGCACCGAGTGCGGCTGGACGACCCTCAAGTGGGTCGGCCGGTGCGGCGAATGCCAGCAGTGGGGCACCGTCGTCGAGGCTGCGGACCAGACCGGCATCACCCGCTCGGTCACGCCCGTCGCACCGGGTGCGGCGCGGGCGGCGCGGCGCATCACCGAGATCGACACGCAGGACGCACCCCGACGCACGAGCGGGGTCGGCGAGTTCGACCGCGTGCTCGGGGGCGGCGTCGTCCCGGGAGCGGCGATCCTCCTGAGCGGCGAGCCGGGCGTCGGCAAGTCGACGCTGCTGCTGGAGGTCGCGGCGCAGAGTGCACGGGCGGGCCGTCGGGTCCTGTATGCGAGCGGCGAGGAGTCCGCCGCGCAGGTGCGGCTGCGCGCCGAACGGACGGGGGCGTTGCACGACGAGCTGTTCCTCGCCTCCGAGACCGACCTCGCCACCATCCTCGGCCACATCGACGAGGTCCAGCCGGAGCTGCTCATCGTCGACTCCGTCCAGACGGTGTCGTCCGGTCTGAGCGACGGCGCCGCCGGCCAGCCGAGTCAGGTGCGGGAGGTGGCATCCACTCTCATCCGTGTCGCGAAGGAGCGCGGGCTGCCCGTCATCATCGTCGGGCACGTGACGAAGGACGGGTCCATCGCCGGTCCGCGGATCCTCGAGCACCTCGTCGACGTGGTGTGCCACTTCGAGGGCGACCGGCAGACGTCGCTGCGGTTCGTCCGCGCGCTCAAGAACCGCTTCGGCCCCACCGACGAGGTCGGCTGCTTCGACATGACCGGCAGCGGCATCGCCGAGGTGTCCGATCCGAGTGCTCTGTTCCTCGGACACGGCGACCCCGAGCCGGGCACATGCGTCACGATCGCCATGGAGGGCCGCCGCGCCCTGCCAGTCGAGGTGCAGGCTCTCGCCGTCAAGCAGACGGCCCCGAACCCCCGGCGCATCGTGAACGGCGTCGATGCATCACGCGTGGCCATGGTGCTCGCCGTGCTCGAGAGCCGGGTGGGCGTCTCGCTCGCCGACAAGGACGTGTACGTGTCGACCGTCGGCGGGGTGCGGCTGGTCGAGCCGGCCGCGGACCTCGCCATCGCCATCGCCGTCGCCAACGCCGTCAAGGGACGGGTCGTGTCGAAGCGGTTGGCCGCGATCGGCGAGCTGACCCTGACCGGCGAGATCCGCAACGTCACCCACGCCCCGCAGCGGGCGTCCGAGGCGGCGCGCCTCGGGTACCACACCGTCCTCGACTCGTCGTCGAAGAAGCTCGCCCGCGCGCTGAACGAGCTGCAGGCACGCGGCCTGCCCCGCGAGGCGGAGCAGCCGGGGTTCTGACCTCGGGTGTGACCACCCCTCCGCCGCACGTCCTCCTCCGCCGCCCGACGGCGCGGTGGGAGCACGCTCTGCGGCGGCGCCGGCGGGGCTGTGCCGGCGAAGTGATGGTGGCGACGGGAGGAGATGTCGCGAAGGGAGGACCCCTGCGGCATCCATCCCCCTCCGCCGCCCACATCTCCTCCGCTCCGTCGCGGACGTCGCGGCCGGACGGCGGCGCCGGCGGCGCCGGCGAACTAATGGCGGCGACGGGAGGAGATGTCGCGAAGGGAGGACCCCTGCGGCATCCATCCCCCTCCGCCACCCACATCTCCTCCGCTTCCCGCGGACGTCGCGGCGGGACGCGGCGCCAACGACGCCGACGCGGCGCCGGCGAGCTGTGGCGGCGAAGAGATGGCAGCGAAGGGAGGTGATGTCGCGAAGGGAGGACCCCTGCGGCATCCATCCCCCTCCGCAGCCCACATCTCCTCCGCTCCCCGCGAGACGTCGCGGCGGGACGGCGGCGCCGGCGAACTAATGGCGGCGACGGGAGGAGATGTCGCGAAGGGAGGACCCCCGCGGCATCCATCCCCCTCCGCCGCCCACATCTCCTCCGCTCCCCGCGGACGTCGCGGCGGGACGCGGCGGGAGCGAGGCGCCGGCGAGCTGTGGCGGCGAAGAGATGGCAGCGAAAGGAGTGGATGTCGCGAAGGGAGGACCCCCGAGGCATGAATCGACCTCGGCGAGTCCCCTCCGCTCGGCGACGGTCAGCGCCCGGGCGGGGCGGTCCGACGACGGCGGTGAGGCGAGGTGTAGCCGAGCACCGCGGGGATCACGAGTCCGGCGGCGCACACGGCGCCGGCGATCAGGAACTCCATGCCGTCGAGTCTGTCACGCGACCATCGTAGGCGCGAGTCGCCCCCGCGCCCCCGCCCGAGCCGCGCGGCTCGCGCCCTCCCGACGGCCGTGGGCCGTGGCATCCCTTCGCCGAGAACACGCCATCTCGCGCGAGCGGGACGCGGGACGCGGGGCGGCCGCGGCGACCCGGCTAGGCTCGGAGGATGGCCGGCGGAAAGAAGCGCAAGGGACCGAGCGTGGAGTTCAAGAACACCGCCCTCACGGACGCCCTCCAGACGCAGGACATGGCCGCGATCGCGTTCGCGCTGCGTCACGGCCCGACCGTCGTGCCGCTCATGCGGGCCGGCGACCCGGACAACCCGCTCGACACCGGCGAGGTGTGGACCTACCGCGACCCGAACACGGGCCAGGTCGCCCTGCTGCTCTTCAGCGACGCCGCGCACAAGCCCGAGACCCTTCCGCCGCACGTCGCCCTGCAGTCCCCGCAGTGGCTGCGCGCGTTCCTCGGTGCGCACGAGGCCGAGATCACGACGGTGTTCATCGACATCGCCGGGCCGCACCCCATCCAGGCCTCGCCGACCGACGTCATCGCCGCGCTCGACGCCTGACCAGCTACGCACGCGCCCGCACCGGCAGCGCACCCGCCCGCACCGGCGGCGCACCCAAGCGCTCCAAGCCCGCCCGCCCGGCGCACCCGCCCGGCGCACCCGCCCGGCGCACCCGCCCGGCGCACCCGCGGCGACCGAACCGCGGCGGTCACCGCGACAGGCAGTGCGCCCGCACCATGCGGAATTGCCGCGAGACAGCCTGTCCTCGCACCGTCGCCTGCCCCGACGTCGCCCACCCGGCACCGGCCCGCGCCCGGACATGACAAAGGCCCTCTCGAGAACTCCAGTTGGGGGCTGGGGATCTCGAGAGGGCCCACATCCTCGAGGCCGCATGCCTTCTGTGCTTGGGGAACACTCCGGCACGTCGCTGGGGACGACGCTTGCGACCTTTCTTCGAGGACATCTCCAGGCTACGTGCCCGCCCTCGAACCGTCTGTCCTCTCTTCGGGGGACATTCTCCCGGTCACAGCCGATTCCTTGGACATGTCCGACGGCGCGAAGGGCCCGCAGCGCGTCCGCATCGCGCGGACACGGACCCTCACTGCAGGATGAACGTCGCCGTTCCGGCCGACGGGATGCCGCCGATCGAGACGCTCAGGTGGTACGTCGCTCCCCCACCGGGCGCGAACGGACGCTCGCCGTCGCAGGAGTCGACCGAGGAACGCGTCCGGTCCCAGGTCAGCGGCGCCGCACTCGTGACCTCCTGCCCCGCGGTCAGGACGACCTCCATGTCGCTCGGCTCGGTCTGGCAGTCGGTCGACCGCCACCACACGTCGGACCCGCTCGTGACGGTGAAGGACTGGGCGCTCGTGCCGACGTTCATCCGGCAGTCGCTGGTCCCGGTGTTGGCGAGACGGATGGACAGCTGCGGGTTCTGCCCCTGCGCGTACTCGGCCTGGTCGGACAGCGCCTCGACGCGGATGTCCGCGGGCGAGCACTCGACGGGCCCGGCGTCGACGGCGGCGGAGGGCGTCTCGGACGGTACGGGTGCCGGAGTGGAGGCGGACGGCGACGGGGCGTCGGGGGTGCTGGAGGAGGCGGGGGCCGGCGTCGTCGCATCGGCGGTCGGGGCGGCACGCCACGGCGGCGCGGCCACGAGCCAGACGACGAGGCCGATCACCGCGAGCGCGAGCAGCACGGCGACGAGGCGGCGCCGGCGGTAGACCGCCGGAGAGTGCCGCCTGCGGGGGGCATCGGTCATACGTCCAGGGTAGGCGGCGCGCCTGTGCACGCCCTCCGCGGCGCGCTCAGAGGTGCTTGAGCATGCGGGTGTTGCCCAGGGTGTTGGGCTTCACGTGCGCGAGGTCCAGGAACTCGGCGACGCCCTCGTCGGGGCTGCGCAGCAGCTGCGAGTAGACGTCGGGGTCGACCACCTGCTCGCCGATCGGCGCGAAGCCGCGGCGCGTGAAGAACTCGACCTCGAACGTCAGGCAGAACAGACGATGGATGCCGAGATCTCGCGCCTGCTGCTCCAGTACCTCGACGATGGCGCGACCGATGCCATGGTGCAGCCATTCGTCGTGGACGATGAGCGTCCGGATCTCGCCGAGGTCCTCCCACATCACATGCAGGGCACCGCATCCGACGATCTGGCCGTCCACCTCGGCCACGACGAACTGCTGGACCGACCCGAACAGCACGGCGAGATCTTTGCCGAGCAGGATGCGCTTCTGCACGTACGGCTCCAGCAGCGCGTGGATGCGTCGCACGTCCGCGGTGGTCGCGGGTCGGACGACGAACGGCGCGGGATCGGTCATCGTCCCAGCGTACGCCGGGGACGCGGAAGGGCCCGGATGCCGTAGCATCCGGGCCCCTCAGGCGTCGGCGGTCAGTTGCCGGCGACGATATCCGGCGTCGCGGTGATCTCCCCCGCGGTGCCGACACCGATCGCGACCTTCTCACCGCGCGGGCTGGTCTCGAACGAGAACTGGCCGTTCTCGACGCCGACCTTGACGTGGTCGCCCGACTCGAGCTCGCCGTGCAGGATCTTCTCGCTGAGACGGTCCTCCACCTCGCGCTGCATGGCGCGACGCAGGGGGCGAGCACCGAGCGTCGGGTCGAAGCCGATCTCGATGAGCTTGTCCTTCGCGTCGTCCGAGAGCTCCACCGTCATGTCGCGGTCGAGCAGGCGGTCGGCGAGGCGCTTCACGAAGAGGCCCACGATCTGGCGGAGCTCCTCCTTGTTCAGCTGCGGGAAGACGATGACGTCGTCGACGCGGTTGAGGAACTCGGGCTTGAAGTGACGCTTGAGCTCCTCGTCGACCTTGCCCTTCATCCGCTCGTACGAGGTCTGCGCGCTGCCCTCGACCTGGAAGCCGACCGGACCACCGGCGATCGCCGACGAACCGAGGTTCGTCGTCATGATGATCACGGTGTTCTTGAAGTCGATGACACGACCCTGACCGTCGGTCAGGCGGCCTTCCTCGAGGATCTGCAGCAGCGAGTTGAAGATGTCGGGGTGGGCCTTCTCGATCTCGTCGAAGAGCACGACCGAGAACGGCTTGCGGCGCACCTTCTCGGTGAGCTGGCCGCCCTCTTCGAACCCGACGAACCCGGGAGGGGCACCGAACAGACGCGAGACGGTGTGCTTCTCACCGAACTCCGACATGTCGAGGGAGATCAACGCACCCTCGTCGTCGAAGAGGAACTCGGCGAGGGCCTTGGCCAGCTCGGTCTTTCCGACACCGGTGGGACCGGCGAAGATGAACGAGCCCGAGGGGCGCTTGGGGTCCTTCAGGCCCGCGCGCTGACGACGGATCGTGCGCGACAGGGCGGCGATCGCCTCTTCCTGGCCGATGACCCGCTGGTGCAGGGCCTTCTCCATGAACATGAGGCGGCTGGACTCCTCCTCGGTGAGCTTGAACACCGGGATGCCGGTCGCCTGGGCGAGCACCTCGGCGATCAGGCCCTCGTCCACGACCGCGTGCGACGCGACGTCACCCGAGCGCCACTGCTTCTCGAGGCGCAGACGCTCGGCGAGCAGGGACTTCTCCTCGTCGCGGAGCGACGCGGCCTTCTCGAAGTCCTGCTCCTCGGAGGCCTGCTCCTTCTGCTCGCGGACCTTCGCGATCTTCTCGTCGAACTCGCGCAGCTCCGGCGGGCTCGACAAGATCGACAGGCGCAGGCGGGCACCGGCCTCGTCGATCAGGTCGATGGCCTTGTCCGGCAGGAAGCGATCGCTGATGTAGCGGTCGGCGAGGTTGGCCGCGGCCACAATGGCGCCGTCGGTGATCTGCACCTTGTGGTGCGCCTCGTAACGGTCGCGCAGCCCCTTCAAGATGTTGATCGCGTGGGGCAGGCTCGGCTCGGCCACCTGGATCGGCTGGAAGCGGCGCTCGAGCGCGGCGTCCTTCTCGAAGTGCTTGCGGTACTCGTCGAGCGTGGTGGCGCCGATGGTCTGGAGCTCGCCGCGCGCGAGGAGGGGCTTGAGGATGGATGCCGCGTCGATCGCACCCTCGGCGGCACCCGCACCCACGAGGGTGTGGATCTCGTCGATGAAGACGATGATGTCGCCGCGCGTGCGGATCTCCTTGGTGACCTTCTTCAGGCGCTCCTCGAAGTCGCCGCGGTAGCGGGAACCGGCGATGAGCGAGCCGAGGTCGAGCGAGTAGACCTGCTTGTCCTTGAGCGTCTCGGGCACATCGCCCTTGACGATGGCCTGGGCGAGGCCTTCGACGACCGCCGTCTTTCCGACACCGGGCTCGCCGATGAGGACGGGGTTGTTCTTCGAGCGGCGCGACAGGATCTGCATCACGCGCTCGATCTCCTTCTCGCGCCCGATGACGGGGTCGAGCTTGTTGTCGCGCGCGGCCTGTGTGAGGTTGCGGCCGAACTGGTCGAGCACGGCCGACCCGCCCTGCGCACCCTGCGAGGTCTGCTCGCCGGCACCGGAGGCGACGCCCGCGGGCTCCTTGCCCTGGTAGCCCGAGAGCAGCTGGATGACCTGCTGGCGCACCTTGTTCAGGTCGGCGCCGAGCTTGACGAGCACCTGGGCGGCGACGCCCTCGCCCTCACGGATGAGGCCGAGCAGGATGTGCTCGGTGCCGATGTAGTTGTGACCGAGCTGCAGCGCTTCGCGCAGCGACAGCTCGAGGACCTTCTTCGCACGGGGCGTGAAGGGGATGTGGCCGGTCGGCTGCTGCTGCCCCTGGCCGATGATGTCCTGCACCTGCTCGCGCACGGCGTCGAGCGAGATGCCGAGCGACTCCAGCGCCTTGGCAGCTACACCCTCGCCCTCGTGGATGAGGCCCAGGAGGATGTGCTCGGTGCCGATGTAGTTGTGGTTCAGCATCTTCGCCTCTTCTTGGGCGAGCACCACGACACGACGGGCACGATCGGTGAATCTCTCGAACATCCTCAGTCCCTCCAAAAATGGGCTGACAGGCACGCCTCCGCGCGCCGTACATCGAGAGTAACCAGCGCCCGGATGCCACGGCCCCGTGTTCGCCGTGGGCATACGGACGTCCGTGCGCGAGCCGGCCACCGCCTCGCGAGCGACCCGGGAGCCGCTTCCGCCGGCTCCCGACGCGGGTCAGCGGACGCCGAGCACCGGCACGGGGCCGTCGGCGGCGACGTTCCCGCCCGACAGCGTGAGGCTCACCTCGCCGGAGCCGGCGACGCCGCCCACCTCGGCCAGGGTGACCCGCGGGGCGATGTCCATGGTGCAGACCTGGTCGGCCGGCGGTGCGGCGAAGGTCAGGGCGATGGACTCCCCCTCCGCGGCGACGGTCTCGACCGCGGGACGGCAGCTCGAGCTGCCCCACGTCAGGACCGCGACGTGGGTGCTGTCGACCCACCCGGCGCTGGGGGCGAACTCGGCCACGGTCTCGGGCGCGGCGGGCAGCCCGGCGAGGATCGCCTGCCCCGTCACGGCGCCCTCGACGGAGATCTCGAGACCCTGCGTCGGGTCGACGCCGGCGGGGAGCACGACGGCGGTCGCCCGCGGGGCCATGTCGCGCGTGCACGCGGTGTCGGCGCTGTCCGCCAGAGTCACCGTGAGCACGCGTCCGTCGAGGGTGGGCTCGCCCGCCGCCGTCGGCACGCAGGACGAGCTCCCGTACGTGACGAGCGCGACCATGCGGCCCCCGTCGAGCCACCCGGCCGTGATGTCCGACGCGGGCGCCGAGGAGGCGGCATCCGGAGTCTCAGGAGACGTCGCGGCACCGGACGCGCAGCCGGTCAGCGCACCCGCGGCCAGCAGACCCGCACCGAGCAGACCGAGGAGCGTGTATCGACGGGACATGGGGGACCTCCAGGGGACGACGGGCTTCCATCCTGGCGAAGAATCCTGGATGCCACCGGCGAGCGGCCGCCTTACTGGAGGGCGGAGGTCAGCCGGGCGAGGTTGTCGAGGATCGTGGAGCGCAGCGGCTGGCGGCGCCACTCCTCGATGGTGAGCTCACGGCTGAGGCCGCGGTACACGTCCTCGACCGCGCGCATGTCGCGGACGAACTCCTCGCCGCGCACGAGCATAGACACCTCGAGGTTGAGACCGAACGAGCGCATGTCCATGTTGCTGGAGCCGATGACCGCGACCTCGTCGTCGATCGTGAGGCTCTTGGAGTGGAGGATGAACGGCTTGCGGTACATCCAGATGATGACGCCCGCGTTCAACAACGCTTCGTAGTAGCTGCGCTGGGCGTGGTAGACCATCGCCTGGTCGCCCTCTTCGGAGACGAAGAGCTCGACGTGGACGCCGCGCTGACACGCCGTGGTGATGGCCAGGAGCAGCGCCTCGTCGGGGACGAAGTAGGGGCTGACGATGATGATGCGCTCGCGGGCGGCGAAGAGCAGGCCGAGGAACAGCTTGAGGTTGTTCTGGAAGTCGAAGCCCGGACCGGACGGAACGATCTGGCAGTCGAGGTCGCCCGGCCCCGAGCTCACGTTGAACAGGTCGATCTCGTCGCTCAGCGTCTCGTCCGTCTCGCTGTACCAGTCGCTGAGGAAGACCGCGTTGATGCTCGCGACGACGGGCCCCTCGACCCGCACCATCATGTCGACCCAGTGCAGACCGCGGCGGATGTTGCGGCGCAGGTTGTAGGACGAGTCCGTGACGTTCTGGGAGCCCATGAACGCGACGTCGCCGTCGATCACGAGGAGCTTGCGGTGGTTGCGGAGGTCCGGGCGCTGCCACCGCCCGCGCAGCGGCTGCACGGGGAGGAGGAGGTGCCAGTGCGCCCCCATCGCGTCGAGGCGGCGGAGGGTCTGCTTGTAGAACGGCTTGCCGCGATTGGCCCAGTGGTCCAGCAGCACGCGGACGACCACGCCTCGGGCGGCGGCCTCCTCCAGCGCGCGGAAGAAGTTGTCGGTCGAGTCGTCGGTCTGCAGGATGTAGAACTCGACGTGCACGTAGCGTTTCGCCTGGCGGATGGCGTCCGCCATGGCATCCAGGCTCTCCTGGTAGTCCGCGATGAGCGTGGCGGCGTTGTCGCCCGCGATCGGCATGGCCCCGAGGTTGCGGTTCAGCCGGACGAGGGCCCGGAACCAGTCGGGGGCGTGCGGGCGCAACGTCCCGAAGTCGAGCGAGGCGCTGGTGTCGTGGATGTAGTGGTTGATCGCGGTCTGCTTGCGCCGGCGCACGCGTGGGAGGCGTGGGTTGCCGATGAGCAGGAACAGGAACACCCCGACGAACGGGATGAAGTAGATCGCGAGCAGCCAGGCCATCGCGGCGGTGGGCCGACGGTTGCGCGGGACGATGATGATCGCGGCGATGCGCACGACCAGGTCGACCACGAAGAGCGTGATGACGAGCCAACTCGCTTCGAAGGTGGCGTCGAACACGGGTCCTCCTGGACGGTCGGTCTCCCCAGCGTAGTGAGTGGGTCCGACGGAGCCCGACGCGGGCTAGCGGCTTGACGTCTCGGTGGTCGGTGCTACCGGGGGCAGACCGCGCTTCGCCCGCTCCTGCGCCTCGACGCGCGCGTACGCCTTGCGCTCCGTGCGGTCCATGCGCAGGACGCCGCGGAGGATCAGGTAGAACGTCAGCGACACCACGATGGTGGGCAGGATCGCCCAGAGGACTGCGACCCAGTAGTTATCCACCCCGCAAGGATACCCGCGGCGCCTGAGCGAAGGACGGGAAGTCTCCTCCACACGCAGCGGATCTCCGGATCCGTCCCCGGACGAGCCGATCGGGCCGACGGGCGACGGCCCCGCCGGAGCAGGGTGCTGGCATGTCCACCATCATCCGTGCCGCCACATCGGCGGAGTTCCTCTCCCTCGTCCCCCATCTGCTCGGCTGCACCCCCGTCCGCAGCCTCGTCCTCGTGCCGTTCGTCGGCTCCCGGACCCTCGGCGCCCTGCGCGCCGATCTGCCCGTCGAGGGCGACACCGACGATCTCGACCGGATCGCCTCCACGCTCATCGGACTCGTGTGCAAGGTGTCGCACGTCGACGCGCTCGCCGTCGTCGTCTACACCGACGACCCGGTCGGGACGACGCCGCGTCCGCACGCGGCCCTCATCGACGCGCTCCTGTCCCGCGCGGACATCTGCGGGCTCGAGCTCCGCGACGCGCTCGCCGTCGGACCCGACGGGTGGACGTCGTACCTCGATGACGCGGGTGCCCGACCGCACGCGGAGCCGGCCCCCGTCGGAGGCCCTGATCACCCGCTCGACGCCGACCAGTTCGTCCGGGCGGAGCTCCCGGAGCTGGGGCTCCTCCGCACGGAGCATCTCGCGCGGGTCGGGCTGGAGCTGGAGAACGGGCTGGCGGACACCTGGAGCGCCTCCGCGGCCACCGCCGCGCTGCACCTGTCCGACCCCTGCGTGCTCTTCGAGGACCTGGTGGACGCGGAGCCCGACCCGGACGACGTCCCGCGCCTGGCCGGGATGCTGTGGGCGCTGCAGCGCCCGGCCCTCCGCGACGTCGCCCTCACCCAATGGGCCACCGACCTGCCCACCGGCGACCGCGCCCTGGACGCGCAGCTCGCCTTCCTCGACGGGGATCCGATCGACGAGGATCTGGCCGAGACCCTCCTCGGCGAGGGCGAGGTGCCGGACGTCCGTCGCCTGACCCGCGGCCTCGACGTCTGCCGACACGTGGCGGCCGCCGCGCCGCCCGCGCTGCGACCGGGGCCGCTGGCCGCCGCCGCCTGGCTGTCCTGGGCCCTCGGCCGGTCCACGCACGCGGGGACCTATGCGGCTCACGCCCGGGCGATCGACGACGAGCACGGACTCGCCGGCATCGTCCTCGCCCTCGTCGCGGGTCAACGACTGCCCGAGTGGGCGTTCCGGCGCGAACCGCCGGTCGCGGCGGCTACTTCACCAGCGGGAACAGGATGGTCTCGCGGATACCCAGGCCGGTGATGGCCATGAGCAGCCGGTCGATGCCCATCCCCATGCCCCCGGTCGGCGGCATGCCGTGCTCGAGCGCGCGCAGGAACTCCTCGTCGATCGGCATCGCCTCGACGTCGCCGCGGGCGGCGAGCTTGGCCTGCTCGGTGAAGCGCTCGCGCTGGATGACCGGGTCGATGAGCTCCGAGTACCCCGTCGCCAGTTCGAAACCGCGGACGTACAGGTCCCACTTCTCCACGACGCCGGGGATCGACCGGTGCTCGCGGACCAGCGGGCTCGTGTCCACGGGGAAGTCCATGACGAAGGTCGGCCGCGTCAGCCCGCCCTTGACGAAGTGCTCCCACAGCTCCTCGACCCACTTGCCGTGGGTCTCCTGCGGCGGGGCGTCGACGCCGGCCTCGGCACCCAGGGCGCGCAGCTCGTCCAGGGACGTCTGCGGGGTGATGGCGTGACCCGAGGCCTCCGACAGCGAGTCGTACATCGAGATGCGGTCCCAGTCCCCGCCCAGGTCGTACTCGGTTCCGTCCGCCCAGGTGACGGTCGTCGAACCGGCGACCGCGACCGCGGCGTCCTGGATGAGGGCCTGGGTGAGGTCGGCGATCCCGTTGTAGTCGGTGTACGACTGGTACGCCTCGAGCATCGCGAACTCGGGGCTGTGCGTGGAGTCGGCACCCTCGTTGCGGAAGTTGCGGTTGATCTCGAAGACGCGGTCGATACCGCCGACCACCGCGCGCTTCAGGTAGAGCTCCGGGGCGATACGCAGGAAGAGCTCGGCGTCGAACGCGTTCGAGTGGGTGACGAAGGGACGCGCGCTGGCGCCGCCGTGCTGAACCTGCAGCATCGGCGTCTCGACCTCGACGAAGTCCCGCTCCGCGAACGTGCGACGCAGGCTCGCGTTCACCTTGGCGCGGGCCAGGACGGTCTCGCGGGCGCGATCGCGCACGATGAGGTCGAGGAAGCGGCTGCGGACGCGGCTCTCCTCGCTCAGCTCCGTGTAGAGGTTGGGCAGGGGCAGCACGGCCTTGGCCGCGATGGCCCAGTCCGACACCATGATCGACAGCTCGCCGCGGCGGCTGGAGATGACCTCGCCCGAGACGAACACGTGGTCGCCGAGGTCGACCAGGTCCTTCCACTGCTGCAGCGACTCGTCGCCCACGTTCGCGAGCGACACCATCGCCTGGATGCGACTGCCGTCACCGGCCTGCAGGGACGCGAAGCACAGCTTGCCCGTGTTGCGGCTGAACACCACGCGACCGGCGACCCCGGCGGTCGTCCCGGTCTCCGCGCCGGCCTCGAGGTCGCCGTAGCGCTCGCGCAGGGCGGGGATGGTGTCCGTCACCGGGACCGTCACCGGATAGGGACCGCCCGCGGCGTCGGCGCGCTCGGCGAGCAGGCGCTCGCGCTTGGCGAGGCGGACCGCCTTCTGCTCGAAGACGTCGTCTTCGGGGGAATCGGCGGCGTCGTTCGCGGGCGCGTCGGTCATCGTGGAGGCTCCTCGGGGTCGGCATCCAGTCTATTCGCCCGGCCCCTCGGCCCCCGCGCCGCGGACGTCGTCGCCCCACCGCCGCCGGACGGCCGGGGCGAGGCGGATCCCGGGTCAGCGCAGGGCGATCTCCGCGTTGTCGATGAACCGGTGACCGCCGACGGTCGCCGCGATCAGGGCGAGGGCGCGGCCGGTGTGGTCCTCGTCCACCGAGAGGAACGTCTCGGGGTCGACGACCGAGAGGTACTCGAGACGGATGCGCGGCTCGCCCATCAGCGCCGACTGCGCGGCGGCGATGCAGGCGTCCACGCCACGGTCGGCATTGGATGCCGCCGCCTCGAGGGCCTGCGGAAGCTTCGACGCGGCACGACGATCGGCCTCGTCGAGGAGCGCGACCCGGCTCGAGACCGGCAGGCCGTCCTCCGTCCGCACCGTCGGGACCGTGATCACGTCGATGCCGAAGTCGAGATCGCGCACCATGCGCTGCACGAGGAAGGCGCGCTGAAGGTCGCGCTCCCCGTAGACGGCGACGTCCGGGCGCACGAGGTGGAACAGCTTGGCCTCGACGGTGAGCACGCCGTCGAAGTAGAAGGGACGCAGGCGCCCCTCGTACCGGAGCCCGACGTCTCCGGCGGCGACGCGCATGCTCCCCGTGCCCGCGGGCAGGAACTCCGCGGCCGTGGGGGCGAAGACGATGTCGACCTCCAGATCCCGCAGGATCTCGGCGTCGCCCAGCGGCGAGCGCGGATAGGCCGCCGTCTCCTCCGCTGTCCGGAAGCGCAGCGGATTGACGAAGGTCGAGACGACGACGACGTCGGCCGCGTCGCGCGCCGCGCGGATCAGGTCGACGTGACCGTCGTGCAGGGCGCCGAGTGTCGAGACCAGGGCGACGCGCGGCCCTCGTTCCAGCTGGTCTGCGCCTCGGATCTCGCCGAGTCGGGTGCGCAGATCCCGGGTGGTGCGGATCATTGGTCGATCGTAGCGTCGCGATCGTCGCGCGGCCGACCGGCGCCATCCGCGAGCGCCTGGTCCACGCTCGAGCGCACGAGTGCCGACAGGTATCCGCCGGGATTGTCGACGCCGACGTCCGACAGGAGCGCGCTCGCCTGCCGCACGATGGACCGCGAGAACTCGGTCGCCGTGCCGATGGCCTCGGCGTACGCGACGCGGTCGGCTTCGGCGATCACGACGGGCTCGCAGCCCAGCTCGACGGCGAGGGCCTGCGCGATCGGCAGGACGGGGCCCGGTGCCGTCACCGCCGCGTACCCCTGCGCGAGCTGCCGCAGGTCGATCGAGGTCCCCGTGAAGGTGATCGCAGGATGGATCGCCAGGGGGATGGCCCCCGAGCGCAGGGCGGGAGTCAGCACGTCCGTGCCGTACGCAGGATCGGTGTGCAGGACCAGCTGTCCCGGCTGCCACGCACCCAGCTCCGCGAGACCGCCGACGAGCCCCGGCAGCTGGTCGTGCGGCACCGCCACGACGACGAGCTCGCTCCGACGCACGACCTCCTCCGCTGTCAGCACGGGCAACCCGGGGAGGACCGCCTCCACCCGGTCGTCGTCCGAGCCCGACGTGATGCCGACGAGCGCATGGCCCGCTCCGGCCAGGGCCGCTCCGACGACGGGGCCCACCTTGCCGGCGCCGATGATGCCGACGCCGAGGCGTCCGTCCCGCCCCGGGCTCATCCGGCCCACCGGTGGCTGCGGTCGCCCGCCGCCGCGGCGACGGCACTCGCAGACGTGTCGTCCAGGAGCCGCACGGCGTCATCTCGGTCCAGCACGCCCACCGACGTGGGGACCGAGCCCGGGATGACGTGGGCGGTCACCGTCGCGGTCCGCATCGCACGGGCGAAGGGGCCCTGACGGACGCCGACGGACTGGAGACGCGCGAGCGGGAAGACGGAGAGCGAACGCCAGAGCCACCCGCGACGCAGGAACAGGGCGTCATGGGTGAGCAGGAACCCGTTGCGCCGCCACGAGAACAGGCGCAGGAGACGGGCGCGAGCGGGCGTCGTCGTGAACGGATCCGTCGGACGGGGACCGAGGACACCGTCCTCGAAGAGCGCGGCCCATTCCTCGGGTGGGAGTCCGGGCGCCAGCACGCCGAGCACGCGCTCGACGTCCGCCCGCGTCCCGACCGGCAGCACCGCCGCGAACTGGTCGGTGCTCGTGTCCGTGGCACCACGCCCGGACAGGCGGTTGACGGACACGGCCCACCAGCCGAACGGCCGCCAGAGCAGCGGCTGACGCACCTCCACGGCGTGGATGCGTCCGGGCGGCACGACCTCGCTCACCGTGGTGAACAGTCCGAAGGTGACCCGGACGCCGTCGGGGGTCGGCGCGATCGAGTACCGCAGGCCGCGCGCCAGCGAGCGCACGTAGTAGGCCGCGAAGCCGAGGAACGCCGGCACGACCGAGAACAGGACCCACAACGTCGACGTGGAGGCCGCGACCACGGTGACGACGACGAAGACGAGGAGGAGCACGGTGGAGCCGCCCAACAGACGGGATGCCGCCAGCCGACCGACCGGGATGCGCACGACGCTCTCGGGCTCGGCGTCGGACAGGTCCTCGCCGACGACGATGCCTTGGACGCCGTCGCCGACGACGCCCGCGGCGCGCTGCGCGAGGGAGCCCGGGCCGGCCGCGGCGGGCGATGCGCCCCGCGTGGACGCGGCCGCGAGCCGTCGCCCCGACGCCAGCCGCAGGATGTCGCCGCGCACCGTGTCGGCGTCGCGCGTGCCGAGGTACTCGAGCTTGACGTTCGCGTCCAGCCCCGCGCCGACGACCTCGAGCTTCGCCATCCCCAGGAGCCGCGCGATCATCGGCCGGGTGAGGTTGACCCCCTGGACGCGGTCGAGCGGGGCACGGCGGTGCGTGCGGAACAGGACACCCGACCGCACCTCCACGTCGTCGGCGCCGATGCGGAAGGTGTGGAAGCGCCACGACAGCCGGAACGCGACCAGCAAGACGATCAGAACGGCCAGGACGCCACCCCCGGCGATGAGCAGCAGGTTGTTGCCGAGGATGAAGTCGATCGGGTCCGGCGGGTACTCCCCCGGGGGGACCTCCGAGAACGCCGGGACGAAGAGCTCGAGCAGCCGCTCCCGTGCGTTCGCGATGAACACTCCGATGATCACGAGCAGGAACAGCCCGCCGCGGAGCAGGGGGGTGAGCGGGTGAAGGTGATGCCATTCCCCGTCGCTGAGGGGCGATCGGACGCCGGGGCGCTCGGGCCCGTTCGGCTGCGGTGCACGGTCCTGCCCGTCCGGCTGCGGTATCACCGGGGTCGGCACGTCCGCCCGCGACACCGGGGTCGGCACGTCCACCGGCCCCGCCGGGGCCGATGCGTCCGGCTGCGGAGTGAGAGACGGCCCCACCGGCGCGGCCCACCCCGGCTCGGGCGGACGGGAGTCGGTCACAGTCCGGTCCGTCGGGTCTCGGCGACCTCGATCAGGGTGTCGCGCAGCTGCTCGGCCGCCCGCTGGGTGAGGCCCGGGATCGTGACGCCGGTGGACGCGGCGGCGGTGACCAGCTTGAGCTGCGCGATCCCGAACCCGCGATCGAGAGGGCCGTGCGTGATGTCGACGAGCTGCATGCGCCCGTAGGGCACGGCGACCACCCGCTGCCACAGGATGCCGCGGCGGAAGACCAGATCGTCCCGGCGCAGCTGATACCCGAAGGACCGCGCTTGCCGCGGGGTGATCGCGAGACCGAAGGCGGTGACGAGCAGCACGACCCCCGCGGGGATCCAGTGCCACGAGAAGCCGAAGACGACCTGGACGACGATGGCCGCCGCGAGCACCAGGAGGAGCACGGCGCCCTGCGAGATCACCTGGACGAGGACGTAGGCGCGTGCGAGCTGGTGCCAGGTGCCGTCGCCGAGCGGCAGTCGGCCCTCGCCGCGCGGCTCCGGGATGCGGGAGAACGTGCGATCGTCGAGCGCATCGACCTCGCCGGACGGCGCGACCACGACGGGCGCCTCCCCCGACGGCGGAACCATCGACGCTTCCGGCGCCTCCCCGGCAGAAGACTCCTCCGCAGACACGACACGCACCGACGCCTCCCCCGGCGTCACGTCACCGGACGGGCGGAAGGGACTCGGGGCGCTCTCCGGAGGACCCGGGGTGTTCGTCATCATCGTCCTTCCGAAGGGTGCACAGCTGCTCGGCGACGAGCCCCGCGACGACGAGCAGTGCTCCGCACACGGCCGTCGCGATGATCGATCCCAACGAGCCTAGCGACGGGGTGACGGGACGGGTGAGAACGAAGGCGAGAAGACCGAGGGCGAAGCCCGTGGCCGCGGCGCCCAGGATCGAGGACGCCTTGGCGAGCACGGCGATGCGCAGAGCGCGGAACGGGTCCACCCGCCGCGTCGACCGTCCCCGGCTCCCGCGGAACACCGGAACGGCGAGCGCCACGACGATGCCGCCGAGCAGCACTAACAGGATGGGCAGGCTCACCGCGGGCGAGAACGTCGCCCGCCCCATCGAGGTCAGCATCATGTCGAGCAAGAACCCGGCCGCACCGCCCACGATGGCGGCCGCGACGAGGATGCTCGGTCCCGTGCGCCTCATCGCGTCTCCCCGCGCACCTGGGCCAGCAGAGCCGCGACCCGTCCGCGACCCGGGATGGTGGCATCCGGATCCACCTCCGCCCACGGGGCGAGCACGAACTCGCGCTCGTGCGCCCGCGGATGGGGGACGGTGAGCTTCTCCGTCGCGACCTGCAGATCGCCGTAGGCGATGAGGTCCAGGTCGAGCGTACGATCCCCCCAGCGCTCGCGGCGCACGCGTCCGTGACGCGCCTCGATGCCGTGCAGGTGGTCGAGGAGGGATGCCGCGCTCAATCTCGTCCGCACGAGGGCGACGGCGTTGAGGTACCGGGGGGCGTCGACGTCCTCGCCGTGCAGCGTGACGGCGACGGTCTCCAGGGGGGCGGACACCCGCACATCGGACGTGAGCGGCAGACGGCGCAGCTCGCCGACGGCGGCGTCGAGGGTCTCGGCGCGGTCGCCGAGGTTCGCGCCGAGGGCGATGACGGCGGGCACGGGTTCCGCGGCCGGCGGCTCGCCGACGCCGTGCGCCAGACCGAGGCTCACGCGCGCCCCCGACGGATGGTCACGGACACGTCGCCGAAGGGGACGGCGATCGGCGCCTGCGGCTTGTGCACCGTGATCGCGGTGAGACGGACCCGGTCGTCGGCGAGGACGACGTCTGCAATCCGCTGGGCGAGGGTCTCGAGGAGGTCGACGGGGTCGCCCGTCACGACCGCCGCGATCCGCTCGGCCAGCTCGCCGTAGTGCACCGTGTCCGCCACGTCGTCGGTCTCGGCCGCGCGCTGCAACGACAGGAAGAGCGTGGCGTCGACGACGAACTCCTGTCCGTCGCGTCTCTCGTCCGGATAGACGCCGTGGTACCCGCGGGCGCGGATCCCCGTCAGCGTGATCTCGTCGGCGAAATCCATCAGCCCTCCCAGGCGCGGGCGACGGCGAGCGCGTCGCGAGTGGTCGGCACGTCGTGCACGCGGACGGCCCACGCCCCGGCGCGAGCCGCGAGGACGCTCGTGACGGCGGTCGCGAGGTCGCGGCGCGGCAGCGTGAGCTCGTCGCCGTCGGCGTCCAGGACATCCGCGAGGAAGCGCTTGCGGCTGGTTCCCACGAGCAGTCGCGGGCCGAGGGCGCCGAGGGCCGGCAATGCCCGCAGCGTGGCCCAGTTCTGGTCGCCGCGCTTGCCGAACCCGATGCCCGGGTCGAGGACGACCCGCGACGGGGCGATGCCCGCGGCCGCGGCGGCCTGCAGACGGGCCGACAGCTCGGCGGCGACCTCGCGGCCGACATCGCCGTACTCCGCGTGGGCGTACATCTCCGACGAGGGCCCGCGCCAGTGCCCGAGGGCGATGTCGGCGTCGGTCCCGGCGACGGCGACGAGCATGTCGGGGTCGGCGAGACCGCCCGATACATCGTTGACGAGGCGCGCTCCCGCGCGCACCGCGGCCGTCGCGGTCGACGCGTTCATCGTGTCGATGCTCACGTACGCCCCCTCGGCCGCGAGGGCCTCCACGACGGGGAGCACCCGCTCCTGCTCGACCCGCGGGGCGACCCGCTCGGCGCCGGGGCGCGTCGACTCGCCGCCCACGTCGAGCAGGTCGGCGCCCTCCGCGCGCAGCCGACGCGCGTGGGCGATCGCCGCGTCCGGGTCGAGGTACCGGCCGCCGTCGCTGAAGGAGTCGGGCGTCACGTTGACGATGCCCATGATCAGGGTCACGCGCGCCCGCCGATCAGGGACACGAGCTCGGCGCGAGCGACCGGCTCGGTGTAGACGCCGCGCGCCGCGATCGTCACCGTCGAGGCATCCGGCTGGCGCCCTCCGCGCATCGTGACGCACTCGTGGACCGCGTCGAGGATGACGAGCACCCCGCGGGCGTCCAAGGCGGTCGCGATGGCGTCGGCGACCTGCTCGCCGAGGCGCTCCTGCACCTGGGGCCGCGCGGCGAGGATGTCGATCACCCGCGGCAGCGCGCCGAGGCCGACGACCTCCTCCCCCGGCAGGTACGCCACGTGCGCGTGTCCGCGGAAGGGAAGCAGATGGTGCTCGCACATCGAGCGGAAGGAGATGTCGCGGACCATGACGGCCCCGGACGGGAGGGTGTCCGGAGCGGGACCCCGGCTCACCGAGATGGTGTGCGCGAGAGGCGCGCCCGCGTCCTCGCCGACACCGGAGAAGAACTCCGTCCACGAGTCGGCGACGCGATCGGGAGTCTGACGCAGCCCGGGGCGATCGGGGTCCTCCCCGATCGCCTCGAGCAGCTCGCGGACGAGGGCGGCGACGCGTGTGCGGTCGACGGCCACGGCGCCCTAGGCGGTCGCCGGACGCGTCTGCCCGCTCGGACGACGCTGACCCTGCGGCGAGGTCTGCGGCTCGGCCTCGACGGACGCGGCGACACCGGCCGGGGCCTGGCGACGCGGCACGTCCACGGGGGGCAGCGACGACACCGGACGGTCGCCCGACGACAGCCACTGGGGGCGCGGGGGCAGACGCTTGACGTCCGTGAAGATCTCGGCGAGCTCGAGGTGGTCGAGCGTCTCCTTCTCGAGCAGCGCGAGCGCCAGGCGGTCGAGCACCTCGCGGTTGTCGTTGATGACCTGGTACGCCTCGTTGTGCGCCTGCTCGATGAGACCGCGCACCTGCGCGTCCACCCGCTCGGCGATGCGCTCCGAGAAGTCGCGCCCGTGGCCCATATCGCGGCCCATGAACACCTCGCCCGACGAGGAGCCGAGCTTCACCGGACCCACATCGGTGGTCATGCCGTACTCGGTGACCATCTTGCGGGCGATGCTCGTCGCCTTCTCGATGTCGTTCGACGCACCGGTGGTCGGGTCGTGGAACACGATCTCCTCGGCGACGCGACCGCCCATGGCGTAGGTGAGCTGGTCCTGCAGCTCGTTGCGGGTGACCGAGTACTTGTCGTCGAGCGGCAGCACCATCGTGTAGCCGAGCGCCTTGCCGCGCGGGAGGATCGTGACCTTCGTGACGGGGTCGGTGTGGTTCATCGCCGCGGCGGCGAGGGCGTGGCCGCCCTCGTGGTACGCGGTGATGAGCTTCTCCTTCTCGCGCATCACCCGGGTACGACGCTGCGGTCCGGCGATCACGCGGTCGATGGCCTCGTCCAGAGCGCGGTTGTCGATCAGCTGCGCGTTCGAGCGCGCCGTGAGCAGGGCCGCCTCGTTGAGGACGTTCGCCAGGTCGGCACCGGTGAAGCCGGGCGTCTTGCGGGCGACGACCTCGAGGTCGACGGAGTCCGACAGCGGCTTGCCGCGGCCGTGCACCTCGAGGATGCGCTGGCGACCCTTGAGGTCCGGCGCGTCCACGCCGATCTGGCGGTCGAAACGGCCCGGACGCAGCAGCGCCGGGTCGAGGATGTCGGGACGGTTCGTCGCCGCGATGACGATGACGTTGACCTTCGGGTCGAAGCCGTCCATCTCGACGAGCATCTGGTTCAGCGTCTGCTCGCGCTCGTCGTGACCGCCGCCCATGCCGGCGCCGCGGTGGCGGCCGACGGCGTCGATCTCGTCGATGAAGATGATGGCCGGGGAGCTCTCCTTGGCCTGGTTGAACAGGTCGCGGACGCGGCTCGCACCGACACCGACGAACATCTCGACGAAGTCGGATCCCGAGATCGAGTAGAACGGCACCCCGGCCTCACCGGCGACGGCGCGCGCGAGCAGGGTCTTGCCGGTCCCGGGAGGGCCGTACAGCAGCACGCCCTTGGGGATGCGCGCGCCGACCTCCTCGAACTTCTTCGGGTCCTTCAGGAACTCCTTGATCTCGTCGAGCTCCTCGATCGCCTCGTCCGACCCGGCGACGTCCTGGAAGGTGACCGTCGGGGTCTCCTTCGTGACGAGCTTGGCCCGCGACTTGCCGAACTGCATGACCTTGCTGCCGCCGCCCTGCGCGCTGGACAGCAGGAACCAGAACAGCAGGCCCAGCAGCACGAGCGGGAGGATGAGCGAGAGGAAGCCGTCGAACCAGCTCGGACGCGGCACGACGTCGTTGAAGCCGTCGGACGGCGCCGCGGCGTTGATCGCGCTGACGACCTCGTCGGCGCGGGCCGTGCCGTAGTAGAACTGCACGTCGTTCGCGCCCTCGAACGGCTGCGAGAGCACGAGGTCCACGCGCTGATCCGTGTCGTTCGTCGTCGCCGAGGTGACCGTGTCGCCCTGGAGCAGCTGCAGGCCCTCCTGAGTGGAGATCTGACGCGCCCCGCTCAGGTTGGAGATGAGGGAGAACCCGATGACGAGGAGCAGCACGACCAGCAGCACGTAGACGATCGGATTACGCGTGATCTTCTTGAAGTCCATGGTGTGGGCGAGCCCAGCCCTTTCGTGAACCGCCCGGGGAAAGCGGTGGATTCAGGGTAACGCGGTCGGGCTATGCCGGGACTGTGCGTTCGTCATGGGCGTACGCGACCTCCCGCCGGGCGGGGCCGGGAGGGCGCGGCATCCCGCAATCATCGAGACGAATGGATGCCGCTCCCTCGCTGCCGAGGTCAGGAGTACACGTGCGGGGCGAGGACGGCGACGTCCCGCAGGTTGCGGTACCGCTCGGCGTAGTCGAGGCCGTAGCCGATGACGAAGTCGTTGGGGATGTCGAACCCGACGTAGCGGCAGTCGACCTGCACCTTCATCGCGTCGGGCTTGCGGAGGAGGGCGAGGACCTCGACGGAGGCCGCGCCGCGCGACGCGAAGTTCTCGAGCAGCCAGCTGAGGGTCAGGCCGGAGTCGATGATGTCCTCGACGATGAGGACGTGCTTGCCGGTGATGTCGGTGTCGAGATCCTTGCGGATCTGGACGACGCCGCTGGACCGGGTGCTCGCACCGTAGGACGACACGGCCATCCAGTCCATCGAGACGTGCACGGGGAGGTGGCGGGCGAAGTCCGCCATGACCATGACGGCGCCCTTGAGCACGCCCACGAGGACGACCTCGCGGCCGGCGTAGTCGCTCACGACCTGCTCCGCGAGCTCGGCGAGCTTCGTGTGGATCTGCTCCTCGGTGAGGAGGACTTCGCTGATGTCGTCGGAGATGTCGGCCGCGCGCATCCCCCGAGTCTAAGCGTCGTCTCCCGCGCCGCCGACGGACGACGACCGCGCGACGATCTCCACCCGGGCGCCGATGCGGCGGGCGAGGCATCCGGGCAGGTCGATCGGGCCCTGTCCGCGCCAGTCCGTCGCCAGCCGCGCGACCTCGAGCGTCTGCGAACGGGTCAGCCCCACGCCGAACTCGCTCTCGACGACGTACCGGATGACGCGGTTGCGGATCGCGGCGGGGTTCGCGACGAGGGCGGCGACGGAGATCGAGATGCCGGCGTCGGCGTGCTCCACGATGTCCTCGATCGTCTCGTCGATCATGTCCTGGAACGCCTCGGCGTCCTCCCGCAGCTGCTCCGCCGTCCGGGCCAACGCCTCGGCCACACCGGGTCCGAGCTCGCTTTCCAGCACGGGGAGCACCCGTTCGCGCACGCGCACCCGGGCGAAGGACGGATCGGCGTTGTGCGGGTCGCTCCACGGGTCCAGACCTTCGGCCGCACAGGCCGCGACCGTCGTGCGACGCCGCACGGACAGGAGGGGACGCAGCCACCGCACCCCGGCGGCATCCCGTCGCTCGGCGGCCATGCCCGCCAGGCTCGCCGCCCCCGATCCGCGGGCGAGACCGAGCAGGACCGTCTCGGCCTGGTCGTCGAGCGTGTGCCCGAGCAGCACCGCCTCGGCGCCGACGTCGCGCGCCGCGCGGGCGAGCCCCGAGTAGCGCGCGTCCCGGGCGGCGGCCTCCGGCCCGTCTCCGCGGCCGACGTCGACCCTCACCACGCGCGCGGTCAGCCCCAGGGCGCGCGCGGCCTCGGCGGCCCGGGCGGCGACGGCATCCGAGCCCTCCTGCAGACCGTGATCGATCACGACGGCCTCGACCGGGATGCCACGGCGAGACGCCTCGAACGCCGTCGCGGCCGCGAGGGCCAGGGAGTCGGGGCCACCCGACAGGGCCACGACGAGCGGGCCGTCCGCCTCGGCGATCGCCGCGCGCACCGCCCGTCGGACCTCGGCGACGGCAGGGTCCAGTCCAGGGCGACGCTCCACCGTTCCACGGTAGCGGGGAGGGCGGGACGCCCCGGCTAGGCTGGGCGGCGGTTATCCCTGATTGAAGGAGCAGACGTATGGGCGCCTACGACGCCGTTATCGAGATCCCGCGCGGCAGCCGCGTGAAGTACGAGGTCGACCACGGCACCGGCCGCGTCTACCTCGACCGCATCCTCTACACGGTGTTCGGCTACCCGGCGAACTACGGCTTCTTCGAGAACACCCTCGGCGAGGACGGCGACCCGCTCGACGTGCTCGTCCTCCTCAACCGCGAGATCCACCCCGGCGTGCTCGCCAAGGTGCGCCCCGTGGGCGTCCTGAAGATGAGCGACGAGGCCGGCGGCGACGACAAGGTCGTGGCCGTGCTGGCGAAGGACCCCCGCTGGGACCACATCCAGGACGTGAACGACATCGACGAGTGGACGAAGAAGGAGATCACCCACTTCTTCGAGCACTACAAGGACCTGGAGCCCAACAAGTGGGTCAAGGTCGACGACTGGGCGGATGCCGCCGAGGCCGAGCGTCTCGTCTCCGAGGCCTTCACCCGTTTCGAGGAGCACGACGAGCAGACCAAGACGCAGGGCTCCGGCGAGGCGCCGAACACGCTCTGACCTCTCCTCCCTCGACGAAAGCCCCCGGTCCGCGGACCGGGGGCTTTCGCGTGGACGAGCGTCAGACGGAGACGCCGCGGCTGCGCAGGAACGCCGCGGGGTCGGTGGTGCCGCCTCCGGCGGGGTAGACCTCGAAGTGGAGGTGGCATCCGAACGAGTTGCCGGTCTGGCCGGTCGCCGCGATCTGCTGGCCCGAGCTGACCCGCTGGCCGCTGGAGACGTAGATGCCGCCGCCGACGATGTGCGCGTAGCCGGTGGACGTGCCGTCGTCGTGCTGGATGCGGATGTAGTTGCCGTACCCGCCGTTGTAGCCGGCGTAGGTGACCCGGCCGTTGGCCGCGGCGTAGATGGGCGAGTAGCAGCCGGCGCCGAAGTCGAGGCCGAGATGCCACGAGCTGGCGCAGTAGCTGGGGGTGCACTGGCTCGACCGCGGGCCGTAGCCGGAGGTCGTGCCCGCCGACGAGGGGCGCGCCCAGCCGGAGCCGACCACGGCACCGCCGTTGCCACCGCCGCCGCCGCCGGAGCTGCTGCCCCCGCCGCCACCGCCGCCGGAGCTGCTTCCGCCGCCACCGCCGCCGCCGTTGCTGGGGGCCGGACGGCTGGCCGCCGCCTGCGCGGCCGCACGGGCCGCCGCCTCGCGCTCGGCGCGGGCGCGGGCCTCGGCCTCTTCGCGCGCGCGGCGCTCGCGCTCCTCGCGGGCCTTGCGCTCGGCCTCGACACCGGCCTGGTACTCCGCGACCGTCTTGGCCGTGGTGTCCTGCAAGGCGGCCAGCTGGGCCTCGAGGGTCACCTGGTTCGCCTGCTGCGCGGCCAGAGCGGCCTGCGCGGCGTCCGCGGCCTGCTGGGCCGCGACCATCTTCTCCTCGGCGAGGGCCTTCAGCCGGTCGCGCTCGGTGCGCGCGTCGACGGCCTGGTCGCTCAGCAGCCGCGCGGAGTCGCGCGCGGTCACGGCCTGGGCGTAGACCGACTGGTTGCGCTCGAGGAGCTTGTCCATCGTGCCGAGTCGGGCGAGCAGGTCGTCGGCGGTCGCGGCGGAGTCGGAGAAGAAGAGTTCGAGGGAGGTGTCGTCGCCGCCGGAGCGGTAGAGCTGGGCGGCGACCTTGCCGGCCTTCTGCGCCGCGTCCGTGGCCTTCGCGGCCTCCGCGTCGGCCTGGCTCTGCAGCTGCTGCGCCCGGTAGTCGGCCTCGAGGTAGGCCTGCTGCGCGGCGTAGTACTCGTCGGAGCGCGCGATGACCTCGGCCTGCGTGCGTTGGACGTCGGACTGCAGCCCGGCGATGAGGCCTTGGATGCGCGTGATCTCGCCGGCCTTCGCGGCCTCGTTCGCACGGGCGGCCTCGACGTCCGCCCACGACGGGTAGTCCGCCGCGAACGCCGCGGGGATGAGCGTCGTCGAGGTCGTCGCGAGGGCGCCGAAGGCGACGGCACCGATGGCGCCGTAGGTCAGCGCGGTGCGACGGTCGACGGACGGCCACAGGAGCTTCCGCTCCCGCGGGGTGGGGGCGCAGCCGCAATCGTCTGCATCATCGAGGCGCTCGAGCGTCACGGGAATACCTCATCTCACCGGATCGCAACTCGGAACACAGTAGCAACACGAGTCCCACGAACAACAGGGCGAGTTGGCGTATCGACGCTCATCCTGCCCCCTCGACACGCCCGTGATGCAGAGGACGCGCCCTGGATTCGCAATCCCGCAGATCTTGAAGTAGGCTCGGCTGTCGGCAAGTGAGGGAGAAACCGCAAGGTTTTGATCTCGATCCGGCCCCATCGTTTAGCGGCCTAGGACGCCGCCCTTTCACGGCGGTAGCACGGGTTCGAATCCCGTTGGGGTCACTCACCGGCCGAAAATTAAACAAGCATGGCCCTGTAGCGCAGTTGGTTAGCGTGCCGCCCTGTCACGGCGGAGGTCGCGGGTTCAAGTCCCGTCAGGGTCGCTCCATAGCGACGGGCCTTCTTTCGAGGAGGCCTTTCGTCTAGGAAGCGGCAGACATGCCGCTCGGCTCTGTAGCTCAGTTGGTAGAGCGCACGACTGAAAATCGTGAGGTCACGGGATCGACGCCCGTCGGAGCCACACGGATCATCATTACAGTGATCCCAGAAACCCTCGCCTAGCTTCTACATGGCGGGGGTTTTGCTTTTCCCGGCCCCGCGTATCCCCAGCGATGCAGCCGAATTCGGGGCGGATTTCGTGCAGCGGGGCGCACGATGACCGCCCCACTGCACGAACCGCGCCCCGAACCCGCGAAGCCCCGAGCCCGCCGACGCGGCCCGCGACTCACACCTTCTCGCGCGCCCGCAGGTCCTTCCGGAGGATCTTGCCCGACGCCGACTTCGGCACCGCGTCGATGAACTCCACCCGCCGCACCTTCTTGTGCGGGGCGACCTCCGCGGCGACGAACGCCATGACCTCGTCCTCGTCCAGCTCGGACCCGGGCTGTCGCACGACGAACGCCTTGGGGATCTCCTGCTTGTCCTCGTCCTGGACGCCGATCACGGCGGCATCCATGATCCGGGGGTGCGAGAGCAGCAGGGCCTCGAGCTCGGCCGGGGCGATCTGGTAGCCCTTGTACTTGATCAGCTCCTTCAGCCGGTCGACGATCGTGAAATACCCGTCGACGTGGTGCACGGCGATGTCGCCGGTGTGCAGGAAGCCGTCGTCGTCGAGCGTCTCCGCGGTGGCGTCCGGTCGGTTGAGGTATCCGAGCATGACGTTCGGGCCGCGCACCCAGATCTCGCCCGGCGCGGTCAGGCCGTCGTCGCCGTGCTCCTCCAGCTCGGCACCTGTCTCGGGGTCGACGAGCTTCGCCTCGCAGTTGGCGACGAGGACGCCGACCGCGCTGACGGGCATGTCGGGACGCTCCGGCGGGATCGTGTGCGACACCGGGCTGAGCTCGCTCATGCCGTAGCCCTGGAAGATCCGGGCGTTCAGGCGCCGTCCGGCGGCCTCGGCCGTCTCGCCGTCCAGCGGGGCGGCCCCCGAGAAGACCGTGTGCACGCTGGAGATGTCGAACTCGTCGACCACCGGGTGCTTCGCCAGCGCGACGGCGATCGGCGGCGCGATGAAGAGGAACGTGCACTGGAACGACTGGATGCTTCGCAGGAACTCCACCAGATCGAAGCGCGGCATCGTGACGAGGCTCGCGCGCTGCCGCAGGGCGAGGTTCAGCAGCACCGTCATGCCGTAGATGTGGAAGAACGGCAGGACCGCGAGGACGCGGTCGGTGTGGTCGAGCTTGATGCTGACGCGGCACTGCGCCACATTCGCGACGAGGTTGCGGTGCGAGAGCATCACGCCCTTGGGGGTGCCGGTGGTCCCCGACGAGTACGGCAGCACGGCGACGTGCGTCGCCGGGTCGAACGTCACCTCGGGCGGCGTGCGCCCCTCGCCGAGCAGCGAGCGGAGGTCGGGGTGGCCGTCGGCGCCGTCCAGCACGATCACGTGGTCGTCGTCGATCCCGACGGCCTGCGCCGCGGCGGCGGCCTGTGGGAGCAGCGGCGACACGGTCACGAGCCACGTCGCCTCGGCGTCGCGCAGCTGCTTCTCGATCTCGTTGGCCGTGTAGAGCGAGTTCACCGTCGTCACCGCCGCTCCGAGCCGCAGGGCGCCGTGGAACACCGTGGCGAAGGCGGGGACGTTCGGACACAGCAGCGCGATGACCGTGCCCACCTCCACGCCGCGGGCGGCGAGCGCACCGGCGAAGGCATCTACCTGCGCCTTCAGTCCGCGGTACGTCGTCTCGTTCGAGGTCGCGGGGTCGATCAGGGCGACGCGATCCAGGTCGGCGTCGTCGAGCGAGCCGAACAGGTAGTCGTAGACGCTCTCGTCCGGGATCTCGATGTCGGGATAGGGGCTCTGGAACACGGTGCTCTCCTTCGAAACCGGTGCACACATCCTGGCACGCGTCCCGGCGGGGAGGGTCGCCGGCGTCGGGAGGAGATGTCGGCACGGGAGGGCCGACCCGGGGCGTTCGCTCCTCCGCTCCCGACATCTCCTCCCGCCACGGCGTCGCGCTCACACGAGTGCCAGCACGACTCCCCCCGCGGCGCCTGCGAGCACGACCGCCCAGGCCGGCGCCCGGAACGCCGTCAGCAGCACGAACCCCAGCAGGGCCAGCACGAACGGGCCGGGGCCGGTCACCGCGGTCGTGAACACCGGCGTGTAGAGGGCGGCCCCCAGGATGCCGACCACGGCGGCGTTCGCGCCGCGCATCGCCGCGCGCACGCGGGGCCGGGTGCGCAGCGCGTCCCAGAACGGCAGCACCCCGACCAGCACGAGGAAGCCGGGCAGGAAGATCGTCGCGAGCGCCACCGCGGCGCCGAGCATCCCGCCCGGGCCGACGCCGGAGACCGCGCCGAGATACGCGGCGAAGGTGAACAGCGGCCCGGGCACGGCCTGCGCGGCGCCGTAGCCCGCGAGGAACGCCTCGGGCGAGACCCATCCCGTCTGCACGACCTCGGCCTGCAGCAGCGGCAGGACCACGTGGCCGCCGCCGAAGACGAGCGCCCCGGACCGGAAGAACGCGTCAGCGAGGGTGAGCGCGCCGGAGCCGGTCACCGCCGCGAGCACCGGGAGGGCGACCAGTCCCGCGGCCAGGAGGGCGAGGCATCCGATCCCCACTCCTCGGGGCACGCCGAACCCCGTCCGGGGCGGCGCGTCCACCGGAACCGCCTCGCGCGACAGCACCAGACCCGCGACGACACCCAGCACGATCGCGGCGATCTGCCCCACCGCGGACGGGGCGAGCAGCGCCACGGCCGCCGCGACGACGGCGATCCCCGCGCGGGCCGGGTCGGGCGTGAGGGTGCGGGCCATGCCCCACACCGCGTGCGCGACGATCGCGACGGCGACGATCTTGAGCCCGTCGATCACCCCCTGACCCAACGGACCGCCGAGGGCCACCGCGCCCGCGGCGAACGCCACCAGGAGCACCGCCGACGGCAGCGTGAAGGCGAGGAAGGCCGCGAGCGCTCCGACAGGTCCGGCCCGGCGCAGCCCGATCGCGAACCCCACCTGGCTCGAGGCCGGCCCCGGCAGGAACTGGCAGAGGGCGACGAGATCGGCGTACTCCCGGTCGTCCAGCCACCTCCGGCGCGCGACGAGGTCGTCGCGGAAATACCCGAGATGGGCGACCGGTCCGCCGAACGAGGTGAGACCGAGGCGCAGGAACGCGACGAACACCTCGACCGCCCCCGTCATGCGCACCACCGTCCCGTTGTGTCAGCCCGGGTGAAACAGCAGGTGAATTCGTCAGTTCGCGGGCTCGGCGGCCACGGCATCCACGAGTCGGAGGGTCGCGGCGGTCCGATCCTGATCCGCGGAGACGTCGGCACCCCGGACGGCGTCGCGGAACCGCTCGACCTCGCCCACCATCGTGTTCTCGGGCGCCTCCACCTCGATCACTTCGGCGGACCCGCCGTGCGGGGTGAGCACGAGACGGCGCGGCGCGTCGATCGCGTCGATGCGGAGCGAGGCCTCCTCGCCCTGGATCTCGCTGGGGAGCGCGGTGTCCGTGATCTTCGACCAGGCCACGTCGGCGACGAACCCGTCGTACCGGGCGAGGGCGCTGCCCAGTCCGTCGGCCCCGGAGGCGATCCCGACACGGGCCCCCTGGATGCCGTTGGGCTCCCCGAAGAGCAGGACGAGCGCGTGCAGCGGGTAGACGCCGAGATCGCGCAGCGCCCCGCCGCCCATCGCCGGGTCGAAGATGTTCGTCTGCTCGCCCGCCAGGACCAGGTCGTACCGGGCCGAGCGCTTCTCGTACCGCACCGAGACGCGCCGGATCCGCCCGAGCCGCGGCAGCAGCGCCTGCACCCGCGCGATCCCCGGGTCGTAGGCGGTGCGCATCGCCTCGATCAGCACGACGTCGCGGGTCCGTGCGCGCGCGACGAGGGCGTCCCAGTCGGCGGCGGTGAGGGTCGCCAGGCTTCTCCACGAGCACGGGGATCGAGGCGTCCAGCGCCCGCTCCACCTGGTCGACGTGCACGCTGTTCGGGCTGGCGAGGTAGACGGCGTCCACGTCGTCCGCCGCGAGGAGCTCGTCGAGGCCGACGGCCGTGCCGGGAGCACCGATCGTGTCGGCGAAGGCGCGGGCACGGTCGGCGTCGCGGGAGGCGACACGCGAGACGGCGACGCCGTCGACCTGCCGGACCGCGTCCGCCAGACGTTCCGAGATGCTGCTGGTTCCGACGATGCCGATGCGGATCATGTCCCCATCCTCCCGCGCCGGGAGGGGTGGATGTGCGGCGGATGTCGTCGGCGGGGGCGGGAGATCCGTTCCGGCCGCACGCGGCGGACGCCCGGTCTCACCCCGGGCGGAGGCGGGCCGCCGCGACGGACGGTCCGACGCCGGGCTGTCTACGGTGCGGGCACCCGACCCGGAGGAGCACTCGCATGAGCCGCCCTGTTCCCACGCGCCGCGACCGCCGCACCCGCCGGCGGATCCGGCGGAAGCGGGTCCTCGTCGCGCTCGGCGTGGTCGTGGCCGTCGTCGTCTCGGTCGCCGCGGCCTCCGTCCTCGCATCGACCCCCGCCCGGGAGGAGGCCGTCGCGCGCCCCGCGACGTCGTCCCCCGATCCCGTCGTCCCCGCGTCGGCGGCCGACCGGCTGCTCGCGACGACGACGGACCCGGACGCGTGCGCGGTCGAGTTCGCGGGCGACGGGGTCGCACTGGACCCGCAGCTGCAGGTCCGCGACGTCCTCTACCGCGGTCTGCCGATCCCCCGCGCCGCGGATCGCGTCTTCGCCGGCTGGTACCCGACCGCGGTCGACGCCGCGGCCGGCACGACGTCCGCGCGCATCAACGGCGCCGACCTCGTCGCCTGCACGGACCGCCGGGCGACGTTGCACGCCGCGTGGACGACGCCCGAGGAGAACCGGGCCGCGGCGACCCGGCTGCCGATCCTCATGTACCACCAGTTCACGACGCGTCCGGAGGGCGAGGACGGCTGGCTGCGACTCAACTACGCCTTCCTCGGGGACTTCGACGCGCAGATGGCCCACATCGAGCAGGCCGGATTTTACCTGCCGACGTGGGACGAGGTGGACGCCTTCATCGACGGCGCCCTGTTCCTGCCCGCGCGGTCGGTGGTCATCACCGACGACGACGCCGATCCCACCTGGCTGCAGCTCGCCGCGCCCGTCGTCGACCGCCGCCACCTGTTGACCACCTCGTTCGTGATCACGTCCGCCCGCACCGAGCCGTCGCCGAACCCCTTCGTGCTGCAGCGCTCGCACACGCACGACATGCACCGGGCAGGGCCGAACGGCAAGGGCCGGCTCGTCAACGACGACGTCGCCACCATCGTCGCCGACCTCGAGGAGTCCGCCCGGATCCTCGGCGCGAAGGACGTCGTCGCCTACCCCTTCGGCCACTACGACGACCGGACGAAGGAGGCGGTGCGGGCGGCGGGCTTCGCGCTCGGGCGCACGATCGAGCCCGGGTACGTCCGCATCGGGACGGACAAGCTCGCTCTCCCGGTCGTCCGGGTGAACTACGGGGTGACCGTCGACGAGCTCGCCGCGGCCATCGGATGAGAGGCCAACCCCCGCCGAACGGCGGGGGTCTATGGGGTGTTTCCCTGGGAACCGACCGGTGAACGACCGATATCTCTCACAGAACTCATCCACAATCCCAGAAGACGCAGGGGGTGGCCCGTCTACGCTGGGAAGTCCGGCACCACCGAGAACGCGAGCACCCATGGATCTTTCCGTCATCGTTCCCACCTTCAACGAAGGTCCGAACGTCGCCGAGCTCGTGCGTCGCACCACCGCCGCGCTCCCGGGCCGTGCCGTCGAGATCGTCTTCGTCGACGACTCGACCGACGACACCCCCGACATCATCCGCACCGTCGCCGCGACGGCGGACGTCCCCGTCCGCCTGATCCATCGCGACGACCCCGTCGGCGGACTGGGCGGCGCCGTCGTCGAGGGCTTCCGGGCAGCGGCCTCCGACCGCTGCGTCGTCATGGACGGCGACCTGCAGCACCCGCCGGAGATCATCGCCGACCTCCTCGAGCGCGCCGAGATGGGCGACGCCGATGTGGTCGTGGCATCCCGCTACATCGCCGGTGGCACGTCGGACGGTCTCGCGAACGCCGTGCGCACCACGGTCTCGCGCGCGTCGACGCTGCTGACCAAGGCGATGTTCCCGAAGAAGCTGCACAACTGCTCCGACCCCATGACCGGGTTCTTCCTCGTCGACCTCCGCTCGCTCGACCTCGAGAGCCTGCGTCCCCGCGGCTTCAAGATCCTGCTGGAGATCCTCGCCCGCAAGCAGCTCCGCGTCGCCGAGGTGCCCTTCGCCTTCGCTCCCCGGTTCGCCGGCGAGTCGAAGGCGTCCCTCAGCCAGGGGATGCGCTTCCTCACCCAGCTGACGATGCTGCGCTTCGGCCGCATGTCGGCGTTCGCCGTCGTCGGCGGCATCGGCGCGCTGGCGAACCTGGCCATCATGTGGGCTCTCACCGAGTTCGGCATGGAGTACCTCTGGGCCGCCGTCGTCGCGAGCGTCATCACGATCATCGGCAACTTCCTGCTGCTCGAGTACCTGGTGTTCGCCGACATGCGCGCGGAGTCCGGCCAGATGTGGCACCGCTTCGCCAAGTCGTTCGCCTTCAACGGCATCGAGGCGATCGTGCGCATCCCCGTCATCGGCATCCTCGTCGAGCGCGCCCATCTGCCGAGCGTCCTCGCCGCCGCCCTGACGCTGGTCGCGGCGTTCGTCGTCCGCTTCGTCTTCCACGCCCTCGTGGTCTACGCCCCGAAGAAGAGCCGCGCCGCGCGCATCGCCGCGGTGGTCGAGCCCCTCGAGGACGAGCTCGCCGCCTGACGCTCGTCGCCCGGCCCGTCGCCGCAGAGCCGACGCCCAGGCCCGGGCTCGGCTGTGCGGCGTACGCTGGAGGCATGTCCTCTGACGCATCGATCCGCATGTTCGGCGCCGACTGGTGCCGCGACTGCATCCGTACCAAGAAGCAGCTCGACGACCTCGGCGTCGCCTACGAATACGTCGACCTCGTGGCCGACCCGTCGGCCGCCGACGTGGCCAAGGAGATCTCGGGCCGCACGAACATCCCCGTCGTGGTCTACCCCGACGCCTCGCACCACGTCGAACCGTCGAACGCCGACGTCGAGTCGAAGCTGCGCGAGCTCTCCCTCATCTGATCGCGGTCCCGCGATGCTCGCCGACGCCTGGGCCGTCCGTCGTACGTCGACGTCCGAGCGCGGCACCGCGCTGCCCCCGGCGGTCGATCATCACGTGCACCTGCACCTGATCGACGCGTCGGGGCTGCCGCGGCGCGGCATCGCGGGGGTCCTCGATCTGGGCGGCGACCCCGTCGCCCTCGCCCGACGCTCCGCCGGCCTCCCGCGCACGACGTTCGCCGGCGCGTTCCTCACGGTCCCCGGCGGCTATCCCGAGGGGCGCTCCTGGGCACCGCCCGAGATCGTCCGGACGGTCACCGACGCCTCGCGGCATCCCGGGGTCCCGGGCGGAGCCCGCACCGCCGTCGACACACAGGCCGACGCCGGCGCGCGCGTCATCAAGGTCGCCCTGCACGCGGACGCCGGTCCCGTCCTCTCGGACGGCGCCCTGAAGTCGGTGGTGGCCGCGGCCGGCGAGCGCGGCCTGCCCGTCGTCGCGCACGCCCAGGGACCGGGCCAGGTCGAGCGGGCCCTCGCCGCCGGCGTCGCGGCCCTCGCCCACACCCCCTTCGACGCGCCCCTCCCGCGGAGACTGGTGCGTCGCGCCGTCGACGCGGGGCAGATCTGGATCTCGACTCTCGACATCCACCGCGGCGACGCGCGGGCGACGGCGATCGGGAATCTGCGGTCCTTCGCGGCCCACGGCGGCCGGGTCCTCTACGGCACCGATCTCGGCAACGGAGAGCTCCCGGTGGGGTTGAACCGTCGCGAACTGCTCGCCCTGCAGGAGGCCGGTCTGCGGGGCGACGATCTGCTGGCATCCCTCACCGACCCCTGGCCGTCGGCGCACCGCGCGGACGGCGTCGCGACCTTCGTCGCCGGTCCCCCACCCACCGACCCCGACGACATCGCGACGTGGCTCAGCCGCGGCACCGTCGTCACCGCCGAGGAGCTCACCCGTGTCGACTGACCTCACCCTGGACCTGGATGCCGAGGCGATCGCCCTCGACGAGTCCGACCCGCTCCGGTCCCTGCGCGACGCGTTCGTCGGCAGCAAGACGCCGTTGGTGTACTTCGACGGCAACTCGCTCGGACGGCCGCCCCGGGCGACGGCGGACCGCCTGTCGTCTTTCGTGACGGACCAGTGGGGCGGGCGCCTCATCCGGGGCTGGGACGAGGCGTGGATGGACCTCCCGTTCGTCATCGGCGACCGCATCGGCGCCCTGGCGCTCGGAGCGGCGGCCGGGCAGACCGTCATCGGCGACTCCACCACCGTGCTCCTGTACAAGCTCCTGCGCGCCGCCCTCGATGCGCAGACCGCGGCCGATCCCGCCCGCGTCGAGATCGTCGTGGGCCGCGACGACTTCCCGACCGACCGGTACCTCGTCGAGGGGATCGCCGCCGAACGGGGCGCCCGGGTCGTGTGGGTCGACGTCGATCCGACCCGCGGTGTCGACGCGGACCTCCTTCGCGCCGCGGTCGGTCCGCGGACCGCGGTCGTCCTCCTCAGCCACGTGTCCTACCGCTCCGGCTTCCTGGCGGACGGCGCGACCCTCACCGCGGTCGCGCACGACGCGGGCGCGCTGGTGCTGTGGGACCTGTGCCACTCCGCCGGCTCGGTCCCCGTGGCTCTGGACGCCTGGGGCGCGGACCTGGCCGTGGGCTGCACCTACAAGTACCTCAACGGCGGCCCCGGCTCCCCCGCTTTCGCGTACGTCGCCGCGCGGCACCAGGCGACGCTGGTCCAGCCGGTCCAGGGCTGGATGGGCACCGCCGACGTCTTCGCGATGGGTCCCGAGTATCACCCCGCGGAGGGCATGCGCCGATTCCTCTCGGGGACCCCGCCGGTGCTGGGCATGATCGCGATGCAGGACACCCTCGACCTGATCGCGCGGACCGGCATCGGGGCGATCCGGGAGAAGTCGCTGCAGCTCACGGGCTTCGCGCTCCGAGTGGCCGACGGCATCCTGGATCCGCTCGGCGTGCGCGTCGCCTCGCCGCGCGCGGAGGCGGAGCGCGGCGGGCACATCCTGCTCTCGCACCCCGCCATGCGCGCCGTGACCGCGCGGCTGTGGCGCGAGGACGTCATCCCCGACTACCGCGACCCCGCCGGGCTGCGTATCGGGCTGTCCCCGCTGTCGACGAGCTTCGCCGAGACCCTCGCCGGCATGCGGGCGATCGCCGAGGCCGTGCGGGCGGGGGCGTAACAGCCCGCCGCCCGCCCACGGCCCCGCTCAGGCGTCGGCGAAGCGGTCCGTCGCCGCCCGCAGCGCGCGGGCGATGCCGACCTCGCCGGCGGAGTGCGAGGCGTCGTCGACGACGACGAGCTCGGCCTCGGGCCAGGCGCGGTGCAGGTCCCACGCCGTCATCATCGGAGTGCAGACGTCGTACCGGCCCTGGACGATGACGCCCGGGATGTCCTTGAGCACCGGCGCGTCCTCGATCAGCTGGTTCGGCCGGAACCAGCCGTCGTTGACGAAGTAGTGGTTCTCGATGCGGGCGAAGGCCGTCGCCGCCACCGGGTCCGCCATCGACGACACGAGCGCCGGGTCCGGCAGGAGCGTGAGGGTGGAGGCCTCCCACGTCGTCCAGGCCACACCGGCGGGCACATGCACGGCCGGGTCGGGATCGGTGAGCCGGCGGTGGTACGCCTCGATGAGACGCGAGCGCTCGAGCACCGGGATCGGCTCCACGAACCCCTCCCACAGATCGGGGAACAGCGCCGCCGCCCCGCCCTCGTAGAACCACTCCAGCTCGTGACGCCGGAGGGTGAAGATCCCGCGCAGGACGAGCTCGCTCACCACGTCGCGGTGCGTCTCGGCGTAGGCGAGGGCCAGGGCGCTCCCCCAGGAGCCGCCGAAGACCATCCACCGCGAGATCCCCAGGTTGCGCCGGAGCATCTCGATGTCGCCGACGAGGTGCCATGTCGTGTTGAAGCGCAGATCGGCGTCGGGCGCGCTCGCGTGCGGCGTCGACCGGCCGCAGCCGCGCTGATCGAAGAGCACGATCCGGTACTTCTCGGGGTCGAAGAACCGGCGGTGCCAGTCGGAGCATCCGGATCCGGGCCCGCCGTGCAGGAAGACCACCGGCTTGCCGTCGGGGTTGCCGCTCTGCTCCCAGTACACGCGCTGACCGTCGCCGACGAGCAGCATCCCGGTCTCGTACGGCTCGATCGGGGGATACAGGATGCCGTCGAGGTGGGCGGGTCCGCTCATCATCGGACGGCGGCCGTCTCGGCGCGCTCGACGGGCTCGGTTCGCTGGGGGGTCATGGGTTCACGGTAGCGTCCCCGCGGCCACCGCCGCGGCGGGACTAGCCTCGGAGGGTGATCGATCCGCTCATCGTCGTCGTGGCCGGCGTCGTGGTGGTCGCCCTCGTCACCGTCATCGCCCCCCGCTTCAACGTGGCCGGCCCCCTGGTGCTGCTGGCCATCGGTCTCGGCGTCAGCCTGCTGCCCTTCGTCCCGGCGATCGCCGTCGAGCCGGACGTCATCCTGGTGGGCGTCCTGCCCCCGCTGCTCTACTCGGCGGCGGTGCAGCTGCCCGCCATCGAGTTCCGACGGGACTTCCTGCCCATCGCGGGTCTGTCGGTCCTGCTCGTCGTGCTGAGCTCGCTCGTGCTCGGCCTGTTCTTCTGGGCCGTGATCCCGGGGCTCGGCATCGCCCTCGGCATCGCGCTCGGCGCGATCCTCAGCCCCACCGACGCGGTCGCGACGTCCATCGCGAAGCGCCTCGGGATCGCGCCGCGGGTGGTCACCCTGCTCGAGGGTGAGAGCCTGCTGAACGACGCCACCGCGCTCGTGCTGCTGCGGACGGCCGTCGCCGCCGTGGCATCCGGGTTCGCCTTCGGAGCGGGCATCGGCGCCTTCGCCTGGGGCGTCGGGGTCGCCCTCGTGCTCGGCGCGGTCGTCGGCTGGGTCAACCTGCGGGTGCGGGAGCGCGTGCCGAACCCCGCCGCCAACACCGCACTCAGCTTCACCGTGCCGTTCATCGCCTACCTGCCCACGGAACACCTCGGCGGTTCGGGCCTGGTCGCGGCGGTGGTCGCGGGCATCGTCACGGGCCAGGGCGCGGCGCGACGCTTCACGCCCGAGCAGCGGATGAGCGACCAGCTGAACTGGCGCACGATCGAGCTCCTCCTCGAGGGCGGCGTGTTCCTCGTCTTCGGCCTCGAGCTGCAGGACATCGTCGACAACAACCTGCGTGAGCATGAGGGTCTCTGGCACGGCACGTGGCTCGCGCTCTCGGCGCTCGGCATCGCACTCGTCGTGCGGGCGCTGTACGTCTCGGGGCTGATCTGGCTGCAGAGCCGGCGCAGTCGCCGCTTCGCTCGCGGACGGGAACGCCTCGAGCAGGTGCGGGACCGCGTCGACCGCTTCGAGGAGGTCCTGCGCACCGACCCGGACAGCCTGTCGCGGCCCGTGACCGATCCCGAACGCACGGCACGACGCGTCGGCCGCATGCGCGGTCGCGTGACGCGGACGCTCGCCGACCTGGACTACTACCGGGACTCCCCGCTCGGCTGGCGGCACGGCACGGTGATCGTGTGGGCCGGCATGCGCGGCGTCGTCACCCTGGCCGCGGCGCAGACGCTGCCGCGCGACGACAGCGTGACCGACCGGCCGCTGCTCATCTTCGTCGCGTTCCTCGTGGCCCTCTTCAGCCTGGTGTTCCAGGGCCTGACCCTGTCGACGGTCGTGCGCGTCCTCGGCCTGCAAGGACAGGGCGGCGAGGGACCGACCCGCGACGAGCAGCGGAGCCTGGATGCCGAGCTGCGCGAGGCCGCGGTCGCCGCAGTGCGCGGCGGGGAGCTGCGCCGCCGCGACGGCGAACCGTTCGACAGCTCCGCGCTCGCCCGCGTCGGCGAGCGCTTCACACGTCCGCCGGACGAGGAGGCGACCGCGTCTCTCCACGGCGCGCTCGAGCTGCGGCTCGCCCTCATCGAGGTGATGCGGCGGCGGCTCGAGGACCTCTCCCGCGACGGCCGGTTCAGCACGGCGGCGCTGCGGCACGCCCTCGCCGAGCTGGACGCCGACCAGCTCAGCCTGGAGCTGCGCATCGACGAGGGCTGAGGGCGGACGTCGCGCTAGCCTGACGACATGCCCCTGGCCCTCGTGACCGGCGCTGCCCGCGCCGGTGGGTGAGTGGTCAGCTGCTGTCGGCGGACGGCGGCTTCTCGATCCGCATCTGACGGAATAGCCGGGCCGGCCGACCGGTTGTTCCATTCGCGCGCATGCATGTCGCCGCGAGAGCCGTGGGGACGAGGCTGCGGGAGAGAAGTAACGTCATGGCCAGGTTCGACAACAAGACAGCCCTCGTCACCGGAGGCGGCAGCGGCATCGGCGCGGCGATCGCCCGGGAGCTCGCCGCGGAGGGGGCGTCGGTCGTCGTCACGGACATCAACCTGGAGGCCGCCACGGCGGTGGTCGAGCAGATCACGAGCGCCGGCGGGACCGCCGCGCCCTTCGCCCAGAACACGGCGAAGTGGGAGGACTCCGAGGCGGCCGTCCGCTTCGCGCAGGAGACGTACGGCGCCCTGCACCTCGCCGTCAACAACGCCGGCATCGGTGCCGCCCCCCAGAACATCGGCGACTACGACATCGCCGCCTGGGACCGCGTGCGCTCCGTCGACCTCGACGGCGTCTTCTACGGGCTGCGCTTCCAGCTCCCCGCGATCGTCGAGGCCGGCGGCGGGGCTGTGGTCAACATGGCATCCGTCCTCGGATCCGTCGGCATCGCGCAGAACGCCGCCTACGTCGCCAGCAAGCACGCGCTCGTGGGGCTGACCAAGGTCGCGGCCCTCGAATACACCGCGAAGGGCGTCCGCACGAACGCGGTCGGCCCCGGCTTCATCGACACCCCGCTCGTCCGCTCGAGCCTTTCGCCCGAGGCCCTCACGCACCTCGAGAACGAGCACGCCGCCGGACGCCTCGGCACCGACGCGGAGGTCGCGGCGCTGACGCTGTTCCTGCTGAGCGACGCGGCGTCGTTCATCTCGGGCAGCTACCACCTCGTCGACGGTGGCTACTCCGCCCACTGAGGAAGGGACGGGGAGGGATGCCACCCCCTGGCATCCCTCCCCCTCGTCTGCCGCGGTGGCCGTTCCGCGGTGCCGGGGGCAGGCGACGCGTCGGGTACAGGCCTCTTCTGCGGGAATCGGCCTGTCGTCGTGCCATCTCCTGTGCGGGTCTCCCCGGACGGGTCCCCGAGGGGGGGCGCGCTCAGGAACCGTGCGGCAGAATGGGACGCGGAGGTTTCCATGAGCGAATCGATCCCGACGATGCCGTCCCGCGCGGGCGACGCCGGGACCAGTCCGGTGCCTCTCCCCCATGCGGCGGCCGAGTGCCCGGAGTGCTTCACCGAGCTGCTGAGCGACCGCGATTTCTGGCGGGCGCGCCCCTCCGGTTCCCGTCTCGTCGGCCTGGTCGTCTCGCGGCCCGGCATGCCGTCCGTCGTGCAGCAGCGCGACGACCTGACGCGGTTCGGCGTGCCGATCGAGGGGTTCCGGCATCCCGCCCCCGAGACGCTCGAGGGATGGGCTGCACGACTGGCCCGCTTCTTCGGCACGCTCACCCGCGGCGACGTGCTCGTCGTGTCGAGCGTGCACGCGCTCGGGCTCACCCGTGAGGACGAGACGCGCGCCGTGGCCGAGCTGCGTCAGCGCGGGGTGATGGTGAAGGTGCTCTCGCACGGCGACCGCCACCTGCACGACGCGACGCTCCCCCACTGAGACGGGGTCGCGCCGGTTCGCGGACCGCCGGCCCGTCCACCGGGCCCGCGGTCAGGCGCCGACGTAGCGGGCCAGGTGCTCCCCCGTCAGCGTCGAGCGCCCGGCCACGAGGTCGGCGGGCGTCCCCTCGAACACCACGGTGCCGCCGTCGTGCCCCGCACCCGGGCCGAGGTCGATGATCCAGTCCGCGTGCGCCATGACCGCCTGGTGGTGCTCGATGACGACCACCGTGTTGCCCGCGTCGACGAGGCGATCGAGCAGACCGAGCAGGTTGTCGACGTCCGCCAGGTGCAGCCCGGTGGTCGGCTCGTCCAGGACGTAGACCGCGCCGCTCTTGGCCATCGAGATCGCGAGCTTGAGCCGCTGTCGCTCGCCGCCGGACAGCGTGTTCAGCGACTGCCCGAGCGTGATGTACCCGAGGCCGACGTCCCTCAGGCGGCCGAGCACCGCGACGGCAGGACCGGTGGTCAGGAAATCCGCCGCCTCGGCCACCGACATCGCTAGCACCTCGGAGATGTTCTTCCCGTTCAGCGTGTACTCCAGCACGTCGTCGTTGAAGCCCGTCCCCCCGCACAGCTCGCACACCGTCTCGACGGTCGACTGGAAGCCGAGCTCCGTCACGATGACGCCGAGGCCCTTGCAGGCGACGCACGCGCCCTCGGAGTTCGCGCTGAAGAGTGCCGGCTTGACGCCGTTCGCCTTGGCGAAGGCGGAGCGGACCGCGTCGAGGATGCCCGTGTAGGTCGCCGGGCTGCTGCGCCGGGACCCCTTGATGACCGACTGGTCGACCACGACGACGTCGTCGAACGCGGGGAGGTTGCTGTGGATGAGCGACGACTTGCCCGAGCCGGCGACCCCCGTGACGACGGTGAGCACCCCGCGCGGGACATCGACGTCGACCCCGCGCAGGTTGTGCTGTCGCGCGTCGCGGATGGGCATGGCGCCGGAGGCCGCGCGGACCGCCGGCTTGAGCTGCGCCCGGTGGTCGAGGAAGCGTCCCGTGAGCGTGTCGGACGCGCGGAGACCCGCGACGTCGCCCTCGTACTGCACGGTGCCGCCGTCCCGGCCCGCGCGCGGGCCGAGATCCACGACGTGATCGGCGATGTCGATCACCTCGGGCTTGTGCTCGACGACGAGGACGGTGTTCCCCTTGTCGCGCAGCTGCTCCAGCGTCGCGTTCATCCGCTGGATGTCGTGCGGGTGCAGCCCCGCCGTCGGCTCGTCGAAGACGTACGTGATGTCGCTGAGGCTCGATCCGAGGTGGCGGATCATCTTGGTCCGCTGAGCCTCGCCGCCCGACAGTGTGCCGCTCGCCCGGTCGAGGGAGAGGTATCCGAGGCCGATGTGGACGAAGGCATCCAGGGTCTGGCTCAGCCCCTGCACGAGGGGGGCGACGGACGGGTCATCGACGGTGCGCACCCATGCCGCGAGGTCGGTGATCTGCATGGCGGCCGCGTCGGCGATGTTGACGCCGTCGATGCGCGACGAGCGCGCGCCCTCGTTCAGGCGGGTGCCCCCGCACGCGGGACACGCGACGAACGTCACCGCCCGGTCGACGAACGCGCGGACGTGCGGCTGCAGGGCGTCGCGGTCCTTCTGCAGCATGCTCTTGGTGATCTTGGGGACGAGACCCTCGTAGGTCATGTTGGTGCTGGCGATCCGCACCTTCGTCTGCTCCTTGTAGAGGAAGTCGTGGCGTTCCTGGTCTGTGAAGTCCTGGATGGGCTTGTCGCCGTCGAAGAATCCGGACTCGCTGAAGACGCGCACCATCCACCCGTCGGCGGTGTACCCCGGCACCGAGATCGCGCCGGCGTTCAGCGACAGCGTCTTGTCGAACAGCTGGTCGAGGTCGATGTCGCTGACCTGGCCGAGCCCCTCGCAGTCGGGGCACATTCCACCGGTGATCTCGAACGACCGCCGCTCCTTCTGCCCCTTGCGCGCGCCGGTCTTGATCACGACGGCGCCCGCGCCGGAGATGGACGGGACGTTGAACGAGAACGCCTGGGACGAGCCGACGTGCGGCTGGCCGATGCGGCTGAAGAGCACCCGCAGCATCGCGTGGACGTCGGTGGCCGTCCCGACCGTCGATCGGGCGTTGGCGGCCATCCGCTCCTGGTCGACGCGGATGGTCGCGCTGAGGTTCTCGAGCGCATCCACGTCCGGCCGGGACAGCTGGCCCATGAACTGCTGCACGAACGTCGGGTACGTCTCGTTGATGAGGCGCTGGGACTCCGCGGCGATGGTGCCGAAGACGAGCGACGACTTGCCCGAGCCCGAGACGCCCGTGAAGACCGTCAGCCGCCGTTTCGGCACGTCGAGGTCGACGTCCTTCAGGTTGTTCTCGCGGGCGCCGCGGACGCGGATGACGTCGTGCGCGTCGGCAGCGGAATTCTCATCGACCATGGGGGCTCCTCGGGTGGACCGCCCCCAGTGTGGCCCAGACCCCCGACATCCGCGATGCCCGTTCGCGCAGCGACCGGCCGCTTCGCGACGCGGCCCGGCAGTCGCGAGGGCTGTTTCGCGACGCGGCCCGGCGGTCGCGCGGGCCGGCGGAGCACCGTCCGACCAGCCGCGGCCGCGACCGTCGTGCGCAGATGGCAGGCGACACGCCGCGTCGGGACGTCGCGGAACCGGCGTGTCGCCCTGGTCTCCGCAGGACGGCCCCGCGGCCGGAGACGACGATGCCCCGCACCGGAGGGTGCGGGGCATCGAGGAGAGGAAGGGTCAGCCCTGGGCGCGACGGTTCGTGCGCGCGCTCCGCGCGGCGCCGACGACCATCCCGGTGGTGGGGGTCCCGGATGCCGTGCGGCCCGAGCCCTGCGACCGCGTCGAGCCGGCGCCGGCGCGCTGCGCGCCACCCGCGCCCTGTCCGCGACCGGCACCCGACCGCTGGCCGCTGCGACCGCCGGCCGCCGTGGCGGCGGGACGCTGACCGGCCGTCTCGCCCGCGGCACCGCCGCCGCGACCACCGCGACGGCGACGGCCGCCGCCCTCGGTCGCGGTTCCGCGCGCGGACGCGTCCGAGGCGCCCTCGCCGCGGGCGGCGCGCTTGCGCTGGGCGTTGGCGCCCTGCGAACGGCCGCCGCCCTGCTGCACGGCGACGACGGGCTCCGGCTTGACGTAGGGGGCGACCTCGCCGACGAGCGCGACGACCTCGGGCGAGGTCGGGGTCACGGGGGTCGGCGTCGCCGAGATCTTGGCCTTGCGCAGGATGTCGAGGGTGTCACGGCGCTGCTCGGGCAGCATGATCGTCACCACGTCGCCGGCCGAGCCCGCGCGGGCGGTGCGGCCGGAGCGGTGCAGGTACGCCTTGTGCTCGACGGGCGGGTCGACGTGGACGACCAGCTCGACGCCGTCGACGTGCACGCCGCGGGCGGCCACGTCGGTCGCGACGAGCACCTTGGCACGGCCGTCGCCGAAGGCGGCGAGGTTGCGGTCGCGCTGCGGCTGCGACAGGTTGCCGTGCAGATCCACGGACGGGATGCCGGCGGCGGTGAGCGACTTGGCCAGCTTCTTCGCCTGGTGCTTGGTGCGCATGAAGAGGATGCGACGGGCGGTGCCCGACGCCAGGGTCTGGACGAGCTCCTTCTTGGCATCCGCGTCGACGGGAACGAAGACGTGGTGCGTCATCGCCGCGACGTGGGAGTGCGCCTCGTCGACCGAGTGGAGCACCTCGTTGCGCAGGAAGCGCTTGACGAGCTTGTCCACACCGTTGTCGAGCGTCGCCGAGAAGAGCAGGCGCTGACCGTCGGCGGGCGTGCGGGCCAGCAGGCGGGTGACGCCGGGCAGGAAGCCCAGGTCCGCCATGTGGTCGGCCTCGTCCAGCACGGTGATCTCGACGTCGTCGAGGCTCGCGAAGCCCTGGCCGATGAGGTCCTCCAGGCGGCCGGGGCACGCGACGAGGATGTCGACGCCGGCGTTCAGCGCATCGACCTGGCGCTTCTGGTTGACGCCGCCGTAGACGGTCGTGGTCGTCAGCGAGAAGGCGTCGGCGAGCGGCTGGATGACCGCGTCGATCTGGTTCGCCAGCTCGCGGGTCGGGGCCAGCACGAGGGCGCGGGGACGACGACCGCGACGACGGTCGGTCTTCGCCGCGAGGCGCGCGACGAGGGGGAGCGAGAACGCGAGGGTCTTGCCGGAGCCGGTCTTGCCACGGCCGAGCACATCGCGCCCGGCGAGCGTGTCGGGAAGGGTGTCGGCCTGGATCGGGAACGGCGCGGGCTTGCCCTGCGCGGTGAGCACGTCGACCAGGGGCGCGGGCACGCCGAGGTCGGTGAAGGTCTGGGACGTCATGAAGTCTCCTGCCGCGCGCGAGGACGCGGCGGTTCGGGATGCCGCGATGCTGCGGCTGCAAGGGCGAAGGCGCCGGGCGGCGCATCCGTTCGCCGTGAAGGTCAAAGGCCCACGCAGAGGGGGCCGGTGCGTTCGACGACGCGAGGAGCGAAAGCTCCGTAGATCAGTCTAACGGGTGGGCGCGGGATTCATTCCCCCGGGGGAGGCGCGGGGAATCCTCCCTCTCGTAGCGTCGGGGCATGGATGCCGCGTCGATGATCATGGGGGCCTCGATCGCCTCCGTCGCCTGGATCGGGTTCTGGCCGTGGGCGAAGCTGCAGCGTCTGCGGCAGCTCGAGGCGCAGGAGGCGACCCCGCCCGAGTGAGCCGGCCCGCGCGCGGCGGCTCAGGCGGCGGCGCGCCAGCATCCGGCGACGTGGTCGTCGACCATCCCCGAGGACTGCATCAGCGCGTACATGGTGGTCGGACCGACGAAGCGGAAGCCGCGGCGCCGCAGCTCTGTGCTCATCGCCGTGGACTCGGGGGTGACGGCCGGCACCTCGGCGAAGGTCGACGGCGACCGGTGCGCCGCGGGCGCGAAGGACCACAGCAGCGCGTCGAGCTCCCCGTCGGCCATGCCCGCGACGATGGCGGCATTGGCGATCACGGCCTCGATCTTTCCGCGGTGGCGGATGATGCCGGCATCCTGGAGCATCCGCTCCACGTCGTCGGGACCGAAGGCGGCCACCGTCGCCGGCTCGAAGCCGCCGAAGACCTCGCGGAACCGTGGCCGCTTCCGCAGGATGGTGATCCAGGAGAGCCCGGCCTGGAAGCCCTCGAGGCTCATCTTCTCGAACAGCGGGCGGTCGCCGCGCAGCGTCGTGCCCCACTCCTCGTCGTGGTAGCGCTGATACTCGGCGTCGTCGCCGGCCCAGGCGCAGCGGGCGGTGCCGTCGGGACCGATGCGGACGTCGCTCATCCGCCCAGGCTACGGCCCCCCTTCTCCTCCGACGACGGAACAGGCGGTGCACCGACAACAGGCCGATGCGCGGGGCATCGGCCTGTTCCGGAGGCACCGCCTGTCCTCGCGGCGTGGGCGCGCTTACTTCGCGGGCTTCTTCTCCGGGACGGGGGCGGTTCCGGATGCCGCCAGCTCCGCGTAGTAGGAGGCGGCCTCGTTCTGCCGGTCGTCCTCGACCCCGGAGGCGATCGACGCACGGATGTGCTCGGGGCCGTAGCCGAAGGCATCCACGAGGTCCTGCGCGTGCGGACGCAGCCGCGTGCAGAGACGGTCGATGTAGCTGGAGACCGCCGCCGCGCGCTGCGTCGACAGGCGTCCGTGGATGAGGTACCAGGCGAGGTGCTTCTCGATGAGCTGCAGGCCGAAGAGGTCGCGGACCCACGTCAGCACCCGCAGGGTGTCGCGGTCGGTGACGCGGTTGACGGCGTCGGTGAAGGCCTCCCACTGCAGCAGCTCGCCGTGCGCGCGGGCCGCCTCGATGAGCTCGGCCTGGTTCTCGTTGAACAGCGCGGCGGCGTCCTCGCGGGACAGCTTGGCGGCGGGGCGGAGGCGACCGGCGATGTCGGCGATCATCTGCTGGACGCGGCCGGCGAGGAGCTCGTGCTGCTGCTCGGCGCGGAGTCCGCGCTCGACGGAACGGGCGGTCGAGCCGAAGTCGGAGACCGCCTGGCCCAGCTGGCGCATGCCGGCACCGTGGAAGAGCTTGCCCGCGGTCTGACCGACGGCGAACGCGGCGAGCGCCTTCGCATCCTTGCCCTTGAACTGACGGGCGTAGTCGGCGAGCAGGCGCTTGCCGACGAGCTGCAGCAGCACGTTGTTGTCGCCCTCGAAGGTCACGAAGATGTCGAGGTCGGCGCGCAGGCCGACCAGGCGGTTCTCGAACAGGAAGCCCTGACCGCCGCAGGCCTCGCGGGCCTCCTGCAGGGTGTCGAGCGCGTGCCAGGTCGACAGCGGCTTGAGCGCCGCCGCGAGGGTCTCGAGGTCCTCGCGGTCCTCGTCGGTGTCGGCCGCGCCGCTGAAGACGCCGTCGAACTTCTGCAGGAACTCGTCGTGCGCGAAGATCTCCGCGTACGTCGTGGCCAGGCGGGGCAGGAGCCGGCGCTGGTGCTTGCCGTAGTCGAGGAGGGTGACCTCGGGCGTGCCGCTGCCGGAGTCGAACTGGCGGCGCTGGTTGCCGTAGGTGACGGCGATCGTGAGGCCGATGGCCGAGGCCCAGGCCGCGGCTCCGTCGAGCGAGACGCGACCCTGCACGAGCGTGCCGAGCATCGTGAAGAAGCGGCGGCCCGGGCTGGCGATCTCGCTCGAGTAGGTGCCGTCCGCGGCGACGTCGCCGTAGCGGTTCAGCAGGTTGGTGCGGGGGACGCGGACGTGGTCGAAGTGGAGCCGGCCGTTGTCGATGCCGTTCAGGCCGCCCTTGAGGCCGTCGTCCTCGCCGCCGATCCCGGGGAGGAAGTTCCCCTCGTCGTCGCGCAGCGGCACGTAGAAGCAGTGCACGCCGTGGTTCACTCCGTTGGTGATGAGCTGCGCGAAGACGGTGGCCGCCTTGCCGTGCAGTGCGGCGTTGCCGAGGTAGTCCTTCCAGGCCCCGCGGAACGGGGTGTGGATGACGAACTCCTCGGTCTCGGCGTCGTAGGTGGCGGTGGTGCCGATCGCGGCGACGTCGGAGCCGTGACCGGTCTCGGTCATGGCGAAGGCGCCCGGGATCTCGAGGCTCATGATGCCCGGGAGCCACTTGTCGTGGTGCTCCGCGGTGCCGAGCTGCAGGACGGCGGAGCCGAAGAGCCCCCACTGCACGCCGGACTTGATCTGCAGGCTGGGGTCGGCCGCGACGAGCTCCTCGAACCCGGCGATGTTCGCGCCGTTGTTCTCCTCGCCGCCGAACCGCTTCGGGAACGCCCGGTGCACCGCCTTCTTCTGCACGAGCAGGTGGAGCTGGCTGAGGGTGCGCTCGCGGTGGTCGTCCATGCCGAGGCGGTCGTCACGCCAGAACGCCGGGTCCTTCAGCATGGCGCGCGCCTCGCGGCGCGTGTCGGCCCACGTGCCGAGCAGCAGATCGGTGACGCGGTCCACGTCGATGCGGGACTCGTGCGCCTCGGCCGCGGAGTGGGCGGCGGTCGGCGCTCCCCCGACGGGGGTACGCGTGCTGGTGGCGGGCGTGGTGGGACGGACGGCGGCGTCGGTCATGAGAACACCTCTCGACGATGCAAAGGGATGCCACCACGGTAGGACTCCCACAACGTGGTGGGGACATTGTGCACGTTGCCCACAAAGAGGTCGGGGGACGTCATCCGGGGCCGTTGTGGGCTGTCGACATCGCCCACCGGCCACGACGGGTCGGCGCCGACCGCTGAGTCGGCGCCGGCCGTGGTCAGTGCTGGCCGACCACCGTCAGGATGCCGTCGCCGTACGCCTCGCGCTTCTTCGCGCCGATGCCCGTGATGCCGTCGAGATCGCCCATCGCCGACGGCCGCGCCGCGGCGATGGCCCGCAGGGTCGCGTCGCCGAAGACGATGTACGCCGGAACACCCTGCTCGCGGGCCTGCTCCGCGCGCCACGCACGCAGCGCCTCGAACAGGTCGCGGTCGCCCGGGGCGACGTCGTCGGCACTGGACTTGCGCGCTCGGCCGGCGCCCCCTCCGCCGCCGGTGCGGCCGAGCGCATCGCGGCGCAACGGCACGGGCGTCTCGCCGCGCAGGACCCCGCCGGACGCCTCGCTCAGCGCGAGGGTGCCGTACTCGCCGCGCGCGACGAGGATGCCGCGGGCGAGGAGCTGACGGATGACGCTCCGCCAGTCCTGGTCCGACAGGTCGGCGCCGAGTCCGTAGGTCGTCAGACGGTCGTGGCCCTGCTGCGAGATCCGCTCGGTCTTCGCCCCGCGCAGGATGTCGATGAGGTGGCCCGCGCCGAAGGCCTGGTTGCGCTCGCGCTGCAGGCGAACGATCGTCGACAGCAGCTTCTGCGCGGCGACGAGACCGTCCCACGTGTCGGGCGGGGTGAGGCACGTGTCGCAGTTGCCGCACGGCTCGGAGGGCTGCCCGAAGTACGCGAGAAGGTTCTGCCGGCGGCATCCCACCGTCTCGCAGAGGGCCAGCATGGCGTCGAGGTGCTGGCCGAGGCGCATCTTGTAGGAACGGTCGCCGGGCGACTGGTCGATCATGCGGCGCTGCTGCACCACGTCGCCGAGCCCGTAGGCCATCCACACCGTCGACGGGTCGCCGTCGCGGCCGGCGCGGCCGGTCTCCTGGTAGTAGCCCTCGACGGACTTGGGCAGGTCGATGTGGGCGACGAAGCGGACGTCCGGCTTGTCGATGCCCATGCCGAACGCGATCGTGGCGACCATGACCACGCCGTCGTCGCGGAGGAACCGCGACTGGTTGGCCGCGCGGACGGAGGCGTCCAGCCCGGCGTGGTAGGGCAGGGCGTCGAGCCCCTGGGCGCAGAGGTAGGCGGCGGTCTGCTCGACGCTCCTGCGGCTGAGCGCGTAGACGATGCCCGCGGAGCCCTCGGGCTGCGACCTGATGAACGACACCAGCTGACGCCGCGGGTCGACCTTGGCGTCGATGCGGTACTGGATGTTGGGGCGGTCGAAGCTCGCGACGAAGCCGCGGGCGTCACGCAGACGCAGGCGCTCGACGATCTCCTGCGCGGTGGCCGGCGTCGCCGTGGCGGTGAGGGCCATGCGGGGCACGTCGGGGAAGCGGTCGGCGAGGTCGCCCAGGGCGAGGTAGTCGGGTCGGAAGTCGTGCCCCCACTGCGACACGCAGTGCGCCTCGTCGATCGCGATGACGCTCAGGCGTCCGCGCGAGAGCAGGCCGAGGGTCTGCGCGCCGTTGAGACGCTCGGGAGCGACGTAGAGCAGGTCGAGGTCGCCGGACAGGAACGCCTGCTCCACCGCCTGACGCTCGGCCGGTGCCTGCGTCGAGTTCAGGTACGCGGCGCGGACGCCGTTCGCGACGAGCGCGTCGACCTGGTCGTGCATGAGCGCGATGAGCGGGCTGACGACCAGCCCCGTGCCGGGACGGACGAGGGCGGGCACCTGATAGGTGACGCTCTTGCCGCCGCCGGTGGGCATCAGCACGACCGCGTCGCCGCCGTCGACGACGTGCTGGACGATGTCGGCCTGGTCGCCGCGGAAGGCGTCGTACCCGTAGACCTCCTGCAGGACGTCCCGCGGGTCGCGCCCGGTGAAGTCGCGCGCCGACGGCAGGGTCTTCGCCGTGCCGGTCGCGACCGCGGCGCGGGCGAAGGGGGAGGCCGTGGCATCCATCGGGGGAGGCGGCGCGTCGGGGTCCTCGGGCGGGGCGAACAGGTCGGGGTCCCAGTCGGCACCCGCGTAGGGATCGTCGTAGACGCCGTACGGCTCGGGGTGCGCGTCGGCGTACGGCTCGGGTGCGGCGCCGGGGAATGTCACCTGTCCACGGTAACCCGGGCCGCCGACACGGATGCGGCCCCGTGTCCCCCGGGCGCACAGCTCGGGCCTGGGGAGGAGAGGTCGTCGCGGGACGCCCCGTGCACGACAGCGGTGCCCGACACGGTGTAACGGCCGCGAAACACCCGAGCCAGTGTTCGTGTAATCAACATCTCGTATGTTTCGAACCAGCGCGCATCGATCTCCTGGTGCCGCCCCCCCCACCCGATGAAGCACCACCGGCTCTCTGGAGACACAGCGATGACGTTCCTCACCTCCCGACGCGCACAGCGCGTCGTCGCGGCCCTCGCCGGGGTCGCGCTCTCCGCTCTGACCCTCACCGCCTGCGGCGGCGGCGCCGCCTCGACCGGCGACTCCGCCGAATCGTCGGCGGACGGCTACGGCGAGCTCACCCTCCAGCTCAGCTGGATCCTCAACGAGGAGTTCGCGGGCGAGTACTTCGCCGACACCAAGGGCTACTTCACCGACGCCGGCTTCTCGGGCGTCAACCTGGTGCCCGGCCCGTCGACCGGTGTCGCCGAGCTGCTCTCGGGGAGCGCCGACGCGGCTCTCACCGACGCCGTCTCCACCGGAGCGGCCATCGCGTCCGAGGGTGCGCCGATCAAGATCATCGGCACGACCTTCCAGCGCAACCCGTTCACCATCCTCTCGCTCGAGGACGGCGGCAACATCGCGACGGTCGACGACCTCAAGGGCAAGCGCATCGGCATCCAGGACTCGAACACCTCGCTGTTCAACGCGTTCCTGGCCGCCAACGACATCGACCCGAGCGAGATGACGATCGTGCCGGTGCAGTACGACCCGGCGCCGCTGGTCAACGGCGAGGTCGACGGCTTCATGGCGTTCCTGACGAACGAGGCCGTCACCGTCGCCGCGCAGGGCCTGGCGACCACCAACCTGCCCTTCGCCGACAACGGTCTGCCGTTCATGGCCGAGGCCGTCGTCGTGACGGACGAGTCCATCGCCAACGACCGCGAGAAGCTCAAGGCGCTGCTGACGGCGGAGATCCGGGGCTGGACCGACGCGCTGAACGACCCCGAGGAGGGCTCGCGCCTGGCCGTCGAGGAGTACGGCGCCGACCTCGACCTGAACCCCGAGAACTCGCTCGCCGGCGCCATCGCCCAGAACGAGCTCGTCGTCTCCGACGAGACCGAGGAGAACGGCCTGTTCACCATCAGCGACGACCTGCAGCAGGCGACGCTGGAGAGCCTCGCCGACGCCGGCATCACGCTCGAGGCGTCGCAGCTGTTCGACCTCAGCCTCCTGCAGGAGGTCTACGAGGAGAACCCCGACCTGAAGAACTACGCGGGCTGACACTCCGCGGGAAGAAGCCATCGTGACCGATACGGCTCTCCAGACCGGTGCCCAGGGCAACACCCTGGGCACCGGCCTCCAGATCACCGACCTGAACAAGGTCTTCAGCGTGGGACGCAAGAGCGTCGTGGCGCTGCAAGACGCGAACCTCCACACCGAGCAGGGCACGTTCCTCGCTCTGCTCGGCCCGTCCGGATGCGGCAAGTCCACGATCCTGCGCATCCTGGCCGGACTCGAGGACCCGACGAGCGGGACGACCCGTGTCGACGGGAAGAGCCCGAAGGAGCTGCGTCGCGGCAACGAGCTGGGCATCGCGTTCCAGGACTCCGCGCTGCTGCCGTGGCGCAGCGTGCAGTCGAACATCCAGCTGCCGTTCGAGGTCGCCGGCACTCCCGTCGACAAGGCCTACGTCGCCGAGATGATCGACCTCGTGGGGCTGAGGGGCTTCGAGAAGGCGAAGCCCGCCCAGCTGTCCGGCGGCATGCGTCAGCGCGTGTCGATCGCGCGCTCGCTCATCATGAAGCCGTCCGTCCTGTTGTTCGACGAGCCGTTCGGCGCCCTCGACGACATGACGCGGCAGAAGCTCAACCTGGAGCTCCTGCGCATCTGGACGGAGAAGCCGGCGACGACCCTGCTGGTCACGCACGGCATCTCGGAGGCCATCTTCCTCTCCGACCAGGTCGCGGTCATGAGCCCCCGTCCCGGACGGATCAAGGAGGTCATGCACATCGACCTCCCCCGTCCGCGGACGCCCGAGATGATGCGGACACCCGAGTTCCACGCCTACGTCGACCAGGCCTCCGAACTGCTCTTCGGCGTCGGAGGCGCCGCGGCCGATGACCACTGACGCCGCCAAGAGCCGCACCATCCAGTGGGAGGACGTGCGCCTGCCGGCGTGGGCCACGGGCCTGATCGGCGGGCTCGCGATCCTCCTGCTGTGGTGGATCCTCGCCGCGACGGTGTTCTCCAGCGTCGGTCCCGGCGGCGTGCAGGCCATCCCGACCCCGCTGCAGGTCGTCCTCGAGTTCGGCGCGACGGGGTGGGACTTCTACGTCCGCAACTTCAGCGTGACGCTCGCCGAGGCCGGCACCGGCTATCTCTGGGGCAACGGCCTCGCCCTCCTGCTGTCCGCGCTCGTCCTCATCGTGCCGCGCCTCGAGGGCGTCGTCATGCAGATCGCGATCATCACGTACTGCATCCCGATCGTCGCGCTGGGGCTGCTCCTGATCGTCATCGCGCCGCTCCCCCAGCCCGGCCAGCCGTCGACGACGGCGATCTTCTTGGCCGCCCTCAGCTGCTTCTTCACGACCGTCGTCGGTGCCCTCCTGGGCCTGAAGGCGGCGGATCGGGCGAGCCTGGACGTCATCACCGTCTACGGCGGCTCGCGGCTGACCCAGCTGCGGAAGGTCCGTCTGATCGCCGCACTGCCCGCGATCCTCAACGCGCTGCAGGTCGCCGTGCCCGCCGCCTTCCTCGGCGCCGTGCTCGGCGAGTTCTTCGGCAAGATCTCCGTCGGCGTGGGTCCCGCGATGATCGCCGCGCAGCAGGCGCTCAACGCGCCCCGCGTGTGGGACATCGCCCTCGTGTCCGGCGCCGTCGCCCTGGCCGGTTACGGCCTGCTGGGCCTGGTCTCGCGGGCCGTCGCGCCCTGGGCGAAGGGAACGAACCGATGACCGGTGTGCTGCAGGGCAAGACGGCCGGCACGGCGCGGACGGCGGAGGCCCCGCGATCCGACCTGTCCGCCGACATCCGTCGCGAGTCTCGACGGGCGACGCTGCGGGCGCTGGGTCGCAGCCTCCTCACCTTCGTCCTGACGATCGTGGCCGTCCTGATCCTCTGGGTGGGCGCCCTCACGATCTTCGGCATCTCGCCGTACGTCGGCAAGGGACCGCTCGACGTGTGGAACTTCCTGTTCACCGTGCCTGCCGCCGCGACCAACCGGTCGCAGCTCTTCGGCCTGCTCGGGACCACGATCGGCCATTCCGTCGTCGGCTTCGGCGCGGGGCTGTTCGTCGCGCTCGTCGTCGCGCTCGTGTTCCAGCTCAGCAAGGGTGTCGAGCACGCCCTCATGCCGCTCGCGATGCTGCTGCGCTCGGTGCCGCTGGTCGCGATGGCACCCGTGATCATCCTCATCTTCGGCCGCGACTTCGCGTCGGTCGCCGTCATCGGCGGCATCGTCGTCCTCTTCCCGGCGCTGGTCAACATCGTGTTCGGCCTCAAGGCCGCCTCGCCGCAGATGAACGACCTCGTCACCGTCTACGGCGGCGGTGCCTGGACGCGTCTGCGCAAGGTCGCCCTGCCGAACTCCCTGCCGGAGTTCTTCGCGGCGGTCCGCATCTCGGTGCCCGGCGCCATCACCGGAGCCCTGCTGGCCGAGTGGCTCGCGGTCGGCGGCGGGATCGGCGGATCGGTCGGCGGCTTCATCGCCGGTGCGCAGTTCTCGGCCGTCTGGACGGCGGTCGTCCTCGTCACGGGCACGGCGCTGCTGTTCTACAACGTCGTCCAGATCCTCGAGTCCGTCGTGCTGACGCGCATGGGGATGGCCTCGCGCACCTGACGCGCCTCTCGCACTGCTCTGCCACCCCGCTCGGCGCGGTGGCACCCGCCCTCGCCCGGAAGAAGCCCCATGACCGACATCACCGCTTTCGCCTTCGGCCTGCCCAAGGCCGAGCTGCACCTGCACCTCGAAGGGACGCTCGAGCCCGAGCTCAAGTTCGCGCTCGCCGCTCGCAACGGCATCGAGCTCGCGGAGAAGACGGTGGAGGAGGTCAAGGCGACTTATGACTTCACCGACCTGACGAGCTTCCTCGCGGTGTACTACCCGGCGATGCAGGTGCTGCAGACGGCGGAGGACTTCCACGACCTCGCATGGGCGTACATGCAGAAGGCGCGGGAGCAGGGCGTGGTCCACGTCGAGATGTTCTTCGATCCGCAGGCCCACACCAGCCGGGGCGTGCCATTCGAGGCCGTCATCACCGGATACCGCCGCGCGGCGGTCCGCGCCTCGTCGGAGCTGGGCGTCTCTGCCGAGCTCATCCTCTGCTTCCTCCGCGACTTCCCAGCCGAGGACGCCATGGCCACGCTCGAGGCGGCGCTGCCCTACAAGGAGTGGATCATCGGCGTCGGGCTGGACTCGGACGAGCGGGACAACCCGCCGGCCAAGTTCGCAGACGTCTTCGCCCGGGCGAAGTCCGAGGGCTTCCTGCTGACGATGCACTGCGACATCGACCAGACCGGGTCGATCGACAACATCCGCGCCGTCATCGAGGACATCGGCGTGGACCGCATCGACCACGGGACCAACATCGTCGAGGACCCGGCGCTGATCGCCCTCGCCAAGGAGCGCGGGCTCGGCTTCACGACCTGTCCGGTGTCCAACTCCTTCGTCACCAGCCAGATGAAGTCCGACGAGATCGTCCGGCTGCTGCGCGACGGCGTCCGGGTGATGGTGAACTCCGACGACCCGGCCTACTTCGGCGCGTACGTGGCGGACAACTACGTGGCCCTCGCCGAGAAGGCGGGCCTGGATGCCGCGGACCTGGCCCGGCTCGCGATCAACTCGTTCACCGCGTCCTGGCTCCCCCACGCCCGCCGGGACGAGCACATCGCCGCCGTCCGCGCGTACGCGACGTCCCACGACGTCGCCCTCGCCGACTGAGCGGACCGCGGTGATCTCGCTCGCCGACTACCTGCAGCTCCTCCCGAAGACCGAGCTGCACTGCCACCTGACCTCCACCATGCGGGCGACGACGCTGCAGGAGCTCGCCGCCCGTGACGGCGTCGCGCTGTGGACTGGGGACGCCGAGCACCTGTTCGACTTCGCCGACCTGGTCGACTTCCTGCACGGGTGGCGGATCGCCCACGAGGTCCTGCGCACCGGCGACGACATCGCCCGCGTGGCGTGGGAAGGCGTCGAGGACGCGGTGCGCGCGGGGAACCTGCGCTACCGGGAGTACTACGTCAACCCGCAGTACTTCGCCCGGCGATCGTCGCCGCTGTCGTACGCCGAGGTCGTCGACGCCGTGATCGCCGGGCTGCGGCGCGCCGAGCGGGACTTCGGCGTCGGCTTCCGCGTGGTCGTGGCCATCAACCGCCGCGAGTCGGGAGAGGCCGCCGTCGATCTCGTCCGCGAGATGATCGCGCACCCTCGGCCGGAGGTGGTCGGCATCGGGCAGGACGACCTGACCCCCGAGAACACCGAAGACCCGCTGCGCTTCGCGGAGGCGTACGCGCTCGCCGGCGCCCACGGGCTGCGCCGGACGGCGCACGTCGGCGAGACGCCGTCAGCGGACCCGGAGAACGTCCGTGCCGCGATCGAGGTGCTCGGCTGCGACCGCATCGATCACGGCTATCGCGTCGTCGACGACCCGGCCGTCCTCGCCCTGGCCCGCCAGCGCGGCATCGGCTTCGCCACGACGCCGTGGTCGACCACGATCTGCTCGGGGTGGACGCTGGACGAGACCCATCGCATCCGGAGGATGGTGGACGCCGGACTCCCGGTCTCGGTCTCGACGGACGACGCGCTCTTCTTCCGGACGGACGTCGGACGCGAGTACCGCGAAGGGCTCACCGCGCTGGGCCTGGACGCCGCGGCCGCTCAGCGCATCGCGCTCGCCGGGATCGACATGGCGTTCTGCTCCGACGCCGAGAAGCAGCGCCTCCGGGCCGAGTTCCGCGCCGCCTTCCTCGCCCTGGACGCGCTGCTCGCCCCCTGACCCCGGCGAGGGTCATGGCATCCATGTCCCACTTCGTGCGAGAACAGGGCCTTGAACCTGCACAAAGGGGGACATGCCGGACCGGCCACCGGCCGGGCGCCGAGGGTCATGGCATCCATGTCCCACTTCGTGCGAGAACAGGACTCAGAACCTGCACAAAGGGGGACATGCCGGACCGGCCACCGAGCGGGGAGCGGCTCACCCGCCCGCGGCGCGCAGCAGGTCGGCCGCCCGTTCGGCGATCGCCACCGTGGGGGCCTGCGTGTTGCTCGCGGGGATGGCGGGCATGACCGACGCGTCGGCGACCCAGAGACCCTCGAGGCCGCGCACCCGCAGACCCGGGTCGACGACCGCGAGATCGTCGGTGCCGATGCGGGCCGTGCCCGAGCAGTGGAAGAACGTCCCGACGTTCTCGCGCACGAAACGCTCCTGCGCGGCGCGCGACAGGCCGGCGGCGGGCGTGATCGGCCCCTCCGCGAGATCGGCGTACGCGGGGGTGGCGACGAAGTCCTGCACGGCGTCGACGGCGTCGACCATCGCCGCCAGGTCGGCCGGGTCGGCGAGGTAGTTCGGCTGGATCTCCGGCGCGGCGTCCGGGTCGGCCGACCGCGCCCGCACCCACCCGACGCTGCGCGAGTGGTACAGGCCGGGCACGACGGCGAAGACGCGCCCTCCGGACAGGTCGTTCGTCGCGTGCAGCGTCTCGTCGCCGCGGGATCCGTGCGCGATCACCGCGTGCAGGTCGGGACGCCCGCGGTCCTGGGAGCTCCGCCAGTTGAGCATGGTGCCGCCGCCGTTGCCGATCACCGGGCCGAGGTCGTCGCGGGCGCGGAAGTTCATCCCCAGGATGAGCGGGTGATCCTGGAGGTTCTCACCGACCCCGGGCAGATCGTGGCGCGGCCGGATGCCGACGGCGGCCAGTCGCGCGGGATCGCCGATGCCCGACAGCTGCAGCAGCCGGGGGGTGTCGATGGCCCCGGCGGCGAGCACCGTCTGATCCGCGAGGGTCGTCACGACGGCTCCGTCCACGACGTGCCGGATGCCGCGGACCACGCTCCCCGCCGAGGTCGGGCCGTCGAGGACGACACCGTGCACGCGGCTGCCGACCAGGACGTCGAGGTTCGGGCGGGCGAGCGCCGGCTCGAGATAGGCGCGCACGACGGACCACCGCTCGAATGCGCCGTCGTCCCCCACGACCGCGTTGTAGTCGGCGTGAACGGCCCCCTCGGTGACGCCGGCGTTCGCGTCCTCCAGCGCGGGCAGGCCCCGCTCGACCGCGGCGCCGAGGAGGGCGTGCGCGATGGGGTGCACCGCGGCGAGCGGTCCCACGCGCATGGGACCGTCGGTGCCGCGGTGGACGGGATCCCCGCCCGCGCGGGCCTCCGAGCGGCGGAAGAACGGGAGCAGGTCGCCGTACGACCAGCCGGTCGCCCCGGCCGCCGCCCAGGCGTCGTAGTCGTCGGGATGACCGCGGTACCAGAGCATCGCGTTCGTCGACGACGACCCTCCCAGCACCCGGCCCCGCGGCATGGCGAGCGACCGGCCGAGGACGGCCCGCGCGGGCGTTGAGCGGTAGCCGTAGTCGTACCTTCCGCCGAGGAGGGCGTCCCAGTGCGCGGCGTCGTCGATCGCGGCATCCATTCGCCCGTCGGGACCGGCCTCGACGAGGAGGACCCGCCTGTCCGGGTCCTCCGTCAGGCGCGCCGCGAGGACGCAGCCGGCGGCCCCCGCCCCGACGACGATCACGTCGTAGCGGGGCGCGCGGCCGTCCGGCCGGCGAGAAGGCCCGCGCAGCAACCGGGACGCGGGCATCAGTTGTGCTCGCTGGGTCCCATGATGGTGATGCCCTCGGACGCCTCGACATGGCGGACGAAGATGTACTTGTCCTCCCGGCCGTCGGAGTGCTTGCGGCGGATCCCCGGCTCCAGGATGCCATCGGTCTTGGCGACGACGAGGTAGGGCTCCGTGGCGGCCAGACCGGTCGCGCAGTGCCGGTCGAACTCCTCCAGCGTCTCGGCGGTGAACGCGTTGGCGACGCCGGCGCCGCGCGCGATCGCCGCCAGGTCGACGCGCCCCGCGGCGGTGTGCGTGCGGGGTCCGCCGATGGACTGGTACTGCTCGTTGTCCCACACGACGATGAAGAGGTTGTGGGGGCGTTCGTTGCCCAGGGTGGCCAGGATGCCGAGGTTGAAGAGCAGTCCGCCGTCGGTGTCGAGCGAGACGATCCGACGGTGCGGGAGGCCGACGGCCAGGCCGAAGGCCTCGGGGGTGACGCAGCCGAGCTGCTGCTGGAAGAGCGACGCGTCGCGCATGTGCGGAGCGGCGTTGTACCACTCGTCGACGGCACCGCCGAGGGAGAGGATGACGAGCTCGTCCGTGAGACGGTCGCCCAGCAGGCGCATGGCGTGGAAGCGGGAGTAGCTCATCGGACCAGGTCTCCTCCGAGGACGATGGCGGCGTGATAGTACGACGCGTAGGCGGTGTCGTAGGCGCGGACGATGGCCGTCTCGATCTCCTCGACGGTGCGCACGATCGTGTACGGGGTGCGCAGCGCCTGCAGGAGAGGCTCCATCGTGATGCCGTGCGGGATGGCCCACCAGTTGTTCTCGCCCATCTCGCCGCGATAGCTCATGATCATCACGACGGGGATGCCGGCACCGAGGCCCATCCGCGCGAGGTGCTCGGTCGCGGCGCGCAGCCCGGAGTTCTCCATCACGAGCACGGCGCGCTTGCCGGAGAGGAACACCCCTCCGGCGATCGCGGCCCCTTCTCCTTCGTTGGTGACCGGGATCGTGCGGATGTCGGCATCCGCATCCAGGGCCGGGTAGAGCTCCTTCAGCAGCGAGTCCGGCAGGTATGTCGCCACACTCACTCCCGCGCGTTTCAGGCCGCGCAGCACCGCCTCGACGGCATCCGTTCTCATCCGTGCTCTCCTTTCGATGTGCACCCGCCGGGACCGGGCTCGCGAACCTCGGGGGTCGCGCGCCCGTCGAGACGGGATGGACCGCTGCGCCGGGGCTCAGCGGACGGGCTCTGCGGCGCGCAGGGTGTGCGCGCGGTGTGTGGGGGCCAGGCGGGCCGCCCCCGAGAGGTGCTCGCGCAGGGTCGTGCCGGACGGCGGGAAGACCCTCCCCCGCGCGGCGAGGATCGGCAGCACGAGCTCGATGAACGCGCGGTAGGCGTCGGGTCCGCCGAACGTGGGCTCGAGCATGACGCCGTCGATCCCGGACCCGTCGACGATCGCCTCGATCTCGTCGGCGACCTCCTCGGGCGATCCCGTGACCTGGAAGCCGCGGATCGCCTTCGTCCGGAACGCGTCGATGATCTCGCCGACCCTCATGTCGGGGTTCTGCCGGGCGTACCGCTGGACGAGCGTCTGGCCGAGATCGGTCCGCAGGTCGACGACGCGGGTGTCGGGATCGAGGCCCGTCAGATCCAGCCCCGTGATGCCCGCGAACATCACCGCGGCGTCGGCCCGCGTCAGCAGGGCCTCGTACTCGGCCCGCAGCGCGAGAGCCTCGGCACGGGTCGGCGCGACCGTCACGGTCATGCCCGTGACGACCTTGACGTCGTCGGGCCGTCGCCCCTGCCGGACGGCCTGCGCGCGGATGTCGGCCACGTGGGCCGCGGCGGATGCGATCGACTGCCCCTGGATGAAGACGGCCTCGGCGTTGCGCGCGGCGTACGCGCGGCCACGATCCGACGTACCCGCCTGGAACAGCATGGGGGTGCGCTGCGGCGTGGGCGGGACGGCGAACACCCCGCGTGAGCGCTGATAGGCGCCGTCGACCTCGACGCGGTGCAGTCCCGCCGGGTCCGCGTACACGCCCCTCGCGCGATCGCGCACCTCGGCCTCGTCGTCCCAGCTGTGCTCCCAGTGACGCAGGCACGTGTCCAGGAACTCGTCGGCTGCGTCGTAGCGTTCGTCGTGCGTGAGCTGGGCGGTGATCCCGAACAGCTCGTCGGTCGTGGCCTGCGAGCTCCCCGTCACGACGTTCCAGCCGATGCGGCCGCCGGTCAGACGGTCGAGCGTCGCGAACCGCCGCGCGGTGCCGTACGGCTTCTCCACGGTCGTGGGCGAGGTCACGACGAAGCCGAGCGTCTCGGTCTCGCGGGCCAGCGCGGCGATCGCCAGCATGGGGTCCAACGCGGGGAACTGGATGCCGTGAGCGGCCACCTCCTCCGGCATGGCCCCGTCGAGGGTCGCGTACCCGTAGGTGTCGGCGAAGAAGAGGAAGTCGAAGCCGGCGGCATCCAGCATCCGTGCCAGGTCGACCCAGTACTCGAGCCGGTCCCAGTCGTCGCCCCGGCCGCGAGGGTCCGTCCAGGTCGGCATCCCGTTGCTGGGGTTCATCATCTCGAAGACGCCCAGGGCGATGCGCGTGCGCTCGCTCATCAGATCACCATCACCACCGTCTTGGTCTCCAGGTAGTTTTCCAGGCCCTGCGGGCCGTTCTCGTATCCCCAGCCCGACTCCTTATGGCCGCCCTTGGGCAGCTCGGGGCCGAGGAACGAATGGCAGTTGACCCACACCGTCCCCGCCTGCAGGCGGGCGGCGGTGCGGTGCGCGTCGCTCAGGCCCCGCGTCCAGACGCTCGCCGCCAGCCCGTAGGGCGAGTCGTTCGCCCAGCCGACGACCTCGTCGACGTCGTCGTACGGCGTCACGACGGCGACCGGCCCGAAGATCTCCTCGCGCATGAGGCGCATGTCGGGACGGACGCCCGTGACCACGGTCGGGCTGTAGAACGTGCCCGCCGGGCCGCTGCGCTCGCCGCCGGTGACCACCTCGGCACCCTCGGCGCGCCCCTCGTCGATGTAGGCGGCGACGCGGGCGGCCTGCGTCTCGCTGACGAGCGGGCCGAGGTCTGCGGCGGCGTCGAGGCCGTGCCCGAGCCGGAGCCCGGACCCGAACGCCGCCATGCCGTCGACGACGTCGCGGTACACGTCGCGGTGCGCGTACACGCGCGCGCTCGCGACGCACACCTGACCCCCGTTGTCGAAGATGCCGCGGGAGATCCCTTCGACGGCGACGTCCAGGTCGGCGTCGGGCAGCACGATCGCCGGCGACTTCCCCCCGAGCTCGAGCGTCAGGCGCGCGAGTCGACCGGATGCCGCGGCCACGAGCCGCTTGCCGACGGCGGTCGACCCGGTGAAGGCGATCTTGTCGACGCCGGGGCAGTCCGCGAGCGCCTGGCCGGCCTCGGCGCCGTATCCCGTGACGACGTTGACGACGCCGTCGGGGAGACCGGCCGACGTCAGGAGCCGCGCCAGGTACAGAGCACTGAGAGGGGTGTTCTCGGCCGGCTTCAGCACGACCGTGCAGCCGGCTGCCAACGCGGGCGCGAGCTTCATCGCGGTCATGATCAGCGGCGAGTTCCACGGGACGATGGCCGCCACGACCCCGACCGGCTCCCGCCGCGTGTAGGCGAAGACCTCCTTGCCGGGAGGCGTCCGGCTCAGCGAGGTCGGGATCGTCTCGCCCAGGATCTTGGTCGGCCAGCCCGCGTAGTAGCGGAACTGGTTGATGGCCGCGGGGACCTCCCCGAATCGCGAGGTGCGCAGGTTCTTGCCCTGGTCGAGGGTCTCGAGCTCGGCGAGGTCGTCGAGGTGCTCCTGCATGAGGTCGGCGATCCGCCACAGCAACGCCCCGCGGTCGGCGGGACGCATCCGCCCCCATTCGCCCTCGAGCGCCGCGCGGGCGGCGGCGACGGCGGCGGAGACGTCGGCCTCGCGGCCGCGCGCGACGTCGGCGGTCTTCGTCCCGGTTGCCGGGTCGAGCGTCGCGAAGGTCTCGCCGCCCGCCGCGTCCGTCCACCGCCCCCCGATGAGGAGCCGCCCGGGGTGGTCGCCGAGGAACGCCGTGACCCGTGCGCCGAGCGGCGCCGGGGCGAGCTGCATGGTCATGAGGGTCCTCTCACCCGTGGAACAGTCCGGCGGGATCGTCCTGCGCGTCGAGCCAGGCCGAGCGACGGGCGAAGAGATCCGGCACGAGCGCCCGGACGCGGTCGATGATCTCGGCGAGGTCCGCGTGGACGAGTCGCCCGTCCCGCACGACGATGTCGCCGTCGACCATCGTCAGGTCGACGTCGGAGCCGCGGACGGCGTGGACGAGGTTGTGATGGATGTTGGCGTAGCCGCCCGCCGGCAGCAGGGGGGTCATGCGCGGGGTGTCGGTGCGGACTGCGACGAGGTCCGCCTTCCGCCCGACCGTGATGGCCCCGAGCTCCGCGCCCCGGCCGATCGCCGCCGCCCCGCCGCGCGTCGCCATGCGCAGCACGTCCCAGGAGTCCATCGCGGCGGCATCCATCGTCCGGAGCTTGCCGAGCAGCGACGCGACCTTCATCTCCTCGAACATGTCGAGGTTGTTGTTCTCCTTCTCGCCGTCCGTGCCGAGACCGACGTTCACCCCGGCCGCCAGCATCTCGGCGACGGGCGCCATGCCGCTGGCGAGCTTCATGTTGGAGACGGGGTTGTGCGAGACGCCGACGCCCCGCGCGGCGATGAGGTCGACCTCGGCCTGGTCGAGCCACACGGCGTGGGCGATCATGGCGCGCGGCGCCTCGAAGAACCCGAGCTGCTCGAGGGCGAACATGGGGCGCGCCCCGTGCCGTTCCGCGAAGTCCGCCACCTCGAGCTCGGACTCGCTGCAGTGGGTGTAGAGCCCGGTGTCGTACTCGCGGGCGAGGGCGATCGCGCGCCGCTGCCCGGCGGCGTCGGCGTAGAACGGGTGCTCCAGCCCCACCCAGGGCATGACGCGTCCGTTCGCCGCCCCGGTGTGCTCTCGCAGCATCCGCTCGTTGTCGTCCAGGGTGTCGAAGTAGTCGAAGTCGGGGTGGGCGCCGACGTAGTTGACGGTGACGACCCGGTTGCCGAGCGCGGTCGCGGCGCGGACGGCGCCGTCCATGTACCGCCACATGTCGACCACCGTCGTGGTGCCCGACAGCAGCCCCTCGGCGTAGCAGAGCCACGCGGCCGCCTCGGCCTCCTCGGGACGGAGGACGCGGTGCATCGGGTCGATGTGCAGGCGCAGCCACTCCCACACCGGCAGGTGCTCGGCCGTGCCGCGCAGCATGCCCGAGTGGTGGTGGGAGTTCACCAGGCCCGGCATGAGGAGGCGTCCGGGGAGCTCGACCCGCGCGGCGTCCGGGGCGGCGGCGGAGAGTTCGGCGGCGGGACCGACGGCGGCGATCGCGTCACCGGTGACGAGCACCGCCGCATCCGTGAGGACGTCGAGGGCGTCGTTCATCGTCACGACGAGGTCGGGGACGAGCAGAGTGGAGCGGGGCACGCTCCGATCGTATGGAGCTAACTTCGATAACCTGTGGCTATCGCGTGACGATCATGTTTCGGTCCGCGCGGACGCGTAGACGAGCAGCACGGTCGCCGTCCCGTCGCCGCGGATCTCCCAGCGGTTGCGCAAGGCTCCGGGATGCCACAGCGCGTCGCCCGGTCCGAGGTCCCACTCCCCGCGGCCCTCGATCGTCGCGGTGACGGCGCCGTCGACGACGTAGGACGTGATCTCGCCGTCGGACTCGAACCAGTCCCCGAGGTAGGGGCCGACGAGGTGGTACTCCTGCACGTTCGCTCCGCGCGCACTGCCGGAGGACAGGACGCGACTGGTCGCACGCTCGTCCGACTCCATGACCCGCACCCGCACCGCATCGGCACCGCGGGTGAGGTAGATCGGCTCGGGGTCCGCCACGGAGGGGAGCAGCTCGGACGGGGAGATCCCGAGGCCCTTGGCGAGGCGGAACAGCGTGACCACGGAGGGCATCGTCTGACCGCTCTCGATCTGGCTCAGGAACGGCTGGCTGATCTCGGCCGCCGCGGCGAGCGCGCGCATCGACAGCCCGCGCTCGGTGCGCGCGGCGCGCACGACCCGCCCCAGCGCGGCGCCGATCGCGGACTCGGCCGGGGACGGGGTGGACACGTCCCCCACCCTAGGCCGTCGCGCGGTCCGGCATTCTCCCCCGGGAGCCGTCACGTCGCGCGGTCCGGCACCCCCGTCACGTCGTGCGGTCCGGCACCCGTCCCCCGGGAGCCGTCACGTCGCGCGGTCCGGCACCCCACGGCCGGGCCGGGTGTCCGGCGTGTGCAGGCGCGCCAGGTACCGATCGGCGCGGAACGGGATGCCACCGCGGTCGGCGAGCGAGACGACCACGACGACCGCCGTGGTGAGCGGGATGGTCCAGGCCGCCGGCTGAGCGAACAGCACGGCGACGGGACCGGCGTCCGCGACGAGCCGGGCGCCCAGCAGCGCGGCGCCGCACGCGACCGCACCGACGGTCATCCCCGCCACCGCCCCGCGGGCCGTCAGCCGGCGCCACCACACCCCCAGGAGGAGGACGGGCGACAGGGTGGACGCGGCGAACACGAACACGAGACCGACGCTCGACACGAGACCGGCCGGCTGCGTCAGCAGAGCCATCGCCAGGGGGACCGCCGTGCACAGGACGGCGGAGAGACGGAACGAGCGGACGCTGCCGCCGAAGACGTCCTGGCTGACGACGCCGGCGAGCGAGACGACGAGCCCGGAGGAGGTCGCGAGGAACGCGGCGAAGGCGCCGGCCACGATGAGCGCCGTCAGGAGCTCGCCGACGACACCGGGCAGGACGCGCGAGGGCAGGGCCAGCACGACGGTGTCCGCGAGTCCCGGCACTGCGAGGTCGGGCGCGACGACGCGGGCGATCAGCGCCATGGTCGAGGACACCGCATAGAACGCCCCGACGAGCACGATGACGATGACGGTCGTCCGACGGGCGGACGCGCCGTCGGGGCTCGTGTAGAAGCGCACGAGGACGTGCGGCAGACCGATCGTCCCGAGCAGGAGCGCGAGAAGGAGGGAGCCGGTGAGGTAGGCGTCCGCCCCGGCGGGGCCGCGTTCGGCGGGGAACACCGCGGCCGGGTCCACGTCGGCACCTCCGCCCGAGAGCGCCACGAGCAGGAACACCGCGGGGACGAGGAGCGCCGTCAGCTTCAGCCAGTACTGGAACGCCTGCACCGCCGTGATGGCCCGCATCCCTCCCGCCGCGACGATCCCGGCCACGAGCACCGCGACGAGCACCGCACCGACCCACGGCCGCACCGGGGCGACGACGCCGAGCGCGAGGGCGGCGCCGTGCAGCTGCGGCACGATGTAGAGCCAGCCGATCACGAGCACGACGACGCTGGTCACACGGCGGGCCGCCCGGGACTCCAGGCGCGCCTCGACGAAGTCCGGGATCGTGTACGCCCCGCTGCGGCGGAGCGGCGCCGCGACGAAGAGCAGCACGAGCAGGTACCCGGCCGCGTAGCCGATGGGGAACCAGAACCCCTCGGCACCCGACAGCAGGACGAGGCCGGCCAGGCCGAGGAAGGTTCCGGCGGAGAGGTACTCCCCGCTGATCGCGGAGGCGTTCCAGACGCTGCGGACGCTGCGCGACGCGACGAAGAAGTCGCTCGTCGTCCGCGACAGGCGCACCCCGGCGAAACCCAGCACCGCGGTGACGACCACGAGCAGCCCGACGGCCGCGAGATCGAACACCGGGTTCACGCGCCCTCCTCGGGATCGGCGAGCGCCCGATAGCGACGCTCGTTGCGCGCGGCCGCACGGACGTAGACGAGCGCGAAGACGAGGATCAGCGGGTAGAAGCCGTAGGCGTGCAGCAGCCACGACGCGGGGACGCCGAAGACGACAGGATCGCCCAGGACGGGGAGCGCGAAGACGACCCCGGCGAGAGTCGCGGCCACGGCCAGGAACGCGGCCACGCACCCGAGGGCGAGCCGGAGCTGCGTGCGGACGAGACCGCGCGAGAAGACGGTCTCGGCGTCGTCGGGCGTCTGCCCGGGGAGCGCGAAGCCCCGGGTCGCCGCCCGCGGGCCGCGCCGCGCGTCGGACGCCGTCACGCGCACGCGCGGCATCGGACGGCGCTCCTCGCTCATGGCATCCCATCGTGGCATCCGGATGCCGCCCCGTCGACGCCCCGGCACCGGGCGCCCCGGCGCTCAGCCGAGCGGTCGTGTGAGAGCCTCGGGCACGACGACGGCGCGGGGCTCGAGGTCCACCCGGTGGGCGCCGCAGTCGACGCACCTCACGTAGCGGATCCGGCCCTCGCTGGTGGCGTGCGACGACGACGTCACCCAGGCGTGCTCGTGCCGGGATGCCGGGGCGACGACGGGATGCGACAGGGTCTCGGGCGCGGTCATGAGCCCATCGTGTTGTAATGCTCTTATGCATCTCAACCCTTACGGCGAGTACGCGGTGCTGCTGGCCGCGTCGCTCGCGAACGACTGGCCGGCGGACCGCGCGGGCATCGAGGCGCGGACGCTCGCCGAGGGCATGACGATGACGTTCCCCGAACTCCCCGACGACCATGCGCGGACCCGCGCGGTCATCGACGACTGGCTCCGCGTCGTCGACGAGCCCGATCCCGACGCCCGGTCCGCACTGCTGAACGCGCAGATGGCGGCCGTCACGGCCTACCCGCGGCTGACCAACCACGACGGGGAGGGCTGGCATCTGCACTACCGCGACCGCGACGAGGCGCTCCCCCAGGTGCTCGCGGCCGTCATCTCGGTGGGCACGTCCCTCCACCTGGTGACGCGCGGCATGAACCGGCTCGGGCGCTGCGCCGCGGACCCGTGCACGCAGGTGGTCGTGGACGTGACCCGCAACGGCCGCCAGCGCTACTGCTCCGTGCGTTGCGCCAACCGCGCCGCCGTGCGTCGGCACCGGGCTCGCGGCATCCCCTCCCCCGTCTCCCCGCGCTGACCTCCGCCCCCGCGCTACCGTGCGGTCCTCCCGGCGCTGACTTGGCGCAGATGTACGCGAGAAGCGCCCCGCGGCGTACATCTGCGGCAACTCAACGCACACCCAAGGCCGCGGTACCCCCGGCGCTGACTTGGCGCAGATGTACGCAGAAGCGCCCCGCGGCGTACATCTGCGGCAACTCAGCGCGGGGGTGGGGCAGGTCGACGCGGAAGGTGCGGGGTCAGCGGAGGAAGGCATCGCGGACCGCGGCGACCAGGCGACGGCTGACGGGCAGCTCGATCTCGGGCAGCACCACGGTCGGCGTCGCTCCCGACAGGCGCACCTCGGCGACGGCGTCGCGGTGCACGAGATATGACCGGTGCACCCGGACGAAACCGGCGTCCGCCCAGCGGTCGGCCAGCTCCGACAACGGCGTGCGGATCAGATGATCGGATGCCGCGGTGTAAAGGCGGGAGTAGTCCCCCTGCGCTTGCACCCACCGCACGTCGCTGCGGCGGAGCAGCCGCGTGGCCGTCCCCGTCGTCACGGGGATGGTCTCGTCCGCGGCCGTCGCCCCCGGCGCGGAGCCCGCCTCGATCGCCCGTCCGAGCGCGCGACGCAGACGTTCCACCCGCACCGGCTTCAAGACGTAGTCCACCGCCTCGAGGTCGAAGGCCCGGACCGCGCCCGCCTCGTCCGCGGTGACGAACACCACGGCCGGGCGCCGACGGAACCCCGCCAGCGCGCGGGCCAGGTCGAACCCGCCGAGCCCGGGCATGTGCACGTCGAGGAAGGCGACGGCCACCTCGCCGCGCTCGAGGATCCGCAGCGCCTCCGCGCCGCTGCCCGCCGCATGGACGACGCCCACCCGGGGATCGGCGGAGAGGAGTGACACGAGCTCCGCCAGCGCCGGCGCCTCGTCGTCGGCGACGAGCACGTCCACGCCCCCGCGCTCCGGCGTCGACCCTCCGCCGTGTCCGCGCGCCCCGGCCGCCGCGCCCGCGGTCATCCGCGCGCCCCGGCCGCCGCGCCCGCGGTCATCCGAGCGCCGTCTCGTGCCGCGGCTGCGACTTCGGGACGCGCAGCCGCACGGACGTCCCCGCGCCGACGTTCGTCTCGACGACGAGACCGCCGCCCGGCCCGTACAGCTGCCGCAGACGCGTGTCGACGTTGCGCAGACCCACGTGCGTCGACGGGGCGTCCAGGTCGAGCAGCGCCGCCAGCTCGACGGGGTCCATGCCGACGCCGTCGTCGTCCACCACGACCTCGGTGTGCGTGCCGTCGTCGATCGAGGTGACGGTCAGGACGCCCCCGCGCTCGCCCGGTTCCAGTCCGTGCCGCACCGCGTTCTCCACCAGCGGCTGCACCGAGAGGAAGGGGATCACCGTCGCCAGCGTCTCCGGTGCGATGCGCAGCCGCACGGACAGCCGGTCGCCGAAGCGCGCGCGCTCGAGCTCGAGGTAGGAGTGCACGCTCCGGAGCTCCTCGGCCAGGGTCGTGAACTCGCCCTGGCGGCGGAAGGAGTAGCGCGTGAAGTCGGCGAACTCGAGCACGAGGTCGCGGGCGCGGGGCGGGTCCGTCGAGATGAACGACGCGATGGCCGTGAGCGCGTTGTAGATGAAGTGCGGGCTGATCTGGGCGCGGAGCGCGCGCAGCTCCGCCTCCGCCAGCGCGGCCCGCGACGCGTCGAGGTCCGCCAGCTCGAGCTGCGCGGCGCACCACTGCGCGACGTCGCCCGTCGCCCGCACGAGCGGTCCGCGGGCGGCGCCGGCGAAGGCGACGACCGCGCCCCACACCTGGCCGTCCACGACGATCGGCGCTCCCACGGCATCCCCCTCCGGCATCGAGAACACCTGCCGTCGGCCCGACTCGCGCACCCGCGCGGCGATGCGGCGTGCCGACGACGCCAGCTCCTCCGGCCCGTCGAGCGACACCCGGTCGGCGCCGGCGTCGACGATGGCCACCGCGTCGGCCGACAGCAGCGCGCGCAGGTGCCGGGCCGCGCGCGCCGGGTCCGGCTCGTCCCGCCCCCCGCGGAGCGCCGCAGCCGCCGCCGCTGCGAGGTGCAGCGTCCGGTGCGTCGCGCGCTCGGCGTCGCTGCCGAGGTCGCGCGAGGCGAGCGCGAAGCGGCGGGCGACGACGAGCGCGACGGTCAGGAGCGCGCCGACGACGACACCGAGGGCCGCCGCGAGGAGCGGTGCGTCGGGCATGGTCGCAGCCTAGTCAGCAGCAGCGCGCGCCGGGATTGCGCTCCTGCTCGTCCGTCCTCTGCCGCCAGAACTGCCGCTCGGTGAGCGGGGGCTCGTCCGGGTGGTGCGCGCGGTGGTGGGCGACGTAGACGTCGTAGGCGCGGTCGCCCATGAGCGTCGTCACGTACCACCGGAGACCCCGGCCCGCGGCCGCCGCACCCGCCGCGAGGCGGGCGAGAGGGCCGGGGGCCGTGGCATCCAGGTCGGTCATCCGTCCCGCCTCAGTGGTGCGCCGCCGTCGAGGGACGGTCGGGGTGATCGGCGGGGAGGGCCTGCCACTGCTTCTCGATCTCGCGCTCCGGGGCGCTGGCGAGCATGCCTGCGGGAGCGAAGCGACGGGATGCCACGGCAGGATCCTCCAGGTTGTCGCCGCCCCCGTTGCGCACGGCGCGCACCGTGACGACGAGCGCCATGGCAATCACGACGATCGCGAGGGTCACGAAGATGACCGACAGCACGCCCTGGACGAACGTGTTCCGGACGACCGCCTCCATCGCCGTCACCGACCGCGCCGTGCCGAACTCGGTCAGCCCCTCGGCGAGCGCGTTGCGGAAAGCGAAGTGGTTGGCCCAATATCCGACCGCCGGGACCGGCGAGAAGATCTTGTACATGGATGCCGTGATCGTCACGACCGCCGCGAAGGCCAGCGGCAGCGCGACGATCCACAGCCAGCGGAAGTACGCGCGGCCGCGCTTGGCGACGATCGCCAGGACCACCGCGAGCGCGATCGCCGCGAGCAGCTGGTTGGCGATGCCGAACAGCGGGAAGAAGGTGTTGATCCCACCGAGGGGGTCGGTCACGCCGAGGATGAGGATGGAGCCCCAGCCTGCGACCATGATCGCCGTGCAGATCCACACCCCGGGCCGCCACGACAGGTCGCGGAACTTGGGGATCACCGTGCCGAGGGAGTCCTGCAGCATGAACCGGGCGACGCGCGTGCCGGCGTCGACGGCGGTGAGGATGAACAGCGCCTCGAACATGATCGCGAAGTGGTACCAGAAGGCCATGAGCGCCTGACCGCCGAGCGCCGCCTGCATGATGTTGGCGAGCCCCAGGGCGAGGGTCGGTGCGCCGCCGGTACGGGAGACGATCGAGCTCTCGCCGACGGCCGCGGCGGTCGAGGTCAGCATCTCGGGCGTGAGGTTCACCCCCGCCAGACCCAACCCGTTCACGAACGCGACCGCCCCCTCGACGGTGCCGAGCGTGGCCGCCGGCGACGAGTTCATGGCGAAGTAGATGCCGCGGTCGATGGACAGGGCCGCCACGAGCGCCATGATGGCGACGAACGACTCCATGAGCATGCCGCCGTAGCCGATGAAGCGCGTCTGGCGCTCCTTCTCGACGAGCTTCGGCGTCGTCCCCGACGCGATGAGCGCGTGGAACCCGCTCAGGGCTCCGCAGGCGATCGTGACGAAGAGGAACGGGAAGATCGGTCCGGTGAAGACGGGACCGAGCTGGCCGCCGGCGAACTCGCTGAAGGCGGGGACGCTGATCTCGGGCCGGACGAGGACGATCGCCCCGGCGAGCATGACGATGACGCCGATCTTCATGAACGTCGAGAGGTAGTCGCGCGGCGCGAGCAGCAGCCACACCGGCAGGACCGCGGCGACGAAGCCGTAGACGATGATGCCCCAGGCGATGACGGTGCGGTCGAGGTGGAACAGGTCGTAGCCCCAGGCCGTCGACGACACCCAGCCGCCCGCGATGATCGCGCCGATGAGCAGCACGAAGCCGATGATCGAGATCTCGGTGATGCGACCCGGGCGGATGTACCGCAGGTAGAGGCCCATGAAGATCGCGATGGGGATCGTCATGGAGACGCTGAAGACGCCCCACGGGCTCTCGCCGAGGGCGTTGACCACGACGAGCGCGAGGATCGCGACGATGATGAGCATGATGAGCAGGCTCGCGAGGATCGCCGCGGTGCCGCCGACCTTGCCGAGCTCGTCCCGGGCCATCTGGCCGATGGTGCGGCCGCCGCGCCGCATGGAGAAGAAGAGGACGAGGTAGTCCTGCACGGCGCCGGCGAGGATGACGCCGACGATGATCCAGATCGTGCCCGGCAGGTATCCCATCTGCGCGGCCAGGACGGGGCCGACCAACGGACCGGCGCCCGCGATGGCGGCGAAGTGGTGCCCGTACAGCACGCGGCGGTCGGTGGGGACGAAGTCCTTGCCGTCCTGCTTGCGCTCGGCGGGCGTGGCCCGGCGGTCGTCGGGCCGGGCGATGTAGCGCTCGATGACCTTCGAGTAGAAGCGGTACCCGATCAGGTACGTGCACACCGCCGCGAAGACGAACCAGATCGCGTTGACGGTCTCGCCGCGGACGATGGCCAGCATCGTCCACCCCAGCCCGCCGAGCAGGGCGATCGCGACCCAGAGCGCGATCTTCGCCGGGGTCCAGCGGGTCTCGGTCCTCTCGGGCGGGACCGCCACCGGCGGGAGGTTCGGGTCGGTGACGATGTCGTCGTCGACGGAAGCGCTCATGTCTCTCCTCGTTCGCGGCTCTGCGGACTTTCGGAAGGCTAGAGGGATGCCGCGGCCTCCCACGGCCGTCGACGGAGACGGTGCGATGAGCGGCACGATCCGTGCGACGAACGGTGGGCACCGGCCGGCCGGGTCGCGGAGGGAGGGGATGCCGAGAAGGGAGGACTTCCACGAGGCAGGGGATCCTCCCGCCGCCACATCCCCTCCCCCGCTTGCAACCCGCACCCGGCAGGGAAGGGAGGGGATGCCGGGTAGGGAGGACCTCCACGAGGCAGGGGATCCTCCCGCCGCCACATCCCCTCCCCCTGCTTGCAAAAAGACGTCGCCGACGCCAGGGAGGGCGGAACAGGACCGGCGCCTCGTACGTTGTGGTGAGACGAGCTGGAGGCGACATGAGCGACGACGTGACCGTGACCCGGAACGAGGAGACGCGGCGGTACGAGGTGCACCTGGGCGACGAGCTCGGCGGGTTCCTGAAGTTCCGCCCGGCGGGCGACGGCCGGGTCGAGCTGCCGCACACCGAGGTGGATCCCGCGTTCGAGGGGCACGGACTCGGTTCCGCGCTCGCCCGGGAGGCTCTCGCCGACCTGGCCCGCCGCGGCGACACGATCGTCCCCAGCTGCCCGTTCGTCGCGAGCTGGCTGAAGGGGCACGACGTCCCCGGTCTGAAGGTCGACTGGCCCGACGGCGCGTCGTCATGACCCGCCTCGACGTCGCTCCGCCCGCGTCCGAAGGACCGGTGGACTGCGACGGCCCCCGCGCGCTCGTGGTGGAGGCGCGCGAAGTCCCCCTCGGCGGCGTGCGCGGCATGAAGGTGCACCGTACCCTGCCGCACCGCGCGTTGCCCATGGTGGGCGCGTGGTGCTTCCTCGACCGCTTCGGCCCGCAGGAGACGCGGATGCGGGTGGAACCCCACCCGCACATCGGCCTGCAGACCGTCACCTGGCCCATCGTGGGCGAGGTGCGGCACCGCGACGCCGTCGGCAGCGACGTGATCGTGCGCCCCGGTGCGCTCAACCTCATGACGAGCGGTGCCGGCATCGCGCACTCGGAGTACTCGCTCGGCGACGGGCCCGTCGCCCTCGACGCCCTGCAGCTGTGGGTCGCCCTGCCCGAGCACCGCCGTCACGGCGCGCCCGCGTTCGAGCGGCACGAGGACCTGCCCGTTCTTCCGCTGGGGCACGGCGCGGACGCCGTCGTCGTCATGGGCGAGCTCGGCGACGTCGTCTCCCCGGCGACCGTGCACACGCCGATCGTCGGGGCGGAGCTGCGGCTGGCCGCCGGCACCCGCACGCGCGTGCCGCTGCGACCGGACTGGGAGTACGCGCTCGTCGGGATGGTCGGCGAGGTCGAGCTGGACACCGGCGTCCCCGTGGTCGACGCCGACGCCGCGCGGCGCGACGCCCCGCCGTCGTCCGACGGGGCGGCATCCGTGTCCGTCGACGCCACGCGCCTGGTCTACCTGGGCACGCGACGCGACCACGTGGAGATCTCGGCCGCGGCGGACGCCCGGGTGTTCCTGCTCGGGGGCGAGCCCTTCGAGGCCGACATCGTCATGTGGTGGAACTTCGTCGGGCGCTCGCACGACGAGATCGTCGACGCCCGCGAGGCGTGGGAGGCGCAGGCCCCGCGCTTCGGCGCCGTGGTCGATCACGGTCCGGAGCGGATCCCCGCTCCCCCGCTGCCGGGCGTCCGGCTCACCCCGCGCCGCCGCCGCGTCTGATCCCGGGACCCGGGAGCGGTACTCCGCGTCGGGACCCTCGGGCACCCCGGCGGAACGCGGACGCCGGCGCCACGGCACCCGCGGGCCTCGGCGGAACGCGGACGCGGCGCCATGCCACCCGCGGGCCCCGGCGGAATGCGGACGCGGCGCCATGCCACCCGCGGGCCTCGGTGGAACGCGGACGCGGCGCCCGAGCCGGAGCCCGGACGCCGCGTCGGCGGGTGGATCAGCGGCGCACGGTGAAGCTCGTGCGACCCTCCGAGTCCTCGATGGTCTCGGAGCCCGGGTAGGTCGCCGTCACGCGCTTGGTCCCGCGGGTCTGCGGGTCCGTCGTGATGGTCGCCGTGCCGTTCTCCAGAGTGGCCGTGTACTGCTTGCCGTCGACCGTGACCGTCACGTCGCCGGTGGCCGCAGGACCGCCCGTCGGGCGCACCTGCACGGTCACGGCGAACGTGTCGCCGGCCGAGCCCGAGCGGGGCGTGACCGAGACGGTCGTCCGCGAGGCGACGACGACGGGCGTGCCCGCGCTGTCGGCCGTGCCGGTGAGCGCGTTGCCCTCGGCGGTGGCGGTGACGCGGACCGAGAGCACCGTCCCGAGGTCCGCGCGCTGGACGCGGTACGTCTTCGACGTCGCTCCGGCGATCGGCTCCCCGTTCCGCAGCCACTGGTAGGCGACGGTCACGTCGGCCGGGTCCCAGGTGCCGGGGGTGGCGGTGAGCGTCCGACCGAGCTTGGCCGTGCCCGAGACCGTCGGCGCCTCCACGATGGTCGGCGGGGCCTGGCCCGAGTCGACCGTCAGCACCGTCTGCACGCTCGAGGCGCCGTACTGCACCACGCCGAGGTAGCGCGTCTCTGGCGTGAGGCCCTGCCACGACAGCTCGTACGACACCGGAGTGCCCTGCGTGGCCGGCAGCGGGTTCGGCGTCGCGGTCAGCTGGCCCTCCCCACCGGGGGTGACGCTCGCGTAGGTCATGTCCCACGTGAACGGGTTCGTGAACGAGTAGATGTTCGCCTCGATCAGATACGTCCCGGGCGTCGGGTTCGCCAGCGAGACCCGCTCGTCCGCCGAGCCGGACGCCGAGGTCCACTGCTCGTAGTACCGCAGGTCGTCGGCGCTCACGACGCGCGACACGAACAGGTCGAGGTCGCTGCCGGTGTCGTCGGACGAGTCGAGGTCGAAGCGCGAGAGCGTGGCGCCCTCGGGGACCTCGACGATCCAGCGGACGTAGCCGTCCGCGTCGCCCGACTGCTCGTCGCCCGAGTGCCCCTCGACGGGGTTGTCGGCGTCGGTGAGCAGCTCGACGGCGGCCAGGCCGGAAACGGTCAGGGGCAGGTCGCCGCTCACCCCGGGCAGGACCTCGACGCTCGTCGTGCCGGAGAGACCCTCGCCGGACACCTCGGCCGGGGCCTCGGCGGTCACGGGCTGGATGGCGATCGGCGAACGCACCTGCGTGTCTCCGCCGGTCCAGGTGAGGAAGCCGGTGGTCCACTGCTCGGCCGGGGCCGTCGTGCGCGTGAAGGTGACCTCGAAGGTCTTCGTCTCACCCGCGGCGCCGAACGTCAGCGATGCCGGCTCCACGGTGGCATCCACGCCGGGGACGTCGATGGATGCCGTGAAGGTCCCGGCCTGCGTCGAGGTCACCGACCGCGTGACGGTCTGGGGCTTCGCGAGCGATCCGATGGAGATGGACGCGAGGTTGAGGTCGCTGCCGTCGATCGGCTCGACGCCGAAGTCGTACAGGCCCTTGCCCTGCAGGAAGGCGGCCCAGTCGCTCGGGCCGTTCAGGTACAGCAGTCCCGGCTCGAAGAAGCGCGTGGGGTCGACGTGGCCGGCTCCCTGCGCGAACGGGTCGGTGACGTCGTTGCCGTCCGCGTCGACGGTGTCGTACGCGGTGGTCATCATCGCGGACTTCACCTCGGCGGGCGTCGCGGTCGGCCGCTCGCCCAGGTAGAGCGCGGCGAGACCCGCGATGTGCGGCGACGACATGGACGTGCCGGAGAGGAACTCCCAGGTGGGAGCCGCACCCTCGGCGTTCGCGGCGGCGGCGAGGATCGCCACGCCCGGTGCCGAGATGTCCGGCTTGAGCACGTCGCTGCCGTCGGCGAGCATCGGTCCGCGGCTGGAGAAGCCGGCGACCTGCGGGGTCGGGGTCTCCGCGCCCGTGGTGTTCTCGCCGACGAGGGTCGCCGTCGGGTCGGATGCCTCGCGCACGAAGGTCAGCAGGGCGTCGCGGTAGCGCGCGTCGATGTGGACGGTCGGCACGCTGTGGAAGTCGTTGTCGACCGAGGCGGGGGTGACGTTGACGAGGACCATGCCCACGCCTCCGGCCTCGTCCACGGCCTGCGACTTCTCGACGCGGGCGTTCTGGCCGCGGTCGCAGACGACGATCTTGCCCGCGGCGGCCGCGGCGTCGATCGTGTCGAGCAGGCACAGCGCGGCGTTCGCCGGCGTCGCCCCCGCGGCGGGGATGTCACCCGCGTAGACGAGCTCACCGGTGAGGGGCTCGCGGACGGTGACGGACGCACCCGCGAAGCTCTGGCCGTCGCCGAGCTGGACGGTGCCCTCGTACGTGGGGATCGTCGACGCGGCGACGGTGGTGTACCAGGGCGACGCGTGGTCGGCGGTCGAGGCTCCGGGACCGGAGTTGCCGGCCGAGACGGAGACGAAGATGCCGGCCGCGGCGGCGTTGAAGAACGCCTCGTCCTCGAGGGCGAGGGTGGTCGTGGCCGCGCCGCCGCCGATGGAGTAGTTGATGACGTCGACGTTGTCCTCGACCGCGGCGTTGATCGCGCCGAGCAGGTCGCTCAGGGCGCAGATGTCGTCGGTGGTCACGAGCGGGTCGGGGCCGGAGTAGCACGCCTTGTACGCGGCGACCTTGGCCGCGGGCGCGACGCCCGAGATCTGCCCGAAGTCGATGCCCTCCACGGACGCGTCGACGCCGTTGTTTCCGGCGGCCGTGCTCGCGGTGTGCGAGCCGTGCGCGTCGCCGTCGCGGGGCGAACGGTAGTCGCCCTCGAAGGTGAAGCCGGTGCCGGCCGCGCCCTGGTCGAAGTAGCGGGCGCCGACGAGCTTCGTGGAGTAGTCGTCGAGCGACCAGCCGTCGCCGGCCGCCACGCGGGGCGACCGGAACTCGGTCCCGTCCGCCTTGTTGAACACGACGTCGTTGCCGTCGAGGTAGGGCTCGTCGCCCGGGGTCGTGCCGAGCGGCTCGCCCGCGAACGACGGGTTCTCGGGGGCGATGCCGGTGTCGATGACGCCGACGACGACGCCTTCGCCCGCGGCGCCGATCCCGCCGACCTGCTCCCACACGCCGCCGGGTCCCTCGAGACCGAGGAACTCGGTGGAGGGCACCGCCACCGGGTGCCGGATCTCGTCGGGGACGACGCGGCTCACGCCCTTCGTCGAGGCGAGCTTGGCGGCCTGGTTCGGGTCCATCGCGGCGCTGAAGCCGTTGACGGCCAGCGTGTACGAGTAGTCCGACTCGACGCCCGCCTCGGCGGCGACGTCCTCTTGGCGCTCTTCGAGGAAGGCGGAGTACTCGCGCACCTCCTCGCTCGTCGGATCGAGGCGGTCGCCCTCCTCCGGCTGCGTGGCTCGGAGACCGGCCTCACCGCCGTCGTACGTCGCGGCGGGGGCCTCGTCGAGGACGACGATGTAGCGACCCGTGGTCGACTCGATGGGAGTGGGGGATGACACCTCCCCGACGGACTCGACGGCGTGCGCGGATGTCAATCCGGCACCGGTGAACAGCCCGGCCAATGCGATGACCGCGGCCGAACGCAGGGTACGACCCATAGTGCGCTCCAAACGGGGGGATGAGTTGAGCGATGTGCGCGGCGTCTCCGGCGCGCGTTGCACAAACATAACTCACAGCCAATTCCTCACCAACGTTTTTCTTGGACGGGATGCGAAAGCCCGGTCGGACGTCGCCACGGGCAATCCCTGAGGGTCGGCTCCGGTTGCGCATCATGGACGTCGAGCCGATCGACGATACGGACTCCGAACAGCTGAAGATGTTGAGCCGGGTCGGCGGCATCGTCCTCGGCCGACGCACCTACGAGATGTTCTCCAGCTACTGGCCGACCGTCGACCCCGCCGACGAGCCGGTCGCCGAATGGATCAACTCGCTCCCCAAACACGTCATCAGCAACACCCTCGACTCTGCTCCGTGGGGGGACGTCACTCCGGCCATCATCGAGAAGGGCGACCCCGCGGAGACGGTCGCGCGACTTCGCTCGGAGGTGGAAGGCGACCTCATCGTGTGGGGAAGCCTGCAGCTCACCGATGCCCTGTTCCGCGAAGGGCTGGTGGACGTGTTGCGCCTCCGCGTTGTTCCCAGCCTGATCGGTGAAGGTCGCGGACCGACGCCCGCCGACATCGGCCACACGGTGATCAGACAGGTCGCGAGCCACGCAGGCCCCGGCTGGGTGACGATCGAATACCAGGTCACGAACCGCGATGACGGCGTGACCTCGGGCGCATAAGCGCGTCGCCCGCGAGCGAGCCATGCCCGACACCCGCGCGTGCGGCTGAGCGGCCACGCCCCTTCTCCTCGACTCGACCCGAGACCCCCGCGCACACCGCCTGTCGGACCCCGCCGATACGCTGGGCGGGTGTCCTCGGCATCCGGTCTCTCCACGCGCGTCCTGCTGGTCTGCGCCGCGATCGGGGTGGGCACCGGACTCCTGGGCGGCGCGGCCGGCTGGCTGACGCTCGTCGTCCTCGCCGGCGCCCCGTGGGCGTACGGCCTGGTGCTCGGCTCGCACGTGCTGCCCGGCATCGTCGCTCAGCAGGTCGTCCGTCGTCCGTGGGTCGCCCTGATCACCCACGTCCTCGCCGCGCTCGTCGCGAGCGCCACGGCCCCGCAGTGGACCTTCCGCTTCCTCGGGACGGCGCTGCTCTTCGGCGGCATCCAGGAGGCCGTCGCCGCCCTCACGCGGTACCGGTCCTGGGCTCCGGCCCGCTTCTTCGTCTCCGCCGTGATCATCGGTCTGGTCGTGGCCGTCGCGGTGTGGTTCGCCGCCGACATCGCGAGTCTCACCCCCGTGGCCCGCATCGCGTACCTCGTGATCGGGGTCGTCGGACCGGTCGCCTGGACAGCGGTCGGCCTGTCCGTCGGGGCGGGTCTGCGGCGGGCGGGCGTCGCCCGCGGGCTGTCGTCCTCGCGCTGAGCGGCACCGCTCGGACATCGCGGGACCGGACCGCTCCTTCGACGTCGAGGGTCCCGGCATCCATGTGAGGGCAGCCTAAGTAGCCTGGGAGCTCACCGATCGACAGGATCCCCGTGCCCGCGCTCCCGCATCCCTCCGAGACGCCCGCCGCCGCGGACGCCGGAGCGCTGCTGCACCTCCGCGACGTCGCGATCACCCATTTCGAGTCCGAGCGGCCGACGCCCGCCGGCGTCTCGTTCGACGTCCACCCGGGCGAGACCGTCCTGCTCCTCGGCCCCAGCGGCTCGGGCAAGTCCACGCTGGCCCTCGCGCTCAACGGCCTGCTCCCCCACGCCGTCCCCGGGACCGTCGCGGGCATCGTCCGGACGGGCGGAAGGGATGCCACCACCACCCCCGTCGCCCAGCTCGCCGCCACGGTGGCCATGGTGTTCCAGGACCCCGACGCCCAGCTCGTCACCGGCTCGCTGCTCGACGAGGTCGCCTTCGGCCCGGAGAACCTTCGCCTCCCGGTCGAGGTCGTCCTCTCCCGCGCCGAGGTCGCGCTGCGCCGCGTCGGCCTGTGGGAGCGCCGTCACGACACCCCGGACGTGCTCTCCGGCGGCGGCCGTCAGCGCCTCGCCGTCGCGTGCGCCCTCGCGATGGGGTCGCCGCTCCTCGTCCTCGACGAGCCGACGTCCAATCTCGACCCGCAGGGCGTCGACGACGTCTACGCCGCCCTGCGCGACATCGCGGACGACGGGGATCGCGCCATCCTCCTCATCGAACACAACCTGGATGCCGCCCTCCCCCTGATCCGCCGAGTGGTCGCCCTCGACGCGCGCGGTCGCGTCGTCGCGGACGGGACCGTCGACGAGGTGCTGCGCGACCGCGCCGAGGAGCTGCACACCTCGGGGGTGTGGCTGCCGACGGCGGCCCTCGCCGCGCTGCGGCTCCGGCGCGCGGGGTACGACTTCGCGCGGATGCCGCTCACACCGGCTGAGCTGCGGGAGGAGCTCGAGCGCAGTGCACCCGTCGCGGGGCGGTCGATCGAGGTGTCCTCGCGGCCGGAGGGGGTGGCATCCCTCCCTCCGATCCTGACCGTGCGCGGCCTCACCCTCTCGCGCGGGCGGACACCGGTGCTGCACGGGGTCGACCTGGACGTGCGGCGCGGCGAGTTCGTCGCGATCGCGGGGGCGAACGGCGCCGGAAAGACGACGCTCGTGCAGGCCGTCGCGGGGGTGCTGCGCCCGCCGCGGGGCGCGGTGCGCATCGCTGGCGACGACATCCGGCGCCTGTCGGCACGGGCGCGGGCGGAACGGGTCGGCTTCGTCTTCCAGAACCCCGAGCACCAATTCGTCACGACCACGGTCTTCGACGAGATCGCCTACGGTCTGCGGCGGCGGCACCTGCCCGACACCGAGGTCCGCGCGCGCACGTCCGCCCTGCTCGACCGCTTCGGGCTCGCCGATCGCGCGGACGCGCACCCCTTCCTGCTGTCGGGCGGGCAGAAGCGCCGGCTGTCCGTCGGGACCGCGCTCGTCGGCGGGGCCCAGGTGCTGATCCTCGACGAGCCAACCTTCGGGCAGGACCGCGCCCGCGCGGACGAGCTGCTCGGTCTGCTCGACGATCTGCGCGCCGAGGGGACGACCATCGTCGTCGTCACCCATGACATGCAGCTGGTGGCCGAGCACGCGGACCGCATGATCGTCGTCGCGGACGGGCGGATCGCGGCCGACGGTCCGACCGCCGCGGTATTCGCGGACGACGCCGTGCTCGCGCGGGCAGGACTGCGCCCCCCGCCGCTGCGGGACGTCTTCACCGGGATGTCTCGGCATCCGGAGCTGCGCGGCACCGTGCGCCTGCGGGACCTCCCCGGAGGCGACGCATGACCGCCGACCTCGCCGCCCCGCCACGCCCGCGGCCCCTCGAGACGCTGAACCCGCTGGCGAAGCTCGCCGCGCCGCTTCCCGCGATGCTCGCGCTCGTCTTCGTCCGCGACCTCGTCGCGCCGTCGCTCTTCCTCGGCGCAGCCCTCGTCGTCCTGCTCTGCGGTGCACGGCTCACCCGCCGCACCCTGACCATGCTCTTCGTCGTCGTGCCCGCCGCGGTCGTCGTCGTCTCCCTCGGCTTCGCGATCTGGGTCGACACGGACGGCCTGGATGCCACCACCCCCCTCGTCCGGATCGGGGACTGGACCCTCACCGACGGAGCTCTCCTCATCGGCCTCGCGACCGGCCTCCGCCTCGCCGCCATCATGACGCTGGCCTTCATCGGCGGACTCACCACGACCGGCGCCGACCTCGTCCGCGCACTCGTGCAGCAGCTGCGCGTGCCGTACCGCATCGGCTACGCCGCTCTCGCCGCCATCCGATTCGTCCCGCGGTTCGCCGTCGAGCTGCGGGTCATCCGCCAAGCCCATCGCGTCCGCGGCACACGCGGCCCGCTGCGCGCCGCCGGCTACGTCGTGCCGCTCCTGGCGGGCGCCATCCGGCACGCCGAGCGCGTGGCGCTCGCGATGGACGCGCGCGCCTTCGGCGCGCACCGGGACCGCACCGAGCGGCACCTCGTCCCCGTCCGCCGGCGGGACGTCGTGTTCGTCCTCGCCTTCTGGGTGATCTCGGTGGAGATCCTGGCGCTGGCCGGCCTGGCCGGTTGACGCACGGCCCGTCGTTCTCGGCACACGCCCGCGCCGCCCTAGACTGCGACGAAACCCGAGGAGGCGCCATGGCACGGCGACGTCGCACCGTGGCTCAGCATGCGCGCCTGCGCTCGCCGCACCCGTTCTCACAGCTGATGAAGCTCGTCGCGGTCGGGGTGGTGGTCGTCGTGGTGGCGACCCTGTCGACCGTCGCGTACGCGGCATACGACCTCACCGCGAGCTTCACCCGGGAGGCGGTCGCGGTCGAGAACCCGATCGCGGTGCCGCCCGACATCGGCGAGATCGAGGGCGGCGTCAATCTCCTCGTCGTCGGCATCGACGAGTGCGAGGACGATCTGAAGGAGCTGCTGGGCGACCGCTGCGACGGCGCCGACTCGGACACGCAGCTGAACGACGTGACGATCCTCCTCCACATCTCCGAGGAACCGCGCCGGGTGACCGTCGTCTCCTTCCCGCGCGACCTCATGTTCACCGCCCCCGGGTGCGCGCGCACCGACGGCGGCCGCTGGGACGGCGGGTTCACGCAGATCAACGAGCTGTACTCGATCGGCGGTCTGTCGTGCGTCATGACCGCCGTGTCGGACATGAGCGGACAGCAGATCCCCTTCGGCGCCATGGTGACCTTCGGCGGCGTCATCGACGTCACCTCCGCCATCGGCGGCGTCGAGGTCTGCCTCGCCAACCCGATGGTCGACCGGAACACCGGCATCGACTGGCCCGCGGGTCCGCGCACCATCCAGGGCGTCGAGGCGCTGCAGTTCCTGCGCACCCGGTACGGGGTGGGCGGCAGCGACCTCGCCCGCGTCAGCAACCAGCAGCAGTACATGTCGCGCCTGGCCCGCACCCTCGTGAGCGAGGAGGTGCTCACGGACGCGGGCAAGCTCTACCGTCTGGCCTCGACGGGCCTGCGGAGCGTCACGCCCACCGAGACGCTGACCAACCCGATGACGCTCGTGCAGATCGCGCTCGCCGTCCGGGACGTGCCGTTCGAGGACATCGTCTTCGTGCAGTACCCGAGCGTCCCCGCCAGCTTCAACGCGAACCGGGTCGAGCCCGACGAGGACGCCGCGCAGGTGCTGTGGGACGCCCTCGCCGCGAACCAGCCGATCGAGGTCACCGGCGAGGTCGGCGCCGATGCGGGCGTGGTCGAGGTCGTACCCGACCCGGTGCCGGGCACCGACCCGAGCGAAGCGCCGGTGCCGACCGACGACCCGTCCGCGGAGGAGCCCGTCGTCGAGGCCGGCGAGGTCGATCCCCGCACCGGCAAGGTCGCCCTGCCGACGTCCATCACCGGGTCGAGCGCGGCGCAGCAGACCTGCAGCGCCGGCACCGGCTGACGCCTCCTGCCGGTTCGACGGCCTGGGGTGAGCCGGCGTTGCTCCGACGGCATGTCCCACTATGTGCAGCCGGGCCTGGGGGATGTCCCACTATGTGCAGCCGGCAGCCCTCCGAACCGCACAAAGTGGGACACGCTCACCAGGGGACCGGCCGGTGAGCGGCGACGCTCGCGGAGGCATGTCCCACTATGTGCAGCCGGCAGCCCTCCAAGCTGCACAAAGTGGGACACGGTCACCAGGGACCGGCCGGTGGAAGCGCGTCAGGAGGCCTCGGCGGCGGGGGTCCAGGCGACGTACGCGTCGCCGGGGCCGGCGGCGACCGCCCACCGGCCGCAGACGAACACCTCGTCGACGTCGTAGACGTCCGGCGCATCGTCGATGGACATGGTCGGCGCGCTCACGCGTTCCGTCTCGGTGCAGCCCGTCGGAGCGGTGGCGCTGGTGAACAGGATCGACTCCACGCCGTCCTCCCGCGTGGATGCCACCCGGGAGATGCTGCGTGCGTCGGACGGCATCCAGTCGAGGGTCGTGCCCCTCTCCTGCGCGAGCTCGACCGGGTTGGCGTGGGTGGTCTGCTTCATGCCGTAGGCGACATCGTTGACGAGGGCGCACCCCGCGGTGGTGAGGAAGATGGCGGCGAGCCCGGCGACGGCGGCACCGGGGCGGGAGCGGTTGAGGAAAGCGGAGAGCGTCATGATTCGAGGCTCTCAATCAGGCGCGTGCGCGCGCGTCGGCTGAGAGGGTGAAGCCGGTCCGCCGAGCGGATGATCCCGCTTCGCCCGACGGGTGTGGTCGAGTGTCAGTAGCTCGGCGCCGCTGGCAGCCCGAAGAACTCCTCGAGCGTCGTGTAGCCGCCGTCGTGGTACGCGGCGGCGAGCTCCGGGCCGATGTACCGCAGATGCCACGCCTCGGGCTCGTAGCCGGTGACGTCGGTGCGCCCCTCGACGTAGCGCGTGATGTACCCGTACTCCCAGGCGTGCTCGCGCACCCACGCGCCCTGCGGCGACCCGGCCACGTCGTCGAGGGTGCCGCACGAGCCGCTGCACGGCACGATGTCGACCGCGAGACCCGACTGGTGCTCGCTGAACCCGGGGCGTGCGCTCTCCAGGTCGGCCTGCGCCACACCGCCCACCGACACGCGGGCGGCGTACGTGGACTGCTGGGTCGTGTACGACCGGAACGCGCTCAGGTAGGCGATCTCCCCCGCGCCGGCGTCCCGCGCGGCGCTCGCCAGGGCCGTCAGCGCCTCGGCCGCAGCGGTGCGCATGGCGGTGTCTTCGAGGGCGCGCATCCCGGCGGGCGCCACGAGGTCGCCCGGCCGCCAGTCGATGGGGTCGTACGGGCGCTGCTTGTTCACGACGGCCCACTCGCGGGTCGGGTCGCTCAGCGACACGCACGGGGCCAGCCCGGTGGCGACGGCACGGCGGAAGGACTCCCCGCCCCCGGCCGCGGCGATGGCGCCCCCGTCGTCGCCCGCGGCGAGCGCGTCGGTGAACGCCGGGTCGTCGCACGGCGAGGCGGTCGCCGGGACGGCCTGGACCGACGGCACGGGGAGCCCCTCGCTCGGCACCGTGTTCATCACGGCGGCAGGGGCCTGGTCGAGGGCGAGGTCGACGGCATCCCCTCCCCCGTTCGCGGAGGCGGCGCCGATCGCGATCCCCCCGGCGGCGGCGACGGCGACGACGGCGGCCACGACGGACAGCCGGCGACGGCGGGGGACGACGGACGGGGATGCCGCCCGCAACTGGCGTCGTGTGACGGCGGTCGCGTCCCGCGGTGACGCGGTCGGCGGCCCGGCGACGGGGCTCGGCGATGCCGCGGTCGACGCCGATCGGGAGGACGGGAGGGATGCCGCCGCCGCCGGCGGGAGGGAGATCGCCGCGGTGGCGCGACGCTCGGCCTCCGCGCGCGCGGCGCGGCGAGGGGAGGTCTGCGGATCGGGCGACGTCATCCCCTCCATTGTCCCCGGTGACGCTGGGCGGCGGCGACTCCAGCCACCCTTCGAAAAAGCGGCCCGCACGGTTGCGTCACACTCGAATCTATGTTCCCCTGGAGCGATGAGATGGCAAGGGCAGCAGCTGGGCGTGGACGACACATCTGCGCTTCCCGGCATGGAGCGCATGGACGGCCTCGTCCGCTCGGTCACGACCCCCGAGTTCGCGGGCATGACGTTCCACGAGGTCCTCGCCAAGAGCGCGCTCAACCGGGTGCCCGGCGTCTCGGCGATGCCGTTCGACTGGACGGTGAACCCCTACCGGGGCTGCACGCATGCATGTTCCTACTGCTTCGCTCGGAAGACGCACGAGTACCTCGACCTCGACTACGGGGCGGACTTCGACTCGCAGATCGTCGTGAAGGTGAACGTGGCCGAGGTGCTGCGGGGAGAGCTCCGCCGGGGTTCGTGGGCGCGCGAGCCCGTCATGCTCGGCACGAACACCGACCCGTACCAGCGCGCCGAAGGCCGCTACAAGCTCATGCCGCAGATCATCGGCGCGCTCACCGACAACGGCACCCCGTTCTCGATCCTGACCAAGGGCACGCTGCTGCGTCGCGATCTGCCGCTCCTGACGGACGCGGCGCAGCAGGTGCGCGTCTCGCTCGCGATGTCGATCGCGGTCTTCGACGACGCCCTGCAGCACTCGATCGAGCCCGGCACCCCCAGCGCCGACGCCCGGCTCGAGACCGTGCGCGCCGCCGCCGCGGCCGGGTTCCGGGTGACGGTGTTCCTCATGCCGATCCTGCCGCACCTGACCGACTCGATCCCGGCGCTCGACGACGCCCTCGCCCGCATCCGCGCAGCCGGCGCGGCGCGCGTGGTCTACGGCGCCCTGCATCTGCGTCCCGGCGCCAAGCAGTGGTTCCTGCAATGGCTCGAACGAGAGCACCCGCACCTCGTGTCGTCGTACCGCGGCCTGTACCCCGGCGTCTCGACGCAGGCGCCGAAGGCGTATCGCACGTGGCTCGGCAGGCGGATGCGCCCGCTGCTGCGGATGCACCGCCTCGACGGCTGGGACGAGGACGACCACCCCCGCGGCCGCCCGCAGCCCGGACTCGCGTCGCGCGAACAGCCCACGCCCGACCGTCGCGGCCTGGGTCCGGTGCGGACGACCGGGGTGGCGGCATCCATCCGCCCCCGCGTCGTACCGGCGAGCGAGCCCACCCTCTTCTGAACGCACGAGACCCCCGCCGCAGCAGCGACGGGGGTCTCGACAGGGGTGCTTACGCGGTGACGTCGCTCAGCTGACGGCCCGAGAGCTCCTCGAGCACGTCGTCGCCGAGGTTGGTCTCCTCGAACGGCGCCTCGATCTCGGCACGATCGAGCAGCTCGGTCATGCGGCGACGACGCTGGCGGGTGATCAAGGTGACCACGGTGCCGCTGCGCCCCGCACGACCGGTACGGCCGGAACGGTGCAGGTACGTCTTGTACTCGTCGGGAGCGTCGGCCTGGATCACGAGGTCGATGTCGTCGACGTGGATGCCACGGGCGGCGACATCCGTGGCCACGAGCACGTTCACGCGGCCCGAGGTGAGCTTCTCGAGGTTGCGCGTGCGCTTCTGCTGGTTGAGGTCACCGTGCAGGGCGACCGCGGCGATGCCGGCGTCGTCGAACTGCTCGGCGAGCATCTCGGCGTAGGCACGCGTGCGGGCGAAGACGAGCGTCTTGCCTTCGCGGTCGACGAGCGAGTCGAGGATCTGCGCCTTGTCGCGGTGCTCGATGACGAGGACGCGGTGCTCGATGGTGCTCGAGTCCTGGTCCTCCCCGGCGACCTCGTAGACGGCGGGCTCGACGAGGAACTCGTCGACGAGGGCCGCGACCTCACGGTCGAGCGTGGCCGAGAACAGCAGCTTCTGGCTGCCCTTGGCGGTCGCGCGGAGGATGCGCTGCACGGGCTCGAGGAAGCCGAGCTCGCACATGTGGTCCGCCTCGTCGAGAACGGCCACCTGCACCTCCGAGAGGTCGAGCTTGCCCTGGTTGAGCAGGTCCTCGATGCGGCCGGGGGTGCCGATGATGATGTCGACGCCCTTCTTCAGCGCACCCACCTGGCGGGCCTGCGGCACGCCGCCGTAGATCTGCGTGGTGAACAGGCCGACGCTGCGCGCGATGACCTGGACGGTGCGGTCGATCTGCAGGGCGAGCTCGCGCGTGGGGGCGAGGATCAGCGCCTTGGGAGAACGACCGAACTCGCGACGCTGGCCGGCCTGGGCGCGGAGGATGCTCTCGACGAGCGGGGCACCGAAGGCGATCGTCTTGCCCGAGCCGGTGCGGCCGCGGGCGAGGACGTCGCGGCCCTCGAGGATCGGCGCGACGGTCGCCGCCTGGATCGGGAAGGGGCTCGCGGCACCGAGGCCCGCGAGCGCGCGGACGATGTTGTCGCCCAGACCCAGCTCGGCGAAGCCGGCACCGGTCACGGTCGCGGCGTCGACGGCCTCGGCCTGCAGGCGCTCGTGAACGACGTCGACGCGCTGCTCGTGCTCGGCGGAACGCTTCGGGGAGGCGTTCCAATCGCTGCGGCTCGGGCCGTCGTTCCGGCGCGGGCGGTCGTCGAACGAACGCGCGGGACGGTCACCCGCGTCGCGGCGGGGACGCTCGTCGCGGTCGAACGAGCGGGCCGGACGGTCGTTCCGGTCGAACGAACGCGCCGGACGGTCGTTGCGGTCGAACGAGCGCGCCGGACGGTCGGTCCGGTCGAAGGAGCGAGCCGGGCGGTCGGCGGCGTCCCGACGGGGACGCTCATCGCGGTCGAACGAACGCGCGGGACGGTCGTTCCGGTCGAACGAGCGCGCGGGACGGTCGTTGCGGTCGAACGAACGCGCCGGACGGTCGTTCCGGTCGAAGGAACGGGCCGGGCGGTCAGCGGCGTCGCGACGGGGACGCTCATCGCGGTCGAACGAGCGGGCCGGACGGTCGTTCCGGTCGAACGAACGAGCCGGACGGTCGTTGCGATCGAACGAACGAGCCGGACGGTCGCCGAACGACCGAGCGGGACGCTCGTCGAACGAACGCGCCGGGCGGTCGTTGCGATCGAACGACCGAGCCGGACGCTCACCGGCGTCGCGACGGGGACGCTCATCGCGATCGAAGGACCGCGCGGGACGGTCGAACGAACGCGCGGGGCGCTCGCTGCGGTCGAAGGACCGAGCCGGACGGTCGTCGTAGGAACGGGCGGGGCGGTCGTCGCGGCGTCCGGCCGTGGCATCCCGATCCGGACGGCCGAAGCGGTCGTCGCGAGCCGACGTGCGGATGCTGCGGGCCTCGTCGCGACCGGCACGGTCCGACGCGCTCCAACGGCGCTTCTCGGGCGTGGCCTCGGCGGCGGGGCGGTAGCCGCGGTGGTTGGGGCTCTTGCTGCCGGGCTTGTCGGAGGCCTCGGCGTCGGGGCGACGCTTGCGGTCCTGGAACGAGGTCTTCGCGCCGTAGCGCGGCTCGAAGTTCTTGGCGGCGCGGCCGCCGGCCGGCTTCTTGTTCTTGGGCATGACGATGTCCTTCTGGGTTCTGTTTCGCGCGAGACAGCGGCACCGCGCGCAGCGGTGCGAAACCCGGACATCCGTCGGCCGGGGGCCATTCACTAGAGATGGTCGAGGCCGCGATCGCGTCCTGTCCATCGGCCCCTTGGACTCACAAACCCATCCGCGCCTCACGCGCGGTGTCCAGAGCCGACCGAACAACGCTACAGCCCTCGCCTGGGAATGGCATCCATGTCCCCCTATGTGCAGCTTCCCCGCCCCGAAGCTGCACAAAGTGGGACACGCCCCACCCCCACCCCGGCACCCCCACCGCCAGGCGCGGGGCCTGACGGAAGATAGACGCATGGCAGACACCGACGCCCACCCCATCACGGTGGCGATCGAGCGGCGCATCGACCCGACGCGCACCGCCGAAGCGACCTCCTGGATGCAGGCCGGCACCGACCTCGCGACCGCTTTCCCGGGCTTCCTCGGCTCGGGATGGGTGCGCGCGGGCGAGGACAGCGACCTCTGGTACATGCTGTACCGCTTCTCCGACCTCACCACCCTGGAGGGGTGGGAGACGTCGTCTCAGCGCAGCTGGTGGCTCGAATCGGGCCGGCCGTTCGCGCGCGAGGAACGCGTGGAACGCCGCACCGGCATCGAGGGCTGGTTCGACGCGGCCTTCGGCTCGGTCCTCGAACGGACGGATGCCGCCACCTCTCCGATCCAGCAGCCCGTTCCGGTCGCGCCGCCGCGGTGGAAGCAGGCCGTGACGATCTGGGTCGGCTTCTTCCCGACGAACCTGCTGGCCTCGTTCCTGCTCGGATTCGTGCCCGGCTTCGCCGAGGTCCCGCTGGTGCTGCGCGTCCTGGCGACGACCCTGCTGCTCACCCCGATCATGACCTACGCCGTCCTGCCGTGGGTCACCCGCCTGCTGCGCCCCTGGCTGCAGCGTCCGCCCCGTACCCGGAAGGCCACCTCATGACCGCCGATCCCACCGGCCAGCGCTTCCGACTGCGCGGACCCCGCTCCTCCGTCGAGGTCACCCAGGTCGGCGCCGCGCTGCGCTCCCTCGTCGTCGACGGCGTCGAGCTCGTTCCGCCATACCCGGACGACGCGCCCACCCCCGCCGCCTGCGGCGTGGTGCTCGTGCCGTGGCCGAACCGCATCCGCGACGGCCGGTACACCTTCGACGGCACCGACCAGCAGCTGGCGATCAGCGAGCCGAAGTTCGGCAACGCCAGTCACGGCCTGCTGCGCTTCGGCGCCTACACGCCCGTCGAGGCGACCGAGGAGTACATCACCCTCGGCGCCGACGTCGTCCCGCAGACCGGGTACCCCTTCCACCTGCGCACCCGCGTCACGTACGAGCTGCAGCCGGAAGGACTCCGCGTCGCGCATCGCGTCGAGAACGTCGGTGCCCGGACGGCGCCGTTCGCCCTCGGCATCCATCCGTACCTTCAGATCGGGGGCGTCCCGACCGCCGATCTCACCGTCCGTTCGACGGGCACCACCACTCTCGTGATGGACGACCGCAACATCCCCGTCGACGAGGTGCCGGTCGACGGCGACGCCGATCTCCGCGGTGGTCGCCGGCTCGGCGACGTCTCGCTCGACAACGCGTACCGAGGTCTGGATCGGGATGCCACCGGCTTCGCCCGCCACACCCTGACGGCGCCGGACGGGCGCGCTGTCGAGCTGTGGCAGGACCGCTCCTTCGGCTGGGCGCAGGTGTTCACGACGGACCGCTTCCCGGAGCACCCGCTCGCGGTCGCGATCGAGCCGATGACGGCGCCGGCCAACGCCTTCGCCTCCGGCGTCGACCTGCGCACCCTCGCGCCCGGCGACGTGTTCGAGGCCCAGTGGGGCGTGACGTTCCGCGGCTGAAGACGTCTCTCGTCGAGGTCGCACGTTCGGCGCGAGAGCACACGTTCGCGCCGGCCCGGACCGTGTGATCTCGCGCCCCAAGCCCTCGATCAGCGGGCGAGCCACCCCCCATCGACCACCAGCACGTGGCCGTTGACGTAGGCCGCATCCGGGCCGCAGAGGAACGCGGTCGGACCGGCGATGTCGGCGGCATCGGCCCACCGACCGGCGGGGATGCGACCGCGGATCTCGCGCTCGCGGGAGGCGTCCTCGCGCAGGGCGGTGGTGTTGTCCGTGCGCACGTACCCGGGGGCGATCGCGTTGACGGTGACCCCCGCGGCGCCCCACTCGTTCGCGAGCGCCTTCGTCATGCCGACGACGGCATGCTTGCTCGCGGCGTACGACACCACGTTGATCCCCCCTTGGAACGACAGAAGGGACGCGATCGTCACGATCCGGCCGTAGCGCCTGTCGACCATCCCGCGCCCGACGGCCTGGGTGAGCAGCCAGACGGCGTTGAGGTCGACGTCGAGAACGCGGCCCCACGCGTCCGGCGCGTGATCGACCGCGGGCTCCCGGTGGATGATCCCCGCGTTGTTGATCAAGATGTCGATCGGTTCCCCCGCCGCGAGCTCCGCCCCGACGGTCGACGTCGCCGCGAGATCCGAGAGGTCGCAGGCGACCGTCGAGACCCGATGCCCTTCCGCCCGCAGCTCGTCCGCCCCGCGATGCACCGATTCGCGCCCCACCAGCAGCAGGTCGGCACCGCGCTCGGCGAGCGCCCGCGCGCAGGCGAGCCCGATCCCGCCTCCGGCGCCGGTGACGACGGCCCGCCTTCCCGCGAGCGGCAGCGCGGCGGATGACGGACGGAGGGATGCCGCCGCCCCGCTCACCGCAGTCCTCCCACGTCGACCGCCTCGACGTCGCTGTAGTCGACGTTCTCCCCCGCCATGGCCCAGATGAAGCTGTACGCCGCTGTCGCCGAGCCCGAGTGGATCGACCACGGCGGTGACACGACGGCATCCCGGTTCCGCAGGATGAGGTGACGGGTGTCGTCCGGGCGACCCATGAGGTGGACCAGCGGAGCATCGCCGAGGCCGTCGTAGAGGTAGATCTCGGTGCGCCGGGAATGCGTGTGCGCCGGCATGGTGTTCCACACCGATCCCGGTTCCAGAGTGGTGATGCCCAGCACGAGCTGGTCGGACCGGATGCCGTCGGCGTGGACGTACTTGCGGATCGTCCGATCGTTCGCGCCCTCCGCCGAGCCCAGGCGCACCGCCTCGACCTCGTCCCGCCGAGCGAGCGCCGCCGTCGTCGACCCGTGCGCCGGCGCGGAGACCAGGTACACCTCGCCGCGCCCGCCGAGTCGGATGCCGGTCGTCCCCCGGGGCAGATAGAGGACGTCGTGCGGACCGACGACGAACTCCCCGGCGGAGGAGAGCACGGCGACCTCGCCCGACAGCCCGACCAGTGCGGCTTCGCGCCGCTCGAGCAGGTGCGACGCCCGCAGCGCATCCGGAGCGGTGACGGCCAGCTCCTCACCCGCCGGGCTGATCCCCGCGATGAGCAGCCGATCGTCGTGGGTGTACGCGAACCTGACCTCGCCGGTCCGGAAGAGGTCGGAGACGACGAAGCGCTCCCGCAGCCTTCGCGAATCGAGCGTGCTCACGTCGTCCGGGTGTGTGCTCCACAGTTCCGAGATCGTCATCCCTGCTCCTTTGCATTCCGCTGAGCGGAAAAGGTTTCCTATCCAGCAGAACTCTATCCATAATGGGGTTCGTTGTCAGCAGGCGCCGGGAATGAGCCCGGCAGCGTGAATCAAGGAGGATCTCGTGGCACACATGCGAAGGCGCATCGGCGCGGCTCTGGCGGTCGGTCTCGCCGTCTCCCTCGTCGCGGGCTGCGCGCCGGGCCCGATCGAGGACGACTCGCCGCAGGAGGTGCAGTCGATGGACCCGGCGGACTTCGCCGGGAAGACCCTGACGTACATGTACTTCACGGACGGCCCCGACGAGCAGGCGACGCGGGACCTCGTCGCCCAGTTCGAGCAGCAGTACGACGTGACCGTCGACCTCGAGATCCTGCCGTACGCCGACATGGTGACCTCGACGCTGAACCGCCTCTCCGGCGGCAACGCCCCCGACGTGGCCCGGCTCACCAGCCTCACCGACTTCCGCGACGACCTGCTCGAGCTCGACCCCTACCTCGGCGACGACTACGCGGACCAGTTCCTTCCCGGGCCGCTCGAGGCCGTGCGCAGCGACGACGGCGCCCTGCTCGCGGTTCCGAGCGATCTGACGATGAATGGTCCCTTCGTGAATCTCGATCTGTTCGAGCGCGCAGGAGTGCCCGTTCCCGAGAAATGGACCTGGGACGAGATGATCGCCGCCGCCACGCAGGTCAAGGAGGCGACCGGCACGCCCTACGCCTTCGCGATGGACAAGTCGGGGCACCGTCTGTCGACGGTGCTCAGCGAGTACGGCACCTATCTGCTCGGCCCCGACGGCAACGCCCTGGACGTCGACACGGCCGTCGAGGCCCTGCAGCCGCTCGTCGACATGATGGCCGACGACGACATGCCCGCCGACTTCTGGCTCGGCTCGGGATCGCGTTACGCCGGCGCGAACGAGATCTTCCTGTCGGGAGACGCCCCCGTCTACCTCTCCGGCAACTGGCAGGTCGCCCAGTTCGCCAAGAACGCCGGGTTCTCCTGGGCGGTCGCGCCCAACCCCTGCGCCGAGCAGTGCGGGGGCTTCCCGGGAGGGAAGTTCATGGCCGCCTTCCGCGAATCCGAGAACCCCGCCCTCGCCGCCGAGTTCCTGCGCTTCATGAACGACACGGAGCACCAGGAGACCTTCGTCGCCACGGCGGGCGCCCTCTCCACCCGCAAGGACCTGTCGGAGACCGGCGTGACCTACGCGGACCCCGTCACCCAGACGGCGATGGACACGTTCCGGGCCGATCTGCTCATCACCCCCGAGGCGGGCTTCGCCTCCAATGCCAACCCGGCCTTCGCCGCGGCGGCGACCGACCTCGTCGAAGCCGTCTCCCTGGTCGTCAGCGGACAGACCGATCTGCGTTCCGCTCTGACGACCCTCGACGGGCAGATCGACGACCTCGTGGCGGAACTCGACCGATGACCACCGTCACCATGACGACCTCCCGGCCGCCGCGCACGCGGTGGTCGGGGGGTCGGTGGGGCATGCGCCTCGCCCCCTACCTCTTCCTGCTGCCGAACATGGCGATCTTCGCCGTCTTCACGATCTACCCGGCGGCCAACGGCTTCAACATGTCGCTGTACGAGTCCAACAACGGCCGGACGTTCCGGCCCGTCGGCCTCGACAACTACTCGCGCATCCTCTCCGATGACGAGTTCTGGGGCGTGGCGCGCAACACGGTCGTCTACGCCCTGGCCTTCGTCGTGCTGGGCACGCTCATCGCGCTCACGATGTCGGTGCTGGTGAATGCGCAGCAGCGCGGAAAGACCTTCTTCCGCGCGGTGTTCTTCATCCCCGTCCTGGTCTCGCCGGTCGTCGTCGGCCTGATCTGGAACTGGATGCTGGAACGGCAGAACGGCCTGGTCAACACCGCGCTCGGCTGGATCGGCATCCCCGCGGTCCCCTGGCTCGTCGAAGGCCCGGCCGCGATGGTCGCCATCGTCCTCGTCGGGATCTGGATGCAGATGGGGTTCTACCTCCTGATCCTTCTCGCCGGCCTCCAGTCGATCGACCCGAGCCTGTACGAGGCGGCTCGCATGGACGGCGCGAACTGGTGGCAGCAGTTCCGCTCGATCACCGTTCCGATGCTGCAGCCGAGCCTCGTCGTGGTCGTGGTCCTCGCCACGATCCACGGGTTCCAGTCCTTCGACTTCATCTACACGCTCACTGGCGGCGGCCCGGTGGGTGCCACCACCCTGATGGTCCAGTACATCTACGAGAACGGCTTCCAGTCGCCCATCCGCTACGGCATCGCCACCGCCGGGGGCGTGCTGCTGTTCCTCGTGGTCTTCACGCTCACCATCGTCAACTGGCTGATCAGCCGTAAGAGGGAAGCCGTATGAGCGCCACCCGCACACTCACCACGGCCGAGCGTCCCGCCCGGACGTGGACGTCGCTGAGCCCGAAGAGCCCGAAGGTGTCCGACGTGCTGCGCGTCGTCATCCTCGTGGGCGGCGCGCTGGCGTGCCTCATCCCCCTGCTGTGGATGTTCCTCGGGTCCTTCAAGTCGCAGAGCGAGCTCGCCGCCCGACCGCCGTCGTTCCTCCCCGACTCCTGGGGCCTCGACAACTACACGGAGGCACTGAGCAGGTTCAACTTCGTCCAGTACCTGACGAACAGCGTGATCGTGACGGTCGCCGCGACCGTCCTGACGGTCGTCATCAACGCGATGGCGGCCTACGCCCTGGCCAAGTACAACTTCCGCGGGAAGAACGTGCTGTTCCTGCTGACCCTGGCCACCATCATGATCCCGCTGCAGGTCATCCTGATCCCGGTGTATCAGGTCGTGGCATCCCTCGGTCTGGTCAACACCCTGTGGGGCATGATCATCCCGGCCGCGGCAACGCCCACCGGGGTGTTCCTGCTCCGCCAGTACATGCTGTCGATCCCCGACGAGCTCATCGAAGCGGCCCGCGTGGACGGTTCGGGCGAGTTCCGCACGTTCGTGCGCATCGTGCTGCCGCTGTGCACCCCGGCCTTGGCGGTGGTCGCCATCTTCTCGGTGATGTGGCGGTGGAGCGACTTCCTCTGGCCGCTCGTCGTCGCCCAGAGCGAGTCGGTCTACACCCTGCCCGTGGCCCTCGCCCGCTTCAACGCCGAGCTCACCGTGCCGTTCAACCTCATCCTCGCGATGGGCGTGGTCTCGACGATCCCGGTCCTGGTGATCTTCCTGATCTTCCAGCGCCAGATCGCCACCGGCATCGCGAACACCGGCATCAAGTAACGCCTCCGGAGAACACATGACTGACCCGACCGCGCCCACGGGGCGCACCGTCCACCTGACCGATGCGGACGGGACCGTCCGCGACTGGCTCGTCTCCCCGGCCTGGGCCCTCCCGTGCACGGACCCCGACCGGTTCCTGAACGCCTCGGGCGAGCCCTGGGGCGGCGGGCGCCGATACACCGACGGACTCCCGGATGCCGCCGACGGACGCTGGGTGCTGACCCAGGGCCCCGACGTGGCGATGCTGAAGGAGCGGATGCTCGACGCGCACGCGATCGACACGGACCAGCGCCTGCCGGAGGTGACGGAGGGCGGACCCCTCTCTTGGACGGCCTTCGACCGCACGTTCGACGGCACGTGGCGCCGCGTCCGCACCGGCTGGGACGGTCTCGTCGACTGGTCCGCGTTCTGCTTCACCCCGGAGTACCGGGCGTCCCTCGCGGCGACGGTGCTCGAGGTCGACCAGGCCGAGTGGCGCACCCTCGAGCTGCACACGACGGGGCCGTTCGTTCTGTGGGTCGACGGAGGGGTCGTCCTGTCGGGCGGGACGGTGTCGTACATGGAGCCCGAGGTGCACCGCGTCCGCGTGCGGCTGCACTCACGCACCACCGCGATCCACCTCGCGACGTGGCAGGTGGCGTTCCGCGAGGTGCGCCACATCGCGCGCCTGCGTGTGGTGGGACTCCCCGTCCGCGTCGTCATCCCCTCGCCCGGCGCCGATGAACACGCGGCGGCGCTCGCCGAGGGCGTGCTCGCGCGCGTCGGCTCGACGAGCTGGGCGCGCACGGGCGACGTCGCGGACCTCGTCGCGCCGCGCGACGTCCGCCTGCGTGTGCGGGTGGGCGACGGCTCCTGGCAGCACGTGCAGGCCGACCCGCGGGGACGCGTGACGTACTCGCTCGCGGGCGCCGCCGAGGAGGAGGACGAGGGCGCCGACGTGGAACGCTCGGCCGGGGCCTCGATGCTCTCCAGCGGCGAGACGATCGTCGAGGTCGGACTCGACGACGACCGATGCCCGCAGACAGTGCGCCTCCGCGTCGCGCCGCTGCCCTCCGACAGCGTCGAGCGCAGCGCCGGCGACCCTGCCCGGTGGCGTGCGGACGTGCTCACCCACGTCGCGGCCGACGGCGACGACGTGCGCGAGGCGGGGGTGGCCGGGGTCCTCGCGCGGTTCGCGCTGGATCCGTCGACCCGGGTCACGGCCGACGACCTGTCGTCCGCCCGCCACCGCATCGTGACCCGCGGCGACTGCGCCGACTTCGAGGTCATCGCGTTGCTGTTCGCCTGGCATTGGATCCCCGAGGCCCAGTGGGCCGAGGGTCTGCGGGAACAGGTGCGGCGCGAGCTGACGGCGATGAAGTACTGGATCACGCAGCCCGGGCTGGATGCCATGTGCTACTTCACCGAGAACCACCAGTTCGTCTGGCACGTCGCCGAGACGCTGGCCGGTGAGGCGTTCCCCGACGACGTGTTCACGGTCGACAGCCGCAGGGGGCGGGACCACGCGGACGAGGCCCGTCGCCGCGCCGCGGGCTGGCTGCAGCGCAAGCTCCGCGGCGGGTACAGCGAGTTCGACTCCAACGCCTACCTCGCCATCGACGCCTACGCGATGACCGCGCTGATCGAGCTCGCCGCCGACCGCCGGCTGACCCCGGCGGCGACGACCCTGCTGGACAAGACGCTCGTCACCCTCGCGAGCAACTCGTGGCGCGGCGTGCACGGCGCCGCGCACGGGCGGTCGTACGTGCACACGTTGCGCAGCAGCCGGTACGAGGAGACATCGCCGATCCTGCGCCTGATCGCGGGGGTCGGGACGCTGAACGACGCGGTTCTGCCCGTCACCGCCCTCGCCCTCGCCCGGGAGTACCGCATCCCCGAGGTGGTCCGGGAGCTCGCGCGCACCGAGCCGGAGCTGTGGGAGGGGCGGCAGGTCTACCGCGGCGAGCTCGCCTTCGAGCGCGACCTGCTCTCCCGCCCGTACCGCTCCGACCTCCGTGTGCATCGCACCCCCGACGTCATGCTGGCGAGCGTCCAGGACTACCGCGCGGGCCTGCCGGGGCTCCAGGAGCACCTGTGGGGCGCGACCCTCGGACGCGAGACCCAGGTCTTCGTCACGCACCCCGCCAACGCCGACACCGGGTCGGCCGCCCGCCCGAACGGCTGGGCGGGTCACCGCGTGCTCGGCCGCGTGCATCAGCACGCCGACGTCGTGGTCCACCTGCAACGCTTCACCACGACGGATCCCCGGGCCGCGACCCACCTGTGGTTCCCGACGGCGCAGTTCGACGAGATCCACCGGGACGGCGACTGGCTGTTCGGGCGCCGGGGCGACGGGTACGTCGCCATCGCGACCGACGGCGGTGTGCGCGCGGTCCGCGCCGGCGACACGGCGGACCAGGAATGGATGCCTCGACGTGGCGGATCCGCCTGGATCGCCGTCGTGGGACGCCGTGCCACGGGCGGCGAGTTCGCCGCGTGGACGCGAACGCTGGCCGAGAGCGCCGTGGAGTGGCATCCGGATCCCGAGAACCCGGGAGTGCGCTGGCAACCGGCCGGCCGCGCGGAGGTCGAGGTCGGCTGGGACGGCCCCTTCCTCGTCGACGGGACGCCCGCCGGGTTCGAGGACGGACGCATCGCGCCCGAGCCGCACCTGTCCAACCCCGCCGTCACGCTCCGTTTCGGCGACGACGCCGCCGACGTGGTCTGGGGCGGCGCGACCCTGCGTCTCGACATCGCCGCGGCGGTCGCCGCGACCGAGGAGGTGATCGTCGATGGCCGGTGAGGACCTGTCGTCGGCCGAGTCCGCCTCGGCGCCGCTCCCTCCGCTGACGGCCGACCGGTTCTCGGCGGAGCAGCGGCGCCTCGAAGACGACGTGCAGCGCGCGACGGCCGAGAGCGGACTGACCCGGTGGTTCTGGGGCGAGGGCGTGTGCCTGCTCGCCGCCGTCCGCCTGGCCGAGGCTCGGGGCGAACGCACCCCCGCCTGGGTGGAGCGGTTCTTCGCGGCCTACGCCGACGCGCCCCCGACGCTCGAACACGTGAACAACCTCGCCCCGGGCGCCGCGCTCGCCCATCTGCACCGGGCAGCACCGACGGCGGCGAGCGCGTCCCTGATCGCGGCGAGCCTGGAATGGTACGCGGCCGCGCCGGAGGCGACGCGGACCGCCGAGGGCGCCCTGGAGCACTGGCCGGGCGGGGTGTGGGCCGACACGGTGTACATGGCGGGGCAGTTCCTGCTGCGCGCCGGCATCGCGCTGGACCGACCCGACCTGATCGCCGAAGCCGTGACGCAGTGGCTGTTGCACGCCGACCTGCTGCAGCATCCGGATTCGGCGCTGCTCGTCCACGGCACCAACGCCGGAGTGCGCATCGACTGCCACTGGGGCCGCGCCAACGCGTGGTTCGCGCTCGCGGGCGCGGACCTGCTGCGCACGACGGGCGACGAGCGGGTGCGCGCCCGTCTGGTGCCGCTGCTGCGGGCCGCCGTGGCATGCCAGCCCGATCACGGGGTCTGGGACGTGCTGCTCGACTCGCCGCCGGAGGTCCGCGGCATCCTGGAGACCTCCGCCGCCGCGGGCCTCGGGGCGGCGCTGCTGCGGACGGCGACCGCGTTGGGTCCGGGCGACCCGGTGTCGGCCGGACTCTTCCGTGCCGGAGAACGCGCGGTGCTGGGGGCGCTCGCCTACGTGCGCGACGGTCTGCTCACCCGCGTCAGCGCCGGCACCATCCTCCAGCTCATCCCGTTCGGTTACTCGGTCATCCGCGACGACCGTCCCCAGCCCTGGGGACAGGGTCTGGCAATGGAGGCCCTGGCCGCCTGGCGCGAGACGCACCCCGCCCCCACCGACCACGAGGAGAAGGCCCGATGACCGTCGAGACCCGTTACGCCCACAGCCCGTCCGCCGTCGCGGCGATGTCGACGTCGCAGCTGCGCGACGCGTTCGTCGCCGACCTCTTCGCGCCCGGCGAGGTGCGCGGCGTCTATCTGCACCACGACCGCATCCTGGCGCTGGGCGTCAGCCCGCTCGCCGAGCCGCTGGACCTCCCCGTTCCCGATCAGGTGCGGGCGCGCACGCTGCTGCAGCGCCGCGAGGCCGGTGTGATCAACGTCGGCGGCCCCGGCCGTGTCGTCGCGGACGGCTCGGACCACCCCCTCGCCCACACCGAGGCGCTCTACCTCGGGCGCGGCACGGAACAGGTGCGCTTCGTCTCGGACGACGCGGCCGACCCGGCGGCGTTCTACGTGTTCACGGCCACGGCGCACGTCGACCTTCCGACCACACGGATCGCCCGCGAGCAGATGAACGTGGTGGAGATCGGGACTCCGGATGCCTCCAACCACCGCACCCTCCACCAGTGCATCATCGAGGGTCGTACGCGCAGCGCCAACATCGCGTTCGGCTTCACCACGGTGCATTCCGGGAGCGCGTGGAACACGATGCCCCCGCACACGCACGACCGCCGGACGGAGTGCTACCTCTACTTCGATCTCGCCGAGGCCGACCGCGTGTTCCACATCATGGGCGAGCCCGACGAGACGCGGCACGTCGTCCTGGCCGACCGGCAGCTCGTGGCATCCCCGAGCTGGTCCGTCCACTTCGGCGCGGGAACCGGCCCCTACAGCTTCGTGTGGGCGACGGCGGGAGAGAATGCGGCGTACGACGATATGGACGCCGTGGTGACGGCGGACATCCGATGACGTGTGAGGACGCCCCATGACCGATCCCGCTGCGCCGCGCTCCGCCCTCGCGAAGGGCCTGGACATGCTCGAGGCCGTGCTCACCACCGACCGCCTCTCCGAGCTCGCCCGCGCCACGGGGATGTCGCCGAGCACCGCTCACCGGGTGCTGAACGAGCTCGTCAGCGCGGGGTGGGTCTCGCAGGACGAGGACAAGCGCTACCTGCCCGGTCGCCACCTGCACTCGATCGCCGGCCTCCTCCGGGAGGACGGGGAGATCGGCCGCGCCGCCCGCCCGTACCTCGAGGAGCTGCGCCGCGCGAGCGGGATGACCGTGCACTTCGGGATCGTGAAGGGCGACAGCGTCATGTACGCCGACAAGCTCGACGGCCTGGGCTCGTACCGGATGAAGTCCCGCGTGGGCGGCATCGTCCCGTTGCACTCGACCTCGATCGGCAAGGCGTACCTTGCGACCCTGCCGGACGTGCGCGTGGCCGAGATCGTCGACCGCACCGGGATGGAGAAGGTGACGGAGAACTCGCTGACGACCCGCGGCGCACTGCTCGAGGATCTTCTCACCACCCGTCAGCGCGGCTGGGCGCTCGACAACGGCGAGAACGAGCCCAGCCTGCGCTGCGTCGGGGCGGCGGTGTACGACGCGTCGGGCCGGGCCATCGGCGGAGCGAGCGTCTCGGCGCTGGAGTTCGAGCTGCCGCCGGGTCGCCTCGACAGCGTCGCCGTCGACGTCCAGCACGCCGCGTCGATGATCAGTCACGCGCTCGGACATCCGGGCCCGCGCACATGAGCGCGACCGAGGTGCTGTGCCTGGGCGAGGCGCTCGCGGTGATCACGGTCGCCGGCGACCTCTCGTCCGCGACTCCCCCACCCGTGCACGTCGGCGGCGCGGAGGCGAACGTGGCGCAGCACCTCGCCGCCCAGGGGATCGCTGCCGCGTGGACGTCGCGCGTGGGGGACGATCCGTTCGGCCGACTCGTCCTGGCCACGCTCTCCCGGGCCGGTGTCGACGTCTCCGGCGTGACCGTCGACCCGACGCATCCCACCGGGATGTACGTCAAGGAGGCCCGACCGGACGGCACGAGCGTCATGCACTACTACCGGAGCGGCTCCGCCGCATCGGCGATGGACGCCTCCGACCTCGAGCGGCTCCCCCTCGACGGCATCCGGTGGGTCCACGTCTCGGGAATCACCCCGGCGATCTCGTCCGGAGCGGCGGATCTGGTCGACGCGCTGATCGACGCGGCCCACGCCCGCGGCGTCCGCGTGTCGTTCGACGTCAACCACCGGCCGAGACTCTGGGCCGACCGGGACACCGCCGCCGACCACCTCCTCGCGACGGCGCAGCGCGCCGACCTCGTCCTCGTCGGCCGCGACGAGGCCGAGTCGCTCTGGGGCACCACCACCGCCGACGACGTGTTCGCCGTGCTGGACCGTCCCCCTCTGGTCGTCGTCAAGGACGGCGAGATCGAGGCTGTCGAGCTCGACCGCGCGACAGGACGGCGGACCGCCGTGCCGACGCCGATCGCCGCGATGGTCGAGCCCGTGGGCGCGGGCGACGCCTTCGCCAGCGGCTACCTCGCCGGACTCCTCCGCGGCGAAGACGCATCCGCCCGCCTGGCCCGGGGGCACGCCTGCGCCGGCTGGACGATCGGCGGTCCGGAGGACGTCCGGCCCGGCCATCACCCACTCGCCTTCATCCCGTCCTGAGGAGCCAGCCATGACGACCGCCTACTTCGACATCGCCTTCGACCGTCAGCCGCTGATGGGCGTCTTCCGCAACCTCTCCGCCGCCGCCGCTGTGGCGCGCGCCGAGAGGGCCTGGGATGCGGGCGTCCGCAACGTCGAGATCCCCGTGCAGTCGGCGGACGCCCTGCCGACCCTGCGAGCCGTCGTCGCCGCCGGGCGCGAGCGGGGCCTCGATGTGGGGGCCGGGACGGTCGTGGACGTCGACCAGTTCGCGGAGGTCTCCGCCGCCGGTGCGGCCTACACCGTGTCTCCGGGACTGGATGCCGACATCGTGCGCGCCGCTCTCGAGCGCGGCATCCCGCACCTCCCCGGCGTGGCGACTCCGAGCGAGATCCTCACCGCGCGGCGACTGGGGCTGAGGTGGCTGAAGGCCTTTCCGGCATCCGTTCTGGGCGCCGACTGGATCCGGGCGATGCGCGGTCCGTTTCCCGACGTGCGTTTCGTCGCGACCGGCGGCATGGTCCTGGATGCGGCTCCCGCCTTCCTCGCCGCGGGTGTCGGGACCGTCGCCCTCGGCGACGCCTTCGACGACGACGAGGCCTGCGAACGCATCGCGACGATGATGCGCGACGCCTGACCGGCCGGCCCGCGGCCGCCGCCGCCCGCCGCCCGCCGCCCGCCACGCCGAGATCACGTGATCTCGCGCCTCGATTCGCCCCCGTCCACCCGCCGACACGCGCGCAGAACGCGCTTTTGTCCCCCAAATGGGGGACACGGGATTTCCCCTATGACCTGGGAGGATTTCGCTTCAAGCCCTTTATCCTTAGGGGAGGCGGAAGGCTACCATCACGGGACGGCTTGCGCCGCACACCGAGGAGATCGAGGTCCACATCCTCGGATCTCTACCCGATAGTGCCGACGGAGGCCGGGGTCTCGCGGTGCCGGGGGACGCCTGCACCGTCCTGATGGAAAGTGCCCGACATGAGCATCGCCGTCTCCTCCGCCCGCCCCCTCGGAGGCCTCACGGCGTCCCGCTTCTCGCAGCGCCTCGCCGCGGTGCCGACGATGCATGTGGCGGGGCTGGTGCTCGTGGTGCTCGTCGGCGGCATCCTCGCCTCCATCCTCACCACGAGCGACCCCCAGTGGTGGCAGCTGCACTTCAGCCAGCTCGGCACGTTCCACGACCTCTCCGGGGGGCTGTTCAACAACACCCTCAAAGTGGGCGGCATGATCGTCGTCGTCTTCGCGGTGCGCGTGCGTCGGGACCTCGTGCGTCTCGGACGGACCGCCGCCCGCCGCGGCGCCGCCACCATGGCGCAGATCTGCCTGACGACCGTCGGGGTGAACCTCGCGCTGGTCGGCTGCATCCCGCTCAACACCATCAAGAGCCTGCATGACAACGTCGCCGCCATGATGGTGCTCGGGTTCAGCGCGCTGCTGCTCACGTCACCGATCCTTCTGCACCGCATGCCGATGCGCCTCCTGCTGACCACGGTGTCCGCCTTCGTGCTGCTCTTCGCCGGCGCGTGGCTGTTCGTGGACGAGACCATCAACCTCGCCCTGTTCGAGGTCATCGCTTTCGCGATCATGTTCGCGTGGTCAGGCGTCTTCACCCACTGCCTCGCCCTCCGCACCGCCCAGCTCGCCCCGGTCGGGACCATGGATGCCACGGCCCCGGCGTCCGCGCCGACCTCCGACGCGCGCCGGGTCGACGGCATCCCGTCCTCGCTGTCCGGTGGGACGCACGTCGTCCTGCGCCGGCGTGTCCGCACCTCGTCTGCGCTGCGGACCGCGGTGCTCGCGTCCCGGGGATCGGCGGACCGGACCGACACCCGCGGATGGGCGACGGGTCGTGACGGAAGCGACGGGCCCGGGTCGCGGCGCGGCGGCACCCGCGGCGCGACGTCGCCGAGCCGCGACGGCCGGCTCTCCGCGGGACCCCCTTCGGCTCAGCGCGCGATCGCGCCTCGGGCCACCGCTCCCGACGGGCGGGGGCGGGCGACGGTCAGCACGGTCGCAACCGACATCCGAAAGCGGGCGACGGTCAGCGGCGTCGCAGTGCCCGCCGGCTCGGCGCCGCGCCGGCGTCCGGCGCCGGAGCACCCCCGTCGCCGTCCCCCGCAGGAGCAGACGCGTCCGCAGCGCCGGAGCGCCGCGCCTCGCGCCGTTCCCGTGCTCCCTCGACGAGGTTGTACAGCGTCGGCAGCACGAGCAGCGTCAGCACGGTGGACGACACCAGACCGCCGATGACCACCACGGCCAGCGGCTGAGAGATGAAGCCGCCGTGCCCGGTGATGCCCAAGGCCATCGGCACGAGCGCGAAGATCGCCGCCAGCGCCGTCATGAGGATCGGGCGCAGTCGCCGCGCCCCGCCGACGATGACCGCGTCGTGCACGCTCAGTCCGCGGGTCCGGTACTGGTTCACCAGGTCGATGAGGACGATCGCGTTGGTCACGACGATGCCGACGAGCATCAGCGCGCCGATGAGACCCGCGACGCCGAGCGGCACACCGGTCGCCAGCAGCAGGAGGATCGCGCCGGTCGCCGCGAACGGCACCGAGATGAGCAGCAGAAGCGGCTGTCGGAGCGACTTGAAGGTCGCGACCATCACGACGTAGACGATCAGGATGGCCGCCAGCAGCGCCAGTCCGAGCTGACCGAACGCGTCCTGCTGGTCGGCGACGACGCCGCCCACCTCGGCGGTCGCCCCGGCCGGCAGCTCCGCCTCCGCCAGAGCGTCCCGAACCGAGGCCGACGAGCTGGCGAGGTCGTCGGACGTCGGGGTGACGGTGACGCTCGCGGTGCGGAGTCCCCGCGCCGTCGTGATCGACGGCGGCGTCTCGCTCGTCTCGACCGTCGCGATCTGGTCGAGGCGGACGGGGCCGGTGGCCGTGGGGATCTCGAGCGCGCGGAGCTCGTCGATGGTGGCGGGCCGGTCGGCGGCGGCGATGTAGACGGTGACGCCGCGGCCGTCGATCTCGACGGTGCCGGCCTGGCGCGGCTGCCCCGTGTTGGCGACGAGGGCGCCGACGGCGGTCTCGCTCAGTCCGGCCGCCGCGGCGGCGTCGCGGTCGACCCGCACGGACACGAACGGCAGCGACGCGGACAGGCTGCTCGTGACCTGCCCGATGCCCTCGCGCCCGTCGAGGGCGGCGACGACGGCGTCGTTCGCCTGCTGCAGCGCCTGCCCGTCGGGAGCGGTCACGTCCACGGAGATGTCGCTCGAGCCGAAGCCGCCGCCCGCCGCGGCGACCTCGATCTCCCCCGCGCCGTCGAGGGCGGACAGCTCCGTCCGCACCCGCTCGCGCAGGTCGACCTGGTCGGCGCCGGACTCGGTGGTGATCGAGTACGTGATCCCGGACCCGCCGCCCGAGAAGGCGTCGCGGAGGGCCGAACCGCTCGACCCGATGGAGGTCTGCACGGTCTCGACACCCGGGATGTCGAGCAGCACGTCCTCCACGCGCTGCGCCGCGGCGTTCTCGGCATCCAGGCTGGGGGCGGCCCCGATCTCCTGGGTGACGGTGAACGTGTTCTGGCCGGAGTCGCCGAGGAAGTCGGTCTTGAGCAGCGGATACGTCGCCACGGTGCCGCCGAGCACGAGAAGGGCGACGCCCAGCGTGGCCCACGAGTGCTTCAGCGTCCAGCTGAGGACCGGCACATACGCCTTCTGCAGCCGGGAGGGCGGCGCGGAGGGGGACTCGGGGTCGACGGGTTCGCCGGCGGCATCCCGGACGACCTTCCCCGGCTTGAGGAACCAGGATGCCAGGACGGGCACGATCGTCAGCGACACGAGGAGCGAGGCGGTCATCGCCAGCGTCACCGTGAGCGAGAAGGGGCGGAACAGCTCCCCGGTCACGTCGCCGACGAACGCGATCGGAAGGAACACCGCGACGGAGGTGATCGTGGATGCCGTGATGGCGGCGGCCACCTCGCGGACGGCGCGGATGATGGTCGGGATCTTCTCCGCGTCGCCGACGTAGTGCCGCTTGATGTTCTCGATGACGACGATGGAGTCGTCCACGACGCGGCCGATGGCGATGGTGAGCGCGCCCAGCGTGAGGATGTTCAGCGAGTACCCGAACGCCTGCAGGCCGATGAAGGTCGCGAGCACGCTGGTCGGGATGGAGATCGCCGTGACGAGCGTCGACCGCACCGACATCAGGAAGACGAGGATGACGACGACGGCGAAGGCGAGGCCGAGCAGGCCCTCCTGCGCGAGCGCTTCGATCGACTGCTGGACGAAGGGCGCCTGGTCGAACACGACGGTGAACTGCGCCCCGCCGAGAGCGTCCTCGAGGTCGGGCAGCACGGCCAGGACGCCGCGCGAGACGTCGACGGTGTTGGCGGCCGGCAGCTTGGTCACGGCGATGGTGAGGGCGTCCTGACCGTCGACGCGCGACAGGGTCGTGACCGGGTCCTGCTCCTGGACGACCGCAGCGACGTCGCCGATCGTCGTGGCTCCGGCGGCGAACTGCTCCGCGTCGGTGGGGACGAGCGGCAGAGCGCTGACGTCCTCGACGCTCGTGAGCTTGGCTCCGGTCTGGACGGTGAGCGTCTCGTCGCCGTCGGTCAGCTCACCGCCCGGGAAGAGCACGCCGTTCGCGTCGAGGGCGTCGGTGATGGCCTGCTGCGAGAAGCCGCGCTCGGCGAGCGCCGCAGTGTCGGGGGTGATGGTGACGCGCTGTCCGACTCCGCCGACGACCTGGGCGGCGTTGACGCCGTCGACGTCCTGGAGCTCGGGGATGACGGTGGACTCGAGCGTGGACTGGATCGTCTCGGCATCCGCGAACCCCGTCACCGCCAGCTGGATCACGGGGAAGTCGTCGATGCTGGCGGAGGCGACGGTCGTGTCGGCCGAGTCGGGCAGGTCGTCGTCGATGCGCCCGATCGCCGCGAGGATCTTCTGCTCCGCCGTGGCGAGGTCGGTGCCGTACGTGAAGGACGCGGACACGATCGACGCGTTCGTCGTGCTGGTGGCCGTCGTCGACTCGAGCCCCTCCACGCCCTGGATCGCGCTCTCGATCGGGGTCGACACATCCGCCTCGACGACGTCCGGCGACGCGCCGGGGTACGTGGTCACGACGGCGAGCTGCGGGAACTCGATCGACGGGATCAGCTCCTGCTTGAGGCTCGTCAGCGCCAGACCGCCGAACAGGGCGGCGACGATGGTCACGAGCGCGATGAGCGCGCGGTTCCTCAGGCTCAGGACAGCCAGGTAGGACACGGCGGAGGCCTCCGGGGGGCGGATCGGATGCCGCAACGCGGCTTTTCGATACAGAGGTGTATCGAATGCGAGTATCGCATGCCGGCCCGCCAGGACGGCGGGGTTGCGCCCTGAGTCGAGACAGTCGGGCCGCGTCGCCGGCGCGTTCCTCGCAGAAGGCGGCCGTTCTCGCAGGATTCCCGGCCGGAACGGCGAAATGCGCGTCGATGCGCGAGGAGGGAGCCGTGTCAGCCGGCGGTCAGCGCGTGGCCGAGGGCGAGTCCGAGCGCGGCGAACGCGACCGAGCCGACGAACGACACCGCGGCGTAGACGACTGACGCGCGGGTGCGGCCCTCCTCGGCGAGGAGGACCGTCGTCACCGCGACGGCCGAGAACGTCGTGTAGCCGCCGAGCAGGCCGGTGCCGAGGACGCTGCGCCATGTCGCGTCGGCGACGAGGGACGTCAGGATGCCGAGCGCCAGAGCCCCGGAGAGGTTGACCGCGAGCACGCCCCACGGGAAGCGGTCGCCCGCGACCCGCCGCACGGACGCGTCGACGAGGAAGCGCAGCGCCGCGCCGACGCCCCCGGCGACCGCGACCGCGACGAAGACGAGCGGCGTCATGCCGCTCTCCGGCCGCGACGACCGAGGAGGAGGCCCGCCCACGCCGCTCCGGTACCGAGGACGACCGTCGCGATCCCCCACCCCAGCAGGGCGGGATCTGCCGCCTCGACGGCGAGGGCGCTGTAAGTCGTGAAGCCGCCCAGCACACCGGTGCCGACGAACAGCTGGGTGCGGCGCGAGCGTGGGGTCGGCGGCATCCGGGATCCGATCCCGAACAGGATGCCGATGAGGAACGCTCCCGCGACATTGATCAGCGGGACGAGGGCCGGACCGAGGTCGCCGGCGACGAGGCCCAGACCGGCGCGGGCGGCGGTGCCGAGCGTCCCGCCGAGGGCGACGAGTCCGACGTCGCGCCAGGTGGTCATCGCGCCAGCCTAGGCCCCGCCCTGGGCGCTGACTTGCCGCAGATGTACGCGCGAGGCCCCGCCGCGCGTACATCTGCGCCCAGTCACGGCACGCGAGGCAGGCAGCGGGAACGGGGGCGGCGGCGCAACCCCCGCGACGAGGGCGGGCCGCCCGGTCCAGGATCCGAGAACGACAGCGAGGAGGTCCCATGTCCTGGCGCAGATGGATCGCGACCGGAGCCGCCCTGATGCTCGCGGTGGGTCTCACGGGATGCGGCCTGCAGATCCCCCGCGACCCCGACGGCACCCTCGATCGCGTGACCGGCGGACACCTGCACGCGGGCGTCACCCCCAACGGCATGTTCGTCCAGGTCGACGGCGGCGAGCCGACGGGCAGGGACGTCGAGGCGATCCGGGCGTTCGCCGACTCCCTCGACGCCGAGGTCGAGTGGACGGTCGGCGCGGAGGAGGCGCTGGTGCGCGGGCTCGAGAACGGCGATCTCGATGTCGTCGCCGGCGGTCTCACCGACAAGACGCCCTGGACGGACGAGGCCGGCATGACGCGGCCCTACGCCGAGGCGACGCTCGACGACGGCCGCACGGCGAAGCTCGTCATGCTCGTGCCCATCGGCGAGAACGCGTTCCTCTCGCGGCTCGAGACGTTCCTCGATCAGGAGATGGCCCGATGAGCCCCGAGACCACGAGCCCGGTGACCTTCGGCAGCACGACCCTCCCCGACCGGCAGGCCGAGGCCCTCCGCCGCGCGATCCGGCTCGAGTGGGTGACGATCGGCTGCCTCGTCGTGACCGCGACGCTCGTGCTCCTCGTCCTCGGCAACTCGCAGGCGATGAAGGCGGCGTGGGCGGAGGACGTGCTGTCGTTCATTCCCCCGCTGGCATTCCTCGCGGCCGTCCGGGTCAGCCGACGGCGCCCGACTCCGCGGCATCCCTACGGCTTCCATCGTTCCGTCGCCGTGGGCCATGTCGTCGCGGCGGTCGCGCTGACCGGTATGGGCGGCTTCCTCGTGGTCGACTCGGGGATCGGACTCCTGACCGCAGAACACCCGACCATCGGCACCGTCAATCTCTTCGGCGCGTCGATCTGGCTCGGCTGGCTCATGATCGCGGTGATGGCCGTGACGGCGGTGCCGCCCGTCATCCTCGGCCGGATGAAGATCGGGCTCGCCCGCGAGCTGCACGACAAGGTGCTGTATGCCGATGCAGACATGAACAAGGCCGACTGGATGACGGCGATCGGATCCATCGTCGGCGTGGCCGGGATCGGCATCGGATTGTGGTGGATGGATGCCGCCGCCGCCCTGTTCATCGCCGGCAGCATCGTCCACGATGGTCTGCGGAACCTGCGCTCCGCCGTCGTCGACCTGATGGACCGGCGCGCGACCACCTTCGACGGGCGCCACCCGCACCCGCTGGCCGAGCGCATCGACCAGTTCCTCGGAGAGCTGGACTGGGTCGACGCCGTCGGCAGCCGCGTCCGCGACGAGGGCCACGTCTTCCACATCGAGTCGTTCGTCGTGCCCCGGGATGCCGCCGTGCCGCTCGAGGCGCTCGAGTCCGCGCGCGAGGCGTGCGTCGCCCTGGACTGGAAGGTGCAGGACATCGTCCTCGTCCCGGTGCGGGAGCTGCCGGAGGTCGTCCGCCCCTGAGACGCGGACGCGCGCGTCCGGCTGGCCCTGAGGTGTCGCAGATGTACTCGATGAGCCCCCGCGCGCGTGCATCTGCGACAGGTCACGGCAACGGCGCGGGACGGACCCGCGGGTCACTCCCCCAGGATGAGGCGACGGATCGCGGCATCCTTCGAGCCGCCGAGGTCCATCGTGCGACCGCGGCGGTAGAGCGAGAACACGCGCGGGTCGATGTAGCTGGAGCGCGCGACGGCCGGGGTGTTGCCGAGGGCCTCCGCGGTCGCTCGCACGGCGGCCACCTCCGCCTTCTTCCGCTCGTTCTTCCCGCCGGTGGTGCCCGACCTGGCGAGGGCCTCCGCCGCGAGGATGGTCCCGCGGAGCGTACGGAAGTCCTTGGCGCTGAACGGCCCCCCGGTGAGCGTCCGCACGTAGGCGTTGACGTCGCCCGGCGTGAGCGGGACGCGCCGTCGGCCGCGCTTGTAGCTCAGCAGCGCCGCGCGGGAACGGCCCACCGCCAGCTCGGAGATGAGTGCCGCGAGCTCCGCGTCGTGGAGCGACAGCTCGGCGCGCTTGCCGCTCTTGGCGGGGAACGAGAGCCGGATCAGGTCACCCTCCACGATCGCGTCGCGCCGCTGCAGCGTCGTCAGGCCCCGGCTGCCGTTCGTCGCGAAGTAGCGGGCCGTGCCGACGCGCGGCGCCACCTGGTCCAGCAGACGGAAAGCGGCCGCGAGCACCCGTTCCCGGTCGGCCTCCGAGCGGCGCAACGACTGCGTGACCCGGGCCCGCGCACGCGGCATGGCCTCCGCCAGCTGCAGCGCGCGCGCGAACTTGCCCTTGTCCCGGCGCTTCGACCAGTCCGCGTGGTACGTGTACTGCCGGCGTCCGGCCTCGTCCGTCCCGACCGCCTGGATGTGGGCCCGCTCGTCCTGGGCGATCCACACCTCCCGCCACGCCGGCGGGATGACGAGCCCGCGGGCGCGTTCCGCGTCCCGCTCGGGCACGGCGGCGCCGGTGTGGTCGACGAATCGGAATCCCGTTCCAGACCGCACCCGGCGATAGCCCGGATCCTCGTACGGCCGGACGCGGATGAGTCGCGGCACCGTCAGTGGTTGCGGAGCATGTCGATCAGCTCCGCCTTCTTCTTGTCCGAGTACCCCGTGATGCCGAGCTCCTTGGCGCGCTTCTTCAGCTCGTCGACGGTGCGGTCCTCGTAGTCCTCGGCGTGCCCGCCGCGTTCGCCGACCTTGTCCCGCCCCTGTGCGGCGGCGGCGTTCGAGATGCGCGCGGCCTTCTCCTTCGAGTCGCCCTGCTCGCGCAGCTTCTCGTACAGGTCGGGGTCCTTCAGGCTGTTCGAGCCTCTCCGGTCGGGCATCGTCGTCTCCTCTCGATGGATGCCTCGACCGTAGGACCGTCGCCCGGGCCGCTCATCCGGGTTGACACGGCGCGACGACCCAGACTCGCCGAGATATCCCCGACACGGGCGAAATCAGGGTCGTCGACGGGTGAAAGGCCACCCGCCAAGCTGAGTGCTTCCTTAGCGTGAGGTCGGTGCGACCTGTAAAAGACTCGCCTCCCTCGCCGAAAGGACTCTCATGCTCGCCACGCGCTCTCCTCGCGTCCGTCGCCTCGCCGCTCTGCGCGGCGCGGCTGTCACTCTTCTGACCTGCGGTCTCGTCGCGGCCCCGATCGCCGCGCACGCGGAGACGACGCCCCCTCAACTGACGGAGGAGTATTTCGACGACGGCACCGTCGACGTGTCCCTCAGCGGCGGCGACGGAGGCGGACTGGCCGGACTGGCAAGCGCGCTCGACGAGGCGCTCTTCAACGAGGGCGCGCTTCCCGAGGGCGCCCGATACACCTTCATCTGCACCGACGCCGGCTGGTCGTACCCCGTCGAGGGCGGCGGAACGCAGCCTCTCAGCGGCGGCGTCGTGGACTGGTACTACACGACCGACGACAACTCCGGGCAGTTCGGTCGGATCACCCTGGACAAGTCCCGCTGTTCCGCCACCGCCGCGCCCGCTGAGGAGCCGGCGCCGGCGCCCGTCGACACCACGCCGACGATGGAGCCCGCTCCGGACTCGACCGCGGCGCCGGCATCGACGCCCGCGGCCGCGACCCCCGCCGCGGCCGCGCCCCCCGTCCCGACGTCGACCCCCGTCCCGACGTCGACCCCCGCGGTCGCCGTCGCCCCGGCGTCCACCGCCTCCCCCGCCGCTCGTCCGGCTCTGGCCGCGACCGGCGTGGACGTGAACCCGTGGGTCGCGACGGGAGGCGCCGCCGCCCTCCTCGCGGGGGTCGCGACGACCGTGGTCGTCCGACGCCGCCGCGTCGACTGACACATCCTCGGAAGGCGCGGCGCTCCAGCGGGGGCGCTGCGCCTTCCGCGTTCCCTCTTCCTCGCCACCTCTTGACGGAGACACGATATATCGCGATACTCGACGACAACGCGATATATCGCGAAAGGAGATGAAGGCATGAGTCTGGAGAAGTGGATCGTCCGACCGGGCGAGACGCGGGTCATCGACCTCGAGACGGTGCGCGAGATGAAGATCGGCCTCGTCGGAGGACAGGTCGACATCGTCGCGCACGACGACCCGGGCGCGCGCATCGAGGTGCACAACGTGACGGTCAAGGATCTGCGCATCGAGATGACCGGCGACAAGCTCGAGATCGACCACCCGCAGCTGCGGTGGGACAACTTCCTCGAGGTGTTCCGAAACTTCGGCTCCGGCGGACCCAAGGCCGAGATCAGCATCGCCGTGCCCCGCAGCGTGGTCCTCACGCTCGGCGTGGTCAGCGCGAGCGCCCTCGTCGCGGGACTGCGGTCCGACGCGAAGCTCAACACCGTCTCCGGCGACATCATCGTCGACGGGCTGGTCGGGGATGTCGGCCTGAACGCGGTCTCCGGCGACGTGCACGTGCGCGAGCTCGAGGGCGCCCTCAGTGCAAACAGCGTCTCGGGAGACGTGACCGCCACGGGCGCTGTCACCAAGGCCTCCATCGACACCGTCTCGGGCGCGATGCTCGTCGACTCGACCGGGCCCGTCCAGTCCATCAGCCTCAACTCGGTCAGCGGCACCGCGACGATCCGTCTCGACCGGGAGCTCCCCGCCACCTACGTCGCCCGCTCCGTGAGCGGACGCGTGCAGATCGACGGGAACGTCCGGTCCGGCTCCGGGCCGACCAACTTCACCGGCTCGACCGGGACCCTGGCCGGCAGCTTCGTCGACGTCCGCGCCAACACCGTCTCGGCGGACATCACGGTGCTGCGCCGCGGGGTGTCGGGCCTGCGTCCCGACGAGCTCGCCGGAGAGGAGGAGTGGTGATGAGCCCCGTCTTCTCGCACGGCGATCTCCGCCTGTACATCCTCAACCTGCTCGACGAGGCGCCCCGCCACGGGTACGACCTCATGCAGGCGCTCACCGACCGCACCGGCGGCACGTACTCCCCGTCCGCGGGCACGATCTATCCCCGGCTCGCCAAGCTCGAGGAAGAGGGTCTCGTCACCAAGACCGTCGATGGCCGCAAGACCGTCTACGCGATCACCGACGCCGGACGCGAGGAGGTGCGCTCCCGCGAGGGCGATCTCGAAGGCATCCAGGCCGGGCTCGCCGACAGTGTGCGGCTGATCGCCCAGGAGGTGCGCGGCAGCGTCAAGGACGCCATGCGCAGCCTGCGGGCGGACCTCGCCGCCGCCTCCCGGGAGGAACGCGAGCAGGCCTCGACCCCTGTGGACGATGCCCGCGGCCGCAGCCGCGAGCAGCTGCACCGGGCGGATGCGGCGATCAACGAGTTCCGGGGGCGGACCCGCTCCGAGCTGCGATCGCACGTCGCCCGCGGCGGCGAGCTCACCGAGGCCGCCGTCGACGCCATCGAGACGGCGCTCGCGCGGGCGTCCGACGCGGTCGCCGAGGCGACCCGGCGCTGAGCGTCCGGTCGCGGAGGCGACCCGACGCTGAGCGTCACTCCCAGACGAGCTCCTCGTCCGGCGGCACCGTCTCGCCCAGCGGCACCACGAGCACGGGACGGTGCTGCCGATGGGTGAGGCGGGCCGCGACGGAGCCGGTCAGGAACTCGCGGATCGACTCGCCGAGCCCCCGCTTGCGGGTGCCGACGACGAGGAGCGACGCGTCGACCTTCTCGGCGAGGTCGATGATGGCCAAAGCCGGGTCGCCGATGAGCTGCCGCACGCTCCACGTGGCGTCGGAGTCGGACAGCGCCCGCGCCGATGCCGCTTCGACGTCGGCGAGGGCGGCGCGTGCGGCCGCCCCGGCGACGTCGACCGTCGCCGAGTGCACATAGCCGTCCGGGTCCTCGAACGACACGAAGCGAGTGGTGTCGACGTGCACCACCAGCAAGGGCACCCGCGACAGGACGGCGTAGCGCGCCGCCTCCTGGACCAGTCGGGGGGACTGTCCCGGCACGACGGCCGCGATCACCGCCCGGCTTCCCGCCTCTTCGCTCATCAGGACTCCTTCGACCTCGGCCGGCAGTCTTCGCCCGGGGGCACCGTGATATCCTGGATGCTACTCTTACCGGCTCGTTCCGGAACCGCAATACGCAGGGCCCGCAGTCGGCCCTCGACGTCGATCGTGAGGGGGTCTCGCATGGGGCGTGGCCGTCAGAAGGCGAAGAACACCAAGATCGCCCGTGAGCTGAAGTACGACACCTATTCGGTGAACTACTCGGCTCTCGAGCGCGAACTGGGTGCACCCGCGTCGGGTGAAGACGCATACGTCGACAAGTGGGCCGACGACTACTCAGACGAGTACGAGGACGAGAAGGCCTGACCTCCTCCTCCCCCGCCGTGCAACGCCGCCCGGATGCTTCCTCGAAGCACCCCGGCGGCGTTTTCCTGTGCACGCTCGCCTCCGCGCGCGCTGATACACGGGGTCTCGCTCACCACTGTCGGCCGTTCCGTCGCTCCCACGCGGCCTCGATGGTCTCGGAGCGGGACGCGACGACCCCGGCCGGGACGGCCACGGCGATCACTCCGCCGAGCACGATCAGACCGACCGTCCAGCCGCCCGTCAGCTCGTGCGTGACGCCGAGGGCGAGCGGCAGCAGGGCGGCGAGGCCGTAGCCCACGCTCTGCACGATCCCGCTGAGGGCCACCGCCGTCTCATGCGACCGGGTGCGCAACCCGAACAGCACGAGCAGCAGCGGGAAGAGCAGGGGCGGGATGCCGAGGAGCACCACCCACAGGGCGGTCGCCGTCCCGGGTGCCACGAGCAGACCGGCGACCCCGGCCAGTCCGCCGACGACGGCCACCGCGTAGAACGGCCAGATCCGACGCGCGCGCGCCACCAGGACCGGCACGACGAGCGACACCGGCAACCCCATGAACGAGAAGAGCGCGAGCAGACCGCCCGCGGCCGTGGCATCCATTCCGGCGATGTCGACGAGGATCGAGGGCAGCCAGGCGAACGCCGTGTACGCCACCGACGCGTTCACACCGAAGCTCAGCACCAGCGCCCACGTCTGCGGGACGCGGACCACACGGGACAGCACCGACGTCCGCGCCTCCTCGATGCGGTCGGCGCGCGACGCGCGAGCACGGGCAGCCAAGGCGATCCACGGCAGCACTGAGGCGATCGCGACTCCCGCCCAGACGCCGAAGGACCCGCGCCAGCCGATCGCGGACGCGAGCGGCACCGCGACCAGTGGGGGCAGGAAGGTGGCGACCGCCATCGTCGTCGAGTAGACGGTCGTCATCAGTCCGATGCGGTCGGGGAAGTACTTCTTCACGACCGCCGGGATGAGCACGTTCGCGACCCCGACCGCGGCGAAGACGCCCGCCGTCGCGGCGAGCAGCGAGACCGCGTCGCCGGCGGACGCGCGCACCGTCAGCATGACCGCCGCCACGACGGCCGCAATGGTCACGAGCCGTTCGAGGCCGAGCCGGCGTTCGATCGCCGGGGTGAAGACCCCCGCGACCGCGAACGCGACGGGCGGCGCCATCCCGATCAGTCCGATCATCGCCGCGGGCAGGTCGAAGTCCTGACGGATGACGTCGACCAGCGGCGACAGCGAGGCGACGGCGATCCGGAGCGTCAGCCCCAGCAGGACGATGGATGCCGCGGCGAGCGCGACCAGACCCGCGCTGCGGCGGGTCAAGACTCCTGGCTGCCCTCGACCCAGGCCAGGTACTCCTCCGACACGGTGCCCGTCACGTAACGCCCGTCGAAGCAGCTCATGTCGAGGTCGACGAGGTCGGACCCCTCCATGATCGCCGCCTTCAGGTCGTCGACCTCCTGGTAGACGAGGTAGTCGCACCCGAGCTCCGCGGCGATCTCGGGGATCGTGCGGTCGTGGGCGACGAGCTCGTGACGCGACGGCATGTTGATGCCGTAGACGTGCGGGAAACGCACCGGCGGCGCGGCCGAGGCGAAGGTGACGCTCTTCGCACCGGCATCCCGAGCCATCTGGATGATCTCGCGGCTGGTGGTCCCGCGGACGATCGAGTCGTCGACGAGGAGGACGTTCTTGCCCTGGAACTCCGTCGACATGGCGTTGAGCTTCTGACGCACGCTCTTCTTGCGTACGGCCTGCCCGGGCATGATGAACGTCCGGCCGACGTAGCGGTTCTTGTAGAAGCCCTCGCGGTACTCGATCCCGAGCTTGCGCGCCACCTGCATCGCCGCCGGGCGAGCGGAGTCCGGGATGGGCATGACGACGTCGATCGCGCCGACCGGGGTGTACTTGGCGACCGTGTCGGCCAGGCGCTCCCCCATCCGCAGGCGGGTCTCGTACACCGAGACGCCGTTCATCACCGAGTCGGGACGGGCGAGGTAGACGTACTCGAACGAGCACGGCGCGAGGGTGGTGCTCGGCGCGCACTGCTCCGCGTGGAGGGTGCCGTCGAGGGAGATGAAGACCGCCTCGCCGGGCTCGACGTCGCGGACGACCTCGAAGCCGGCGTTCTCGAGGACGAGGGACTCGGATGCCACGATCCACTCGTCCCGCGGCTCGCCGCCCGGCACCTCGGTCGCGGGTCGCTTGCCGAGGATGAGCGGACGGATGCCGAAGGGGTCTCGGAACGCGAGGAGGCCGTACCCGGCGATCAGGGCGATCGACGCGTAGGACCCCTCGACGCGCTCGTGCACGCGACCGACGGCGCGGAAGACCTGCGCCGGGTCGAGGTCGGGACCGGTGATCTCGGACTGAAGCTCGGAGCCGAGGATGTTCACGAGCAGCTCGGTGTCGCTGCTGGTGTTCAGGTGACGGCGGTCCTTGTGGAAGAGCTCCGTCGTCAGCTCGCGCGTGTTCGTCAGGTTGCCGTTGTGCACGAGGACGATGCCGTAGGGCGCGTTGACGTAGAAGGGCTGCGCCTCCTCCTCGTTCGACGCGGTGCCCTTCGTGGCGTACCGCACGTGACCGAGGCCGATGCTGCCCAGCAGTGCGCGCATGTCGCGGGTGCGGAACGCCTCGCGCACCTGGCCGCGCGCCTTGTGGATGTGGAAGACGCCGCTGGACTCGGCGGTCGCGATTCCGGTGGAGTCCTGCCCCCGGTGCTGGAGGAGGAGGAGCGCGTCGTAGATCTCCTGGTTGACCGGGCCCTGCCCGGCCATGCCGACGATGCCGCACATGGGGTGTTATTCCGCTCCGTTCGCCGGTGCACCGGCATCCGCGTAGGTCCCGATCAAGCGCACAGCGCCGCCGTCGACGCCCTTCGCGCCCTGCTCGTACTCGCCCTCGGGGCGTGCGTCGTCGCGGACGACCCCGACCTGCCAGGTGCTGATGCCGTCGGCCTCGAGCGCCGCGATGGCGGCATCCGCGCTCTCCGGGGAGACGACGGCCAGGAATCCGATGCCCAGGTTCCAGGTGCCCTCGGTCGCGGTGAGGTCGAGACCGCCGATGTCGGCCAGCACCCGAAAGACCGGGGACGGGCTCCACGTCGACCGGTCGACGTCGACCCACGTGCCCTGCGGGAGCACGCGCGCGAGGTTCGCGGCGATGCCTCCGCCGGTGACGTGGCTGAGGGCATGGATGCCGCCGCCCACGGATCCGTCGTCGATGAGGCGCAGAAGGGGCGAGGTGTAGAGCCGCGTGGGCTCGAGGAGCGCCTCCCCCCACGTGCCGCCGAGCTCGGCCGACGCCGAGCCGTAGGCGATGCCCGCACGCGTGATGATGTGGCGCACGAGCGAGTATCCGTTGGAGTGGAGGCCGCTCGACGCGAGCGCGAGGACGACGTCGCCGCTCTTCACCCGCTCGGCGCCGAGGATGCGGTCCGCCTCGACGACACCGGTCGCGGCGCCCGCCACGTCGTAGTCGTCGATGCCGAGAAGGCCGGGGTGCTCGGCGGTCTCGCCGCCGACGAGCGCGGTGCCCGTTGCGGCGCAGCCCCGGGCGATGCCCGCGACGATGTCGGCGATGCGCTGCGGGACGACCTTGCCGCAGGCGATGTAGTCCGTCATGAAGAGCGGTCGCGCGCCCACCACGACGATGTCGTCGACGACCATGCCGACGAGGTCCTCGCCGATCGTGTCGTGCTTGTCGATCGCCTGCGCGATCGCGACCTTGGTGCCGACGCCGTCGGTGCTCGTCGCCAGCAGCGGTCGCGCGTAGTCGCGCAGCGCCGACGCGTCGAACAGGCCGGCGAAGCCGCCGACGCCTCCGAGCACCTCGGGGCCGTGCGTCCGGCGCACCGCGGACTTCATCAGTTCGACGGCGAGATCTCCAGCGGCAGTGTCGACGCCGGCAGCGGAATAGGGGTTTTCGTGGGGAGCAGAGGCCACGCGAACAGACTACCCGCGGCGGCGGATGAGTTCCGCCGGGGTGGGGGTGGGGGTGGGGGTGGGGAGGGGGTGGGGCTGGGGAGGAGATGCAGCGACGGGAGGACGACATCGGCCCACGGCATCCTCCCCTCCCGACAACTCCTCCGGAGTCGGACGCACGACCGCTGCGGCCAGGGGAGGAGATGCAGCGACCGGAGGAAGACATCGGCCCGCGGCATCCTCCCCTCCCGGCAACCCCTCCGCCGGCGACGGCCGGGGCGGACGCGCGCCGTCGCGGTCCGACGCGCGCCGGCGGAGGAAGGGAGGGGATGCACCGACGGGAGGACGGCTTCGGCCGGTGGCATCCTCCCCTCCCGACAACCCCTCCCGCCGGCGACGCGGGGGAGGACGCGCGCCGGCGGGGAGAGGAGGGGATGCAGCGACGGGAGGAGGGCTTGGGCCGGTGACATCCTCCCCACCCGACATCCCCTCCCTCCGCGACGCCCAAGAAGGAGAGGGACGAAAGGGACGCGAGGGAGACGCGGGGATTCAGCGCTGGCGGTGGAGTCCCTGGGCGATGGCGCGGGTGATGTCGTGCTGGACCGAGGGCCAGTCGTGGACGACCTGGTGGTAGCCGACCCGGATCACATGGAAGCCGTTCAGAACGAGCTGGGCGTCGTGGCGGATGTCGGCTTCGCGCTGGGCGTCGACGTGATGCCCTCCGTCGATCTGCAGGACCAACCGCTGGCCGATCAGGAAGTCGACGCGACGCCCGAGGATGACGGCCTGCGGCACGATCCGCTCGCCGAGCCAGCGCAGGCGCACGGGCACGAAGGTCTCCAGCCCGGAATCGGAGAGAGGGTCCGCCACGGCGATGAGTTCGCGCGCCGGACCGCGGAACGGCAACCGGTCGAGTGCGTACACGGTGACCAACCGCTTGTTGAGAGCGGACTCCCACACCGCGAGCGCCTGCTCGAAGGGCAGGCACGCGGCGGTCAGCGCCAGAACGTTCTCGATGGGGTCGACGAGCTCTCCCGGCGGTCGCGGAACGATGGGTGCGGCGCGGTGCACGCGCGCCGTCGCGGGCGGGTCGATGCGACCGGCATGCGCAGGAGCGGCGACATGGATGCCGCCCGGCTCGAGCACCCAGAGTCCGAGACGTTCCGCCGCGGTGACACAGGTCAGGACGACTCCCGCCCGTGCCGCGCCCACCAGCGCAGGGTCGACGTTCGGATGCGCGAGCCATCGCCGGCGAACCCGCGTCACGACGCTCGTCGCGACCGACGCGGCGACGGTCCGCTCGGAGAAGCCCGCTCGACGAGCGTCTTTCGCGAGCACGATCCCGCCGGCAGAGCGGACGAACTCGGAGAGCGACGCGACACGGCTTTCGAGTGGCGAGGGCATTGCTCCACGCTGGTGCAGATCGGGGTCTCGCCGCGGCCTCAATGTGTCAATCAGGGGACGAGAGGGGCCAAACGGCGCGTGGGGAGGAGAGGTGCGGGGCGGCGGGGGGAGGACATGCAGCGACCGGAGGACGGGATCGGCCCGTGGCATCCTCCCCGCCCGACATCCCCTCCCGCCGCAGTCGGGGCAGTACGCCGAGGCGGCGGGAGCGGCTTAGGGAGGAGGTGCAGCGATGGGAGGACGGGTTGGTCCCGCGCATCCTCCCCTCCCGACAACCCCTCCCGCTCGGCGACGGACGCACGGCGGCGGAGAGGGGAGGAGATGCAGCGATGGGAGGACGGCATGGGGCCGTGGCATCCTCCCCTCTCGACATCTCCTCCCGCCGCAGTCGGGGCAGTACGCCGAGGCGGCGGCGGCTTGAGGAGGAGATGCAGCGACCGGAGGACGGGATCGGCCCGTGGCATCCTCCCCTCCCGACATCCCCTCCCGCCGCAGCCGGGGCAGTACGCCGAGGCGGCGGGAGCGGCTTAGGGAGGAGATGCAGCGATGGGAGGACGGGTTGGTCCCGCGGCATCCTCCCCTCCCGACATCCCCTCCGGAGTCGGGCTGCGGTGGCGGACCGACTCGGGAAGGGATGCCGCAAGGGTCGAGCCCGCACCCGGTGGCGCTCCTATGATGGGCCGCATGCAGGGCGGGCAGCCGGAGTGGGTGATCCGCGAGGATGCGGCACAACCGGTGCTGCTCGCGCTCTACCTCCGTCAGGTCATCGGCATCCGGTCACCCGACGAGCTCCCGATGTTGCGCCGTGTGCCGATCAACGCGCACCCCTCGCGCTCCGAGGACGCGCAGGCGCGGCTCGAGCGGGAGTGGCGCGAGTACTGGGCGATGACGGTCGAGCCGCAGGCCCACCCGTCGCCGGTGCCGCTGGAGCTGATCGACGGCTTCGAGACGCTCGTCGCTCTTCCCTCCGCCGGTTCCGCGACCCTGCGGGAGGCGATCGCGCCGCACGCCGCCGACGCCGTCGACTTCGCCCGTCTCGCGAACTCGCGGTACACGCGGGAGGCGTCCGCCCGTCCGGGCGTGTCGTATCGCGCGTACGCCAGCGCGATCGCCGAGCACGAACGCCGGGTCGGGCGACGCGCCCACTCGTTCGAGCTGAACGTGCAGGTGCTGCCGCTGGCTCAGCGCGGCGTGTGGTGGATCGGATCGCTGACCGTCGCGGTCACGGACGGCCTCCGCGCGGACGTCGCCGCCTTCGACTCGGCGATCCATCCGATCATCGCCGAGCTGGCCTGAGCCGCCTCAGTAGCGGTAGCGCTCGTGGTCGACCGGGACGTCCCGGGTCCGCCGGCTCGACGCCCGGTCGAAGATCAGGGCGGCGATCGCACCGAGCACCATGAAGACGACCACGGAGATGAGCGCCGTGAAGCCGAACACCTGCAGCTCCGTGTAGACGACGTCCGTGTACGGGCTGATGTTCGCTCCGTCGATGGCGAAGGTCAGGATGAGCGCGACGAGGATGCCGACGAAGGCGCCCGCCGCGAGGAACACGCCGTACTTCGGTGCACGGCGCATGCGCAGCGTCACGATCTCCTCGTGGACGTACGGCTTGCGTTCGGGGGTGGGCTGCTCAGCCATGGACCCATTGTCCCACCGCCGCCGCTCCCGCGGGTCGCGGTTCTCTCGCCCGTGAGGTTGTCTCACGCGCGGCGGAGGGGGCGCGCGAGATCACGCGTTCTCGCCGAGAGCACACGCTCCGGGCGTACGGAACGTGTGATCTCGGCGCGGCCGACCGAGCGGAGCGACCGAGCAGCCGAGCGGCCCGACGGCGCGGGCGGGTCAGGGACGCAGCGGCAGGAGATGGCTCAGGTCGGCGCGGACGCCGGAGGCGGTGATGCGGCCGGAGGCGGCGGCATCCATCCAGTTCTCCTGCCCCGTGGCGACGGCGATCCAGGTCGCGGCGTCGGTCTCGACGACGTTCGGCGGGGTCCCGCGGGTGTGCCGCGGCCCCTCGATCACCTGGACCGCTCCGAACGGCGGCACCCGCATCTCGACGGAGTTGCCGGGGGCCTTCTCGACGAGGAGCTGCAGGAGGTAGCGCACGGCGGTCGCGGTGGCGGCGCGGGGGGCGTCTCCGGCGGCGACGGCGGCGAGCGCTGCGCGGCCGTCACCCGTCTCGATGCGGCGAGGAGGCATGGCATCCACGGTACCCGCGTGGCGGCAGCGGCATCCCGCTGAGCCGGGAAGGACTGCGCCGGTCGATAGGCTGGCCGCGTGAGAATCCTGGTCCTCGGTTCGGGCGCGCGCGAGCACGCCATCATCCTCGCCCTGCGCTCCGAGGAGGCCTCGCACGCGATCTACGCGGCCCCCGGCAATGCCGGCATCGCCCGCGACGCACACCTCGTCGACCTCGACGCGAACGACCCCGCCGCGGTCACCGCGTTCGCGAAGGACCAGGCGATCGACCTCGTCGTCATCGGCCCAGAGGCGCCGCTCGTCGCCGGTGTCGCCGACGCCGTCCGCGAGCGCGGCATCCCGGTGTTCGGGCCCGGTAAGGCCGCCGCCCAGCTCGAGGGCTCCAAGACGTACGCGAAGCGGATCATGGATGCCGCCGGCGTCCCCACCGGCCGGGCGATGCGCGCCCACGATCTCGTGGGAGTCGAGGCGGCCCTCGACGAGCTCGGCGCGCCGCACGTGGTGAAGGCCGACGGACTGGCCGCCGGCAAGGGCGTCATCGTCACCTCCGACCGCGCCTCGGCCCTCGCCCACGCGGAGACGTACCTGCCCAGCGGCGGGGTCCTCATCGAGGAGTTCCTCTCCGGACCGGAGGTCTCGCTCTTCTTCCTCAGCGACGGCGACCGCGTCCTCCCTCTCAGCCCGGCCCAGGACTTCAAGCGCCTGCGCGACGGCGACGAGGGCCCGAACACGGGCGGCATGGGCGCGTACTCCCCACTGCCGTGGCTGACGGAGCGCTTCGGCGGCGAGCAGGAGTTCGTCGACCAGGTCACCCGCGAGGTGGCCGAGCCGGTCATCAGGCAGATGGATGCCGAGGGCACCCCCTTCATCGGCCTCCTGTACGCCGGGCTCATCCTCACCGAGCAGGGGGTGAAGGTCATCGAGTTCAACGCCCGCTTCGGCGACCCGGAGACCCAGGTCGTCCTGCCGCGTCTGATCGACCCGCTGTCGGAGCTGCTCCTCGCGGCGGCATCCGGGACCCTCGACACCCACCCGCGACCGGCGTTCGCCGAGGCGACCGCCGTGACGGTGGTCCTGGCGAGCGAGGGCTATCCGGAGGCGCCGCTGACCGGCCGCGTTCTCACCGGCGTCGACGAGGCCGAAGAGGTCGACGGCGTGCACGTCGCCCACGCCGCGACGGCCCGTCGCGAGAACGACCTGCTCGCCACCGGCGGTCGCGTGCTGAACGTCGTCGCCCTCGGCACCACGTTCCGCGAGGCGCGCACGGCGGCCTACGAGGGGATCGAGCGCATCGGCCTCGAGGGCGGCCAGTACCGCACCGATATCGCCGCACGCGTCGTCGAGGACTGACCCCGGACCGCCGCGGCGGGCGGCGCCGTCGGCGGGCACCGCGTCGGCGGGCGCCGCGTCGGCGGGCGCCGCGACGGCGGGCGGAGGAGATGTCGGCGGCGGAGGACCGAACCCGGACCGAGCGTCCTCCCTCCGCGGCATCCCCTCCCCTCCCCACACGCGCCGGTGACGGCGGGCGGAGGAGATGTCGGCGGCGGAGGACCGAACCCGGACCGAGCGTCCTCCCTCCGCGACATCCCCTCCCCCACGCGCCGCGACGGCGGACGGAGGAGATGTCGACAGCGGAGGATTGAACCCGCACCGGGCGTCCTTCCCCCGCGGCATCCCTTCCCCTCCCCACACGCACCGGTGACCGCGGGCGGAGGAGATGTCGGCAGCGGAGGACCCAACCCCGACCGGGCGTCCTCCCCCCACGGCATCCCCTCCCCCACGCCCCGCGACGGCGGGCGGAGGAGATGTCGACAGCGGAGGACAGAACCTGGACCGGGCGTCCTCCCTCCGCGGCATCCCCTCCCCCACGCCCCGCGTCGGCGGGCGGAGGAGATGCCGGCAGCGGAGGACCGAACCCGGACCGAGCGTCCTCCCCCCGCGGCATCCCCTCCCCCGGACGACGAAGGGAGGGGATGCCACACCCCCTCCCTTCGCTCTGGTCGCTACTCCCCCGCGGTGACGGGAGCGGCCGGGACGGCCTCCCGGGGCGCGCCGTGGGGGCGGATCATCGACGGACGTCGCATGAACAGCACCGCAAGCAGGCCGACGGCGATCACCACGGCCGGCAGGACCAGCGCCTGGCCCATCGCGGTCGAGAAGCCCTCGACGATCTGCGGGGGCAGCGAGCCCGAGCCGAAGCTCTCCGTGGCGTCGCCGGCACCGGGCAGGTTCGCCTCGAGGCGGGACTGCATGAAGGCGGCGATGGATGCCGAGCCGATGACGGAGCCGACGGTCCGGGTGGTGTTGTAGATGCCCGCGCCGGCACCGGCCTGCCGCGGGGGCAGATTGCGCGTCGCGGTGGTCGCGAGCGGTCCCCACATGCCCGCGTTGCCGACGCCCATGAGCGCGGACGGGATGAGGAAGGCCCAGATGGGCGCGTCGTTCAGGATCAGCGCGATGTAGAGCCCGAGGGACCCGCCGACCAGGAGAAGGCCGGGGATGAGGAGGAACCGCGGGTCCGTCCGGTCGAGGAGCTTGCCCGCGAACGGGGCGAGCGCGCCCGAGAGGATCGCGAGCGGGATCAGCAGCAGCGCGGACTGCGTGGGGGTGAGCCCGCGGGCCAGCTGCAGGTAGAACATCTGCGGCAGGGCCATGCTCGTGACCGTGAAGCCGACCGTGGCGATCGCGAGGTTCGCGACCGAGAAGTTGCGGTCGCGGAACAGCGCGAGCGGGACGAGCGGCTCACCCTTGCTGCGGGCCTGCGTCCAGATGAACACCGCCATGACCGCGATGCCGGCGACGACCATGACCCAGATCCACGCCGCCCAGGAGTAGTGCTCGCCCTCCTGCAGCCCGAACACGATGAGGAACAGGCCCAGGGCGCTGAGGACGACGCCGAGGATGTCGAACTGGTGCGACGTGCGCGGCAGCTGGGGCACGAGGACGAGCGCGGCGATGAAGCCGATGATGCCGACGGGGATGTTGATGAAGAAGATCCACTCCCACCCGAGGCCGTCGACGAGCAGGCCGCCCGCGAGCGGACCCACGAGCACCGCGACGCCGGCGGTCGCGCCCCACAGGCCCATCGCGGCGCCTCGGCGCTGCGGCGGGAACGTGCGGGTGATGACGGCCATCGTCTGGGGCGTCACGAGCGCGGCGCCGAGGCCCTGGACGGCGCGGGCGACGATGAGCATCTCCAGCGACGTCGACAGGCCGCAGGCGAGGGAGGCGAGGGTGAACAGCGCCAGGCCGATGAGGTAGATGTTCTTCGGCCCGAAGCGGTCGCCGAGACGACCGGTGATGAGCAGCGGCACCGCGTAGGTGAGCAGGTAGGCGCTCGTGACCCACACGACGTTGTCGAGGTTGCCGGTGTCCGGGTCGAGGGCCGCCTTGATGGCCGGGTTGGCCACGGACACGATCGTGGTGTCGACCAGGATCATGAAGAACCCGATGACGAGGGCCCAGAGGGCCGGCCACGGGCTGCGCGCGGGGGTCCGGAAGGACCCGGTGGAGGGGGATGCCGCCGAGGCGGCGCGAGAGTCGGTCATGGGGTGGTCTCCTTCGAGACGCGATGCTTCTGACGGATGTGGTCGGGGATCTCGGCAAGGCCCCACGGGAGGGACCGATCGGCGAGACGGGCGCGCAGGGAGTCCTGCCACGCCACCTCCGCGTCGAGGAGGGCGGACTGCCGCTGCAGCTCGACGAGGAACTGTTCGGGGACGCCGCGTCCGGCGGCTCCCTCGAGACCGGAACGGTGCTCGTCGACGGAGGCGACGAGCAGCGCGCGGCGCTGGTCGAGCAGGGCGACGACCTCGTCGCGCTCGAGATTGTGCGCCTCCGACAGGGCGACGCGGAACTCGCTGGGCCGCTCGATCTGCGGCAGCTCGACGCGCACCCACTCCTCGACCGCCCGGTGGCCGGCGGGGAGGACACGGTAGGTGGTGCGCTCCGGGCGGTTGCCCTCGCGGTCCACACCGGCCTCCTCGAGCAGGCCGTCCCGTTCGAGGCGCGCGACGGTGTGGTAGATCGTCCCCTTCTGCAGCGGGACGAGCCGGTCGTCCCGGCGTTCACGCAGGAGGCGCATGAGCTCGTAGGTGTGCATGTCGCCCTCGCGCAGGGTCGCGAGGATCATGACCGCGAGCGGGGTGAGACGAGAGGCGTCCGGCATCCATCCCCCTCATGGTCCATGTCGACTAGTCCACATGGACTATACACCCACGCGCACGAGTCCACGGGCCCGGCCGCACACGCCTGATCCGGGGAGAGGGGTCAGTCGGAGGGCGTGGATGCCACCGGGGTGGCATCCGTCCGCTCCCCTGCCGCGTCCGGAGTCGCCGCCGCCTCCCGCCGGCGCCGCCAGCGCGCGGGGATGCCGAAGATTCCGCGCTCGTTGGGCTCCTCGACCTCGAGGCCGTAGTGCGCGCCGATCGCGTCGCGCAGCTGGGCGCGCTCGGCGCGGTCGTACGCGCGCAGCTCCCGGCGGAAGGCCGTCACGGTCGCCCAGCAGATCGCGAGCAGCACGAGGCTGAACGGCAGGGCGATGCTGATCGCCGCGGTCTGCAGGGCGGTCAGTCCGCCCGCCAGCAGGAGCGCGAAGGCGATGAGCGACGTGGCGAGCGTGAAGAAGACGCGCACCCAGCGCTTCGGCTCCTCCTCGCCGCCGGTGGCGATCATCCCCATCACGAGGGCGCCCGAGTCGGCGGAGGTGACGAAGAAGATGCCGATGAGGATGACGAAGCCGATCGACAGGGGCACGGTGCCGGGAACGCCCTCGAGCATCTGGAAGAGCGCCGTCGAGACGATGACGGAGCCGTCCGCGCCGACGAGCGAGACCGTGCCGGTCAGCTCGCCGTAGATCGCGGTGCCGCCGAGGACGGTGAACCACAGGATGCCGACGAGGGTGGGCACCAGGATGACGCCGGTCACGAACTCGCGCACGGTGCGACCGCGCGAGATGCGCGCGATGAAGATGCCGACGAAGGGCGCCCACGAGATCCACCAGCCCCAGTAGAACGCCGTCCACGCCCCCTGCCACGCGACGCCGTCCTCGCCGGAGTAGGCGCTCGTGGTGAAGGAGAGCCCGATGAAGTTCTGGATGTAGTTGCCGATGGACTGCACGACGTCGCGCAGCAGGAACTCGGTCGGCCCGGTGAAGAGCAGGTACAGCATCAGCACGCCCGCGAGGACGAGGTTGATGTTGGAGAGCCACTTCATCCCGCGGCCGACGCCGGAGAGGACCGAGAACAGGACGAAGCCGGTGATGATGCCGACGATGACGGCCTGGCTGATCACCGACGGCGAGACGACGTTCAGGAACTCGAGGCCGGCGCTGATCTGGATGACGCCGAGACCGAGCGACGTCGCGACGCCGAAGAGCGTGCCGACGAGGGCGGCCACGTCGACGGCATTTCCCCATGCGCCCTGCACGAGGCGGGCGCCGAGGATCGGCTCGAGCGCCCAACGGATGGTGCGCGGGCGGCGACGGCGGTGGAACGCGTAGGCCAGGGCGAGGCCGATGACGACGTAGATGGACCAGGCGTGCACTCCCCAGTGCAGGAACGTCTGCGACATCGCCTGCTGCGCCACCTGCGCCGGCGTCCCCTCGACGCCCGGCCGTGGTTCGAGGAAGTGGCTCAGCGGTTCACTCACCCCGTAGAACACGAGACCGATGCCCATCCCCGCGGCGAACAGCAGCGAGAACCACGACATCGTGGAGAACTCCGGCTCGTCGTCGTCCTGCCCGAGCTTGATCGAGCCGAACCGGCTGAAGCCCATGACGAGGGCGAACACGACGAAGAACGCGGCGATCAGGACGTAGTACCAGGTGAAGGTCGACACGATCGTCGTCTGCACGGCGCTGAACGTCGCCTCGGCGGCGGCGGGGAAGATCATGGCGAAGGCGATGAAGGCCAGCGCGATCCCCGCGGCGGGCCAGAACACCCATCCCCGGATGGTCTTGTGCCGACTGCCCGCGTGCGGGTCGATGGCCGTGGCAGCGGGCGACGAGTTCTCGCTCATGCCTCCACGCTAACGAGGGGGCGGGCGGGCTCCCAGGGACAGGCGCGCGGAACCGCGATGTGACACAATCCGGCCGCCCGGGCGGCATCCGGGATCCGTGCACACCCCCGGCGGGACGCCATAATGTCTGGGTGACCCCCGCTCCCCCGCTCGAGCTCCCCGGATGGCGCCACGTCTACTCCGGCAAGGTGCGCGACCTGTTCGTCCCGGCCGACACGGCGGAGGGCGCGGACCCGGCGCACCTCCTCGTCGTCGCCAGCGACCGCGTCAGCGCGTTCGATCACGTCCTCGCCCCGGGCATCCCCGGGAAGGGCGAGCTCCTCACCCGGCTGAGCATGTGGTGGTTCGACCGCCTCGCCGGAGCCGACGGCGGACGCCCCGTCCCGAACCATCTCGTCGACGGCGTCGAGGTCCCCGCGGAGGTGCGGGGGCGCGCGATGCTCGTCCGCTCGCTCGATATGCAGCCGATCGAGTGCGTCGTCCGCGGCTACCTGACCGGCTCCGGCTGGGCGGAGTACCAGACGCACGGCACGGTCTGCGGCATCCCGCTGCCCGACGGCCTGAACGACGGCGACCGCCTGCCCGAGCCGCTGTACACCCCGGCGTTCAAGGCCCCGATGGGCGAGCACGACGAGAACATCACGTTCGAGCGCTCCGTCGAGCTCGTCGGCGCGGAGACCGCGACCGCGCTGCGCGACCTGTCGCTCGAGATCTACCGCCGGGCCGCGGCCACGGCGGAAGAGCGCGGCCTCATCCTCGCCGACACCAAGTTCGAGTTCGGCTTCGACGCCGACGGCGTCCTCACCCTGGCCGACGAGGTGCTGACCTCCGACTCGTCCCGATACTGGGATGCCGCGGCCTGGCGGTCCGGGACCACCCCGGCCGAGCGCATGGCGAGCTTCGACAAGCAGATCGTCCGCGACTGGCTCGCCGCCCACTGGGACAAGCAGGGGACGCCGCCCGCGCTGCCGGACGACGTCGTGGAGCGGACCCGCGAGCGGTACGCCCGCCTGCTCGACCTCCTGACCTGACCCGCCCCGCCCGCCCCGCGGCCGCCCCGCCCCTCCCTCGCCGTCGAGATCACGCGATCTCGCCGAGAGCACACGGTCGGGAGCGACGGAGCGTGTGCTCTCGCCGGGATCACGTGATCTCGGCGGCATCCATCCCTCGAAAAGGAGCCCCATGTTCTCGTGGAAGCTGCACGGCGACGGCCGGACCGTCGAGCCCGGGGCCGTCGTCGGCCCGTCCGAACGGCTGAACTGGGGCGCCACCGTCGCCATCGGTCTGCAGCACGTCATCGCCATGTTCGGCGCGACGTTCCTCGTGCCGGTCCTCACCGGCTTCCCGGTCTCGACGACGCTGCTGTTCTCGGGCGTGGGCACCCTGCTCTTCCTGCTGGTGACGCGGAACCGCCTCCCCAGCTACCTCGGATCGTCGTTCGCGTTCATCGCCCCGGTCACCGCGGCCACCGCGACCGCCGGCATGGGCTCGGCGCTCGCCGGCATCGTCGCCGTGGGCGTGCTGCTCGCGGCCATCGGCGTGCTCGTGCAGTTCGTCGGCCTGCAGTGGGTCGACCGCGTGATGCCGCCCGTCGTCGCGGGGGCGATCGTCGCGCTCATCGGCTTCAACCTCGCACCGGTGGCGTGGCAGAGCTTCCAGCAGCAGCCGCTGCCCGGCACGATCACCCTCGTCGCCGTCATCCTGTTCAGCGTGCTGTTCCGCGGCTTCCTCGGGCGCATCTCGATCTTCCTCGGCGTCATCATCGGCTACGCCGCGACCGTGCTGCTGCAGCTCACCACCGGCGAGCAGCTCATCGACTTCGCCGCCGTCGGCGCGGCCCCGTGGCTCGGGCTGCCGACCTTCGAGGTGCCGGACTTCGCCTCTCCCCGCACCTGGTCGGTCATCGCCATGTTCCTCCCGGTGGTGCTCGTGCTCGTCGCCGAGAACGTCGGTCACGTCCGCGGCGTCGCGGCGATGACGGATGCCACGGTGAACCGCTCCACCGGACGCGCGCTCATCGCGGACGGCGCGGCCACCACCCTCGCGGGCGCGTTCGGCGGATCGGGCACCACGACGTACGGCGAGAACATCGGCGTGATGGCCGCGACCCGCGTGTACTCGACGGCGGTCTACTGGATCGCCGGCCTGACCGCGATCCTGCTGAGCCTGTCGCCGAAGGTCGGCGCCGTGTTCAACACCATCCCGCCGGGGGTGCTCGGCGGCGTGACCACCGCGCTGTACGGCCTCATCGGGATCATCGGCATCAAGATCTGGGTGGACAACCGCGTCGACTTCTCGCGCCCGGTCAACCAGTACACCGGCGCCGTCGCCCTCGTGCTCGCGATCGCCGGGTTCTCGATGCAGTGGGGCGACTTCCAGCTGGGCGCGATCGTGCTCGGCTCCGTCGCGGCCCTCGTCATCTACCACCTCGGCAACGCGATCGCCCGCGCCCGCCGGACCGGTGCCGACGACGGCGGGCCCATCCCCGCGGTCGGCCCCCTGGGCGGCGACCCGCGCTAGCGGCATCCCCCTCCCGCCGGCCCGCCCGCTCGGTCCGCGCCGCCCCGCCGCGCGCCCGGGCCGGGCGGTGTCGGGCCGCGGGCCGTCGACGGCGCGAGGCGCTTCGGCGGCGCCGAGGGATGCCACGGGGCACCGTTGCGCGACCGTTACTTGACAGCGGGGGACGGCAGACCTCACACTGATTTCGGTCGCTGATAAATCGGTTTATCAGCAAGGTAAATCGATTATCCAATGAGGGGTGAGACGGATGGCCCGAGTACGCATCGCGGACGTCGCGCGAGCAGCGGGAGTGTCCCCCGCAACCGTCTCCCTCGTTCTGAACGACGCCGAGTCCCGCATCTCGAGCGAGACCAAGGACCGTGTCCGCCGCGTCGCCGACGAGGTCGGCTACTCCCCCAACCCGATCGCCCGCAGCCTCCGCACCCGCGTGACCGGCACGATCGGCCTCGTCTCGGACCGGATCGCCACGACCCCGTTCGCCGGCCGCATGCTCGCCGGAGCCCAGGAGGTCGCGCGCGAGAACAGCCGCCTCGTCATCCTGGTCGACACCGACGGGCACCCCGAGATCGAGTCGGACGCCATCTCCACGCTCGTCAACCACCGCGTCGACGGCATGGTCTACGCCTCCATGTACCACCGGGTCATCCCCGCGCCCGCGGGCCTGCCCGCCGGAACGGTGTTCCTGGACTGCCGCCCCGAGAACGGCGGCTACCCGGCCGTCGTCCCCGACGACTACGCCGGCGGTCGCGCGGCCGCGCAGGAGCTCGTCGACGCCGGCCACCGGCGCATCGCGTACATCGACGACGGCGACGACGACCGTCCGATCGCCGCGCAGCTGCGCCTCGAGGGCTACCGCGACGTCCTCGTCGAGGCCGGCATCACCCCCGACCCCGCGCTGCGCGTGTTCGCCCAGACCTCCGCGGCCGGAGGCCAGGCGGCGATCGTCGCGCTCATGAGCCTCCCCGAGGACCAGCGCCCCACCGGCGTCTTCGCCTTCAACGACCGCATCGCGGCCGGTGTCGTCATGTGGGCGCACCGTCACGGCATCCGGATCCCCGAGGACCTGTCGGTGGTCGGTTACGACGACCAGCAGCTCATCGCGGCGGAGCTGGACCCGCCGCTCACCACCGTCTCGCTCCCTCACGCGGCCATGGGCCGCTGGGCCATGGAGGTCGCCCTCGGCCTCCGCGAGGCCTCCGACTCCCCCCACCTCATGGACTGCCCGATCGTTCGTCGGGCTTCCGTCGGCCCTCCCGCGCTCCTCGGCAGCGCGCGGGACTCCAGGACCACGGACTGACGCCGCCCACGCGGCCCCTCACGATGGCGACAGCGATGTCGCCGCACACCGAAAGGAACACGATGAAGAAGTCCTTCATCCCGCTCGCCGCCACGGGCGTCGCTGCCGCGCTGGTGCTGACCGGCTGCGGTCAGGCCGGTCAGGGCGGTGCCACCACCGAGGACGGCAAGACCGTGCTGACGATGTGGACGCACTCCGCGGGCAACCCCGCCGAGCTCGCCGTCTACGAGAAGATCATCAGCGAGTTCAATGCCTCGCAGGACACCTACATGGTCAAGACCGAGTCGTTCCCGCAGGGCGCGTACAACGACGCGATCGTGGCGGCCGCCGCCTCCGGCGACCTCCCCTGCCTGCTCGACCTGGACGGCCCGATCATGCCGAACTGGGCGTGGGCCGACTACCTGCAGCCGCTGAACATCTCCACCGACATCACCGACAAGCTGCTCCCCACCGCGGTCGGCACCTACGACGGCGAGATCTACTCGGCCGGGTACTGGGACGCCGCCCTCGGCATCTTCGCCCGCAAGTCGGTCCTGGATGCCAACGGCATCCGCATCCCGTCCATCGAGGAGCCCTGGGACGAGGCGGAGTTCGACGCCGCCCTCGCCACGCTGAAGGCCGCCGGCTACGAGACCCCGATCGACATCGGCGCCGAGGACAAGGGCGAGTGGTGGCCCTACGCCTACTCCCCCTTCCTGCAGAGCTTCGGCGGCGACCTCATCGACCGCGACACCATGCTGTCCGCGGACGGCGCCCTGAACGGACCGGATGCCGTGAAGTTCGGCGAGTGGTTCCAGAAGCTGTTCACCGACGGGTACGCGAACAGCGGCGGCACGGTGGGCAACCAGGAGTTCGTCGACGGCACGGTCGCCCTCAGCTACACGGGCGTCTGGAACGGTCTCGCCGCGGTGGACGCCGCCGGCGACGACCTGCTGATCCTCCCGCCGCCGGACCTCGGCAACGGGCCCAAGATCGGCGGCGGCTCGTGGCAGTGGGGCATCTCGTCCTCGTGCAACGACGCGGACGGCGCCCGCGAGTACCTCGAGTTCAGCTTCAACGACGAGTACATCACCCAGTTCGCCGACGAGCAGCTCGTCATCCCGGCCACCGAGGCCGCGACCGAGGCGTCGAAGTACTTCAACTCCACCGACGGCGCGCTGCGTCCGTTCGCGGAGTTCTCGAAGGAGTACGCGGTGCTGCGTCCCGAGACCCCCGCGTACGCGGTGATCTCGACCACGTTCGAGACCGCGGCCAAGGACATCATGAACGGCGCCGACGTGCAGTCGGCCCTGGATGCCGCGGTCACCGAGATCGACACCAACATCGAGTCCAACGACGGCTACGGCGCGAACTGACGCCGCGTCAGCGGTGGGGACCCGCCCGGGTCCCCACCGCACCCCGCGAAAGAAGAACCTGATGACCGTGTCACCTCCGGTCGCCGCGGCGGAGCAGCCGCGTCGATCCCTGAGCCGCTTCCGCTCCGCGCGCGGCCGCGAGACGTGGGCGGGCCTGGCGATGATGGCGCCCGCCGCCGTCCTCCTCCTGCTCTTCCTCATCGTCCCGGTGCTGCTGGCGTTCACGCTGTCGTTCACGAACGCCCGCCTCATCTCCCCGAACCCACCGCGGTTCGTCGGCCTCGACAACTTCCTCCGGGCCTTCACCGCCGACCCGGTCTTCCTGCAGTCGGCGCTCAACACCTTCCTGTTCGCCCTGGTGGTCGTCCCGGTGCAGGCCGGCCTCGGCCTCTTCCTGGCGATCCTCGTCAACCAGCGCCTGCGCGGCACGACCTTCTTCCGCGTGGTGTTCTTCGTCCCCGTCGTGACCTCGATCGTCGTCGTGTCGATCCTCTGGCGCTTCATGTACCAGAGCGACGGCCTGATCAACTCGATGATCGACACGCTCACGCTCGGCGCCCTGCAGGGCGCGGACTGGCTGAACGATCCGAGCACCGCCCTCGGCGCGATCATCGTGCTGTCGATCTGGCAGGCCGTGGGCTTCCACATGATCATCTGGCTCGCCGGGCTGCAGACCATCCCCGAGGAGCTCTACGAGGCCGCCCGGATGGACGGGGCGAGCCGCTGGCGCCAGTTCACCAACGTCACCTGGCCGGGCCTGCGCCCCACCATGGTCTTCGTCCTGGTGACGATCACCATCGCCGCCCTCGGGCTGTTCGTCCAGGTCGACGTCATGACGCAGGGCGGCCCGCTCAACTCGACCTCCACGGTCGTGTTCCACGCGGTGCGCAAGGGCTACGAGCAGCAGGAGATCGGCTATGCCGCCGCCATCTCGCTCCTGTTCTTCGTCGCCGTGCTGATCATCGCCCTCATCCAGCGCTGGCTCACCCGAGAGAAGAACTGACATGACCGGCATCCTCGAGCGCCCGTCGCGCGCCACGCGCCCGCACCGCTCCCCGCGCTCGGCCGCGCCCGCCCGTCCGCGCACCCGCACGGCCGAGGGCCGGACGGGCCGCATCCTCACCTACGTGTCGATGTCGGTCCTGGCCGTGTTCTTCCTGTTCCCGCTCGTCTTCATGTTCGTCTCGAGCCTGAAGCCCGACGCGCAGATCCTGCAGGACATCGACTCCCCCGCCGCGTTCCTGCCGACGGGTGACATCAGCCTGGACAACTACTTCGGCGTCTTCGAGCGTGTGCCGGTGGGGCAGTTCCTGTTCAACTCGATCCTCGTCACCGTCCTGACGGTGGGTCTCGGCCTGATCGTGAACTCGCTCGCCGGCTTCGCCCTCTCCCGCCTGCGGTGGAAGGGACGCGTCGTCGTCCTCGCCCTCGTCATCGCGACGCTCATCGTCCCCTTCGAGACGATCGCGGTCCCGATGGTCTACTGGGTCAACCAGCTGCCCACCCTCGTCATGGAGGGCGGCCTGTTGAAGTACGACTTCGGCTGGCTGAACACCTACCAGGTGCAGATCGTGCCGTTCATCGCGAACGCCTTCTCGATCTTCCTGTTCGCGCAGTACTTCTCGACGATCCCCACCTCCCTCGACGAGGCGGCGCGCATCGACGGGGCGAGCTGGTTCACCATCTACCGCCGCATCATCGTCCCCCTGTCTGGTCCGGCGTTCGCGACGGTGGCGATCCTCACCTTCCTGCCGGCGTGGAACCAGTACCTCTGGCCGCTGATGGTCGTCCAAAAGGAGGAGCTGCGTCCCGTCATGGTCGGCATGCAGTACTTCTTCCAGCTCAACACCGCCTGGGGCGAGGTCATGGCCTACACGTCCCTCATCACCCTCCCCGTTCTGATCGTGTTCCTGGTCTTCCAGCGCGCATTCGTCAGCAGCATCGCCGCGAGCGGGGTCAAGGGATGAGCAGCGAGCTCGATGTCGTGGTCCTCGGCGAGGCGCTGATCGACATCGTCACCACTTCCGCCGGGGCGGCCGAGCGCCCCGGCGGGAGCCCTGCCAACGTCACGGTCGCCCTCGGCCGGCTCGGGCGTCGCGCCGCTCTCGTGGCCCGCGTCGCCCCCGACGAGCGCGGGCGCGTCCTGGAGGAGTGGCTGGCGGCATCCGGGGTCTCCCTGCACTCCGCGGGGGCACCGGCCCGCACGGCGACCGCCCGCGCCGTGATCGACGGGAACGGGGATGCCGCCTACGACTTCGACATCGACTGGGTGCTGCCGACGCCCGTCGAGGTCCCGGCCGCCCGGATCTTCCACACCGGCTCCGTCGCGGCCACGCTCGCTCCCGGGGCGGACGAAGTGCGCGCCGCCGCCCAGCGCGCCCGTTCCACCGCTCTCGTGAGCTACGACCCGAACATCCGCCCGGCGCTGACCGCCGGCGTGGAGGACGCCCGCGCGCGCGTCGAGGCGATCGTCGCGCTGAGCGACGTCGTGAAGGCCAGCGCGGAGGACGCGGAGTGGCTCTACCCCGGCGTCCCCGCCGTCGAGGTCGCGCGCGCCTGGGTCGCCCGCGGCGCCGGACTCGCCGTCATCACCGACGGCGGAGAAGGTTCCCTCGGCGTGACCGCGCACGGGCACGTCGAGATCCCCGCCGTCGCGACCCGCGTCGTCGACACCGTCGGCGCCGGCGACACCTTCATGGGAGCGCTGCTCGACGGCATCCTGGACCTTTCCGGCGACGTCGAGGACATGCGCGCCGCCGTCCGCGCCCTCGACGACGCCTCCCTGCCACCCCTCCTCCACCGCGCCGCGATCGCCGCAGCGATCACGGTCGGACGCGAGGGCATGGACCCCCCGACCCGACAAGACCTGCAGCGCAGCGCTGCACCGAAAGAGAGTGCCTGACGTGTTCGACCTCGCCGACTCCTACGTGTGGGATTTCTGGTTCGCCGACGACGGCGACGAGTTCCACCTGTTCTTCCTCTACGCCTCGCGCGCCCTGCACGACCCGGAGGACCGCCACTACCGCGCGTCGATCGGGCACGCCGTCTCGACCGATCTCGTGTCATGGGAGCGCGTCGCCGACGCCCTCGTCCGCGGCGGGGTCGACGACTTCGACGCGCTGGCCACCTGGACCGGCTCGACGGTCCGCCGCCAGGACGGCACCTGGTTCCTCTTCTACACCGGCTCGCGCCTGGGCGACGACGGCCGCAACGTGCAGCGCGTCGGCTACGCCACCAGTGACGACCTCTACACGTGGCACAAGAACCCGGCCAACCCGGTACTGGAGGCCGACGGCATCCACTACGAGCGCCTCGACTCCACCCAGTGGCACGACGAGGCGTTCCGCGACCCGTGGGTCTTCGCCGACCCGAACGGCGACGGCTGGCACATGTACGTGACCGCCCGCGCCACGCACGGCTCGCTCAACGGCCGCGGTGTCGTCGCGCACGCGGTGTCGCCGGACCTCGAGCGGTGGGAGCTCCGCCCGCCCGTCAGCGAACCCTCGGACGAGGGCTTCGGTCAGCTCGAGGTCACCCAGGTCGAGGAGGTCGACGGCCGCGCGGTGCTGCTGTTCTCGTGCATGCCCGCGCAGGCGACCGAGGCGGTCCGCGTCCGCCACCCGCGCGGCGCCGTGTGGGCCGTACCGGCCGACAGCGTGCTCGGTCCGTTCGACATCTCCGCCGCGCAGCCGATCACCGACGACGACCTGTACGTCGGTCGCCTGATCCGCGACCGCTCCGGAGCGTGGCAGCTGCTCGCGTTCCGCAACGTCGGTCCGACCGGCGGCTTCGTCGGGGGGATCACCGACCCGTTGCCGGTGGGTTGGGACGGCGATCGCCTCGTCGTCGCACAGTCTGCGGGGGTGCTGACCGCCTGAGGCGCCCCTCCCGGCGCGCCGCCCCGGGGGGGGGGGGGGGGGGGGGGGGGGGGGGGGGGGGGGCCGGGGGGGGGACGCCGCGGCCGGCCCGCCCCCCCGGTCCGGGGGGGCGGGGGGGTGTGGGCCGGGGGGCCGCCGGCGGGGGGGGGGGCCGGGG